>NZ_LFCT01000024.1 GCF_008692605.1 Sphingobium estronivorans
TCACCTTGATGTCGAAGCTGATCGAGGGATTGAGACTGTTATCGATATTATTGTGCGAAGCGAACGTCCATGTGTTGTCCGCCTTGACCGTCAGCGTGCCAAAACCGGTGTCAATGGCAGCGCCAATCGCATAGCTGTTGCCGCCGAAGACGACGACCGTGCTGGCGCCCGGCTGATCCGCGCCGATGACTTCCGACCAGTTGCCGGTCGCCGTTCCGCCTTCGACCACGCTGCTCTGCCCGTCGAGGCTGAGCGTCGGCGCGTCGTCCAGTACGGTTACATGAATGTTGGCGCTGGGCGACACGTCGCCGTCGCTGTCCGTCACCCGAACCGCGAAGCTGTCGCCTGCCTTGGGATCGGCGGCACCGCTGATGCCGTCGCCATCGCTGGTGATATTATCCGGATGGGTCGGATCGTTGACAAGCAGCGTATAGCTGTAGCTGTAATGCCCCGCCCCGTCGGAGGTAACGAGCAATGTTCCAGCCGCGCCGTCGACCTGAACCGGCGCACCGGTGCTTGCCCCCGTCACATCGACCCAATTGCCCAGCCTGTCCTGAACCTCGACCTTGGCGAGCGTGTCGCCGCCGGTGGTGATGGTCATCGCGCCGTCGGCGGTTGCGCTGCCGCCGCTTGGGTCCGTGCCAAGCGGCAGGCCTGCCTCCGAAACCGTCAGATCGCCCACTGTCACGGTCGGCTTGGAATCCCCGGCCAGGGTAATCGTCACCGTCGCCGTCGAATGATCGCCGTCACCATCGGTGATGGTGTAGGTGAAGCTGTCCGTTCCCTCCGCACCGCCATGGGGCGTGTAAACGAAGACGCCGCCGCCCTTGTAGACGACATCGCCCTGCGACGGACCGGTCGCCAGTGCGACGCCGCTGGCGGGATCGACGCCGTCCGCGCCCTGGATATCATTGCCGAGAACATTGATCTCGACCGCGACATTTTCAGCGGGCTGGAGCGCTATGTCGTCATGCGCGGTCGGCACATCGTCCACGACCGTGATGTCCAGGCTGGCCGTGGCGTTCGACCCGTCCGTGTCGGTCACGACAACCGCGAAGCTGTCGGTCAGGCTGGCGTCATTGGCGCCCATGTGCAGCAACGTATTGTCGCCCAGCGTATAGCTGTAGCTGACCGTCCCGCCGATGACGTCGCCGTCCGCGCCGATGGTGGGCG
This sequence comes from Sphingobium estronivorans, assembly GCF_008692605.1. GTDB lineage: Bacteria > Pseudomonadota > Alphaproteobacteria > Sphingomonadales > Sphingomonadaceae > Sphingobium > Sphingobium estronivorans. The sequence continues at coordinate 1,174 of NZ_LFCT01000024.1, forward strand.
TAAAACCGGTGACGGTCAGCGTGCCATAGGAATTGGCGAGAGTGACGCCGCTGATAAAGCCGCTTGCGCCGAAGATCGCCTGTCCGCCGACCGTGATCGTCGCCACACCGTCCAGCGCGGACAGGGTGAAGCTGCCCGTCTGGGTCAGAGCGGCCGCATTTTCGGCGCTGCCGCCCGGAAGGTTGCTTTCGAACAGCGTTTCCTCGGCGCCCTGGCCGCCAAGGCCGCCGATGGTCACGCCATCGTCGTTGCCCTGGATGGTGATCGCGATGGTCGCGCTGGACGTATCGCCGTCGCCATCGGTCAGCGTATAGGTGAAGGTCTCCGTCAGCGTCTGGTTCTTGTCCAGGCCCTGCACCACGCCATTTTCATTGTTCAGCGTGTAGATATAATGGCCATCCGGCTGGATCAGCAGCGTTCCATAGGTGCCGGGCAAAGCGGTTCCGACCGTACCTGCCGTCGCGCCGAAGGCAATGCCGGTCACATGCGCGCCATCGGCGCCCTGCACATCGGCATTGCCATCGGTGGCGTTGGCGTCCTGCCCGCCCGATCCGGTGATGACATTGCCGTCCGCCACCAGCGGCCCGTCCTCACGCACGGAGTCGACATCGTTCACAGCGGTCGGCACGTCGTCGATGATGGCGATGGTCAGCGTATCGGTCGCATGATCGCCGTCGACATCCGTGACCGTGACGGTGAAGCTGTCCGTCACATGATCGCCCGACGTATTGGTGGTCAGGGTGTAGCTATAGTCGATAGCCCCGTCGCTGACGTTGGTGATCGTCAATATGCCCTTGTCGGTGACGATCGGCGTGCCCTGGACAACAGGCATGCCGTTGATGGTCACGGTCGCCGGGCCGTCGGGCGCGGAATAGGTGATGGTGCCAGCCGTCATGTTGAGGCCGCTGCCGGCCTGGGAACCGGCCGGATTTGTCAGGCCGGCTTCATCGACGACCGCGCCTGCGCCTCCGTTGGGAATCGAGTTGATGGTGACGCCGCTATCGGCGATATCGATCCGCAGCGTGGCGGTGGAGGTATCGCCATCCCCGTCGCGCAGCGTATAGTTGAAGCTGTCGCTGACGCCGCCCGGCGTCCCGGCTGCGCGCACATAGCTGTAGCTGCCGTCCGCATCGAGCGTCAGCGTGCCGTAAGTGCCGTGGAAAATGCCGGCGGTCGCGACCACGGCGCCATCTGCGCCGGTAACATCCGCGCCCGCAGCGCCCGAAACCGTGCCTGCGCCGGTGACGACATTCCCGGTTTCCGGGCCATAGCTGCCCGCCGCCACGACATCGACATCGTCATGGGCGACCGGAACGTCATCGACGATCTGCACATCGACCGTCGCATTGGCGGTCGAACCGTTGCGGTCGGTCGCGACCACGGCGACACTCTGGAAGATGCTGTCCATACCCGCCGCGTCGTGGGCCAGGCTGTTATCGGTCAGGACGAAGCTGTAGGTGAAGGTGCCGGCGGTCGGCACGCCGCTTTGCGAGGCGGTCGCGGTGAAGCCGGTGATCGTGAGCGTGCCCACCGGCGTCGTCACCACCTGCCCGGCGACGAAAGCGCCGTTCGAAAGCACCGTCACGCCGCCCACCGTCACGGTCGCAATGCCGTCCGCGCCGCTGACGCCGAATGTGCCGCCATGGATCAGCGCCGCCGCGTCGGGAGCGCTGCCGTCAGCCAGGTGGCTTTCCAGCACCACCACTTCCGCGCCATCCGCGCCGGGCGCGGCGTTCAGGCCGGTGATAGTGATACCGTCATCCGCGCCATTGATGGTGATGGTCAGCGTCGCGGTGGACGTGTCGCCATCGGCATCGGTGATCGTATAGCTGAAGCTGTCGGTCAGCGTCTGGCCGGGCACCAGATATTGCACCGCCGCATTGTCGTTGGCGAGCGTATAGGTATAGGCGCCCGACGCGCCCAGCGTCAGCACGCCATAGGCGCCCTGGAAGGTGCCGACCGTCGTCACCGTCGCGCCGTCGGCGCCCTGCACATCGGCCGCGCCATCGGTCGCGTTTGCATCCGACCCGCCATGGCCGGTTAACACATTGCCGTCCGCGACCAGCGGGCCGTCCTCCGTCACGCTGTCCACGTCATTGACGGCAAGGGGCGCATCGTCGGCGATGGCGATGGTGAGCGTCGCGGTCGCATGGTCGCCGTCCCTGTCCGTCACCACCACGGTGAAGATCTCGGCTGGCGGCGTGCCGACCACATTGTCGCTCAGCACATAGCTATAGCCGATCGCCCCATCCGCGATGGAGGTGATCGTCAGCACGCCGAGCGGCGTCGTCACCGTCTGCCCCACCGTGGCGATCGTCACGCCGTTGATGGTGACGCCTGCCAGGCCGTCGGCAGCGGATAGGTGGATCGTGCCGCTGGTGCGATCGCTGCCGTTCCCCGTTGCCGAGCCGGCCGGCTCGCTGCCGCGCGCGGGCAGTCCCGCCTCGCTGACGCCCGCGGTGGCGTCGATGGCACCGGCGGGCTGGTCGGGCGTGACGATCGTCACTTCCGGCTGGCTGTTGGGCGCAATCGGCAGGATTTCCCGCTGCTCGGGCTGAGTGAATTGCAATTCCGTGGGAGGCAGCAGATCGCCCAGACCGTGGGGATCGCCGACCGTTCCGTCGGGGCCGGCGAAATTGCCGCCCGAACTGCGCGGCGGACCAGCGGCAGGCTGCGGCTCCTCGCCGATCAGCAGCGCGGCAAGGTTGACCGAGGGGATTTCGACATCGCCGACCACAAGCTGCGGCACGACCACCGCGCCGTCCACGATCAGCAGGTCCGTGCCATCGGGCAAGTGCACGATCAGATTGCGGCCTTCGACCTCGATCCGGTTGATGTCCGTGCCGGCGGGCAGGACCACCACGCCTTGCGCATCGGGCGTGACCGTCTGCACGGGACCCGTGTGATGATGCATTCTGCCGGGATGAATCGCCTTTCCTTTTGCGGCCAGCGCGGCGGCTTGCGGATGCAGGGCCTGCTCGTGATCGGCGTTGACTTCGCTCTGTAAGGCGCGCTCGAAATCCATTATCCATCCCCAGTCTGCAGGGGCATGGGAAGAGCGCACGGAGGGTTACGCCCCGAAATGCGTCGCCGCACTTGGTCGAAACCTTCCAGACATTGCGGCAATTAGCGGATCAGCTATTGCCCGTTGCCAACGATCTCCCGCCGGTAGGACCTTTGCCAGGTCGACTACCGCCCCGGATTAACCAACTGCTTTTATCTTTTACTGACCCTGGGATTGATCTTATTAGGCACCGGCAAATCGAGTCACGCAGATTCAACTTTTGTTAACCATTTTAATGCGATATCCGGACAAAATTTACTTAATGATTATTACTAAAGATATAGACTTCTCACCGAATCTGTATCTGACCGCCTATTCCGGCATCGCACTCATGGTTAACAATCATCGTTGAAGCCGGATCGACTCGACGACTCGCCGCGTCTCTCAAGCGTCTCGTCCCATCCGACCCGAAATTAAAAGGGCGACCGGCTTAATCAGCCAGTCGCCCCCCCCATGTTGCGACCCATAGGCTTATCGTTCGGAGCCTTTCCCGGCTTCGTCCAGTCGGCCTGTGACTGGCGATAAGCTATGGAAAATCAATGCCCCTCCGACGAGAATCGGGCATAGCGATTATGCTGTTTTTCTCAATTGGACCGATGACTTATATCTTAGGTTAACCAATTGCCGTTACCTTGTCGCAACGATAGGAAATCCGCCATTCATGGCTGGATCGGCGCTGCCTCTTCTTTTGCGGTCATCGACATTTTTTCCACGATATCAGCGGAAGCCGGAGACGATTGTTCCTCAGCAGGCTTCGGCATGGCAGCAACGATGCGCTCCATACGCCGGCTGCGATCGCTGGCCGTGCCGGTCGTGCGGCGAAAAGTGGACAGCGCATAATCGGCCAGCGGCGCCGCAGCGTCATAGCGTTTGCGCGCCATGTAGAAATCGACCAGATTTTCGATGGCCAGTTGGGTGTTGGGGTCGTCCTCCCCCCGCGTCCGCAAATAGCTGTCGAACACGCGCCGGAACAGGCTTTCCGCTTCTCGGAAATGACCGGTCGAATCGAGTTGCAACGCAAGGTCGTTGGCGGAAATCAGTGCGCGGGGGTCGTCCCTGCCGAACAGTTCGTCCGCCACCGCCAGCGCCTTGCGCGCGCTTTCAATCCCGTCCGCCGCCTTGCCCCCCGAATAGGCCGCCTGCGATGCCGCGACGAGTTTGCGCCACTCCTTCTCCCGCGCTTCGGTCACGTCGGGCACATAGGGCGCCTGCGCCCGCACCGGCGCGGCCATGCACAGCAGCAGCGCCGCCCCCGAAGCCCATTTCCTGCCGCCATTAAAGGTCATTGCACATTCCCTCTGCCGCCATCTTGCCGCAGGAGGCTTAATAAAATGCGACGGCTTATCCGGTCAGCGCCTCGACCAGCGCCTTGACCTTCTTTTGCCGCCATTGCGGCAGCGGCGCGATCAGCCAATAGGCCAAGGTCGACGGCGCCACATCGCCAAGCTGCTTCACCCGGCCCACCGCCATGTCCGCTTCCGCAAGCAGCAGCGGCACGCAGGCATGGCCAAAGCCATTGGCCGCCGCCTCGATCGCCAGCCCGGCATCGGCGACGCGGATCGTCGCGGGCGTATCCCCCCTGGGGCAGCCAGGCCATTCGATGCGGTGATCGGGCCCGCCTTCGGCCGCTTCGATGGTGACGAAGGCCGCCTCGCCCAGCCGGATGCCTTCATTCTCCCCCGGCCCTTCGGCAAGGCGCAGGGCAAGGTCCAGATTGGCTTCGGTGAAATCCAGCGCCTCATCCGCCGCGACCAGCGCGAATTTGAGGTCGGGCTGGCTCACCGCATAGCCCGCCAGCCGCGGCTGGAGCCATTTGGCCGTGATATCGCGCGGCGCGGCGATGGTGAGGGAGGAACTGGACTGACCCGCCTGCATGGCGCGCACCGCTTCCTCAAACTCCAGGAAACCGGCGCGCAGGGCGGCAAGCCCTGCCTCCGTTTCAGGAGTGAGTTCCAGCCCCTTGGGCGTGCGGCGGAACAACACGACGCCCAACAGGTCTTCGAGCGCGCGAATCTGTTGCCCCACGGCGGCAGGCGTGACCGCCAGTTCATCCGCCGCCCTGGTGAAGGATAAATGCCGCGCCGCCGCGTCCAGTACACGCAGGCCATTCAGCGGCAAATGGGTACGCTTCATTCAGCCACCGCCGGGGCGATCAGCGCGAAATGGGGAATGGCGATGTCGAACGTCTCGCCGCTGGCGCCGATCATGTGATAATGGCCCTTCATCGAGCCATTAGGCGTATTGAGCGGACAGCCCGATACATAGTCGTAGCTCTTGCCGGGCTGGATCACCGGCTGTTCGCCCACCACGCCGTCGCCATCGACCCGATGCTGCGTGCCCCGCCCATCGGTGATGACCCAGTGACGGGTCAGCAGTTGCACCGGCTGGCTCCCGTCATTTTCGATGCGGATGTGATAGGCCCAGAACCATCGGCCACGGTCCGGCTCCGACTGTTCAGGCAGGAAGGTGACAGCCACATGCACGCTGATGTCGCGCGTGATGGCGTGGAAAGGAAAAAGTGTGTTCACGTCCAAGAAATGCGCCCTTCACCCCTGTCCCGTCAACGCCCTATCGACTTCAGAGCGCGATCAAGATCTTCAATCACATCGGCCGGGTCTTCCAGTCCGACATTGAGCCGCAGCATATCCTCGGTAATGCCGACTTCCAGCCGCGCCGCTTCCGCCATGCCATAATGGGTGGTGGACGCGGGATGCGTCATCAGCGAACGCGAATCGCCGATATTGTTGCTGATGTCCACCAGTTCGAGACCATTGAGCAGCCCATGCGCCTCCGCCCGGCCACCGCCGACATACAGCGAGAAGATGGGTCCGGCCATATCCATCTGTTGCATCGCCAGGGCATGTTGCGGATGGCTTTCGAGGCCCGGATAGAGAACCTTCGCCACCCGGCCTTCGAGGAATTTCGCAACCTTCAGTGCATTTTCACTCTGGCGGCGGATGCGCAGGTCCAGCGTCTCCAGCCCCTTCAACACCACCCAGGCATTAAAGGCGCTGAGCGTCGGCCCGGTGTTGCGGTGGAAGGGCAGCAGCGTGTTGATGATGAATTCTTCGGTGCCGCAGATCGCGCCCGCCAGCACGCGGCCCTGCCCGTCCATCATCTTGGTCGCGCTATAGGCCACCACGTCCGCGCCGAATTCCAGCGGACGCTGGAGCGCGGGAGTCGCGAAGGCATTGTCGACGACGCTGGTAATGCCATGCGCCCTGGCAATGCCGCAGATCGCGGCCATGTCCGCCACGTCCATGGTCGGGTTCGCCGGGGTTTCGAAGAAGAAGACCTTGGTATTGGGCTTTATCGCCGCTTCCCATGCCGCATTGTCGGTCGCGTCGACGGTGGTCGTCTCGATCCCGAACTTGGGCAGCAGCGTGTCCGTCAGCCAGCGGCAGGAGCCGAACAGCGCCTTGCCCGCCACCACATGGTCGCCCGCCGACAACTGACAGAGCAAAGCCGCCGTCATCGCCGCCATGCCGCTCGCGGTGGAGCGGCATGCCTCGGCGCCTTCCAGCAGGGCGATGCGCTTTTCCAGCATCTCCACCGTGGGGTTCTGAAGGCGGCTGTAGGTCATGCCCTGCTGCTCGCCCGCGAAGCGCATCGCTGCATCCTCAGCCCGGTCGTAGCTATAGCCGCTGGTCAGGAACAGCGCCTCGGAGGTTTCGCCCCATTCGCTGCGCGCGCTGCCACCGCGCACCGCCAATGTGGCTGGACGCCAGTTCCTGGTGATTTCCGGATTCTGTCCGCTCTTGCGCTTCATATCGCTATCCTTACGCCAGCGCCGCCAGCACCGCGTCGCCCATTTCGACCGTGCTCATCGTGCCGCCCAGATCGAAGCTGCGCGCGCCATCGGCAAGGGCCTTGGCCACGGCGGCCTCGATGCGGTCGGCCTGTTCCGGCAAACCCAGCGAGTAACGCAGCATCATGCCAGCCGACAGGACCGTTGCCAGCGGATTGGCCTTGCCCTGCCCGGCAATATCCGGCGCGGAACCGTGGATCGGCTCGTACAGACCCTGGTTGCTGTCGTTAAGCGTGGCCGACGCCAGCATGCCGATGGAACCGACGCACATGCTCGCCTGATCGGAAAGGATGTCCCCGAACATGTTGCCGGTGACGATGACGTCGAACTGGCCGGGGTTGCGCACCAGCTGCATCGCGGCGTTGTCGACATACATATGGCTCAGCGCGACATCTGGGTAATCCGCCGACACCTCGATCACCACGTCACGCCAGAGCTGGCTGGTTTCCAGCACATTGGCCTTGTCCACCGAGCAGAGCTTGCCCCGGCGCGCGCGCGCCGCCTGAAAGCCCTGATGCGCGATCTTGCGCACCTGCTCCTCATTATAGGACATGATGTCATAGCCTTCGCGCAGGCCTTCCGGCGTCTTGCGCATGCCCTTTTCGCCGAAATAGACGTCACCATTGGTTTCGCGCACGATCAGCAGGTCGATGGCGCTGGCCACCTCATGCTTCAGGGCGGAAGCGTCGGCCAGTTCGGGAAAAACCTTGGCCGGGCGCAGGTTGGAGAAGAGACCCAGTTCCTTGCGCAGGCCCAGGATCGCCTGTTCGGGACGCAGGTGCCGTTCCAGCGAGTCGCAGTCCGGATCGCCCACCGCGCCGAACAGGATCGCATCGGCGCGTTTCGCCAGATCCAGCGTCGCGGGCGGCAAGGGATGGCCCACCGCCTTGTAGGCCGCGCCGCCCACCAGCCCTTCCTCATAGGTGAGGCCGTCAATCGCCAGCGCGTCCAGTACGCGCTTCGCCTGCGCGACGATTTCGGGACCGATACCATCTCCGGGGAACAGGGCGATCAACATGGTGCAACTCCTTCAATCTCGTGCCCGCCCCTTATGAAGCCCCACCCGCTTAGGCAACCGCTCTTTTGAGCCGATCCACCAGCCGCTCGCGCGAGGGGAGGATTTGCGCGCGCCAGTCGGTGAGCACGGACCGCTCGATGAAGAAGCCGGTCAGCCGCAAACCGTCGAGGATCGCGGGCCAGTCTCCCATCCCGCCCTCCAGCAGAAAGGCGGGCAAGGGCAGCAGCAGCTTTTCATAGCCCAAAGCTCCCGCCCGGCTCACCGCCGCCGCGCTGCGCGGGCTGACAAAGGCCAGATCCTCCTGCCCCCCCGTCGCCGCGCAACGGGTCAGGTCCAGCCCAAATCCCAATTCCGCCAGCAGAAGCAATTCATAACGGATCAGCGCCACCGCCCATCCCCGCGCCGCCGGGGCCGCCTCTACAGCGCCCAGCACGCCGTCCAGCGCCTGGTAGAGCGCCGGATAGGGCGTCCCCTCCGGCAGGGCAGCCGCCGTCAGCGCGCAGACCCAGTCGATGGCGGCGGCGGGCAAAGGCTCGGCCAGCAAGGGCGCGCGACTATGGTCCAGTTCCACGGTCAGCCCGGCCAGTTGCTCCTCGGTCCGCGCGCGAAACTCGGCCTTGACGGCGTTGCCGGGCAACAGCACCGGGCGCAGCGCCCGCGACCGCCCACCCCGCACATAGCCCGCGACCAGACCATGATCCGGCGTCAACAGTCGCGCGATCGCGCCATGTTCCCCATGGCCACGCAGGGCACAGACCAGAGCCGGAGTAATCAACGTCGCCATCCCGCTTCCTTACAGATCGCCGGACGGAAGCGCCATCTGTCCCGACCTGTCCCGAAATCGCGCATAATTCTCGGGCAATACTGTTTCACTGCTTCAATATCGGTTGCTTTTCCTTCAGTCGCATGCGCACACTTATCCAGTGGAGTATGTCGGGGGACGAATTTCACCATGCATCGGATAGACGGGGCGTCCTCCTTGATGGATCGCCTGGTGCTTTGGTTAGGTCGCTCGCCGACGCTGGGTTTTGCTATATCCCGCGTCGCCTTTGCCGTCGGCGCCATCTGGCAGATCGATACGCTGTTCGGCGGCGCGCTCTCCGTCTCTCAGGTCCTGCTGCTGAAAGCGGCAATCGGGGCCTGGGCGCTTGTCAACATCGCCCAACCCCTGCTGACGCCTCCCATCGGCCTTTTCCTGCGCCCCGTTTTCCTGCTGATCGACCTGCTGGTCTTTCTGTCGGCCATCATCCTCTGCCCGCCACTGGAAAATGCGGCGATGGGCGGACTGTTCTTCGTCGCATGGTCGGCATCCGATCGCTTCGGCCGGAACGCCGTCATCCTGCTGGGCCTGTTCCTGGCCGCAGCCTTCCTCCTGCGCGGTCATTATACGGCCCTCCACGTCCGGGCGGCCGACCCGGCGATGGATGGCCTCACCGTCCTGCTCGGCTGCGTGATCGCGGCGTCCTTGCTCAGCGCGTCGATCCTTGAGGCGCGGCTCGTCACCTGGTCCGAACGGTTGCAGGGTGTCGGCCTGTCCTTCCAGAAATCGCTGGCGCAATTCATCGTGGAGCAGGTTTCCGCCCTGATGGACGCCCGCTATTGCGCCTTTATCTGGGAAGAGATGGACGATGAGGACGTCCATTGCGAACTGTCCAATGCGGACGGGACAGGACGAGTGACGCTGACGCCCGGTCAGGTCGAAAGGCTGATGGGCGTTACCCCGCGGGAAGCGCCCTTCCTCTATTCAGCCGCATCGACCCACACGCTCCTGCGCAGCCGCCAGGGCGTATTCCGGCATGAGAAGGCGGAGGCGCTGGCCCAGGCGATGTTCGATCTCTTCGGGCCGGGCCAGGGCATCAGCGTCTTCGTCCAGGCGGGCGAATTGCGCGGACGGCTGTTCGTGAGCACGCGCCACGACTGGTCCCCAGCCGCGCTGTTGCGGGCGCTGCGCATTCAGGAAGGGATGGACCTGTTCCTGGAACGGCATTTCTTCTTCCTCGCCTGGCGGCAAAAGACCTTTTCCGAAGCGCGCCATGCATTGAGCCGGGACCTGCACGACAGCGTGCTGCAGACGCTCGCGGCGTTGCGCGTCCGGCTGGCGACGACGATCCACGAACTTTCGGGCGCCGATGTGCCGGGCCAGCTTGCCGAACTGAAATCGATGGAAGAACTGGTCACGGCGGAACAGACCCATCTGCGCCGCCTGCTCAGCCATGGCGACACATCGCCCCACGCCACGGTCGACCTTGCGGTCGAGGCGGAGCGCTGCTGTCGCTTCATCGGCCTGCAATGGGGCATCGACTGCCTGCCCAATCTGATCGAGAAATCGATGATGGTGTCCGCCGCGACCGCCGCGGAGGTGGAATTCCTGATCCGGGAAGCCGCCGCCAACGCCGTCAGACATGCCGATGCCCGGCACATCACCGTGTCGATTGCGCAGGTCGACGATGAAATACTCATCGCGCTGAAGGACAATCCGGGATCGAAGCCGGCAGCGCGCGAAAGCTATACCGGCGATTTCGAGCTTCAGTCGCAATCGATCATGAAACGGCTCGGCAAGATCGGCGGAACGGCTTATTTTCACAATTTAAGCATGAATTCACTGATTTCGATCAGATTACCCACAACTTTACCAAGGTCCATGACATGATGGCTCAGATTGCGATAGTCGACGATCACCCGATCTTCCTGGACGGCATGGCGCAGTTCCTGAACTCGCACGGGCATGACATATTGTTCTGCGCGCGATCCGTGGAGGAAGCGCTGCAACGGATGGCGGAGGGCGAGCCGGACCTGCTGATCCTGGACGTCAGCATGAAGGACGGCGGCGGCCTGGCCATATTGTCGGCCATCCGCAACAGCGGCAGCACCGTGCCGGTCATCTTCATGACCGTCCACATCCGCCCGGAACAGACGCTGGAGGCGATCAAGCTGGGCGTGGACGGCGTGGTGCTGAAGGACAGCGATCCCCATGAACTGCTGCTCTGCATCGATCAGGTGAGGAAGGGGGTCAAGAGCATCGCGCCCTTCGTCATGGAGCAGGCGCTGGTGCACAGCATTTCCGCCCCCGCCAATGAGGTCAACGCGCTGGCCGCGCTGACCGACCGCGAGATGGACATCGCAAGGCTGATCCGCGCGGGCCTGCGCAACCGGGAAATCGCGTCCCGTTGCAACCTGACCGAAGGCACGGTGAAGGTGCACCTGCACAGCATCTTCCAGAAGCTGAGCATCAAGTCGCGGTCCGAACTCATCATCATGATGATGTCCATCGACAGCGACATGCCCACCATGGATATGCATTAATCCCTTTATACCAAGGCGCGATGAGTTTGACTCATCGGACCTTGGTAAAGCCCGCGCGGCGCCTGAGCGAAACCCACTTGGGATCGGTCGAAGACCGAGCGCGATGCTATTACGGACCCATGCATTGACTTGGAACCGCCCAAGTCAATCGCCTCTATACTGTGCTGTTCTTCAGATAGTCCGCGCGCGGCGGCGGAAGGTGACGTTCACCCGTTCCGACAGGATCAGATAGGGCAGCCACAATGCCGCGCTGATCAGCACTTTCTTCACATTGCCGGTCAGCATCGCCGTCATCGCCGTCGCCACCTGGGCGGGCAGGTGCGATGCACCCGCGATCTGCTGCGCCATGATGAACTGCATCACGATGTCGAACACCCAGGCCAGCAGCAACATGCGCGGAAACAGCGGCACGGATCGCAGCGCCAGCACGAAGCAGACCATGTAGAAGAAATTCATCACGATGACGTCCATCGTCATCGCCAGCAGGATTTTCTGCGCCCAGAGCGGTGCATCGCCGCCCATGGCGGGGACGGCCGCGAAAAATTCCAGGCTGCGCACCGGCACGTTCAGCAACAGGCCCAGCAACAGCGACGCCATGAAGCCCGTGGGGCCGAAAGCCGGACTGCGCCGCGCAGACAGTTCGTCCAGCGCGCGCCACTGGCCATAGCGGCACAGGCGGATGACAGGCTGGGCGGAAAGTTGCCCGCGCGGGAAGCTGCCCGCCGCGATGCGATAGCCCGCAATCGGCGCCAGCGCGACCAGCAGATAGGGCAGCAGCATCGACAGGCCCTGCATCACGCCGTTAATCGGCATGGGCGCCGTCAGGACCTTGGCGCCGCCGATCAGCAGGATGACGGCGATCCAGCCGGTGATCAGCGTTTCCATGCGCAGGTCGAGAAATGTGACCAGAGAGCGGCTCGTCCGGTGCAGCCGGGCGGTATAGGCCCGCGTCAGGGAGAGCAGGAAAGCGACCGCGAAGGGGCGCCCCTGCTCACGCATGTCGCCGCCTTTGCCTACCGGGATTGACGCCCAAACCATCGCATATTCCTCTTAGTATAGATGGCATATAACTATAGTTATAATGACTCTATTCAATAGCAGGATAAGTGAATCTGGTTAACAACTGGTTCCTTTCAAGGAGAAAAATACCGGCCAGTTGCACCGGATTCGCGGCAAACGCCCTGAGTCGGTCGATATAAACCATTTAGCTTTACTTTTGATCGGAACAATCGACTGATATATAAAGATAAAATTTTTTGCGTAATATTTTGTTGACCATCCGCTTGAATAGGAGGAGTTTTTTACTGTCAGAGCAAGGGGTGGGGCGAGAGGCGGAGAGGAAGTCGATTTCGAAATCTAACCGAAATCAAAATGTCCTTTTACTATTCTTGATCAAAGAACTTTGCGATGACGGACAAGCCCGGCAGAGGCAAAAGCCAATCGTCAACAAGGCAACACATGATCTTGGTCGCAGCATCAGTGTGCCACATTTGGGGTACAGATCATGGTTAATTTCGTTCGTAGCTTCCTGAAGGATGAAACCGGCGCTTCGGCTGCCGAATATGCTCTCATTCTCGCGATTGTTGGTACTGGCATTGCTACTGCAGCCTGGACCCTCGGAGACAATATCAAGGGCGCGATGACAACCGCCGCGACCTGCATCTCTGCTACCAACGCCAAACCTGCTGCAAACTGCTAATTTAAATGGCTTAGCGTGGCCGCTAGCGGCCACGCTAACTTTGATTTACAGTTTTAGGGGGAGAATGCGTCATGCGGGGGCGCAATTGGATCTTCTTTGGCTTGGCGGTATTTCTTGGCCTTGGGGCAGTTCTGCTCGCCAATGCTTATTTTTCCGGGGTTGAGAAGCGTCAGGAACGCATTGCCGAAAATCAGAAGATGACCGGCATCGTCGTCGCCACCCAGAATCTCGGCTTCGGAACGCCTCTCACCGATCAGAATTTGCGCATGGCCAACTGGCCAGCCAATTCCATCCCGGTCGGGGCCTTCACCTCCCTCACCGATGCGCTCAAGAACAGCCGCGTCGCGGTGCGCCCGATGGTCACCGGCGAGCCTGTACTGGCATCCAAGGTTTCCGGCAGCGACGGCCGCGCTACGATCGCGGCGAACCTGCCCGCGGGCAAGCTGGCCTATGCCATCCCCATCAATGACGTGAACGGCGTGGGCGGTTTCGTCCGGCCGGGCGATGTCGTCGATGTGCTGGTCACCCGCCCGGTTCCCGGCGACGGCGCGACCGCAAACGACAAGATGACCGACGTGGTGCTGGAAAGCGTGCCCGTGCTCGGCGTCGACCAGATTTCCGACGAGAGCAATACCAAGCCTGTCATCAGCAAGACGGCCACGCTGGAAGTCGATACGGTCGGCGCGCAGAAGCTGGCCCTCGCCTCCCAACTCGGCGTCGTCAGCCTAGCGCTGCGCAATGTCGCCGATCAGGCCGCCGGGCCCCGGTCCACGGTGATCCCGCGTCAATTGTCGGCCACCAACTATGTCATTCCGGCCAAGCGGACCGGCAGCGCGCCTGCCGCGCCCGTCCAGATGGCCCGGGCGCAGCCGTTCCGCCTTCCCAGCGGATCGGGCAATTCTTCCACTCCGGTTGTCAGCGGCCCGTCCATGACGGTGATCCGTGGCACGAAGGTCAGCGAATATGGGGTGCAGCGTGGCTACTGACAGACAATCCCGCGCCCTGCGGTCGGGTGGATTCCTGATCGCGCTGGGCCTGGCGCTCGCCGCCGCGACGCCGATGACCGCACAGGCCCAGATGACGGCAGGCGAGGCATCGCTTCACGCCGGCACGCTGGAAGTGCCGCTCAACAAGAGCCAGGTGGTCACCGCCGACCGGCCCATCGCCAAAGCCATGGTGGGCAATGACGAGGTGGCGGACATCATGCCGATCACCAACCGGTCCGTCTATGTGCTGGGCAAGAAGATGGGGACGACCAGCCTGACGCTCTATGACGGCAGCGGTCGCGTGATCTCCGTCATCGACGTGTCGGTCGGGCCGGACGTGCTGGCGCTGAGCGACCAGTTGCGCCAGCTCGTGCCCGGCGAGAAGATCGACACCAGCATTTCCAATGACTCGGTAGTGCTGACCGGCCTTGTCAGCAACCCCGCCGCCGCCGACCGCGCGGCCATGCTGGCCAAGGCCTATGCAGGCGACAAGGTCATCAACCTGCTGAGCGTCGGCTCCAGCACGCAGGTGATGGTGGAAGTCCGCTTTGCCGAGGTCAGCCGCACGGCGGGCAAGGAAATCGGCGTCAGCGGCTTTGGCCTGTCGAACAACGGCAAGTTCGATGCCGTGACCGGCAAGGGCGCTTCGCTGGTGCCCGATCCCGATACCGGCGTCGGCATCATGAAGCTGGCGGAAATCACCAATACATTCGGTATTTTCCGCAATGTCTTCAATGTCGGCGGCACCCAGATCGAAGCGGTGCTGAACGCGCTGGAATCGCGGGGCCTTGCCAAGACGCTCGCGCAGCCGACGCTGATCGCGCTGTCGGGTGAGAAAGCATCCTTCCTGGCGGGCGGCGAATTTCCGGTGCCGTCCGTGCAATCCGGCGGGTCCACCAACGGCAACACGCCGATCACGGTGCAGTTCAAGCCCTTCGGCGTCAGCCTGTCCTTCACGCCCACGGTGCTGGGGGACAGGACGATCAACATGATCGTGGAGCCGGAGGTCAGCCAGATCGACTCCTCCGCATCGCTGACGGTGGGCAACATCACCATTCCGGGCCTGCGCACCCGCCGCGCCAGCACGACGCTGGAACTGCGCGACGGGGAAAGCTTCGCCATTGCGGGGCTGTTGCAGAAGGACTTCAAGACGACGGTGGATCAGATTCCGTTGCTGGGTTCCATTCCGATCCTGGGCGCGCTGTTCCGCTCGACCAACTATCAGAAGGGCCAGACGGAACTGCTGATCGTGGTGACGCCGCATCTGGTGGCGCCGCTGAAGCCCGGACAGGTGCGCCTGCCCACCGACACGGTGCGCGATCCCAGCGAGGCGGAGACCTTCCTGCTGGGGCAGGCCTATCATCCCAAACCGTTGAAGCCGGTCGCGCCGGTCGACGGCGCCGCAGCGGCGGCTCCGGCGGCTTCGCCATCGACCGCAAAGGGAGGCAGCTATGCCTATTGATCGAGCAAGCCGGGGGATGATCGCGGCGGGCATGCTGCTGCTGATGGCGGGATGCACGGACGAGCGCCCCTCCCCCTTCGCCCCGGTGGACAATTTCGGCGAAGCCAACCGCCAGACGCTGGCGGCGCAGATCATCGATCCCAATCCGGTCTATGACAGCCCGATGGCGGACAGTTCCGGCGAGCATACGGCGCAGGCCATCGGGCGGTATCGCACCGACAAGGTGAAGAAGCCCGACCGGGTGCAGACGTCGAACACCGTCACCAACTCGCAATAAGGCTGCATGAGCGACGCCATGGCGGAGCGGCAATGCGTTTCGGGAATGAAATATGGGCAACATCCATCGTCCGTCCAGGCACTCCAGGGAAGACATGTTGGTGGCCGATAACCGCATCCTGATCATCGCAGCGGCGGAACATATCGGTCCGCTGGCGCAGGCCGACGGGCTAGGCAAGGTACGGGGGCTGCACCTCGAAACGCTCGACCGCGACGCGCCGGTGTCGGACATGCTGCTGAAAAGCGCGGCGCTCGTCTTTATCGAGGTCGATCCGGCCAATGCCGCGTCGATGCACCGCGTCAGCGACATTCGCGCGCGTATGCCCGGCCTGCCGCTGGTCGCCGCGATCAACGGCGCCTCCGTCTCTCTGGTGCGCACGCTGGTGAAGGAAGGGATCAGCGATGTCGTGTCGCTGCCCTTCGACATCCATGAAATATTGCAGGTGGCGCTGGACACCGCCGCCCGGCAGGAAGCCGCCACGGGGCAGTCGTCGCGGCTTGCCCCGATGGTTTCCGTCGCGCGCTCCATCGGTGGCTGCGGCGCGACCTCCATCGCGACGCAGCTTGCCGCCTATCTTGCGACGCAGGACGCTTCGGGCCGGGGCGCGGTGATCGCGGACCTCGACCTGCAATATGGCAGCGTCGCCGATTTTCTGGGCGTGACGGCGCGCGGGACGCTGGCCGACCTGCTCCATGCGGAAGGCCGGCTGGACGAGGAACTGATCGCCTCCGTGCTGGGACGTGCGAATGGCGGGCTGTCGGTGATCAGCGCGCCGGAAACGATCATGCCGCTGGAATCGGTCGATTCCGATCAGTTGCTCAAGGTCATCCGGATGCTGCGGCAGGATTTCGGCTATGTGGTGCTGGACTTTCCGCCGGACTGGACCAACTGGGCCCTGTCCGCCGCGCTGGCTTCGGACGTGATCCTGCTGGTGGTCGAACTGTCCGTCGCCAGCCTGCGCCAGGCGAAGCGGCGGATCGAGCTGTTCCGCTCCATCGGCGTGGAAAGCGACGCCATCCAGATCGTGGTCAACCGCGTCGAAAAGCGGCTGTTCCGCACGATCGATCTCAACGACGTTTCGGAAACGCTGGGCCACCGGACGCTGGGCAGCGTGGCGCTGGACGCGCCGCTGGTCAGCACGGCGCAAAATCAGGGTGCGCTGGTCAGCGACATCCGGGCCAAGAGCCGTTTCTGCAAGGACATAGAAAAGATCGGAGACATGCTCCGCACGGGTCGCCTGGCAAAGGGCAATTGATCATGTGGAAGATACAGGGCGCTCAGGGAAGAACAGACACCGCCCCCGAGGAAAATCAGGGCAGCGTGCCGGATCATGCGGCGGAACCGCCGCTCGTCAATGAGGCATCGGCGAAGATGCTGGCGCTGAAGGTCGCGATCCATCAGCAACTGCTCGACAGGATCAACCTCTCGCTGCTCGACAAGATGCCGCGCGACCAGATTGCGGCGGAAATTTCCAGCATCGTCGCAGAAATCCTGGAGAGCAAGGGAGAGGCGCTCAATCGTGCCGAGCGTTCGACCCTCTCCAATGACGTGCTGGATGAGTTGCTGGGCCTGGGGCCGCTGGAGCCGCTGCTCCAGGATGAGAGCGTCACCGACATATTGGTGAACGGCTGCGACAACGTGTTCGTCGAGCGGCGCGGGTTGCTGGAAAAGACGGCGGTCCGGTTCCAGGACGAACGGCATCTGCTCCGCATCATCCAGAAGATCGTGAGCGCGGTCGGACGACGGGTGGATGAATCCTCGCCCTTCGTCGATGCGCGGCTGGCCGACGGTTCGCGCGTCAACGCCATCGTACCGCCGCTGGCCATCGACGGGTCGCTGCTGTCGATCCGCAAATTTTCCAAGAAGCCGATCAGCATCGCGAAGATGATCGATCTGGACACCATTCCCGCTTCCATGGCGCCCATATTGGAAGCGATCGTGATGGCCCGCCGCAACATCATCATTTCCGGCGGCACCGGGTCGGGCAAGACCACGCTGCTCAACGCCCTCTCCTCCTATATCGATGGGCGCGAGCGGATCGTGACCATCGAGGATTCGGCTGAATTGCAATTGCAGCAGGATCATGTCGCCCGGCTGGAGACACGACCGCCCAATATCGAGGGCAAGGGCGAGATCACGCAGCGCGATCTGGTCAAGAATGCACTGCGCATGCGGCCGGACCGGATCATCCTGGGCGAATGTCGCGCCGGCGAAACCTTCGACATGCTTCAGGCCATGAATACCGGGCATGACGGGTCAATGACCACCGTGCACGCCAATACGCCGCGCGACGCCCTGTCCCGCATCGAGCAGATGATCGGCATGAGCGGAGTCGACATGCCCATCACTTCGGCCCGTGCGCAGATCGCCTCCGCAGTCAATGTCGTCATCCAGGTCGGGCGCCTCGCGGATGGCCGCCGCAAGATCGTGTCGCTTTCGGAAATCACAGGCATGGAGGGCGAAACCATCACCATGCAGGAAATCTTCCGCTTCCGCAGCACGGGGAAAGACGCCGACGGCAATGTGCTGGGCTATTTCGAGGCGACAGGCATCCGGCCTAAATTCATGGCGGAACTGATCGACCGCGGCATCCGGCTGGACCCGGAAATCTTCCGGCCCGTGGTCAGGGCTGAACGGTCATGACCGCGCTGCTCGTCCGGTTGCTGATCCTCGTCGCGATTTTCGCGTCGATCTTCATCCTGTCGCAGATCGCGCTCAACCTGTTGTGGGAACGGCGCAGCGAACGGGGCGCGGTGAACCGCCGGCTGAAGCTGATGCAATCGGGCATGGACCGCGAAGCGGTGTCGGTGACGCTGCTGAAGAACATGCCAGCCGTCCTGCCCGCCGATGCGGGACCGTTGCAACGGATGCATGCCGGGTTCATCCGCATGGTCATGATGTCCGCCGTGCCGATTGACGCGCGCGTGATGATGCTCGCCTGCGCGCTGGGCTTCTTCCTGCTGTCCTGCCTCATCACCCTGCTTGTCTGGTGGTCGCGCTTCACCATCAATCCCGGCGTCGTCCTGCTGATCCTGACGGCGGCGGCGGCCATCGCCTTCGGCCTGCCCGCCTTCGTCCTGAAGCGGATGGCCGAAAAGCGGCGGACCCGGATGGAGCAGCAATTCCCGGTGGCGCTGGACATCTTCACCCGTTCGCTGCGTGCCGGACACCCCATCGCGGCGGCGATCCAACTCATCACCGAGGAAATGGTGGACCCGATCGGCAGCGAGTTCGGTCTGGTTTCCGACGAAGTCGCCTATGGCGCCGACCTGTCCGACGCGCTGCTCGCCATGGCGGAGCGCTGGGATCTGGAGGACATGCGCATGTTCGTCGTGTCGATCTCGGTCCAGAACGAGACGGGCGGCAATCTTGCCGAGATATTGGAGAATCTGTCCAAGGTCATTCGCGACCGGGCCAGCATGTACATGAAGGTCCGCGCGCTCAGTTCCGAAGGGCGGATGACCGGCCTGATGCTGACGGCGCTGCCGGTCCTGGCCTTTTCGGTCCTCTTCATAATCAATCCCGCCTTTTATCTGGATGTCGCGCAGGATCCGATTTTCATGATCGGCTTCCCCGGCCTGCTGCTGCTCTATCTGGTGGGCTTCATCTCGATCCGCAAAATCGTCGACATAAAGGTTTGACATGATCGACTTCATCTCCATGACGCCTCTGGTCCGGCTTGTCCTGCTGATGGTGCTGTTCGCGCTGGTGGTCGGCGGCACGCTGATCCTTTCCCGGGCATGGTCGCGGCACAGCACCATCCGCAACGAACTGCGCGTCATTTCCGCCACCGGCACGTCGAACGCCCTTGTCGGCTCCCTGCGGGGCAAGCGCGACGACGGCTGGTCGCGACTGGTGGACCGGATCGAGCAGGCGGGCCTGAGCCTGGCCGACAGCAAGTCGACGGCGTTGCGCGAAAAGCTTGTCGCGGCGGGTTTCGAATCCCCGGCGGCGCCGCGCGTCTATAATCTCATCCGGCTCCTGCTGGTCATTATCTTCCCACTGGCCTTTGTCGGCTTCAGCATCATGAGCGGCTATCAGATGTCGTTCGGAAAGCTGTATCTGATGGGATCGCTGTCGGCGCTGTCAGGCCTGTATCTGCCGACGCTCTATGTCCGCGCCAAGGCGGACCGGCGGCGCGAGGCGATCGTCAACGGGTTTCCGGACAGCCTCGACCTCATGCTCGTCTGCGTCGAAGCCGGGCTCGGGCTGGAGGCCGCCATCGACAGGGTCGGCCGGGAACTGGTCTTTTCCCATCCGCTCATCGCCAAATTGCTGACGACGACGACCCTGCAACTGCGCGCCGGCGCCTCCCGCGAAAAGGCGCTGCGCAACATGGCGCAGTCGGCGGGGGTCGAGGAAATCAGCGCCTTCGCCACGCTGCTGATCCAGTCGGACAAGCTGGGCACCAGCATCGCCCGGACCCTGCGCGTCTATGCCACGGAAATGCGCGAGAAGCGGCGGCTTCGGGCCGAGGAAAAGGCCCATCGCATCCCCGTCCTCATCTCGGTTCCGCTGGTGGCCTGCATGTTGCCGGTGATGATCGGCGTGCTGATGCTGCCCGCCGCGGTGCGGGTGGTCCGGACCATCGTTCCTGCCATGCATCATGGAGGTTGAAATGCGCAAAGCTCTTAAAATGGCTGGCTGTGCCCTGATGGTGGCGTTGCCGCTCAGTGCGTGCAGTTCCTTCCCCGGCGCGCGCATATTCGCGCGGCATCACCGTCCGGCCGCGCCGCAAATGGCCCAAGCTCCCCTCACCGATCAGGGACGCGCGGCGCTCGATGCAAGCCAGCCGGGCCTGGCCATCGAAAAGTTCCAGACCGCACTGGCCAAGGGGGAAGCGGTAGCCCCTGCCCTCAACGGCATGGCCGTCGCCTATGCGCGGCTCGGCCGGTTCGACCTTGCACGGCGCTTCTTCAATGAGGCGATGGCGGTCGATCCGCTCAACGAGAAATACCGGGCCAATCTGGCGATGCTGGAACAGACCCAGACTTTCCCGATCCGCCAGGCCGATGAAGAAAGCGCACCCCGCAGGCAAGCCAGCACCGCGTCCGTCCAGACCGCAAGCACCCTCCCCCGGCCCGGCGGCCTGCAACGCGTTTCGCAGTTGGAGGTACGCATCGTATCCATCGGATCTTTTGCCGCGCCCTTCGAGCGGAAGATTCTCGTCAAGAATCCGGTGGATGGGAAGGACGTGTCAAGCGCATCCGCAAGCATGACCGAAGGCCCCGGCGAAGAAACCGCCGTGCCCGCTGAACGCAAGCCGGCACGCAAGGTCGTATTGGCCCTTTCCGGCTACGCACAGGCCAGGCGGCTCACGCCGCCGGCCATTGCTTCGGCGGAGCAGGAAAAGACCGGCAAGACCGTGGCCGTCGCCATCGCTTCCCCTCACCCCTGATCTGGCGGGACCATGACCTTTTTCGAAACGGCTTCCCTCATTTTTCTGATCGGCGCCTGCGTCGCAGCGGGCGTGTATGATCTCTATCAGCGGCGCATTCCCAACTGGCTCTGCATCCTGACCATGATCGCCGGGTTGGCGGCGGCGCCTGTGGAAGGCGGCCTGTCCGCTCTCAACAGCCATGCCATCCACCTGGTCGTGGCGCTGATCGGCGGCATGTTGCTGTTCAAGCTGGGCGCCTTTGGCGGAGGCGACGCGAAATTCTACGCCGCCGCTGCCGCCTGGTTCAACCTTGGCAAAGGGAGCCTGCTGCTGATGTCGGTGGCATCCTGCGGCCTCGTCTTGCTGGTCATATGGTTCATCGTCCGCAGGATGCAGGGCAAGCCGGTCAGGCGGTCCAGCGACGATCCCGGCAGCGGCCTGCCCTATGGCGTGGCGATCGGTGCGGGCACCATTTTGATGAAGCTGGTCTTCAACTGAACAGCCCTTCGCAAGCCTGCGACGGCGTTATAGCGCCCGATCCGACTGGAAATCGCTCTAACGAAGCGGCATTTCGACGGAAAACAGGCTAGCGGGCAGAGCAATTCCCCGGTCGGCCAGATCGGTCATGAATTTCGGCCGGATGCCGGTTGCCTCGAAATGCCCGCGGACGGAACCATCCTCCCGCCGTCCGGTCATCCTGAAACGGAATATCTCCTGCATGGTGATGACCTCACCCTCCATGCCGGTGATTTCGGATATGCTCATCAGCCGCCGACTGCCGTCCGACAGGCGTGCGATCTGCACGATGACGTGAAAGGCCGAGGCGATCTGCGCCCTGACGGAACGCAGCGGAATCTCAATGCCGCTCATGCCCACCATCTGTTCGACGCGGGACAGCGCGTCGCGCGCGGAATTGGCATGAACGGTCGTCATCGACCCATCATGACCGGTATTCATCGCCTGCAGCATGTCGAAGGCCTCACCCGCCCGCACTTCGCCCACGATGATCCGGTCGGGCCGCATGCGCAGCGCATTTTTCAGCAGGTCGCGCTGCGTGACTTCGCCCCGCCCCTCGACATTGGCGGGCCGGGTTTCCAGACGGGCGACATGATCCTGCTGCAATTGCAGTTCGGCCGCATCCTCTATGGTGACGATCCGCTCATGCGCGTCGATGCTGGCGGACATGGCATTGAGCAGCGTCGTCTTGCCCGATCCTGTGCCGCCGGAAATCAATATATTGCGCCGCGCCGCCACGACCGCGCCCAGCAACTGCGCCATGGGCGCGGGGACGCTGCCCAATTCCGTCAGTTGCGCCATCCCGATCGGTTCGCGGGCGAACTTGCGAATCGACAACAGAGCGCCATCCACCGCCAGCGGCGGCACGACCGCATTGACGCGCGATCCATCCGCCAGACGGGCATCGACGAAGGGCGACGCCTCATCGATGCGGCGGCCCACGGTCGACACGATCTTCTGCACGATGCGCAGCAAATGCGCCTCATCCTTGAAGCGCGCGGGTGTTTTGACGAGACGCCCGCTCCGTTCGACGAAAACCGACTTGTGCCCGTTGACCAATATGTCCGTGACGGTCGAATCCTTGAGCAGCGGTTCCAGCGGCCCCAACCCCAGCAGTTCGTCGAGCACGTCCGACACCAGTTGCGCGCGCTCCTGCAAATTGAGCGCGTGCTTCTGCAAGGCAAGCTGTTCGTGGACGAGTTCGCCAACCTCTGCCTCGACCTGTTGCCGGGACATGGATTCCAGCGCGGCAAGATTGATGATTCCAATCAGGCGCTGATGCAGCACGACCTTCAGTTCGGTGTGCCGATCTTCCCGCAGCGACGGAGCCTCCCGCGTGGAATGCCATGCATTCAAACGCGTTTCGGTTTGTCTCTCCCTACGGATCTGCCACATCAATCTGCTCCCACCCGCCGTGCAGTATCGGCTGTCCGGTCGCCATAATCCATGATTTCTTGCAGGGTCCGGTCCACTCTCCGCTTCTTCCCCTCTCCTCTCCGATCTTTCGGTGAGGCGTTACAAAAATCACAGTCAATATCTTTAATTAAATATTGGTAAAGTATCACGCTTTTTAAAGTGCTGAAATTCTGGCGGAGAAAAATCCGATATAAATCCAAATGATGATATGAAGCGGTCAGAAACGCCTCTCCCAGAACCCGAACACCCGCGCCAAATTATAGAAATGATTGACTTTCTTGCGCTTTTCTATAAAGAATAGCAGTGAACGATTATTGCGGAGGGGCGAATGCAGATGGCGAATGTCCGCCTTGTCGCGCACTGTTCCGCGCCTGTCACCATCATGGCTCTGACCGCGATTCTGCTCCCCGGCGCCGCTCTTGCCAATGGTGCTGGCGCCGTGCCCGTTTCGAAAGAGCGGTCCCGCTCTTCGCTGGAACAGATCGGCAATTATGCCAGCCCTTCCAGAAATGAAACAGCGACAGCCATCTCGACCGCCGCCGCGTCGGGATCGGTGACGTTCGGACGCGCTGCCGACCTGGTGGGAACACCGCTCTACCTGAAACCGGAGCCGCGCCCGATTTCGGGACTGCGAGGATCGCTGCCATCGGGACTGCCGGTCGCGGCGCGATCCCTGACGAGCGATTTCGGGATGCGGGCGCACCCTCTGCTGGGCGGTTTTCGGCCTCATCTGGGCGTCGATCTGGCGGCGCCTGCCGGGTCCCCGATCACGGCCATGTCGGACGGGCAGGTAAGCTGGAGCGGGTGGCGTGGCGGCTACGGCCTTTTCGTCGCCCTGGATCATGGCAATGGCGTCCAGACCCGCTATGGCCACATGTCCCGGATCAATGTCGCACCAGGGCAGCGGGTGCATAAGGGCGACACGATCGGCTATGTCGGCTCGACCGGCCTGTCGACGGGGCCGCATCTTCACTATGAAATGCGCGTCAATGGTCAGGCGGTGAACCCCCGACCGCTTCTGACGCAATAGCGCCTTGCTTCAAATCTTCGGATAACAGGAAGAAGCGGACATGCCGATGGTGAGGCTTCCGACGCCGGTAAACAGCTGGTAATTGCCGCTGGCATCGACCTTGTTGCCGCAGGCCGGCGCCGAAGCGGTAAAGGTCAGCCCGCTAATACCGCTGCCCTGATACAGGCCCTTGGCATAGGTATCGATGTTGGCGGTCGTGCAGGTCGTACCCGTGGGATCGACCGAAATGCACCGCGCAACCTTTTCCGTGACATAATGAAGCTGGATGAGCGCGGACAGGGCAAAGGCCATGTTCATCGTGCCGAATACCGTCAGCAAAAAGATGGGCAGGACAAGCGCGAACTCTGCTGCGGTGGTTCCTTCGGCATGCCGCCAAAAGGCCCTCAGCACCGCGCGGGAAGGCGAAGACTGTCTCATTGCAATCGCATCCATGCCGTCTGTTGGATCGAAGTCGACAAATAGGACATTATCGACAGTCCGGGGAAAACCGGAACATAGGTATAGGAAGCCTGAACATTGACATAAAGGCCCGGCTTGGCCGTGCTGCCTGTGACTTTGGCGGAACAATTGGCCGAAGGACTGCTCAATGTCCCCGCCGCCTCCAGAACGCCGGATGTTTTGGCGCAATAATAGCCTTCCGACAAAGTGCCCAATGTCACGCCGGTTCCCAATGTCGTCTGCTGCGCTGCCGAGGTCATCTGCGTGGAAAGGGTCGAACTGCAATGATCGGTCGGATAGGTCGCGGGCAACAGAGAGGAACTGTTGCACACCTGCCGGACCAGCCCAACCGCCTGCTCCGCTGCCGTCTCCACCTGCATCTTGCTATAGATGTAGACTGCGACATCCACCACGTTCAGCGTCAGGAAGCCGACCACGGGGAACCACAGCGCCATCTCCGCCGCCGCCGCGCCCGCTTTGTCGCCCATGAAGCGGCGAAGGAAGCCAAGACGTTCCGTCGATCTGGAGAAGCCCGTCATTGGACCAGCTTTTCGCGGGTCGCGGCGGTGCCAGGAAGATTGAGACCCATTCCCGGGCACTGCGTATTGTTGGCGAAGATGCTGCCCGTTCCATTCACCAAAATGGTATAAGCGACGAGACCGAAGCAGGTTGCCCCGTTAGAAGATTTGTTGACGGCACCACTGAATGTCAGATTGGTTTTCGGGAGATAGACCAGACCGCTGATGTTCCATGTCGGCTTGTTCCCGGCATAGGTTGTATCGACCATCGATGTCAGCCTTGGATCCTGATACATCGCAACTCCGGACCAGTTGCCGGAAGAGGGGGCCGTAAGGTCCAGCGACCCGGATTTGCCACCATTGGCGGAATCTGTCATGATATTCGTCGCCGTGGTGCCACCGAAAATTACAGTCACGCTCGCACCACTCGCTGTCGAAAGAGTATTTCCAGCCAGATCAAGAGTTCCGTTGAAAATTGTAATTGTTGTATTTGCCTTGGTAACCGCAACATTTTTCGTCAACTGGACATCACCGCAATAGGTTACATTTGCAGTTATATCGGACGAAACTTTTGTTTGACTTGGCGTTTTTGGATAGTTTCCACCACAATTATTGGTCGGAATATAATTGGCAAGCGCCGCGAAATTGTCTGTTACTGCGGCTGCGTTGGAGACCTTATTCACACCGCAGCCCCTGTTGGTGCCACGCGCATATCCATAATCCGCACCAAGATCGTGCCCGTTACAGGTCGCGTCACCGTTCGAATAAAGACTGCACCCACCCAGATCAGGCTTTGGCCCACCATTGCTCTGTAGGGAGTTATTGGCAGTGGACAGCGTCGTGATGCAGAAGGTTCGCCCGGCGCCACCCGCCGTCGCGATTGCGGAAGCAACGATTGTTTGCCCACGTCCCGAACCATAAGCTGCATCGCCCCTGAAACCGACAAGCGCCGAAAAGGAGATCGGAAGCACTTTCGACAGCGACGCCTGATAGCAGGTTGCCCCCGCCGCGACCCCGGTCGGACAGGTCACGACCGTCGCGCCGACAGTCGCACTATTCTGCCCGTCGACAAAGCCATAAGGCGCCGCAGCCGCCTTGGCCTCCGCGATATAGGTGCTGCCGGTGGTGCTGTTATTGGTCGCCGCAGCAATCGCAGCCGTATCCGCGGCATTCTGCATCGATCGCTGGAAATAATACCACTGCCCCATTTCCACCGCCATCGCGACGGCGCCGGATATGGGAATGAGCATCAGTGCCATCAGCGGACCGACGGCAGCCGTTTCACTCACCGCATGGCGAAACCATTTTTTCAGCAAGAGCCGAACAGATGAACGCAACATATCCCCGCCCCTGAAATAAATGCGGCGCCGCAATCAATTCAATTCGACCCAATATTATCAGATATTATTCTAATTCATTCAGTATATATCGAACGATATAACAATATCTTCAATATCTTATAGTAAACTGACATTCAGCATCGCGACTGTCAACATCGTTAAGGGCGATAACCGAACCCGGCAACAACAACTTCCGGCATTCCGACCCAATTTCGGACAGCAGGACGAAAAGGGATAATCCGATCCTATTTCCGCGGGACCGTAATGCGAATGGTCGTCCGTCCGCCGATATTCTGCAGGAACACTTCGCCGCCCAACGCCTGTATGCGGCGCATCAGCGATCGCGACGGCACCGCTCCGCTGGCTCCCAGCCGCGCCATATTGGGCACGCCATCGTCGCTGACCTGCAACGCGATGCGGTTGCCGTCCGGTTCCAGCGCGAAATCCACGGCGCTCGCGCCCGCATGGCGCACGGCATTGGCGACGATTTCCCGCACGGCGAAACTCAGTTCGCGGCCGATCATCGCGCTGGTCGCGCAATTGCCGTCCTCAACCTTCAACTCGCACTGTATGCCCCATTGCTCGCCCAGCGAGCGGACCACCATCGCCAGGGTTTCGGGCAGATAGGCGAAATCTTCCTCATCGACCCCCGGATTGATGATCCAGCGAATTGTCGCGATCTGATCCTTGGCGATGCGATCGATATTGCGGATGATCGGGCGCGGCGAAACCGGCTGTTCCCCCAGCAAGGGGGCGAGTTGGAAGCGGATGCTGGCCAGAGCCTGAAGCACGCTATCATGCAGTTCCCGCTGCAACCGCTCGCGCTCCCGCGCCCCGGCGATGACATGCGCCAAGTCCAGACTATTGCGAACCATCAGTTCTTCGCAGGCGCATTCGAACACGCGCTGGGCGATGGCAGCCCGATCCTCATGGCAGGGATCGGGGAGATGGACGGCACCCACCGCCTCGAACGTGCCCAGAGACACCCGCACCGTCAGCAGCGTATCCGCATCCAACAATGCGCTCCAGGCCCTTCCGCCCGCCGACAGTGGCGCCAAATGGCTGACCCCGTCGCTGGACAGGGTTGTAGAAGCGTTCCGCCCGCGATCATGCCAGCCGGTGTCCGCCGTCATCAGATTGCCCAGCCCAATGGACGGCAGCGTCTGCCCCGCGCTGCATGCGAAACGAAGCCGTTCATGGCTGGCCATCCTGAACAACACGGCCAGCCGCTCACCGCCGGTCGCGATCCGTAGCGCCTGCAACAGAAACCCGTCGGCGCTGCTTTTCGCCGGCGGGAAGTCCGCTTCGGCCAGACGCCGCGCCTGCTCCCGCTCCAGCAGCGTCTCGCGCCGGGGGCCGAGCAGCACCCCCGTCACCACGATCACCACCACCAGATAGCAGGCCTTCAGCGCGACCCGTTCGGCGGTCGGTTCCGCCGGCAGGGCGACGATTTCATCGAACCAGGTCGCGAATATCGCGCTGGCTCCGGCCAGCAGACCGACCAGCATATGCCATTGCCGCCGCACCACCAGCGCCACTTCGACCGCTACGAAGAAGCTGCCGGGGAAATAGGGGCTATTCGACGGATTGGTCACCAGCAGCAGCGCGATGTAGAATAATGTATCGAGGAATATCACCCATTTGCGCATCCGCATGTCGATGATCCACGACCGCGCCGACAGGATCACCGCCGTCAGCGCGAGCAGAAACATCAGGATGGCGACTCCATGCTCCGCCATTTCCACCCAGGATCGCGGGGTGGCGAAGAGTAAGCTGACGGTGCAATAGATCGACGCCAGCAGCAGCCGGGTCAAATCCAGCGTCCGCCACGGCCGAAGCGCCGACTGGGTAAACACGTCCCACCGGTTCAGGCTGGTCGTTCGTTCGATTCGCCCATGCATCGCGCGACCACGCTCCCCCATGCTCTCCGGCGGCTTTCTTATGGGAAGGAAATTGCCGCCGCGTCAAATGGAGATGAGGCCAGCGGCGCGGCTATCCATGGAAATAGTCGTAAATTTGCTGCGCCACCGCCTTGGAAACGCCGGGCGCTTTCAACAGGTCTTCCAACGCCGCGCTCTTCACCGCCTTGGCCGTGCCGAAATGCATCAGCAACGCCTTTTTGCGGGCGGGACCGATGCCGGGAACCTCGTCCAGCGAACTGACGGTGATGGCCTTGCTCCGTTTCTGGCGGTGGGCGCCGATGGCATAGCGATGCGCCTCATCCCGCAGCCGTTGCAGGTAGAACAGCACCGGATGGTTGAGCGGGAATATGATTTCCCGCCCATCGGGCATGTGGAACACCTCTCGCCCTTCGCGGCCATGATGCGGCCCCTTGGCGATGCCGATCATGCAGACATCCTCAATGCCCATATCCTCCAGCATCGCCCGCGCCGCCGATAGCTGCCCTTTGCCGCCGTCGATCAGCACCAGATCGGGCCATTCGCCGCCGTCGCGATCCGGGTCCTCCCGGGCAGCGCGACCGAAGCGCCGTTCGAACATTTCACGCATCATCGCGAAATCGTCGTTGGAGATGTTAGGATTCTTCATGTGGAACTTGCGATAGGCGTTCTTGCGGAAGCCCTCCGGCCCCGCGACCACCATCGCGCCCAGAGCATGCGCGCCCTGAATATGGCTGTTGTCGTAGATTTCGATCCGGTCCGGCACGCCGTCCAGCCCGAAAGTCTCGACCATTTCGTCCAGCACCTTCGCCTGCGTCGTGGTTTCGGCAAGCCGGCGGTCGAGCGCTTCCACGGCATTGCGCTGGGCCTGTTTGATCAGGCGCGTGCGGTCGCCCCGTTGGGGCACCTCAATCCGCACCTTCGACCCGATGCGTTCGCTCAGCGCCTGCGCCATCAATTCGCATTCCGCGGGCGCGCGATCGGACAGGACCAGCTTGGGCGGAGGCACCTCTTCATAGAATTGCGCCATGAAGCTGGCGAGTACCTCATCCTCCGCGACTTCGGCGGTGTGGACGGGGAAAAAGCTGCGATGCCCCCAATTCTGCCCGCCCCGAATGAAGAAGGCCTGGATGCACATCGCACCGCCGCGGGTCGCCAGTGCGAAAATATCGGCGTCGCCCAGCCCTTCGGCATTGATCGCCTGACTGCCCTGAATGAAGGTCAGCGCTTTCAGCCGGTCACGCAGCACCGCCGCCTGCTCGAAATCGAGCGCATGGGACGCCGCCTCCATCGCCTGGCCCAGCTTTTTCTGCACGGCGGTCGATTTGCCGCCCAGGAAATCCTGCGCGTCCTGAACCAGTTCGCCATAGCTCGCCTCGTCGATCCGCCCGACGCACGGCGCGGAGCAGCGGCGGATCTGGTAGAGCAGGCAGGGCCGCGAACGGTTGGCAAAGAAGCTGTCGGTGCAGCTTCGCAGCAGGAACAGCTTCTGGAGCGCATTGATCGTCCGCGTCACCGATCCGGCGCTGGCGAAGGGTCCATAATAGCGCCCCTTATATTTGCGCGCGCCGCGATGCTTCTGCACGCGCGGGAAGGCATGATCCTCGCGCAGCAGGATGAAGGGGAAGCTCTTATCGTCGCGCAGCAGCACATTATAGGGCGGCCGGAAGCGCTTGATGAGCTGCGCCTCCAGCAGTAGCGCCTCCGCCTCGCTATTGGTGGTGACGATGGTCATGGATCGGGTCTGCGCCACCATGCGCTGAAGCCGTTTGGGCAGTCGATCGACCTGGGTGTAGTTGGTCACTCGATTGCGCAGCGCCCGCGCCTTGCCGACATAAAGCACGTCACCGCGCGCATCCTGCATGCGATAGACGCCCGGCCGGGTCGGCAGGGTCTTGAGCGTGGTGCGGATCGCTTCCACCCCCGCTTCTATATCGGGCTGACTGCCCGTGACCGTGAAAGTCGCCTTGCCTTCATGAAAACGATCGGGGGATTGTGGACCGGACATGCGGCAGAGATAGCGGCGTCTACCGGGATCGCAATGGCCCCGATCCGACGATCGGAGAGAAGTTGGACAAGGGTCGGGCCATCGAATCGTCCCCGTCGAAGGAAGGGCGGCGGGTCGTCACGGATCGGTGGAGAGCCGATGCGGGGGTCAACCGCCCCCTTCGACACACCGTTTCTTGTCAAGGAAAGGCCGTACTTCTCCTCACCCCTCCCGCACCCTCGTCATAAGCAGCTTGTGGAACGCCCGCTATGCCCGCGTTTCCTCCCTGGCTTCCCATGATCCGCACAACAAAAAAAAGCCGGCGCAAAATCTGCGTCGGCCTTTTTTAATCTTATATTCAGACCGGATCAGACGCTCGGTCCAAGACCCTTGATCGCATCGTCGACCAGCACCTTGTCTGCCCGGGAGTCATGCCCATGGGCAATCAGCGTCGCAGCAGCATTGGTCGCAGCCGTCACCGCCTTGGTACGAATATCCGCGATCGCAGAACGTTCGGCCGCACCGATCTTGTCCTCGGCCATCTTCTGACGGCGGGCGACGAGCGCCACCGCATTGGCCTTGGCGTCTTCCAGAAGCGTTTCGGCTTCATGCTCCGCCGACTTGCGCATCGCATCAGCCTCGCCAGCGGCAGCCGCCAGCTTCGCTTCATATTCCGCCTTCAGCGCTTCGGCTTCGGCGCGCAGCTTGGAGGCTTCCTCAAGCTGCGTCTTGATCTGCGCAATCCTTCCGTCCAGCGCCCCGCCGATCAGGCCGGGAACCTTCTTGAACAGGAGGATCAGGATGAAGACCAGCATCGCCAGGCTGACCCAGGCAGTGGCGTCCATGCCGACTGCCTTGGGATCGCTGTGCGGGGCAACGCCCTCATGGGCAACGGTGCCAACCGGCTCCATGCCTTCGCTATGGATCGCCTCGTTCATATGCGGGGCTTCCTGTGCTGCTGCCTCAGCCATGGGCCAGTGCCGCCTTTACTGCGTTACGGGCTGCCTCGTCCGACGCGTCCACGCCGGAGATGCGAGCCACCATGTCGCGCGCTGCGTCAGCGGCGACGGTTTCAATCTCTGCCATGGCTGC
The DNA here is from genome assembly GCF_008692605.1 of Sphingobium estronivorans. Classification (GTDB taxonomy): domain Bacteria; phylum Pseudomonadota; class Alphaproteobacteria; order Sphingomonadales; family Sphingomonadaceae; genus Sphingobium; species Sphingobium estronivorans. The sequence goes on from NZ_LFCT01000024.1 coordinate 32,406, forward strand.
GTTGGACGCAGCCTTGATGCGGGCCTCGGCGGCGCCGATCTTGCTCGCAATGTCCGCATCGGCGGCGGCCAGCTTGACTTCGGACGCCTTGGCGGCTTCGGCCTTGGCCTTGGCCAGCATCGCCTGAGCGGCGGCACGGCTTTCGGCATCGCGAACGCGATAGTCCGCTTCGGCTTCATCGGCGCGGGCGAAGGCCGCCTTGGCCAAATCCAGATCGCCGCTGATTTTCGCGTCGCGCGCGTCGGCCGTCGCCTGCACCTTGGGCACCATGCCGAGGCCGATGACGAAGAAAACGAAGCCGAAAGTCACCAGCAGCCAGAAGATCTGCGAGGAATAGGTTTCGGCAATTTGCGCGATTTGAGGCATTTTATGGGATCCGTCCGATCGGGGCGCGGTCAATCAGGAGGTGGGCACGGGCATCAAAGAAGGCACCCCGCCCACCCCAAGCGGTTATCAGGCCACGAACACCAGGATCATGGCGATAACGAACGCCAGCAGACCCAGAAGTTCCGCCGCGGCGAAACCGATGAACAGGCGGCCCTGCTGACCGTCGGCAGCGCCGGGGTTGCGCAGCGCGCCTTCGAGGAACGAGCTGAAGACGTTGCCCACACCGAGGGCGGCAATGCCCGCACCGATCGCGGCCAGGCCAGCACCGAGCAGCTTTGCAGCTTCTGCGTCCATGTCGTAAACTCCCTTTTCTAAACTCTAGTCAAACGTTGAGGAAAAAACTTAGTGCAGGTTCTCGGCATCGTTGATGTAGACCGAGGTCAGCAGCGCGAACACATAGGCCTGGATCACCGCCACCAGAACTTCCAGAGCACTGATGCCGATCATCAGGACGAAGCTGGCGGCGCCGACCGTGAACCCCAGCGCAGGGCTGGCATTGGCGCTGTTGATGACGAAACCCGCGAGCACCTTCAACAGTACGTGGCCAGCGGTCATCGCGACGAACAGTCGCAGGCCAAGGCTGAACGGACGCACCATGAAGGAGACGAGTTCGATGAAGAAGAGCGGCACCACCATCAGCGCCGGGGTGCCGTGCGGCACGAACAGCGAGAAGAAGTGCAGGCCATGCTTGTAGAAGCCCACCGCCAGCACGATCGAGAAGCTCATGATCGCGAGCACGCCGGTCGCGGTGAAATGGCTGGTGAAAGTGAAGGGGTGCAGGCCAATCAGGCCCAGCGGCAACAGGCCAAGCAGGTTCGCCAGCAGGATGAACATGAACAGCGAGAAGACATAAGGAATGTACTTCTTGCCGCCCTCGCCCACATTGGCGATCAGCAGGCTCTTGATGAAGCCGGTCATATATTCGACCGCCATCTGCCAGCGGCCGGGCACCAGCTGCCGCTTCATGCCGCCGACGACGAAGATCCAAAGCACCACCGCAGCGGCCACCATGTAGAGCGCGCTGTTGGTGAAGGCGATGTTGAAACCGCCCAGCGACAGATGGTCCGTACCGAACAGCGGTTCGATCGCAAACTGGTGCATCGGATCGATTTTGCCGGATTCTGCCACGCTGGACCCCTGTAACATTCTGCCTTTAGACTAAGACAGAAGCGCCCCTATTGGTCGGGACGCTTCGCCGTCGTCAATCTGATGATATTCCTGAAAGCCGCCACGATCCCAAGACCGAGGAAAACGAGCAGGAGCCAGGGCGATGTCCCAAGCAGCCGGTCCAAAACCCAGCCGATCAAGGCACCGCCAACAAGACCCCCGATCAGCTCAGCGAGAACCCTGTTGCCGAGGCGCGACCCATCGTCCGCCTGCTGCTCCTTGGTCCCCTGTCTGACCCGTTCGACGTGTTCGGCCTGCGCGATCCGCTCCTCCAGAGAGGCGATCCGCGCATCTTCCCCCGCCGGGTCCTGCCCCGGTGCATCCGCCGCCATCGACCATCCTCCTTCATATAAGGGTTCAGGCGGCATGGCGCTTGCGGCTGCACCCGTCAAGGCGCGGCCCGTTTAGAAAGGGCTTTCCGGAGTGTCAACCGTCGTTGGGCAGGAGAATTTCCTGTCCGGACGAAGCCGGGTCGAAAGTCCCCTGTCCCCGGGAATCACCCGGCGGTCGCGCAATAGGGCGGCAAAGCGATCGGCCCGGCGCCCTTGGTTTGCCAGGCGCCGGCACCGATCCGATAGGCCTGTCCCTGTTTCACGCGGCTGCTCAACGTCTGGCATCCCGTCGCGGCGGCGACATCCTGTACCGTCACGCCGCGCTTGCCGGCCAGGTCGGTATAGGCGGCGCGCCGCTTGATGTTGATCGATTCGACCTCGGACCGCACCGCATCGCTCACGGACCCGGCGATACCCAGATAGCCGTCGGCCTGCTCGCCGACGGTCCCCGCGCTCATCGCCGCGGCGACCGCGCCGGACTGCGCACGGGCGGGAGAGGTCATGACCAGGCCAGTCGCCAGCGCGACGGCCGCTGTGGCGGCGATCATTATAAACTTGCGTGTCATTGCGGGAACAACTCCGGGTTATTCTGGATCAGATCCTGCGCATCGCGTTGCAATCTGACAACGACTTCCTGCTGCACCTTGACATTGAGATTGATTTCAATGGGCTTGTCCGGGGCCTTCACCTGGATGCAGCCCCCCAAGGCCAAACCGGCGAAGCCCGCCGTCATGATCGTTCGCTTCTTCATTTCTGCTCCCCGTTTCGCACAGTGTCGCTTTCGGCAGGCTGAACTGCAACCTTTTCCCGAATCTTCTCCTGCATCTGGTCGCCTATGCTATTTTGTATGAGCGATGAGGGATCGATGAAGGACTGCGCGGTCCCCAACAACCCCCGGAAGGGCGCCGCGATCCGCACGTTGAAGATGAAGGGCAGGCCCGTGAAATTGCGCGCCAGCCCCGCCGGCGCGCCGCCGATCTGCCCGCGATTGACGCCGTTGAACACGACATTCGTCACCATTTCTCCGTCCAGCGCACCATCCATCAGGATGGTAAGGCATTTATACTGGAGATTCTTGAGCGCATCGAAGGCCAGCCGTCCCATGGCGCCCAATTGCTCGTTCGATACCGGCCCTACATAGGACAAGGTACCCGACTGGCGCGTGGGATCGCAGGGGATGGTCGGCAGCACCCCCTCAGGCATCAGCAGCGGCGGCATGCCCTGCTGCCTCGCGGTCAGCACGCCGCCCGCGACGCGGCCGCCCTGTGCATTGAATATCAAGGGCATGATCCCGTCGAACGTACCCGTCGCGGAGATATTTTTGAGATCCATCGCCTGGATGAACGCGCCCGCATCCAGCCCGATGACGCGGAAGGTCAAGTAACGATCCACATTGGCGCTGAAATCCATCGTGGTCGGCAACAGCGCCAGTTGACCGCCGGAAAACGGCCATCCCCCACCCTCGATATGCACCTTCTGCCCCGCTTCCAGCCGGTATCGCACCACGCCGTCGCGCACCTCCACGCCCGGATTGACCGACCTGATTCGCGCCTCTTGCCCCGGCGCGCTGACCAGACCCAGCAGATCGGTGAAGCGCAATTCGCCCGACAGCCCCTCCACCGGGCCGAAGGCAGCGGCCAGATTGGCATTGTCAGTACGGAACAGGCCGTCGCTGGTGACATGATTGCCATCCCAGCGAATATGGCCCGCCCCGCTCACCGTCGCCTGCACATTCGCGACGACGCCGAGCGCCAGCCGCGTCACATCCTCAGGCTGAAGCTTCGGGCCGAAGACCAGACCGGGAACCGCCAGATCCGCATTGCCGCGTCCGTTGCCCAGATCATGCGCGATCACGGCCCGCGCCACCAGCCCATCGTTGCGCGGCGCCCTCAGCGATCCCGTGGCGGCAATCCGGCCATTCTTCAGGGTCAGCGCGAAATCGGGCACCTGCAGCGGTTCGAACCGTCCGGGCGTCTGCGCGTCGCGCACCGTCAGCGCCGCCGCCAGCTTCAGCGCGCCGCCCGCGAAACTCCAGTCGCCCGCGCCATTTTCGACGATCAACGGCACCGTGCCGATTCGCCCACCCGCGCCGGTCAACCGACCGGCCAGCCCTTTGCCGACCGCCTTTCCATCCAGAGCCGCAGCGGTCAGGCGGACCGGCGCATCTTGCGGCCCGATGCCCAGATCCACCTGGGACAGTGCAAAGCCCTCCCGCCCCAGCGCGACGCGCGCGCTGTCCGCGGAAAGCCGCATCGGACTGTCCCCGCTCTTGCCGATGAGCGCGAGCTTGCGGATTTCCGCGCCGCCCCGCACTCCTTTGGGACCAGCCGCAAATAGCGCGCCGCCGCCGATGGGGCACAATGTCTGCCGCGTCCGCCCGATGGAGAAGCCGCCATAACGCGCCTCGATCAACGATACCGGCACGCAGCGCCGATTGACCGCAATCGTGCCATCGGCGTCCAACTGCCCCTCGACGGGGGCGGCCAATCCGCGCAGCCGCCCGCCCGGCAAGGGGCCATCGAGCCGCACTTCCGTCGAGAAACGCGTATCGCCCTTCGGCCCGGCCACAAAGCGCACCGGTTCCAGCGACAGCTTCGCCTGTCCCGCCGCATAGGGTTCAACGAACAGCTGCCCACCAAAGCCGCCGCCAGCCCGCCGGGCCAGCCGCAGCGCGGCCTTGGGCAGTCCACCGCCATCCGTCGTCACCGCACCGTCCAGCGCCCAGTCGAACGCCTGCCGCCCCTTTCCGGGCCAACCGAGGGTCACCCGTCCGTCGCCGGGAATCGCCACCTTGGCGCCGCTGCGAGCGGAAAAACGAGTATCGGTGAGGACCAGGCTGCCACCCCGGCCCTGCTGGGCGAAGGCCAGATCGGTCTGCAGGATATTGTCCTCGCCCGCGTGCCGCACAGCATCGGCCAAGCGGACCGCGAGCGGCTCGACAGGTGTCCCCGACGCCGATTCGCGCAAGCCTGCCAGCGGATCGCGCCCGGCAAGACGCAGTTGCCGGGCGGAAAGCCTGGCCTGCATCCGCGCCTCGCCTTTGCCGATCTGCCAGGCGCCCTGAATCTCTGTCTGTCCGGCCAGCGCGCCCGCCGCAGACAGCGCCGCCGCCCCGATCCGCGCCCTGCCCGCCGTCGAGGCTCCCGTCCCGTCGAAATCGATCCGCCCGGCCGGCTGGGCCAGCACCATGCCATTGGATTTCAGCGCATCGCCGGTCAGATCGACATGGCCGCTCCATCGATCCAGCGCCTTACCCAGTCGAATATCGACATTCGCCGCAGGCCGGGCCATGGCGGTGGCGGCATCGCGGCAGGCAAGGGCATCCCCCCGCACCGGCCCCGACAGATGCGGCTGTCCATCCCGTATCGCGACATCCAGCGACGCCACGAGACCGGCGAGGCCGCAGCCGCCCAAGCCTGCATTGGGCATCGCCGCCGCCAGCTTGCCGCGAAAGCCCGAATGCAGATTGCCATTGCCGTCGATCTGCATCCCCACGATTCCGGCATCGGTGTCCAGCCGCAAATGCGCGTCGCTCAGCCCCAGCAGAATGTCCGGCAGGCTGAACGGCGCGGTCGAGCTCGTGTCCCTGAACTTGTCGATTTCGCCCAGACTCAGCACGCCGCCGCGCAGCGATCCACGCGCCCGGACGCCACCCGCCCGCACCGCCGCGACCTGTGGCGTCAGGCCGGTAAAGGCAATATCGACCTCCACCCAACGCGCCGTCAGATCGGGATGGGTCGGGTCGCCGAGTACGATATTCTCGATCCGCTGGGTGCGAAGGCCGATGTCCTTCAGGTCATAGCTGCCCTCAACGCCACGCCGGTTAAGTTCACGGCTGATGAAATTTTCGGCGATGGGTGCGCGCTGAGTCCAGAGCGCGGCCAATATCAGCACGAGCCCCCCCGTGCCGACGCCAAGCCAGCGCAGCCAGCCCCGGCGAATTTCCTTTTCGCCGTCTTCCTCTTCCATGCCTATGGCCAACCCCGGGCTTTGAAAACGCTCAATTTACGTCCGTAACGCCTTAACAACGTCTGACTGCCTCTAAATATCCTTGCCCGGAAATTCCGCAACTTATAGCCTCGCCATAGTGCAGAGGGGGCGGGTAAGACATTGCCGGAAAAGGATTTGAAGGCCGCGCATGACGGCGTGGGGCATCGTGCCCGACTGCGGCAGAAGCTCGCGGAGAGCGGCGGCGCGGCGCTGCACGACCATGAACTGATCGAATATCTGTTGGCTCTGGCGATCCCACGCCGCGACACCAAGCCGCTGGCCAAGGCGCTGCTGCGCGAATTCGGCGGGATCGGGGGTCTGATGGCGGCGGATTGGCAAGCCATTGCCCGCGTGCCCGGCATGGGCGACACCAGCATCGCCGCAATCAAGATCGTTCAGGCAACCGCGCTGCGCATGCTGCGTAATGAGGTCGCCGAAAAGCCGGTGCTCGCAAGCTGGCAGGCGCTGCTCGACTATCTGCGCGCCGACATGGCGTTCCTGCCGGTGGAACGGGTGAGGGTTTTGCATCTCAACAGCCGCAACATGCTGATTCGCGATGAACATATGGGCGACGGCTCGGTCGATCAGGCAGCGATCTATACGCGGGAGGTCATCCGCAGGGCCATTGATCTCGGTTCAGCCGCGCTGATCCTCGTGCACAACCACCCTACTTGGGTTCTTTCACCCCCGCTCATTCCCGTAAACTCCCGCACATTTCCTTAGTTTTTTCTGACTCTTGACCGAACGCCGTTTGGGACTAATTTGAGGGGTGCGGACGGTGAACCGTCCCCAGTTTGCGTCCCCTATTTGGTGGACAGTCCCCAGTGCAGGAGGCGGGCGTGGCGGCTTTGACAAATGGTGAGATTCGGCAAGCCATCCGGGCTGTCGCGACAACGCGGAAGGAGAAAACCCTTCCCGATGGCGAAGGCCATGGCACAGGGCGCCTGACGTTGATCCTGAAACCCATGCCGTCGCGGGTCACGGCGACGTGGTATGCGGTCCAGTGGCGCGACAAGAAGCGCATTAAGTCCAAGCTGGGCGTCTATCCTTCCCTGTCGTTGGCCGCTGCCCGCAAGTTGTTCGAGCGCGACTATGCGGTGCCGATCCAGCGGGGCAGCAGCATCAAGGTCGCGGGCGATAGCCGGCCGGGGACAGTAGCCGACCTGTTCGAGGCTTATACGGACGCGCTCAAGGACGCCGGCAAGCCGTCGTGGAAGGAAGCCAAGAAAGGTCTCAACAAGATCGCTGACACGCTCGGCCGGAACCGACTGGCGCGTGATATTCTCCCTGAGGACGTGTTGGAGGTCATCCGGCCGATTTATGAGCGTGGGACGCGCTCGATGGCGGACCATGTTCGCAGCTACATCCGGTCGGCATATTCGTGGGGCCTGAAATCGGAGAACGACTATCGAAACACGTCACCGCGACGTTTCCGGCTGGCCTACAACCCCGCAGCCGACATTCCGACCGAGCCCAAGGTGGTCGGCACGCGCTGGCTGACGGGGGACGAATATGTGCGGCTGTATAGGTGGCTGGAGTGCCCCGATACGCCGGTGCATCCGCCCTATACGCGAGCGGTCCGGCTTCTGATGCTGACGGGTCAGCGCGTCGAGGAAATCGCGCGGCTTCACGTCGATCAGTATGACCGGAAGGAACGCATCATCGACTGGTCCAAGACCAAGAACAGGAAGCCCCACGCGATCCCGCTTCCCTCCTTGGCAGCGGAACTACTCGAAGGCATCAACACGAACGAATATGGCTGGTTCTTCCCTTCAGCCAAAGATCCGAGCAAGCCTGTCGCCCACGGCACGCTCTATGCCTTCATGTGGCGGCAGCGGGAGCGCGGCGTCATCCCGTTTGTCACCAACCGCGACCTGCGCCGGACATGGAAAACGCTGGCGGGCCAAGCGGGCATCTCTAAGGAAATCCGCGACCGCCTCCAGAACCACACGCTCCAAGATGTCAGCTCGAAAAGCTATGATCGGTGGAGCTACATGCCGGAGAAGCGGGCCGCTATGAAGAAGTGGGACGGCTTCGTGCGGTCGCTGCTGGCGCGGAAGCGTCTGCGTCTGGCCGCATAGTCGGCGACCAAACGACAATGAGACTCCTCGTCCAGCCGCGACACGACTAGTTCCTTAGGTGTCCGGCGGACGATCCACCAACTCGCCGATGGCTTCGGCTCCTTCAGTCCGTTTCACGAGATCGTCTCTGGCTGAAAATGGCAGTGCCGAAGCGCTTGGACATCTTGACCGCGACCAGGGCAGCATAGCGCCGTTGCCGCCACGCGGTCGGACTGTGGTAGACGCCGATCGCTTTCCAATAGTCGCCAGTCGTTGTGAGTGCGGACAGGAATATCCAGCGAGCCGCATCGACATTGAAACAGGCGTCATTCACAAGCCAGTAGCGGACGATGTTCGGTGGCCTCTGCACCTTGTCCGCTATGCGCGTGACCCACCAACTGTTAATTTGAAGGGGACCCAAGTCGTGGCTGCCGTCGCTATTCGGCACCTCGGCACCGACCCAGCCACCCTCTTTATCACGCAACCCCCACAGCGTTTTTTCTAGCCAAGTGCGACCGCCCGAGACCTGCCGGATACATGATGCGATGCGGGTCTCATGCGAGGCGGAAGATGCTGCGTGAGCGCCCGCGAACTCTGGCGGCGCTATCAGTAGGACAATCGCAAGCAAGCGCCGGATGAATCTCGAATCAATGATCATGGCCGGCCCCGTGTTCCTGGGAGGGGGCGTGAGCGGGTTCAGCCGTAGGCTGAGGAGTGGACCCAGCGGAACGTCCACCTTCCCGGTCATCGCCTCGATCCGCACTTCGGTCGAGCAGAGAAACTATCCAACGATCCAGAAAGGATGCTGCGGACTGCGCTCGGTCTGCGATGCGTTCGGCGAACCCCTCCGGCCGAGATATCTCAATCGGTTCACCTTGTGCTGCAAAGCGATCCTTGAGGGTTTCGCGATTGGCGCGCTGCTCGTTGCGAAGCCGGTCCCAGCGCTCACCGTGGCGGGCAGTTCGGCCCCTGACGCTGTCCCGCTCGATCCGTCCCAGACCTTGTAGCGAAGAGGTCTTCTCTCCCGAACGCTGTTTCAGCTTATCGACCAGGCGCTCCCGATCCTCGGTCCAGAGCTTCGCCCCGAATTTCGCGCGAGTGATGGCGGTGTAATAGTTCTGGCCGGTGACCAACGGCGAGTTCACCGGGGCAAGGACATAGACCCGATCGTAGGTCTTGGACTGCGCAGAATAGACGGTTTCGCCATAGCCATGGTCCCAGTTCTTGTGCCGAGAGAGATCGATCTCCTGAAGCCGCTCGTCGCGATCCCAGCGAATGGTCGCGAGCGAACCGTCGAGGCGCTCCACGGTCCCACGCTCAGCGTTTTTGAGGTCCAGGTCTTTGTTGACGAGACGCCACTGAATACGGTCGCCCGCGGCAAGATCCCGTTGCTCTTCGCGAAACACATTGATCTGGGATGCCCGTCCCAAGCGCGGGTCCCACTGGATCGTTCTGCCATGCTCATCCACCAGATTGACGGTCTGCCGCCCGCGACTGTCCCGCCCGATCCCGATCACCTTGTATTCGGCGTCCCGGGCGATCCCGAGGCCCACGTTGTCGCGCGAGAACACCACGACCTGACCACGGGAGTAGAAACGCGCGAAATGCTTCTCCTGATCGGTCATTCCCGACGGGAAGAGTATCGAGAGCCGGGCCTCCTCCGCCGCAAGCGCGCCCTCGGTCTTGAGAGCCTCACGGACCTTGGTGTTGACGATCAAGCGGGTCGCGTTTTCCAGAACGAGCATGTTGGTCTTGGCACGTTGCTCCGGGCTCAACCTCGTCCAATCCGCAACCATTGCGACCGCAAGTTTTTCGCTGCTCTCTCCGCTAGTGACAGCTTCAAGCGCCTTGAGGGAACCATCATAGTTCTGAAGCCGTGCCAGCCGGACGGCCTGCGTGATCCCGTCGTCCTGCTGGCGAATCGGATCCTTCAGCTCGGCCTTGGGCATCCCCAGGCGCATCATCAGCCAGAACGGCTTTCCCTGCTCGATTGCCCCCGTCTGCCGGGTGTCGCCGAGCAGGATGAGGCGGGCGCCGGTCATCCGGCTAATCTCGAGGAGCCGGATGGCTTGGCGGTTGCCGAGCTGGCCTGCCTCGTCAACCACAAGGACATGATTCTCATCGAGCCTGGCACCTCCGGTGGCGAGCAAGCTGGCCACGGTGCGGGACTCGATTTTCGCCTTCTGGCCTAGTTCACCGGCGGCCGACGAGGTTGGCGCCAGCGCAATCAGGGTGGCGGTCTCCCCCACCGCTTCATGCAACGCCCCGATGATGGTCGATTTGCCGGAGCCGGCAACGCCATGCACCGCGACAACCCGGTGGTCTGTTGTCCCGATGTGGAGAAGGGCCGTTCTCTGCTCGGGCTTGAGATTGTGGGCAATACCGGCGTCGCGGAGGGCTTCGACTGAAACCAGTGGCCGCGCGTCATTGAGGGCCAGCGCCAGATGATCCGACAAGGCCATTTCCAGGCGGGCCGTTTTCCGCGTCGTCCGGCCGCGCGTATGGATTTCGTCGCCAGTACGATGTCGTGTTTCCAGAAGCTTCGCACGCGCCTCGTGGTCCTCGATAACGGGGCGTATGTCAGAGAGGCGAACCTCACCCACATGCGAGGCTAAAGCCGTCTGCAACAACCGTCCGAGGTTATTGACCGCTTCCTTGCCTTCCGACTGGCGCAGGCCAAACAGCATCGCCCGCGCGGCGACCTCGGGCTCGACCTCGATCCTTCGCTCGCCGGACTTTTCGGCGCTTTCGCGCGTCTCCTTTACCGCCTCGGCATGTTGGCCCAAACGCCCGTCCCACCGCTGATGCAGGTCCTCAAGAGTCATTTTCTGCTTCGGGCCGCGGGTGACGTAGAAGGCCTGCTGGCGCGCCGCCTGCCCCGTCAGACCATGTTCCTTCGCGTGAGCCTCGATCTGCTCGGCTCGCTGGGACATCTCGGCGATCAGGCCCTTCGGGACACCCTTGATTTCAAAGAGGCCGCGCCGAGGATCGAACTCGACCTCATAGCCAAGCTCCTTGAGAAGGTGCGCCAGCTCATTCCGATAGACCTGTCCTGCGGCCATCTGTTCCGCGAACATGGCGCGCGTCTCCAGGCTGACCTTCTTTTCGCCGTCACGCTCATCGGTGATGTTCATGACCACGACATGGGTGTGAAGATGCGGGTCGAGCTCGCGTGAAGCATGCTCGGTGAAGCGGGCGTAGATGAGCCGCCCCGTCGTGTTCTCGACAACCTCTCGATCGACGCGATGCCGCATTGTGGCGTGTTCTTCGAGGTAGGAAAGCGCCACCCCGACTGCCTTCTCATGGGCCTGTATGATTCGATCATCACCTGCCACCAGCGCCATGATCGAGACCGATTTCGGAGCATTGACCGCGAAATCCCAACCAGGGTGGTGCTGGATATTCCCATCCTTGCGGCGGCGGCCCAGTTGTTGATCACCAACCTTGCCGGCGAGAAGCTCCTTGAAAACGCCGGGATCGACCTTCCCTTCAAGGCCGAGTTCAGCGGCCACCTTACCACCCCATTCAGAATGCTCGTCGGCGCCTTTGGTGTAATAGTCACCGACAGTATAATAGCGGGCGATGTTCGCGGGTTTTCCCTTGAGGCGGATGGGATTGATCATGCCGGCCTCGCAGCGTTGCGGGCACCGTCATGCCGACCATGCTGGCTGAGACGGAACCCAGCGGGCTTGCCGAATAGTTCGAGCGGCGGCGAAGCGGGATCCCGTTCATCGGTTCCATTCGGATGCGCCGGTGGCGTCGATCCTGCACTTGGGGCACTGCCCGATGGTTCCGTCTCTTCCGGCGGCGGACGAAGCGGCAGTTCGGCCTCTTGCACCTTTGGCTCGGGCCGGCGTCGTTTCGGTGCTCCTGGCTTTGGCTTGGCCGGTGAAGCCGACGCTACCGAAGGTGGGGACGCCGGTGGGACTGCGCCGCCTATTCGAACGGGCGGCGCTCCGCGCTCCTCGAACGCATCCGCGACGAAGGCAACCTTGTTGTAGCTGTCCTCGAAACGGACCACCGGCAGGCTGCGTCCGAAGCGCAGATAGCCAATGAGATTTGGAAGGTTGGTGACCTCGGTGTGCATAACCAAAGGTCGCGTCACCTGCATGCGCGAAAGATTCACGCCATCTCGCATGTCGTTCACGCCGTAGGACATGCCCTCATTGGCTTCGACCTGCTCAACCTGGCCGAGGTTCTCGCTGATATGCTTCGCGGTCGGGGTGTCGTTGGCTCGCAGTGCCACCCAGGTTGAGCAGTAACCTGTGATCGCGGCTGCATCCTGGATGCCGTAGGTCGCTTCCAATTGCGGGTAGCTCTGAAAGCCGAGAATGCCGCAGCCACCATATTTGCGGGCGCGGGCAAGGAAATCACCGAGCGAGGGCAGGCGCTGGAGCGTCGGCAACTCGTCGATCACACAATAGAGGCGCCGGTTGCGATCGGCGGTCATGCTCATGATCGCGCTGATCGCGATGTCGAGCCATACCGTGATGAGGGGACGCAGCGACGGAAGCTGATCCGCCTTCACCGTGATAAAGAGCCAACTGTCGTCCCTCTCGTTGGCGACCCAATCGCGAATCGAAAAACCGTCGGCGGTATCGTCGAGATAGGAGAAGCTGCGCATGACGGAGGCGAGTTCCGCCTGGATGCCGGCGCTCGTGCGTTCTCCTTCCGTCGAGATGAACGCCGCCGCATCAGTGCCAGCGGCAAAGGCAGCGAGATCCTTCAATTTGGAACGCAGCAACGTGTCGAGCAGGATCGACACAAGGGTACGTTCCTGGCGCGCGAGCTTCCGAAGGACGGCAACTAGCGTACCGCGCGCGGCTTTCGCCCAGAACGGATCCCCGGCTTTGTCCGGGATCGTGGACTCGGCGATCTGATCGTAATGATAGTCGCGAGGAACATCGACCCAGGGCGACCAGCAATCCGCGCGGGCATCCAGAGGATTGAGCAGAACGTCGATCCCCGGCCGGTAGAATTTTTCCACGAAGGTGCCGGCGGTGTCATAGACGATAGCACGGCGCTTCCGCTTTCTGATGCCGTCCAGCATCTTGACGATGATGTTGGTCTTGCCGGTTCCGGGCGCGCCGCAAATGAGGATATGTTCCGGTTCGAAGGCATCTGGCACATTGACGCCACCGACTTCGAAGCTGCCCTTAGCATAGCGCCAGAGGGCCCGGCGGACCTGACGCACAGTCCCGAACCGAGCCCCGCGTAGGAACTGGTTGGAGCCCAGCCCCCTCCCTGTTCGGGTGAAATAGAACCAGGCCCATCCCAACATGGCGAGGGCGAAGAGACCGGCGAGCAGCGCCCCATGAAGAAGGTAGGTTTCGAAGGCGGCGAGCGTCTTGTGCGCGACACCGGAGCTGATGAGTCCTTTAGGGGTGGTCCAGTATTGCTTACCCGCCGGGGTCTTGAACAGGATCGGTGTTGCGTTGCCCGGCAGCGTGTCACCCATGAAATAGGCCTGCGTGACCTTCAGCATCACGAAGCGTTCGTACTCGGACGACTTTTCGAGCGCGTACCAGATGATGCCGCCGATCCAGATCACCAGTCCCGCGAGGAAGGTCTGGTAAAACACCTGCGTGGTCATGCGGACATTGTGGACGATGGCCTGGCCTCCCCGGGTCCAGGAGCCCAGCGTATCGTGGCGGAAGATGCTCATGGGCGATCCTGCTCGGGATCGAGCAGCCCCCTTTCGCGGAGAAGCCGACGGGCTTCGCCCAGTCCCTTCTGGAGGATATCCGGCGACCGTTCGCCGACCGATGTGGCAAGGATTGCGAAAGCCTGGATGACCGTCGCGTGGAGCTCGTCGAACCGGGCGTGATAGCCTGAAGGATCGGAGCCTTCGAAGCGTTCGAGGATGTCGCGACAGTAGGTCGCGGCGCCAAGACCTGCATTGCGCGCCTGGACAGAAAGGCGCGCATAGAGGTCATCATCTATGCGGATTGTGATGCGTGCCAAGCGGCGGACTCCTTGTCCGGCACGCCAGCAACGTGGTGAAGCAAGAGCTTTATAGCCGATTTACGGCGTGATCTCAACAATTTATCGAAACTGCCGGTGGCAGCCACGAAGTGCCAAGGCAGATCAACCGCTTAAGTGCGACACGGCCAGCGGCTGGCTGCCGCCGGCAGCCGATCAGTGCCAGATCGACAGCCATCCTGTGCCTGCCAAAAATGGCGGAAATCCGGGCGATTCGTCCCCGCAGCACCCGTGCGTGGGGTGCATTACACCCGCCTTCGGCGTGCGTCCCTCGTCCGCAGCGCGCTCGTCCGCTGCGCCTGTCGATCCCGATCGGCGCGGGTCTCCCCGTCCGGGGGAGCCGCATTCGATCGGTTGCGCTGTGTCGTCCGGAAGGCGTTGCAAGCGGATGCTCCTTGGAAGATAGTCGGGGCTGGCGGGCAGACCTCCTTTTGAGAAGGAGTCCAAGAATGCCCAAGATGACGGAACGGGAACGGCTCGCGAAGATCGAGGCCGATCAGCGCAATCTCGCGCAGGAAGCCGAGATGGTGCGGCGTGGATTGCGCGCGCATTATGGTAAGCTCGCGTCGGAGCTTGCGGTCGAGAGACTGAGCGAGCGCGAGTTTCGTGATGTGCTCTCGCAGGCGATCAGGATCGGCGGCGGCGCGGCGCTGGCTGCACTGAAGGCGCTTCCGGCTGCGTCCGATGATCCGCCCGAACGGCGCGCGCCGACGAAGGCTCGTGCTGTTGGTGGGGTGAAGTCCGGCGCTACGCGGCCTCCCGGATCGGAGGCCGGAGACGGGAGCCAGGAGACGGTGCATCCTTAGCGGAAAGGGGAGCGACGTTGGCGGGCGGAACGCCCGGCAAAAGGAGCGGCGCGGGGGAAACCGTTCGGGTTTCCCCCGCTCGTGCGACAAGCACGACAAGGGACCGGCTGCGGTGTCCCGCGCCGGTCCCTCTCTTGGGCTGGTGGTCCGATCAGGCCGCTATGACGCGGCGCCTGCGCTTGATGGGCACATCGGGTTCCTGATCGGTCCGCATGAAAACATGGGTCGGGACGCGGTGGCCCTTCTCCGGGTTGAACAGGTCATAAAGGCTCGACTGGATGCCGGAACCTTCGCAAAGCAGCGCCTCGACGGGCATAAGCTCGGCAATGTCGCGATTGCGCTTGAAGCCCTTGCCCTTCCCGCGTCCATAGAGGCCGAACGCGATGCAGATGACGCCGCGTTGCGCCGCCCAAGCCGCTGCCGCTGCGTCCACTCCGGCACGCTGTCCGGTGGTGACAAGGACCATGTTGGGGATGCGCGTCCTGATCTGGTCGAGGCGTCCCCAGATAATCCGCCAGTCGTGCCAGTCCTGCGGGCCGGATACGACGACGACCGGGCCTTGCGGGTCGTATCGGTCACGCCGCCGCTCGGATCGCGCGCGCAGGAAGTCGAGCGCGGAAATCTGGCTTGCGGTCGTGACATGGGACGCGCGCGATCCCTTGGCAGGCGACCACGGGCGACCGGCATAGGCGCGATACATCGCGGCGGCATAGTCGCGCATGGCTTCCATCGCGGCGCGCTGCTCGGCAACCGACTGGCATTCAAGCTGGGTATCTTCCAGTTCCTTGATGAACACTTCGCCCGGCTCCAGCCGCCGCGCCATATCGCGCAGGGTGTCGGCCAGCCGATCCTCGCGGCTTTCCAGCTTGTTCGCGACAAAGTGGAAGCTGTTGACGAAACCCCATGCGAGTTCGGGCGCGAGGGGGGCCAGCCGCGTATCGGTCAACAGGTCGAAGATGGCGGCGATGATGCCGCCGCATTCCGCCTGTGCGGCGAGCGGATCGGGCATGAGAAATTCGCCCGGCTCCTCGTCGGGCTGGATGATGGTTAGCGGAAGCGGATCGCCGAACGATGCCACGAAATCGGGCGTGGTTGTGAGTTCGGCATAGAGTTCCGGCAGGTCGGCAAAGCTGCTAACGCTGCGCAAGGCCGTTGGCTTGCTCATGGGATGGGTTCCTTTGGTCGGGTGACGGTTCAGGGTCCGGGGAAGCGTTCCAGCGCTCCCCCGGCCCGCCTTTGATGCCGCTTAGAAGGGCACCTCATCGTCAAGGCCGCGCCCGTTGCCGGTATATTCGCCGCCGGGGCCGGCGGTGCTGCCGCCCGAGAAGCCGCCGCCCGAACGCCCGCCGAAGCCGCCCTGCCGCTGGCCGCCGCTCGTGCGATTGCCGAAGCCGCTGCCCTGCGCGTCGCGCTCGCGTTCACGCCGCCACTGGACGTCGAAACCATTGGTCTCGTCCCCGAAAAGGGCGATGGGGAGCGGCTCGCGGAAGCTCGGATCGTCGATCATGCCGGACAGGAAGAGTTCGTCATTGGACTTCATGCGACGTTCCCAGACCACGCCGATCTGGATTTCGTCGCCCGCCTCGTTCGTCTCGTAGATTTCATAGACGGGGGCGCTGTCGCTCTGGCGATCCTCGACGCGCTTCATGATGAGGTAAGGAAAGCGCATCCTGCGAGTGGCAATCTTGCCGATAATATCGCCGACGCGCTCGTCAAACTTGAAGCTACCGATCTTCATGACTTCATCCTTTCTCTGTGCTGTGGTCCGTTTCTCTTTCCGACCACATAAAAACCCTACTCCCTCCCCTCCATTACTTCTATGTCATTGATTTCTTGACAGATTTCATCGTGCCTGGTGAGCCCGAGCATCAGACGGCCGCGACAGCGGCCACAACAAGGACAAAGACGCACCGGCCGCGAAGCGGACGGTTCTGCTTGAATGGAAAGGGAGCGTGGGCCGGCTCGATCGTCATCGCACCCGGAGCCGCCCTCGCAGGTCCGAAGGCGCAGGGCCGGGGCGGTGATGCAAAAGGCACGAGAGCCTAGCGTAGCTTGCTGAAAATGGGCCGGCGCTGCTGCTGAAAGCGGACAAACATCGCCGGCCCATTTTCAGCTAGCGGAGCTTGGCTCTGCAACTCGTTGCATCACCGCCCCGGTTCTGCAACGCGCGGATCCTGCGAGGGCGGCGAAGGGGGCGATGCGATCGGGCTGGCTCCACGATCCGCATCGCGCGACTAGCGCGATTCCTTAGGCGAAGCCTGCATTGCGATGGTCGTGCGGCTGGATTCTTCGGTTCAGGAGGAAGCACTCCGCCTGCGTCGAGCGCCTGCGGAAGGGATCGTTACCGCGAAGCGGACAAGACCCCGCAGGGGGCTTGGTCGGAGCGAAGCGGAGATAGAGCCCGGTGCCCGCTTGCGGGCATCCGCCCATACCGGCCACGACTTATCGGACTGTTGCACGCTGTCACATTGGCTCAAGGATTTCGCCGCCGCCGCGCCGGATTCCGACGCAATCGCTGCAAAGCCTGAGCGACGGCACGCCCGGCATCGCTTCGGCTGCGTTCACGAGGCGATAGTCCTCGGCCGGGTCGCCGCATGCCGAGCAGACATCGGACGATCCCATGCGCTGGATGGAGAGGCGAGCGATGGTGCCAAGCCGGGGTTCCACGCGGTCCACGATCGAGAACCATAGCTCCGAATGCGGCGCGATCCGCTGAAGATGGGGAGCGACGTCCCCGGGATGGTGACGCTGAAGCCATGCAAGAGCGACCTCGCGGCGTCTGGTCGCCCATAACGAGTTGCCGGTAGAGCGCCACCAGCTGCGTTGTGGTGGTTCGGCCATTGGCTTCCAGAGCACGCTGATAATGGGCGAGATTGACGGCGAAGCGCAGGCCGCCTGTGTGGAACTCGCGAATGGTGCTGAGGCAATATTCGAGGAGGCCGGCGTCGCGGTGCGATCCGGCGCTCGCCTCCATATGGTCGAGATCATAGTGCCATGGGTTGATCGCGAAGTCGGATCGCCAGAGGTCGAGATAGCCGCTCTTGCGATAGACGCGGGCGATCTCCTCGTCCCATTCCGGATGGTCCTGCACGAGCCGGTCGAGGTCGTTGAAGTTTTCCACCGATGGATCGAGCTGCCGCGCGGCGGTCAGTATCCGGTTCTGGATGTCCTGCATGTCGGCAATGGGATTAGCGCGCGCGGCCCATGCCGCCAGCTCGGCGGGCGACGCCGTCTCCGTCATGTCCGGAAGTTCGGCGAGAAGCGGGCTGCGCCGGATTTGTTCGGGCGTGCAATAGTCAGGGTCGGCTACGAGGTGGACGCCCGCACTGGCGAAAGCGCGCCCGACAAGGCGTGAGCAGAAGAGCTGCCGCGTCCTTGGCTTGGGTCCGGTCAGGACCGATCGCACGGCTTCGCTCCTGGAGTAGCGCGTGCCGATCTCGGAGCGTGCGAAATCGATGACGGCGGCGAGTTGAGCCTCGGTCAGGGACTGGCGAAGGCGCAAGACGGCGACGTGGTCGTCGGGCTCGTAAAGTTCGCGCTGAATGTTGTGCGCCTGCACGCCGTCATCGGTCGAGTCGATGATGGAGCCGTGTTGGACGCAGATCATCGCGTGGGAGACCTGACCTTTGCTGGCGATGCGGATGGCCTTGCTGACCTTGCCGCTGGACGCGGTAAGGATGATGTCGCCCGGCCTGAGCCGTTCGACCTTGATGCGGCGAATCTCTTCGTCAGGCATGGCGCACCGTCAGCTCAGGTTGTTGGAATCGAGCGTTCCCCGAATCCATGCGGGGGGTGGCGCCTCGGTATCGATATAGCCCCGAATGGCGCGCTCGGCGTCTGCGGGCGCCCCGCCAATGCCGGCGCAGGACCATATGCGGTCGATATGGGCATGGTCGGCATGGACCCAGTCGAGGACGGTGAAATCGGCGTGGCCATCGATGGTCCGGCGCGGAAAGCTCGGGGCGATCCGCGTCGCGTCCGGCGTCGCGACGGTGAGGATTGACCCTTTGACCGGGTTCCTGGCATCGAGCTTGTTGGCGGCGATCAGCGCGGTTCCCATGACAGGCAGCAGCGTCATGAGGCCGCTGCCCAGCGATATGCAATCGTCCGAGCCATCGCGCGCGACGGCGTCCCGGATGACCTTGGGCCACAGGCCGGAAATGTCGGCGAACTCGCCTTCGGCAATGGCGGCCCGGGCGAGACACCCGGCACGGGAGATGTGCCGCATGAGCGCGACCGCGATGGCCGCGCAGCGGTCGAGCTGGGGCTCGTGAAAATCGGCGACGATGATGAACCCGTCGCCGAACTGGTGGGCGAAGAGCCGGTCGCCGTCATCGCGATAGAGCCGGGTTCCGAGGCTGTAGATGCCCTCCATGAGGGCGCGCAGGCCCAAGACGGCCTTGTGCCCGCGTTCCCAGAGCGTGCTGAAACCTTCGACGTCGATCCAGATCGACCAGCGCCTTCCCTCTTCAACGGGCGTGGTCTCGAGGGCCACAGTTCGCTCGGTGGTCATGCGGCTGGTCCTGCTTCCTGCCGCGAGCGGCTCCTGGCCGCTAGCGGCTGGGCATCTGGCGGCAAGGCTCCGGGGAGCACGGCGCCTTCCGTAAGAGGCGATGGGACAAGGCCGAGCCTTTGTCCGATCGAGCGATCGAGCCCTTGGCGAACATCGGTCGCGATGTGTCCTGCCAATTCGCCGGGAGAGAGTCCGAGAAGGGCGACCACGCGCCGGCGCAGCTCGGGGATATATTTGAGGAACTCGCGTTCCTTGATCCGCCCGGCCAGCGTCCGTTCGATGGCATCGAGGCTCCAGAGGGCGGTGATCCAGCATTCCATGAAGTCGACGGGCATGCCGCTATAATCGCGCGCCATCATGAGCCGGCTGATCGCCGGGGTGCGGCCGCAAAAGAAGGCGACAAGGATGCGCACGGTGAAGCGCGGCCAGGACAGCGCAGCGCCTGACCCGTCCAGGCCGTGGGGAAGATCGGGGCAGCGGGCCTTGTAGAGGAGGAACAGGAGCCAGAAGCGCAGGCGCAGGACGTCGCTTTGGCCGAGTGGTGCCTCGTCCCATTCGAGACCTTCGGCGTAGGCGATGACGTGCCGTTCGTAGAGGCGTGCGTCGATCGGCGCGGGCTCGTCCGGTTCCTCGGCCGGTGGTCGGGGCGGCTGGCCGAAGGCCCCATCGCTTCGATCGTCGGAATCGAGGTCGCCCCCCTCCTCGGCGGGGTCCTCATAGGCGGGATCGTCATGGTCGTCGGGGGTCGGACCAGGCGCCCGTCCGGAGAGGAGATTGAGGAAATCGCGGATGCTGTCGCTATGGGTTCCGGCGAGACTGTTCTCGCCGGCGGCGCCCGATCGCCCGCCAGAAGGGCGCGCCTGCACGAATTCTTCGTAGCTGAGCGTCACTGGGGGCGCCTCGCCCTCGGCGTCGGCCTTTCGCCTTGGCCTGCGCGCGGCCGAAACCTGCGCTTCGGTCACCTGGTCGAAGTCGGCGCGGACCAGCGTTTCGAATGCTTGGTGCATCCAGAGGTCGAAGTCGGTCCCGTCGGTGAAGGGTGCGAGCGCGCGGGCAACGGCGCCTGTCGCCATTTCCCGCCGGCGCCCGCGCAGGACGGTGCGATGTGTGACATGGGCAATGGCCGAGGTGGAATCGTCCGAAACGATGCGGGCAAAAGATACTGTCCGGTGCAGCGCCGGATCGACGGGCGCGGTGCGGGTGTCCCCGGATTGCTCGAAGGCTTCGACCGGAATGGACAGGATGAAGTTTGCCCCATTGTCGAGGAGCTGGACGTCGCCCTCCTGCATCCCCCCGGATACCGGACGCCAGGTGAGGAGATTTCCGTCAAGGACGAAGGCGCCGGGCTGGCGTGCCTCGATCGCTTTGAGCGGAATGGGGGTCGATGCGCTTCGCGGAGGAAGATCGGTGAGCGCGATGGAGTCGCCGTCGAGCCAGCGATCGAGCCCGAGTGCTTCGCGTGCGGCCCCGCGGCGTAGCCTTTGGTAGATGCAGGCCTCCGCGTTGCTGCCGAGGGCCCCTGCCCGCCCCAGCGCCGGGGTCGTGCAGTTCGCGCTGCCGAACAGGATGTGGTCGTGGCGCGCGGAGGAAGCGACCAAGATCTTGGCGTGGGTGAAGCGCCGCATGGGCCAGTGGAGATCCACGAAACGGACCTTGCGAGCAAAGGGCGCGTCGACCGGGAACTCGTGGCTGGCGATGTCGATCGGAAGGATGACCTGCTTGGGACCGAGACGCCGGGAGAGATCGGCAATGGCGGAAAGATCGTCGTCCCAATAGGGGCTGATCGCGACCAACGACTGGACCTTGTCGCCGCCGATGAAGGAGACGAATTGATCGCCGATCCCGGCATCTCCCGGGGCATGGAGGAACGCGATCGCCGAGCCTTCCTCCAGTTCGTGCAGAATCTGGCCGGACGGGGCCTCGATCCACGCGGCGCGCTCGCTTGCCCAGCGCAGGGCGTCGCGTGCGGGAGACGGTGCGGCCGGCACGAGCGCGTCAAGATAGCGCCAGATGGATCGCACGATCTCGCGCTCGGGACCGTCTTCGTCCCTGCATCCGATCTCGATCGAGACCTCGGCGTTACCGGCCAGGCCCGCTGCGGTCAGGTTGGCGGAGCTGACGAAGGCGCGAGCACTGTCGCGGCCGATCTGAAGGATGATCTTGGGGTGGAAAATCCCGTCGGCCGGCGGCGGGCTGTAGAGCGCATAGTCGCGCCCAAGCGCAGTCGGAAGGATCGATCCGTCCGAGAGGGCGAGCGAGGCCATGCGCGCGTCGGCGATGAGGAGGAGGTTCGACGCGCCGCTCGCCATGAGCTGCGGCAGGAGGATTTGCTCGACGGCGGCAAATTCGACGGCGAAGCTCGTGGCGATCGCGCTATGGAAGGGGCGGCCAAGGCGCCGGCCGAGGCGGTCGGGCAGCCTCATTGGGCCGTCTCCAGCGCGGCGAGCCCAAGCGGCGTCAGGCCGTCCTCGTCGAGGAGATGGATGTCCTCGAGAAACTGGATGGCGGGAGCGAGACGCGGCGTGGTGGCGACCGGCTGATATCCGGCAAGGAAAATGAGACGTCCATCGCGCTGCTCGAAGAGGAAGGTATAGTCGCGCTGCCGGCGGAGCTTCTGCATCGCGACCCAGCTATGCCGGCGGACGACGCGCTCGATCACATAGTCGGCGATCAGATCGACGACGGTGTCGGTCTCCCTGCTTTCGAGCCAATCGAGTTCCGTGCGAAGCGATCGGGCTGGACCGTGGCCGGGCAAGCCGCGAGCGACCGCATCGGCGAGATCGGGGCGCGTGCGAAGGCGCTGGTGCAAGGCTGCCATCAGGGTGATGGCGGACAAGGCCTTGTCGGCCGGCGCGCCGCGGGCGCTTGTGAGGTCATCCCACAGGTCCTGATACGCAATGGCTTGGGGATCGACGCTCAGCCGAAGCGCGCGCCAGTCTGTTTTGAACACTGCGTCGTCCTGTCGGGACAAATGGGCGATCACCTCGCCGCGTATCTCGGAAAGGCTTCGGCCCTGCCCGTCCGCGTTGATGATCGCGATGGCCCAGGCGAGCAGCGCGGCCGATGCGACCTGCATCAGGTCCTGGCACTGATAAGCTTCCCAATTGAGGCGCTGCGCCTCGAGGCGATCGGACAAGGGCGCCTGCGGCGGATCGAAGAGCTGCCAGCGGACATCTTCCGGTCCGGGCTCTCCCGCGATAGCGCGTGCGGTCTCCAGGATGAGGCGGAGCGTGGCGGCGCGGCTCTCTGCACTCCGGCCGGACGCTTCCTCGCGCGCGAAGAGAAGGGCTTCGTAAAAGCGGCGCTCCTCGCTCTCAAACGAGATCTCCGAGGGCGCGATCGGCGCGAGGCGGTCGAGGTCTTTGGCGCTGACGCGGGCATCGGTGATTTTCTGGCGGAGGAGCCTGGCGAGATCGGGCCCGATCGCGTCCGCGAACAGGCCGGCCGCGCGCCGGCCTAGATCGCGGGTCGCGACCTGTATGCCGTGCCGGTTCTGCGTGAAGAGGCCCATTTCGGCCATCTGCGTATAATAGGCGCCTCCGAAGACGCCGAGCGCTTGGCGCAGATAGCGTTCTTGCGATGCGTCGGTCGACGCGGCGGCTGCGAAGTCGATGGTCCGCGTCTCGGCTGCCAGTCGGCGATTGGCCCAGTCGACGCCGCCCACACCGCCATCCTCGGCCCGCGCGGACACCAGGGCGTAGAGCGCCTCGGCACGGCGAACCCAGTTGCGCCAGGCTTCGAAGTCGCTGCTCGCCCCGCGGCGGGCATAGGTTTCGCTGACCCAGCAATAATAACCGTAGTAGCGCATGCGCAACGTGACGTTGCTGATACCCGGCAGAAGCGACTGGTAAAGCACGACCCCGCTATTCTGCATGCCAAGGGGGTCAAGGCCGCGCTTGTCCGCTTTCTCGGTCCATTGCGGTAATAGATTCAAGCCACCCCCCGACATGATTGGCGTCGGACGACATCCGACGGCGGAACCATCGTCTACTTGCTATAGATTGTGGGAGAGTGAAAAGATCGGCTTTCGATTGCCGGCGACCGCTGCCCGGGGGACCGGGTCGTCTCCCGAACCGCTCCGCGCGGCGAGCGCTTCAGGATTGTGAAAACCAGCGGGAAGAGCGGGCATCCGTCAGCGCTGCGGCCACGACGCAAGGCGTCATGCGAGCCATTCGAAACTTGACATCGCGTTCCCATCATGTTCTCTCCTCGCGCCGAGGAGCAGACGATGATCCGGGACTTTGTTGCCACCTATGATTTCAACCTGCCGCTGAACGATGCGGCGGTCGATCCCGAGCTGCCGCTGGTGCGCCGGCGGCTGGCGAGCCTCGCGGCGAGCGAGGGTCTCGATGGCGGCTATTATGAAGCTCAGGAACTGGCCGAGGCGTTTCTCGACGCGGCGCGCGAGGCGAATGAAGAGATCGAGGATGACGACAGCCCGGCGCGCCGGCGGTTGCGTGACATCCTCGAGCGCGACCTCGACTATCAGCGCGAGATGTTCGGGGAAGTTTGCGAGCTGCCGCTCGCCGATGCGGCCGCGCATCTTTGCTGGCTCACCGATCTCATGAAGCGGCGCGTCGACATGGCGCGGCCGATTGCCGATATTCTCGGTCAGTCGGGCCAGTAGCCCGAAGGTGATGAAGGGGCGGGTCGTCGCCCGGCGCAGGCGAACCAGCCTCTTTCCCGCGTGCCGCACAACGAGGCCTGTTGGCCTCTGGCCGGGTCGTGCATTGATCGGCGTGCTTGCGAAGCTGCCCGCCAGAGATTGCATCCGGCGCCTTTCATAGTCTCTCGATCGGCAGTGGCTTTTACGCCGGATTCGCGCGAGATTCAGGCTGCGAGGCCAGGCGGCGCCAGATGTCCCTGTTGCCGTCGGCATGGACCACGACAAGACCCCGCGCATCGAGTTCGGCCTGAACGCAGCACACAAGATCGCCGGTCTCACCGAAGGCGGGCCGCTCGTAAATATAGAGATCGAACAGCGCCCGGCCATTCGCAAGCTCGTGGCGGTCTCGCATCCGCGACCAGGGATGTGTCGTATTGAGGTCGGTGTCGGCCCAGTCGGGATCGTCACTGATCAGGAGGATATTGAGGGCCGTCCGGCCCGTCGCGAGATGGAAACGCTCGGCGATCTCGATCGTGTAGCGCGAGACGGCCCTTTCGCGGCGCGCGATTTGCTCGGCGACGGTTCGTAGCTGCCGGATATCATCGGCGGACAGGCGAACGGTTCCGGTCATTGGGGGGCTCCTGCCGCGAGTGTCGAATTGGCTATGCGAGGCGCGCGAAGCGTTCGCCTGCGGACGTGAATCTGTAGCCGTTAGCGCCGATGCCTTGATCGACCGCCTCGTCGGAGCTGAGAAAATCATACTCCGCGCCGAGACGGGCATAGAGCCAGCAGGCGAGATCGCGCAGCGCTTGCGTGATCGTCTCTTCCGCGTCGGCGGTCATGTCCTGAGTGGTTCCGTCCCGCTCGACCGAGATCGCCATGCTGTGTTCGTGATAGTAACGCCCGCGGTGATGGATGTCGGCGCTGAGCTGATAGAAGTTGCGACTCTGCGCGGCCCGCAGGGCATCGGCGATCCGGTGAAGCTCGGTGTCGATGGGCGCGTGGTCCCGTATCCGGCGATGGGCGTCCTTCGTATAGGAATAGACGCCCTCGTAGCAGGCGCCGTCGCCCTGGCTCCAGAAGCCGCTGAAATAGATGCGCGGTTTGCTGCGCGAACCTCCGCCATGGAGGCGCACGATATCGGTCCTGAGCGCGACCCCGAGAATGTCGCAGATCTGCTCGAAATCGTCGAACGTGACGTCATGCCAATAATCGTCGAGGCAGGTTTCCCGATACCAGCATCGGGCGTTCACCTTTGCGCTCTCGGACAGTTCGTCGAGACGATAGGTCTCGATTTCCATGAGTTCGGGCATGGTCTGGATCCTTGCGGTTTGCGGCCGAAGCGAGGGGAAGGCGCTCGGCGGTCCGGTGCCGCGAGCAGGTTCGCTAGTCGTTGAGGGGAGCGCCGCGTTTTGCTCGCTGGTCGGCCGGGACGGTGGACGTCAGGAGGCGTGTCGGTCCTGATGGCGAGCGATGATTGTGCGCGCGAGCTGCTCGATCTCGGCCCGGTCGGCAGTCGCCGTGCAATCGCCGGAAAGAACCACGAGATCGTCCAAGGCTGCGCTACCCTTGCTGATGAAGATCCGCCAGACATTGCGCCGGATCTCGCCTTGCTCGCGGGGCTTCGTGTCGGGGTGGAACATATCCGCCCATTGGCGCCGATCGGGATCGTCGGAGACGTCGGTCCAGTCGCCCAGCATGCCCCAGACGGCATAGCCGTCGATACGGGCGTGATGCTCGTGGGCCGCGCGGCGTTCGGCCTCTCGCTTGGGCGCCTCTCGCTTGGCCTTGGCTTCGGCCTGTTTCCACTGGACCGACGCCAGGCCGCGTTCGAGGCCATGGATGACATCGGCGGCCACAGCTTCCTGGCGTTGGGGCAGGACATAACAATGCCGGGCGGCGGCGATCTGCTCGGCGCCATATTGCGCGAGCTTGAGCAGGGCCTGCAATTCGGTCTTCGAGAGCGTGACCCGTAGTCCGCTCGCCATCGCATGGGTTTTCATGTCCGGCGCTCCTTGTGCCAGGGTCTGAGACCGGCGAGCGGAAGCTTGTGCTCGCGTGCGCTGTGATGGTGGTTGTCGGAAAAGAAGCCCCAATGTCCGGTCGATGAGTATCGCCGAAAGAAGAGCTTCTCGCCTTCCTCCGTTCGGATCCACATGCCGGGTTCTATGGGATATTGATCGGCACCATCCATTGGATTGCCCTCATGAAGATTGCTGGTGGAGAAACCCGCGCCGACCTCGCCAGCGGCCCCGAGCGGGAAATTCGCCGATGGTGCCGACCTGCCGCAATGTCGGGCATGGGCTATCGGACGAATTGGGTATGGGCGACGGTGTCGCAGGTGCGAAGCCCGGCGGCGGCGCGCTGCCGGCCGACCGCCTGGGACGTCGTAGTCAGGCGACGCGCAGGACCAGATTTTCGTCGTTGGCCGGACGCGCTTCCGTCACGCGGAACGGCTGGACGGGATCGCCGGTCCGAATGACGAACTGGTTGCGACCGGTGGCGGTCCAGCGCTGGATCGCGCAGGCGTAGGCGTGAGGGAATGAAGCGAGGCTCGCCCGAAGCGGGGACAAGGAGGACATGGGTTTCTCCTGGATGCAGATGGGTGCCAGTGCAGGCATGGTCGGCTTTCCACTCGGCGTTCTGTGATGGGTTCGGGAAGCCGGCGCATGTCAGCCGGAGATGATAGTCTTGAGTGCGGTTTCGATGGCCTTTTGAGCCTCTTCGATATGTTCGTTTCCTTCGTCCATTCTGGCGATGATAGGAACCAGATGGGGACGATGCTGATTGAGCCAGGCTCGGGCGCCTTCGGCATCGACATAACATTCGAAGCCGATGGGGTTGCGGCTAGTGCCGGCGATCGAAATGTAATCGAACATCTTCCGCAGTTCGGCATTCTGATCGGCCATGTAGTCAGCGACATAGTCAGCGGGATAATCGCCGCCCCATTGGCATTGAGCGAGTTCGAGGATTTCCCGCTCGGCAGCTTGATCGAACCAGGGGACGGCGTCGAAATCGACCTCGACGCGATGGTCATCGCTGTGAGCAGAAGCAGCGATCGGTAGATCGAGATTGGCCGTTGAGTCGGGATTATCGGCAAGTTTGTCCTTGTCGACCCATTCCCCGTCAATCGGAAGATTTGAAGTCGCTCTCACCCGATCATTCAAGGCAGTAAGGCCTTCAAAGCAGATATCGACCCACCCTTGGTCGTTGGACCAGAACAGGGCGCGGTCATTTTCGTTTCGGATGAGCCAGGTCATAGTTTCGTGGCCTTTTGGGAGAAGACAAGTTCAGGTGAACGATGCGATGCGCGACGATTGGCCTGATCGCCGAAGCACTCGAAACGCCGACGGCCGATTCTTCCTGATCAGCGACGGTTCTTCCATCTGGCATGGAAATAGACGCGGGCCGGCAGGTCGCGTGCGGCCGCTGCCACAGCCTCTTCGAGCCCCGCGCGCCAATCGATCGGAATTGCAACGAGGATGTTGGTTCCGCGAAGGCCGGCGTCGGGCTCGATCGTGATCGGCGCCTTATCGCTCCAGGCTTCGGGCGGTATCGTCGCGCTCCATCCGGGCTCGGTTTCATCGGGACCGGATCGGACGATGGTGTGGAGCCCGACGAGGCTGGAGAGTGCTATGGCGT
The DNA here is from genome assembly GCF_008692605.1 of Sphingobium estronivorans. Lineage (GTDB taxonomy): Bacteria > Pseudomonadota > Alphaproteobacteria > Sphingomonadales > Sphingomonadaceae > Sphingobium > Sphingobium estronivorans. Next base: position 59,891 of record NZ_LFCT01000024.1, read on the forward strand.
CGGACCTTTCGGTTTCGCACCGCCCGAACGCACCGAGCCTCAGCACGGTTCGCGGATCGTCGATCCCGCAGCCGTTATCATAGACGGAAAGGGTCGCACGTCCCTCGTAGACGAACGTTTCGACATGGATTTCATAGGCGTCAGCCTTGCAAGCGATGCGGAACAGTTCGTGCAGAATCTCAGGGAGTGAGGCTGGATGCCTGTTCGTCGGCACAAGCCGGGACGGGGGGCCGGCAATATGGGCCTTGGTGGAAGATGGCATGAGAACCTCCGGGTTGGCAGCGAACTCCTCGTCGCAATCATCCCCCGCCCCCTTCCCTCCAGGGCGGTCTTCTGTCCGCCGGTGCGTTACCAGCGGGAATGGAGTTACGGTCGCTTGTTCATTCGGCCGCGGACGCTCTCGATCCAGCTCTGCGGGTCGTTGTGATGGTCGAGAAACTCCTGCGTCCACTGGAACACCGTTTCCGTATCCGGCTCGACCGTCTCGAGCGCGTCTCCGTAGTCGGGATGGTGGGCTCCCTTGGCACAGTTCCGCATGAAGATAAGGGCGCCGGCGCACATGGCGCGAGCGTCGGTTCCGTCGCCGGGAATGGTCTTGTGGCACGGCAGCGGCGGACCATCGAACAGGAGCTGCTGTGTGAAGTCTTCGGGGCGATAGCCGCCGAGCCATCCGGCGGGATGATTGCGGCGCCACGGGCATTCGTTGCAGGGTCGCTTGAGGATGGGTTTCATGAGTGCGGCCCCTGCACTTCGGCGGAACTGTCCTCGATCAGGATGCCCGGCGGGCTTTCGCCAGGATCGAAGATCATGCGCAGGCAATCGCCGATGTCGGGCTCGTCGCGAGCACCGCACAGGGTCACGAATTCGGCAAGAAGCTCATCGGCCAATCTCGTTGGCTGCGCATCGTCATAGACTTTGTGGTCCAGGTGCGAGAGGGCATAACATCTGTGGGCGTGATCCCACATGGCCTGGGGATCGAGGATCTCGACATGGAGTGTCACGCTGGCGGTGATCGCGTGCGCCATGATCACGCTCCCGCCCGCAAGGTCTGTAGGGTTTCCTCCATCATCCAGTGCGTCGAGCCGCCGAAGATCTCGGTCTCGGTGACGACGAAATAGCCGCCGCCGAACCCATCCGGTATGACCCGGTCGGTCACAACGGCCCATTCGAAGCCGAACGGCATCGCCGACTTGCAGACCTTCTGGATGAGGGATGCGAGCGCCGAAACATCGGCCTCTTGGCCGTGGATGAACGCGACCTGTCCTTTGCCGTCACGGTCGTCGTGTATCGTCAGTTCGGCGTCGAAGCTGGGGAAGTCGGGATCCGACCAGAGGCTGAGGAAAGCCGCGAACGGGTCTTCCTCTTCGGCCTGCACCGGGAAGATCGCCTTGAATGCGCTGCTGCGGGTTGCATAATATGTCTTCGCGGCGTCAAGCTCGTCCACCTCGGGGATGCTGACGAACTCAGCGGAAATTTCTGCAGCGGTCGCGAAGCATTCTTCGAGCATCGCAGCCTCGTCGGGTGTCACCGGCAGGTTGAACGCCGTTTCCAGATAGGTGTTGGACATCTTGTGTCTCCCTGTTGTCGAAATCATGAGGGGAAATGGGCCGCGCACGAGGCCGGCTGGCGCCACGGGCGTTGCCGGCTGGTAAGCGCCACCGTCTGATAGGATGCACGCTGAGGGCGCCCGCCCCAACCAAGTCGTCTTGGTGCTTGAGATGACGGCTCCGGGGCGGGTGCCTGGCACAGCGTCGCGGCGAGCGCGAACGGTCCGGTTCCGCGGCGTGTGTATATGGGCCCGGTCGTGTGTGATCGTCAGCCGATCCGTACAGGACAGATGTCAGGCGACGGTGAGTTCCGACACGCCGGGGTCGACGAAGGCGGCTTCCACCTTGTGATTCACAGCGTGCATGGTGATCGCCCGATCTTTGGGGATCAGCCAGGAGACATGTTCGCGCATGGCCTCACGGACCCGCTCGATGATCGCGGCGTCCTCGCCGAGCAGGAGCATGTTGGCGGCAAAGCGTGCCTGCATTTCGAAGGCAACCTGCTGGGTCTCATAGCTGTCGGCATCGCTGTCGTCGCTGGGCCAGAAGCAGGCGTTTTCCAACAGAGAGGCGAGTTGGGTGGGCGTGATTGCACAGTCGGCGGTGAGGAGGACGGAGACCTCTTCGAGACCGCTCCAGCACTCGCCGGGAACGATGAGGACGTCCGTGGGCAATCCAAGGATCTCCGTGGGCTCGTCGGCACCGCCCCCTTTTTGCACGGCAAGTTCGAGGGTGATCGCATCGACCCGCCCGGAGACAAGGGAGGGCGGCAGTTGGGAGCCGTCCGTATAATCGAAGATGTCGTCCGGTTCCCGCTCGACCCGAAAGGAGCAGCCGAGCATGCGCGGCAGGGCATCGTACCAGCTATAGCCCGCGAATTCGCCTTTGGGATGGACCGGGCGTGCGCGGAGCAGATGTCCCGAAGCGATGGTGCGGCCGGCGCATTGCTCGATATGGGGTTCATCCGACGACATCAGGATCATCGGCTCGCCGGCCACCCGTTCGCCGAGGAAGATGCTGTCCATCTCCGCGGTGCGCGGCGCCCAGGCTGAAAGCCATGGCGCGGCTTCGGGCAGGACGATCCCCAATGACTTCGCTCTCAGCCATTGGGCATGGGAAAGCCGGTGGTGGCCTTCGCACGCGATGGCGCGATAGATTGCCGCCTCGCAGGCTTCGCGAAGGGCATCGAGCGCGGCGTTCTGGACGACTTCCTTGCGCGCCGGCAGCACAAGCTGGAGGGTCGGCGCGTCGACGATATCGACCTTCGCATACCATCCGCGGCTGCCATCGGCATCGCATATATGCGGCAGGCTGCACGGCACGGTCAGTCCGTGAAAGTTGATCCGCGGCTTTTCGCGATGCGGACTGCGTTCGTCGACGAAGATGCCGATACTGCAACCGTTCCATTCCTCGGTCCGCGTCGCTTCGCGGAGGAAGCTTTCGCGGTGCAGCCGGTTCCCATTGAAGGAGATCGGCACCGGGCAGAAGCGCGCGGCGTCCTTCACCGCCTGCTCGAGGGCGCTGGCCCAGCTTTCGGGCAGGTCGATCTCGATTTCGGTGCCCTTGGCAAGCGAGGACGGGACAAGGTCGAGCAGCTTGCCGCTTTCCCACGCGTCGGGCGTGATGGTCACCTGCCAGGCCGCGCCAAGCTCGACCGCATGAGAGCGAACGGTGACGTGACGGCCCGCCAGGCTGAACACGCCCATGCCTGCCGGATCCTCGGAGCGGGCAATGGTCTCGTTCCATCCGGAATCGCCGAGCGTCAGGAACTTGGCCGGCTCGGCAATGCCGCGCCCATCGTCACGAATGAGGAGCACAGGGCGATCGTTCTTTTCGATCTTCGCGATTTCGATATGGGTCGCGCCGGCGCGCCTGCTGTTCTGGATCGTCTCGGTGAGGCAGTCCGACACGGTCCCATTGAAGAATCTTCCGATCTTGGTGATGAGGGACTGGCCGACCGTGGTTTTGATCGTGGCAGGAAAGGTCATGGAGATCTCCGGATTGGCCGCGACATCCTCGTCGCAACCATTCCCGGCTCCCTCCCCTCCACCCGCACTCGCACTGAACTGGCCGAACCGGTGCTGGATCATGGGGTGGAAGGGATCGGACCAGTCGACATGGCGGGTGATCCAGTCGGGAACGAAGTCCCAATCGAAGCACCCCAGATAATCGTCGGCGACGCTGCTCCAGTCCCTATCGACGGCACTGGTCCAGCCAATGACGGTGGAGCGCATGGTGGCAGCGCCGACGGCTTCAAACGAGGCGCGTATCTGCAAAGCGCGCTCGATATCGCCGGGGAGCGAGGGGGGATTGTCGCGGAGGTCCATCACAGCCTCCCAGAGACAGGCCGCGGTTTCGAGCGCGAAGGTGCAATGGGAATCATGCATGGCGCATGTCCTTTCGCTTGGAAGAAGGGTCAGGCAGCGATCCGGCCGGAACCGGTACGGTCGATGTCCAGGAGCGCGTTCGCACTTTGGGCGACCGGCGATGTTTCCGCAGGGTGTCGGCCGCGCCTGAATTCGGATGGAAGGGAGGCAAGGTGAATGCGGATGATCTTTGTCCGCACCCTGGCCGTTGGAAAGGTGCCAGCGGGCAGTTCCTCGAGCGTCTCCATCCCGTCGGTCTGGAAGGCGATCGGGACGAGCGCCACCAGCGTCGGCGCTTCGCTATGTCCGTGCCGTCCCATCAGGTCTCGAGCGGCAGCTACATGCTTGTCCGCCTCGCTGAAGGGCGGGTTCATGATGACGCGGGGAAACTCAACCTTGCCGCGCACCTCCGCCGCATATTCGAGAAAGCAGCGATTGATGACGGTCCCGAACCGGTGGAGCTGGGCGGACAGCGCGACATGCCGTTCGACCTGCACCAGTTCATACCGGCTGTGCCCGCTTTCGATGAGGGCGCGGGAGAGGTTTCCGGTTCCGGCGCTAGGCTCGAGGGTCAGATAGTCGCCGACCTCGCCGAGGTAACGCACCATCCGCGCCGCGACATCGGGCGGCGTCACATGGCACTCGGTCGATTTGTCGACGGCGAGGATGTCGGATGCGGACGCAATCTCTACCTTTGCGAAATTGTGTTGAGACCGCACCGTGAGACGGAGCGGCCGGGCGGGCCGCGTGTAGGCGCTCGGTTTCATGCGGCTATCTCCTCGTTCGCGGCCTGGCGCGCGGCTGCCTCGAGGGCGTCGAGGTCGATTGGCAGAGGCTTCCCCGGCTTGTCGGCGATCACAACCACGCTGTCGGGCTTGTAGAATTCGGCACCGATCGTCGAGATGCGGATGCGGGCGACCGGCTCGGCGGAGCGCACGCGCTCCTGCTTTTGCCATTCCGTCCGGACGCGCCGGCCGTCGGCGTCGATTTCGATCGTCTTGAACGGGGAATAGTCTCCTTTCGAATTCTTGGAATAGACGGCCTGGGTCGTCGTGTAGACCGCCGCGAACTTGGCGGCGCCGTGCTTGCCCTTGTACGATCCGATCATGCGCAGGTTCCAGACCGCCTGGAGCCGCTCGGCCTGCTCGCGAGACAGGTTGATCAGCGGCACGGCGTCAGGTTTGGCCGAGACGCGCCGCGCCGCCTTGACGGGCACGGTGTAGCCGCTGGCCTGCATCAGGTCGCGCCAGCCATCCTCGCTCAGCGCGAGCGAGGTGTCCGGGGCGATATGCGCGGGAAGCGGGACCGGGCTTTCGAGGCGCAGGTTCCCCGGATACGGGACGGTGCATTTGGGGCTTTCCGCACCGTGCTCGCGTGCGAAGGCCTGGATCACGACCGGGGTAAGCTCGCCCTCATAGCGCTGGACATCGCCCAGCATGGAGCGCTCGAACGCCAAGCGGTTCAGGACGTGCTCGATCCAGCGGCGGCGGATGGGGCCGTTGACGGCGAGAGTTGCCCCTTCGATGCACGATTGCCGGGCATTGGCCGGCGTGATCTCGCCCTTGTCGACCTTGTAGTAGAGATCGTAATTCGACCAGGTCTTGCGGGGATCCATGTTGCCGAGCGCATGGCGAATCTGGTCGTCGGTCGTGAACTTTTCCCAGATCGCCAGCGCCGCATAGGCCGTGTTGATCCCGCGCTGGAGGTCGCGCAGCTCGGCCAGCAGGGTCTTGATCCGGTTCGCGCGGGTGCGCGGATCGTTCTTCATATTGGCGAAGCGCTCGACGCCGGTGGCCCGATAGAGCCAGTAGGTCGCGGCCTTGTCGGCCTCGTTCGAGGCGGTCATGGCCGAATGCATGCGCTCCTGGGTTCTGCGCGCGCCGCGCTCGCTATGATGGCCGGCGAGAATGGGCTGGCCCATATGGAACGCTTGGGAGAGCTGGTCGGCGCGGCGGGCGAAAGCATTGGCTTCGGTATGGCGCTTGTGGGCCAGGCCATCGAGCCGTTCGGCCTTGATGGCGGCGCGCTCGGCCAGCGTCATCTCCTCGGCTTCGATTTCGCCGGCGAGCTCGACGGCAAGGTCCTCGCGCTGCGGCGTCCATTTGGGAGCGACGAAAAGCTCCTGCTTCGGGGCCCAGACGAACCCCGCCTCCTTGACCCGGGTATAGGTCTCGGCATCGAGCCGCGACGATGCGTAGAGGCGGATCTTGTTGTCCTCGGGGCTATATGTTGCGGTGAAGCTGGTCATTGATCGTCCTTTCAGGAGTGGGGCCGGCATGTGCCGTGGGTGAACGGGGGCGTCGCGCCGGTGGGTGATCGCCGCGCATCGTGGATTGGCGGCTTTTGCGATCGCCTGGCGGCGAGCTGGCGACGATGTGTTCGGGCGTGAGCCGGAACGTCAGCCAGGACTAGGAAAGCCGGAGCGTCTTCTCATCGGGCGTTTCGATGTCGACATAGCGCCTCCCGGCGCTGCGGCGTTTGCGGATACGGCCGTCGACGAACGCATCGGCCCATCGCTTGGCTTCGGAGGCGCGGGCGCCGCTGGCACATTCGTCGGCCTGCTCAAAGAGAGCATAGGCAAGCGCATATTGCTCCCGTTCCGGCAGCGCGAGGAGAGCTGCGGCGATCGGCAGGGCGCTTTCGTAGAATTCGAGAACATGACGGCCGCGGCCGTGGTGCATCAGGATTGCAAGACGGCTCTTGCCGCCGATGCCTGTCGGTCGGGCGATCCGCACATCGTGCGACGCATAGGTGATCGAAACGCGCGAGGTATCGGATTCACCGCGTTGGAAGACGCGGTCGTCCCGGTTGGGCAAGGGATGAGCCAGGACATCATAGCCGTCGAAGCTCTCGACCCTGCGGATCAGATTGTGTCCGATAACAGTCATGGCGATGGTTCTCCGGTTCGGAATGAGGGAGGACGGCGGCCGGTGTCAGGCGGCGTCGCAAGCAGCGGCACAGCGCAGGCCGAGGTCGAGGTCGGTGAGGACATCGAAACCGGGCTCAAGGCGATCGAAGGCGCCGGTCAGGTCGGTTATGTCGGTCCAGGCGAAAGCGTCGCCCGGGTCACATTCGAGCTGGAAAACGATGGGCGGCGAGGCCGCAGTCATCTCGGGGAAGATAGCCCTGATGATCAGCGTCTCGACGCGGCGCGCGAGGCCCCCAATGCGGGAGGCGAGGTCGCCGCGCTCGCTATGAGGCATTTCGAAATAGCGCTCGGGCGCCAGCAGCGGGGCGATGCGAACGCAGGGGAAGCGTCCGACATTTCTGGGCCCGGCGACAGTGCCGGCGAGCGCACGGCGCTCCGGCGCGACAGTTTCGGCGGGAACCAGAGCGCGATAGACATAGTGCGGGAGCGTCCCCGCGATGCGGGAACGGGTGACGATGATTTCCATGGCGTGTTTCCTTCAAGCGGCCAGTCGAGCCGCAGCGTCCGATTGGGGCAGATGCAGTTCGCGACGGATGCGCGCGGCCAATCGAGCCGGCCGGACCAGTTCTTCGACCGATGCCCAGTTGTTACGATCGCCAATATGATCCTGGCGACCGGCGACCTTTCGGAACATCACCTCGCGACCACGGTCCATGAGGTCGAGGCTGAGCTGCACGTAGATGCAAGTGCCGTGAAGGGTGACCGAGCCGCTCACCGCGATCCCGCCGCGGTTCGAGCGAATATCGTAAGTGTCGCTGGCCAGACCGAGCGCGTCGGCGAGCGCACGCAGCGCCTTGCGTCCATCGCTATGGAACAACTTCTTCGCGCGTTCGTCATAGGCGACGCCCTTGTGGGCCAGTGGGATAAGTGCCGGCTTGCGCCGAAGGTCCGCGATGGCGTCCATGCATGCGTGGCGAAGCTCGGCATCGGAGTCCCCGATTTCCGAGGCGATGGCGCCGAGATGGCGCGCGAGCAGGATGACGGCTGGATCGCGATCTTGCGGTCGCCCGGCGTTGCGGCAGTCGTCAATCGCGGCATTGAGCGCGTAGAGGGCGTTTGGCAGAGTGCGAAGCGCCGAAGGGTCGAGCGCCTGCTGGTGCCGAAAGGCCAGGTCATAGGACATGGGGATGTCTCCTGAGGTCCGGGCGCATCTTCACGCCCGCCCCAATCCCCTCCCCCTTCCCTCCCGTCGGGCGGTCACCATTCGAAACATGGCAGCCGGTCGGTCGTGGACGCATCGCGGTCCAGGATCAAATAGTCGCATCCCTTCTCTTGCGCGAACGACAGCGTATCGGTGAGGTCGTCGGGGATCGCTGACCGATCGCCGAAGGAGGACGGAATGGTGCAGATGAGCCAGCCATAATGTGTGTCGGCAATACTGACGGGGCGGTCAGATGGCTCGCGCCTCATCCATTCGTCGATCGTCAGGGTCGTCGGCCACGAGATATGGCGTGACGACAAAGCGAGATAGTTGCCGATCTCGAGGCGCTCGGGATCATATCCGATGTCCGGTTCGATCCAGTCCATGCGGCTGACCAGTTGGTCTTCCGGGTGACGATTGAAATAATCGCGCACAACGAGGGAGTCGTCGAGGCCAGCGGGATCGCGGCGGTCGTTGATCTCACTCCATTGCGACCGGCAGAATGTCGCGACCTGGTCCAACAGCCCCTTGTGACTGACTGCGGCCGCGACGCTGGTTCCGTGGCCATGGCCGATCAGGGCGAGATAGACAGGAACCGGCCAGGGAACGGGCGTCAGCTTGATCCTTCCGATAGTGGCTTCGAGATCAGCAATAAGATCGGATATACCGGTGGATGCGTCGGCGTGGGGCGCGAGGGCCGCTTTGGTGCGCGCCAGCAACTCCAGATGCGCAGATCGTGTATGGTCAACCACGGGGTCTGTCCTTCCTGATAGGGGTTAGCGATTGAGCTGGGAGACCCGTCATTTCTGCGGGCCGGCAGTGTCTGATGGCGACGGCGCCGGTATCGCCGCTGATTACCGTGCGTTTTCGGCGTGAGGCCGCTTTCCCGCCGATCAGGCTGCGGAGATGGCCGGGGCCGACAGCAACTCGCCCTGATTTTCGCCAAGGCCGGTCAAGGGCGCGTTGTCGTTGCCAGGGTCGAACTCGCCCTTGGTGTTTGCCAGCTCGGCTTCGAGGTCGGCCAGTTCCTGAAGTTTCTCTTCCAGCAACGCGGTGTCGGAGAAGTCCTGACCAAGGCGCGCCTCGAACGCCGGGAGTCGTCGCTCAGCGACTTCGAGGCTGGTCCTGAGGTTGGCGAGTTCGGTGTCGAGATTGCGAATGGAAGACTCGATCCGGCCGATCACTGTGCCCGGCCGCGTCTTCTCGGTGACTTCGAAGCCGCGATGCTCGCCGTGGTGCTGGATGACGGCGGCGCTCGAAATACACCGCTCGCCCTCATCATTTCTGTCGTCGCTGCCCAAAATCTCCAGCTCGAAACCGTGGAAGGTTCCGAGCAACCAGCGAGCCGGGGCGCTGCGCAAGCGCATCTGGTTCGCCAGACGGAGGATATGCTCGCCGACGGCCTTGCGATCGGTCATGGTCCTGCCATCGGTCTCGAAAATGATCGCATCATCATCGGTAGGAACGCGCTGCGCGATGTCGGATTCCAGCAAGGCGATCTGCCGACGCCCGCTATCGATTTCATCGGTCGTTCGCTTGATCGTCCGGCGGATATTATACTGGTCGTCGATGTGGGCGTCGCGCAGTCGCAGGAGCCGCGCCACTTCGGCGTCGAGCCCGGCCTTCTTCATCAGGCGGTCGTCACCGGAAGCGAGCGCCTTCGCCAGAGCGAACTGATTGACGTTGGAGCCCACGTCTTCGATCCGGCGAATGGAGCGATCGCCCGACATAGCCATGGCGATGAAGCGCGCCTTGCGCTCGAGCATCTGCCAGTTGGTGGCATCCATCGAGCCACTGGTCGCGTAGCCATAAAGCTCGATTTCGTCGTTCTGATTGCCCTGGCGCTCGATCCGGCCCTCACGCTGCTCGATATCCGAGGGAAGCCAGGGGACATCCAGGTGATGTAGGGCTATCAGCCGCTGTTGGGCATTGACGCCCGTGCCCATCGTGGCAGTCGAGCCAAGGACGAAGCGCTTTCGCCCCTGGTTAAGGTCGTTGAACAGGCGCTGCTTCGCGCTGTTCTTCTTGTAGTGCTGCATGAACGCGATCTGGTCGGCTGGGACGCCCATCTCGACCAATCGATCGCGGATCCAGACATAAGCCGAAAAGCCGCGGGTTTCGAGAGCGGCCTCCGTGCCGAGATCCGAGAAGATCATCTGCACGGCACCCGGCAGCGGATAGGGCTTGCCGGTTTCCGGGTCGGTGTAGCGATTGTCGGCCGTCTCCTTCCAGATGCGATAGGCATTCTCGATCAGGAGATTGAGCTTGTTGCCCTCCTCGTTGCCCGTCCCTGGGTCGACGAAGCGTAGATCGATGGCGGAGTGCCTACCGTCGGTGATCACCGACAAGAGAATGTCGTCGCCCTTCTGCGGCCGCCCGCTGCGGTTTTCGATGGCCTTGATGCGGCCGGCCAGCACTCGCTGATAGGCTTTGAAGGGCGCGCCGGACTTTGCGACGATGATCTTGCGCTTACCGCCCTTGATGGTCGGAAGGCGGACATATTGGCGAAGATCGTCCTTGAGCACGACGTCCGCGACACTGCGGTACATCGCCATCAGGTCGGCGACGTTCACGAATTCGCAGAAGCGTGTGACCGGCTTGTAGCTGCCGCTCGGCTGCAGTTCGAGCTCGGTGCGCGTGTCGCCGAAATTCGCCGCCCAGGCGTCGAACTCGTGCATGCCTTTTGCCTGGAGCTCGTCGGGCTGCATGAACCGCTGGAGCGTGTACATTTCGCCAAGCGTGTTGGTGATAGGCGTGCCGGAGGAGAGGATCAGTTCGCGTCCGGGGTTGATGCCGGCCAGATAGCGGGTCTTCACATAGAGGTCCCAGGCGCGCTGCGAACCCGCCGGATCGACGCCCTTCAGGTCGCCGAGGTTCGTCGCAAAGGTCAGCTTGCGGAACTGCTGGGCCTCGTCGACAAGGATCTGGTCGATGCCGATCTCGCCGATATGCACGAGATCGTCCTTGCGGGCCTGCAGATTTTCGAGCCGCTGCTTGAGCCCTTCCTTGAGGCGCTCGACGCGCTTGCGCGAAACGCGATCCTCGTTGTCGATGCCCGTGATCAGCACTTCGTAGCTCGCGAGCTGATCTTCAATCAGGTTCTTCTCGAACGCGGTCGGCGTCGGGATGAACTTGAACGCATCATGCGTGATGATGATCGCGTCCCAGTTGCCGGTGGCCGCGCGTGCCAGGAACCGCTGGCGCTTTTCCTTCACGAAGTTCGTGTCGTCGGCAACGAGGATCCGGGCCGTGGGATAGAGCATCAGAAATTCGCGCGCTATCTGTGCGAGGCAGTGATTGGGCACCGCGATCATCGGCTTGTTGGCAAGGCCGAGACGGCGCTGCTCCATGACGGCGGCGCAGAGGCTGAATGTCTTTCCGGCGCCGACGCTGTGAGCGACGTAGGTCGAACCCGCGGCGACGATCCGCCAGACGACACGCTTCTGGTGATCGCGCATGCGGATCGTTGTCGATGCGCCCGGCAGCTTCAGATGCTTGCCGTTGAAAGTTCGCGGCACGAGGTTGTTGAAGGCGTCGTTGTAGATCCGGACCAGTCGATCGGCGCGCTCGCTTTCCTGCCAGACCCACGTCTCGAAGGTCGACTTGATCGCCGCGAGCTTCTCTTTCGCCGCTTCGGTGTCGGTCGTGTTAAGTTCGCGGCGCTCGGAACCGTCCGCATCCCGGTGGACATCGTAGATCTTGGGGATGTGCGAGTTGAGGGCGTCTTCCAGCAGGTCGGCTGCGCCGCGGCGCGCGGTGCCCCAGATCGAGGTCGAGCTGACATGTCCGAGGAACGGCGCCTTGTCGACCGTCCAGCTCGCGACAGCTACCGTGTGATGAATGCGGGTGGTGACCTCCATGGTCTCGGCGACGAACGTCTCGATGACGTCCACGGGGATCCAGGGAGCGCCAAGACGCGCGGTGATCTCGCTCGGCTTGAGGTCGACCGGCTGGACTGCCTCGAGCGCGGTTGTGGTGGCTGCGAACCGCGGATCGGTTTCGGCCTTCTCGCGCGCCAGGGCGAGCTTGGTACGGACCGGACCGGAAAGGGCTTCGTCGGCCGACACCCAATGATCGAAATGCGGCGTGCTGCGGAGCGGGTCGAGGTAGACGTCGTCCGCGAGGTCCGCGAGCGCTTCTGCTTCAGTGACGCCGAGTAATCCGGCGATCAGGGAGACATCGACGCGCCCGCGATCATGGAGTGACAGCGCAAGGGCGTCCTGCGCCGAGTGGATTTCCTGGACCACCGGGGGCTTGACGACTCGTTCGGTGAAGATCGCGCCGGGGGTGCCGGCATCGCTGGCCTCGTCGTAACTCTCGATCGAGGCCACCAGCCAGACGTCGGGGTCATCGAGGAAGGGCTGGAGGTTCGGGCGGCGCTGATATTCCTTTTCGGCGCCGGTCTCCGGATCGATGCGGATGCTGGTGATCGTCCGGTTGATCGGCCCGTGCTTCTTGATGAAGCGCCGGTAGTGGTCGAGCAGCGTTTCTTGCAGGCCGGCATAGGGTCGGTCATTGAGCTGCGCGCGCAGGATCGCCCGGACGGCGTCACGGATGGGGATCAGGCCCCTGATGATGTTGGCGTGCTTCTGGAACAGGCCGCTGTCGCCGCGCCCGGTCTTGATGCTGACTTCGGTGGGAACCCCGTCGACGATCTGGTGCAGGATGCCGCTCGAAACGAGATAGCTGCCTTCCTTGAAGTCAGCTTCGTCGGCCGCGGTGCCGACTGCAACGTCCGCGGCGACATCGAGCTTGTCGCGCAGCGATGTCGCGCGGTCGATCGCGCTGTGGGTGCCCTCGTGTTTCGATGCGATCGCCGACAGGGTGGACGCGAGCGCGGTTCCCAGTTCGATGTCTGGCTCGGCCGCGCAGGAATATTCCATGCCGAACTGGCCGCTTCGCCATTGATGGACCCCGAGGACGTGATGGGGGTGGTCGAGGAAGTAGCTGTTGATCCGGAGAGGCCCGAAGCCTTCGTCGCTGTCGGGAATCTCGGCGAGGTCGATCCAGTTTCGCACGGCAAATGGCGCATTGGACGCGCGCTTCTTGAAGAGCAGGATGTCGACGACGACGTCGGTGCCGGCTTCTTCCTTCATGGCCTTGCTCGGAAGGCGCACCGCTCCCAGGAAGTCGGCGATGGACTCTATATGGAGGCGGGCTTTCGGGTCGCTCTTGTCGAGCGTGTATCGCGAGGTCACGAATAGCGCGATGCCGCCCGGACGAAGCTGCTCGAGCGCCTTCGCGATGAAGAAGTCATGGAGCGAGAGGCCGAGGCGACCGAGCTGCGTCTTGTTCTGGATGGTGAGGTTCGAGAAAGGCGGATTGCCGATTGCGAGGTCGAAGTCGGCCGGCAGCGACGCCTTGTCGAAGTCGATGCAGCGGATGACCTGCTTGGGATAGAGCGCGCTTGCGATCCGGGCGGTGACGGGATCGTTCTCGATGCCGACGAAAACCGTGTCGTCGGAGAGATGATCCGGCCGGAGCCCCATGAAGAGGCCGCTGCCGCATCCCGGCTCGAGGATCTGGCCCCCGGTGAAGCCAAGGATGCGGGCGGCGTCCCACATTGCCCGGACGATATATTCGGGCGTGTAATGGGCATATTGCGTTGCGCGCTTGAGCGACTGGAGCTCGCGCTCGGTCGTTTCGGCGATCAGGCTCTGGCCGAGGTCTTCCCAGCCATCGCGGAATCCGTCCGAGCGATCGGCGAAGATATTGTTCGCAAGCTCGGACGCGCCGAAGCCGATAAATCTGGCGATACGGCTTTGCTCTTCCGCCGTGGCTGGCCTTTGTTCGCGGTCCAGCAGGTTGAGAAGCTTGATCGCCTCGACATTGTCCTGTGCGCGGCCCTTCCAGGAGGGCGCCAGGGTCCGGGCCGCGGCGAACGAGAAATCCAACGATCGGACGGGCAACGCGCGACCGATGAAGTCGATCGCGGTCGGTGCCGTGAGCGTCGCTTGCCCGCTGTCGCGGGCGATGGCCTCGCTGGCACAGGCAACGATCTGGTCGAAGTCGAGGCTCAGCTGGAGAGCCAGCGCGGATGCACTGTTTCGCATGGGGTGCTTCCTCTTCTGGAGGTTTCGCGGGCGCGGCGCGGCAGCCCGGATCCCGAAGGGGGCCGGACCGCGGCGGGGCCGAGAGAACTGGGAGACGAAAATGCGCGCCTCGATGGCGCCGTGGCTGAGAGGCCTCGCCCGCGAGCGGGGCCTTGGTCGCGTCAGCGCCCCGAGAGGAGCAGGTCGAGGGCGCGTGTGAGGACGTCCTCACCGGCGTCGTTGACGATGACGACTTCGGGGTTGGTCGCACGAACTGCGCGCGCGACGATCGCCAGCGGCCGTTTTCGCAGGGGATATTGCAGGATCTGACCGTTCTCGATCGTGATCAGGTTGGTGCGGAGCAGGCGCCTCAACCGGCGGCCTTCGACCGCTCGGGTAAGAAGATCGCTCACCTCGAGTTCGAGATCATGATCGCAGGCGAAGTCGCCCAACGAGCGTTGGGGCCGGTTCGCCTTGAGCCAAGCGTCGACTTCGGCTTCTGTCCACCGGCCGACCCGATGATAGAAGTCCGCGCCGCCCGTGCCCTCGTTGCGGGCATGGAAGGCCAGTTCGCCGTCGATCCAGATGTCGGCGGTATAAGCGGCGGTCTCCTGCGACAGGGCGGCGCTATAGTGGACGTTTCGTAGTTCGATGAGCATGGGGAAGGCTCCTGACCGCTCCACCGAGCGGAGCCCCTTCCCCTCTCCCCCTTCCCTCCATGCGATTAGTGTTGGCCGTCCTGCGTCTCCTCGGGGCGGTAATCCGGGCCGTAGGAGCAGCTATTCTCGAACTCGGGATCGTCCGCTTCGTCGACCAGATAAGCGGTGATTTCCTCAGCCGGCTGGGCATCGAGCACGGCCGCAGAATGGGGCAACAGGCGAACGGGGAAGACGCCCCTGCCCACGATTGCCTCGGCTTGCCGCATTGCGTCCGTGTGGTCGTCGGCAGTCACGGCGACCTTGACCCTGATCGTCGTATAGACGTGGACATGGTGGATTTTGCTCATCCGCCGACCTCCTCGACGCAGCTCTCACCATCGACGCTGAACGGGCCGGTGTCGGTGTCGATCGGCTCGTGATCGTCGCTATAATCGTCGATCTGCTCGATTGTGGGAGAGAGCCATTCGACAAAGTGATCGGCGCGTTGGCGCGCCTCGCCGGGTGCCTCCGCATCGACGACGACGGTGATGAAGGCCTTCACCTCGACCTGATATCTAGCCATCGTTCGTCTCCCGTCCCTTGCCCCAGCGATGGACCGTGTCGGTCGCGACCTGTTCGACCACGACGATGCGGCCTCGGTTCATTGCCGCGTCAACGGGCGCGCAGAGCATGAAGTCGACTTCGAAGGCGTTTTCGGGATCGTACCAAGGACCAAAGCCGGGCTGTGTTTGCCCCGGCAGCGGCTCCCGGCGGCGCAGGGATTTGCGCGCCTGCATCTCGATATCCGCGAGATCGGCTTCGACCTTGGGATTCATGACGTCGCCGATGACGTTCACCTTGGCGGTCACCTCGACCAGTTCGGTGTGAAGATGGCTTGATCGCATGACGACAAGCACCTTGCGCTGGATTGTCATGATTGGCTCCTTTCCTGGCGTGAGGCGTCGACCGGATCGCCCTCGACGATCAGGGGCGGCACGCGAAAATCCGCAGCGTCGAACCAGGCGATGATCGCTTCGAGCGAGCCGAGCCGCTCGGCAGTTCCCCGGTTCATGACGACATGGCCGGCTTCATCGGCCGGATAGGATGCAGGCTCGCCTTCGCCGGTGAAAACGACACGCTCGGGGTTCCACTCGGCGAGATAGCCGTCACATAAGCGGACAAAGGGCAGCTTGAGCTCGACGCACCTGTCTTCGAGTTCCTGGAACCGTCCGCCGATCACCTCGTGGGCATAAAGGTCGAGCGGCTCGCCGGGCGTGCGATGGGAGGGGTCGAAGGGTTCGCCGTCCCATTCGATCGACAGGCGCTTGGCGAGGATGATCCCTGCCAATTCCTCATAGGCGGCCGGTGGGAGCGCCCCTCCCAGTCGGATGGATGCGGAAACACGATTGGCCATGAAAGCCTCCATAGGTTGGCCCCCCGCTCGACAAGCGGCGGGCTGGAACAGACTGGCGTGGATGCGTTTGGGGAAAGGTCGCGCGTCAGCTTTCGCGGCCGCGCGTGATGGCGAGGTCGAGGTCAGCTTGCGCCTGTGCGAGTGACAGGCGCGCGCGTTCGAGGGTCGCATGTGCGCGGTTGATCGCGACAGCGCCGGCGCGGGTCGCGGATCGGCCGAGCCAATCGCCGCAGAAGCGGGCAACGAAACATCGCTCGGCCAGACCGCAAAATTCGGGTGCGACGGTGTAGCGCCGATCGCATAGCGAACGGACGGATCGCAGATTGGGCATGGAGGTTTCCTTATCGGCAGGTAGGCTTGATGACGTTCCCAGCGGCAAGGGTGCCTGGCTGGCAATCTCGCGGGGGCTTGCCATCAACCGAGGCGAAGCGATGCGGCATATTGACGCAGCAAGTCGGCCATCGCGCTGCGAGCATGGCCCTTGTTCCCGATCACGATCTCCGGGTGGAGTTCCCGGCCAAGCGCCGTGCGATAGCCGAACGCCGGCCCGCCGTTTGCATCTTCGACCACGATACGGTGACCGCGTGGTTTCGCAGGCCCCGCATAGCGCGCGGTGAAATCTCCAAGCCGCCCCGATAGTCCGGCAGCCATCTTGCTCCAGCGGATATGTCCGGCGGCGAACTGGTCGCCGAAAGCGCGGCCGCGTGCGAGCCAGTGGCGGAATTGCGCACGCTGTTGGAGCACGGAATTGCGCGTGCGTTCCATGGTTCGGGCGAGCGGCAGGATGTTGGCATCGGCGTCGATGCGAGCGAGTTCCGCGTCGTCGGCAACGATCAGAATATCGGAATAGTCGCCCCGGCGCAGTTGCTCGCGGAGCACGACGCCATCGATGGCCGCCGGTCCGGTCGGTATCGATAGCGATTGGAGACCGGACTCCTTGTCGATCGTGAGCAGCGTCGCGCCTTCCTGTCCGGGCCGCTCGTGCAGCATCGCGAGGATACCGATCGTTCCTTCGGCGAGTTCGGATGCTCCGAGGAGGAGCAGGCGCCGATGCCATGAGACCGGCGGCGGGACATCGGTCGGGCTCGGCCATTGGCTGGGAAGCGGTCGTGCAAGTTGCAGGCTGTCTGTCTGCATGGGCTCGGGCCGATCGGCCACAAAAGATCGTCGGGCGACGTCGAAGACATCGTCGGGCTGGCCGCCGCCATCGAGAAACCCCTGGTGGTAAGCGAGGCGGCGGTCGTCCGGCTGGCCCGATCGGGGCGGTGACGGGGGCCGTGACACCCATCCCGCGCGAGCGGCATATTGGCCTTCGGCATAAGCATAGGCGGCGTCCCAATCATAGCCGTGAACATCGCGGGCATGGAGGATCGTGGCATGGCGGCTGTCGGTGCTGCCTTGTACGATTTGGCGCTCGACAAAGGCGAAGTTCGCGGCCCTGCGCTGCAACTCGGTTTCCAGGCTGATGGCCTCATGGAGCGGTCGAAGCATCTGCACGCGCTCGCGGGTCCGCGCCATGCGGGCGTCCAGCGGAGCGTCGTTCGGGAGATCGGGGAAGCATCGCCACGCCTCGGCAATCGCGTGGGCATGGTGAGCCGGACGGCCGCGCGCCATCCAGCACCCCGCAACGGCGGGGTCGAAGATGTCGGTCATGTCGAGAATCCTTTGTGCGGTTTCTCAAGCTGCGAGGTGAAGCAGCAGGAGCGCGGTCACATCGCCTTGCGTCGTGGCGCGATCTAGGACCGGATAGGCAGGCTTGAACCTTCGGGCCGAGATCCAGACTGTCTTCACTAGGGGAATTAGAAACATGAAACTAGGTTCGTTCCTGGATCCGTCGTGTTGTGGCCGTGACCGGGCGGCAGCGTGCAGGAAGCGCACCCGGCTGTTTCGACGATATTATCGTCATCAGCGTCCGGAAATCACCGATGAAAGGGACGTTGGATCACTCGCGCCGAAGGATCCGGCCTTCCTCCAACACGACGTCGTCGAGATGGATGGAAATCGGTTTATCCATGTTCGGATGCACATCGCCTTGGTCAGTCGTGATGAAGGCGTCATGCGTGACCGCATCCGTCGGAATTGGGCCATAGTATGCCAGAAGCGCGTGATTGAATGCGCTGGACGGCAGCTCAAGGGCAATACCGAGAAGAGGCGTTCGGCGATTGTGAGTGATCTCGCCCAATGCCGCGATAAACCGCTCTGGATTCCTGAGTGGATAGATATGACCTTCGCGGAACGGCATCTTGGTCCTCCTTCGTCAGCACTTTATCATTCTGAGCGCTCGGAAAATCATAATAGTCGCGCATTGCGCCACCAGATGGGGCACTTCCTTAGTATCGCCGCGCTCAGGCGGCATGAGCCAACAACGGTAATGCGGTGACGTCACCTTCGGTCGCCGCGCGATCGAGCAGCGGGTAAGGCAGGCTCGGAACCTTGCGGGCGGCGATCCGGGCTGCCTTGGTCAAAGGAAATAAATAGGTGTGGCAGCCGGGGTGGCGCCGTCTGCGCAGGAACCCAGTGCGCTCAAGGTCTCTGAGCCAATCTGCCCGGTCTTCGCCGAAACGCGGCGGCCTCGCCCCGGCCTCGAGGAGTGCGTCCATCGCGTAGCGCTGACCGCACTCCGCGTTGCGTATCTTGGATATGGCGCGTGAAGAGATTGGCTGGCCATCGGGCAAAATCAGGTCCGTGCGCGGGCTCGATCTTCCCGAATATTGGCTGCCCGCCGCGCAATAGATGAGGCCGCAATGCCCTGGTAGAACAACTCGGCCATCGGCGTCGATGCGTCGCACGGGATCTGCATAGGAGATGACCGAAAGGATTTCAGGCTTCTCGCGCCGCAGAAGCCGGAACGCTCTGGCGATCAGGAAAGTCTCGGCGTTACCTCCCTGGGAATCGCTGATAACGAGACGCCCTAGGTCGCAAGCCGTGCGTGGATCAGGGAGGCCCGCGCTCTTTGGCACGCTGGCATTGTTGACCGGGTGCGAGAAGACGCAGACCCCGACCAGCTCGGGGCGACCGCCCTTGCCGTCAGCAAAGAGGCCCACCGAAAGCCGCGCGACGGGCATCGAGGCCGTATAATGATGCGCCCGCACGAAGGCAGCCGCCTGATACTTTGTGCTGATGACATCGACAGCGAGGCGCTTGGGGTCGATTTCCGCGGCGTTGGGAATCCAGCGGCAGCGGCGGTCGCGCCAGCGCTGGCTGCGGGTGGTGAGCATGGTGGCAATCTCCATTGGATCACCATCTCCCTCCCTCTCCCCTCCCGCCGGTTTAACGCTTTGATGACGGCTAGAAAGATCGATCACAGCGCCAAGTCGCACCAGGTCCGTCTTCGACCAAGCGATGTCCCACGCGGCTAAAGAGGATCGACGCAAAGTAAATCGTTTGGACGCCGTTTCTCGCGCCTCTTATTCATTGCGTATGGAAGGAGGATTCGCACATGGTGACGACACCCCCGGCATGGCTGGCGGATTATGGCGGATCGTCCGAGGCGATCGACAAATTTCGGTCCTATGTCAGCATCGAGACTGTTTCGCGGGTCTACGATGCCTGGAAGAAAATCAGAAGCGTGCCAGTCCCGTTCAGTCATTGGCGATGGCATAGCGTCGCTGCGCCCGGTTGCAGACAGGACAGCCGCGAGTGGCAGGACATCCACCGGCAGTTGCGCGGCTACATGGACGACGGCGGTGTTCTGGTCATCACCGGGAGCGCGCTGACCGGGAAGACGTCCTTACTTGAACGACTGACGCCGGACAGCATCATCGACAACTCCCGGTCGGGATTGGAGCCTGGCGCAGGTATTCCCTCCGAGCAGGTCCCGTCGGGCTTGTTCTCGATCGACGAAACCCAAGCGCATGATAGGCGCGACATCGTGCGCATGATCGCCGAGATGAAGGCCGCAAAGCGCGGCTTCGCGCTAGTGTTTCAGCGCCCTGAGACTTTTCGGGATCATCAGATCGGGGAGTATCTCGCGGCGCATCCGGTTCAGTTTCTGAATCTCTCTGATCATTAGGAACAACCAAGAAGCATCGGCCGCTTCTGCATGGCGAGGGCGACACGATCGATCACGCGCTGCGGCCCTTCAGCAGCGCATGAATCAGCTGTTCTTCCTTCTTGCTGATCCGGTGGCGTCGGCGATCGCGCTCGATTTGCTGTTGCACCGCGTCGGCGCAGTAGCGCGGCGGGGATTGCCTGGCCGCACGAGGAAGCTCTGACCAGCCGTCGGCAGCGCTGATCCAAACCATGCCCAAGGCAGATGGCCGTAGCTCGCGCTCGCCGGTGATTTCGCTATTGGGATCATTGACGATCACGCCGCCGCAGTCATTGATCCGCTGGGGCGCTCGCCCGCTAAGGACGATCCGTGCGCCATGGCCAGTCGGCAAATGAACCGTGTCGCCCGGTTCTACGGCGGCGGCCAGTTCGCGGCCGATGGTGTAGTGAAGCGTCCAGCCATTCTCGGTGATGTGCGTCATGCACGTTCTCCTTCCAAAAGCTTGTGGAGGTCTGCGTTCCGTCGCGGCCGCAGGTGGGCAATCCGACTGGAAGACGAAGGCGGTGTCGTTGCCCAGGACGCGTGTCCTGTCAGGCGCGCGGCTTCAGTCGGCTCGCGGTAGCGGTATCGGGACGGCTTGCCCGCGCGCGAGGTTGAGGAAGGCGCCGACGTGGCCGATCGAACCGCGTCCGAGGAGATCGAACAGCAGCGAGAGGGCGTGGCTCGCCAGCACACGGTTGACGAACAGGGACTGGCGCTCGAGCGCTTCTGCGACCGAACAGGACGGTGCGTCGTCGTCGGCCAGGCTGTCGTCGGCAAGTTCCGGGAAATATTCAAGCACCGTCGGAAGGCGCGGGCCAGCCTGGGCGCCGCCACGCCCCGGGCAGCCGATCAGATATTGTCCGTCGGTCGCGCGATTGCCGAGGTCCATCCAGTAGGATGGAGCGGCCCTGCCCTTCGTGATAGCGGCGCCGAGCGCGCGGCGAGCCGAGGCCGTATCGACGCAGGTGATGAGGATGTCCGCGTCGTCGACGCCAATCGCCGCGGGCGCGCGACCGTGAACGGCGTCCCAGGACAGGCCATGCGCGAGGTTGATCCGTTCCGTCAGCGTGCGGGCTTTGGAATTTCCGAGGTCACACCGGTAGAAGGGCTGGCGGCCGAGATTGGCTTCGCTCACGGTATCGTCATCGACCACGGTGACGTGTAGCGATCGGGAGGAGATCGCCCGCAGTGCCGTGTCGAGCGAGGCGAGCCCCATCAGCATCTGGGCGCCGTTCCCTCCGCAGCCGACAAGCAGGATCTTGATCGGGCGATTGTCAAAGGCGGAGGGAAGATAGTGGCGGTCGTTGGTGTCAGGCTGCATGGGACTCTCCTGAGAACGGACTGCGCGGAAGGGGCAGGAACATGCCGTTGGCGCAGAGGCGTGATGCCATCTGCGGTCCGTCCGGGTCGTTGAGCCGACCGATGACCAGCGCGATCTTCGTCGCAAAAGCGTCGTCGGCATTGTCGGTGGCGCTGAAATAGGCCGGTCCCACAGCGTGGCTGTGGATGTCGCTGATCAAGTGCCAACCGGGCTGCAGGACCGGCGATCGATAGATGAGGCGCGAGGGTGTCGCCTCGTCAATGTCGGGAAAATGCAACGCGAACGCCTTGGCCGCCTCGTTCCAGAGCACGAAGGCCGCCGCCTCGTTGGGGAGTGCCGCTCGGAAGTGATCGACAACCCGCTCGAGAAGCTCGTGCGGGATGAGTCCGCACAAGAGGTCGGCCCTTGGCTCGCCCACGCTTCCATAGGGGACATAGGCGGAGATCGGCGGCGTGACGTTAATATCGAGCGCGAGCCAGGGCCGGCGCAGGATGAGCATCACGCCATCGTTCCCGATCGCCAGACCGTGTCCGGCGCGTGCATCACGGAGCGCATCGAGGGCGGGCGATCGCCCCTGGGGCGGGACCGGGTAGCAGGGTACGGCGGCGAGCACCGCGGCCGCTGTCGGATCGTCGGCGAGCAAGCTCATGGCCGTGTGCTGGCCGCGATAAGCCTGCCGACAGTGACTGGCTCGGCCGCAGATCCTCGCGATGCCGGACCGGCAAGAAGGGGCCTGAGCCGCTTGGTGGGGAAGCGGACAGCACGTCGGGCAGCGAGGTCATCCCAGAGTTTGACAAGACCACCCTTGCCGGTGACGGTCAGGTCCTGGCCCACATTGGGGTGCGTCGACCAGGAGTCGAATACCGCCCGCTCGAATTCCGGGATGGTCGCGATCGTCAGTGATTTCGGCTTCGGGATGTTTCCCCAGCAGAGCTGGCCATTCCTGTAGACATTGAGGATCGGCGAGTGGAGCAGCGAGGTTTGGGCGGTGGGGCGCTCATCCGCAGGCAGCGCGTAGACGCCGAGCGCCGATCGGGTAGCGACGAAGAGATGGGCCGGGTACGGCACCGGCAGAACGACGCGCTCGGACAGGACCCGCAGACCCTCAGGCGGGCTGGATAACGCGAAATAGGCGGAACGTACCTGCGCCGGGATCCACCATGCGAGTATGTCGGGATGGGCGACCAGCGCATTGGCTGGCAGGATCTCGGGAACGACGGTGCGGCCGAGCATTTCGGTCCAGTGGCGCAGATGGGCGCGCGTCAAGGGGGTGCCCGCCCCGATTGAGGGCTGGCCTTCATCATCGTGCTCGACAGCGTGGAGGCTGGCGAAGGCGGGTGCATCCCGTCGGATCCCGCCGTAGGAACTGACTCCCCGCTGCGTTTCCCTGCGGTAGAGCAGGATGGCATTGGTCAGGACCATGCCGCCGCCGCTCGCTTCGAAATAGGTGCTATGGTCGGGCATGTCAGCCTCACAATTTGGTGGGGTCGAGTTCGATCAGGTTTTGGGCGGCGAGTAGGAACTCCGCGCCGAGCCGCAATGAGGTGAGCCAGTCGTCGATCCGTCCCGGATCCGTCAGCGGGCAAAGTCCCGCTATGTCCATGAAGCCCATTTCCATGCCGCTCCGGCCGACATCGTCGAGTTCGCGAGCGAACTGCTCTGACGGCACAAGCGTCAGTGGCGGCACTGAGGAGGCTTCTTCGAAGCCGGGGACGTACTGGTAGACAAGATCGATGTCGCAGTGCCAGGCATTGCGATCCGGTTGCAGGCCCTTCAAGGCGCGGCGCGCGCGGCGGAGGCTCCGCAACTTCTGCCGCAGGCCGCTGGGGAGTTGCGCGGGCTGTGCCGCGTTCGCCGCGATCATCCAATCGGGACGGCGGGCGTTCATCGTGGACGGAAGCGACTGTTCATCGATTTCGCCTTCGTCCACGCCATGATATTCGATCATGCATCGACGGGCCGCTTCGTCATCGGTCTCGCCGTCCCAATAATACATGGAAATTTCATCGAATAGGTGATCGTAGCCGAAGATCGGCAGAACGATCCCCAGGGTTTGCTCGAGTTCTTGATAGACAGCGGCACGCCAGGCGATCGGAGCATCGCCGGTCTCGATCCAACCGAGGTCGATCTGTCCCATGCTGTCGCAGACGATGGCGATCGCGGGTGGATCGCCCTCCTCGCCCTTCAGAACCGTCGTCCGCAGATCGGCGAGTTCGATCGGTGCGAGGATCTCGAGCACCGCCGCACGGAAGACTTGTTCGATGCGCCGCCGGGCCTGCGCGCGCGTATATTGCTTGGGCGACGCTTCCCTCGCCGCAACCCAGGCGCCGATGAGTTTGTGATGCGGGCCCAGTGGACGATCGAAGAGCGTGGGAACAGCATCGGATATCGCGACGGATCGACCCGCGAGATCAGCCGAGAGGCGGGAGCCCGAAGGACGCGGGCGGCTCGAGCGGTTCGGGGCGGCCCTCGCCCGTGTTTTCCGGGTCGGCGAGCATCCGGGCGTGGAGGACCTGGATGCTCGTGTTGCAGGCAGGTGGGGAGAAGTCGGTCGTGTCGCCATCGTCGGACCCGATCCATTGGAGGAGCGTCTTGCGGGGTGCGGCCGGGATGGCCGCGTGCTTGCTGCCGGCCATGGTCAGCCCTTGGTTCCGACGGCGCGACGATATTCGGTGACATGGGCCGTGCCCGAGACGCCGGCGTCCACCATCTCGGCGTTGACGATCGCCGGAAAGAGCGTGGCATGGTAAGCGCGTAGGGCGGCCAGGTCATCGGCGAGGTGCGGCGGGACCGGAAGGTCGATGCCGTCATATCTGTAGGTGCGGGTGAGACGATTGATCTGCATGGGTGCCTCCCGGCTGATGTGGGAATGTTCGAGCGAAGTCGGTCAGAAGAGGGTAGCGGGTTCGTTCGGCTTGGCGTCCGCCGGCGGACTGGTCCGCACCGGCACTTTCGCGGCGCTGGTCGGAGAGGTCGCCTTGGACGCCGTTGCAGCTTTCGCCTTGGCGGCTTCGGCGGCGGCGGTTCTGGCGGCTTCGGCGGCTTCCCGCTGTTCGGCGAGCTGGTCGGCGAGCGTCTTGCGCGTGGCGATAAGATCTCCGAGCGCGCCGTGTGGCCCCTTGGCGAGTTCTGCGTCGATCTCCGCGGCGGTGGCGGTGATCGAGATCGGCCGGGTCTCGCCGGCTTCGAGCTTGGCCCCCGCGCCTTCGGCCTTCCGGGGAATGACGGTGAGGGTGACGGTGTCATCGGGGCCGGCAACGAGGTCGAGGCCGAGCGAATAGCGCTTGAGCAGCGGAAGCAGGCTTGCAATCAGCATGGCGGTCAGTCCTTGTGTTGGAGAGTGTGGAATCCGGTCAGGCCGCGAGGTCCGTAACCGGAGCCTGGACTTGCGGGGCGACTGGCGCCGCGGGCGGCCCATAGGTGCAGTCGAGGGTCATCGCGCTCGGCAGGCGCCCGGACCAATCGAACCCGAGCGCGTTGAGCATGCTCGAGATGAGATCGGATTTCTTGGAACCGAGGCGCTTTGCGAAGGCCTTCTGTCCCATATGGGCAACGAGGCCGCATTCGTTGGCGATGAACTTAAGCTCTTCCTTGGTGTATCGCTCAAGGAAGGCTTGATCGACTTTCCAGGTATCGCGCAGATCGACCTCGAAGGCTCTGGCGAGATCGGCGACATGATCGAAGGTGAGGACGTCCTTCGCATAGGCGGCGCCGATGACGGAAAGCACGATTTCCGCCTGCCGGTCGGGCAGCGTCCTGATCGTCGTGATCTTCGCACCGTAATCGAGGTCCGGGAAGGCAGCGCCGACCAGCAAACCGGCACGGGATGTCAGGGTATCGGCTTTGATCTGCGAGAGCGTGCCGGACATCGCCGCGACAAGGATCGTGGTTTGTGCGTGGCCGGCGTTGCTTGCGAGCGCACGGGCGAGCGCGGTGCGCCAGGTAGCCTCACGAAGGTCGGTGGTGCGACGTGCGATCGATTTCGCAGTGACGGCCGGTTTGTGCGCGGATGAGGCGCTGCCGGCCGAAGGTGCCGTGATCGACGGTGCGGGTGAGGGTTTTTCGATATCGTCATCAACCGACGGCTCGGTTTCGACCGAGTCCTCTTCATGGTCGGTGCCGGTCTCGTCGGTGGGGTCATCCTGTTCGTCATCCCCAGAGCGATCGGCAGCCGCAGGAGACGCGGTCCTTGCCGCCTTCGCAGCGCGTTCCTGCTCCTCGAAACGGATCGTTTCGGCGGCTTCGGTTTTCAACTGGAAGCATGTCGGATTGGTGCAGCTCCCATCGTCGACATGGGTCTCGAAAAGAACGCGCTGCACGCCGGAATTGAACGGACAGTTGAGGCATTCGGTCTTGTCGAAACAGGCATTGGCGAGGCTTTGCGTGACCCGCATGAGAAGCTTGAGGGTCTTCGCCACGTCGAGGCCAGCGTCCAGGATCGTTTCGAGGGCTTTTTCCTGCTTGTCGGCGGGCACGGCAGCGAGCAACTCGGCGTGTCCGACCTTGATCCGGCGCTCATCGAGCGCGCATTTGGCGGCGTCGCAGAGTTCCGCGAGTGCGAGCCGGCGATCGAGCTTGGCCCGAGACCACCCGAGCCGCCGCGCGGCTTCGGCGCGGTCGCCCTGGCACGCCGCGAGGTAGCGAACCGCGGCATCGGCCTGCTCGGTTTCGGAAGGGTCGTCACGGTCGTCGTTCTCGGCGATCGCGGCTTCCAGAGCCTCCTGGTCGGTCATCTCGCGGACGATCACGGGGATCCTGCCGTCGGGACCATAGACTTCCAGGGAAGCATTATATCGCCGCTCACCGGCAACAAGTTCGAAGGCATCGGCACCATCCGGTGCGGGGCGGAGCAAGGGCGGCTGAAGAACGCCGCGCAGGCCGATCGAGATTACCATTTCTTCGTGCTTTTTCGGATCGAAGAAACGGCGGGGATTTTTCCCCTTTACGATCTTGGAGAGCGGCAGCGTAGTGGGCCAGGTCGGCTGTGGAGCGTTCAAGGCTGATCTCCTTATGGAATGTGGCAGGGCCGTCCGCGCCGGGTCACGCATGCGCCTGCGGCGGGTCGGGCTGTTGACGGCGATGGCGGGGGAATCGATGCCGGTCGGGTCATCGAGGGGGCGGATATGTCGGCAATCTCAAGCCGACCACCAAGACCCCTCCCCCCTTCCCTCCGGTGGCGCAGGGAGTGGCTCGGAGGAGGGGCAGGCGCTTTCTTGCACATGGAATTGGCGCGCGCCGAGCGGCGAGACATCGCCGACGTCGCGCGCTTTTGTCCGCAGTGGTGTCGCTGGCTACCGCGTGATCACGCGGCGGGTCAGGTCGGGGATGCGAACATTGTCGTAGGGACTGCTGACCGACATTTCCAACGCGTCTCGCTGGGCGCGATACCAGTCAGTGGCCTCGACGGTGTAGGTTTCGGTTGCATAGGGTTCGCCCCCGCTGGCGAACTCGATCTCGATGGCGAAGCGCTGGCGGTCGATATGCGAAGATGCTTGCATGGTGACTTCCTTTCGAAAGCGAAAAGGGCAGCTCCGACCAAGGTCGAAGCGGCCGAGCAGAAGTGAGGGTGGAGCTGGAGAAGCGACGCGGTGATCCGCACCGGATCGAGCGCGGTCATGCGAGAGCGATCAGATTTTCATCCGCGTGGAACAGCGTGAATAGCCATCGGCGCGGGGAGCGATCCGGCATGGGACTTCGCCAGGAAGTTACGGCGCGGCCCAATCACCACGCCACCCATAACCGCCCTCCTCCCCTCCTTTTGACTTGCCCGTCGAATATCGGCACTTGTTCGTTTACGTTTGCGCAAGTGGGCCTGGTTCAAGGCCGCTGTCTCCAGCGAGAAGAGGGATATTGCATGGCCGAGACCGAAGAAGCCGGCGTCATGTCTTTGACGGTGACGTTGCTCAGCGCCTATTTCGTGAACAACACAGTTCCGAGCAGCGAACTGCCTGCACTCGTCGAGGGAACAAGACGGGCTCTGCTGGGCGACGCAACCGTTGCCGCCGCGGCGCCGCTGGCCGAGAGCAAGGAAGACGCGGTCGAAGCCGCCGCTTCCGCATCCGAGTTCAAGCCCGCCGTGACCCTTGAGGAAAGCCTCGCCTCACCCGACCATATTCTGAGCCTGATCGACGGGAAGCCGTACAAGGCTCTCAAGCGGCACTTGTCGGCGCACGGGCTGACGACGGTCGAATATCGCGCGCGCTATGATCTGCCCGCAGACTATCCGATGGTCGCGCCGGGTTATTCGGCCTCGCGGCGCGAAGTCGCGATACGGCTTGGATTGGGTGGGAAGCGCAAGGGCGTGTCGGCGCCGCCGACACCGGCCCCCGAAGAGGTGGCGACAGGCGGGGTGGAAACATCAACTGCACTGCCCGGTGCCGAAGAAGCTCCGGCCGAAGCCGCGCCGGTCCGGCGCACGCGAGCAAAAGGCGCACCTTCCGGAAAGGCCGCGAGCGCGCCGACGAAGGTGAAACGCAAGGCGGCAAGCGGGACGGCTAAGCCCGTTGCGGTCAAGGCGGCGTCGAAGCCCAGGCGGAGCCGGGCACCGAAGGACAGCGTCGGCACGGCAACACCGCCGGAGGTCGCGCCCGCCGAGGCCCCTTTGGCCGGCTAGCAGCGGAGGACCGGTTGCGACGCCCTCAAGCCGCCTTCGCCTTGCCGGCCATCCGCAGGACGTCGTTCCAGTCCTTGAAGCCGAACGGCGGATATTCGGTCTCGATGGTGCGCCCGGGCATCTCGTAGGCCTCGATTGCGTTCGCCACGCCGATCTCGCCCGCAATGTCATTGTCGGGGAAGAGGACGAGCCGCGTCACATTGTGGGGAATCGCGATATGGTGCAGACGCTCGCTGCCGAGCGTCGCCCATACGGGCATGCCGAAGAGCATCATCGCCGAGAGCGCCGTTTCCACGCCCTCGGCCAAGCCGAGAACCGATGTCGCGGGAGCGAGCATCACGGCGGCGCGGTCCGGCCGTCCGAGCGTCATTCTTGGATCGGCGAGGTCGCGGGCGCGTCGCGCGTCATCGCGCTCGAGGAAGGTTCGTTGGATCGCCACGAAGCGGCCATCTCTGTGGAGGCCGCCGTCGTGCAGCGCCGCGATCATGGCGGGCCGGAAATCCACCGCATCGCCCTGCCCAAGCGGCGTGCGCGGATGGAAGCGCAGCGAACGCGGCAGGATGGCGATCCTGCGGCGGCGCAAATAGAGTTCGGCCGGCGTTCCGCTGAGCGGCCGCGCTTCGTCCCAGATGCGCTGCGCGATCTGGCGTCGCCACAAGTCCGTTCCCGCGTCCGAGGGTGCATTTGCGGTCCTCTCGACATTGAGGAGGGCATTTTCCTCCAGGCGCAGGATCTCGCGGATGACGTCACGCGTGTCGCAGCCGGCGAAGCATTTGAAGAGGAGGGCGTTGTCTCCGACCCGCACGGACAGGCTGGGGCTGTGGTCCGTGTGCGCCGGGCACAGACACATGGCGCCGCCGGGCTTCCAAGTGCCGCCGAGACGCTTGACGATTTCGGAGCCGATCGCCTCCAATTCCGGGTTTCGGTTGTTGCTGGTGCGCGCCATGGGGATATCCGAGCAATTGGCCCGGCCCGCTCTGGTCCCTTATGCGCGCGCTCGGCGCAGCCATGCGAGGATAGACGGGTCAGGCAAGTAACGGCGATTGCAGGACCGGTGCGGCCTTGAAATCACCCGGCAACCCCACTCTCCCTCCCCTCCCGAACCACTCGCGGCGCTATTCGGACGGAGGAGGCGCTCTCAGCGAGCTCGGTTCCCCGGGGGCCGAGACAGGTATCCACAGGTAGCGAAACCGGCCGGCCGGAAGGCCCAGATCGGAATAGTCGCGCCAAGCGAGCGGATATCGGCCGCTCAGTTGCAGGGGCACGTCCCGACCCCTGGTCGTTCCTGCGCCGGCCTTGTCACCCCATTGGAGTGTGCCGGCGAGTTCCTTCGCCTCAGCGATATCGAAGGCCGCATCGACCGTATCGCCGCGCCGGCGGGGTTGCCAATAGGCAGGGTCGTTTGAAAGGACCAGGACGGCTGCGTCGTGGTTCGTCCGGCGAACGAAGGCCTCCATTCGGGCCACGTCCTTGCAGACGTCGTGGCGCCGGATGTCATGGGCGCTCTGCTGCCGGAGTGTGAATCGCTCCCCGTCAACTTCGGCAACGAGGCTCTTGCAGAGATATTTCAATTCCAGAGCAAAGGGTCGTTCCCCGAGAAGGAGGACGTCGATCGCGCCGCGCAGGTCGCCGCCAAGCGGATATTCCAGTCGGATCTGCTGGTGCGGCTGTCGGATGCGCAGTTCCATGGCCAGTTCATGCTGGAGATCGGCCTCCGAACAGAAGACCGGACGCCGTCTGGCCATATCGGACATCACTCGATCAATCTCGATCAATTCAAGCTCCCCCGCACAGTTCAAACGAGGTTGCTATAGCGGCCGGGGTTAAGCGAGCGTAGCACGTTGGAGACTCATCGCTGGCAGCAGATAAACTAAATTGAATCGCAATAGTGGGTGGCGTAAGCAACGATCCTCTCACATGAAATTGAGAACCGCAACGCATCGACTTAAGAGCGCCCTATTCCATATCTCAGTCTTTTTCACCGCCCGCTTCGCAATCATCCAAAATGGAGCAATGCATTCCGGGCGCAATTTACAGGCAAGAACTTACAATATGCCGCGTGGAGACATGAGCTTCTTTCTCCCATGAGAAAGGAGCGTGTCATGCCCATTCCGACCAATTTGATTGCGGATCCCCGACCAACGGACAGGTCGCCCCGGGAGAGGCTGACATGATGGAGGGCGCTCGCATCGCAGCGACGGTGGACCGGTGCAGCATGGCCGACTTCGCGGAACAGGTTCAGCGCTTGCTCGCCAACGAACTGGGTCGCGATCTCTTCACCATCCCGGCATTCGAGATGCTTCTCGATCTCTATACGTGCAGGTGCCGGCAGCCGCGTTCGCTTACCGCCCTGACCGCAGCATCGAGTGCATCGGAGCGAAACTCGCAACGGATCGTCCATCGCATGGCTGAACGTGGGCTGGTCAAGCTCCGACGCGATCCAACCGATGGTCGAAGGATCATTGTCGAGCTGGAACCGGAAACGCGGATATTGCTCGACCGCTTCTTTGACCGGTTGGTGGAACTCGTGACGGTTGAGCCGGCGCCCAAGAAGGCCGGACGCTAGGAATGCGATACAGAGCGGCGAATGGGAGGCCTCGTGCTCTTAGTATCTTGCAACCACCCGGAAATCGTTGCAGAGTTTTCGCGCAGTGCGGAAAGCGGCTGGGAACCGCCTGCAGGATAAACCTTCCAGGCATGGCAACGGGCCCATCCATGACGGTTGGGCGCACGCATTGGACGTTATTGCCCGCCACCCTTGGGTGGTTCTGTCATGCTGTCTTCGTTGTCTGCCTGCCGTTGCCCTTTGGCGCGCTTCGACCTCCAAACGTGCGCGTAGACCCATGTTTCGCGCCAGTGAGGATAAAGGCACCTGCGTGCGTGCGTCCGCACGCTATGGCGACCGCCAGTTCGAAATCGTCTATCGGAGGGAGGCGCCTAAGCTGCTTTTATACCTCAAACGGCGGATCTGGCAGGAGGAGGACCGGCACGACCTGGTCCAGGAGGCTTTCACGAGGCTGGTCGCGTCGCGATCCAGCGCGGCCACAAGCAATCCCGGCGCCTATTTGCAAGGCATTGTTCGACATCTTCTCGCCGATCGCGCGCGGGCCTGGGCCAAGGCAGAGGCCTTCGATCCGGTCATCTATTCGGCCGGTAAGGACATTGCCGGGCCGGATACGGTCGCGGAAATAAACGACATGCGGGAAAGCTATCGACTGGCTGTCGAAAGCCTCCCGCCAAGGACGAAAGAGGTATATTTGTTACATCGTGCCGAAGAACTAGGATATAAGCAGATAGCTGAGCAGCTTGATATCAGCATCCGAACCGTGGAGTGGCATGTGGCTGAGGCCATTGTGCGCATCGGCAAGAGCATCGGAATTACCCATGGCTGAAGGCGAGATGCCGGAGCCTATGCCGAGGATGGACCAGCAGATGCGAGAGGCGTCCCTGTGGTTCGCCAGGATGCGGGGTCCTGATGCGGACGAGTGGCGCCCTCAGTTCGAGGACTGGCTGGCCCTCGGGGCATCGCATCGGGGTGCCTACAACCGAGCTGGCGAGATATTTGCCTTGGGTCGCTTCATGGCGGCCCAGCATGAGGAGCAAGCCGTCGAGGCCAATGACAATGACGAGAGCGGACACCGTTGGAGATGGACGGCGATCGCCGCCAGTCTCCTCCTGACCGTCGGCGTCGGAGGATGGATCGCGAAGATGGAGCTGACCGGCACGCGAAGCGTTCCCGTCCAGGTGGCGCAGCCGAGGATGGATCAACGCGCCGAACGCCAGCGCTACGCGACGTTGAACGGTTCCAAAAGGACGGTTCGGCTCGCCGATGGTTCCTCGGTCGAGCTCGCTGCCAACAGTGAACTCTACACAAACTTCACCTCGGACCAGCGCGAGTTGAAGCTCGAGCGCGGCCGTGCCCGCTTTGAGGTCGCGCATGAGGCTCGCTCCTTCGTCGTCCTGGCCGGCGGAGGGAGCGTGACTGCGCGCGGGACGATCTTCGAGGTCAGTCTGGAGCGTGACGAGCGCGTGACGGTGAGGCTGCTGCGTGGTGCTGTCGATGTCGAGCGTCCCAGCACCATCAAGGGAACGACCGGCCCGGCCGCCATCGCACGTCTTGAACCGGGCGAGATCCTCAGTTTCGCGATCGTCACGCCGGCGCTGCTTCATCCCCCTGCGACAAAGGGTGAGCTTCAGCCGCTCGAACCCCCGGCGAATATCGTGCCGGTGCGTGAGTACGAGCGCACCCCATTGGCTGCGGTAATTGCTGAAGCCAACCGGGATTCCGCGACCACGATCCATCTAGGCGACCCGAGCATCGGGGCGTTGCGGGTGAGCGGCCGGTTCCGGGTGAACGATGCCGATCAGGTTGCCGATCGACTGGCTTCGCTGTTCGACCTTGACGTCGAAAAGACCAAGCCGGGTGAAATCACTCTCAAGCGGCGATAGACAGAAACTTTTTTTGTGACCTACCCCGTAGGTTGCAGTTTTGTTGCGATGCTCCCTGAAAATCCCGCCAAATTGTCGGGAGTTTCCAACGGGGGCAAAGATGGTTCGAATGGGGTCTCGGTTTCGGTGTGCTCTCCTTGCAGCGGTGGCGATCGGCTCGCTGGTGCCAATCGCCCCTGCCCTTGCTGCGGAAGAGCGACGCATCGAGTACCACATCGAAGCCGGCGACCTGGGCGAGGCCCTGAAGACAGTCAGCCGCCTGTCAGGAAAGGAGATCATCTTCAACTCCGAGGCGGTGCTCGGCAAGGCGGCGCCGCGGCTCCAGGGTTCGTTCAGCGCGGATGAAGCTGTCCGGATGCTTCTGGAAGGGTCCGACCTCGTCGCCCAATATCGAAAGGATGTCATCATCATCCGGGGGCGATCGGAGCCGTCGGGCGATCTAAGCGATCGCTCGGCGGTCCAAAGCGAGATCGTGGTCACGGGATCACGAATTCGGGGGAGCGAGCCCGTCTCGCCCGTCGTGGTCGCTACCCGAAGTGAGATCGAGAAAGAGGGTATCCACGATCTGGGTACCTTCGCGCGCAGCTTGGTTCAAAACTACTCCGGCGGTCAAAATCCGAGCATTCCGGGCGGAGGCCAGGGGACCTCTGAAAATGTCAGTTCTTCCTCGACCCTGAACTTCCGAGGGCTTGGTCCCGATGCAACGCTCACGCTCTTCAACGGTCATCGAGTCGCTTACGACGCGATGAGCCAAGGCGTGGACATTTCAGCTATTCCCCTCACAGCATTGGATCGCGTCGAGATCGTCACGGACGGCTCTTCTGCTCTCTATGGGTCAGACGCGGTGGGCGGGGTGGCGAACGTCATCTTCCGCAGAGATTATGACGGCGCGACGGTGTCGGCGAGGCTCGGCGGTTCGACGGACGGCGGCGATTTCGAGCAACAATATAACATTGTCACCGGCAAGCGTTGGACCGACGGCGGTTTCATGGTCGCCTATGACTTCCGGGACGTGACCCCCATTACGGCGAAACAGCGATCATACACTCAGAGCAACGATCCAACAGACACGTTGCAGAGCGGCGAGCAGCAACACAGCGTCGTTGCCGCCGGACATCAGAAGATCACCGACTCGCTCTCGTTTGAATTTGACGGGCAGTTCAACGATCGTTCCAGTCGCCTCTGTGTCAATTACACGATAACCGACGGATGTCATGGAACAGGCGCCGACATACGAATTAGTACGCGCTCATGGACGGTGGCGCCGGGCCTGAAATTGGCTCTCGCAAACAAATGGGATTTGAGGCTAGGCTCGGTTTTCGGCGAGAGCAGAGCGGAACAGCTCGCAGATGTAGCTTTGGGCGGATCACCCTATCTGACGCAAAGGGGCATCTACACCAACCGCGTGCAATCCTTCGAGGCGAGCGCGGAAGGCCCTCTTTTTAGTTTGCCTGGAGGTAGCGCGCGTCTCGCCTTCGGTGGTGGCATACGAAAGTCAAAATTCATCCTGGACATTGCTTCCATCCAGAGCGGAAACGCGGTCCCGTCGCAAGAATTCGTAATCAATAGAACCACCTCTTACGGGTACGGCGAAATATCCCTTCCGGTTATATCGCCGGGCAACAGCGTGCCCCTCGTAAATCGCCTGAGTTTTACGGCAGCGGTGCGGTATGAGAACGTCAGCCACGTTGGTGATGTTGCTACACCGAAATTGGGCGCCATATATGCTCCTACTCGAGATATTGCCTTCAAATTCAGCTGGGGGAAGTCGTTCAAAGCGCCGACGCAATATCAGTCCGGTCGGCCTCGAAGTGGCTACTCACAGATCGGCGCGACTGCTTACTTCCCTCCAAGTCCCATCTCGGGGACCGTACTTTACGTCTCGGGCGGCAATCCAGACCTCAAGCCGGAGCGCGCGACGAACTGGACAGTCACAGCCTCACTTACACCCTCCATCGCAGAGGGGCTGAGAATTGACGCGAGCTATTTCCGCATTGACTATCGTTCGCGAGCGGTTTCCCCGATACCGCAAAACTCGCTCGCCTTCTCTCCGATCTACGGCGCCTATGTTACGCTTAATCCCACAAGGGAGCAGGTTCTGGCCGCGCTTGCCGGAATAACCACGCTCTATGATCAGGGCGGTGGCGACCCAACGACAGCCAACGTAGTCGCGATCGTCACCAATTACCTCCAAAATGCGGCCATTCAAAAGATCGACGGCGTCGACCTCGCCATCGACTACAGCTTTCCGGCCGGACCGCACGATCGCATCAATTTGCACGGTGCAGCGAGCTATCTCGAAAGCGAGCAACAACTAAGCGCCAATCAACCGATGGTCCAACTCGCTGGCATCCTCTACAGACCCCCTCATTGGCGGGCCTCGTCGTCTATCGAGTGGCAGCACTCCAACCTTTCGGTGTCGGGGGTGCTCTCGTATATTGGCGGTTCTCTCGACAATCGCCTGCCCCCATATGTGCGAGTGGGAGACTATAAGTCGATCGACCTGATTGCCCAATACGAAACGGCCGCCGATATCGGCGCGCTGTCAAATATGAAATTCTCTCTTTCAGCTTTGAACATCTTTAACGAGAAACCTGCCTACGTCCGGACTACGAGCGCCGGCGGCTATCATTACGACTCAAGCAACTATCCGATTACGGGTCGGTTTCTCAGCGTCACGATCAGCAAGAGCTTTTAATGCGACGTCCCCTTCTGGAGGGTGCAGCGATGCTCGCCGCGTCGTCTCTTGCGACTTGGGGCGCGTTCATGTGGTGCAGTGCTGCGGCGGGGTCGACCGTTCCAGCAAATGCGTCGGAAGTTCGACTGACTCCTAGCGATCTGGTCCGCATATCAGATTTCGGCCCGGTGTTCCCAGGCGCGGGCGAGCGCATTATCAATCTGTCTCCCGACCGGAGGATGGCCGCTGTCCAGGTGCGGACGGCAGACCCATCATCGAACCGATATCTAATCCGCATCGATGTAGTCGATCTCACCTCGCGCGGACCGTCGAGAACGATTGATGAAGGCGGGGATTTCACCCTCCAGTTCGTCAGCGGAATCGGAGGCGCGGAAGTGAGCACCGGATACGCGGCCGCCACCCCAATCACATGGTCACGCGACGGGAGATGGGTATATTTTCTCAAGCGATCAGCAGGAACAACGCAGGTATGGCGCGCCGCAGCCACCGGAGAACTTAGCGAGGCCGTGACGCACGAGGCAGAAGGAGTGGATGATTTCCTCCTCTTGGCCGATGATCGGCGTCTAGTCTATTCGTCGCGCCAGCGAGACCCCGTTCTCGAAGACGCCCTGGGAGCAGAGGCGCTCCGGGGATTTCGCTTCGACTCACGTTTTATCCCTCTCATCGACGATGGGCCGCAGGAGTCGGTTATCAAACGGGTGACTAAAGCAATTGACATGCCCACCGATCATCCTCGGGAGGCAACCGCCGACGAAGAAAGAGAGTTCGTCAGGCATGTCCAGATCGCGAGCGCCGGCCCCGTAGCGATATCAAAATCGGGTCGAAGCG
The DNA here is from genome assembly GCF_008692605.1 of Sphingobium estronivorans. Taxonomy (GTDB): domain Bacteria; phylum Pseudomonadota; class Alphaproteobacteria; order Sphingomonadales; family Sphingomonadaceae; genus Sphingobium; species Sphingobium estronivorans. The sequence continues at coordinate 95,900 of NZ_LFCT01000024.1, forward strand.
CGTTCGTTTCCGTTCCGGACGGACAACATGGCCTAAACGGCGGCAAGGTAGCTGTCAGGCGAGAGAGCGGCGAGGAACAAGTTTGCAATTCGGCGGATTGCGCCGGAGCCTTGGCCATCTGGTGGACGAAGGACGGCAATCGTGTGCGGTTCATTCGTCGGTATGGCTGGGGAAACAGCGAGATGGCCATCTTTGAATGGAAGCCGGGGCGTTCGGAGCCGGAACGCCTGTATGTCACGCAAGACTTGCTGCTCGACTGTCAACCGTTGGATGAGGAGTTGGTGTGCGCACGTGAGCGGTCGGCAGACCCAAGGCACATTGTCGTCTTGAATCCGGATACCGGCCGGGCCAGAGTTGTTTACGATCCCAATCAGGGGTTTCATCGGTTTTCACTTGGCCGCATTGAGCGACTTCATTGGCGGAACGAATTCGGAATCGAGACCTTTGGAGATCTAGTATATCCCGTCGGATATGTGCGCGGCCGGGCCTATCCGTTGATCGTCGTCCAATATATTTCGCGAGGCTTCCTGCGGGGAGGCGTTGGCGACGAGTTCCCAATTCAAGCCTTCGCTAACAACGGCTATGCGATCCTCAGCGTTCAGCGCCCGGACGCAAGTCTCCTTCAACGAGAGTTCATCGGCCGGACGCATGACGATAAGTCAATTGAAAAACTCATAGATCGCCGAAGCGTGCTTTCGTCGATTGAAACTGCTGTTCGCAGCCTAATAGACCGCGGCATCGCAAATCCACTCCAAATCGGTATTACGGGTTTGAGCGATGGATCGTCTACCGTCCAGTTCGCGCTCATCAACAGTTCGATGTTTCGAGCTGCGTCAGTTAGCGGATGCTGTTGGGATCCATACCAAGATGCACTTGTCGGGCCAGGGGCTGCGGAGGCCTATCACGAGAGCGGCTGGCCAGAGCTAATCAACTACGACTCCGACTTCTGGTCGCATATGTCCCTCATAGAAAACGCCCGGAGAGTCTCGGCTCCCCTGTTGATACAGCAATCCGATGATGAATTCAGAGGAGCGATCGCGAGCTATATCGCTCTAAAGCAAGCCAATCGCTCAGTGGCACTCTACGTGTTTCCAAACGAACATCATGTGAAGTGGCAGCCAGCTCACAGACTAGCAGCCTACGAACGGAATCTTCGTTGGTTCGATTTTTGGCTCCGCGGGCTTGGAGATGGACACGAGTGGCGGTCGGACAACTAGCCTTCAGCGGGCTTCCACGAGAAGAATCTCCCATATGGCGCTGCTACATGCGGCGCACTTGTGCCCTATCGCCTCTGATCTGAACTACGCCACCTCGGCATTCAAACCTCGGCCCACGCGCATCGACCGCCAATGCCGGACCCATGCTTCCGTGTCGACCAACATCAACAGTCGCGTGACATCGCCAACTGTTGGCTGAATGTCGGGGTCGAAGGCCGCTTCAATTGCGACTCTGTCAACAATCTTCTCCCCCGCGAGAAAGCCATTCATTAGCCTCTCCTTTATCTCGTCTCGGAAGCGATAGAATATTTGGAAGCTGAACCCTTGTGGACCACCCTTGGTCTTGCGATCGACGACGACATCCGGAAGTGCCGCGCGGAAGGCCCTCCTAGCCACGGACCTGTCAACGCCTTGGTCGCACTGCAACCAGGCGGGGATCTGCAGGCAGGTCTCCAGCAGAGGCTGGGACGCCAGAGGATGAAAAACCGGCATACCGTCGCGTTCACGATAGGCATCTAGGGAATGGTGCATACGGATGAGCATAGCGATTTGGGCGGCCTTCGCAGGCAGCTTCAAGCTTTCCGGTTGTTCAAGCCAGGGATGATAAACTGGCTTTGAAGCCAGTTCGTCGACAACGGAATCCATTAGAAACCCGAGCTCGGATTTCCAAACATATCCATCGGCGGATCGACGCCAGGCGCGGATTCCATGCAAGATGACTTCGACACCGTTTGCGCCCGTCAGCGTCGAAATGTCGCTAACCGTCTTCAGCAGCCCGAGCGACCAACCATTTGAAAGGAGACGATCGGCCAAGGGCCGCGCCGAATGGCTCATGTAGAAGACGTTGTCGCCTCCGTTGCCCGTGAAGATTGCTCGGGCATCGAACTGCTTTGCGACCCGGAGCATCGCTGCGTCATATGCTTGGAGATCTAGACGGCCAAAAGGCTTCGGCAGATGGCGGATCGACGACTGATCCAGGTCGACGTCTTCCAACGCATAGCGCTCTTCGAAAAGGGTCTGAAGCGCCCCGGCTTTTCCGGAG
>NZ_LFCT01000025.1 GCF_008692605.1 Sphingobium estronivorans
GTTCCATCTCAATTCTTTCCTTAAATTGTAAAAGATCAATGTGATCGGCCTCAGGCCGACTTCTCCGTTTTGACCGGCAGAATGGCGAGCGCGGCGATCAGCGCCGCGACGGCGAACATGTGGAAGGCCGAACCATAGCTGTGCGTGCTGTCATAAACATGACCGATATAACGCAAAGCGCCGAGCGTCAGGGGAATCTGGATGAGCGCCATCAGCCCCATGACCGAACCGTAGGAAGCGACGCCGAAACGGATGGCGACGAATGCCGCCCAGAGGGGCGAGGACCCGCCCACCGCGGCTCCCACGACCAACGACGCCATCATCAGCACTTCGTAGCTGGGCTGGATCAGGAGAACGCCCAGAAATATCTCCGTCAATAGAGCGAGCGCGATCAGCAGCCAGCGCAGGTCGATGCGGTCGGCCAGCGCGCCGATGGCGAGCTTGCCGAGGATCGCCGACCCGGAAATCGCCGACACCAGCATGGCCGCGGCCGGCAGTGAAAATCCCCGATCCGTGCCATAGGCGACAAGCGAGGCGAGCAATGCCTGATCGATGCCGAACAGCAGGCCAATGGAAATTGCGATCAACCAGAAATCGCGCGTGCGGCAGAGCATCCGGGCCGTCCATCGCGGCGCTGTCTGGCTGCGGGGCCTTCCATGGGCTGCTGCCGCATCGTCAGGTTCCCGCATGAATAACAGGCCCAGGCCGCCAAGCAAAAGGCTGACGAGGAGGCCCAGCGTGATGAGGGCCGTACGCCAGCCGAACTGTTCGACCAGCGCGGCCATCAACGGCAGCACCAGGAACCCGCCGGCGGATGTGGCGACGGATACGACGCCGAGCGCCTTGCCCCGCCCTTTTTCGAACCAGCGGGACGTCAATGTCGAAGCGGTCAGGGGTCCCAGCATCGCCGTTCCGGTCGACAGCAGGAGCAGCGTCGCGGCCCCCATCGCCCAAAGCGATGTGGTCAGCGCGACGGTCAGCGCACCGGCCCCGAAGATCAACGCCCCCAATGCGATCACGAAACGGCTGGGAACCCGGTCGAGCATCCGCCCGATAAAGGGGGACGACACCGCCATGCCGACGAGGAGGAGCATCAGGCCGATATTCACATCGGCGCGGGGCAGGCCATATTCGGCAGCGATCGGCTTGACCAGCAAGGCGAAGCCATAGGAGGTGATGCCGATGACCAGCATCTGCGCCACAAACAGGATCGCGACGACGACCCAGCCATAATTGAGCGGCGAACGCATCGACGGCGTGGCAATTTCCTGAGCAGTGCTCATAGCTGGATCGGCTCCAGTGGTGAGGGTGGAGATGGGAGAGCAATCGCTCATTTATGCGACCTGTCGCGCGCGTTGAGCGCCGCCCCGAACGAGGCGGCCCGGCAGCAATCCTGTGGCGATGCCGTCCCGCTGGATCGGGACGCCGCTGACGATGGTCGCGCAATAGCCTTCCGCATCCTGCGTAATGCGCCGGCCGCCAGCGGGCAGATCGTGCTTCACGGTCGGCTTGGGCAGCCGGATGCGATCCAGGTCGATGACATTGAGGTCCGCCTTCATGCCCGGGGCGATGGTGCCGCGATCATGCAATCCCACGGCCAGCGCCGGGTCGCGGGTCAGGGCCTTCACCACCCACGGAAGCGGCAGGCGATTCTCCGCCCGGTCACGAACCCAATGGGTCAGCATGAAGGTCGGGAAGCTGGCGTCGCAGACCATGCCATAATGCGCCCCGCCATCGCCCAGGCCGACCACGGTGGCCTCGTCCAGCATCATCTCGCGAATGGGATCGAGCGTGCCCTGCCCATAATTGCCGATGGCGACATACAGCATGGCATGGCCGTCATCCTCCAGCAGCAGATCATAAGCCAGTTCCTGCGGGCTGACGCCCTGACGCCGCGCCCGCGACGCGACGCTGTCCTCCATGCGCGGCTCGTAATCGGGCGTGTCCGCCATCGGGAACATGCGTTCGAAATCGTTGCTCATGGCTTGCAGCGGGGTCATCCCCCCGGCCGGCGCCTCGGCCAGGATGCGGGCGCGGACGGCCGGATCGCGCAGCGCCGCGACGCGCGCCGCCAGATCCTGCGGAAGCTGCTTGTAGCTGGGCCGGTCCATGAACGGATTGGCCGAAAGATTGAGACCGACGATGATCCCGATGGGACGGGGAAAAACCTGCGCGCGGATCGAGCGACCCTCCGCATTGGCTTCGTGCACGATCGCCAGCGCCTCACGCCAGTCGTTGGGATTGGATGTGCCCTGCCCCAGGGTGAACATGGCCGTCCGGCCGGACGAGCCCATCACGCGGCGCAGCATGTGCAGTTCATCGGTCCAGCTCCCGTGCGGCACATCGAGGACGATCTGGAACGCGCCGCGATCCTCCCCCATCGCCGCGACCAGCAGGCGCAGTTCCTCCTCCGCCGCGTCGAAGCTGGGGATCATCTCGCCGTCGCAGGTGCGATGGATGAACTGGCGCGAGGTGGCAAAGCCGATGGCGCCCGCGTCCATCGCGCCGCGAACCAGCGTCTGCATCTTTTCCATGTCAACCGGAGTGGCGGATTCGCGCGCCGCCCCCCGTTCGCCCATGACATAGACGCGCAGGGCAGAGTGGGGCACATAGGCCGCAACGTCGATGTCGCGCCGGCGCCGGTCCAGCGCATCGAGATAATCGGGAAATGTCTCCCAATCCCATGGCAGCCCTTCGGTCATGACGACCTCCGGAATATCCTCGACGCCTTCCATCACCCCGATCAGCCGTTCCCGGTCCGACGCACGGCAGGGCGCGAAGCCGACGCCGCAATTGCCCAGGATGGCCGTGGTCACGCCATGCTGGGAAGACGGCACCAGCCTTTCCGACCAGATCGCCTGACCGTCATAATGGGTGTGCAGATCGATAAAGCCCGGCGTAACGATGCGGCCCGTCGCGTCGATTTCATCCCGGCCGCGCGCTGTCACCTTGCCGATTTCCACGATCCTGTCGCCGCTGATGGCGATGTCCGCCTCATAAGGCTCAGACCCGGTCCCGTCGCAGACGAGCCCTCCCCTGATGACGAGGTCAATCACGGACATATCCATCCTCTCCAGTTCGTTCGTTGCCGACAGATTGGCCCAAGTTCGTCGACGCGTCATCGTTCATTTGCATGGAACGCGCCGACCGGATCAATCTGGCAAGCCTGCGACATCCGCTATATGCGGATGCATGGACGCGATGCGAACCCTGAACAGTGGCGCATCGCATCCATGACCGGACCCTTTCCTCAAGCCCGCAGGCTTACCACTTGTACCGCTTGACTATCCCGCGGCGGCGCTCGGCCAGCTGTTCACGACGCTCGTCGGACGTGATCTTCTTGACCGCATCGGGCAACCGCTCGAACAGTTCGGAACGCTTGACCTGTTCGCATTGCGGCACCGGGCAGCTGTCCGCCAGCATCCAGCGGAAGGTGATGTAACCCTCGCTATGGCCCGAGGGATCGAGCCAGTTCGGCAGGCCCGGATCGTCATGGCTGACCACCAGGATCAGTTCGCCGTTATCCTCCAGCGTGGCATGATGGCAGTTGGTGCTGGAGAGGCGGTAGCGATAATCCATCGTTTCCCACCAGTAATTGCCGAACTCCACCGCCCAGTAATGCGACTTGGGCGGCGTCACGCGAACGATGAGCGCCTCGTCGGGCGGCAGCATCCAATAGGAGATCAGCGGCTCGCCGCCGGGCGTCGCGTCGATCTTGTTGTCGTCGAGCTGGCGGTAGGACAGGAAGCGGTTGGGCTGAACCTTCCACTTTTCGATCATGTCGGCCCAGTAAGTCACCGACCATTTCACCCAGTGCGACGCGCTCGCCAGCCCGTCCACCACTGTTTCGGGCGTCAGCTGCGGCGGCGCGCCGTCGCCGGTCAGCCGGTCGATGCGGGCCTCCATCGGCTCTTCCCCTTCCCAGTCGGCGAAGAATTGCCGGAAGGTGACCCGGAACGTGTCCGGCGTGGTCTTGATCCAATTGCCCGGCTGCGGGTCGGGGCTGAGGAAGAGTTCGAAATTGCCGTCCTCGTCCATCTCGATCTGGTCGCCGAACAACATGCCCGCGACGCCGCCGCCCCAGGGCGTGTTGCCCTTTTCGACGACCGTGACGCCGAAATAGCGCGACGTGCCCCGCTTGCCCGTCACCCGATAGGTGTCGGTCCCGTTGATCGGGCCGCCCACATAGAGGGCGTCGGTGTTGTCGCCACCCTGCTTGCGCAGCGGATCGAAATAATGAAGCAGTTCGGGATGGAGGGGATCGTTATTCTCCATCTCGAATTGCAGCGCCAGCCCGATGTTGCGCGACAGCAGGCGGAAAGCGGCGGCGCGATCGACGGGATTGTTCGCGGCGGTTTCCCGAAGGGCGATGTCGCCCGCCGATTTCAGGTCGTCGCAAAACTTGTCCCAGGCCTCGCGCAGATCTTTCTCATATTGTTGGCTCATCGGCTCACTCCTCGCTCGGCACGTTGAAATAATCCTGGTAGCGGGCGAACAGCTTTCGCGTGCTGTCCTGCCGGTCGACCGCATAATTGTGCGCGCCGAACTTGCCCTTGGGCTTATGGGACAGATAGTCTTCCACCGCCGCCCGCGCTTGCGGCGTGAAGGCAAAGCCGATCTTCGCATAAAGCGTTTCGAGCGCCGCGACCGGCTCCTCGATCAGGTCGGCATAGCGCGAGTTGGAGAGGCGGTCGGCGGGGATCGCGCCCGATTCCGTCCAGTCGATCATCTGGTCGAGACGCGCGGCCGTGCCTTCAGGCGAGAGCAATTCCTCGAACGCTTTGGCGTCGAAGGGCTTGTCGCTGCGCATCGAATAGATGGTGCCCATGAGGTTCGTCACCGATCCCTGCGCCTTCACCGGGTCGCGATGCGTCACGATGACGCGGGCGTCGGGGAAGACCTTGAACAGGACCGGCAGGAAGGACTGATGCTCGGGCGCCTTGAGCAGCCAGTGGCCGCGCGGGTTGCGCCACTGGAGCAGCTTGAGCAGCCGCTTGTAATAGCGGTAGGCCGGTTCCTGATCGGCGGCGAACAGCCAGTTGGTGTAGGTCGGCACCTGGAAGGTCGCCGCCAGATGCTGCGAGCGGAAGCTCAGGCGGAAGGCGACGCCGCACTCATTGGGAATCCACGCGCCCATTTCATGCATGGCCTGATAGGTCGGCGCGACCCGGCCCATCTGGGTGATGAGGTCGTGGGCGCGGGGGACGCGCGGGTCTTCGCGATAGCTGGCCGCCTCGGGCGGGGGACAGGGCAGCACGAATTCCCAATTGGCGGGCGCCATGAACTGGCTGTCCTGCGCCAGCAGTTCGAACAGGATCGAGGTACCCGAACGCGGCAGCCCAGTGACGAACACCGGCTGGTCGATCTGCTCATCCTCGATTTCGGGATGGGCCTTGAACAAGGCTTCGATCTTCAGGCGGGTTTCCAGGAACAGCAGCAGATCCTGACGCGTCCACAGACGGCCGAAGAGGTGCAGTTCGGCTTCCTCCTCGATGGCCTTCACCAGAATCTGGAACGGCTCGCGCCAGTCGTCCTCGCCGAAGTCGGAAAGGCCCGTGCGGCGCATCGCCGTCGCGATCAGCTCGTCCGCCTGCAACGGGGCCACGGCGTCGGCATCCCACGCCTTGGTCTCGTCAAGGAACGTCGCCAGCCACTCGGGCCGGGGCGGCGGTGTCCAGAAATTGCCTTCGGGTCGTTTATCGCTCATCGCATACTCGTCTTGTCATGGCGGTCCGCTGCATCGGATCGGCGCGGCTGCGGCTTCGACCATATAAGACGCTGGCGCCCGACTCTGAAACAGTGTTATCGGTCAATTGAAGCAGGGTTTTTGTTCACGGACAGTGCGCCGGAGCATTTTAATGAAGGACCGTATGACCATGCGGAAATCTGCCGCGGGGATACCGGCGACGGTGATCCTGCGCCTGTTGCGGACGGCCGCGCGCGTCGGCGCCAAGCCATCGGACATATTGGCCCGCGCCCGCGTGCCCTATTCGATGGCGGACCTGTCCAATGGCGCGGTGGCGAGCATCGCGCGGCAGCAGGGCGTGGCGATCTATCGGGAATGCATCGTTGCCATCGGCTGGCATTCGAGCCAGTTGGATCATAAGCCGCAAATGCATCCCGATGAATTCCGGCTGATGTGCTATTGCGTGATCGGTTGCCGGACATTCCGCGATGTCATCGATCGCCAGATAATGTTCTTCCGCACCCGCGCAGAGCGGATCGCGATCATGGAATTGCAAGAGGACGGCCCGATGGCCGTGGTGACAGTCGATACGCTGCGGCGGCGCAAGAGCTTCGGCGCTTTTCTGAGCGATCTGGCCGGCATGTCCATCTATTGCCGCCTGTACGCCTGGTTGCTGGGCATCGGCCCCCATGACTTCCGCGTCCAGTTGATGCACAGCGTCTCTTACGCGAATGAGGCGGTGGCTGATTTCTTCGTCGGCGATCTGACTTTCGACGGCACGGTGAACAATATTGCCTTTCCCCGAACATTGCTGGGAATGCCGGTGGTGCGCACGGCCGAAGAGTTGGACAGGTTGTTGCTGGACTTCCCATTCGAATTCATGTCCGCTTTGCCCATCGAAATGCCGTTCGGGGACAGGATCCGCAATATCTACAGCCTGTCCCTGGCGCGCGGCGTTGCTATACCCGGCTTGAGTGAGCTTTCCGAACTGATGGGCCAGAGCGTGAGCACTATCCGGCGCCGTCTCGCGGAGGACGATATTTCGATCCGTCTGCTCAAGGATGCTGCGCGGCGCGACGTGGCGATCCATCTGCTGCGTGATCGCCGCCGCTCGATCGACGATGTGGCGCTGACGACCGGATTCCGCGACATCCACAGTTTCCGGGAAGCGTTCCGCCGATGGACCGGCACCTCGCCCGCGCAGCACCGTCGCGCCCACCGGGCGGACATCATGCAAATGGACGTAGGATGACGGGAGCGCCCATGCCAGGATAGCGGAAATACAGCATGGAGAGAATGGCGAGATGACTATCCGAACGAGGCCCCTGCCCACCATCGGCCAAGAGGTTCTGGATCTGGACCTGGAAGCGGGCATCGACGATGCGACGGCGCGCAGCCTGGTCGATCTCTGGCGGGACGCGGGCGTGGTTCTCTTTCGCGGCATGGGCACATCGCCCGAAGCCCTGCTGGAACTGAGCCGCTGCTTGGGCGAATTGGAGCCGCATCCGATCGAAAGCATTCGGATGCCCGACTATCCCGAACTGATCCTCCTCACCAACAAGGGCGGGCTGCGGGGGCCGGTCTATGCCTATGACGGCGTCCCCACTTACGGGCGCATCCCATGGCATACCGACCTTGCCTTTTCGGACACGCCGAACGCGGGCGCGCTGCTCAACATGGTCGAAAAGGCCAGCGTCGGGGGCCGCACGGCATGGCTGGACACGGAAAAGGCCTATGCGGCGCTGGACGACGACCTCAAGCAGCGGATCGAGGGGCTTGAAGTGCGGTTCGAATTCCGCACCGATCTCAAAGACATGAAATATTGCAATCCCGGCGGCTCGCGCGTCGGTGAATCCGGCACCAACTTCCCCGATTATCCGCCGCATGCCCGCCCGCTCGTCTGGAAGCATCCCGTCACCGGCCGCACGATCATGAACGTCAGTCCGCTGAACCTTCGGAACATCGTCGGCATGGACGAAGCGGAAAGCGACGCGCTGCTGCAAAGGCTGATCGATGCCGTCATCCAGCCGCAATTCATCTACGAACATGCGTGGGAGGAAGGCGACGTCATCCTGTGGGACAATTATCGCATGATGCACAGCGCGATGGGCCATCCGGTTGACGTCATTCGCGTCGTTCACCGCACCACATTGCGGGGGACGGCGCAGGTGGGGAGAATCCTGGCACAGTAATGGCCGCGGCTTGAGGGCAATGGCGGCGACGTGATTTCTGTGGCTTCTGCGGGCAGGTTGCTTTAGCTGTCCGGCATCGCACCCAACATGCGGGGAGCCACAGCTTATGACGCTGAAGCGGATGGATAAGCGCGCGAATTCGTCATTCCCCAGGCTTCCCTTTCTCTTCCTGCTTGGCCCCTTCCTGCTTGCCGCATCGGCCCCCGGCGGCGGCGTGTTGACCATCGACGTGGGGAATGTGCGTATCGGCAAGGGCCGGGTGCATGTCGACATCTGCCCGGAAAGCCGGTTCCTGAAGGACGACTGCCCCTATTCGGCGGAGGCGCCGGCCAGGGTGGGCGCCACCCGCGTCACCCTGCCCTCCCTCCCCGCCGGGCGTTACGCCGCGCAGGCGTTTCTCGACGAGAATGGCAATGGCAAGGTGGATCGCGCCCTGTTCGGCATCCCCCGGGAAGGCGTCGGCTTTTCCAACGACGCCAAGATCGGATTCGGCCCGCCCAAATTCGCCGAAGCGGCATTCAGCCACGATGGCGGGGCGCAGACGATCCATTTCAATCTTCGCTATTTCCTGGGCGCCAAGGGACCGGCCGGCCAGTGAGGGCGGCGCGTTTTTCCCCTTCCGTGCTGGTCATGGCCAGCATCCGCCGGCCCTGGTTGACGCTTCTGCTGGGACTGATCGTCACCGCGCTGGCGCTGTTCGTCATGGCGGACCGGATCGCGATGACGACCGATACGGCGGCGCTGATCTCGCCCGAGGTCGGCTGGCGCTTGCAGGAACGGCGCATGGAAAGCGCCTTTCCGCAATTGCGCGACAATATGCTCATCGTCGTCGATGGCGAAACGCCGGAACTGGCGGAGGATGCGGCCGCTCGGCTTGCGGCGGGCCTCAGCGCGGACAAGGCGCATTTCCGGCTGGTCACGCGCCCTGACGGCGGCGATTTCTTCGCCCGCGAAGGCCTGCTGTTCGGATCGGTCGAGGATGTCCGCAACGCCACGACCGCGATGATCGACGCGCAGCCGATGCTGGGGCCGCTCGCCGCCGACCCGAGCCTGCGCGGCGTGACGACTGCCCTTTCGACCCTGCTGGACGGCGTCGAAGCGGGCGAAATTGCCTTGAGCCGCATCGACCGGCCGCTGACTGCGCTGAGCACGGCCATTGACGGCTCGCTGGCGGGCAGGAATCCGCATTTTTCGTGGCAAAAACTGTTCGCGGGCGAGGGCAAGGCGCCCAGTCCGCCGACAAGACGCCTGATCCTGACGCAACCCGTGCTCGACCATGGCGCGCTGATGCCGGGTGAAGCCGCCAGCGACGCCGTCGCCAAGGCCGCGAGAACACTCGCCATCGATGAAACGCATGGCGTCCGGCTCCGCCTGACCGGCGAGGTTGCGCTCGCCGATGAGGAATTTGCGACGCTTCAGGACAATATCGGGCTGGTCGCGCTGGTCATGCTGGGCGCAATGCTCCTGACCTTGTGGTTCGCCACCCGGTCGGTGCGGCTGGTCGCGGCGATCATGCTGACCATCGTCTCGGGCCTGATCGTCACCAGCGCCGTCGGACTGTTGGCCATCGGGCGGTTCAACCTGATTTCGGTGGCCTTCATTCCATTGTTCGTCGGGCTGGGGGTCGATTTCGGCATCCAGATCTGCGTGCGCTTCAATGCCGACAGGGCGGCGGGCGCGGCGCCCGATGCGGCCCTGCGCCAGACCGCCAATGCGCTGGGCGCGCCGCTGCTGCTGGCGGCAGGGGCCATTGTCCTGGGCTTCGGCGCCTTCCTGCCGACCGCCTATGTCGGCATTGCCGAACTGGGGGTGATCGCCGGATTGGGAATGATCGTGGCGCTGTTGTTCAGCCTGACGCTGCTGCCTGCGCTCATCCTGCTCCTGCGTCCCGGTAAGCCCCGGCGCGACGTCGGTTTCAGCGCGCTCGCCCCCATCGACCGCTTTCTGGAACGCAGGCGCCGCGCCATATTATGGGCCTTCGGCATCGCCATGGCGGCGGGCATTGCGCTGCTGCCTTGGGCCAAGTTCGATTTCAATCCGCTGAACCTGCGCGATCCCGATGCGCCCGCGATGCGCGCGCTCGGCGACTTGACACGCGATCCCGACCGGACCCCCAATGTGATCGACGTGCTGGCCGCCAATCCGAACGAGGCCCGTCAACTGACGCAGCGCCTGTCCGCCCTGCCGCAAGTGGCGCATATCGTCTCGCTCGACAGCTTCGTGCCGGAGAGGCAGGAGGCCAAGCTGGCGCTGATCCAGGACGCGTCGCTGTTGCTCGACCTGACGATCAACCCGTTCGATATTGCGCCGCCGCCGAGCGATGCGCAATTGCGAGACGCCATCGCGGGCACGGAAATGAAATTGCGCACGGCCATCGCCGAGCGTCCCGGCGCCGAAGGCAATGCGGCGCGCCATCTTGCGGCATCGCTCCACCGGCTGAACATGGCGTCGGCGGGAGAAAGATTTGCTGTCAATGCCATGCTGTCCCGCCCTCTGACCGTCATGCTCGATCAGATCAGGCAGGCCTTGCAGGCCGGCCCCATTACGCGGGAGACGCTTCCGCCCGATCTGGTCCGTGACTGGGTGACGCCTGCCGGCCTCACGCGGCTTCAGCTTTTCCCGAGCGGCAATGCCCATGACAATGCCGTCATCCGCCAGTTCCGCGATGCCGTCGCCACAGTCACGCCCGCCATATCGGGCCTGCCGGTCGCCACGCAGGCGGCGGCGGCGACTGTAGCGGGCGCCTTCGTGCAGGCGGGCATAATGGCCTTCCTGCTGGTCAGCATCCTGCTGTTCCTCGTCCTGCGCGACGTGAAGGAGGTGGCCTTCACCCTGGCCCCCGTCATCCTCTCCATTTTCCTGACGCTGGGCAGTTGCGTCCTCATCGGCCAACCGATCAATTTCGCCAATATCATCGCCTTCCCCCTGCTGTTCGGCGTGGGCGTGGCGTTCCATATCTATTTCGTCATGGCATGGCGCAGCGGCGCGACCGGCCTGCTGCAATCCAGCCTGGCGCGGGCGGTGATGTTCAGCGCCTTCGCCACCGGCACCGCTTTCGGCAGCCTGTGGCTGTCCCATCACCCCGGAACCGCCAGCATGGGCAAGATCCTGATGATCTCGCTCATCTGGACGCTAATCTGCGCCCTGATCTTCGAACCGGCGCTGCTCGGGCCGCCCCGCAAGGGGAAACAGGGCTAATTCGCGGCAGGATCGGTCATGGGGTCCTGCAATTCCGGGGCATCGGACGGCGCGGGATCGGTCAATGACTCGTTCAGTTCCGGCAGATCGCCGGTTTTCTTCCGCCCGTGCCCGCCCCTCACCTCCTCGATTTCCGCCGCGCGATTTTGCAGATAAACGGATCGCAGCGTTGCATAAGGGTCGACCGCATCCCCGAACAGAGCGCGCAATTCCGGGTCCGCTTCGGCCCGCATGTCGAGACCGCCGACCAGCCCGGTCGAAAGCTGATATTGCCAGGTCGAAAACGGCCTGCCGACGGCCAGCGGCAACAGTCCGTCGTCGGCAGGCTTGCCGAGCACATCGCGAAGCGTCGTCGGACCGATGAGGGGCAAAAACAGATAAGGCCCCGCCTTCACGCCATAAAGGGCCAAAGTGGTGCCAAAACCATTGGCCCGGTGCGGCAGGTTGAAATCCTTCCGTTTGGCGATATCGAACAATCCGGCGATCCCCAGCGTCGAATTGACGATGAACCGCGCGAATGTCTGTGCCGCTTTGTCCGGTTTGCCCTGCAACAGGAAATTCACGAAGATAAAGGGTTCGCTCAGGTTGCTGATCGCATTGCGCGCGCCCGACCGGAGCGGCTTTGGCACCAGCTTTTTGTAACCCATCGCGGCCGGTCGCAATATCGCCTTGTCCATCGCCTGATGGATGTCGAACATCGCGCGATTGAAACCCTGGAGCGGGTCTTTTTCGACCCTGATCTCATCGCCGCCTATGGCCTCCGCCGTGCCCCTGGAGGCTGAAGGGGCGATGACGGGCACGGGCTGCGGTGCAGGCGGAACGACGATGACGTCCCGGCTTTCCACCGTCACCACCGGCAGAGGCGTTTCGACCTGCGCCGCCATCAGCGCCGCCGGGGCGATCAACGGAAGGATCAAAATTTCTCGCCCTTGGCCGCTATCGCATCCATATGCGCCGCCAGCGCCGCCGCGCCGCCCTTTTGCAGCACCGCCGCGAAGTCGGATCGGCGCGTCGCGATCTGGCTGATCGAATTGCGATAGAAGACATCGATGATCTTCCACGCGCTCCCGCTCTGCCTCAGGCGATAGCTGATGGCGACCGGCGCCTGCCGGGGCACGTTCAGCGTCGTGCGCACCAGCCTGTCGCCGCCACGCTGCTGCACTTGCGGGTCTATGGTGAAGCTTTCGCCCGACCAGCTGTCGAAATTGCGCGCATATTGGGCAATCGTCATGCGCCGGAAGCTACGCAGCAGCGCCTGTTGGTCTGCGCCGCCCAGCTTCGCCCAAGCCGGCCCCACCGCCAGCCGCGTCATCAACGGCAGGTCGAACGCCCGGTCCAGCGCCGAGGTCAGCGCCGCAGTGCGCGCCTGCATCGTGCCGCCGGCTTTCATCGCCCGGATCAGATCGTCGTCGAGCTGCTGGACGGTCGTGCGCGCCGGATCGGCGGTCTGCGCGACCGCGGCCACGGGGGCGAGCGACACCAGCAGGCTGAGCGTTAAAATCGGATGGCGCATGCATGAACTCCGTCAATGGCGGCTCGCGATCGCTTCTGTGCCGAACGTGGTGCACCATCCCCCGCCGATATGGCAAGAACCAGCTGCATGGACTCCCCAGTCCTTTCCTTTTTGTAATGATCCCGCCCCTTTCCCCGACAATAGTAAATCGGTATCAAGATTTGCGATGCCAGTCCCATAAGGGAGATGTCGGTGGTGACGGATAATCCGAATTCCAGCCCGGGCGGACCGTTGCGGATCGTGCTTGCCAACCCGCGCGGCTTTTGCGCCGGCGTTACCCGCGCCATCGAAATCGTCGAACGCGCGCTCGAACGGTTCGGCCCCCCCGTCTATGTGCGGCATGAAATCGTCCATAACAAGCATGTGGTCGACCAGTTGAAGGCCAAGGGCGCGGTGTTCGTGGACGAACTGTCCGAAATTCCCGCCGGCGCCATGACGATCTTCAGCGCGCATGGCGTCCCCCGATCGGTCGAGGAAGAGGCGCGGGAACGCAATCTGCCGACCATCGACGCCACCTGCCCGCTCGTGACCAAGGTGCATTTTCAGGGTCGACATTATGCCAAGGCGGGGCGGACGCTGATCCTGATCGGCCATCCCGGCCATGCCGAAGTGGTCGGCACCATCGGCCAGATCGACGCGCCGATCCATCTCGTCTCGACGCCGGAGGATGTGCGGGCGCTGCCCCTCGCCGCGCATGCCCCGGTGGCTTATGTTACGCAGACGACGCTCAGCGTTGACGATACCCGCAGCGTGATCGCCGCGCTGCATGAGCGCTTCGTCGATGTCGCCGGGCCGGAGGTCAATGATATCTGCTATGCCACGCAAAACCGGCAGACGGCGGTGCGGGAACTGGCCTCGATCAGTGACCTGCTGCTGGTCGTGGGCGCGCGCAACAGCTCCAATTCCATGCGGCTGCGGGAAATCGGCGCGGAAATGGGCGTGGAAAGCCATCTGATCGACGATGGCAGCGCCATCGACCCGCAATGGCTGGACGATGTGCACACGGTGGGTATCACCGCCGGCGCCTCCGCGCCCGACGATCTGATCGACAGCGTGATCGCGGCGCTGCGCCGTCTTCGGCCCGTCACCGTGTCCGAACTGGATGGCGTGAAGGAGACCATCCAGTTCCGTCTGCCCTCCGCTCTGCGTCATCCGGTTGCCCCAGTGGCACCGGCTGCCGAGTAGGACGCGCCATGGGCCTGCCTGTGTCTCCATTGGCGCGGATCGCCGCCTACACGCTGAAACAGCATATCAGGGGCGGGAAATATCCACTCGTCCTGATGCTGGAGCCGTTGTTCCGCTGCAATCTTGCCTGCCCCGGTTGCGGCAAGATCGATTATCCCGACGCCATCCTCAACCAGCGCCTCAGCTATGACCAGTGCATGGCAGCGATCGAGGAATGCGGCGCGCCCGCCGTGTCCATCGCCGGGGGCGAGCCGCTTTTGCATCGGGACATGCCCCGGATCGTGCGGGGCTTCCTGGAACGGAAGAAGCTGGTCATCCTGTGCACCAACGCCCTGCTGCTCAAGAAGAAGATCGACGATTACCGGCCCTCGCCTTTCTTCACCTGGTCGATCCATCTGGACGGCGACCGGCAGATGCATGACGAAGCCGTGGATCTGGAAGGCACTTATGACGTGGCGGTGGAGGCCATCCATCTCGCCAAGGCGAAGGGCTTTCGCGTGCAGGTGAACTGCACCGTGTTCGACGGCGCGGACCCGGCGCGGCTGGCGGCCTTTTTCGACAGGATGGAGGCGCTGGGCGTCGAGATCACCGTCTCCCCCGGCTATGCTTATGAACGCGCGGCGGATCAGGATCATTTCCTCAACCGCGAGCGCACCAAGCAATTTTTCCGCGACGTCTTCAAGCGGGGCAAGGGCGGCAAGGCGTGGACCTTCACCAATTCCCCGCTATTCCTGGATTTCCTGGCGGGCAACCAAAGCTATGAATGCACGCCCTGGTCGATGCCGCTGCGCACGGTCTTCGGTTGGCAGAAGCCCTGCTATCTGCTGGGCGAAGGCTATGTCGACAGTTTCAGCGAGTTGATGGAAGGTACCGATTGGGAGCAATATGGCGTCGGCAAATATGAAAAATGCGCCAATTGCATGACCCATTGCGGCTTTGAAGGCACCGCCGCCACCGATGCCATTCGTCATCCGCTGAAAATGCTGTCCGTGGCGCGCAAGGGCGTGCGGGTGGAGGGAGCCATGGCGCCCGACATCGACCTGTCCCGGCAAAGACCGGCCGAACAAGTCTATTCTTCCCATGTCGAACGGGAACTGGCGAAGATAGAGGCCGCCGATCCCGGAGCGGCCAAGCATGTGGCGGGTCGACGTTAAAGAGAATCGACCGCCGGCTCCGCGCGCATGAGCATGTCGAAAGCCCGCGACAGGCTGCGCAGTGCCCGATCCGCCTGCCGCCCGGTGCGGATCATTGCCCCCAACTGGCCGGGCCGTCGCGCCAGCGAAAGCAGCACGGCGCCAAGGGCCAGCCCGCCATCGGGCCGCATCCCGACCAGAGCGGCGGGAGGCAGGTCATCGTCAGCACAATCGGCAATGGCGCGGATCGCCAGAAAGGGAAGCTGTCTGCGGACCGCCACCCGCCTTGCGACATGGCTTTCCATATCGGCCGCGACGGCGTGACGGCTTTCGGCCAGTGCCCGCTTGGCTTGCGCCGTGGCAAGGATGGCGTCGCTTCCCGCGATCCCGCCGTAAGTGGCATGCGGCAATATTCGCCTGACCCGGTCGACCAGCGCCGCATCGCCATCCACGACCAGATCCCCCGACCGCAGCGACGGCGCCAGCGCGCCCGCTATGCCGCAGGACAGGATGATCGCGGGAAAGGCTTCGGCCCGTTCGTTCAGTTCCCGCTCCAGCCGCGCGCTATCCCCGCCGCCCGCCACGACGAACAGGTCGCGGCCCGGCCGGTCGAGCAGCCGCGCCTCCCGCTTCAGCCCGCAAGCGACGATCAGCATCACATGCCGACCGTAATGCGCCGCGGGTTGGAGCGCTTGAGATTGCGGTAGCGGGCCATCGCCCAGAGCGGAAAATATTTGGGATAGCCATGGTAGCGCAGGTAGAAAACGCGCGGAAAACCGCCGCCGGTATAGTGTTCCTGCCCCCACAGGCCATCGGCCTCCTGACGGTCGGCCAGCCAGGCGGCGCCGCGCTCCACGGCGTCGCTGTCCACCTCTCCCGCGGCCATCAGCCCCAGCATCGCCCAGGCCGTCTGCGAGGCTGTGGAGGGTGCCGGGGCATGGCCACTCCGGTCCAGCGCATAGCTGGCGCAATCCTCGCCCCAGCCGCCATCCTCATTCTGGATCCGCTTCAGCCAGCCGACCGCCTGCGCCACCGCCGGATCGCTGGCGTCCAGCCCCGCCGCGTTGAAAGCGCAAAGCACGGACCATGTGCCGTAAATATGGTTGACGCCCCAGCGGCCGAACCAGCTGCCTTCCGGTTCCTGTTCCCGGCGCAGATAGTCGATGGCCGCGGCCATGCGGGGACTGTCCAGCGGCTCGCCCAGTTGCGCCAGCATCGAAACACAGCGCGCCGACACATCGGCTGTCGGCGGGTCGAGCAGCGCGCCATGATCGGCAAAGGGCAGGTTGTTGAGATAATCATAGGCATTGTCGGCATCGAACGCACCCCAACCGCCATTTTTCGACTGAAGGCCCACCGTCCATTCGACGCCCCGGTCGATCGGCCCGCGATCCGCGACCTGCGCGCGATCCATCGCCATGACCACGACCGCCGTGTCGTCCAGATCGGGATAATGGTGGTTATTATACTGGAACGCCCACCCGCCGGGCCGCACGCCGGGCCGTTCCTCCGCCCAGTCGCCTTCCACATCCAGTATCTGGCGCAGCGTCAGCCAATCGAGCGCCGCCTCCGCCCGCGCCTCATTCGCCTCTCCGCCCGCTTCCATCATGGCATGGGCCGCAAGGGCGGTGTCCCACACCGGCGAAACGCAGGGCTGGCAATAGGCCTCCTCCTCATGGATCACGAGGAGATTTTCGACCGACTGACGGGCGATGGCGCGCTGCGGATGATCCGGCGCATAGCCCAGCAGGTCGAACATCATCACGCTGTTCGCCATGGCGGGATAGATGGCGCCCAGCCCATCTTCACCGTTCAGCCGCTCCGTCACCCAGGCCTTGCATGCCTCGATCGCGCGCTGGCGCAGCTTGCGGGGCCACAGGCCATCGACCCCCTTCAATAGCCTGTCCAGACCGTTGAAACCAAGCGTCCACAGCCATTTAGGGTCAGCCGCCTGCGTCTTTCGGTGGGCGGGCCTGCCGGTATAAAGCTCGTCGACCTTGATCCCCTTGGCGTTCCGAGCCACCGGCTTCAGCGCGCACAGCACCAGCAGCGGTACGACCACGGTCCGCGCCCAATAGGACATTTTGGACAGGTGGATCGGGAACCAGCGCGGCAGCAGGATGATCTCCGGCGGCATGGTCGGCACGGCGGACCATGGGCCGGCGTCGAACAGCGCGAGTTGGATGCGGGTAAAGACATTGGCCGCCTCCGCCCCGCCCGCCTGCAATATGGCGGCCCGGGCGCGGACCATATGACGCGCATCGACATCGTCGCCGATCATCTTGAGCGCATAATAGGCCTTGATGCTGGCGCTGACGTCGAAGGCCCCGGCATGGAACAGGCCCCAACCATGATGATCGGCGGACTGGATGCGGCGCAGATAGCGGCCGATCTTCGCCTCCAGCACGCTGTCGACCGGCTCGCCCAGATAATGGCGCAGCAGCACATATTCGGCCGGAATGGTACAGTCCGCCTCCAGTTCGAAGACCCAATGCCCGTCCGGCCGCTGCGCCTGGGCAAGGGCCGCCGCGGCGCGGTCCACCGCCGCGTCGATAGCCGCGAGAAGCGTGCTGGAAACGGGGAGCGTCGCCATGTCGATCTCCTATACCCTGAACCAATCAATCGCCATATACGCGGCCGTTTCGCCGGACCGGATCGCGCCCTCCATGGTCGCGGGCAGGCCCGTCTGCGTCCAGTCGCCCGCCAGAAACAGATTGCGCGCACCTGTCCGGGCGCCGGGACGCCGGGCATCCTGTTCGGGCGTGGCGGAGAAGGTCGCCCGCTTTTCCTTCACGATCTGCCACGGCGGCATGGGCGCGGAAAAGCCATAGGCCCGCTGAATATCGTCCCAGAAGCGCCGGGCCAGCGCTTCGCGATCCATGTCCACCAGCGCGTCGGCGGCCGAAACCGTGACGGAAATGCGGTCGAAAAAGGCAAACAGCCATTGCGCCGTGCCGCCCAGGATGCCCAGCATTGACGGCGCATCCGCAGGCGGCGGAACCGCGAAATGCGCGTTGACGATGGCATGAAAGGCATCGGGCACGGTCAGTCCGGGCAACAGCACCGCCGCGACGGCCGGGGGAACGGCGAGTATGACGATCTCATCCTCCTGCACAGCTTCCGGTCCATGACCCCAGTCCAGCGCCGCGACCCGATCCCCCTCCATGCCGATAGCCCGCAGACGGCGGCCCAGCGTCACCTCCGCCCCCTGCGCGGCCAGCCAGTCCAGCGCCGGATCGATGAAGGCCGCCGCCAGACCGGGATGGGCAATGCGCGGCAGGCTCGCCCGCCCGCCGCGCAGCAGCGATTCCCGCAGGACGGCGGCGGTCAGCTTCGCCGAACCCTTTGCGGACGGCGTATTGAGGATAGCGAGCAGCACCGGATCGATCAGGCGGGACCACAGGATTCCCGTGGCGCCCATCCGGTCGCCGACACAGTCCCCCGTCGCGCCAAAGAGCAGCTTGGCGAGCGCCAGATAGTCCTTCACCCCCGTATCCGGCACGCGCCGGTTGCGGGACAATATCCACCAGGGCAGCGCACCGTCATTGATGCGGACCGTCCATCGCGCATCACGGGCAAGGTCGACGAAGCGGAAATCGGCATGGTCCGGCCCCGCCAGCGGCTCCCGGGCGCCGATCCTGTCGCGAAAGCGCCGCACCGCGTCATTGCCGGCCAGCACCAGATGATTGCCATTGTCGATGGTCAGCCCGATCTGCGGATCATGATAGGACCGGCAGCGCCCACCGGCCTGGCCGGCGGCCTCCATGACCCGCACGGCCACCCCCGCCTCCGCCAGCCGGACCGCGGCGGACAGACCCGCCAGACCCGCGCCGACGACAATCGCCCGGCCAGTCTTCACCCGGTCACCATCAATCGCGCGACCGTCAGAATCAGCCTCAGCTTGTTGGTGCGGATCCTTTTGCGGGGCGGCGCCCAGCCGGTGCGGATCATCCGTGTCAGCAGCCGGGCATAGGCGCTTTCCATCAGCCGGGGCGCGATCAGCAGCCCCTGCGGCCGGCTGGCCAGCAGCTTGCCCGCCTGATCGAAATGCCGCTCCGCCCGGGCAGCGAGCCAGCGGCCAGCCGCATTCATGCGCGGATCGGCCGCCACCTGTTGCGGCGTGACGGGCACGATCCCCGCCGCCGCCAGCGCCTCGGCAGGGACATAGACGCGGCCGATGGCGGCGTCCTCGTCTATGTCGCGCAGGATGTTGGTCAGTTGCAGTGCCCGGCCAAGATGGTGGGACAGGACCAGGCCCGGCTCCCGCTCCATGCCGAAGACCCGTACCGACAGGCGTCCCACGGCGGAGGCGACACGGTCGCAATAAAGGTCCAGTTCGGCTTCGCCAGGCCAGCATATGTTGCGATCCACATCCATCGCCATGCCGTCGATCACCGCTTCGAAATCGCAGCGGTCAAGGTCGAAGCGATCCACGGCGGACCGCAGGAAATCCGCCTGCCCCGCGTCGCGCCCGGCATAGAGTGCGTCGAGATCGTTGCGCCATCGGTCCAATTGCGCGGTCCGCGCCGCGCGATGGCCCTGCTGGTCGTCGGCAATGTCGTCGACGATCCGGCAGAAATCGTAAATGGCGAACATGGCATGCCGCTCGACGCGGGGCAGCACGCGCATCCCTGCATAGAAGGAACTGCGCGATGCGCCCGCTGCCACCGCCGCCTCGCTCACGCGGCCCGCCGGAAAAGCGCGGGAAGCGCGGCGCCCGTGGCAAGGAAGAGCGTTTCTATCCTGCCGTGATGCACCCGCTCGCTCAAGGGATCGCGCCTTTCCAGCCGGTAGGTCAGGCTGCGGGCGAGCCGGTGGATGACCGCCACCTCCGCCGCCAGCCGCCGGTCGCGGATCAGCGCCACGAACGCCGCCGACTGGTCGAGCAGGTCGCGGGTCCGCCGCGCCAGACCGGCGATGATGGCGTGCAACCCCTCGCTCGCCCGGTCGCCCCCCAGTTCAGCGACGTCCAGCCCGGTATCGAGGGGGATGTAGACCCGGTCGAGCGTCCGATAATCCTTGCCGCAATCCTGAAGATGATTGACGATCTGCAACGCTGCGCACAGCGCGTCATTGGCCGGCCAGAGGCGCCTGTCCTCACCATGCACGTCCAGCACGAAGCGCCCCACCGGCATGGCCGAATAGCGGCAATAGCCGATCAGATCGGCCCAGTCGGCATAACGCGCCACGGTCACGTCGCGCACGAAGGCGTCCAGCAGATCATGCGCGTGGACCGGATCGATGCCGCGTGCCGCCATCGCCTGCCGCAGCACCACGGCCTCCGCTGCGCCGTCACCGTCCAGCCCCCCGCGCATCCGGGCGAGCAGGGCCAGCTTTTCCTCCGTCGTGGCGGAAGGATGGTCGGCAATGTCGTCCGCCGCCCGTGCAAAACGATAGAAGGCCATGATCGGCGGTCGATATTCCGCCTTGATGAGCAGGCTGGCGACGGGGAAATTCTCGTCGCGATGTCCCTTCCCCGATACCAATGGGTCCGAGGCCAATGGGCCCGATGCCAGTTCCGCCGCGTCCCTCAACTCCCCGCTCCCGCTTGCGCCCGCCCCTTCCACATGCCCCCCCGACCGCGCGACTGCTGCCACGCCGATAGCAGGGTGCATCCGGCGTAAAAAGCCGCGATCACCGGCAAGGCCGCGCCCCAGAGCGGACTGCGGCGATAGAAGTGCAGCATGGGCTGGAAGGACAGGCTCATCGCCAGCCATGCCCCCAGCCCCGACCAGCGCGCCAGCCCCTGTCCGAACAGGGCCAGCAAGGGCGGCGCGACATAGATCAGCAGCATCCCCGCCAGCGTCGCCGCGAGCAGCCAGGGCGAATAGCGAAGCTGCGCATAGGCCGAACGCGAAATCATCGCCGCGATCGAGGCAAAGTCCCGATAGGGCCGAATGCTGACCGAACGATCGGTGAGGCCCAGCCAGACCGGCCCGTGCCGCTTGAGCAGCGCACCCAGCGTACAATCGTCGATCAGCGCGCCCCGGATCGCGCCGATTCCTCCCGCCTGCTCCAGCGCCGTCCGCCGCACGAGCATGCAACCGCCCGCCGCCGCGCCAAGACCGCCCGGCCGGTTCACCTGTCCGAAGGGATAGAGCATCTGGAAGAAAAAGACGAAGGCCGGCACCAGCATCCGTTCCGCCAGGGTTTCGCAGCGCAGCCGCGCCATCAGGCTGACCAGCGACAGGTTGTCAGCCTCCCCCCGCGCCACCAGCGTCCGCAATGTGTCCGGCGCATGGGCGATGTCGGCATCGGTCAACCACAGCCAGACCGGCACCGGACCGGCATGGGCGACGCCCTGATGCAGCGCCCAGAGCTTGCCGGTCCAGCCGTCGGGCAGAGACGCGCCGGTCAGCACCGTGACCTTTTCCGATCCCAGCGCACGGGCGATGGCGCCGGTGTCGTCGCTGCTGCCGTCATCGACCAAAAGGATGCGGAATCGGCCCGGATAATCCTGCGCGATCAGGCTGCCGACGGATCGGGCGATGACATCCGCCTCGTCGCGGGCGGGGACGATCGCCGTCGCATCGGGCCAGCACCGCGGCGATGACGGCAGGTGCCTGCCGTCCCGCTCCCGCGCCAGCCAGAAGCCGTCCCGGCCCAGCAGCAGGCCAAGCCATATCGCCAGCACCGCCATGCCAAGCCCCGGCGCGATCATCGGATCATTCCCGCTTGCCGGAACCAGTCGATGGCGTCGCCCATCGCCTCCTGCCAGGGCCGGGCGATATAGCCCAGCTCTTGCTCCGCCTTTTCCGAACTGAAGAACATCCGGTGTCGCGCCATGCGCAGCGAATCGAGTGTGAGGAAGGGATCGCGCTTGCCCGACAGCCGGGCCAGTCCCTCATTGACCCATGCCAGCGGCATCAGCGGCGCGCGCGGCAGGCGCAGGCGCGGCGGCCTGCGCCCCATGCGGACGGCGATTTCGGCCAGCATGTCTCCCAGCATCACATCCTGCCCGCCAAGGATATAGCGCTGTCCGACCGCGCCCTTTTCCAGCGCGAGGAGATGCCCTCTGGCGACATCGTCGACATGGACGAGGTTGAGGCCGGAATCGAGATAGGCGGGCATCCGGCCGTTCGCCGCCTCGACGATGATCCTGCCCGTGGGCGTCGGCCTGACATCGCGTGGGCCGATGGGGGTCGATGGCTGGACGATCATGGCGGGCAGCCCCTCCCGCGCGACCATCTGCTCGACCAGCCGTTCCGCCACCACCTTGCTGCGTTTATAGGCACCGATGGCTTCCGACGGGGCCGCCGCCGCCCGTTCGTCCACCGCACCGGCATCGGAGGGCTTCAGCGTGGCGACGCTGCTGGTATAGACGATCCGTTCCACGCCCGTCTTCAGCGCCGCGCGCATGACGCTTTGCGTGCCGGCCAGATTGTTGCGGACGATCTCCTCCGGGTCGGGAGCCCAAAGCCGGTAGTCGGCGGCGACGTGGAACAGCGTGCCGACGCCCCGCAGGGCGCTTTCCATGGCATCGCTATCGCGCACATCCCCCTCGACCAGTTCGCCGGGGAAATCCACGAGGTTCACGGGCGAACTGCTGGCCCGCACCAGACCACGCACCCTGCATCCACGGCCCGCAAGCGCCCGGGCGACCGCCGAGCCGACAAAGCCCGACACGCCGGTCACGAGAATCAGGCCGCTGGATTCAGACATTTCCGACCGAACATCCGCATGATTGCCTACAGTTCATGCTATTCCTATTCCCGCAAACGGAACTGGCAAGTATCTCCGGCATGTTTCCGAACGTTTTCACCGTGCCCGGTTCTGGAAGGAAGGCCATGCTGACCCTCATGCTGTCCGCCATCGGATGGGCGCTGCTGCTGCTGGCGGGGATCGGCATGCTCTACATGGCGGTCGCGACTTTCACGCTGAACCGATTTCTGGGCAAGCCCGAACAGCCGTCACCCGGCAATGAAGCTGTCACCATCCTCAAGCCCCTGCACGGATGGGAACCGCACCTCATCGACAATCTCGCCAGCTTCATCGAACAGGATCATGCGGTCGCGATTCAGTTGCTCTGTGGCGTGCAACGGCCCGACGATCCCGCTATCGAAACCGTGCGGATGCTCCAGACCCGCTATCCGGGCGCCCGCATCGACCTGATCGTGGATGAGACCTGCCATGGGTCGAACGGAAAAATATCGAACCTCATCAACATGATGCGCCATGCGGCCCATGACGTCCTGATCCTCAGCGACAGCGACATGGCGGTGGACCGCGACTATCTGTCCCGGCTGCTCGCCGCCCTGCGTCGACCGGGAACGGGCGCCGTCACCTGCCTTTATGGCGGGCGGGGCGACAATGGCGTCTGGTCGCGCCTCGCCGCTGCGGGGAGCAGCTATCAATTCCTGCCCAGCCTCATCTTTGCGAAAGTCCATGGCATGGCGTCGCCCTGCATGGGATCGACCATCGCCCTGCGGCGCGGGACGCTGGACGCGATGGGCGGCTTTGCCCGTTTCGCGGACATATTGGCGGACGATCATGCGATGGGGCAGGCCGTGGAGCGACTCGGCCTTTCCATAGCGATGCCGCCCATGCTGCTGACCCATGCGTTCACCGATGCCCGGCTGCGCGACCTGTGGCGGCATGAATTGCGCTGGGCGGCAACGGTGCGCGGCCTTGCCCCGGCGGGCCATGCGGCGTCGTTCATCGCCCTCCCCCTGCCGCTGGCGCTGGCGGCGCTGCCCTTCCATCCGAGTCCCGCCCTGGCGGCGCTGGCAGCGACTCTGATCGTGCGATTCTGCACGAAATGGGCCGTCGACCGTCACGCCAGGATCATTTCCGCGTCATTCTGGACCCTGCCGTTCCGCGATATGTTGAGTTTCGCGATTTTCATCGCCAGCTTCTTCGTCCGATCGGTTGATTGGCGTGGAACGGCGCTTAATATGGTGGGCGACGGGCGCGTCACGTCTTCTTCGGAGACTGCCAGAACATGATGTCCACGCTATTCCTGCAGGGCCCCTCTTTCGACGGGTATGACGGCGGCGCCGGCGCGCGTTATCAGATGAAGCGCGAGGTGAAGTCCTTCTGGTATCCGACATGGCTGGCCCAGCCCGCCGCGATGGTGGAGGGGTCGAAGCTGATCGACGCCCCCGCGCACGACCTGTCATGGGACGATATCGCGCATGAGGTGGACGGCAGGGATCTGGTGATCCTTCACACCTCCACCCCCAGCTTCAATCAGGACGTGCGCACCGCCGAACTGGTCAAGGCGCGCAACCCCAAAGCCTTGATCGGCATGATCGGCGCGAAGGTGGCGGTCGAGAGTGAAAAGGCGCTGAACGCCAGCGCGGCGATCGATTTCGTCTGCCGCAACGAATTCGACTTCACCATCGTGGATGTCGCCAACGGCATGCCGCTGCGCGAGGTGGAGGGGATTTCCTGGCGCGATTCCGACGGTTCGATCATCCACAACCGGGACCGCAAGATCGTGGAGGACATGGATTCGCTCCCGTTCGTCTCTCCGGTCTACAAGCGCGACCTGACCATCGAAAAATATTTCGGCGGCTATCTGAAACATCCCTATGTCAGCTTCTACACCGGCCGCGGGTGCAAGAGCCGTTGCACCTTCTGCCTGTGGCCGCAGACCGTGGGCGGCCACAATTACCGCACCCGCTCGATCCCGCATGTGATCGGCGAGGTGAAATATATCATGGAGAATATCCCCCAGACCAAGGAGATATTCTTCGACGATGACACGCTGACCGACAATGGTCCGCGCGTGGAGGAACTGGCGGTCGCGCTGGGCAAGCTGGGCTTTGGCAAACCGGGTTTCCCGATGAGCTGGAGCTGCAATGCCAAGGCGAACGTCCCGCGCAAGACGCTGGAAATATTGAAGGCCAATGGTCTCCGCCTGCTGCTGGTCGGCTATGAAAGCGGCAACCAGAAGATATTGCACAATATCAAAAAGGGTCTGCGCGTCGATGTCGCGCGGCAGTTCACGAAGGATTGCCACGAACTGGGCATCGTGATCCACGGCACCTTCATCCTCGGCCTTCCCGGCGAAACCGAGGATACGATCGAGGAAACGATCAACTACGCCAAGGAAATCGATCCGCACACGATCCAGGTCTCGCTGGCCGCGCCCTATCCGGGCACGTTCCTCTACAAGCAGGCGATCGACAATGGCTGGTTCGACGGCACGGATCACCTGCTGACCGATGGCGGCAACCAGATCGCGCAGTTGAGCTACGACCATCTGCCCGCGCCGCTGATCTTCGATAAGGTGGAGGAATTCTACCGGCGCTTCTATTTCCGCCCGTCCAAGATCGGATCGATCCTGTGGGAAATGATCCGCGACTGGGACATGATGAAGCGCCGCCTGCGCGAAGGCCTAGAATTTTTCGAATTTCTGCGCAAGCGCAAGGAAGCCGCCTGACGGTTCCCGTGAAACGGCTGATCGTCACCGCCGACGATTTCGGTGCTTCGCTGGAAGTCAACGAAGCGGTCGAACGGGCCCATCGGGACGGTATTTTAACTGCCGCCAGCCTGATGGTGGGCGGGGCCGCCATGGACGATGCCGTCGAACGGGCAAGGCGGCTGCCCTCGCTCGGTGTCGGATTGCACATCGTGCTGGTCGATGAACGGCCTGTGCTGCCGCCGGATCGGATTCCGGCTCTGGTCGATGCGCGCGGCGATTTTCGCACGGACATGGTGCGCGCGGCCGTGCGGATCTTCGCCTCTCCCGCCACGCGCCGCCAACTCACCGCAGAAGTGGAGGCGCAGTTCGCGGCTTTTGCGGCCACCGGCCTGCCGCTTGACCATGTGAACGCGCACAAGCATTTCCACCTGCACCCGACCATCGCGGCCACCCTCATCACAGTGGGCGGTGTCCATGCCATGCGGGCGGTCCGTGCGCCGGTTGAACCGGCTCCGATTCTGCGCGCGGTGGACGGCACGCGCGCAGCCTCCCCGATAGAGGATATATGGGCAAGGCGGGTCCGGCGGCGGATGCGGGACGCCGCCATTGTCACGCCGGATCAGGTCTTCGGCCTCGCATGGTCGGGAGCGATGATTGCACCGCGCCTCCATGGCCTGCTGGAGCATCTGCCCGACGGCCTCACGGAAATCTATGTTCACCCGGCGACCGGCCCCTATGCCGGATCGGCGCCGGGCTATCGTTATGCAGAGGAGCTGGCGGCGCTGACGGCCCCTCTTGCCAAACAGGCAGTAGCGCGCAATGGCATCATCCTCGGACGCTTTGCGGACTTTATCGAAGGAGAGCGCTCATGACCCTGGCCCGCTCCTGGGGCGATTATGACGAGACGGTCCCCCTCCCCACCGGCCGGGTGAAGCGCGGCAGTCCCGATCATCTATTGTTGATGAGCCGAACGCTGCTCGATACGCATGATCCCTATCGTCCGGCGCTCATCGACTGGCCCCAACTGGACGAGGAAACGCGCGATAAGATCGTCTCGCTGCCGATCTGGGACATCGCCGTCGCGACGGAAGGGCGCGCGGGCATGAACGTCAAGACCTTTGCGGAGGGCGTGCACGACCCGCTGCTCAAGGCAGCGGTCGAGATGAACGGGTTCGAGGAGGCGCGCCACAAGCTGGTCCTGTCCGACATGGTGCAGGCCTATGGCATCGAACTGGCGCCGGAGCCGGACTATAAACGGCCCGCCGATCCTGAATATGCCTTTATGCGCACCGGCTATTCGGAATGCATCGACAGCTTCTTCGGCTTCGGCCTGTTCAGGGTCGCGAAGGATTCAGGATTCTTCCCGCCGGAACTGGTGGATACGTTCGAACCCGTGATGCGGGAGGAAGGGCGGCATATCCTGTTCTTCGTCAACTGGGTCGCCTGGTGGCGGCGCAACATGCCGATCTGGCGGCGGCCCTGGTTCGAACTGAAGGTCATCGCCGTCTGGCTTTACCTGATCTGGGAACGGATCGACATGGCGAAGGGCATGGGCAAGGACAACAGCCGCGCGCAGGAGAATAATTTCACGCTCAACGGGTCGAAGGAACTGGGCGTGGAGATCAGCTTTCCCGAATTGGCGCGCATCTGTCTGGCGGAAAATGATCGACGATTGGCGCCCTATGATGCGCGCTTGATCCGCCCTCGCTTCGTGCCGGGCATGATCTGTTTCGTCCTGCGTTTCATGAAGCGACCGAAGGCGGGAGAGGTCGGCTGAAACGCTGGACCCGGATCGGCATATTGCTGGCGACCGTGGCGGGGCTTGCGGTCGCGGCATGGACGATCGGCGCGACCGGCCTCACGGATGTGCTGGCGACGGCGGCACGCATGGGGCTGACGGGTTTCTTGGCTTATTGCCTCTGGTCGCTGGGCGTTTTCTTCCTGTTGGGCGCGGCCTGGCTGGCGGCGGCCCCCGGCGAGACGGGCCGGTCCCTGCCCCTCTTCGCCTGGGCGCGCATGGTGCGGGAGGCGGTGTCCGACCTGCTGCCCTTTTCCCAATTGGGCGGCATCATCGTCAGCGCCCGGACGCTGACGGTCGCGGCGCTGCCGTCCAGTCGCGTCCATGGCTCGCTGGTCGTCGACATGACAACCGAGATGGCAAGCCAGCTTGTCTACACGCTGTTCGGCCTCGCGCTGATGGGTTCGCGGCTGATCGGCGACGGCGCGGCGGTCCATCTGCGCCCAGCCATTTTGGGCGGCACGCTGGTCATGGCCGCGATCATGCTGCTGTTCTTCACCATGCAACGGGCCGCGCTGGAATTTGCCACGCGCATGGCGGGCCGCTTCCTGCCCGGATCGACCGCCATGGTGGCTATGCGTTCGGAACTGGCGCGCATCTATGCACGGAAGGATCGCGTGGCGCTGGCCTTCGGCGCCAATCTGGCGGCCTGGCTGGCCAGCGGGACCGGCGCCTGGCTGGCGCTCGGCTGGATGGGTGTCACCGCCCCGCTGTGGGACATATTGGCGCTCGAAAGCCTGATCTTCACATTGCGCAGCGTCGCCTTCGTCATTCCCGGCGCGCTCGGGGTTCAGGAGGCTGCCTATGCCCTTGCCGGTCCGATCTTCGGCCTGCCGCCGGAAACCGCCCTGGCCCTGTCCCTCGCCAAGCGCGCCCGCGATCTGGCAATCGGGCTGCCGACGCTGCTCTTCTGGCAGGCCAATGAAATGCGCAACCTGGCGGGGCGAGGTGAAAAGGCCGGTTGAACGGGCGCCATAAACGGCGTTCCGACGATGCGAAAATATGGGCTATCGACCCCACCCATACCTCAGATGTAGCCATAGTATAAGGATCATAGGCGAGTCGTTATACCCCATAGGTATCAAACCTAACCCAAACAGTCTTTCCCAAGATGGAGGGCGACTCTTATTCTCCCCCGCAGGACAGCGGAGAGAGTTATATGGCAACCCCCATCACCATTGATGCAATCGAGACATTCATTCTCGATGTGCCGACCATCCGTCCGCATGTCCTGTCCGTCGCCACCATGCAATCGCAGGCGATGGTCATTGTCCGGCTGATCTGCTCGGACGGGATCGAGGGCATCGGCGAAGGCACGACCATCGGCGGCCTCAGCTATGGCGCAGAAAGCCCGGAAAGCATCCAGCTGACCATCGACCGCTATGCCGCGCCCATCCTGAAGGGCAGCGATCCGACCCGCCCGGCCCTGATCATGGCGGCGTTGCGCAAGCAGATCGCGGCCAACCATTTCGCCAAGAACGCCATTGAGACCGCCCTGCTGGACGCGCAGGGCAAGCGGTTGGGCGTGCCGGTCAGCGAGTTGCTGGGCGGTCGCCTGCGCGACAGGCTGCCGGTGCTGTGGACCCTCGCCAGCGGCGATACGGGGCGCGACATTGAAGAGGCCGAAGCGATGCTCGCCTCCCGCCGTCATAATGCCTTCAAGCTCAAGATCGGCAAGCGCCCTCTGGAAGACGATGTCGCGCATGTGGCGGCGATCAAGCGCGCCCTGGGCGACCGGGCGAGCGTGCGCGTCGACGTCAACCAGGCCTGGGGCGAAGCCACCGCCAAACGCGGCCTTGCCCTGCTGGCCGATGCCGGAGTCGATCTGGTTGAACAGCCGATCAAGGCGAGCCAACTGGCCGGCATGGCGCGGCTGACCGCGATGGGCAAGCTGGCGGTGATGGCGGACGAAGCGCTGTACGGTCCCGATACGGCCTTCGCTTATGCCTCGGCCAGCGCGGCGGACGTGTTCGCGGTCAAGATTGCCCAGGCGGGCGGGCTTGGCCCGGCCAAGGCGCTGGCCGGCATTGCCGAAGCGGCGGGCGTGGCGCTCTATGGCGGCACCATGCTGGAAGGCGGCGTGGGCACGGTTGCCTCGGCACAGCTGTTCGCGACCTTCAACGATCTGGCCTTCGGGACGGAGCTGTTCGGACCGCTGCTGCTGACCGAAGAAGTCCTCGCCCAACCGCTGGACTATTCCGATTACAGCCTGGCCGTGCCCACTGGCCCCGGCCTTGGCATCGCGCTCAACCCCGACGCGGTTGCGGCTCTTCGCCGGGATCGCGCCACCCCGACCACGGTCATTTTCCCCAAGCAAGCGAACGGATAAGCCGATGTTGTTTCATGTCACCATGGATATCAAGGTTCCGCTGGATTATGATCCCGTGCGGTTCGAAGGGTTGAAGGCGGCGGAGAAGGCCCGCTTTCAGGAATTGCAGCGCGCCGGCACCTGGCGCCACATCTGGCGCGTCGTCGGCCAGTACAGCAATGTCAGCATCTTCGATGTGGAAAGCAACGCGCAGCTCCACGACGTGCTGACGACGCTGCCGCTCTATCCTTTCATGGACGTGAAGGTGACCGCGCTTTGCCGCCATCCTTCCTCCATTCACGACGACGATCGCTGAAACCCTATCACTTGGAGAGGTATAATGACCGAAGATTTCGTGAATACTCAAGCGGTTCAGACCCTGCTCGATCGCGCCAGCGGCCTTGAAGCCGAGGGCGGCGACAAGCGGCTGAAGGCCATTACCCGCGATCTGGTCGAAGCGGCGATGAAGGTCATCGTTCGCTATGACGTGACCGAAAGCGAGTTCTGGGGCGCGATCAAATATTTCCAGGATGGCGGCGCCGAATTCGGTCTGATCGTCCCCGGCGTCGGCCTTGAACATTTCATGGACCTGTTCATGGACGCAAAGGACGCCGAGGCCGGCAAGTCGGGCGGCACCCCGCGCACCATCGAAGGGCCGCTCTATGTCGCCGGCGCTCCGCTGGTCGAGGGCGACGTCAACCTGACCGACGATGCCGACGACACCGGAACGCTCTATATGAGCGGCGTGATCAAGGGACCGGACGGCGAGCCGGTTCAGAATGCGATCGTGCATGTCTGGCACGCCAACAGCCAGGGCTGGTATTCGCATTTCGACCCGACCCGCGAACAGACCCCGTTCAACAACCGCCGCCGCATCAAGGTGGACAGCGACGGCCGCTACGCCTTTCATTCGAAGATGCCCAACGGTTACAGCGTGCCGCCGGGCGGCGCCGCCGATATACTGATGCAGGCGATCGGCCGTCACGGCAACCGCCCGGCCCATGTCCACTTCTTCGTCGAAGCCCCCGGCTATCGCACGCTGACGACGCAGATCAACTTCGGCGACGATCCTTTCGCGGCAGACGATTTTGCCTTTGCCACGCGGGAAGGCCTGCTGCCGGTCCCCAACCGCCAGGGCGACACCGCGACCATCGCCTTCGATTTCGAACTGCAAAAGGCGGACGCCGCCAGCGAAGAGGGCTTTTCGTCCCGCACGCGCGCCGCGGCTTAACAAGAGGGAGGCTTTCCATGCAGAAGATTTACGACAGCCCTCGGGTCGCACTGGATGGCTTGTTGTTCGACGGCATGACGATCATGTCGGGCGGGTTCGGGCTCTCGGGTAATCCCGAGAGCCTGATCCCAGAAATTCGGGCATCGGGCGTCAAGGACCTGACCGTCATCTCCAACAATGCGGGGGCCGATGGTTTCGGCCTGTGGATGCTGCTGGAAAGCCGCCAGATCCGGAAGATGATCTCGTCCTATGTGGGCGAGAACAAGCTGTTCGAAAGCCAGTATCTCTCGGGCGAACTCGAACTGGAACTGAACCCGCAGGGCACGCTGGCGGAACGCATCCGGGCGGGCGGCGCGGGCATCCCGGCCTTCTACACCAAAACGGGCGTCGGCACCGTCGTTGCCGAGGGCAAGCCGGTCGAGACGTTCGAGGGCGAGGACTATGTCCGCGAGACATGGCTGCGCGCCGATCTGTCGATCATCAAGGCCTGGCGGGCCGACCCGGCGGGCAATCTGATGTTCCGCAAGACCGCGCGCAACTTCAACCCGAACATGGCGACGGCCGGCAAGGTAACGGTCGTGGAGGTCGAGGAAATCGTGCCCGAAGGCAGCTTCGATCCCGACTGCATCCACACGCCGGGCATCTATGTCGACCGCATCCTCCTCTCGACCGTCAACGAGAAGCGGATCGAGAAGCTGACCACCCGCGAAAGGGAGACTGCATGATGAGCTGGACCCGCGACGAGATGGCGGCGCGTGCCGCAAAGGAACTGCGCGACGGCTATTATGTGAATCTGGGCATCGGCATCCCGACGCTGGTGGCCAATCATGTTCCGCAAGGCGTCAACGTCACGCTCCAGAGCGAGAATGGCATGCTGGGTATCGGCCCCTTCCCCTATGAGGGCGAAGCGGACCCCGATCTTATCAACGCCGGCAAGCAGACGATCACTGCGCTGCCGACCTCCAGCTTCTTCTCCTCGGCGGACAGCTTCGCGATGATCCGGGGCGGGCATATCGACATGGCCGTGCTGGGCGCGATGGAGGTGGCCGCCAATGGCGACCTCGCCAACTGGACCATCCCCGGCAAGATGGTGAAGGGCATGGGCGGCGCCATGGATCTGGTCGCGGGCGTCAAGCGCGTGGTCGTGGTCATGGACCATGTGTCGAAGAACGGCAGCCCCAAGATCCTCGAAACCTGCACCCTGCCGCTCACCGGCAAGGCCGTGGTCGACCTCATCATCACCGACCTGGGCGTGATCGCGGTGGACCGCAAGGCCGGAGGGCTGACCCTCGTCGAAACCGCGCCCGGCGTCAGCGTCGAGGAGATCGTGGCCAAGACCGGCGCGCCGCTCGTCATCAACGAGGCCGTCGCCGCATGAGCGAGGCCTTTCTCTGCGACGCCGTTCGCACGCCCATTGGCCGCTATGCCGGTGCGCTGGCGTCCGTCCGCGCCGATGACCTCGCCGCGATCCCGATCAAGGCGCTCATCGAACGCAGCGGAATCGATCCCGCCGCCATCGACGATGTGATCCTGGGCAGCGCCAACCAGGCGGGCGAGGATAATCGCAACGTCGCGCGCATGGCCGCGCTGCTGGCCGGCCTGCCCGACAGCGTGGGTGGCTCGACCGTCAATCGCCTCTGCGCCTCCGGTCTGGACGCGGTGGGTTCGGCGGCGCGGGCGATCCGGTCGGGCGATGCCGACCTGATGATCGCGGGCGGCGTGGAAAGCATGAGCCGCGCCCCCTTCGTCATGCCTAAGGCGGAAAGCGCCTATTCGCGCAGCAACGCCATTTACGACACCACCATCGGCTGGCGTTTCGTCAATCCGAGGATGAAGGCGCTGTACGGCGTCGATTCCATGCCGGAGACGGGCGAGAATGTCGCCAGCGACTTTAGCATCTCGCGCGCGGACCAGGACGCTTTCGCCCTGCGCAGCCAGCAGAAGGCGGCCGCCGCGCAGGCAGCCGGCTATTTCGCAGAGGAAATCGCATCGGTCGTCATCACCGACCGCAAGGGCCGGGAAACGATTGTCGATACGGACGAGCATCCGCGCGCCGACACGACCATCGAAACGCTGGCGAAGCTCAAGCCCGTGGTCCGGCCGGACGGGACGGTGACGGCGGGCAATGCGTCGGGCGTCAATGACGGCGCGGCGGCAATGATCCTCTCCAATGAAGCCGCGGTCCAGCGCCATGGCCTGAAGCCCCGCGCCCGTATCCTGGGCATGGCGAGCGCCGGCGTTCCGCCGCGCATCATGGGCATCGGGCCCGTACCCGCCACGCAGAAGCTGATGGCGCGGCTGGGCCTGGCCATCGACCGTTTCGACGCGATCGAACTCAATGAGGCATTTGCCAGTCAGGGTCTGGCGGTGCTGCGCGGTCTGGGCATTGCCGACGATGATGCGCGGGTCAATGCCAATGGCGGCGCGATCGCGCTGGGGCATCCGCTGGGCATGTCGGGCGCGCGCATCCTGATGACGCTGGTGCATCAGTTGGAGAAAACGGGTGGCAGGCTTGGTCTGGCGACGCTGTGCATCGGTGTCGGTCAGGGGCTGGCGGTCGCGGTGGAGCGGGTATGATGGCTAAGCAGTTTGCCGCCATGGGCGACGGATGCCGCATCGCCTGGCGTTTCGATGGGCCGGAAGACGCGCCCGTGCTGTTGCTGTCCAACTCGCTCGGCACCGACATGGGCATGTGGGCGCCGCAAATGGCGCATTGGACGCAGAACTTCCGCGTCCTGCGCTACGACCAGCGGGGCCACGGCGCGTCGGATGCGCCGGCGGGCGCCTATTCCATCGACCGGCTCGGCCGCGATGTCGTCGAACTGCTCGACGCGCTGAAGATCGAGACGGTCGATTTCTGCGGCCTGTCGCTGGGCGGCATGACCGGGCAATGGCTGGGCATCCGCGAGCCGCAGCGTCTGCGGCGGCTAGTCCTGGCCAATACGTCCAGTTTCATGGGGCCGCCCTCGGCCTGGGATGCGCGCATCCAACTGGTGCGCGAACAGGGGATGGCGCCGTTAGCGGACGCATCGGTCCAGCGCTGGTTCACCCAGAGCTTCGCCGCGACCGGGCAGGACGCCATCGCGCCCATCGGCGCCATGCTTCAGCTGACCCGGCCTCAGGGCTATGCCGGTTGCTGCGCCGCGATCCGCGACATGGACCTGCGCCGCCCGGTCGCGATGATCGAAACGCCCACGCTGGTCATTGGCGGGACGCAGGACCCTGCTACGCCGCCGCCGCACAGCGAAGCGCTGGCCCATGCCATCGCCGGTTCGCAACTGGTGATGCTGGAAGCCGCGCATCTCGCCAATGTCGAATGCCCGGAGGCGTTCGCTCAGGCGGTACTGGAATTTCTGGCCTAGGCCAGCCGGACTCGCATGTCGTCCATTGTCCCCTTATGATGAGGGGACAGGAGTGATGGCATGACCGACGAACCTGCTTCCCCCGTCTGCTACGCGGCGGACGGTTCCGACGCCTATATGGGCTATGCGGAGCGCGATGAAATCCTGGCGGCGCTGAACGAACTGCTCGAAGCGGAAAAGGCGGGTGCCCGCGTCGCGCTGAACAGCAGCAAATCGACGTCCCCGACCGGCTATGCGCCGCTGATGCAGGATGTGCGGAAGGATGAAGCGCATTGGTGCGCCATGCTGACCCGCCACATCCAGCGGATCGGCGGTGTGCCGTCATCTGCCACGGGCGCCTTTCTGGGCAAGGCCATGGCGATCGCGGACCCGCTGGAGCGGCTCGCTTTCCTCAATCGCGGGCAGGCCTGGGTTGTGAAGAGGATCGAGACAATCACGCCGCGCATCCGCGACGAATCGCTGCATGCGGATCTCAGGGACATGGCGGAAAAGCATCGCGTCAATATCGGGATCGCGGACGCGTTTCTGGAAGGGCACGCAGACCGTTGAAATCCCTGGTCAGGGTTCCAGCAGCGCGATAACGGCCCGGCGCACTTGCCGCCTCCGCCGGTCGGGTTCGCTGATTTCGGGAAACGCCTCCTCCCGCATCCGCCGCACGAGGAATCGCAATGCCGCCCGGTCCGGGGATCGGCCTGCACCGATGCTGGCAAGCAGAGCGGGATAGGTCCAGATCGGCGCCGTCACTTGTCCTGTCCCCGGACTATAGGCGTCGGCTCATCCGGCCTGCGTTCGGAAATCCAGAGGAACAAAGCCCCGAAAAGACCGCAAAGCGCGCTCAGCCGGACAAATTCGCTATGGATCACGCCGGTCAGCAACAGGATGGACAGCGGACCGAGCAGCAGCATCGCGGCCCAGCCCCGATGATGCAACCGGGCCGTGAAAGCGGACGCCAGCCAGCACAGCAATCCCGCCGCCGCTACGCTGCCGATGACAAGGGCGATGGATTGAACGATGATGGCCATGACGAACATGAGGCGCCTCTCCTGAGGGCATTTATATCGTAGAGCGATATATCTGTCAAACCTCCGTCCTCCGCTCCGTTCGGAAAACCGGACCCGTCCGCCGGGTTTCGCCGGTGCGCACCTTGTGGCGGGCCTTCAACAAATCCTGCCGCGACAGGATGCCGATCACCTTGCGGCTGTCGCGCTCGACAATGGGGATGCGGCCGATGCCCGACTGGACGATCAGGTCCGCGACCACGCCGCTCGGGCTGTCGGGGAAAGCGGCCGGTTGCGACGCGTCGGACAGGCTTTCGGCCAGGGATGCTGTCCGGTCGATGTCCTCCACCTCCCAGCGCAGCGCATCGCTGCGCGACGCCAGTCCCAACAGGCGCCCTGCCCCATCGACCACGGGATAGCTGCGATGCCGGGCCTGCTCCTCGAAGAAATCGATGGCCGCCGCCACCGTCATGTCGCCCGGCAACGTGTCGGGATTGGCGGTCATCAACTCGCGGACCTGCAACAGATCGAGCGCATCGACGCTATATTCCTGAAAGATATGCCGCCCGCGCCGCGCGATCTTTTCCGTCAGGATCGACCGGCGCATCAGCAGCACGCTGACCGCATAGGCGCCCACGGCCCCGGCGATGCAGAGCGGCAGCGCTTCGAACCGGCCGGTCAGCTCGGCGGCGAACAACGCGCCGGTCATCGGCGCCCGCATCGCCCCGCTCATGATCCCGGCCATGCCGATCATCGCCCAGAAACCGGGATCGCCCGGCAGATAATGCCCCGCCAGACAGCCCAGCGCCCCACCCAGAATCAGCAACGGCGCCAGTACGCCGCCCGACGTCCCCGACCCCAGGGCGACCAGCCAGACCAGCGCCTTCACCGCCAGCAGCGTCACAAGCGCCCGCATCTCCAGACTGTTGCCAAGCAGCGCATGAATATTGGCATAGCCCGCGCCCAACACATGGGGATCGATCAAGCCGCCCAGTCCGACGACCACCGACCCAAAGGCGGGCCACCACATCCAATGCACCGGCAGGCGGTGAAAGCCGTCCTCGATCCGATAGAGCGCCTTCGACAGCAGCGTGGCCTCCAGACCCAGGAGCAGGCCCAGACCCACGGCCCCGGCCAGCGGCCAGATGCCGCCGGGCACGGACAGGTCGGAAGCGAACATCGGCCCGCCGCCGATCAGCCATGGCCGCCAGGCGAAGGACACCAGCACCGCCAGCACCACCGGCACGAAACTGCGCGGCTTCCATTCAAACAGCAGCACTTCGATGGCCAGCAGGATCGCGGCAAGCGGCGTACCGA
This sequence comes from Sphingobium estronivorans, assembly GCF_008692605.1. Classification (GTDB taxonomy): domain Bacteria; phylum Pseudomonadota; class Alphaproteobacteria; order Sphingomonadales; family Sphingomonadaceae; genus Sphingobium; species Sphingobium estronivorans. Next base: position 36,291 of record NZ_LFCT01000025.1, read on the forward strand.
AAATCGCCGTCATGCCCGCGGCCGCCCCGGCGACCAGCAGGGTCTTGCGCTCCGCCGCGCTCAGGTGGAAACATTGGGCGAAGAGCGATCCGATGGCACCGCCGGTCATGATGATCGGCCCTTCCGCGCCGAAGGGGCCGCCGCTGCCGATGGAGATGGCGGAGGAAACGGGTTTCAGGATCGCAACCTTCAGCGACAGGCGGCTTTCGCCGAAGAGGATCGTCTCTATGGCCTCCGGTATGCCGTGGCCCCGAATTTTCTCCGACCCGTAGCGCGCCATCAGCCCGACGATCAGGCTGCCGATCACCGGGATGACCAGAACGGCCAGCCCGACGGCATTGTCCGCCATGTCGGCATCGGCGAAGGACAGACGGCCATGCCAGAAAAGGTTGGTAGCCAGCGCGATCAGCCGGAGCAAAATCCACGCCCCCGCCGCGCCGCCGCTGCCGACGACCAGCGCCATCGCGGCAAGCATCATCATGCGCCGATCGACGCTGTGATCGCCCAGACTGGGCGCCTCGGTCATGGCGGAGGCTTCCCGAATCATGCAAAGTCCTTTTTGGTAATGTTGCGGCGCAGTTATATCGTAGAGCGATATATATCAAGAGAAGGCGAGCATGCAGGCAGAAACCGCCACACTGAACGACGAAGATTATATCGCCCTTGCGGAATTTCGCTTCGCTCTGCGCCAGTTTCAGGCGTTCAGCGACGACCGCGCGACGCAGATGGGCCTGACGCCGCAACAGCATCAGGCGCTGCTCGCCCTGCGGGCTGTGCCGGCGGCAGATGCGACCGTAGGGTATGTGGCGAAGCGCCTGCTGCTGAAGCCGCACAGCGCGACCGGGCTGGTGGACCGGCTGGAAAAGCTGGGCCTGGTGACACGCCATTCCACGGCGGCGGACCGGCGCCGCGCCCAGTTGCAATTGACGCCGCACGCCCTGGGTCTATTGGCGGACCTGTCGGCAACGCATCGGGATGAGATCAGGCGGCTGCGGCCGTTGCTCGACCAGTTGCTCACCCGTTTTGCATAATAGGGGGCATGGCGCAAAGGCCCGTGCCGTCGATCAAAATGAAGGAGGAAGGATGACCAAAATGCGCGCCCCGATCTGGGTAACAGGCTTCACCGCGCTGGCGCTGGCCGCCATGCCCGCATCGGCCCGCGTGGCCGATGCCAAGGCAGAGCGGATTTCCGGCACCGCCGTCAGGCTGAGCTGGACCGCCGGAAAGGTCGATGTCTATCAGGCCGACCGGCCGGACGCGGATGTCGCCTCGGCCCGGCTGGTTTCCGCCGCCGACACCGATGGGGCGCAGACGGTCCAGGTCGATCCGGTCAAGCGGCCCTATTTCCTGTTGCGCGATCGATCGGACAACAGCGTCGTCACTCTGTCGGAACGGCTTGTGCCGCTCGCCCAGGGATCGAATTTCCGGGACATTGGCGGCTATCGGACGGCGGACGGGCGTCAGGTCAAATGGGGCCTCATCTATCGCTCGGGCGCGTCGGCCATGCTGTCGGCGGACGATCTGGCGAAGGTCCATGCGCTCGGGCTGCGCAACATGGTCGATCTCCGCTCGGATGAAGAACGACAGCTTGCCCCGTCGAAGATCGACGGCGTGCATTATTCGGCCATCGGCTATTCGATGGCGGGGATGATGAAGGGCGATCTGCAGAATGGCGGTGCGCTCTATCGCAATCTGCCGCAGCAGCTTGCGCCCCAGATGCGCCTCGTCTTCGACATTCTGAAGCGGCAGGAGGGGCCGGTCGAATATAATTGCTCGGCCGGGCAGGACCGCACCGGCTTCGCGACGGCGCTGATCCTCTCGGCGCTGGGTGTCCCGCGTGAGGTGATCCTGGCGGATTATCATCTTTCGACCGCCTATCGCCAGCCGCGTTTCGAACTGCCGCCAATCAACGCCGCGCTCTATCCCGACAATCCGGTGGCGCAGATGTTCGCGCGGTTCCAGAGCAATCCCGCCGCCAAAGCCGAACCGCTCAAGGACGCGGACGGCAAGGCCTTCCTCTCCAGCGCGTTCGAGGAGATCGACAGCCACTGGGGCTCGGTCGAAAACTATCTCCAGCAGGAAGTCGGCGTCAGCGCCGTGGATATCGCCGCGCTCAAGCAGGCTTATCTGCAATAAGATCCCGTCCGGCGCCTGAACATTTCCAAGGTGGGGCGATGCCGACGCATCGCTCCACCTTGCTGTTATACCATCGCGCTCGGTCTTCGACCGATCACAAGTGGGTTTCGCTCAGGCGCCGCGCGGGCTTTACCAAGGTCCGATGAGGCAAACTCATCGCGCCTTGGTATACGCCTCGCTGCCGGTCAGGGCGCCCAGCAGAGCGCCGATGGTCGGCGGCAGGCCCACGACGATGGGCAATTGCTTGACGATGATCGTGATCGCCAGCCCGAACGCGAAACCACGCAACACCGGGCGCGATATGAAGCTGGCAAGCCCCCCCAGTCGCGCGACAGCCATGGTGCAGAACATCGCGCCGACCATGGCGACCACCAGCGTCGCGACCGTCCCCTTCGGCCCGGCATCGGGCGGGAGCGCCGCCAGCGCTGCCGCCAGGATCGCGGCGGAGGACGAGGTCGGGGAAATGATGGCAAAGCGGCTGCGCCCCAGGACCAGATAGGCGATGCACCCGGCCACGGCGGCCACAATCGCGCGTTGCGGCGGCAAACCCGCTATCCCGGCATAGGCAATCGCCTCCGGCAGCATCAGGCCCGCAATCGAAAGCCCGGCGATGGCATCGCGCCTGTGCATGGGTCATCCTCCGCTCGGCTTGCCCCATAGCTGGGACACAGTGTCGCAAGCATCACGCGCGGCGGCAAGAGCGCGTTGTTTGGCGCTATTTCTTAACCGGCGATCCTTTTCGACCGCTTGGAAAATCGCTCTAGGGTGTGTGGGGATTGAGTTCAGGGTGAGGCGAAAATGGTGGCGTTCGAGAACCGGCGCGCAGCGTACTTAAGTACGTGAGCACCGGAAGCGCAGAAAGCCGCAATTTGCAGCCCGCCATGGGCTGAATCCCCACACACCCTAGAATGGGCGCGGCTGGAGAATAGCGTCCTGCCGCTTTTCCGGGCGGATGTAGATGGAGGTGAGTTCGGGAATGGCCGCCCTCATGGCGCTTTCCAGTTCCTCGATCAGGCTTTCCGCCCGGCCCATGCCCAACTCGTCGGCAAAATCGGCACTGATCGCCACGAATACCGCGTCGGGCGCCGTATGGATGGTGCGGATATGGTTGACGGCGGTGATTTCCGGCCGCTGGTCGAGCAAATGCCAAACGGTCTGGATAATGGCGGGATCGGCGCTTTCCCCGATCAGCAGCCCCTTGGCCTCGCGCGCCAGCAGCACTGCCACCCCGCCCAGCACCAGCCCGATGGCGATGGAGGCAACGCCGTCCAGCCGGGGCGCCGCGAAATAATGGCTGGCCCAGACCCCCATCGCGGCGAAGACCAGCCCGACCAGCGCCGCGCTGTCCTCGAACAGGACAATGAAGCCTGCCGGGTCCTTGGAACGGCGGATCGATTGCCACCAGCTGCTCGGTCCCCGCTTGCGACCGAATTCGCGCACCGCAATCGTCCAGCTGCTGCCCTCCAGCAAGAAGGCGATGGCGAGGACGGCGTAGTTCACGCCCGGATCGCGCAGCGGTTCCGGCTGCTCGATATGGACCCATCCTTCATAGACCGACACGCCGGCGCCCACCGCGAAGATCAGGATCGCCACGACGAAGGCCCAGAAATAGAGTTCCCGACCATAACCGAAAGGATGGGCGGCATCGGCGGGCCGCTTCGCCTGCACCTGACCGTACAGCAGCAGCAACTGGTTGCCGCTGTCGACCAGCGAATGAACGCCCTCCGTCAGCATGGAGGACGATCCGGTCAGCGCAGCCGCCACGAACTTGGCGATGGCGATCCCGACATTGGCCAGCAGCGCGCCGTATAAAACGATATTGTCCCGGAAATGCGCGGCGCGCCCCGTTCTCGCCATGCCGCTCAGCCCGGATGGAGGCTGGGATGAAATTCAGGAATCGCTGCCATCATGCGCGCATCTCCTTTCCGCATCGGACGAGAACTCCCGGATGCGAAGAGAGTTCTGCGGAACGTAGAGGAGATTCACCCTGACGCAAACGCCAGACATGCTCCACCTGGACGCACTACATTCTGGATGAAGGGCGGATGGAACGCCGCTCCACGTCAATGCGTTGGTTCAGCGGATATGGTTCAGGAGGTTTTCATATGGGAAGAGGTTGCTTGCTCTGGCTGCTGGGCGTTCCCTTGCCACTCGTCCTCATCATCTGGTTTTTCTTCTTCCGCTGATCTTTGGCGCGTCATCCGATCGGCAGAATATCGGTCATCCGGTTGACGCGGGCGGTTCGCTGATAAAATATCGGCTCAGGGCGGAAATGCGCCGCTCGTAAAAGGACTGCGACTTGAAGATTGGCTGGGCAATCGCCCTTCCAGCGCTGTTATTTTCGCCGGGCTTCGTCGCACAGGCCTATGCCGAAACCTATTATGTCGATGCCAATCGCGGGGACGATCGTTCCAGCGGAACGCGCGAGGACCAGCCCTGGCGGTCCTTGGCGCGGCTGGGCGATTTTCCCTTCCAGCCTGGCGACCGCATTCGGCTGATGGCAGGGTCCGTCTGGAAGGAACCCTTGACGCTCCGGCGGTCGGGCAGGGCGGGCGCGCCCATCATAGTCGAGGCGGCCGGACAAGGCCCCAGGCCGCGCATCGATGTGGGCGGCGTCTCCCCCTACGCCATCGGGGTGATCGACGCGGGTCATGTCACGGTCGAGGGGTTGGAAGTCACCAATGACGCGCCCGTGCCGGCGCACCGCATCGGCGTGCTGGTATCGGCCGAAAATCGCGGCGTGACGCGGGGCATCCGCATCAGCGACATCTACGTTCATGATGTTCGCGGCACCAATGATCGCAAGGACAATGGCGGCATCCTGTTCCGCGCGACCGGAAAGCAACGGGCAACCCGTTTCCAGGATTTGAGGATCGAGCGGAATATCCTGTGGCGGGTCGATCGTTCAGGCATCGCCGGGATCAGCGACCGGGTGTCTGCGTCGAACTGGTTTCCCAGCAGGAATGTCGTCATTCGGGACAATTATCTGGAGGATATTGGCGGAGACGGCATCGTGCCACGCGGCACGGACGGCGCGCTGATCGAACATAATATCGTGCGCTATGCCGGCAGCAGGGCGCCCGGCTACAACGCCGGAATCTGGCAGTGGAGCACGGACAACAGCCTGATCCAACTGAACGAGGCGGCCTTCACGCGCACGCGCTATGACGGCCAGGGTTTCGATTCCGACTTCAACTCGCGCCGGACGACCTTCCTCTACAATTACAGCCATGACAATGCGGGCGGCTTTCTGCTGATCTGCTCGCCCCGGCGCGACGGCAGCGACAATCTGGGCAATCGCGGCACGCGGGCCCGGTTCAACGTCAGCCGAAATGACGGAACGCGGATATTCCAGCTTTCCGGCAATGTGTCGGACGTGCTGATCGAAAATAATGTGATCCATGTCGGCAAGGCGATGGACATTCAGATGGTGGTCGCCACCCAATGGAATGGATGGGCGCGCAAGGTCCGCTTCGTCGGCAACAGCTTCAAGGTCGCGGGCACGGCGCGCTATGGCCGCGAAAGCGGACGAAGCGGTCCCGATTATCTGATCCAGGCGGGCTTTGCTCCCGTCCGGTCCATCCGTTTCAAGCGGAACAGCTATCTGGGCAGCCATGTCGATCTGCCGCCGGACGGATTTGGCCAGCCTTCCATCCCCTATGAGGAACCGGCTTTGGATTGGCAGGTCCCAACGTTCGATCCTGCAAGACCGGAGGGATTTTCCGATTTTCTCGACCGCCATCGGGCCTGGATGCTGGCCATGCTGCAACGGGAACTGGGAAGGCCGATCCTGTTGCAGCAGCCGCGCCGCAATTCGATCTTCCAGGCGCGGCGCTAATAGCAAGGCGCGATGAGTTTGACTCATCGGACATTGGTAAAGCCCGCGCGGCACCTGCGCGAAACCCACTTGTGATCGGTCGAAGATCGAGCGCGATGGTATAAGAAGGACGCCGCGCCGTCGTTTCGCTGTTGGACCGGATGGCTCCGGTGCGCTACCGGGGCGGTATGGACAATCCTTCCGCCGAGCGAACGGTTCGCGACAGACTATTGACCCGTGCCGACCTCCAGCGGCTCAGCGGCGAGCATTCGCTCATCGACTGCGATATGGAGGGGGCGGATTTATCGAATCTCGACCTGTCGGGATGGTCTTTCCAGCGCTGCAATCTGCGGAAAGCGGATTTCAGGGGGAGCAGGCTTGAGCGTACGCATTGGCAGTCCTGCCGGGCGCCCTTTGCCGATCTTAGCGGATGCGATCTCAGCGAAGCGGCGTTCGTCGCCAGCGATTTCAATAATGGCTCGTTCAAGCGCGCCCTGCTCGAAGCCGCGCGATTCAGCCAGTGCAAACTCACCGGCGCCGACCTTAGCGAAGTGCGGGCGATCGACCTTGATTTCGAGGAAACGCTGCTCATCAATGCCAAGCTGCCCCGCCTCTCCTTTCGTCGCGCCACGCTGAAACGCGTCGACTTCTCGCAGGCCGATTTGCGCAATTGCGATTTCCGTCAGGCGAATTTCATCGAATCGAGCCTGCGCGAGGCGAATATGCACGGCTGCCGCTTCGACGGCGCCGATCTGCGGGGCGCGGATCTCGGCGGCCTGCGGCTTGTCGATGCCGCACCTTTCCGTGGCGCGACAATATCCCGCGACCAGGCGACGCAGCTTCTCAGCGAACTGGGTCTCCACGTGCGCTGAACGGCACAGCGCGCCTATGCTTCCCGCCAATTCCCCGGCGGGATGCCCTCTATCGTCCAGTCCCCGACGCTCCACCGCACCAGCCGCAGCGTCGGCAGGCCGACCGCGGCGGTCATCCGGCGCACCTGCCGGTTGCGTCCTTCCCGGATCGTCAGCCTGATCCACCCATCCGGCACGGTCTTGCGGAAGCGGACCGGAGGATCGCGGGGCCAAAGCGGCGGCGGAGCGATGGACTCGACTTCGGCGGGCAGCGTCATGCCGTCCTTCAGCCGGACGCCTTGCCTCAGTCGATCCAGCGCGGCCTCCTGCGGATCGCCTTCCACCTGAACAAGATAGGTTTTGGGCATTTTGAACTTCGGATCGGCGATGCGCGCCTGCAACCGGCCATCGTCGGTCAGCAGCAGCAGCCCTTCGCTGTCCAGGTCGAGCCGCCCGGCAGGATAGACGTGCGGCACGTCGATATAGGCGGACAATGTCGGCCGAACGGTGGGAGAACGCGCATCCGTGAACTGCGTCATGACCCCATAGGGCTTGTTGAACAGGATCAGCCGCGCCATGGCTCCTCAATCCTCCTGTTCGAAGGCCAGGCTGCCCTGATCGACCAGCGCCGCCAGCAAATTGAGTGCCGCCGGCGAATGGGTGAGATCGGGCGTGGGGTGCACGCGCTCCCCGGCGCACAGCGCTTCCGCCAGCAGGGCGGTTTCGCCGGCGCATTCGAAACTCTGGCCATCGACGAACAGCAACACCGCCTGCCCACCCTGTCGGATGAAGGAGAAACGGCTCGCCGGGTTCCGGCACAACGGCGTTTGCGCGGTCAGCAAATCGCGCAGATCGGTCCTGTCGATCGCTTCGTCCGGCTGCCAGTCGATGTCGGGATATTTGCGGATGCTGTTATATTCCCCGAACCAGCGCGCGAAGGCGTCGCGATCCAGCATTCGCTCCGCGATCATCCCGTGCAACCGGTCGAGCGCTGACGAGGAAATCTCGCCGGGATTGTCCTGCGCCTGCAAATCCGGATCGGCATAGCGGTCGTCCTCCTGCATCCGTTCGACGACATGATCGCACCAGTCCGCGATCAGTTCGCTGCGCGAGGGCGCGCGAAAGCCGATCGAATAGGTCATGCAATCGTCACCGACTGCAACTCCGTCATGGGCGAAACCGGGCGGCACATATAATATGTCGCCGGGTTCCAGCACCCATTCGTCCGTGGCGTCGAATTCCGCGAGCAGGCGTAGATCGTCATGCGGCCGCAGGGGAGTGGATTCATCGCAGCGCGGCCCCACCCTCCAGCGGCGCCTGCCCAGCCCCTGAAGCAGGAACACGTCATATTGGTCGAAATGCGGCCCCACGCCTCCCCCATCCGTGGCATAGCTGACCATCACATCGTCGATGCGCCAGTTGGGAATGAAACGGAACGGATCGATGAGCGCGGCCACATCGGGCACGTGATGATCCACCGCCTGCACCAGCAGGGTCCATGGCTGTCGGCCCAGCTTCGCAAATCGGCTGGCGGCGAACGGGCCGTGCGCCAGCGTCCAGCTATCGCCCGCCTGCTCGATCAACCGCGATTCGGCATCATCCTCGCAGGCCAGCCCCGCAAGCTCTTCGGGCGCCAGCGGATTGACCCACGCATTCCATGGATTGCGGATCAGCGCAGGCCGCTTCTGCCAATGGTTCCGAAGGAATAGGTCAATGTCGAAAGCGTCAATCTGCATCATGTCCTGCAATGCATGGGGAGCCAGCGCCGGACGCATTGCCCCCATTGGATGCCGGAGTCAAAAATCCGCCTCAGGCCGCGCGCCGGGTGGCGAACCAGATGACATGGCGCGGCCCCTTGCCGTTGCTGCGGGCGCGCACGGCCACCTCGTCCACGGCCAGTCCCGCACGGGCAAGACGGCGGGCAAAGGCGGCATCCGGCGCCGCCGACCATATCGCCAATATGCCGCCGGGCCTGAGCGCCGCCATGGCTGCCGCAATGCCCCGCGCGGAATAGATCCGGTCGTTCGCCTGCCGCACCAGCCCATCGGGCCCATTGTCGACGTCCAGAAGGATCGCGTCGTAAGTCCCTCGCCCCGCCTCGATCACGTCCGCCACATCCGCCTGCAACAGGCGCACGCGCGGATCGTCCAGACAGCCCGCCATCAGATCCGCCATCGGTCCGCGTGCCCAGTCGATGATCTCGGGCACCAGTTCCGCGACCGTGACCTGCCCGTCATGACCCAGCGCAGCCAGCGCGGCGCGCAGGGTGAAGCCCATGCCATAGCCGCCGATCAGCAGGTGCGGCCGCGCCCGGCCGCGCAGCCGATCGCAACTGAGATTGGCCAGCGCCTCCTCCGAGCCGCTCATCCGGCTGCTCATCAGTTCATTGCCCTCAAGCACGATCATGAAGTCCCTGCCACGTCGATAGAGGGTCAGTTCCGCTCCGCCCGGCACCTTGGCCGATCCGATAAATTCGCGCGCCTGCATGTCACTTTCTCTCGGGTTCGGCATCCATCCGCCGCCGCCGGGGGTTTACGGCAAGGGGCCTCCGCGTCAAAGGAGGAAAAATGCGATATTTCCTCGATACCGAATTCAATGGCTTTGCCGGTGAACTGATCAGCCTGGCGCTCGTACCCGAATATGGCGACCAGGACTTCTACGTCTCCCTTCCGCTGCCCGCAGACATTCATCCCTGGGTCGCGCAGAATGTGATTCCCTATCTCCGCTTCGTGCCGCCTGGCGTCGACCATGAATTGAACCGGGTCGATGCGGCGCGGCATCTGGAGGCCTATCTGGCGAGCGATCGCGATCCGGTCGTCATCGCGGACTGGCCGGACGATCTGGCCCATTTCTGCGCGCTTCTCACGACCGGGCCGGGCGAGATGATCGACCTGAACGGCCTTCGCCTGGAACTTATCAACGGCGCGGGGTTCAGCGCGGCCGCGAACAGCAGGATGCCGCACAACGCGCTTCACGATGCCCATGCCCTCAAGGATTTCTACCTGGGCTCATTCGTCTGAGCGACGCCATCCCCATTCGTCGCAAATCGATTGCCTTGCATCGGCGGGCAGGCGAAGAGCCGGGCCAGGGCGTGGAGGGCAGAATGTTCGTGAAAATGGGTTCGTTTATGTGCGCGATGGCGCTGGGCGTGACGCTGCTGCCGACGGCGGCGTGGGCGGACGACCCGCACGATCCGACGATGCGCAGCGCTGCGGCGCGGGCGCGCGACCGTGCCATCATCAAGCAGATGAACCAGCGCCAACTCGCCTATGTCCGTCAGCGGGACGCCCGGAACCGGCCGACCTACCGCGTGCGGCAGCGCGACCGTGACGCCTATGCCGACGCCCGCGCCGACTATGACCGGCAGATGGCGTCGTGGCGCCGCGCGGTCGCCGCCTGCAACGCGGGCCGCTGGGAATATTGCGACAATTGAGATTAGGCGGCATGTCTCCCGTAAATCGGGAGCATGGTCAGACGAGCGGCTCTTCCTCTTCGGCCCTTGCCGGACCGTCCTGCCCGATCGTCCGCGCCGCAAAGTCCTGAAATGCCTGGAACGCGTGGGTCTGCTGCGTGTCGCGGCGGCTGACCATGCTGAAGACGCGGGTGAAGCGCAATTCCGGCACGTCCAGCGCCGCCAGTTCGCCGCGCCCGATCTCTTCCTCCACGGACAGGCGTGACAGGCAGGCAAGGCCGGCGCCATGCGCGACCGCCCGCTTCACCGCCTCCACGCTGTCGGTTTCCAGCAGGATATTGAGGGAGCTGATATATTTGAGGGCCTCGACGGTGAAGGAGATGCGCTCGCTCGACAGCGTCTTTTCCAGCACCCAGCCCTCCTGCGCCAGATCGGTCAGATGCACCGTTCCGCGTCGCGCCAGCGGGCTGTCCGGCGCGGCGCAGATGACCAGCGCGTCGCGCAGCCAGGGGCGGGCGTCCAGATAGCTGGAATTGACCGGCGAGCCGACGAAACCAATGTCGAGCGCCATTTTCCTCACGCCCTCCAGCACGTCCTGCGATGGCAGGATCTTAAGGTCGATCCGCACCTGGGGATGGTGGCGCATGAAATCGGCGCACAGGCGTGGCAGCACATAATTGCCCACCGGCGCCGCGGCGCCGATGCGCAGCCGCCCGCGCAATTCCTCCGGCATGGACAAGGCTTCCATATCGGCGACCTGCACCAGAACCGCCCGCGCCATTTCCAGCATCGTGCGTCCCCGATCCGTCAGGGTGAGCCGTCGCCGCGCCCGCGCGAACAGGCTGATTCCCAGATGGGTTTCCAACTCCTTCAGCGACATGCTCGCCGCCGATGGGCTCAGCCCCAGTTCTTCGGACGCCTTGACGATGCTGCCTTCCCGCGCGACCGCTTCGAACACGGCAAGCTGACGAAGTGTGATCCGCACCTGAGCCCTCTGCAAAAATATCTCCCCTTCCCTATCACGCAATGGCCAGCACGCTGGTCAGGATATTGCGGACCAGTTCCGCCTGCCCCCGCGATCCGGTCTTGGAATAGACCTTCTTCGAATAGTTCCGCGCGGTTTCCACCGTAATGCCCAGTTCCCGCGCCGCTTCCTGGATCGAAAGCCCGCCCGCAATCGCCCAGGCCAACCGCGCTTCGCTGGGCAGCAGGCCGAACAGGTCCGTCAACTGCTCGCAACGGTCCGCCTGCGACCAGCGGTCGCCGCTCAGATAGGCGATGGCGACCGGCTTGGAACTGGATGAGACCGACTGGCTGTGAATGGGCGCGATCAACATGTCCATCCACGGATCGCGGCTGAGATTGAACGCCTTGGGGCGGGTTTCCACATCCTTGGCCCCATCCTCGGCATAGCGTTTCACCAGCGCCGTCAGTTCGCGATCCAGTGCCGGCGATGCGGGCGTCAGCCGGTCGTAGCGGCCGCGCCGCAGCACCGTCGTTCGCTGGAAAAGCTGGTCGACATGGGGCGTCATGTCGATGATGCGGCAGCGCGCATCGAGCGTCAGCCAGCCGAAATTCAGCCGCCCGAACGCCTCCGACGTCACGGACGAACGGAACCGCTCCCGCTCGAAAGCGACGAAACTGCGCAGCGCGATCCGCAAATGCGGCACCAGCGCGGTCAACAGCGAGCCGACGGCGGTGCCAATCTCCCGCCCGCCCACGCAGCCCAGCCACGCATCGACGCCGCTCGGTTCCGTCACCCGAACGGAGCGCATGTTCGTCATGCCCTGCGGCAGCATGAGTTCTTCATGGAAAGACCGATGGACCGGATTTTTGGGGTCGATCAATTCCTCCAGCGAATAGACGCGCCCTTCACGCATGTGCCGGTAGGCCAGCGGATCGCGGGCATATTTTTCCACGAACAGCGTACGGATGTCAGCCGGCGGCGTCGCCCCCGCAAACAGTTCGATCACCGTATCCTCGTCGATGGTACGGAAAATGAGCGTCACGTAAATCGCGCCCGTGCGCGCGCGCAATTTTTCGAGAAACCCGGTCCATAAGGGTTGCTCGAACATGCCCTCATGAAGAGCCGCCAATAATCCGCCATCGTCCAGTCGCATGGCTATTCTGTATACCCTCCCATATGGGAGGTCCAGCCTTGTCCTTCATCTGCCATCACGGTGTCATAAAAGAAAGTGGGTGAACGATGATCGATTCGAAGAGACTGACGCATCTTCAGCGTCTGGAGGCGGAGAGCATCCATATATTGCGAGAGGTTGTCGCCGAGGCTGAGAAGCCGGTGATGCTGTATTCGGTGGGCAAGGACAGCGCGGTGATGCTGCATCTGGCGCGCAAGGCTTTTTATCCCTCGCCGCCGCCCTTCCCGCTGCTGCACGTCGACACGACCTGGAAGTTCAAGGAAATGTACAAGCTGCGCGACCGCATGGCGCGCGAGAGCGGCATGGAACTGCTGGTCTATCACAATCCCGAAGCGCAGGAACGCGGCATCAACCCGTTCGACCACGGCGCCCTCCACACTGACATGTGGAAGACCGAAGGGCTGAAGCAGGCGCTCAACCTCTACGGTTTCGACGCAGCCTTCGGCGGCGCGCGCCGCGACGAGGAAAAGAGCCGCGCCAAGGAGCGCATCTTCTCCTTCCGCACCGCCTCGCACGGCTGGGACCCCAAGAACCAGCGGCCGGAACTGTGGAATCTCTACAACGCCCGCAAGAACAAGGGCGAGAGCATCCGCGTCTTCCCGATCAGCAACTGGACCGAGCTGGACATCTGGCAATATATCCACCTGAACGACGTTCCCATCGTGCCGCTCTATTTCGCCGACCAGCGCCCGACGGTGGAGCGCGACGGCATGCTGCTGATGGTCGATGACGAACGCTTCCCGCTGAAGGAAGGCGAGGAGCCGGTGATGCGCTCGATCCGCTTCCGCACGCTCGGCTGCTATCCGCTGACCGGCGCGGTCGAGAGCACGGCCAAGACGCTGCCTGAAGTGATCCAGGAAACTTTGCTCACCACCACGTCCGAGCGGCAGGGCCGCGCCATCGACAAGGATGCTGGCGGCGCCGGCATGGAGAAGAAGAAGCAGGAAGGGTATTTCTGAGTCGGGCGTTGCCCGGCTCGGCCCCAGCGTATGCTTGGGTCTCAGGCCTTGGGCAGACCATCGCCTTCTCAACCCCTCCCCCAGATCAACGAGATTCCAGCCTTCGCTGGGATGACGAGGTAGCGACATGACTGATACGCTCACCAAGACCGACGAACCCATCTACAAGACCGACGCCCTCATTGCCGAGGACATCGACCAGTATCTCGAAACGCACCAGCACAAGACGATGCTGCGCTTCATCACCTGCGGGTCGGTGGACGACGGCAAGTCGACGCTGATCGGCCGCCTGCTCTACGACAGCAAGATGATCTTCGAGGATCAGTTGGAGGCGTTGCAGTCGGATTCCAAGAAGGTCGGCACCCAGGGGCAGGACATCGACTTCGCCCTCCTCGTCGACGGCCTTGCCGCCGAACGCGAACAGGGCATCACCATCGATGTCGCCTATCGCTTCTTCAACACCGAAAAGCGCAAGTTCATCGTCGCCGACACGCCCGGCCATGAGCAGTACACGCGCAACATGGTCACCGGCGCCTCGACCGCCGATCTGGCCGTCATCCTGATCGACGCTCGCAAGGGCGTGCTGACGCAGACCCGCCGCCACAGCTATCTGGCGCATCTGATCGGCATCAAGAACATCGTTCTGGCGATCAACAAAATGGACCTGGTCGACTATGACCAGGCGGTCTATGACGGCATCCTGAAGGATTATACCGAGTTCGCGAACAGCATCGGCATCAAGGCCTTCACCCCGATCCCGATTTCCGGCTTCAAGGGCGACAATATCACCGGCCCGTCGGAAAACACCCCCTGGTACAAGGGACCGGCGCTGATCGAGCATCTGGAAACGGTCGAGGTCGATCAGGTTTCCGATCAGGAAAAGCCGTTCCGCATGGCGGTGCAGTGGGTTAACCGGCCCAATCTCGACTTCCGCGGCTTCAGCGGTCAGATCGCGACCGGCACGGTGCGTCCGGGCGATGCCGTTCGCGTGCTGCCCTCGGGCAAGACCAGCACGGTCACGCGGATCGTGACGCTGGACGGCGACCTGGATGTCGCGGTTGCGGGCCAGTCGGTGACGCTCTGCTTCGCGGACGAAGTCGACTGCTCGCGCGGCGACGTGATCGCGGCGTCGGACAACCCGCCGCAGGCCGCCGACCAGTTCGAAGCCACCATCGTCTGGATGGCGGATGAGGAAATGCTGCCGGGCCGTCCCTATTGGCTGAAGATCGGCACGCAGACCGTCACCGCGACGGTCCAGCACCCGAAATATCAGGTCAATGTCAACACGATGGAGCATCTGGCGGCCAAGACGCTGGAACTCAACGCCATCGGCGTCGCGAACCTGTCGACCGACAAGCAGATCGTGTTCGAACCCTATGAGCAGAACCGCACGCTGGGCGGCTTCATCCTGATCGACAAGATCACCAACGCCACTGTGGCGGCGGGGATGCTGCACTTCAGCCTGCGTCGCGCGCAGAACGTCCATTGGCAGGCGACCGATGTCAGCCGCGACTTCCACGCCAATCTCAAGAACCAGAAGCCGGCCGTGCTTTGGTTCACGGGGCTGTCGGGCGCGGGCAAGTCGACCATCGCCAATCTGGTCGAGAAGAAGCTCGCCCGGATGAACCGCCACACCTTCCTGCTCGACGGCGACAATGTGCGTCATGGGCTGAACAAGGATCTGGGCTTCACCGATGCCGACCGGGTGGAAAATATCCGCCGCGTGGGCGAAGTCGCCAAGCTCATGACCGATGCGGGGCTGATCGTGATCACCGCCTTCATCTCGCCCTTCCGGGCGGAGCGCGACATGGTGCGCTCGATGATGCAGCCCGGCGAGTTCATCGAGGTGCATATCGACACCCCGCTGGCCGAGGCGGAGAAGCGCGACGTCAAGGGCCTTTACAAGAAGGCGCGGTCCGGGGAACTCAAGAACTTCACCGGCATCGACAGCCCCTATGAGGCGCCGCACGATCCGGAGATCCACATCGACACCACCGGCATGACGGCCGAGCAGGCGGCCGATGCCATCATCGCGAGGCTGATCCCGTGAGCGCGGCGATCGAAACGATGACCGACGGTGATCTGGCCGCGCATCTGGCCGAGGTGGCTGGGCGCATATTGCTGGAAGTCCGTGGTTCCGCCCTGTTCAGCGCGAAGGCGCTGGGCAGGGCGGGCGACCAGACCGCCAACCAGTTCCTCTGCCACGCCCTGCGCGAAGTGCGGGGCGAGGACGGGCTGCTCTCGGAAGAAGAGAAGGACAGTGCCGACCGGCTCGCCATGAGCCGGGTGTGGATCGTCGATCCGGTCGACGGCACTCGCGAATATGGCGAAGAACGGAGCGACTGGGCGGTGCATGTGGGGCTGGCGATCGACGGCCAGCCCAGCATCGGCGCGGTCGCGCTGCCGGGACTGGACGGCGGCACGGTGCTGCGCTCTGACCAGCCCCGCGACCTGCCCCCCGCGCCGGACAAGCTGCGCATGGTCGTCAGCCGCACCCGCCCCGCCGCCGAGGCGGTCGCGGTGGCGGAACAGCTGGGCGCCGAACTCGTCCCCATGGGATCGGCGGGCGCCAAGGCGATGGCGGTCATATTGGGGCAGGCCGACATCTACCTGCATTCGGGCGGCCAATATGAATGGGACAGCATGGCCCCGGTCGCAGTGGCGCTCGCTCACGGCCTCCACTGCTCGCGGATCGACGGATCGCCGCTGGTCTACAATCAGAGCGACGTCTACCTCCCCGATCTGCTGATCTGCCGCAAGGAGCATGCGCAGCAGGTGCTGGCGCTCATCGCGAAGGTTTCGGAGGCCGCTTGAACGGCGGTATCGGAACGGTTCAACCGGGCCTGAAGGCCCAATAGAGATGACAGGGCGGGATGTTCCGCCATTCGAACCCCGTCGCCAGCCGGGCGAAGCGGCGGGCGAGAAGCGGACCGACCGCCCTGCGCATCTGATAGGCCAGCAACCAGCCATCGGGCGCGAGGGCGCGACAGCTTCTGTCCATCAGCCGAGCCGCTCGTCCCGGCGGCATCGTGGAAAAAGGCAGGCCGGACAGGATGCAGTCCGCCCGGTCCAGTCCATGGTCCGCCATGATGCCCAGCACATTGTCCGCAGACCCGCGAACGGCGATCAGGCGCCGGTCACGCGTCCGCTCGCGCAAATGGCTGATGAAGGCAGCGCTGGTATCGATGGCCAGCAGCCGTGCATCGTCGGGCAGGCGCGCCAGCAGCGCGCGCGTGAAAATGCCCGTTCCCGGCCCATATTCGACCACGCAGCCCATGTCTTTCCAGTCGACCGGCGCCAGCATGCTCTCCACCAGATGACGCGACGCCGGAAAGGCCGAGCCTACCGCCAGGGGATTTCGGAAAAATTCGCGGATGGCCAAGCCCGACAACAGCGGCTTGCGGTTTGCGATCAACGCCTTCTCGAACGATACTGTCACGATGGCTTCACTTTTCCCGTTTATCGGAGAAACCCGTCTCCCCTGAAGGGGTTCCGGCCGCATGACCATTTGCTCGCGCAATCGCTGCCGGTCGGGCATCATCCGCGCCGGAGTCGGAGCGCATCCGACGCGGGAAGCGGAAAGGCGGTTTTGTGACGCAACGGATCGACCCGATGTCGGTGGCCTTGGGCTATTGGCAGCTCGGCCTGGAAGCGGCGGAGGTCATTGGCCTGCGCCTGCCCAAATTGCTGGCCGGTGGCTCCGCCGCAGCCTTCGAAGCGCAACGGATGGTGGGGGAAAAGATCGAAGCGGCAGCGCTGCTTCATTGGAAGGCGATGACGGGCGCTCTCGGCACGACGCCGCTATCGGTCATGCAGCGCTCCACCACCCATTATCGCCAGGCCGTGCGCAGGAACCGGCGGCGGCTGGGGAAGCGCTGACAGATTTACCCGAGATCGCCGCCCGCCACGGGCAGGATGCTGCCGGTGACATAGCCGGCCTCGTCGGATGCCAGGAACAGGATCGGCGCCGCTTGCTCTTCCAGCGTGCCGTACCGCTTCATGAAACTCGATTCCGTGACCTGATTGACCACGTCATGCATCCAGACATCTTCCTGCGCGCTGTTGCCGTCCGGGTTGCGCGGCACGCGGCGCTCGGGCGCCGCGGTACCCCCGGGCGCGGTGGCGACCACGCGGATTCCCGCCTGGGCATATTCCATGGCCAGGCTCTGGGTGATGGCGTTGACCCCGCCCTTGGCCGCCGAATAGGGCACGCGGTTGATCCCGCGCGTGGCGTTGGAAGAGACGTTGACGATCGTGCCCCCGCCCCGCGCCAGCATGTGCGGCAGCACCGCATGGCAGCACCAGAGCGTCGGGAAGAGCGACCGGCGGACCTCCGCCTCGATCTGGGCGGGTTCGAACGCGACATAGGGCCGCATGCGGATCGCGCCGCCGACATTGTTGATGAGGATGTCGATCCCGCCGAAGCGCTCCGCCGCCGCCGCCATGGCTGCGGCCGCGCCTTCATGGGTTTCGAGGTCGGCGGAAAAGCCATGAGCCTCCCCTTCCGCCTCCGCCGCGACGTCGCCGACGAAATCGGCGCGGTCGACCAGCAGGACCCGTGCGCCCTCGGCAGCGGCGCGCAGGGCGACCAGCCGGCCGATCCCCTGCGCAGCGCCGGTCACGACCATGGCCTTGCCCGCGAAGCGTCCAGCGAAGATCATGCCGTCACCGGTTCGCTGGCGGCGAACTTCTCATAATGGAAGTGCGCCGGCGTCACGCCCTTGTCCCTGAAGAACAGCCGGACCGCCTCGACCATCGGCGGTGGCCCGCAGAGGTAGACATCGCAATCGCCCGCGTTCAGATGCGCGTCGGTCAGATGATGGGTGACATAGCCCTTGAGCGGATGCCCGCTCGTCTCGTCCGCGACGCAGCTGGCCCATGTCATCGTCGGCAGGCGCGCGGCAAGCGCCTCGATCCGGTCGATTTCCACCAGGTCGCCGTCATGGGTCACGCCGTAGATCAGGTGGATCGGCTGTTCCGTCCCCCGGTCTGCCAACACCTCCAGCATGGAGAGCAGCGGCGCGAGGCCGGTGCCGCCCGCCAGCATCACCAGCGGCCGGTCGACCTGACGCAGGAAGAAGCTGCCATTGGGCCCGACGAAGCGCATGCGGTCGCCGCCCTTCGCCTGACTCCCCAGCCAGCCGCTCATCAGGCCGCCGGGAACATTGCGGATCAGGAAGCTCGCCTGGTCCGCGCCGGGCTTGGAACTGAAGCTATAGGCCCGGCTCTCGTTCGTGCCCGGCACCGTCATGTTCACATATTGCCCCGGCAGGAAGGCCAGCGCTTCGGGCGCGTCGAGGTCCAGCTTCAGGATGATCGTGCTGTCCGACACCAGTTCGACCGATGCCACCGCGGCGTCATGCTCGGCGGGCTTCAGCTTGCAGGCGCTCGAAGGCACCGGCACCTGAATGACGCAATCCGACGAAGGCACCATCTGACAGGTCAGGACCATGCCCTCCGCCGCTTCATCCTCGGTCAGCGCGTCCTCGACATATTCATCGCCCAGATCGTAGCTGCCCTGCTCGCAATGGCATTTGCAGGTGCCGCACACGCCGTCGGAACAGTCCATCGGCAGGTTGATCTTGTTGCGATAGGCCGCGTCCAGCACCTTCTCGCCATCTTTGCATTCGATGATGCGGGTGGCGCCGTCCTCGAAATTGAGGGCAATGCGAAAAGTCATGGTTCCTCTCCAGTCCGCCCAGGTCAGATATGATAGATATCGATGACCTGGTGAATATAATCGTCTTTCAGGATCACCTTCTTCGACGTGATCTGCGGCGTCTCGCCGCCGAAATCGACCGTGTAGAAGGATGTGCCGAAGAAGCTTTGCGTCTTCTTGTAGCGATGGCTGAGCGTCTGCCAGTTGAACCGCAGGTCGACGACATCGCCCCGCTGCTCCATGATTTCGACATTGCTGACGAAATGGGAGGTGCGCGGTTCGGGCATGCTGGCGCTCGACCGTTCGGTCTTGATGCGGAAGACGCGATCTTCCAGACCCTCGCGGTTGGGATAGTAGATCAGCGAGATATGACTCTGCGGATCTTCGACGAGCAGGTCGTCATCGTCCCAGGCCGGCATCCAGAACACCGCCTTGGGCGCATAGCAGGTCAGCCATTCGTCCCATTGCCGGTCGTCGAGGAGCCGGGCTTCGCGATAGAGAAAGGTCGTGACCTGATCCATGGTGATGCGGGCGAGCGTGCTCATGCCACGTCTTCCTCTTCCCTGGCGGTTTCGTCCTGGCCGATGCCGGCGATCAGGGCCTCCGCCCAATATTCATGCTGGCGGACGAACAGGCCTTCATCCTCGCTGCGGTCGCCGCTGAGCAGCGGCTTCAGCCCGATGGCCAGCGCATTCTCATCCGGGCCGTCGATCCAGTGGACCGCGCCACGGCTGAGGTCGTTCCACAATTTGTCCGCCCCGCCATAGCCGACCTGGCAGGACCGGAATTCCTCCAGATCGTCGGGTGTCCCCATGCCGCTGACGTTGAAGAAATCCTCATATTGACGGATACGCAGCGCACGGTCGGCAGCGCTTTCGCCCTTGGGCGCGAAGCAATAGATGGTGACTTCGGTCCGATCGACGCTGATCGGCCGCACGACGCGGATCTGCGTCGAAAACTGATCCATCAGATAGGCGTTGGGATAGACGGCGAGATTGCGGGTCTGGCCGACGATGGGCGCCGCGCGTTCCTTGCCCAGCCGCGCCTCCAATTCCTCGCGATGGGCATAGATCGGCCGCACTTCGGGATTGAGCAGGTTGGTCCAGAGCAGGATATGGCCATGTTCGAATGCATAGACGCCGCCCACGCTCTTCGACCAGCCGTTGGCATCGACCGTCTTGGTGCCTTCCGCCTCATAGTTGCGATGGCCCATGGTGGCCGAATAGTTCCAGTGGACGGAACTGACATGATAGCCGTCGGCACCATTTTCCATGCCAAGCTTCCAGTTGCCGTCATAGGTATAGGAAGAATTGCCGCGCAGCACTTCCAGACCTTCGGGCGCGCCGTCGACGATCTGGTCGATGACAGCGCGCGTCCCGCCCAGATGATCCTCCAGCGAGAGCACGTCCGCGTTCAGGCTGCCGAACAGGAAGCCGCGATAATTTTCGAAACGCGCCAGGCGCGTCAGGTCGTGCGACCCTTCGGTGTTGAAGGACGCGGGATAATCGCCGGTCTTGCCGTCCTTCACCTTCAGCAGCTTGCCCATATTTTTGAAGGTCCAGCCATGGAAGGGACAGGTGAAACTGCCCTTATTGCCATGTTTGCGGCGGCACAGCATCGCCCCGCGATGCGCGCAGGCGTTGATCAGACCATGCAATTCGCCATTCTTGTCGCGGGTGATGACCACCGGCTTGCGGCCGATCCAGGTCGTGAAATAATCGTTCGGTTCCGGGATCTGGCTTTCATGCGCCAGAAATACCCAGTTGCCCTCGAAAATATGCTTCATTTCCAGGTCGAACATCGCCGGATCGGTAAAGACGTCCCGGCGGCAGCGGTAAATGCCGTTGGCCGGATCCTCGACGACGGCGCTGGCGATGCGATCAATCATGCCCATCTTTTCTCTCCTTGCCCCTGGCGCGAATCCGCCCACGGTCATGAAACTTCCGGGTCACATTGATATGCCTTGCGGGTGGGGCTGGGAAAGACTAAGTGGGTCCAGCGTCATACCCTGTAGGTATTACCGATGGACATTCGCCAGTTACGCTACTTCATGGCCGTCGCGGCGGAACGCAATTTCAGCCGTGCTGCCGAGCGTCTCAACATGGCCCAGCCGCCACTCAGCCGCCAGATTCAGCAGCTGGAGCACGAGGTCGGCGCAACCCTCTTCGACCGCGACGCCCGCCCCATGGCGCTGACGGAGGCTGGGCGGCTGTTCTACGAACATGCCGTGCAGGTCACGCGCCGCCTGGACGAGTTGAAGGATGCGATGCGCAGCTTCGTCAACGCGAACCGTCCGCGCTTCGTCGTCGGTTTCGTGCCGTCGGTGCTCTACGCCCGCCTGCCGAACATCATCCGCAATTTCCGCAAGGCGGTGCCCGAAGTCGAACTCAGTCTGGTCGAGATGATGAGCATCGAGCAGATCGTCGCGCTGAAGGAGGGACGCATCGATGTCGGCTTCGGCCGCCTCCGCTTCGAAGACCCCGCCATCGAACGGGAGGTCTTGCGCGAGGAGGAACTGGTCGCCGCCCTGCCCATCGGCCATCGGCTGCTCAAGGGTGATCGGCCCGTCGATCTCACCGCCTTGTCCGACGAATCCGTGATTGTGTATCCGCGCGAACCCCGGCCCAGCTATGCCGATCAGGTTCTATCGCTGTTGCGCGACCATGGCGTGGCGCCGGCGGCCGTCCATGAGGTCCGTGAATTGCAGACGGCGCTGGGCCTGGTCGCCGCGGAGGTCGGCGTCTGCATCGTTCCCTCCTCGGTCCATGTGATGGGCCGGCGGGATCTGGTGTTCCGCGAACTGACCGAAAAGGCCGTGTCGCCCATCATCATGAGCCACCGGAAAAACGATAATTCGACCAATCTGGCAGCCATGGCGGCCAGCGTCGCGGCGATTTACGATGAGTGGCACTGGCCGGTATCTGCCGGGCTAAGGCGGCGCCTGCCTCAGCAGTGACAAAGAGACGCGCGAAAACGCACCGTCACCGCGCTTTTTTGCCCGATACAGCGGGTCCTTCCGCTGCTATGGTCACCCGATGATCGAGACAGCAGATGCCATGACGCGGGACATGCGCTTTATAAAAGGCGCCGCCTTCGCCATGGGTTCGGACAATTTCTATTCCGAAGAAGCGCCGGTGCGGCAGGTCCGCGTGGACAGTTTCTGGATTGATGAAACCCCCGTGACCAACCGCCAGTTCGCGGAATTTGTCGAGGCCACCGGCTACCGCACTTTTGCCGAGACAGCCCCCGATCCCAAGGATTATCCCGGCATGCCGCCCGAAATGGCGCGGGCCGGATCGCTGCTGTTCCAGCGCACGGCGACCCCGGTCGACCTCAACGATTTCAGCCAATGGTGGCATTTCAGCTTCGGCACGGATTGGCGCCATCCCCATGGCCCCGACAGCAATCTGGACGATCTGTGGGATCATCCGGTGGTCCATGTCGTGCTTCAGGATGCGGAGGCCTATGCCAAATGGACCGGCAAGACGCTGCCGACCGAGGCGGAATGGGAATTTGCCGCGCGCGGTGGGCTGGACGGGGCGGATTATGCCTGGGGCGACGAACTCGCGCCCGGCGGCGCGATGCTCGCCAATTACTGGCAAGGCATGTTTCCCTACAGCAATTTGCTGGAGGACGGTTATGAACGGACCTCGCCCGTGCGCACCTACGCGCCCAACGGCTATGGCCTGTACGACATGATCGGCAATGTCTGGGAATGGACGACCGACTGGTATGCGCAGCCCCGGGTCGAGCGCAAGGCGAAGGGAAGCTGCTGCGTCCCCTCCAATCCGCGCGGCGGCACGAAGCGCGAGAGCCTGGACCCCGCCATGCCGCATGTGCCGATTGCACGGAAGGTGTTGAAGGGCGGTTCCCATCTCTGCGCGCCCAGCTATTGCCAGCGCTACCGCCCCGCCGCCCGCCATCCGCAGGCGGTGGACAGCTCCACCAGCCATATCGGTTTCCGCTGCATCATCCGCGAACCGGGCCGCTGATTTTCATATATGGGACGACTTGATGCTCAACATGCCCTGGGACCAGCCCGCCACCATGATCGACCTTGATGGCAAGGCGCCGATCATCGGCACGATCCGCGATTGCGCCCAGCATTTCGCGATTTTCAAGCCCCATGCCAAGGAACAGGCGCGTATCCTGCTGACCCAGCCGGTCCATCGCGAAGGCCGCAAGACGCGCACCTGGGTGCTCGAACCCTGGGAGATTGAGAAGCTGGTCGAGCGGCTGCGCGCCGAGGTGCATTAAACGGAACGGTCAGGCAGGCCCGCCCAATGCCTTGACCAGCGCGACGCTCGCGCGCATCCGCTGGGTTTCGACCGCCAGCAAGGCGCGCTGGGCCTCCAGCGCGTCGGTCTGCGCCGTCACCACCTCCAGATAATCCGATGCCCCGTCGCGATAGCGGGTCAGCGCCAGTTCGCTGGTCCGCCCGGCGGCCGTCGCGGCGCTCCGCTGGCTCACCGCCTGATCGGCCAGATGCCGGTTGGCCGCGATCGCATCCTCGACCTGCCGGAACGCGCCCAGCACCGTTTCCCGATAGCCTGCGCTCACTTCCTCATATGCGGCACGGGACATCTTCACTTCCGCCCGGCGGCGCCCGCCGTCGAGCAGCGTCAGCAGCGCCGAGGCCGGACCCAGCCCCCAGAAGCTGCTGGCCTTGCTGAACACATCGCCATGGGTCGCCTGGTAACCGCCCGACAGCCCCAGGGTCACCGTCGGAAAGAAAGCCGCCTTCGCCACCCCGATCCGCGCATTGGCCGCGAACATCCGCCGTTCGGCCGCAGCGATATCCGGCCGCCGCTGCAACAGTTCCGAAGGCGCGCCCGCAGGCAGTTCCGGAGCGGCCAGCGGCTGCGCGTGCACGGGCACGGAAAAATCGGACGCGACTGCGCCGACCAGCGCGGCGATCTCATGTTCCGTCGCCGCGCGTTCATTGGCGACAGCGGAAATCTGGGCGCGCGCATTATCCAGCACCGTCTTGGCCCGGTTAACGTCGATCCCCGATGCAATGCCGCCATCGTGGCGCGTGGTCGTCAACCGATAGGCCCGGTCGAACGCCTCCACCGTTTGCCGCAGCAATTCCGCCTCGGCATCCAGTCCGCGCAGCCGCGCATAGGCATCGGCCACCGCCGCCTGAAGACTGAGCCGGGCCGAGGCCAGATCGCCCCCGCTCGCCTGGGCGTCGGCCCGCGCAGCCTTCACGCTGTTGCGGATGCGGCCCCAGAGGTCCAGCTCATAGTCCAGCGTCGCGCCGACGGAAAAATCATCATAAGTCGGCGCAGTCCCATTGCCGCCGAAGCGATTGCCCGACAGTCGCTGACGGCTGGCATCGCCCCCTACGCCGACCTGCGGAAAGAGGTCCGCCCTTTCCACCCGCGCCGCCGCCCGCGCCTGATCGTAACGCGCCAGTGCTGCCGCCAGGGTCGGGCTGGCCTGTTCCGCCCTCGCTTCCAGATCGTTCAGCACCGGATCGCCAAAGGCTTCCCACCATCTGCCCCGCGATGCCTGGTCCCCCGGTGTGGCGGCGGTCCAGCCCTCGACTTCCTTGAAGCTCTGCGGCACGGCGTTTGCGGGCGGGCGGTAGGCCGGTGCCATGGAACACCCCGCCAACGACAGCCCCGTCAACAACAGGGCCGCCGCCCGGCGATCAACGCCCATGGGCGACATCCTTCGCGGGGCTTTGGACATGCACCTTGTCGCCGCTGCGAATGGCATCGGGCGGCGTGTCGATCACCCGGTCGGTCGGCGACAGGCCAGAGGAAAGCTGCACGACATTGCCCCGGTCCCGCGCGATGATCACCGGCTTCACGGTCACGCGGCCGTCGCCGCCGACCACCGCCACCGTCGGCCCGTCATTGCCGTAAAGGATCGCGCTGCCCGGCAGGCTCAGGCCATTGCCGGAGCCTGCCGCCACCTTGAAGCGCACCTGCGCGAAGGCGCCCGGTTTCAGCGCGCCGTCGGCATTATCCGTCTGCAACTGCACCAGCACCGCACCCGATTGCGCGTCGACCGCGTCCGAACTGCTGGTCAGCGTCGCGTTGAAGCTGCGCCCGGGATATTCCGGCAGGGACAGCGTTGCCGCCATGCCCGGCCTGATCTCCGCCGAATAGCCCTGCGGCACCCGCACATAGATGCGCATCCGGTGCGTATCGGACACGGTGAACAGCGGCTGGGCCGCCGCATTGCCGGCGACCACCAGCGCGCCGATCTGCGCCGACCGACTGGTAACGACGCCGCTGAACGGCGCTGACAGGCGGGTGAAGCCCTGCAACGCCTGCAAGCGCTTAACATTGGCGAGGGCCGCGTTGGACAGCGCCTTGCGCGCGGCCAGGTCGCCCGCCTTTTCATCGGCCTCCTGCCGCGACACGGCATCCTGCGCCAGCATGGACGCCCAGCGCTTCGACGTTGTGGCCGACAGCCGCTCATTGGCGAGGGCGGTCTGATAATCCGCCTGCGCCTGCGCCAATTGCTGGTCGACTTCCGGTGCGTCCAGAATGGCGAGCGGCTGGCCCGCCTGCACCCGGTCGCCGATATCCGCCAACCAGCGCCGGACATAGCCGTTGGTCCGGGCGAAGATCGCCGCGCTATTATAGGCCTGCACATTGCCCGGCAGCACCAACGCGTCGCCCTCGCCATCGGTCGCAGGCATCACCACGGCGACGGTCGGGATGGAGGTTTCGGCAGCGACCCGTTTCAACTCGTTGGTGGCATTGATCCGCGACTCCAAGCCCAGGCCGACGACCGCCACCGCGACGATGGCCGCGCCGATCCCCACGCGTTTCAGCGTGCGGCTGTCGGGTCCATTTATCTCGGGATTGTCGATGATCGGTTCGTGCTCAGACATGGTTCGGCTGCATTTCCATGGAAGACGCCTTTTGCCCATGCTTGCGATGGGCGAAGGCAAAGATGGTGGGAACGAAGAAAAGGGTCGCGATGGTCGCGCAAATCAGGCCGCCGATGACCGCCCGGCCGAGCGGCGCATTCTGCTCGCCGCCGTCCCCCAGGCCCAGCGCCATCGGCCCCATGCCGATGATCATGGCGAGCGCGGTCATCAGCACCGGACGGAAGCGGACCATGCCCGCTTCCAGCGCCGCTTCGGTGGCGTCGCCCAGCTCGGCCAGCTTCTCCCGCGCGAAACTGACGACCAGGATGGAGTTGGCCGTCGCCACCCCCATGCACATGATCGCCCCGGTAAGCGCCGGCACGGACAATGTCGTGCCGGTGATGAACAACATCCACACGATTCCCGCCAGCGCCGCCGGCAGCGCCGTGATGATGACGAAGGGATCGACCCAGCTCTGAAAATTGACGACGATCAGCAGATAGATCAGCACAATCGCCCCCGCCAGACCCCAGCCCAGCCCCGAAAAGGCCGTCTTCATGGTTGCAAATTGACCACGGATCGTGACGGTCGTGCCCTTGGGCAGCTCCTTTTCCAGCGACTTGATCGCGCGCTGCACGTCGCCGGCGACCGCGCCCAGGTCACGCCCCTGGGTGGTCGCGAAAATGTCGAGCACCGGCGCGATATTATAATGCGACACCACCGGCACCGTGTTCGACCGGCTGATGGTCGCCAGGCCGCCCAGAGGCTGGACCGCTGTACCGCCGGCGGAACCCGAAACCGGCACATTGGCAAGATCGCTCATCGATCCGACCAGATATTCCGGCGCCTGCGCGACGACCGGATATTGCACGCCATTTTCCGGGTTCACGAAATAGACCGGCGCGGTCTGGGAGGTGCCGGCCAACTGGCTCGCCAGGCTGGACGTCACATCGCGTTCCGACAAGCCATATTGGCCGGCGCGGGAGCGGTCGACATCCACGTCGATCTGCGGGGATCGCGCGGGCTGTTGGATGCGCGCGTCGGCCAGCCCGGAAATCGCCGCCATCTTCGCCAGCAGCTTCTGCGCATAGGCGCGATTGCCCTCCGCATTCTTGCCCGAAATCTGGACATCTATCGGCGCCGGCGCGCCGAAGTTCAGGATCTGGCTAGTGATGTCCGCCGGCAGGAAGGAAAAGATCGTACCGGGGAAACGGCGCGGCAGTTCGCGGCGCAGCGTGGCGACGATCTCATCGGTCGGCCGGTGATCCTTGGTGAGCGCGATCAGCATGTCGCCGTCCTGCGGCCCGATCGTCCCGCTATTGTTGTAGATGGTGTTGATGCTGCTGACCGGCAGGCCGATATTGTCGGTGATGGAGGCCAGTTGCCCTGCCGGGACAAGCGAGCGGACCTCCCGCGCGATGCGGTCGAACCGCGCCGCCCCCTCCTCGATCCGGGTGCCCACCGGCACCCGGACATGCATGGCGATCTGCCCGGAATCGACCGAGGGGAAGAAATTGCTGCCCAGCATCGGCAACAGCCCGAAGGACAGCAGCACGACGGCCATGAAGCCCAGCAGGAATGCCTTGCGCGCGTGGAGCGCCCGATGCAGCAGGCCGACATAGCCCTTGCGGATTTTTTCGAACCGCCGCTCGAACCCCCGCTGGAAACGCACCAGCGGGTTGCGGGATGCGCCGGTCCCGGCCATGTGCGCATCGCCAGGCCCGGCATGGGGTTTCAGCATATACATGGCCAGCGTCGGCACCAGCGTCCGCGACAGGACGAAAGACGCGATCATCGCGAACACGACCGACAGCGCCATCGGCACGAACAGGAAACCGGCCACGCCCGGCAGGAAGAACATCGGCACGAATACGATGCAGATGCACAGCAGCGACACGAAGGCCGGCGTCACGATCTGCGCCGCGCCATCCAGGATCGCGTCGATGACGCCCTTGCCCTGTTCCAGATGCCAGTTGATATTCTCGATGGTCACCGTGGCATCGTCGACCAATATGCCGACCGCCAGCGCCAGCCCGCCCAGCGTCATGACGTTCATCGTCTGGCCGAACGCCGCCAGTGCCGCAATCGCCGCCAGGATCGCCAGCGGAATCGACAGCGCGATAATGACCGTCGACCGCCAGGACCCCAGGAACAGCAGGATCATCAGCGACGTCAGCGCCGCCGCGATGGCGCCTTCGTGAATGACGCCTTCGACCGCCGCCTTCACGAACAGCGACTGGTCGCCGATGGGCAGGATCTTCAGCGTGTCAGGCAAGGTCGCGGCAATTTGGGGCAGCTTCTCCTTGACGCCTTCGACGATGGACAGGGTGGAGGTCGCGCCGTTTTTCAGGATGGTCAGCAGCACCGACCGATTGCCTTCCACATGCACCACATTCTGCTGCGGCCCGCTGCCGTCGCGGACATGGGCCACGTCGCGCATGTAAATGGTCGCGCCGTTCACCACCTTGACCGGCAGGTCGTTAAGCGCTTCGATCGAGGTCGGCGCATTGTTCAGCTTCACGCTATATTGAGTCGCGCCGATCTTGACGAAGCCGGCGGGACTGATCTGGTTCTGCGCCGCGATGGCCACGCCCACATCCTGCGCCGAAAGCCCCTTGGACTGGAGCGCCAGCGGATTGAGGTCGATCTGCACCTGCCGCTGCCGCCCGCCGGAGGGGAAAGGCATGGCCAGGCCCGGAACGGTGATCAGCGGCGGGCGAATCTGGTTGATGCCCATATCGAACAGCTGCTGCTCCGACAGGCCCTTGCCGGATAGCGCCAGTTGCAGGATCGGCACCGTCGACGCGCTGTAATTCAGGATCAGCGGCGGCGCGATGCCGGGCGGCATCTGGCGCAGCACGGACTGCGATACCGAGGTCACCTGCGCGGTCGCGGTGCGGATGTCCGCGCCGGGCTGGAAATAGATTTTGACGATGCCGATGCCCTGGAAGGATTGGCTCTCGATATGCTCGATATCGTTGACCGTGGTGGTCAACCCGCGCTCATAGGGATTGACGATGCGGTTCGCCATGTCCTCCGGCGACAGCCCCGCATATTGCCAGGCGACCGCGACGACGGGGATGCGAATGTCGGGAAAGATGTCGACGGGCGTCCGCGCGGCCGCCAGCACGCCCCCGATCGCGATCAGGATCGCCATCACGATAAAGGTCAGCGGACGGTGCAGGGCAATCTTGACGATACCGATCATTCACGACTCCACGAATGCGCTGCCGGGCCATTCCCCGCACCACATGAAAGGCGCCCTCTCCCGATATTTTTCCGCCGCTCAGGATGAGCGGCGGAGCAGCACGAAACCGCGCTAGAATGTGGCGGCGCCTCCCGCTGCGAGCGGAGTGCTGCGGCAATGAGGGGGCAAAGCCCGCGCACATCCGCCGGCGGTCCTGAGATGCCGCCACATTCGACTCGCCCATGCGCTTCTCGACATTCTGCGTCTAATATATAATATGGCATGATCAATAGCTTGGACGACATGATCCATGGACCTGCGCCACCTGCGCTACTTTCTGTGCGTCGCGGAAGAGATGCATTTCGGTCGCGCCGCATTACGCCTCGGCATCTCCCAGCCGCCGCTCAGCCAGCAGATCCGCGCGCTGGAAGAGGAACTGGGCGTCCGCCTGTTCGACCGCACCAGCCGCCGCGTCCGCCTGACCGAAGCGGGCCGGCTGTTCGAGCCCGAGGCCCGCCAGACCGTCACCCAGGCCGAACGCGCCGCCCAGATCGCCCGCATGGCGCAACGGGCGGAGATCGGTCGTCTCGGCCTTGCCTTCACCCCATCCGGGCCTTTCGTACCTCCGGTGGCACGCGCGCTCTACCGATTTCGCCAAACTTATCCCAACGTCGAACTCATCCTGCGCGAACAAGGCCGCGACGAGCAGGTCGAAAGCGTGCGCAGCCGCCAACTCGATCTCGGCATCGTGCGCGACTACGAAGCCCCTGTCCTGCCAGACGGCATGGTGTCGCAATGCCTTCTCAAGGAAGAAATGGTGTTGGCGCTGCGCACCGATCATCCCCTCGCTCTGCGGCCGGCGCCCCCCAAGATCGGCGACCTTCGCGACGAACCGCTGGTGCTTTACGGCGCGCCCAACGGCACGGGCTTTACCGAGCATTTCTTCGCACTTTGCGCAAAAGCCGGTTTCACGCCGAAAATTTCGCATGAGGCCCGCAGCCTTGCAACCCTTCTGGGACTTGTCGCTGCGGGCTTCGGGCCGACAGTGATCGCCCAGTCCATGGCCCGGCTGCATGTCGACAATGTGGTCAACCGGGCCTTCGATGTGCCTGTCATGAGTTCGCTCTGGCTGATCCATAATGAGGATCTGTCACCGACCGGCCAAGCGTTTCTCCATACATTGCTCGAAGAGCGTAGCGTCGACTGACCGGCAGCGCCCGCTTGATGGACTTGAGCGAACCCCAGCATCTTTTCCAGCTTAAGTGCCCCTTTCCTTTCCCCGCGCCAGTCTCTATGCAAGCCGCGTGAAAGCAGGCCGATGGCCGGTTTTCACTGATCGCGCCGGTGTCCCTGCCAAGGGACTTAATAGGGAATGCGGTGATGAATCCGCGGCTGTCCCTGCAACTGTAAGCGGTGAGCGAGATGCATATCGATTCTTCGGAGCGCCGGAGGATCAGCCACTGGGTCGGACGCTAAATCCTGCGAGACCTGGGAAGGCCATGCGTCAAGCTGCGACCCGTGAGCCAGGAAACCTGCCTGCGTCTGGTCGCTCTTGCCTTGGTCCAGGGGATGGCCGCGGCACGGTACTCCGTCTGAGCGACGCCTGAAGCAGCGGGAACTGCTGTCTGCATGCCGGGCGCAAGAGCGTCCGTCCGGCATGAAGGCAGTTTCCGTCCGGTTTCGCTGACGCCGACGGGGGACTGACCCTGATGACATCTGTTTCGAACGCGCTGGCGCAGCCTGTCCCGCTGCGCCGCCGCGCCACGGTCATGTTCGCGATGCTGATCGCCGCCAATCTGGCCGCATGGAGCTGGGCCTTCGCCCTTTTCGCGGGCAATACCGTCATGCTGGGCACGGCGCTGCTCGCCTGGAGCCTGGGCCTGCGTCATGCGGTCGATGCGGATCATATCGCCGCCATCGACAATGTGACCCGCAAGCTGATGCAGGACGGCCAGCGCCCGCTGACCGTAGGCTTCTGGTTCGCCATCGGCCACAGCGCCATCGTTCTGATCGCCGCCGTGGCCATCGCCGTCGCCGCCAGTGCCCTGAGCCGCGTGGAGGCGGTGGGCGCGGTCAGCGGCGTCATGGCGACGATCGTCTCGGCAACCTTCCTCTTCGTCATTGCGGCGATGAATCTGATCATCCTGAGATCGGTTCTCAAGACATTCAATCATGTTCGCAACGGTGGAGCCTATGTCGATGAAGATATGGATATTCTTCTCGGCGGTCGGGGATTGCTGGCGCGCATCTTCCGCCCCCTCTTCCGCCTCGTCACGCGAAGCTGGCATATGGCGCCGCTCGGCTTTTTGTTTGGCCTGGGCTTTGACACCGCCACGGAGGTCGCCATCCTCGGCCTGTCCGCCGGGCAAGCCGCCAGCGGCCTTTCCTTCTCGACCGCGCTCATCTTCCCGCTGCTCTTCGCGGCGGGCATGGCGCTGATCGACACGGCGGATGGCGCGCTGATGATGGGGGCCTATCAATGGGCCTTCGTGAAGCCGATCCGCAAGCTCTACTACAACATCACCATCACGCTTGTGTCCGCCCTGGTCGCGCTGCTCATCGGCGGGATCGAGGCGGCGGCGCTGCTCGGCGACAAGCTGGGCCTGTCGGGCGGCATCTGGACGCTGGCGGCCGATCTGGGCGCGCATTTCAACAGCCTCGGCTTCCTCATCATCGGCCTGTTCGCCGCCTGCTGGCTGGTGAGCTGGGCCGTCTACCGCTGGAAAGGCTTCGACGAGATCGAAGTCGCTCTCGAAACCCAAGGAAATCCCGCATGAAGAAAATTCCCGCAACCGTCATCACCGGCTTCCTCGGCGCCGGAAAGACCACGCTGATCCGACACCTCATCGAAAATGCAGGCGGACGCCGGCTCGCCCTCATCATCAACGAGTTTGGAGACGTCGGCGTCGACGGCGCGCTGGTGCGGGGCTGCGGCGATGAAGCCTGCCCCGACGAGGACATCATCGAATTGGCGAACGGCTGCATCTGCTGCACCGTGGCGGACGATTTCCTGCCGACCATGCAGCGCCTGCTCGACCGCCCGACGCCGCCCGATCACATCATCATCGAAACCTCCGGTCTCGCCTTGCCCAAGCCGCTGGTGAAGGCTTTCCAATGGCCCGACATCCGCACACGGGCCACGGTGGACGGCGTGATCGCGCTGATCGACGCCGACGCGCTGGCCGCCGGTCGCTTCGCCCATGACGAAGCAGCGCTCGCCGCTGCCCGCGCCGCCGACCCGACGCTGGACCATGACAGCCCGCTGGAGGAACTGTTCGAGGATCAGCTCGCCTGCGCCGACCTCGTCCTGCTCAACAAAACCGATCTGGTGAACGCCGACACGCTAGCCGGGCTGGAACAGGACCTCGCCAAGGAGATCCGCCCAGGCGTCCGCATCATCCGCGCCGCGAAGGGCGAGATCGACCCCGCCATCCTGCTCGGCCTCGACGCGGGCGTGGAGGACCAGATCGACTCTCGCCCCTCCCATCATGACAATGAGGAGCATCATGACCATGATGATTTTGAAAGCTTCATCGTCGACCTCAGCGAACTCGGCAATCCCGAACCGCTGCTGGCGGCCCTTACCGATACCATCGCCGCGCACGACATCTTGCGGGTCAAGGGCTTCCTCGCCATCGCAGGCCGCCCCGCCCGTCTCGTCGTGCAAGCGGTCGGCCCGCGCATACAGCATCATTATGACCGCCATTGGCAGCCCGGCGAACCGCGCGCGTCCCGTCTCGTCGTGATTGGCCAAACGGGCCTGGACCGCGCCGCCATCGAAGCCGCCCTCGGCGCGCAGACGGTCGCCGCCTGATGCACCTGCTGACCGCCACGCCCGGTACCGTCTCCAACGGCGAGGAAGCGATCGACCTCGGCCAATCGCCTGGCGACATCGTGCTGCTGACCGTGGCGGACAGCGAACTCGCCTGCTTCGCCAGCGCAGCCCACATATTGGCGGAGCAGCAAGGGGAAGCTGCTCCGTCGATCCGGCTGGCCAACCTCCTGCAACTCAAGCACCCCTATTCCGTCGACCTCTATGTCGAACAGGTGATTGCCCACGCGAAATTCGTCTGCGTGATCTTGCTGGGAGGTAAGAGCTACTGGCCCTATGGCATTGATGAAATTGCCAATATTGCCCGCGAAAAAGGCATAGCCTTCGCTGCCATAGCCGATGGCCGTGACGACGACCCCGACCTGCGCGCCGCCTCGACCTTGCCCGCTGAAAGCTGCGATCAGCTTCGCGATTATCTGCGCCAGGGCGGCATCCTCAACGCCATCGCCTTCCTCAAGACCGCCGCCCGCCTGGGAGGCATCGATGCGGGCACCCCAGACGCACCGGTTCCGGTGGCCGAAGCTGGCCTTTACCTGTCGGGTACCGACCGCCCGACGCTGGAGCAGGTCAAGGCCCGCTGGACTCCGGGCCAGCCCATGGCTCTGTTCATTTTCTACCGTGCTCTGCTGGTCGCCGGCACCCTCGAAGCCGTGGACGCCATGATCGAGGGTCTCGAACAGGCAGGCATGAATATTCTGCCGGTCCATGTCCGCGCCCTGCGCGAACCCTTCGCCAGAGACTTCCTCCAGACCCTCATGGCGGAAACGCCGCCGGACGTCATCCTCAACGCCACCGCCTTCGCCGCGAGCGCCCCCGGAGAACCGCGTACCCCTTCCATCCTGGAACAAGCGGACTGCCCCATCCTTCAGACCATCTTCGCCAGCGCCGAACAAAGCGCCTGGGAGGAAAGCGCCCGAGGTCTCGGCCCGCGTGACCTCGCCATGCACATCGCGCTCCCCGAAGTGGACGGCCGCCTCTTCTCCCGCGCAGTCGCCTTTAAGGCTGCCGCCCGCTTCGACCAACTTACAGAATGCAGCATCATCGTCCCAAAGGTTCTGGAGAACCGTGTTAACTTTGTTTCCCAACTATCTGTAAATTGGGCCAAACTTCGAAAAACAGCCAACGCCGACCGCCATATTGCGCTTGTCCTCGCCAACTATCCAAACAAGGACGGGCGCATCGGCAATGGCGTCGGTCTGGATACGCCCGCCAGCGCCGCCGCGATCCTCAATGCGCTAACCGAGTCCGGTTACAGCACCGCCCATGCGCCGACCGACGGCGCAGCGCTGATGCGCCTCATGACTGCCAGCGTCACCAATGCCGAGCCGGATCGCCCCTCTGAAGTCCTGCTTCCCCTCGCCACTTACGAAGCCGCCTTCGCCACCCTTCCCGAATCCGCCCGCAAAGCCATGGAAACCCGCTGGGGCACGCCCGAAGCCGATCCCTTCTTCCGTCATGGCGCGTTCCACCTTCCTGTCCATCGCTTCGGCAATATCGCCGTCGCCGTCCAGCCCTCCCGCGGCTATCATATCGATCCGAAAAGCAGCTACCACGACCCGGCCCTGCCGCCGCCGCATGGCTATCTGGCCTTCCATATCTGGCTGGCGCAATCGTTCGGCGCCCATGCCGTCGTCCATGTCGGCAAGCACGGCAACCTCGAATGGCTCCCCGGCAAAGCGATTGCGCTCTCGGAAAACTGCTTCCCCGAAATCTGTGCTGGGCCGATCCCGCAAATCTACCCCTTCATCGTCAACGATCCCGGCGAAGGCACCCAGGCGAAGCGCCGGATCGGTGCCTGCATCATCGACCATTTGACGCCCCCGCTTACCCGCGCGGAAACCTATGGCCCGCTCAAGGAACTGGAGGCGCTGGTCGATGAATATTATCTCGCCGCCGGAATGGACTTGCGCCGCCTCGAAACGCTGCGCAAGGATATTCTCTCCCTCGCTGCAAGCCAGGGGCTGGACAAGGACGCGGGCGCGCAGGGAAGCGGAGACGATACCTTAACAGCGATCGATAACTATCTGTGTGATCTCAAGGAAATGCAAATTCGTGACGGCCTGCACATTTTCACGCAGAGCCCGCAAGATTCCCTCCGCCGCGACCTCCTCATCGCGCTTGCCCGCTGCCCCAGAGGCATGGACCAGGCGGGCCAGCAATCCCTCCTGCGCGCCCTTGCCGACGACTTCTCATTGAGCTTCGACCCGCTGGATTGCGTGATGAGCACGCCCTGGACCGGCCCCCGCCCGAAACCGCTCGAAACCCGCGCCGAAGCGCCATGGCGCACCACGGGCGATACGGTGGAACGCCTCGAACTCTACGCCATGCATCTGCTCGACAGCGGCGAGCCGGCCCCCGGCCCGCAAAGCGCCGCCGTTCTCGATGCCATCGAAACCGATCTCGCCCCCCGCGTCACCGCCTGCGGAGAAGCCGAAAAGACCGCGCTCCTCAAGGCGCTCAATGGCAATTTCGTGCTTCCCGGCCCCTCCGGCGCGCCCACCCGGGGCCGCCCCGATGTCCTCCCGACCGGTCGCAATTTCTATTCGGTCGATACCCGTTCCGTCCCCACGGTCGCCGCGTGGAATCTCGGCCAGCGCTCCGCCGACCTCATCGTGCAGGACTATCTTCAGCGAGAGGGCGACTATCCCCGCGCCATCGCACTATCGGCCTGGGGCACCGCCAATATGCGGACCGGCGGCGACGATATTGCCCAGGCTCTCGCGCTGATGGGCGTCCGCCCGCGTTGGGATTGGGCATCGGGCCGAGTCATCGGCTTTGAGGTGATGAAGATCGCCGAACTGAACCGCCCCCGCGTCGATGTCACTTTCCGGGTCTCCGGCTTCTTCCGCGACGCCTTCCCGGAACAGATTGATCTGCTCGACAGCGCCGCCCGCGCCGTCATGGCGCTGGACGAACCGGAGGAAGACAATCCCGCCGCCGCTCGCCATCGCGCGGAATCCGCTGCCCTGATCGCGGCAGGCACGCCCGAAAAGGCCGCTGCCCGCCGCGCTGGCGCCCGCATCTTCGGTTCAAAGCCCGGCGCTTACGGGGCGGGCCTGCAAGCCATGATCGACGAAAAGATCTGGCACGACCGTTCCGACCTCGCGAATGTCTATCTCGACTGGGGCAGCTACGCCTATGGCGGCGGCGTCGAAGGCGATGCCGAACGCAGCCTCTTCGCCCAGCGCCTGACCCAAGCCGACGCCCTGATCCAGAATCAGGACAATCGCGAACATGACCTGCTCGACAGCGATGATTATTACCAGTTCGAGGGTGGCATCGCCGCCGCCGTCGAGCATCTCTCGGGCAGGAAACCGCTTTCCTACCACAATGACCACAGCCGCCCCGAACGCCCGGTCATCCGCACGCTGGAGGATGAGATCGGCCGCATCGTCCGCGCCCGCGTCACCAACCCCAAATGGATCGCGGGCATGATGCGCCACGGTTACAAGGGCGCGTTCGAGATCGCCGCCTCGGTCGATTATCTCTTCGCTTTCGCCGCCACCACCCATGCGGTGAAGGACCATCATTTCGACGCCGTCCACGCCGCCTTCATCGAGGACGAGACGGTCCGCGCCTTCATGGCGCAGGCCAACCCCGCCGCCCTGCGCGAAACCGCCGCCCGTCTCCACGAAGCGCTCGACCGTAACCTGTGGAAACCCCGCTCCAACAGCGCCGCCATGCTCCTCTCGCACATCAAGGAAGACCGCCCATGATCGAACGCACGCCGGAACAACATGCCGAAAAGATGAAAAAGAAACAGGCCGCTCATGACAAGATCATGGCGACCAAGACCCGGGAAAAGGGCCTGCTGATCGTCCACACCGGCAAGGGCAAGGGCAAGACGACCGCAGCGCTCGGCATGGTGGTCCGCGCCATCGGCCATGGCAAGAAAGTCGGCGTCGTCCAGTTCGTGAAGGGCGCCATGACCACCGGGGAAAAACGGGTGTTCGACGCGTTTCCCGACAATGTCGAGTTCAAGCCCATGGGCGAAGGCTTCACCTGGAACACGCAGGACCGCACCCGCGACATTGCCCTTGCGCGCGAAGCATGGGATGAGGTCAAACGCATGATCGCCGACCCCGCCTATGACATGGTCCTTGCCGATGAACTCAATATCGTCCTGCGCTACGATTATCTTCCGGTCGAAGAGGTGCTGGAAATCGTGACCGCCCGCGACGACATGAAACATGTCCTCATCACCGGCCGCAACGCGCCCGACACGCTGATGGAGGCGGCCGATCTCGTCACTGAAATGACCCTGATCAAACATCCCTTCCGCAGCGGCGTGAAGGCTCAGGCAGGAATCGAATTCTGACCCACACCGCCTTCGACATTGCCGCCTTCGAGGCTCTGGTCCACGCCCGCCGCGACGTGCGCCATTTCCGCACCGATCCGCTGGACGAGGCGGAGGTGGAGCGCCTGCTGGCCCTTGCCCACAGCGCCCCCTCGGTCGGCCTGTCGCAGCCTTGGCGTTTCGTGCGGATCGTCACCCCCGCCTTGCGCGAGGGCCTGGCGGCCCATGTCGACGATCAGGTCGCGAAGGCGGGCAGGATGTACGAAGGCGATGAAGACAGCCTCTATCGCAGCCTGAAACTCCACGGCCTGCGCGAAGCCCCGGTGCTGTTCGCCGTCTATTGCGACGAAGGCACCGAAACCGGCCACCGCCTCGGCGCGATCACCATGCCCGAAGCGCGCCGCTATAGCTGTGTGATGGCAATCCACACCCTCTGGCTCGCCGCCCGCACGCGCGGCATCGGCTTGGGCTGGGTATCGATCCTGGACCGCCCCACGGTCGACGCGATGCTCTCCATAGCGGAAAGCTGGCGTTGCCTCGGGCTCCTGTGCCTCGGCTATCCGGTGAGCGAGGAAGCGACGCCGGAACTGGAACGGCGCGGCTGGGAACAGCGTACAGACTGGCACTCCACCATCGTGACGCGCTGAAACAGCGCCCCCCTTCCCTTTCCTCCACTCTGCGCGTATGAGGCGCGGCGGAGCAGGTTTGCGCCTGCTCCATCGATCGCGTCGGTGCCCCCTCAAAGGGGCTTGAATGGGAATGCGGTGCGGGAGGAAAACTCCCAAATCCGCGGCTGTCCCTGCAACTGTGAGCGGCGAGCAAGGCAAGGACCGACCGCCCCCCTCAACCGGGGCAGGTCAGCCACTGGAGCAATCCGGGAAGGCCCCCTGCCCATGCTATGACCCGCAAGCCAGGAGACCTGCCGTACGCAAAGGTCGCTCTTGCCTTGGTCCAGGGGATGGCCACGGCTCGGTTCTCCGCACGAGCGACGGTTTGAGCGGCTGGAAGGGCGATCTTCCAGTCGTCGTTGCGACGTGGGAGGTGAAGTCCAGTGCCAGACGCGCAGAGCGCCGAAGCCGCCATTCGCGGCTGGTGCCCCACTGCATGGCGCCCGATGGCGGCAGGCGACGGACTGCTGGTGCGCGTCCGTCCGCCGCTGGGACGTTTGAGCGTCGCCCAGGCGACGGAGCTTGGCGAAGCCTCCCGCCGCCACGGCAACGGTCTGATCGACCTCACCAACCGCGCCGCGCTCCAGATCAGGGGTGTGACCGGGCAAAGCCACCGCCCCCTGCTCGAACAGCTCGGTGCGCTTGGCCTCACCGATCCCGACCCAGCCCGCGAAGCCCGCCGCAATTTCGTCCTCGCGCCCGATTGGTGCGCCGGGGATGATACGGAAAGCATCGCCCAAGAGCTGCTCGCCCGCATCGATGACCTCCCCGAACTTCCCGCAAAGGTGGGCATCGCCATCGACACCGGCCCTGCCCCCGTCCTTACCCAGGTTCCCGCCGATTTCCGCTTCGAGCGCGGCGAAAGCGGCGACCTGCTTCTTCGCGCGGAGAGCCATGCACGCGGTACGCCGACCAGTATCGAAACAGCCGCGCGAGACCTGATCGCACTGACCCGCTGGTTCCTCGAAACCGGTGGCGCCACCTCCGGTCGCATGGCCCGGCACAACCTACCCCTGCCACAGACCCCGACAATCGCACCCGCTTCCCCCCGTTCTTTCCAACAGCTTCTGGCGCAAGCCTCCGGCCCCTTCCACGGTCTTCCCTTCGGCCAACTGGACGCCGACAGCCTTGCCGCCATGGCAGGACGGCATGGCGTCACCGCGCTGCGCCTCACCCCATGGCGCGGCCTGATCCTGGAAGGCGGCACGACCAGCCCCGGCCACGCCGCGACAGACCCGCTGCTCCGCGTCGATGCCTGTCCCGGCGCCCCGGCCTGTCCGCAGGCCAGCGTCACCACCCGCGATCTCGCCACGCGCCTGGCACCCCTTGTCGACGGCTCGCTCCATGTTTCCGGCTGCGCCAAGGGCTGCGCCCGTCCCACGCCCGCCGACATCGTCCTCACCGGCCGTCAAGGCCGCTTCGACCTCGCCCGCAAGGCCGGCGCCGGATCGCCCCCGGACCAGACCGGCCTCACCTCCCACCAGATTCTCGCTCTCTTCGGAAGCCCATAATGCCCCATATCTACGAAACCGACGGCGCTGCCATCTACCGGGAATCCTTCCGCACCATCCGTGCCGAAGCCGAACTCGACCGTTTCTCTGTGGAGGAGGAACGCATTGCCGTCCGCATGATCCACGCGGCGGGTCTGGTTGGCCTCGCCCCCCATATCCGCTTTTCCCCAGCCTTCGCCCAGGCCGCCATCGCCACGCTGGAGGCAGGCGCGCCCATCCTCTGCGACGCCCGCATGGTGTCGGAGGGGATCACCCGCAAACGCCTGCCCGCCGGCAACCCGATCCTCTGCACGTTGAACGACGCACAAGTGCCCGAAATGGCAGACCGCATGGCCAACACCCGCTCGGCTGCCGCGCTGGAACTGTGGCGCCCGCATCTGGACGGCGCGCTGGTCGCGATCGGCAATGCGCCCACGGCGCTGTTCCATTTGCTCAACATGCTGGAAGACCCGACCTGCCCCCGCCCGGCGGCCATCATCGGCTGTCCGGTCGGTTTTGTCGGCGCGGCGGAATCGAAGCAGGCCCTATGGGAAAGCCAGCCCGTCCCCTGCTGCATCGTGGAGGGCCGCCTGGGCGGCAGCGCCATCACCGTCGCGGCGGTCAATGCTATCGCGAGCGCAGCAGAATGACCAAAGGCACCATCCACGGCGTCGGCCTCGGCCCCGGCGCGCAGGACCTGATGAGCGTCCGCGCCGACCGCCTGATCCGCGATGCCCGCCACATCGCCTATTTCCACAAGCGGGGAAAATCCGGCCATGCCCGCCGGATCGTGGAGGGCATGCTGCACCCGAACGCCGTCGAATTTCCGATGGAATATCCGGTGACGACCGAAATCCCGCTGTCCGACCCGCGCTACAATGAGCTTCTGTCCGGATTCTACGCCGATTGCACGGCTCATCTGGACGGCCTGTGCGCCAGCGGGGAGGATGTGGTCGTCCTGTGCGAAGGCGACCCTTTTTTCTACGGCAGCTTCATGCACCTGCACAGCCGCCTCGCCGCGCCCATCAGGATCGTTCCCGGCATCACCGGCATGTCCGGCGCCTGGACCGCCAGCGGCACGCCGATCAGTTGGGGCGACGATGTCCTGACGGTCCTCATGGCGACCCTGTCCGAAGAGGAACTGGCCCGCCGCATCCACGACACCAATGCACTGGTCGTCATGAAGATCGGCCGCAACCTCCCCAAGCTGCGCCGCGCCGTCGCCGCCGCAGGCAAGCAGGACTGCGCCTGGCTCGTCGAATATGCGACCATGGCCGACCAGCGCATCACCCCGCTCGCCGAAGCGGACGCCGTTACCGCCTATTTCTCGATCCTGTTGATCCACGGACAGGGACGCCGCCCATGACCGGCTGGATCGCGGTCGCAGGCCTCGGCCCCGGCACCGAAGCCCTCATCACTCCGGAAGTGTCGGAAGCGCTCTCCAAAGCCACAGACGTCATCGGCTATATCCCCTATGTCGCCCGCGTGGCGGAGCGTCCCGGCCTGACCCTGCATACCTCCGACAACCGCGTCGAACTGGACCGGGCCATCCATGCCCTGACCCTCGCCGCAGAGGGCCGGAAGGTCGTCATCGTCTCCTCCGGCGATCCCGGCGTCTTCGCCATGGCCTCCGCCCTGTTCGAAGCACTGGAGGCAGGCCCCTTCGAGTGGCGCGCGCTCGACATCCGCGTCCTGCCCGGCATCACCGCCATGCTTGCAGCCGCCGCGAAGGCAGGCGCGCCGCTGGGCCATGATTTCTGCGCCATCAACCTGTCGGACAATCTGAAGCCGTGGCCGCTGATAGAGCGCCGCCTGCGCCTCGCCGCGCAGGCCGATTTCGCCATGGCCTTCTACAACCCGCGCTCAAAATCCCGCCCGAACGGCTTCACCCACGCCCTCGAAATCCTGCGCGAGGAATGCGGCGACGACCGCCCGATCCTCTTCGCGCGCGCCGTCTCCACGCCGGAGGAAAGCCTGCGCGTCGTCCCCCTCGGCCAGGCCACGCCGGACATGGCCGACATGCGCACCATGGTCATCGTCGGCTCCAGCCGCACCCGCCTGATCGAGCGCCCCGGCAGCCCGATCCTCTACACCCCGCGCTCCGCCGAATGATCCAGCCACTCCAACACCCCCGCGACCTGATGCGTCACCCGCGCGGCGGGGCAGGGCGGCCTGTCGATCATCAAAACCGGCAGCCCCAGCGTCCGCGCGGCGATCAGCTTCGCCTCCGCCCCGCCGCCGCCAGCATTTTTCGATACGATCAGGTCGATCCCATGCTCCCGCATCAGGGCCATGTCGCCTTCCACCGTGAACGGCCCGCGATCCACCACCAGATCATGCTGGGGCAGCCCCGGCGTTTCCTCGGGCATGTCGACGAAGCGCAACAGATAATGATGCTGCGGCCGGGCGGCAAAGGCATCGACATGCATCCGTCCCAGCGCCAGCAGCACGCGCCGCGCCGGTCCCGCCAACGCCGCCACGGCGCCCGCAATATCCGACACATGGGTCCAGTGATCCCCGCTGCTTTCGACCCAGCCGGGCCGCGTCAGCATGATATGCGCGATCCCCGCCTCCCGCGCCGCCGCAACGGCATGGGCGCTCATCGTCGCGGCAAAGGGATGGGTCGCGTCCACCAGATGCGTCACGCCCTCCTGCCGCAGATAATCGATCAGGCCGCCAATCCCGCCAAAGCCGCCGACCCGCACCGGCACGGGCTGGGCGCGCGGATTTTCCGTGCGGCCGGCATAGCTCAACACCGCCCGCTCGCCCCGCTCGGCCAGCGCTTTGGCTAGCGCGCTCGCCTCCGTGGTCCCGCCCAGAATGAGGATATGGGAAATGTCGAAAACTCCTGATCCCTGGCTGACGATCATCGGCATCGGCGAGGACGGCCCCGACGGCCTGTCCCGCGCCGCCCGTCGGGCGCTGGAGGCAGCGGCGTTCGTCACCGGAGCCCCGCGCCACCTGTCGCTGCTGCCAGCCCTTAAGGCGGAATGCCATCCCTGGCCAGTCCCGTTCGAGGATGGCATCGCCCCGCTGCTCGCCCGGCGCGGTCAGCCCACAGTGATGCTTGCCTCTGGCGATCCTTTCTGGTTCGGCGCGGGGGCCAGCATCACGCGCTTGCTCGCAATGGAAGAGTGGGCCGTCTATCCCGCCCCCTCCACCTTCGCCCTCGCCGCCGCGCGTCTCGGCTGGCCGTTGCAGGATGTGGAATGCCACGGCCTCCACGCCGCGCCGCTTGCCCGCCTGCGCCCCAGCCTCGTCCCCGGCCGCCGCGCCATCATCCTCTTGCGCGACGGTATGGCGGTCAGCGCGCTCGTCGCCGATCTGGCGCGAAATGGCTTCGGCGCTTCCTCCATCCATGTGCTGGAAGCGCTCGGCGGTCCGCGCGAGCGCATTCGCGCGACCA
This sequence comes from Sphingobium estronivorans, assembly GCF_008692605.1. Lineage (GTDB taxonomy): Bacteria > Pseudomonadota > Alphaproteobacteria > Sphingomonadales > Sphingomonadaceae > Sphingobium > Sphingobium estronivorans. The sequence goes on from NZ_LFCT01000025.1 coordinate 78,996, forward strand.
CCGCTGACAATTTCGACTTGACGGACATCGCCCATCCCGTCGCCGTCGCCCTGTCCGTTGCGGGCGACGGCAGAACCCTCCCCCGCGTCAGCGGCATAGCCGATGACTGGTTCGACCATGACGGCCAGATCACCAAGCGCCCCGCCCGCGCCCTGACCCTTTCCGCGCTCGCCCCGCGTCCCGGCGAAACATTGTGGGACATCGGCGCAGGATCGGGCTCCATCGCCATCGAATGGCTCCTCGCCCATCCCGCAACGCAGGCCATCGCCTTCGAAGCCGACCCCACCCGCGCCGCCCGCGCCCGCAGCAACGCCGCCGCGCTGGGTGTCGACCGCCTGACCGTGATCGAAGGCAAGGCCCCGGACATCCTGCGCGCCCGAACCCGCCCGGACGCCATCTTCATCGGCGGCGGCCTCAGCGAAGCCCTGCTCGAAACCCTGTTCGCCCTTCCCGGCGGCCAGACCCGGCTCGTCGCCAATGCCGTCACGCTGGAATCGGAAGCTCTCCTTGGCCAATGGCATGCCCGCAAAGGGGGCGACCTCCTCCGCATCGAACTGGCGCAGGCGGTACCGCTCGGCAGCCGCCATGGCTGGCGCTCCGCCTATCCCCTCGTGCAGTGGAGCGTCACCCTATGATCGTCGCCGGTTTCGGGTTTCGCAAAAGCGCCTCTCTTGTTTCGCTCCGATCCGCATGGGAAAGGGCGACCGAGGGGGCCAACGCCCCGGCGGCATTGGCGACCCTTGACCACAAGGCGCCTCAACTCGCCTCGCTGGCCCGGGAACTTCGTCTCCCGCTCATCAAAGTGTCATCCGACCGGCTGGCAATCCAGTCCACGCGCACCCATTCGCCCGCCAGCCTCGCGGCCCACCGCACGGGCAGCGTCGCCGAAGCCGCCGCCCTTGCCGCAGCCGGTCCCCACGCCCGCCTGCTCGCGCCCCGCGCCGTATCGCAGGACCGCCTCGCCACTTGCGCCCTCGCCGAAGGAAATCCCGCATGACCGTCCATTTCATCGGGGCTGGCCCCGGCGCGCCCGATCTCATCACGCTGCGCGGTCGCGACCTCATCGCCAGCAGCCCGGTCTGCCTCTATGCCGGATCGCTGGTTCCTGCTGCCCTGCTCGATCATTGCCCGCCGGGCGCGCGGATCGTGAACACCGCTCCGCTCACCCTCGACGAGATCGTCGGCACCCTGTGCGAAGCTCATGAAGCAGGCCATGACATCGCCCGCCTCCATTCCGGCGACCTGTCGGTCTGGTCCGCCATGGGTGAGCAGATTCGCCGCCTGAAAGCGCTCGGCATCCCCTACAGCATCACGCCCGGCGTCCCATCCTTCGCCGCCGCCGCCGCCGCGCTGGAGGCCGAACTCACCCTGCCGGAACTCGGCCAGTCGCTCATCCTCACGCGCACGCCGGGCCGCGCCAGTTCCATGCCGCCGCGCGAAAATCTTCCCGCCTTCGCGGCAACCGGGGCGACGCTCGCCATCCATTTGTCGATCCACAATCTGGCGAAAGTCGTGGAGGACCTCACGCCCCATTACGGCCCGGACTGCCCGGCGGCAGTCGTCTGGCGCGCAAGCTGGCCCGACCAGCGCATCGTCCGCGCCACCCTCGCCACCATAGAGGAAGCCGCCGCCCAAGGCCCGGAGCGCACCGCCATCATCCTCGTTGGCCCGGTGCTCGGCGACGGCGATTTCGCCGAAAGCAGCCTTTACGCTCCCGGCTATGACCGCCGCTTTCGACCGTCCGGCACCGACTCGCTGTTCGTCGGCAAGGAATGACCCCCGGCCTCCTCATCGCGGCACCCCGTTCCGGATCGGGCAAGACGACCGTGACGCTGGGCCTGCTGCGCGCCTTCACTCGCGCTGGCCTCAGGGTACAGCCGTTCAAATCCGGCCCCGACTATATCGACCCCGCTTTTCAGCAGGCGGCCAGCGGCCGTCCTTCCTTCAACCTCGACAGTTGGGCCATGGGCCGCGCGCTGATCGGCGCACTCACGCGCCATGCCGAGGATGCGGACCTGATCGTCGCGGAAGGCGTGATGGGCCTGTTCGACGGCGCCTCCGCGGCGGGAGAAAGCGGCAACGGCTCCAGCGCCGACATCGCCGCCATGTTCGGCTGGCCGGTCATATTGGTGATGGATGTTTCGGGGCAAAGCCAATCCGCCGCCGCCATTGCCATGGGTTTCCGCAACCTGCGCCCCGACATGGCCGTGGCAGGCGTGATCCTGAACCGCGTCGCCAGCGACCGCCATGAACGGCTTATCCGCGCCGCGATGGCAGAGGCAGGCATCCCTGTGTTCGGCGCCATCCCCCGCAGCGACGCGCTGAGCCTGCCCGCACGGCATCTCGGCCTTGTCCAGGCGACCGAGCAAGCCGATCTGGATGCCACCGTAGATCGTATCGCCGACCTCATCATCACCCATCTGGACCTGCCCGCCATCCGCCGCGCCGCCCGTCCAACGTCACCGCCCATCCTCCTGGAAAAGGCTGCCCCTCCACCCGGCCAGCGCCTCGCCATCGCGCAGGACACCGCCTTCTCCTTCACCTATGCCCATCTTCTGTCGGACTGGCGGGCGGCGGGCGCGGAAATCCTGCCCTTCTCCCCGCTTGCAGACGAAGCCCCGGATGCCGCAGCCGACGCTGTCTGGCTCCCCGGCGGCTATCCCGAACTCCACGCGGGACGGATCGCACAGGCAGGCCGCTTTCTCTCCGCGCTGCGCCGCCATGCCGAAACCCGCCCGATCCATGGCGAATGCGGCGGCTATATGGTGCTGGGCGAAGCGTTGATCGACGCGCATGGCCAAAGCCACGCCATGGCGGGCCTGCTGGGCCTCGTCACCAGCTTCGCCGAGCGCCGCCTGCATCTGGGCTATCGCCGCGCCCGGCTGCTCGCCCCCATGGGCGGTTTTCCCGCAGGCGCGCTGCTCAACGGCCATGAATTCCACTATTCCACCATCCTCGCCCAGCCCGACCACCCGCTCGCAACCGTCACCGATGCCGAGGATAACGCCATCGCCTCTACCGGATCGCATCGCGGCCGCGTCACCGGCAGCTTCTTCCATCTTATCGCTGAGGGCAGCGCCCCATGATCTCGCTCAATCTCATCGGCATCGGCACGGGCAATCCCGATCATCTGACCCGCGCCGCAATCCGGGCCATGAACGAGGCCGACCTGATCCTGCTGCCGCGCAAGGGCGATGCGAAATCCGACCTCATCGACCTGCGCCGCGCCATCTGCGCCGAATTGCTGACCCGCCCGGTCAAGCTGGTCGAATTCGACATGCCCAGCCGCGCCGACCAACCTGCCTATGTCGACGCCGTGCTCGACTGGCACGACGCCATCGCGGCGCTCTGGCAGGAACAGATTACCCGCCATCTGCCGCAAGGCGGATCATTGGCGCTGCTGGTCTGGGGTGACCCTTCGCTCTACGACAGCAGCCTGCGCATCGCCGAACGGCTGCCCGATATGCGGGTTCAGGTCATTCCCGGCATCACCAGCATCCAGGCGCTCACCGCCGCCCATGGCATATGCCTCAACGATCTGGCGGAACCCGTGCTCATCACCACCGGGCGCCGCCTGCGCGAAAAGGGCTGGCCCGGCTGCACGAACAGCCTGGTGGTCATGCTGGATGGCCATTGCGCCTTTCGGACGCTGCCCCCAGAGGGGATCGACATATGGTGGGGCGCCTATCTCGGCATGCCGCAACAGGCCCTCGCCCGGGGCCCGCTCGCCATCGTCGGAACGGAGATCATCGACCGACGCGCCATGCTCCGGCAGGAACATGGCTGGATCATGGATGTCTATCTGCTGCGACGGCGCGGACCACCCGCGCAGGGCCAGGCTTGAGCGCTACCGGCTCAAACCATCAGGCGACTTTGGAAATCAATTCCATGATGGGCCTGTTGACCGCCTGTCTGATGCCATCGTCCACCACGGCTTCGGCGCGGCGGCGAAATTCCGCCGCCATGGCATGATGCATCATGCGCGCAGAAGCATCGGCGGTCGTGGCCGCCAGTTGCTCATGCATTTTTGCCCGTTCCAGACACTCTTCACGTGTAAGAGCATTCGTCATGAATCGAACTCCTGCCTGTCCGCGAAGCTCGCCAACCAACTTCGCTCACGGAAATCGGCGCTCAACTTAGCCCGTCCGCCGTCCGAATGAAAATGGAATCTTGCCGGCCGCGGGCGTTCATCTACCGTCCGTCGCGGCTCATCGCGGCCAGCCTTCCTGCGGCTGCGCGCTGTGGCTTTTCATCTCCTTGCGGTTTTCGGTGTCGATTTCCTTCAGCACCACTTCATACCCCCAGAGATTTGCCAGATTTTGCAGCACCATAGCAGCATCTGCCGGATCGAGAAGGACCCCGTCGACCACGCCATGCTCCACGATCAGCTTGCGATCCCCAACCAGGTCCACGTCGACCACCTGAATGTCCGGCTCCTGCCGCCCAATATCATATTCCCGCGCCAGGGCCCGCCTGATCCGCCGGTATCCGCGCTCGTCATGAATGGCATCGACGCGCAGTTCCGACTCGCTCGTCCGATCGATGATCTTGAACAGGCGCCAATGCCGGATGAGATGCGGGCTGAGAAACTGGGAGACGAAGCTCTCATCTCGATAATTGACCCAGATATCCTTCAGAACCTCCACCGGATCGCCCGAGCCGGCAATGTCGCCGAACCACTCCCGGTCCTCCTCGGTCGGCTCCAGGCAGATGCGCTCAATGTCGGACATGATGCCGAACCCCAGCGCGTAGGGGTTGAATCCGCCAAAATGCCCTGAATCATAAGTGGGTTGATAGACGACATTGGTATGCGATGACAGGAATTCCATGAATGCGCCGTCGGTGATCCAACCACGCTCATGCAGCAGCGTCATGATCCGATAATGGGTATAGGTCGCGCAGCCCTCGTTCATCGCCTTGGTCTGGCGCTGCGGGTAGAAATATTGCGCGATCAGCCGAACGATGCGCAACACCTCCCGCTGCCAGCTTGCCAGGCGCGGACCGGTTTTCTCCAGGAAATAGAGGATATTCTCCTGCGGCAGGCCGAGCGCTGCCCGCCGTTCCTCATTCGGCACGGCGTCCGCCCGCGCGCCCACAGGCACCGTGCGCCACAAATCATCATAGATGCGGTCGCGATACGCCTGCCGTTCCGCCTCCCGCGCCGCCTCGCTCTTCAGGTCGCGCGGCCGGATCCGCGGATAGCGATGCACGCCCTGGTTCATCAGTGCATGGGCCGCGTCCAGCACCCGCTCGACCGCCAACTGTCCGTACCGCTCCTCGCATTCCGCGATATAGCGTTTGGCGAACTCCAGATAATCGAGAATGCCCTCCGCGTCGGTCCATTGGCGAAAGACATAATTATTCTTGAAGAAATGATTATGCCCAAAGGCAGCATGGGAAATGACCAAAGTCTGCATCGTCGCGCTGTTTTCCTGCATCAGATAGTTGATGCAGGGATCGCTGTTGATGACCAGCTCATAGGCCAGCCCCCTCAACCCCTTGCGGTACATCATTTCATTGGTGACGAACTGCTTGCCGAACGACCAATGCTTGTAGAAAAGCGGCATGCCGATAGAGGAATAGGCATCCAGCATCTGTTCCGCGCTGATGATTTCTATCTGGTTGGGATAGATATCCAGCTTCATTTCCTTGAGCGCGATCGGCTCGACGGTTTCATAGATGCGGTTGATGAGCGGAAAGTCCCAATCGCTCCCGGTGAACAAGGGCGCTTTTGCGTGCTTCGCCGTCATGCCGTTCGCTCCGCCACGCCCTTGCGCTGGAACAGTTCGCGGAAAACAGGGTAGATTTCCCGCCGATGGTGCACCTTGCGCATCACGAAATTGCGGTTGGCTTCGGACACCGGCGCATAGGCCTGCCACAGGCCGGTCATCGTGCCGACCGTTTCAATATCGGCAAATTCCTCCCGACCGACCTCCAGATAGGCGACATATTGGCACATGGGCAGGATTTCGTCCTGCATCAGGCTGACCACCCGGCCATTGTCCGACTGCATGGTGTCCCCGTCCGAAGCCTGTGCGACATAGATGTTCCAGTCATCGGGCCGATAGCGTTCCTTGACCACCTCCAGCAACTTGTCGAGCGCGCTCGACACCAGCGTGCCGCCCGTGACCGTGCTGTAGAAGAAAGTCTGCTCATCGACCTCCGCCGCCCGGTCGGTATGGTGGATGAACACCACCTCCACATGTTCGTAGCAGCGCGACAGGAACAAGTGCAGCAATGCGAAGAAGCGCTTGGCAAGGTCCTTCATATGCTCCGTCATGGAGCCGGACACGTCCATCAGACAGAACATCACCGCCTGCGCGACGGGTTTGGGCACATTTTCGAACCGCCGGTAGCGCAGGTCGACCGGATCGATATAGGCAATCAGATTGCGCCGCCGGAAGATCGTCGACCGCTCGGCACGCAGATTTTCCAGCCGCACCGCATCATCGGGCAAGGGGGAATCTCGCGCCTCGATCTCGGCAATCTCCTCCTCGATCCGCTCGAGATCGGTGCCCTTGGGCCGTCGCAGCGCAATCCGGCGCGACATCGCCCGCTGCATGGTGCGCGGCACCGACAGGTTGGATGGATTGCCGACGACCGAATAACCCGCCCGCCTGATCCCATCGACCTTCCCGCCGATCAGCCGCCGCTTGGCAAGGTCGGGCAGTTCCAGATCGTCCAGAAACAGCCCCAGAAATTCCTCCCGGCTGAGCGCGAACTGGAAATCGTCATTCCCCTCTCCCTGCCCGGCCTGCGATCCGGATCCCTGGCCATTATTGGGCCGCTTGATCCGGTCGCCCTCCATATAATCGTGATTGCCGGGAAAGACGCGCTCCCGATTGCCCCCCTGCGCGGCGCGATGCAGCGTTGGTTCGTGGATGGCGTCACGCTGGATCGTGACCTGCCCTTCCTTGTCCAGATCCTTGATGCTGCGGTCCTTCAGGCTGTCGCGCACAGCCTGTTGCACATAAGCCTTGGCCCTCCGCAGAAAGCGCTGCCTGTTGACCAGGCTCTTGCCCCCTGGGTTCAAACGTCTGTCGACTATGTGCATGGGGCTCAGTTGCCCTCCATCAACCGGCCTGCTTGACCCGAATATACCATTCGACAAGCCGTCTCACTTGCCGCTCAGTATAGCCCCTTTCCGTCATTCGCGCGACGAATTCGTCATGCTTGCTGGCGGTATCGCCATCCTTTTTCGTCCCGAAGCTGATGACCGGCAGCAAATCCTCGACCTGGCTGAACATCCGCTTTTCGATCACCTCGCGGATTTTCTCATAGCTGGTCCAGCTCGGGTTGCGCCCATCGTTGCTGGCCCGCATGCGCAGGGCGAATTTCACCACCTCGTTGCGGAAATCCTTGGGATTGGCGATGCCCGCGGGCTTTTCGGTCTTGGTCAGTTCCTGGTTGATGACCTCCCGGTCCAGAAGCTGGCCGGTATCCGGGTCCTTGAAGTCCAGATCCTCGATCCAAGCGTCGGCGTAAGCGACATAGCGATCGAAGAGATTCTGACCGTAATCATTATAGGATTCCAGATAGGCCTTCTGGATCTCATTGCCGATGAACTCGGCATAGCGCGGCGCCAGCTCGCCCTTGATATATTCCAGATAGCGGGATTCCACCTCTGCCGGGAACTGCTCCTGCCGCACCATGCCTTCCAGCACATACATGAGGTGCACGGGATCGGCGGCGATCTCGATCGTGTCATGGTTGAAGGTCGCCGACAGCGCCTTGAAGGCGAAGCGGGTGGAAATGCCCGACATGCCCTCATCCACGCCCGCCGCGTCGCGATATTCCTGGATGCTCTTGGCGCGCGGATCGATCTCCCGCAGCATTTCTCCGTCATAGACGCGCATCTTGGAATAGAGATTGCTGTTCTCATGCTCGCGCAGTCGCGTCAGCACCGAAAAACGCGCCAGCATGTCCAGAGTCCCCGGCGCGCACGGCGCCTTGCTGAGGTCGGATTCTCTCAGCAGCTTTTCGTAAACCTGCCGCTCCTCGGTCGCCTGCAGGCTATAGGGCACCTTGATGACGTAAATACGGTCGATAAAGGCTTCATTATTCTTGTTATTCTTGAAATTCGCCCATTCCGATTCATTGGAATGCGCCATGATGATCCCATTATAGGGAATGGCGCCGATATTCTCCGTGCCGATATAATTGCCCTCCTGCGTCGCGGTCAACAACGGGTGAAGCATCTTGATCGGCGCCTTGAACATCTCGACAAATTCCAGCATCCCCTGGTTGGCCCGATTGAGGCCGCCGGAATAGCTGTAAGCGTCAGGGTCGTTCTGCGAGAGCATCTCCAGCTTGCGGATGTCGACCTTGCCGACCAGCGAGCTGATGTCCTGATTATTCTCGTCGCCCGGCTCGGTCTTGGCGATGGCGATCTGCCGCATGCGCGAGGGCATCATCTTGAGGACCTTGAACTGCGAAATATCGCCGCCGAACTCGTCCAGCCGCTTGCGGCACCAAGGGCTGATCATGCCCGTCAGACGCCGCCGGGGAATGGCATAATTTTCCTCGATGAAGTCGCCATGCTGCTCGGCATCGAACAGCGCCAACGGGCTTTCGAAGATCGGGCTGATCTCCTCCCCTGCCTTCAGCACATAAATGGGATGCACCTCCATCAGCGCTTTCAGCCGTTCCGCCAGCGACGATTTGCCGCCGCCCACGGGCCCCAGCAGATAGAGGATCTGCTTGCGTTCCTCCAACCCCTGGCTGGCGTGGCGCAGGAAGCTGACGATATGCTCGATCGTCCCTTCCATGCCATAGAAATTGGCGAAGCTGCGATAACGCCGGATCGTCCGGTTCATGAAAATCCGGCCGAGCCGCTGATCCCGCGAGGTATCGATGATCTCCGGCTCGCCAATGGCGGCGAGCAGCCTTTCGGGCGCCGATGCATGCATCAGTGGATCGTTGCGACATCCCAGCAGATAATCCTCGACGGACATTTCGGCCTGACGCCGGTCGTCATATTTCCGCGTGAAGCTGGAAAACAGCTCATTCTTTGTCACTGGCGACTCCCGCTAAAGTAGCCATGAAAATGAATATAGACCCTTATGGTCTGTAAAAACAGTGAAATAGAAAGAGACGAATATAAAAATCTCAATATGTCCAAATTTTAATCTGCAAAGTTCTGTCGAAAGAACGCACGATGCTTATCCGGTCATGCAGGTGCAGTTCCGGTTGATGCACGACTATCGTTTATGCGGGTGACATTATTTCAGCCACGCCGGCATCGTGCAGCATCTTCAAATCGGCGCGACGATCCCCCGCCGCGATTTGCCCATAGTGTCACCTGAAACCGTCAGAGGAAAGGGGCTATTGGGAACAATCGCCCCAACCCTGCCGAAGTTCCCTCAGGCCTTCATGTCGACGGTGGCGATCAGCCCGCCGCCGGGCGCATTGGCCAGCCGGACCGACGCCTCGAAACTCAGCGCCAGCGACCGCGCGATGGTCAGGCCGATGCCGGTCCCGGGCCGCCCGCCCGGTTGCCCGGCCGCTCCGCGGGTAAACGGTTCGAACATCTGATCGAGTTGATCCTGCGGAATGCCCGCTCCATGATCGCGGACATCGATCAGCACCCGCCCGGCCTGCCGTTTGCAGCGAATATCCGCGCTGCCGCCATATTTGACCGCATTATCCACCAGATTGGCGATGCAGCGGGTCAGCGCGTTGGGCTTGACCCGGACGGTGCCGCCGCAGCCGGACAGGAACCGCACCGGCGCGCCAAGGTCCTGCGCATCCTCGGCCATGCTGATCAGCAGCGAATCCATGTCGATGACGGACCAGTCCTCCTGCGACTCCGTGCTCGCGGCCAGATCCAGCCCCTCGCGCACCAGCGTCATCATTGCCTGGTGATCCTGCAACAGCCTGGCGCGCAGTTCCTCATTCTCCACCAGTTCCAGCCGCAGCCGCAGCCGCGTGAGCGGCGTCTGGAGGTCGTGGCTGATCGCCGCCAGCAATTGCGTGCGTTCGGCAAAACCGGCCCTGACCCGGCGCTGCATCAGATTGAAGGTGGAGAGCGCCGCCCGCACCTCTTCCGGACCGCGTTCGGGGATTTCATCCGCATCGAGCGACACGGAAAAGGCCCCAGCCGCCTGCTCCAGCCGCCGCAGCGGCTTGGCCACGAAGCGGGCGACGACGATCGCCAGCCCAGCCGAAGACAGCAGGATCAACAGCAGAGAGACCGGGTTGGCGAGGGTGCTGGGCGGCTTGACCAGACGCGGCAGATAAAGCGCCAGCGACCGCCGCTCGCCCGTATCGTCCGTGAAGCGCACTACCCAGCAATCGGGCCTGGGCGCATCGATCAGACCCGCCGCCCGATCGACCTTGGTGGAAGGGAAGCACAGTCCCGCGGGGACCTGCCCTGCCTCGGGGTCGGAATGCGCGCCGAACCGCGCCTTCAACGCGCCCGCCAACGCCGGATCGGGTTCGGCCAGGGCAATGCCGCCGGGCGCCATCCTGGCCCCCATGATCTGCTTGTCGTTCAGCATCGCCTCGATCCTGACCGGATCGTGGCTCAGCCGCTGGGCGATGTCGGCGGCGCTCGCGACGACGCGTTGCAGGCGCCAGCGCTCGAAATCGAGATGGCGGGTCTGTTCCGCGATGCCCAGCGCCACTACCGCCGCCGCCGTCATGCCGACCGTCAGCAGCAGGAAGATATGCCCCACCAGCGACCGGAAGAAATTGCGCACCCGCGCCAGCACCGCAGCGATCATGCGCTCGTCTTCCGTCCCTCACTCATAGGTCACCGTGCTCGCCAGCACATAACCCTCGCCGCGCACGGTCAGGATCAGCCCGCTGCCCGATCCCCCGGCCGACCCCCCGGCCGATCCCTCTGCCGACCCGTCTCCCAGCTTCTGCCGCAACCGGCTGACCTGAAGGTCGATCGAGCGGTCGAAGGCGGCCGTTGCTCGCCTTTCGGGCACCAGTTCCTCGCGCGAAAGCACGATATTCGGCTCCTCGATGAAGCGCGACAGCAGCCGGAACTCGGCGGAAGACAGCATCACCAGCCGATCGTCGCTGGCGATCAGCCGGCGCTGGAACAGATCCAGCCGCCACGGACCGAAGCGGGCGATCCGCGCCGCCTTCTGCTGCGCCATCTCTTCGCCCCGCGACCGGCGCAGCAGGTTACGGATGCGCACCAGCAGTTCGCGCGGCTCGAACGGCTTGGTCAGATAATCGTCGGCACCCAGTTCCAGTCCCAGAACCCGGTCGATGGCGCTGCCCCTCGCCGTCACCATGATGATCTGCGTCGACTTGCCCTGGGCGCGCAATTCCCGGCACAGCGACAGGCCATCGCCATCGGGCAGGTTGAGGTCCAGCACGATCAGGTCGATCGTCCGTTCCGCCATGGCTGCATGCAGTTCGCCCAGACTGCCCGCCGCCAGCACCTCATAATGTTCGTGGGTCAACTGACCGACGATCAGATCCCGAATATCCTCATCGTCATCGACAACAATCACGCAGGGCGAACGGGAAAGATCGGGCATGATCCCCTTCTAACGCCATTTGCGCGCCAAGTCTGCGTCCGCCGCCCGCACCGATACATAAAGATACAATCCGCTACAGACTGATCCATCGGGACAATAAGTCGCGCTACCATGCGCCGTGCCGAAGGATCATGAGGACATGATCGGCGCCCGCGATGGCGCCGGTCTTCGCCCGGCGCGTCCCTCCCCTCCCCCTTGCGCCGGGCGAAGTTTTCTTCCTCACGATTTGGACCCGTCCGCCGACCATGCCCAGCCCGTTCTCCGCCCTTCGGACCGCCCCCATCCTGCTGTGCGTCCTGGCCGCCGCCTGCGGTCATAAGGAAGCGCCGAAAAAAGGTCCGGTCGAGGTTGGGGTAGTGACGCTGACGACGCAGAATGTAACCGTTTCGACCGAATTGCCGGGCCGCACCGCCTCCACCATGATGTCGGAAGTCCGGCCCCAGGTCGCGGGCGTCATCCAGAAACGCCTCTTTACCGAGGGTTCCTTCGTGAAGGAGGGCCAGCCGCTCTACCAGATCGACCCTTCGCTCTATCGCGCTTCCCGTGACGAGGCGCAGGCGACGCTGGCCAGCGCGCAGGCGACCGCCGCCGCCGCCCAGGCCAAGGCCAATCGCTACCGCACCCTCGGCGCAAGCGAGGCCGTCAGTGCGCAGGATCGCGACGATGTGATCGCCGCCGCGCGTCAGGCGGCCGCCGCGGTGAACCAGGCCCGCGCCACGCTCCAGACCACCGGCATCAACCTCAATTTCACCCAGGTCCGCGCGCCGATCAGCGGACGCATCGGCCGCTCCACGGTCACGCCCGGCGCGCTGGTGACAGCCAGTCAGGCGACGGCGCTCGCCACCATTCAGCAACTCGACCCGATCTTCGTCGACATCACCCAGTCCAGCGCGAAGCTGCTTGCATTGCGCCGCGCCCTCGCCGCGGGCAAGGCCCTGCCCGCCAGCGCCACCATCCGCCTGAAGCTAGACGACGGCACCGACTATCCGCTGGAAGGCCGGATCGAATTCGCCGAACCGATCGTCGATCCGAACAGCGGCACGATCACCCTGCGCGCCCGCTTCCCCAATCCCGACAGCCTGCTTCTGCCCGGCATGTTCGTGCGCGTCGTCGCGCCGCAATCGGTCGTCCCGAACGCCATCCTCGCGCCGCAGCAGGGCATCAGTCGCGATCCCAAGGGCAACGCCACCGCGCTCGTCGTCGACAAGGCAGGCAAGGTCGAACGCCGCATCGTCACCGCCGCGCAGGCGGTGGGCGACAAATGGCTGATCACCGGCGGACTCCAAAAGGGCGACCGGCTGATCGTCGAAGGCACCGACAAGGTGCAGCCCGGCGACGCGGTGAAGGCCGTCCCGGTCGATCAGGCCGCGAAGTAAGGGAGGCCGGACCTTGCTCAGCCGCTTTTTCATCGAAAGGCCGATCTTCGCCTGGGTCATCGCCATCGGCATCATGCTGGCCGGTCTGGGCGCGATGCTGACCCTGCCGATCGCCCAATATCCCGACATCGCCCCGCCTTCCGTCAATATCAGCGCCACCTATCCCGGCGCATCGGCGGAAACGGTCGAAACCAGCGTCACCCAAGTCATCGAGCAGCAGCTTACCGGCATTGACGGCCTCATGTATTTCTCCGCCACCTCGACCGCCAACGGTCAGGCGCGGATCACGGTCGCTTTCCAGAAGGGCACCGATCCCGATACCGCCCAGGTGCAGGTGCAGAACAAGGTGCAGCAGGCGCTCAGCCGCCTGCCCAACGCGGTGCAGCAACAGGGCCTGACCGTCACCAAGTCGCAGACCGACTTCCTGATGCTGGTCGGGCTGTACGACAAGACCGACACCGCGTCCCAGGCCGACATCGCCGACTATCTGGTGAATAATTTCCAGGACCCGCTTGCCCGCATCGACGGCGTCGGATCGTCCCAGATCTTCGGTTCGCAATATGCGATGCGCATCTGGCTGGACCCCTATAAGCTGGCCACCGTCAAGCTGATGCCGTCCGATGTGCAAAGCGCCATCGCGGCCCAGAATGTCGAGGTGTCCGCCGGTCAGATCGGCGCCGATCCGGCCCCGGAAGGGCAACAGATCAACGCCACCGTCACCGCCCAGGCCCGGCTGCAAACCCCCGAACAATTCCGCAACATCGTCGTCAAGACGCAGAGCGACGGCTCCGTCGTCCACCTGTCCGACGTGGCGCGGGTCGAACTGGGCAATGAAAGCTATACATCCTCCGCGCGCATGAACGGCCATCCCGCCTCGGGCATGGCGATCCAGCTTGCGCCCGGTGCCGACGCGCTCAAGACCGCCGAACTGGTCAAGGCAAAGGTGGAACAGCTGTCCACCAACCTGCCCCATGGCTATACCGTCAACTATCCGCGCGACACCACGCCCTTCATCAAGCTGTCGGTCGAGGAAGTCGTCCAGACGCTGATCGAAGCCGTGGGACTGGTCGTCGTGGTGATGTTCGTCTTCCTGCAAAGCTGGCGCGCGACGCTGGTGCCCGCCATCGCCGTGCCGGTGGTGCTGCTCGGCACCTTCGGCGTGCTGGCGCTGTTCGGCTATTCGATCAACACGATGACGCTGTTCGGCATGGTGCTGTCCATCGGCCTGCTGGTCGATGATGCCATCGTCGTGGTCGAAAATGTCGAACGCCTGATGGAGGAAGAAGGGCTTGGCCCCCGCGAGGCTACGATCAAATCGATGGAGGAAATCGGCAGCGCGCTGGTCGGCATCGCCCTCGTCCTGTCCGCCGTGCTGCTGCCCATGGCCTTTTTCGGCGGCTCGACCGGCGTCATCTACCGGCAATTCTCGATCACCATCGTATCCTCGATGCTGCTTTCGGTGGTGGTGGCTCTGATCCTCTCGCCCGCGCTCTGCGCCACGATCCTGAAACCCATAGCGGAGGAGCATCGCGACCGCGGATGGCCGGGCAAGTTCAACCGGTTCTTTGAGCGAGTCACGCGCGGCTATATGACGCGGTTGAACGGATTCATCGGCCGCCGCGCCTTCTTCTGGATCGGCTATGCGGTCATTCTCGCCCTGCTCTGGCTGTTGTTCGTGCGTCTGCCGACCAGTTTCCTGCCGGTGGAGGACCAGGGACAGGTGATGGTGCAGGTCACGCTGCCCGCCGGCGCCAAATCCTCCCGCACGGGCGCGGCGCTGGACCGTATCCAGAATTATTTCCTTGACGATGAAAAGGATAATGTCGCCTTCATCTTCGTGACGCAGGGGTACAGCTTCGCCGGACAGGGCGAAAATACCGCTCAGGGCTTCGTCAACCTGGCGCCGTGGGACGAGCGCAAGGGGACGGCCAACAACGCCACCAGCATTGCGAACCGCGCGACGAAGCAACTCGCCGCGATCCGCGATGCCAAGGCGCTGGCCATGACCCCTCCCCCCATTCGCGGGCTTGGCCAGTCGAACGGTTTCACCTTCGAACTGCTCAACAGCGGCGGCCTCAGCCGCGAACGCTTCCTCGCCCTGCGCAACCAGCTCATGAAGGCCGCCGGAGACAGTCCCAAGCTCGCCGGCGTACGCGCCGCCACGCTGGAGGACACGCCCCAGCTCAAGGTCGACATCGATTCCGAAAAGCTCGCGGTTCTGGGCCTGACCCAGAGCAGCGTGAACAATGTGCTCAGCGCTGCCTGGGGCAGCACCTATATCAACGATTTTGTCGACCGCGGCCGGGTGAAGCGCGTCTATATGCAGGCCGATGCGCCCTTCCGCGCCCTGCCGACCGATCTCGACAACTGGCAGGTGCGATCCAGCACCACGGGCGATATGGTGCCTTTCTCCGCCTTCGCCACCGCCCGTTGGACGATGGGGCCGACCACCCTCTCGCGCTTCAACGGCCAGTCCTCCTATGAAATCCAGGGTCAGGCCGCGCCCGGCGCCAGTTCGGGCGAGGCGATGGACGAGATGGTGAGGCTCCAGAAACAGCTCCCCCCCGGCACCAGCTTCGCCTGGAGCGGCCTGTCCTATCAGGAGCAGCTTTCCGGCGGACAGGCGCCGCTGCTCTACGGTCTTTCCGTGCTGGTGGTGTTCCTCTGCCTCGCCGCGCTCTACGAAAGCTGGTCGATCCCGCTCGCGGTGCTGCTGGTTATTCCGCTGGGCCTGATCGGCGCGGTGCTGGCGGTGGCGCTGCGCGGGCTGGAGAACAACATCTATTTCCAGGTCGGCCTGCTCACCACCATGGGCCTCGCCGCGAAGAACGCGATCCTGATCGTGGAGTTCGCCGAACTCGCCTATCTGCAAGGAAAGGACGCCATGTCCGCCGCGCTGGAGGCCGCGCGCCTGCGCTTCCGTCCGATCCTGATGACCTCGCTCGCCTTCATCGCTGGCGTCATACCGCTCGCCATCGCCACCGGAGCGGGCGCGCAGAGCCGCGTCGCCATCGGCACGGCGGTGATCGGCGGCATGTTGACCGCGACGGTTCTCGCCATCTTCTACGTCCCGCTGTTCTTCCTGACGATCATGCGCATCTTCAGCCGCAGGACCGATCCGCCCGCCGACGCTCCCGGCGCGGAGGTTCCGACATGAAGCGCGCCCTTTTCACGCTGACCTCCATGGCGGCGCTGTCGGCCTGCAACATGGCGCCGCATTATATCCGCCCGGCGCCGCCCGTGCCCGCCAGCTTCCCCAGCGGTCCGGCCTATGCGCCGGCAGCAGCGGCGGAAAGGCCCGGCCTGCCGTGGACCGCGCTGATCGGCGATCCGCGCCTCAAGACCGTGATCGAGCGGGCGCTCGCCAATAATCGCGACCTGCGCGCCGCCCTGGCCAATGTTCAGTCGGCCCGCGCCCAATATCGGGTCCAGCGCGCCGCCCAGCTTCCCGCCGTCACCGGGGCCACCGCCGCCACTTTTTCACGCCAGAACGACGAGCGGCAGAACAGCTACAGCGCCGACATCGGCTTCAGCGCGTTCGAGATCGACCTGTTCGGCCGCGTCAAGGACCTGACCCAAGCCGCCCTCGAATCCTATCTGGCGACGGAGGAAGGCGCCCGCGCCACCCGCATCACCCTGGTCGCGGAAACGGCCAGCGCCTATGCCACGCTCGCCGCCGATCAGGAACTGCTCGCCCTTTCCCGCCAGACCCTGACCAGCGCCGAACGCACACTCGATCTCACCCGGACGCTCAACCGTTCGGGACTGATCGGCAAGCTCGACGTCCATCAGGCCGAAACGACGGTCGAACAGGCGCGCAGCGACATCGCCGCCAATGTGACACAGGTGGCGCAAGACAGAAACGCCCTCGACCTGCTGGTCGGCGCGCCGGTGGAGGATGCCCTGCTTCCCGCTTCTCTGGAAAGCCTGACCGCCAGCATTGCGAAGGCGCCCGCAGGCCTGTCCTCCGACGTGCTGCTCCAGCGCCCGGACGTGCTTCAGGCGGAACATCAGCTCAAGGCCGCCAATGCCGACATCGGCGCGGCCCGCGCCGCCATGTTCCCGAAGATCAGCCTCACCGCCGCCATCGGCGTCGCGAGTTCGGCTTTGTCCTCGCTCTTCACCGGCGGCGCCTTCGCCTGGTCCGCCGCGCCGTCCGCAGGCGTGCCGATCTTCGGCGGCGCCGCGCGCGGCAATCTCGACTATAGCAAGGCGCAGCGCGACCTCTCTCTGGCCCAATATGAAAAGGCGATCCAGACCGCCTTCCGGGAAGTGTCCGACGCCCTCGCCCGCGAAGGCACGATCGACGACCAGCAAGCCGCCCAGCAACGCCTCGTCCTCGCCAACCAGCGCAGCTACGCGCTGGCCGACGAACGCTATCGGGCGGGCATCGACACCTTCCTCAACAGCCTGACCAGCCAGCGAAGCCTCTACGGCGCCCAGCAAAGCGCCATCGCGACGAGGCTGGCGCTGATCCAGAACCGGATTCTTCTCTACCGGGTCGTCGGGGCTGATTTTGCAGGTGCGTGACGGATTTGGGTGCTTCGCTGACGCCGCCCCTCCGTCACGCCAACACCCCCATCGTCACCCCAGCGCACGCCGGGGTCTCAGGCCATGTCGCGCGCT
>NZ_LFCT01000026.1 GCF_008692605.1 Sphingobium estronivorans
CGACATCCACGCCACCAAGCCGACGTCGCTCACCACTGATCTGCTGGAACGCATCGGCCAGATCTATGAGATCGAGGCAGAGGTTCGAGGCCAGCAACCCGAGATCCGACGACGAAGCCGGCAGGACCGCACCCAGCCATTGGTCGACGAGCTGCGCCAGGCACTTGACGATGCCCTGCGCCGTCTCTCGCCCAAGTCCGAGATGGCCAAGGCGATCGCCTATGGCCGCAAGCGCTGGGTCGCGCTGACGCGCTTCCTCGACGATGGGCGCCTGGAAATCGACAACAACATCGCGGAGCGCGCCATGCGGTGCGTGGCCCTGGGCCGTAAAAACTGGCTGTTTGCCGGGTCAAAGGCCGGCGGTGATCGCGCGGCTGCCGTCTATTCCGTCATCGAGAGCGCCAAACTCAATGGCCTCGAACCACAGGCATATATCGCCGACGTCATCGCCAAGATCGCGGACGAATGGCCCGCTGCCCGCTGGGATGAACTCATGCCGTGGAACTGGCGGCCCGATCAGCAACCGATCGCCGCAGCCGCCTGATCTGCCGTCTCCAGCCCACGCTTACGCAAATGATGACGCGGCCGCTAGTAAGATAGGTCGATACGCCACGGACATATCAGCCGATCGTCCATGATGGCTTTCCCGAACCGCCTCGTCGCCATGACTGCTATGCTCAAGCATCATCCTATTCCCCCGTTGTTAGAGTTTGACTCAGTTTTTTGTGCTCACCGTGACGTCCAGAAACTGTTCCTTGGGAAATTCGAAAGGGTATTTGTCGGAATAGGCACTCGTTACATTGGACCCGATATCGCGCCCTATGTCGGTGCCGGCCCAGCTGATCGACACGGCGGGCGTCATCGCCATATCCATTTGAGCCACGTCATCGCCATTGACCCTGAGCGTGCCTTGGCCGCGGAAATCCTCGGTTTTATCGAATGAAAAGCTGAGCGTCGCGGGGCCAAGGGGCAATTCCCGGTCGGATCGCAGCGTCATATGCCTGCCAAAGTCGTTGAAGTCGAAATAGAGGCGGTTGCCCCGCACATAGAGCGCATAACCACCGAAATAGTCGCCCGAGGCAATCAGCACCCCTTCTGTTGACCGGCTGATGCGGTTGACCTTCGCATCGATCGAAAAGGATCGATTGGTGACCATCGGATCGGTGCCGAACGGGAGAATGCCCACGCCCGGTGTAAAATGATAAGTTCGCGGCGGAAGTTGAACGCCGCTAAAGGCGTTATCGCGCACGCCCCGGTCATCCAGCGGAAGCACCTTATACTTCCGCGCCTCCGTCAACCAGAGATCCTTAAGTCCGTCCAATCGCTGCGGGAATTTCGAACCCACATCCTGAGTAGCGGTGATGCCCCTTGCTGTGTCATACAGACTCCAGCGATCAGCGTCGAAGGGCGTCCCCGGCTGATGCCGCGCCATCGCTTTCCAGCCGTCGCTCCAGATCGCGCGCTTGCCCCATAATTCGAAATATTGGACGTTGCGAGGCGACGGCGTATCGGCCTTGCCGAAGGTGGCCGCTATGCTGGCACCCTCTATCGGTTGTTGGGGTATCCCTGCATAATTGTCGGGCGCGGTCGTACCCGACACGGCAAGGGCGGTCGGCGTGATGTCGATAATGTCGACAAATTGTCGCCGGATCGCGCCAGGATCAGCGATATGGTGCGGCCATGATATGATCAGAGGGGTCCGCAGTCCTCCTTCGTCGACGGTGCTTTTATAATCCCGAAAGGGCGTGTTGCCGACCATTGCCCAGCCACGCGGATAATTGTTGAATGTCCGATCGGTGCCGACATCGTCCAGATGCTTCACCTGCTCGGCGAGCGACTCCGGCTTGCGGGCAAGATTGCCGACATTGTAGGTTTCATTATAAGTGCCATGCTCTTCACCCTCGGAACTGGCGCCATTGTCCGATGCGACAATGATCAGCGTATTCTCCCGCAAGCCGCTTTGTTCGAGATAGGAGAGCAGTCGACCAATCTGGGCATCGGTATGCTCCAGGAAGCCGGCATAAGCCGCCTGGAGACGGGCCGCGACTGCCTTTTCATCGCTATTCAGCGTGTCCCATGCGCGAACGTCGGCATTGCGCGCCGGCAGCACGGCGCTTTTTGGAATAATGCCAAGTTCTTTCTGTCGGGCGAACCGTTCCTGGCGGATTTCGTCCCATCCTCTGGCGTAGGTTGTTTTATATTTGTCGATATATTCGGCGGGCGCCTGATGGGGCGCGTGGGTTGCTCCAGTCGCGAAGTAGAGGAAGAAGGGATGCGCGCTGTTCAGAGCCTGAGCGCGTTTGATATAAGCTATGCTGTGATCGACCAGATCGGTCGTGAGGTGATAGCCAGGCGTGGCCGGCGGATCGATTGACGTATTATCCTGCGTGAGATCGGGATGAAACTGATCGGTCATTCCCCCCAGGAAACCATAATATTGATCGAAACCGCGCTGGACCGGCCATTGATCCTTCCGGCCCGCCGATAGGGGCGCCAGATGCCATTTGCCAACCGCCATCGTGGCATAGCCGTTCAGCCGCAACATTTCCGCGACGGTGGCCGCGCCGTGCGAGATTTCGCCTTTCTTACCGGGAGCATCGGTCACGATATGCGTGAGATTGCCCATCCCCACCGAGTGACTGTTACGGCCTGTCAACAACGCTGCGCGCGAGGGCGAACAGATCGCGCGGGTGTGGAAGTTGTTGTACCGAAGCCCCTCGGCCGCCAATCGGTCGAGGTTTGGCGTATGGATTTCCGATCCGAAACTGCCCAGGTCGCTGAAACCCGTATCATCCAGCAGGACGTATATGATATTCGGCCGCGCCTGTTCTGCGCGCTTGGCGGGCGTGGACGTCGCATTGGGCCCGACCGACGGTGGGGTCCCGGTAGCGGGCGTATGGGCCGCAGCAACCGCTCCCGGCGCGACAGAATAGAAGCAGGCACCGATCAGGCCGATTCGCAAATAGCGCAAACCCATACACACTCCCCTCTTGGCTCATTTGACAGGTACGGTACAGACACGTACCGCATTAAGCAATGGTATTTCTATGTTGCGCGTTTGCCGCTATCGTGACGGCAGCTTCACGGGAGATGCACCGATTGCCACAGTCTGACAGTTCCAATGTGGAAAACGGAAATCCATTGAGGGAAAGAATTCTCAACGCTGCTGAAAAATTGTTTCTGGAGCAGGGGTATATTGGTACCACGGTTGAAAAGATCGTCACCATAGCTCGTACAAGCAAGCGCGAATTCTATCGGCTTTTTCCCAATCGCGAAGCGGTGCTGTTGGAAACGGTTTCGTACCTGGTAAGCGACGAAAACTCTATCATGTCGGTTCCAACCGGACGATTATCTAATGTTCTCGCCAAAGCCGGACGTCTGATGTATCTCGACCACACGCAAGCTCGTGCAATGGGCTTGTTTCGGGCCAGCATCGCCGCTGCTGGGCGATCTCCATCGCTGGCCGTCGCGGCCCATCGGGCTCGCTCGCGCGCCACTGGTTTAAACGTTTATCTTGAGGAAAAACTTCAGACGGGAAAGGTCGTCTTGGACAGTCCGAGACTGGCGAGCATTCGCTTTGGCTATCTGTCGATTGATGGCTTGCGTTTCATGATCGGTGCGTCCCCTCTGACCGGGGATGAGCTCGATGTCCATGTTAACGACGTGGTCGACGTCACGCTGAATGGCCATGCAACATCCGTGTTCCGCAAGGCACCTGACATATGCTTGCCTATTCCCCCGTTGGCAAAGATCGGACGTGTCGATGATGCGGAGATCAGCGATGCTGCCTATTCCAGCAGGCTGGATCAGTCGATTTGGGACAAGCTGTTAGATGTCGCCTGGGAGGAGTTCAGCGCGAACGGATTTTGCAGCGCCAGCGTGCCCGCCATCGCAAAGAATGCCAATTTTCCACGCAACACAATTTACCGGCGTTTCAAATCGAAAAGGGAATTGTTCCAAGCGTCGGCGAAAAGAGCAATGTTGCAGTCGTTCGATGTGGATTTTCATCAGAGAAGCAATCTCACGGTTCAAGATTATATGGAGCGTGTTGCAGATCATCTTCTACACTGCTTTCTTGATCCGAAAAATCTGGCGCTCCACAAAATCATGCTTGCCGAAGCCGGAAGAGAGCCGGAGGTGATGCTGAACCTATATTCTTGGTTGGCGGCGTTGATGGAGCAGCGACTCGCGCCGATGTTGGCCTGTCTTGTCGAACAGGGGGTCATCCGTCATGATGTGTCTGCGAAAGCAGCATGGCGCTTCTTCATATTGGCTACCTTCGGCAGTCGCTTCCTGTTCCTTCCGGTTGATGATCAGGAACGGCGCGACCTGACGAAAGAGGCTGTCCGGATGTTCCTCTTCGGTTTTACCTCCGGCTCATCGAACAGCGACATCAAGATCTGACCGGCACATTGCCTCCAAAATATTCCCGAGGTCGGTTGGGAACGCGCGGAGATTGCCGGTGGCTTTGCATATGATAGACGCCGGAGAGCATCGATGCAGCGGAGGAAGGTCAGCCGCGAGTCAAGTTTGCAGCGGTAAGATTGGTAAAGGAGCGCGGGGTAGTTGTTGCGCAGGCGGCCCGCGATCCTGATGTACACGAGAATGTGCTGCGCAAATGGGTTCGGGAGTTTGCGGCGGACAAGCTGGAATCTTTTTTAACGCAGCGCGCCCTAGCTCGCTTCCTGCATAACGATATGTTTGACATGGCGGACATGGTCGCGGCCTGCCTTTTCGGCAAGGTCTGGATTTTGCTGCGCTACTGCCTTGGCGATCTGACGATAGTCGGCGATGCGAATGCCGCGCAATTGTCGGGTCTGATATTGCGCATAGATGATATGCATGCCGATGGCCGGGAAGAGGCGCTGCAGTTCCTTGTTGTTGCCGATCGCAAGGAGGGCGCGATAAAAATGTCGGCGCGCACGGCTGAAGGATCCCGCTTCGTCGATCAGATCCGCCTGCGAAAGCATGTCGAGGGCTGATTCCAGAAGGCTGCGATGTGCCTCGACATCATAGCCTGTGGCGGCGGACCGGGCCACCAGGGCGGTGAGGGCTTCGGCGACATCCAGAACGCCACAGGTTTCCGCCCGGTCAAGCAATCGAATGGTCGGTGAGCGATGCTGATGCAGGTCTATCACGCCTCGCGCAGCCAGTTGTTGCATGGCTTCGCGAACGGCGTTGCGCCCTACGCCGAAGCGGTTGGCCAGGTCCGTTTCAGCCAGTCGCTGGCCCGGTACCATACGGCCAGCCTCCAGGTCCGCCATGACTGATTGGTAGATTCGCTGCGAGGAATTGGCCCGGATTGCAGAGCGGGGCGGGATGGGTTCGTTCATGAGGCCGCTTATGCACGAGCACCCATGCAAAGGACAAGTTCCGATTGATTGTTCTACAATCATGCTCTACTGAAAGGCGTGAAGAGGATAGATATTGTGACAAACGGCTTTGATCTGCGCGGAAAAGTGGCACTCGTTACCGGTGCATCAGGCGGGCTTGGCGCGCATTTTGCGAAGGTGCTGGCGCAGGCGGGAGCCGAGGTGATCATCGGCGCACGCCGGAAGGACGCCATGGACCATGTCGCCGAAGCGATAACGGCCAGTGGGGCTGTCTGCGAACCCGTCACGCTCGATGTATCGGATGCGGGCAGCATAGCGGCAATCGCACCCCGGCTTTCTCGCGTGGATATATTGGTCAACAATGCGGGCGTGGTGCGCGATGCCGCGGCGCTCCATCAGACGGAGGCGGACTGGGACGTCGTTATCGACACCAATCTCAAGGGCATGTTCCTGATGTCGCAGTCGCTGGCGAAGGCGATGAAGGCGCGCGGACGGGGCGGGTCCATTATCAACATAGCGTCGATATTGGGGTTGCGTCAGGCGGGCGGCGTCGTTCCCTATGCTGTTTCCAAGGCGGGCGCGATCCAGATGACCAGATCGCTTGCGCTGGAATGGGCGCGGCTTGATATTCGCGTCAATGCGTTGGCGCCGGGCTATCTGGAGACCGAGTTGAACAGCGACTTTTGGCAGAGCGATGCCGGCAAAGCGATGATCAAGCGGATTCCGCAGCGCCGTCTTGGAAGGCTGGAGGATCTGGATGGTCCATTGCTGCTGCTGGCTTCGGATATGTCACAATATATGACCGGCTCGGTCATCGAGGTCGATGGCGGCCATCTGGTCAGCACTCTCTAGGGCATGTCCCGGTCTGACTGCATCAGATCGGATGTTCCAAGTCTTTGTTTTACCGCGTTTTAAAGGAATGGCATATGACGGATCGTGCTCAGGAGATTGCCGCAAGGGTCGAAGCCTTCGTCCGCAGCGAAATCATACCCTATGAGAAGGACCCGCGTTTCGACGTGCATGGCCACGGCCCGTCCGAAGAAATGGTCATGGAAATGCGTGACAAGGCGCGTGCCGCCGGCGTGCTGACGCCCCACATATTGCCCGACGGCACGCATCTGTCGCAGCGCGAGACAGCCATCGTCCTCATCAAGTCGGGATTGTCACCGCTCGGGCCGGTGGCCTGCAACACCATGGCGCCCGATGAAGGCAATATGTATCTGCTCGGCCATGTCGGCAATGACGAACAAAAGGCGCGATTCCTGCAGCCGATGCGGGAGGGCAAAGCCCGTTCCGCGTTCTTCATGACCGAACCCGCGGCGGACGGTGGGGCGGGGTCGGATCCCTCCATGATGAAAACCAGCTGTCGCCTGGACGGAGATCATTGGGTCATAAATGGTCGCAAGGCCTTCATCACGGGCGCGCAGGGCGCGCGCGTCGGCATTGTCATGGCGAAGTCGGAAGACGGCGCATGCCTGTTTCTCGTCGACCTCCCCGATCCGGCGATCCGCGTGGAACGTGTTCTCGACACGATCGACAGTTCCATGCCCGGCGGGCATGCCGTCATCGCGATCGACGACCTTCGTGTCCCTGTAGGACAGATGCTGGGCGCCAGCGGCGAGGGCTTCAAATATGCGCAGGTCCGCCTCAGTCCCGCGCGCCTTTCGCACTGCATGCGCTGGCTGGGCTGCTGCCTGCGCGCGCAGGAGATCGCAACGGCTTATGCATGCACCCGGCAGGCGTTCGGAAAGCCGCTGATCGACCATGAGGGCGTCGGCTTCATGCTCGCTGAGAACCGCATCGCGCTCAGGCAATGTGAATTGATGATCGACTGGTGCGCATCCGTGCTCGATACCGGCTCCCTGGGTACAGAGGAAAGCTCGATGACGAAGGTCGCTGTCAGCGAGCAACTCATGAAGATCGCCGATAATTGCGTTCAGGTGCTGGGTGGAACCGGCGTGAGCGGCGATACCGTGGTGGAACAGATATTCCGGGAAATCCGCGCTTTTCGGATTTATGATGGTCCAACCGAAGTGCATAAATGGTCGCTTGCGAAGACGATCAAGCGGAACTTCGCACGGGAGCAAGCGGAATGAGCGTGGATGACGAAAATTCCGGCACGACGCGGGTGCGGGAAGGGTTCGCGTTCGATGAAACGGCGCTCGCCGTCTGGATGGACGCCAATATCGATGGCTTTGCCGGTCCGATCACCGTCGAGCAATTCAAGGGCGGACAATCCAATCCGACCTACAAGCTGTGCACGCCCGCCAAGAACTATGTCTTGCGCCGCAAGCCGGCAGGCCAGATCCTCAAGGGCGCACATGCCATCGAGCGCGAGGCGAAGGTGCTCACGGGCCTGGAGCGCGCGGGCTTTCCCGTCGCGCATGTCTACGGCCTGTGTACCGACGAGAGCGTGATCGGCACCTGGTTTTATGTCATGGACATGATTGAGGGACGCATCTTCTGGGATGCGACCATTCCTGACGTCAGCATGACAGAACGCGCGGCGATCTTCGACGCCATGAATGCGACGATGGCCCAGTTGCACATGGTCGATTATGACGCGGTTGGCCTGGCTGACTATGGCCGCTCCGGCAATTATTTCGAGCGGCAGATCGGCCGATGGTCGAAACAGTATCTGGAGGACACGGATGCTGGCCGAGATCACAATATGGACCGGTTGATCGAATGGTTGCCCGCCAACATTCCCCAAGGCGATGACAATAGCAGCATCATTCACGGCGATTTCCGGATCGACAATATGATCTTCCATCCCACCGAGCCGAAAGTGCTGGCGGTATTGGATTGGGAGCTTTCGACGCTTGGTCATCCGGGGGCCGATTTCGCCTACAACGCCATGATGTACCGCATGCCGCCCCATATCGTCGCCGGTCTTGGCGGCGCCGATATCGCGGCATTGGGAATCCCCAGCGAACAGGATTATGTCGCCGCTTATTGTGCGCGGACCGGTCGTGCCTCCATGCCGGCTTATGATTTCTACATGGCCTTTAATTTCTTCAGGCTAGCCGCGATCTTCCATGGCATCAAAGGCCGCGTGGTCAGGGGAACCGCGTCTTCGGCGCAAGCCTATGAGCGCGTGAAGGTGTTGCCGGAACTGATGGAACTGGCGTGGGGACAAGCGGTGTTGGCAGGTGCCTGACCGCTGAAGCGATACCGGGGGCGCATCTGGCGGCTCGGGCGGCGCAAAGTACCCGCTTCGAAACACATTGCGGCGACGGACACCCGGCTCCTGAAATTGTCCGTTTTGAAAGCCGGGTAGCACCCATATCAGCTTGCCTTGGGGTCCGGCAGCAATACTGCCAGAAATCCAATCGCAGGCAGAAACGCGCAGATGGCATACACCATTTCGATGCCCGCGCGATCCGCGACCTCGCCCAGCACCGCGGCGCCTACGCCACCCATGCCAAAGGAGAAACCGAAGAACAGCCCGGAGATCATGCCGATCTTGCCGGGCACCAAATCCTGCGCGAACACGACGATCGCGGGAAAGGCGGAGGCGAGGATCAGGCCGATCAGGACCGTCAGCGGGCCGGTCCAGAACAGGCTGGCATGCGGCAGCAACAGCGTGAAGGGCAGCGCGCCGAGGATCGAGAACCAGATCACACGCTTTCTGCCAAAGCGATCTCCCAGCGGTCCGCCACCGATAGTGCCCACCGCCACTGCGGCCAGGAAAGTGAACAGGTGCAACTGCGCAACCTCCACCGACACGCTGAAACGGTGGATCAGGTAGAAGGTGAAGTAGCTGGTGAGGCTTGCCAGGTAGACATATTTGGAGAAGATGAGCGCCAGCAAGACGGCGATCCCGCCCAATATCTTCCTGCGGGGCAGGGTGACGGCCGCCTTGGCACCTCCCTTGCCGGTGGACAGGCGCGCAAGGCCGTGATGCCGGTACCATTGCCCGACGTTCCACAGGATCGCACAGGACAGCAGCGCCAG
The DNA here is from genome assembly GCF_008692605.1 of Sphingobium estronivorans. Taxonomy (GTDB): domain Bacteria; phylum Pseudomonadota; class Alphaproteobacteria; order Sphingomonadales; family Sphingomonadaceae; genus Sphingobium; species Sphingobium estronivorans. Next base: position 9,291 of record NZ_LFCT01000026.1, read on the forward strand.
CATCGCGAAGAACGCAAGGCTCGTCTGCCCCCAACGCATGACGACAATGGCGGCTGCGAGAGGGCCGAGCGCGGAGCCGGCATTGCCGCCGACCTGAAACAGCGACTGGGCAAGGCCATGTCTGCGTCCTGCCGCCATCCGCGCAACGCGAGAGGATTCGGGATGGAATACCGACGAGCCCATTCCCAGCAGCGAGGCGCCGATCAGCAGCAGTCCATAGCTATGCGCAGCCGACAGCACCAACAGGCCCGCCAGTGAGAACAATGTGCCGCCCGGCAATGCGAGAGGCGTCGGTCGCTTGTCCGCATAAAGGCCAACCAGCGGCTGAAGGATCGACGCCGTCATCTGATAGACCAGCGTAACCAACCCGATCTGGCTGAACGAAAGGCCCAGTTCAGTTTTGAGGTTGGGATAGATGGCGGGCAAAAGCGATTGCAGCATATCATTGATGAGATGACAGGCGCTGATCGCGGCGATGACGCCGAAAGCCGTGGCCTCGGCGGCGGGTGGAGATAGGGCTGATCGGGTGGCGTTCATGACGATGTTCCAAATTTGATAACGAACGCCTCTCTAGCCGCTCGCTTGATGGCCCGCATTCCTGTATGGGTCTTCCACTTTCGCGATTGGGACAGGCATGCCTTGGAATGACCCCGCCTCGGTGGAGCATATTGATCGGCCCGTCGTCGGCATCGGCAACGAATATCCTCCCGCCTTCGAGCTCGATTGGCACACCCATCGGCGGGGTCAGTTGCTGTACGCCGCGCGCGGCGTGGTGGTGGTCAGCACACCATATGGCGCATGGGTAGCACCGCCCGAGCGCGCTGTATGGACGCCTCGCGGATGTCCCCATGCCGTTCGAATGGTCGGTGCCGTCAGCACGCGCAGCGTCCTGATCGAAGGGGATACGGAAGCCGCACTGGGTGACCGGAACAAGGTGATCCAGGTATCCTCGCTGCTCCGCAGCCTGCTTGAGGCCGCCTGCGACATCCCGCCGGAATATGATCGGGACGGACGAGACGGAAAGGTGATGGCGCTCCTGCTGGCCGAAGTGTCGGCAGCGCCCACGGTACCTCTTTCCGTTCCCTTTCCGCAGACGGCTGCCATTGCCGCCCGGTGCCAGGCTTTTCTGGAGCGGCCGACGCCACATGTCAGCATCGACCAGTGGAGCGCCGAACTGGGCATGGGCCGACGCGCCTTCACCCGCGCCTTTCGCCGGCAGACGGGCTTGAGCTTCGGCGCGTGGCGGCAGCAGGCCTGTATCTTGATCGCCCTCCCGAGACTGGCGGCGGGTGAATCCGTCACGACGATCGCCTTTGATCTGGGGTATGACAGTGCCGCATCGTTCACGACAATGTTCAAGCGGTTGGTCGGCGTGTCGCCCAGTCGTTACAGGCCAGGGGGGTCTTCGGCGGCGAACCCCGACATTAGCAAATGTCCGGTTTTGCGATATTAAAAATGGGCAGCTGAATGCAAGGCGCAGGTCAACGACGTGCCCTATCGAATGTCCAGTCGAGCGGATGGCGCAGTCGGCATCGATCAGATCGACGATGGCATCGTCGAAAGTCACCTCGGCCTGAAGACCGGGAAAGCGTACCAGAAACTCGGCGACGCCGGGCGCAACCATCACCTCTCCATAGTCGATGGATGCGGTGACGGTGAGTGTGTCAGTCGGGGTTTCCAGCCCCAAAGCAGCTTCGCCAAATCGTCCGCATCGCGCTTGCGCGCTCGCCGCGAATGAGCGAGGAAGATTGGGAAAATACGCTGCTGGTATTCCGGGCATGCCTGCGACGACACCGGAACAGCGTTGGCGGAGGATCGCCTGACACCCCTCAAAACCCCATCGGCGCCGTCCGTGCTATCACCATAATCCTTATGCGAAGGCGGGCAATATGTCCAATGTTAATCATCGATTTCTTGGCATAAAGAAAGATAAATTCGATATATGACTAAAATCGCAATAGATATATTTTGTTATTAAATAGGGTTTTTAAAATCAATGGATTGGTTTCCTGTTGTTTTCATAACATTCAAGATTTCTGTACTCGGCGCAGGGATGTTCTTCGCCGTCAAGTGGCATTATGATCGTGAAGAAAAGGCCGAGAAGGGGGAGGTGCTAAGCGCTGTTGGCAAGATAAGCGCGATCTTGGTGCTATCGCTCCTGGGACTGCTGTTCGCCACCTTCATGCTTGCCAAGATGCTTGGTTTGGACGTGGCATTCCCACGATAGGGCGCGCGCCCACCTGAGTAGCCTTACGTGAGGGGGACCAGACCCAACTGCTGCAGAGCAGTGAGCGCACAGTCCTGACCGAGTTCGAGCGAGGCGAGGGGCAGTTCACGGACCACAATGCTCCACGTTGGCGGGGCATTGCTCCGGATTGCGGTCTATCGAACTTGCGGCGCCCATTTGCGTTCGGCCAGTTGTTCGCGCCGCGCCATGGCGTCGATGACCGGGGTATCGGCTGGCAGGACTTTTCGCAGCGAGGCGAGCGGAACCAGCCGCGCGGTCGGCGCGTCCCGTCCCGCCAGCGGCGTCCCGATGTTCTGCCAGCGCATGAAGATGTAGCCTTCCGGATTGCCCGCCGGATCGAGCCAGTTCGGCACGCCGGGGTCTTCGAGCGAAATGACGAAACGGATCAACCCGTCATCATCGACCCGCGCCTGACGAGCGGTGAGGCTGTCCTGATGTTCGACGGTGTTGGGCGTGACGAACCAGGGATCGCCGAGTTGGATGCCCTGATAGGCGGCGTCGGCCTTGCGGACGGTGATCAGCAGGGCTTCGTCCTTCCTGATCCTGTAGCGGGCCATCACGCTCATCTGTCCGCCCAAGCCGCCGGCGCCGGTATCCGACGGGCGTGGCGCGGGCAGTGCATTCACCATCGTCGCTCGCTCTATGGCGGGGACATAGCCGTCGGCCCACAGCTTGGCCGCTTGCCGCAGCGCGGTCGCGGCTTGCGCGAACGGGCTGCGATAGAGGCGGGGCGCGGGTTGGTCGAGCCGTTCGATGAACAGGGCCGTCGGCGTCTGCCGCCAGTCGTCGAAGGACTGGCGGACAAGGATCGCCGCCGCATGATCGGGCATCGCGAACCAGTGCGCCCCGGCGCGGGGCGAACCGCCCAGATAGAATTCGAAATCCTCGCCCGGTCTGGCGCCTCTATCGTCGGGCCGGATCACCATCAGATTTTTGCCCAGCCCGACGATCGGATATTGGTCGATGACCTGAAAGCTCAGGTCCGCATGGGTGCCGCGCCGGCCGTAGATGCGATAGGCCCCGCCCGGCTCAAGCAGGGCGGAGCGATAGAGATTGTCGGGATTATAGAGACCGGGCAGGCCTTCCACGCCAGCACCCCGGCTGAAATAGGGGGTGCCGATCAGGCCCAGCTGCTCGGTAAAACCCCATGCCTGCGCCAACAGGCCCGCCAGATATTTTTCGGTATTCTGGCGCGCTATCTCCGAACTGTTGGCATAGGGATCGGCGCGCAGCCGGGCGCTCACGTCGCGCAGCGCGTCGATCAGCGGGGCGGCGGGGTCTGTCGCCTGCGCTGTGGCGGCGCTGGCCGGCCCTTTGCGCATGGCCGCTTCGCCAGCATCCCCGCTGGCCGCGACGGCCGTTGGCAGAGGCGTCAGCGCGGCGAGCAGGCAAAGGGCATATCGCATGGTCATGGTCTTAATTATCGAACCTAAGTTGCACGTGCCGGCGACGTTCGGCCATGATTTTCCCACGCTGCTCCTCGCTGACAACTGGCGTGTCCTTGGGCAGATATTTTCGTATCTCGGTTAGCTTCACCTTGGTCGCTGTCGGATATTGCTCGGGATTGAAGGTCTTTTCCTTCATTCCGTCATAGCGGAGCAGAATGACACCCCGCCGGCGTCCCGTCGTATCAATCCAGTTGGCCACGCCGGGATCGCGACCGGCAATGACGAAATAATAGGAACCGTCCGCGCTTCTCGCTGCCTGATCGCCCGTCAGACTCGTCTGGCGATTGCCATATTCGAGCGAGGAGAACCAAAGGTCCGCGAGTTGAATGCCTTGATAATTGCCACTCATCGGCCATGTCCGCACGATCAGGGCTTCGTCGGGGGCGAGATCGAAATTGCCGCTGACCATGAAGCGCCCCGGAGCGCCGCCAAGCGCACCCGGATCGAAGGGTTCGCCGATCGTATTGGCCGCGCGCTTGAGATAACGGGCATCGACCATTGTCGGCCAGACGCGCACATGCGTCCGCAGGTCGGCGGCCGCCTTGCGGAGACGCGTCGCCATCGCGGCATCGGTCAGGACAGGTTTCAGGTCGCCTTCATGACCCACCCGATCGATATGCACGTCGCCCGGCGTTTCGCTGCGCCAGTCGCTGAAGATCTGGCGGACCCAGAGCTGGTTGGCGTCCTTTGGGTTTTCCAGCCAGTTGCCCGGTCGCTTGTCGGGCGACAGCCACAGTTCGAACGTGCCATCCGGTTTGACCTTCAGATTGTCGAAGCTGAGAACCGACGCGGATCGCCCGCCGCCAGCGACATAGGGATCGCCGGCATAGACCTGAAAATCGAGCCGCCGGTTCTTGCCCAGCCTACCCCACACCCGATAGGTCTCGCCGCCGTTGAGCGTCGCCATCAGGTACCGCTGGTCGGGATTGTCGCCGCCTTCGCGGATGCGGTGATCGAGGACGCGAAAATAGGGAAAATCGCCGTCGAACACGAGGTCTTCCTCGATCCGGGCCACCATCAAGCTCGCCAGATAGGCATAAGCCGACGCCTGATTTTCCGCGTCGCGGTAAAAGGGATGCTGCCGCAGAAAAGTGGCGGACTCGGCCGTCGCCTGCTGAAATTCGTCCCAGGCGGCATCCAGCTCCCGGCTATCGGATGATTGGGCCGATGCAGGAACGGCCCAGGCCAAGGCGGCGGCGACAAGGCTGATGGCGATATGTTTCACACCCGTACCTCTTTTTTAGAATGACGATAGGGGCAGGCGCACAGAAGGCGCCTGCCAGCGGCATATCCGCCTTAGAATTGGAAACTGAAGTCGAGGCCCCAGGTCGCGGGATCGCCATAGACGTTGCCCGCAAATCCCAGGGCGCCAAAATCGACGCCCACGGCCTTGTATTTCTTGTTCGTGATGTTCTTGCCCCAGAACCCGATCGTGGCCTTGCCTGTGCCCAGTTCGAGATCGGACAGGGCGATGCGCGCATCAAGCAACCCTCGCGCGGGCGAGGCGATCTTCTCCCCGAACGGAGCGGTCAGAGGATTGGGACTGAAGAATATCTTTCCCCGGTAATTATAGTCGAGCCTGAAGGCCATCTTTCCAAGTTCTTCCACCGCGAATTCATATTGCGCGCCCGCATTCAATGTCGTCGACGCAGAATAGGTGAATTTGGCGATGTCGGCGATGTCGACCGTGGCGTTCACGGGATAGCCAAGCGAATTGGCCGAGGTATTGAATATTTCGAACTTCTTGAACTTGCGGTCGACATAGCCGAAGGTCGCATAGGCCGTCAGCCCTTCATAAGGAACGGCGTTGGCCTCTATCTCTATCCCCTTGTAGCGCGCCTTGCCGGCGTTGGTGATCACCGCCGACGCCCCGTTGGGGGTAGCGATGAAGGAGTTCACCTGAACATCCTTATGGTCCGCATAATAGGCCGTCGTATTGAACCGCAGCCGCCGATCGAAAAGATCGGCCTTCAGGCCCACTTCATAAGAGGTCAAACTTTCGGGATTGAAACCGCTGTCGAAGGCCCGCGCGCTGAAACCGCCCGCCTTGTAGCCGGTGGCGACGCGGGCATAGCCCATGATGCCGTCGTCGAACTTGTAATCGGCGGTGATAGCCCAGTTGAATTTGCTGAAGTCGATCTTCGGTGCGCGAACGAGGGGCTGCGTCTGGTTGATAGACTTATCGTCCCAGGTGTAACGCGCGCCGCCTGTCAGGCCGAGACGATCGGTGACATGCCAGGTGCTTTGCAGGAATACGGCCTTGGTCGTCGATTCCGTGCTGTAGGTGAGTTGCGGGGTGGTGAGAACGGCGCCGCCGGCGGTGATGAAATTTACCACCTGCGGGCTGGTCTCATGGCCCTTTTCATTGAAATAATAGGCGCCCAGCACATAATCGACGCTATCGCCCACTTTGCCGATCAAGTTCAGTTCCTGCGACCATTGGTGCTGACGCCGGAACCCGGCGGCATGATAAAGGCTGACAGGAAACAGCGTCGCGCCCTGACCGGAACGGCGACCGAGCAGGCCAGAATTGCCCTGGTAACTGCTGTCGGCCACATCCTGAGTCCACTTGCGATAGCCCGTGAGGGATTTGAGCGTGGTATCATCGTTGATGTCGAGTTCGAGCGTCAGCGCATGGCCCTGCACCTTGTCGATCGTCTTGCCGTCGGAATCGATGCTGACCTGATCCAGCCGGGTGGGCGAAACCGTGAAGGTGCCGCCGCCCGCGCCCGGCGAAGCCGCGAAGTAATTCAGCAGCAAAGGGCTGGCCGCAGTCAGCTGAAAGGCATTCGAAAACGCCTTGCTGCGGTTGTAATCATAGGTGTAGCTCGCCCGGAACCCGGACTTGCGGTCGAACAGCAAGGCCGCGCGCGCGCCATCGGCGCGATAGGCGCCGGGATCGCGGCTGTCGGGCGTCAAGATGTTGTTGACGATACCGTCGCGCTGCTTGTGCAGATAGGTGAAGGAGGCGCGCAGGCCGGTGTCCCCCAGTTCCCCGGTATCGACCACCGTGCGCGATTGCAGGAAGCCATAATTGCCGACGCTGAACTTCTGGCGAAGACCGAAGTCCTGATCGGGCTTGCGCGTGATCAGGTTGACAGCGCCGCCGATGGTGTTGCGCCCATACAGCGTGCCCTGCGGTCCGCGCAGCACTTCCACCCGCTCCAGATCGGCGATTTCGAAGGCTGAGCCGGCGGTACGGGCGATGATGATCCCGTCGACATACATGCCGACCGGACTGTCGGCGGTGAGCAGCGGATCGGCCGTGCCGAGGCCGCGAATGAATAGTCCGACATTGTTGGGAGCCCCCGCGGCCGCGCTGACGACCAGACTGGGTGCGATGGAACCCAGATTGGCTACGGTCGATATCGAACGCGCCTCAATGGTCTGTTCAGTGATCGCGCTGATCGCCAGGGGCGTTTCCTGAAGATTTTCGGAACGCTTTTGCGCGGTGACAATGATCTCTTCCACACCGGACGCGGCAGGTTCGCTGGCGGCGGGCACGGCAGCCGGCGCTGTTGCCTGCACGGCCCTGCGCGGCTGCGGTGCCGCGATCTGCTTTGTCAGGGGCCGACCGCTGCCCCGCACGACGACGATATTCGGTCCGGCATTGCGATGCGCCAGCCCGCTCCCAGCCAGCAAGCGGCGCAAGGCTTCGTCGGTCGTGAAACGGCCGTTCAGCGCGGGCGCCTGCTTGCCGTCCACATCGGCGTCGGAAAATAATATCTGTATGTCGGCCGCACCGGCGAGATGCTTCAACGCGGCGCCCAGCGGCTGCGGCGCCATATCATATGTCTGAGCCTGGGCGCCGGATTGCGCATAGGCAGGGCTAGCCATGATGACGGCCAGCGCTGCTCCGGTTGCCAGCGTTCCATATTTCAGCATCCTTTTGTCTCCCCCGACCATATGGTGACTATGTGTATGTTGCTTGCGTAGGGAATGACGGGATTTTCACCGCGACCCGTAATCGTTGCTCAAAATATTTTTTGAATTGCGGATACCATGTTAGGCATATGGTCGAGGAATCGCCACGAAGGCGGTGGGAAGAGGATGTGAAGGCGCTGGGGCAAGTGACACTGATGGGAGGCATTGCGGCCCATTATGCGCGCCTTTTCCGTGTCGTGCGCAGCAGGGGGCTCAACCGGGACGATGCCGCCGACATCGTACAGGACGCTTATGTGCGGCTGACGGCAGCGGCTGAACAGACCGAAGTGCGGAACCCCGGTGCATTCCTGCATGTGACGGCCATCAACCTCATTCGGGATCGCGGCCGGGCGTCGGGAATACAGAGGCTGGCCGCTGAAAACGACGCCGCGCCCGATGACATCGCCTGTACGGCCCCTGATGTCGAACGTGCGATTATCGGTCGACAGGATCTCGCGGTGCTGGAGCGTGCGCTGGCGGAATTGCCGCCCAAACGGCGCGCCGCGCTCGTCCTGTATCGTTTTGACAATATGAGCCATGCCGCTATCGCGCAGCAGCTCGGCATCAGCATATCGATGGTCGAGAAACATGTCCGGCTTGCGCTCGACCACTGCCGCCTTCGCTTGTCGGAAGCGGGCGAGGTGCACAATGGATAAGGGAAGGAAATTGGGCATCGACCCGCGACATGAGCCGGTGTGGGATGCGCTGGAAGGGCTGCGATCGAGCGCGGTCGTGGCCAAAGCGCGCGCCTATGCCAGCCAGGGCCACGAAGGGCGGGTGCGGAAGCGCGGCGTCTGGTCGAACCTGCTCTCCTTCTCTCCGATGTCGGTCGCGGCGGTTGCGGCCTGTCTGGCGCTGATCGTGGGGGCTGGCTGGTGGCTGCGGGCGCCCGACGCCCTGGAATATGCCACCCATATAGGAGAAATCCGGACGGAGAAGCTGGCGGACGGGTCCAGCATCGTTCTCGATACCGATACGCAGATCCGCGTCGTCTTCACCGGAAGGGCCCGGCAGTTGACGCTCGTGCGGGGACAGGCGCATTTCGACGTGGCGCACGATGCGTCGCGACCGTTCAAGGTGACATTCGGCAAAGGCACGGTGACGGCGATCGGCACGTCCTTCGACGTCACGGCCTTTGCGAACAGCAAGACGGTCACCCTGCTTGGAGGGCGCGTCGTCGTGGAAGGCTCCGCCAAGCCCTTCGCGCATGCGGATCAGGCGATGCTCAGCCCCGGTCAACGGATCGCCCTTGCGCCCGACGGCGGGTTGACGGTTCCGAGCACCATCGATCTCGAGGGGGCCAGTTCCTGGCGGCGAGGCCGCATCGATCTGGCCAACCTGACGCTCAGCGACGCGCTCGCGCAGGTGAACCGATACAGCAGCACGAAAATCATCGTGCAGGAGCCTTCGCTTTCAAACCGTCGGTTGAGCGGGATATTCCGGGCCGGTGACGTCGATGGCATCGCCGCCGCGCTTTGCGCCTATTTCGATCTGAAAGTGGTACAGCGGACGCCCGAAGCGATCATCATCGCAAAGAGTAGCTGATCGCAAAGCCGAAATTCTCGCTTCTGATGATGTGCGCCGAGAACCGGCCACGTCTATCCGACGGCGCGGCCAAGCTGCGGATCGTCTTCCTCTGCCTCCGCCCGCGCGTTTTGGTCCTCGCGAAACCTTTGTGGTGGTCGACAGAGGTTCGCCGGTAGGCTCCTGTCCGAAGGAAGCGCCGTCGGGTTATGCCTATAGAGGCGGGCATATCGGCAAGGGGACTATCGATGTGCGGTGAAGGGGACTTGCGCTGTGGATAAGCCGGCGATGTTGCCCCCCTGGACGATTGCGGTTCACGCTCCTGCACTTTGCTGCGGGAGCGTGTGGGAGATGCCGATCTTGCCGCCCCTGCCGATCTTGCCTATTCATTCCATAGGATCAGGAATCGATGGGGACCACAAGATGCAGACGATCGGTTCTCATTTCCGGAACATTGGAGGATGACGACTATCGACTGGTCGCATTCGCGCCTCGGCGCCCCCGCCGGCTGGACCAGCGAGCTTCGCATCACTGTGAGCATGGTGATGGCAGCAAGAGCGCCGATCATTCTCTTCTGGGGCCCGGATTATATCGCCATATATAATGACAGCTTTGCGTCAGCGATCGGCGCAAAGCTCCCGCAGGCGTTCGGCCAGCCTGCGCGCGAACATTGGCGGGAGACCTGGAACGATCTTGAACCGCTGCTGCGAGGCGTAAGGCGGACGGGGGAAGCGTTTGCCGCGCGGGACCATCCTTTGCCTATCGAACGCTCCGGCCGAGTGGAGCTCGCTTATTTCGACGTCTCCTTCTCGCCGGTCAGCGATGCCGACGGCTCGATCGGCGGCATCCTCGCCATCGTTTCAGAAACGACCAATCGCATGCTTGCTCAACAGAAGCTTCGCGAGAAAGAGGCCGCATTGACCGCAAGCGAGGGCTTGGCGCGAAGCCAGGCTGACCAACTCGCCGCGATCTACCACGCTTCCCCTGTCGGTCTCGCCGTGATCGATCGCGAACTGCGCTATGTGAGGGTTAACGACCGGCTCGCGGAATGGAACGGCGTGCCGGCGGAAGACCATATCGGCAGGACTATTGCCGAGATCGTGCCGGAACTCACTGAACAGTCGATGGAGGTATTTCGGCAGGTACTCGCGGGCAAGGCGATCTGGGGGCAGGAAATAGCAGGGCCGACACGGGGCAGACCCGACGGCGAAGGAATCTGGCGCGAAAACTGGGTTCCGCTGCACGGTGAGAATGACGCGATAATCGGTATTGCTGTCTCCTGTGAAGATGTGACCGATGAGCGCAGGGCGCAGCGCGCGCTTGAGCTGATGAACCGGGTTGGCGCGGCGCTGGCGGTCGAACATGATCTGGAGCGGCTGGTGCAAATCGTGACCGATGCCGGCGTCGAGCTTTCCGGGGCACAGTTCGGTGCCTTCTTCTACAATGTGGTCGATGGGGCAGGCGAGAGCTACATGCTCTATTCCCTCTCAGGCGCTCCCCGCGAAGCCTTCGCCCAGTTTCCTATGCCCCGCAATACCCAGGTTTTTGCGCCCACGTTCAGCGGCGAAGCCATCGTCCGGTCAGACGACATCACGACTGATCCGCGCTATGGGAAAAACGCCCCGCGATCGGGAATGCCGGAAGGGCATCTTCCGGTACGCAGTTATCTTGCCGTTCCCGTCATGGCGCGGAGCGGCGAGGTGCTTGGCGGGCTGTTCTTCGGTCATCCAGACGCTGGCCGCTTTAAAAACGATCATGAGAGCCTAGTCTCCAGCCTGGCCGGGCAAGCGGCCGTCGCGATCGAAAACGCCCGACTGATCCGACAGGTGCGTGAAGCCAACGAAACCCTCGAAAAACGCATAGCCGACCGCACGGCAGCGCTCACGCAAGCCCATGAAGCGTTGCGCCATGCGCAGAAAATGGAAGCGATCGGCCAGCTTACCGGCGGCGTGGCGCATGATTTCAACAATTTGCTGACGGTCATCTCGGGTGCCGCCGAAATGCTTCAGAGACCGGATCTGTCGCAGGAAAAGCGCGATCGTTATCTCGATGCCATTGCAGCCTCCGCAAACCGCGCCTCGACGCTGACCAGCCACCTTCTTGCCTTCAGCCGTCGGCGGGTCATCAAGCCGGAGGTCATCGATCTCAATGTGCAGCTCGACGCTTTGGGAGAAATGCTCTCGCGATCGCTCGGCAGCCTTGTCGGCGTCGAGGTCAAGCCCTTTGCGGGTGAAGCGCATGTGGAAGTGGACCCCACCGAACTCGAAACAGCGGTGCTCAATGCAGCAGTAAATGCGCGCGATGCCATGCCCGATGGCGGCAGCCTCACATAGAAGTGCGCCCTCATCAGCTCGGCGGTGCGGCTGCGCTGGCGATCGATATCACCGATACCGGCGCCGGCATGGACCGGGAAACCGTACAACGCGTCTTCGAGCCCTTTTTCACGACCAAGCCGGTCGGTGAAGGAACGGGCCTTGGCCTGTCGCAAATTCACGGCTTTGCCGCCCAAGCCGGCGGGGTCGCGGAAATCATATCCCAGTTGGGCAGCGGCACGACGCTGCGGCTCATCCTGCCGAAGGTCGACAAATTCCCCGTGCGCGCCGGGCCGGTAAGCGAGCGCGAGCCGATTCCGCCGGGGATGACGGTCCTGCTCGTCGAAGACAATGAACAGGTTCGCCACTTTGCGGCGCAGTTGCTCAAGGATCTGGGAACGACCGTCAGATCGGCAGCCAACGCGGCTGACGCGCTGCGTGTCTTGCAGGAAGACCATTTCGACCTTGTCTTCACCGATGTCGTCATGCCGGGGATGAGCGGCATCGACCTTGCGCGGCAATTCAAGATCCGTGCCCCCGACATGCCCGTGCTGTTGGCGACAGGATATAGCGAACAGATGATTGGCGAAGGCGCAGCACCTTTCGATGTCCTCAGCAAGCCTTATGGTCCCGATACGCTCAGCGCTGCGATAAGGAAACTCTTGTCAACGCGCGGTGCATCGCACGCCGGCGACTGAGGCGTTCTGCGTAAGGGAATGCTAATGGCGGGCGCTCTCAGGCTTTGATCGAAGTTCGATCCAGACCGGCGCTTGATCGCTCGCCTTTTCCCGCCCGCGCCGCGGCATCCACCTCTCCGTCGCTCTCAGCATCGTGCGGGCTTTCGCATTGAGCAGGAGATGATCGATGCGAAGGTCGACATTTCGTCAGCGGTCTTCAGCCCCTCCATTCCTCAACGGCCGCTTGCGAGACGTTAGCGAGGAACCAATTCGTCCGTCATCTGCTTCAAGAGCGCATATCCGAGGAGATGGAAAATGGCTGAGACCCAGTTCACTGACGCAATCGCCCTTCTCAAGGCCGACCACCGGAAGGTCGAAGAATTGTTCGAAAAGTTTGAAGCGACCTCTTCCAAAGACCGGAAGCAGAAGCTTGCGCACGAAATCTGCACCGAGCTCAAAATCCACACCCTCATAGAGGAGGAGATTTTCTATCCGGCATTTCGTGGCCGCATTGAGGACGCCACGCTTGATGAGGCCTATGTCGAGCATGACGGAGCGAAGGTGCTTATCAATGATATCGAGGCAGGAGCGCCCGATGACGCCTTTTATGACGCCAAGGTGAAGGTTCTGTCCGAAGAAATCAAACATCATGTCCACGAGGAGGAAATGCCTTCGGAGGGCATGTTCGCGCAATGTCGCAAGACCGATGTAGACCTGGTTGCCCTGCGCGATGCCATGATGGCGCGTAAGAAAGAGTTAAAGGCACAGGCCCAGTCTTCGGGTCTGCCTGCCGCCAAAGCTACGGCAGTCAATCTCCTGGCGGCCTGAACAAGCTGGCGAAATCAATTCCTCCACTATGCGACGATAAGGCGCGCCCGTCTGGACGATCCAAGGTTCACGGGCGTGCCTCTCATCTTCGCTGTGCCCCTGTACCGGGAATGTATACGGCAGGAAATGAGGGCCTCGGCACTTCATCGGCCGGGGTTTGCCCAGCCGATGAAGCAAATTCGGTCGTTGAACGATTCCACAATGGCACGATCCATTGGGTGCGGGAAATGAACTCGGGCCCATAGCGCATGGTGAAGGCTGCTCGACAGAGGGCGATCCGCATCCCAAATCATTCTGGCGCGTTCTGCCAGGATGACGGACGAATTTTCGCTGCTGCCCCATTTGAGCGCCTTGTCCATTGCCTATGCTTTGGCGCTACCCATCGGCTGGAACCGGGAGAGGGAGGAACGCAGCGCCGGGATCAGGACATTTCCGCTCGTGGCTGTCGCAAGTTGCGGCTTCGTGCAGGCTGTAGAGACGATGATGGCGCATGATCCCGCTGCCATCGCGCGGGTACTGGAGGGCGTGATTGCTGGCATCGGCTTCCTGGGCGGGGGTGCGATCCTACAGAATAAGGAAAGCGTGCGGGGAACCGCGACCGCCGCGAGCCTGTGGGTCACCGGCGCCACCGGTGTCGCCGTGGGGCTGGGAAGCGTCGATGTGGCGCTGGTGTTGACCGTTTTTACGTTGCTGACCTTCTGGATACTGGCTCCGCTCAAGCCGCCGGCGCGCGAGCGCGGCGAGAGTGAGGGAGAATAGGAGGGCGGTCGGCGCGCATTATCCGCAGCAGGAGCTCGTCCTTGGCGCCAGGTACAAGGGGCTGGTGCCTTTACCGGCTCTGCGACGGTTCCTGTGCAAGTGCGCCATTTGATCGACTGCGCTGGTTTTCCCCAACGGAGGCGTGTGCGGCCATGCCTGTCGCGCCGGAAATATCCAGCCGCCATGTCAGCCGCTGAGCCAGCCGCGCGTCAGATAGTCGGACGCCGACAGCGTCATCATCATGATGAGCCAGACCATGGCAGCCATCATGGCGAGCCTGGCGATCGCTCCTTCCTTGCGCATCTCCATGAAGACCCAAAGAATGAGCGCCGCCTTGGCGAAGGCGATGGCATAGCTGATCCACGGCTTTGCAGCCCCAAGCGGCAGATGCGCGGCGATGACGGTCGCGGCGAGCAGGATGAGCAGCGCGACCCAGACCAGGCCCAACTGGATCAGCAAGCCCTTCATGACACGTCCGGCAGATAGAGTGTGGGATAAAGGAATACCCATATGATGTCGACCAGATGCCAATAGAGCGCGGCATTGCCGATCAGCAGGACAGTGCGGTCCTGCCGTGCGGCGCGGCTGAACGCGGCGATAGTCAGCAGCGCGATGCCGCCGATAACATGCAGCGCATGAAGCCCGGTGCTCACGAAATAGAAGTTCATGAACAGGTGCTGGACCCGGCCTTCGAAATGCGCGCCGTGAAGACCGGGGATCAGGCCCTCACGATATTCGCTCCCATATTCATAGCCTTTGATGCCGAGAAACAGCAGCCCCAGGAGAATGGCGGCGACAAGAGCATATCCCGACAGACGCGGCCTCCCGCCGCGTGCGGTTTCCACCGCGACCGCCGCCATCAGACTGGACGTCAGCAGTATCGCGGTGTTGGCGGTGCCCAGCCACAGCTTCAAATGCCCCGATGCCGCGACATAATCGGCGGGATAGAGGAGGCGCAGCGCCATGGCGGCGGCGAAGAGGCCGCCAAACAGCATCGCCTCGCTGGCGAGGAACAGGATCATGCCCAGCCGGTCGGCCTGCCGTTGGCGCGCGGGATGGTGGAAAGGTTCGTGCAGGGCGCGCTGCTCAGGCATTGGCGCGGCTCGCGGGATGTTCGAGCGGATAGTCGTAGGGACCGCGCACGACCACCGGCTGCTGCGTGAAATTATGCTTGGGCGGCGGGGAGGAGGTTGTCCATTCCAGCCCTGTCGCGCCCCAGGGGTTGGCGGGCGCGCGCGGCCCCTTTTTCAGCGACCAGAGGAGGTAGAAGGCCGGCATCGCATAACCCACCGCCAGCAAGGCCGCGCCTGCGGAGGAAATCACCTGGAGCAGCTGGAATTCCGGCGGATAGACATGATAGCGGCGGGGCATGCCTTCATAGCCCAGCATGAATTGCGGAAAGAAGGTGACGTTGAAGCCGACCAGAATGACGATGGCCGCAATCCGCGCCAGCGTCTCGTTATACAGCCGCCCCGTGATTTTGGGCCACCAATAGTGCAGCGCGCCGAAAAAGGCCGTTACCGTGCCCCCGACCATGATGTAGTGGAAATGGGCGACCACGAAGTAGGTGTCGTGTACATGCACGTCGATCGCCAGCATGGCGAGCATGAGGCCGGTCAGGCCGCCCGCGACGAACAAGCCGATGAAGCCCAGCGCGAAGAGCAGGGGCGCGTCGATCATGATGTCGCCCTTGTAGAGGGTCGCCGTCCAGTTATAGACCTTGATCGCGGAGGGCACCGCCACGGCCACCGACAGGAAGGAAAAAACCGCGCTCGCATAGAGCGACTGGCCGGACACGAACATGTGATGGCCCCACACGAGAAAGCCGATCACCGCGATCGCGATGGACGCAATGGCGACGAACCAGTATCCGAAGATCCGCTTGTGCGCAGCCGATGTGATGAGTTCGCTGATGACGCCCATGGCGGGAAGCACCATGATGTAGACGGCCGGGTGGCTGTAGAACCAGAAGAGATGTTGGAACAGGAGCGGGTCGCCGCCCAGCGCGGGATCGAATACGCCAATGCCGAACAATCGTTCGGCCGCCACCAGCAGCAGCGTGATCGCCAGGACCGGCGTCGCCAGCACGAAGATGATCGACACGGCGTAATGTGACCAGATGAACAGCGGCAGGCGGCTCCAGGTCATGCCCGGCGCGCGCAGCTTGTGGATCGTAACGATGAAGTTGATGCCGGTGAGGATCGTCGAAAATCCGCTGATGAAGACGGCGATCACCGTCGCTGCCACCATCCCGTTCGCATACATGGTCGATAGCGGCGTGTAGAAGGTCCAGCCTGTGTCCACGCCCCCGCCCAGCACCACGGCCAGCGCGATGAAACCCGCAACGATATAGATATACCAACTCAGGAGATTGAGGCGGGGGAAGGCGAGGTCGCGCGCGCCGATCATCAGGGGAATGATGAAATTGCCGATCGTGTTGGGGATGGACGGGATCAGGAAGAACCAGACCATGATGATCCCATGCAGCGAAAAGGCGCGGTTATAGCCTTCGTTGGTCATGAGGTCGCCCGCCGGGGTGAGCAGGTCGAGCCGGATCATCGCCGCCGCTGCGCCGCCGATCAGGAAGAAGAAGACGATGGAGACAAGGTAGAGGATCGCGATGCGCTTATGATCGGTGGTCAGGAACCATGAACGCAGGCTGTGCCCGGCGCGCAGGTAGCTGATGTCCTCCACCTCCTCTGCGGGCTTACCCATGTCGAGCGCGGCGTCACTCATTCCCGTCCTCCTGCCGGGTGCCCGGCTTTCCTGCGCCGATATCCTTGAGATAAGCGACCAGCGCATTCACCTGTTCGGACGCAAGGACGTTGGCGTAGGTCGGCATGATCGGCCTGTAGCCTGCCGCGACGTCCTTGTTCGGTAGCATGATCGAGTCATGCAGATATTGGTCGTCCGCGATCAGCGCGCGTCCATCCGACAGGCCGACCGGGCCACCATAGAGCCCATCCAGCGGCGGGGCATGAACGGTCGAGGCAGCGCCATGGCAGCCGCTGCACCCGACGGACCGGAACAGGCGCGCGCCGGCGGCGGCCAGGGTCTCGCTCTCGCCCCCGTCGCGGTTGCGGGCGAGCCAGCCGGCATAATCCTGCGGCGCCATGACGATCAGCCGTCCCCCCATGACGCTATGGTCCGTGCCGCAAAATTCGGCGCAGCGCAGCGGATAGATGCCCAGCCGATCGGCAGTGAACCACATCGTCGTGTAGCGGCCCGGCAGCACGTCCTGCTTGATGCGCAACGCAGGAACAAAGACGCTGTGGATCACGTCCTGCGAGATCATCACCAGCTTCACGGGACGATTGACGGGGACATGCAGATCGTTGATCTCCCGCGCGCCTTCCCCATGCTGATATTTCCACATCCATTGCCTGGCGACGAGGTTGATTGTCATCGCGCCTGCAGGCGGTCGCCTGAGGTCGAAATAGAGCGCGGTCGCCCAAACGAAAAAGCCGAGCGTCAGCAGGAAGGGGATGATGGACCAACTCACCTCCAGCCACACATTGCTGCCGGAGGCATGGTCGCGGTTCGCGTCGCGACCGGTGCGGTAGCGGAAGACGAAAACCGCGATCAGGATGAAGACCGGCAATGTCAGCAGCCAGACCATCACGCCAAACCCGCCGATCAGCAGATCGACCTCCTTCGCATGATGCGACGCCTGTACGGGCCAGAGGAAGAAGCCGTGGCTCATGCCGTTCGCCCCTTCAGCCGGAAGAGGAGCAGGGCGATAGCGGCGACGGTTGCGACGCCCGCCAGGCGCAATATCTTTTCTATGGCCGGCGTATAGCGCCCCGTAGCCGGGTCATAATGATAGCAGAGGAGGAGTATCGTCTCGCCAAAGCTGCCGGATGTGCCGGACCGGGCGGCGCGCAGCGCGCTCTCAAGCTCTGCCGGGCGCGGGGCGAGGCCGTAGAGCCAGCCGCTGAGCCGTCCGTCCGGAGAAATGACCGCAGAGGCGGCGGCATGGGCATATTGGCCGATCCGATCGTCCCACGCATAGTGATAGCCGATGGCTTCGGTGATGCGGCGGACCGCCTCGCGCTGGCCGGTCAGCGCGTGAACGCCGGTGCGGTCCCTGATCTGCGCCAGATCGTCACGCGCAGCCTGCGGTCCCTCACGCGGGTCGATGCCGAAGGCGACGAGCGTAAAATCGCGGCCGGGACGCAGCCTCTGTCCGGCGATCGCCTGCGCCACGCCCGCCAACGTCGCGCCGCAGATATTCGGGCAGTGGTGCAACACGGGCACGAGCAGGACAGGCTTCCCTGCCGCGAGCGCGCGCAGGCTGGTGGGGCGGTCCTGCGCGTCGAGGAAAGGGGCATCCATCGGTATTCGCGCGCCGGGGCGACCGTCTATCCGCGCCTCGCCGAAAGGATCGAAGCCGCCTTGCGCAAAAGCGGGACGACACAGCAACGCCAGAGCGATCAGCAGGAATCGTATCATCATCATCGCGCCGCTCCCCGGCGCGCGCGCGCCGTGGCGTCAGGCGGCGGCATGTCCTCCTGCCAGCCGCGCTGGATAACCGCTTGGGCGGCGCGGTCGAGCGCGGCCTTGTCGCGCTGTTTTGCCATCGCCGCGTCGAAGCGCTGGCGTGACGCTAAGGGTTCGGCCAAAAGATGCGGCGGTGGCGGCTTGACCGCAAGGCCGCGGGCCGGGTTGCGCGGCCTGTCCTCCTCCGCCTTGAGCCAGCCCAGCGTCGCTGCCGAAAAAAGCAGGCCGGCCACCATCAGCGCCAGGAAGCAGGCGACGCCCAACAGCACCTTGGCGGGCGATGCGTCGAGGGGTTCATAGCCGCGTTCGCGCTGCTCCGCCGTCGGGCTGTCGCCGCGCTGGACCTTCGTTTCGGCGTGGAGCGGGCGCGTCATCGCCGCGCGTCCCGCGGCAACCGCGCATCAATGCGCTGCCGAAGGGCGGCCGGCAGCAACGCCACCCCGAAAAGGCCAAGCCCCGTAAGCGTAGCGCAGAAGGCGAGCGCCGCCGTTGCTCCTCGCAGCGGCAGCACGACCCAAGCCAGTTGCAGCAGCGTCGAGAACAGCACCGCGACGGACAGCAGCTTCAGCCAGGCGAGGCTCGACCGGATCCTGGCGAACAGCAGCGCGAGCAGGGGTATGCCGCCCAGCAGCCCGAACGCCCAGGCGACGGCCTCCCACTCCAAGTCCCAGCGCCGTGCATACCATTCGACGTTGGGCGCAAGGTTGCTCGACCAGATCACGAAGAAGGGCAGAAAGAGGAAATAGGCTGAAAGCAGCAGCAGTGTCAGCAGCAAGCCGCCGAGCACGGAAGGCCGCACCGGCGCGCGGCCAAGGTTGAGCCGCAGCAGGAGCAGCGCGCAAAAGCCGATCGTCACCTCCCGCTGGATAAACTCCAGTCCGAAGGCAGATGACGTGAACCCCGCATCCAACGACATCAGCCAGTCGACCGCCACCAACGATGTCAGCATCGGCATCAGCATCACGCCGGCACCCGCTGTCCTCGTCTGGCGCAGCCGCGCGCGCATGCAATGGCCAAGCCACCATTGCGCGGCGAACCGTAGCAGCGTGCGCAGGGCGAAGGGCAGCGGGCTCAACCAGATCAGCTGAAAGGGGGACAGTGAACGGTCGCCAACCCACGGATAGATCGCGCCCATGCCAACCAGCACCGGCAACATCGCTGCGGCGGCGAGCGGGGTCAGCAGCGTCGCGGCTTCCGCGCTGAGGCGCAGGTCATCACCCCATAGGCCCGGAATAAGCCGCATCATCATCATGAGCAGGAGCGCGCCCGAAGGGACGGCCCCAAACGCCACCGCGCCGCCAAGCCAGCCGGTCAGCACCGCGCGGGGCGACCAGAGCGAGGCGAGCAGCACCCCGCCGCAGACCAGCGTACCGGCAAGGACCATGATTCTTTCACGGCGCAGCGTCCTATAGCGCATCGGCGCGCCCCCGCTCCGCATCGCGCGCCGGCTGCGCTGCCTGAAGTACGCGGATATGCGCTGCGATCGCCCAGCGGTCGGCGGGCGGTATTCGGTCGGCATAGGCGTACATGATGCCATAGCCGTGGGTGATGACGTCGTAGAAGTGCGAGGCCGGCGCGATCCGCAGGCGGGGTGACAGATAGCTCGGCGGGTGCGGGAATCCGCGCGTCGTCACGTAGCCGTCGCCGCGCCCATCCGCGCCATGGCAGATCGCGCAATAGATGCCATAGCGTTCCTTGCCGCGCGCCAGCAGCGCCGGGGTGATAGCGGCGGGCCGCCGGGCGGCGGCAGCGTGTTCCGGTTCGTCGCGAGCGACAGTGCCATCGGGCGGCGCCTGCATCACCTTGCCATCGGGAAAGAGGCTGCTTTTCTCATAAGCGTCGTAGCGCGGCTGCTGTACCATATTGTTGCAGGCGGTGAGCAGCAGCAGGGCAGGCAGGGCACGGCTCATGCGCGCGGCCTTGCCCGTACATCGATGATCGCGTCCGGATTCAACGCGGCCAAAGCCTTGCCGGCTTCGTCGCGGTCGAACTGCGCATCGGCCAGAATTGCAAGATAGAAGCGGTCATCAGCCGACAGGTCGAAGCCATCGGCATCGAAGACGGGATGGTGCAGGCGCGGCAGCCGGTTGCTGATGAACATCGTGGCGAGCGCCGCCAGCACCGCCCCCAGCACCATGAGTTCGAACGCGATCATCATGAAGGCCGGTACTGCCACCAGCGGCCTGCCCCCGATGCGTAGGGGATAGTCGAAGCTGGTGCCGACCTGCATCAGAAAACCGCTCGCCGCGCCGACGATGCCGCCAATCAGCATGGCGGCGGGCACGCGCCGGTCGGACAAGTCGAGCGCCTGCTCCAGCCCCTTGACCGGAAAAGGCGTGAAGGCATCGACGTTCCGGAAGCCCTGTGCCCGTATCGCGCGCGCGGCATCCAGCAATCGCCTGGGCGTGTCGAAGACGGCGAGCACGGCGAAGATCGGGCCGCTGTCAGCCATCCGCCGCCTCCTCGCGGACCTCGAAAGCGGAAATGACCGGCAGGAAGCGGACGAATAACAAGAATAGGGTCAGGAACAGGCCGATCGTTCCCAAGAACAGCCCCCAATCCCAGAAGGTCGCATGGAAATAGCCGGTCGAACTTTCGAGCCAGTCGCGATAGAGCGAGCTGACCAGCAGCATATAGCGTTCCATCCACATGCCGGCGGTGGCGCTGCAACCGATCAGGAACAGGACGATGGGGGTCACCCGCAAGCGCCGCCACCAGAGCAACTGCAAGGGGATGAAGTTGAAGAAAATCGCACCCCAATAGCTCCAGGCATAGGGGCCCCCGAAGCGGTCGAACAGCGTCTCGGCCTCCTTGCCCCCGGCATAGGCGGCAGAGAACATCTCGGCAGCATAGCCATAGGCCGTCATCATGCCGGTCGACAGCAGCAGGCACCCCAGCATGTCGAGGTGGCGCGGCGTGACCAGCGCGTGGAGATCGAGCATCCAGCGGAGCCAGACGGTCAGCATCGACACCATGGCAAAGCCGGAAAAGGCCGCGCCCAGCACGAAATAGGGCGGGAACACCGTAGATACCCAGCCGGGAACTGGCCCGGCAGCGAACAGCAGCGATATTTCCGAATGGACCGATACGACCAGCGGCACGGCGATGGCGGCCGTCAGCCGATAGGCCTGCTGCCACCGCGCCCAATGCGTCGCCTGTCCCCGCCAGCCGAGCGCGCCCAAGCCGAAGAAAATCTTCCATCGCATCTTCGCCGCCCGGTCACGCGCCGCCGCGAGGTCGGGGATGATGCCGATATACCAGAACAGCACCGATACGATCAGATAGGTCAGGACCGCGAAGAAATCCCAGGTCAGTGGACTCTTGAACTGCGGCCACACATTCATCGTGTTGAAATAGGGCGCCATCCAGTAAAACAGCCATGGCCGCCCCAGATGCAGGATCGGGTAAAGTCCGGCGCAGCTGACGGCGAACAGCGTCATCGCCTCGGCAAAGCGATTGAGGCTGTTGCGCCAGTCCTGCCCCAGCAGCAGCAGCATCGCCGAAATCAGCGTTCCGGCATGGCCGATACCCAGCCACCAGACATAGTTGGCAATGGGAAATCCCCAGCCGACAGGGATGTTATTGCCCCAGATGCCGGGCCCATGACCGAACAGCCAGCCCACCGAAATGAAGAAAAGCGCGAGCAACGACAGCGCGAAGCCGAAGCAGATCCACCAGGCCCGCGGCGCGGGAAATCGCGGGGGGAGGCGCAGGACGCGGTCGGCAGCCTTGAGGTCTTCGGTCACGCCTCTTCCTCCCCGCTCCTGATCCGCGCCTGATAGCTGGTCCGGGGTCGAGTGTTGGTTTCGGGCAGCAGATCATAGTCGCGCCCGCTGGCCTTGCGCCGGCTGACGGCGCTTTTCCCGTCGAATATGTCACCAAAGACAATGGCTTGCGTCGGGCAGGCGGCTTGGCAGGCGGTTGCCACCTCGCCGTCGCGGATCGGCCGATCCTCTTTCTTCGCGGTGATGCGGGCGGCGCTGATGCGCTGGATGCAATAGGTGCATTTTTCCATGACGCCGCGTCCGCGCACGCTAACCTCCGGATTGCGCGCGGCGCGCAGTTCCGGCGGGTCCTTGGCGGTCAGGTCGAACCAGTTGAAGCGGCGCACCTTGTAGGGGCAATAGGCAGAGCAGGTACGGGTGCCGATGCAGCGATTATACACTTGCAGGTTGAGGCCGTCGGGGCTGTGCACGGCGGCATTGACCGGACAGCCCATCTCGCAGGGCGCGTCTTCGCAATGCATGCACGGCACCGGCTGGAAGGCGTGCCGCGGATCGTCGGGCGGTCCTTCATAATAGCGGTCGACCCGCAGCCAGTGCATCTCGCGCCCCTTGGCCACCTGCTCCTTACCGACCATCGGGATGTTGTTCTCGGCCACGCAGGCGACGACGCAGGCGTTGCAGCCGATGCAGAGGTCAAGGTCGATCGCCATGCCCCAGCCTGGGCTCGATTTCTGGGCGGAAAAGAAGTTGGCGCGCGGCGGACCGGGTGGCAGAGCGTCGGCCAGTGTATCGACGAAGCGGATGAACTCGTCGCCCTTCATCGCGAAATGATGCTGGGTGGTGGCGACTTCCTCCCGTCCATCGATCCTGTCGATCCGCACTTCCCCTTTCGCGCCGACAAGGGGGTAAGCGTCGAAGCCCGTTCCCTGGGCGACCGGCCCACCGCGCTGTCGCCCATGACCCAGATGGACCAGCAGGGTACGGCGCTCTTGTCCCGGCACGATCCAGACGGGACCGGCGACGCTGCGATCGCCGACCGACAGCCGCACCATGTCGCCCGACGCCAGCCCCCGTTCCCGCGCCAGCGCCGGGCTGATATGGACCGCATTGCCCCACGTGATCTTGGTAAGCGGCTTGGGCAGTTCCTGGAGCCAGGGATTGCTCGCATAGCGCCCGTCCCAGATCGTGGGATCAGGCCGGACGAGCAGCGAAAGCCCCTCGGCCGCTTTATCCTCACGGGCTTGTTGCGTCCTCGCCGACTGCGGTGCGGCGGCCACGGGCTGGCTGTCCGGGATGGTCCCGCTCACCAGCGCCTGCGTCCACGCCTCATCCTCCAATATGGCGGGCCATGTCTCGCGCACGATGGCGCGATCGCCACGCTCTCCGCCCATCAGCCGTTCCAGCAGCGCGTGGCGGGAGCGCACGTCGAGCCATGGCCGTACCAGCGGCTGCACCAGCAGCGCCGATCCATCGGCGGCCCGCCCGTCGCTCCAGCTTTCGAGCAGATGCGGCATGGGCAGATGCCAGTGCGCGGTTGCCGCGCTCTCGTCGACATGCAGCCCCGCATGGATGCGCAGAGGCAAGCGCGCCAACAGCGGCTTCAGGTCCGGGGCACTGTGAAACGGATTGATGTCGAGGAGGAACAGCGACCGCGCCTCGCCGCGTCGGATCGCCGCAGCCAGTGCCGCCATGTCCTGGGGGCGTGGCCCAGACGGTGGCGCGAAATGGCTTCTGGTGGCGCTCAGATTGCCGAGATGCCGGTCGATGGCGCGAGTCAGTTCGTGCACGTCCCGCGGTTGTTCGGGCCCCGCCACGACAAGGCCGCGTCCGGGATTGCGCCGCAATGCCGCCGCAGCTTCGCCCACCCACGCCCGTTCCAGCGAACTGAGCCGGATCGGTGGCGCGGCGCGCACGCCGAGGTCCGTCGCCAGAGCTTCCACCAGCGCTCGCATCCGCGTGCCGCTGGCGACCAGCCGCCGGGTCGCCGTGACGCCCGTCATAGTCGGGCTGGGTTCGGCGACGAACAGAGCAGCACCGCCGCGCCCCGTTTGGAATGCCCGCCGTCGCGCACCCCATTGTGTTGCATGCCAGATCTGATGCGGACCGGGGCCGAGCAGGTCGGCATCGAAGCTGACGGTTACATGTGCTCGGTCGAGATGCAGCCGCTCATTGCTGACAGTGGGATCGCCAACCGGCGCATGCACATGCCAGCGCGCTTGCGGCCAACGGTCGAGCAGGGAGGCGATCTGGCGGCGCAAGGTCGGCGAACCGACCGGCCCGGTGATGAGGTGGAAACCCGCCCCGGCTTGCCCGTCCAGGCGGCTGCGCAACTCCGCCAGAGCCGTATCGACGCGGCTCCAGCTGGTGGGCTGTCCTTGGAAAAGGGGCGCGCCCGAGCGCGCGGGATCGTAAAGATCGAGCAGCGCCGCTTGAGTGAAGGCGTTCGTTGCTCCCAGGCTTGCGGGGTGATCGCCATTGCCCTCCAGCTTGATCGGCCGCCCCTCACGCGTCTTGCCGATAACCGGCTGGGCGACGCCGTCCATCTCGACCGCGGTGGCGTAGAAGCGGGCGATTCCCGGCTCCGCGCCTTCGGGCTGTTCGACGAAAGGCATCGCCTCTTCATCGGGCTGGCGCTCGCAACCGTCGAGTCCGGCGAGGGCGATAGCGCCCCCCAGACATTTCAATATATCCCGGCGCCGCCAGTCTCCCGCACCCGTCGCCAGGGCAGGAAAGGCGGCGCCGATCCGCGCGCGAAACCCCGGTTGATCGATGAGATCGTCGAGCGCGCGCCAGAAGCGCTTGCCGGTAAGGGCGTGCAGCCCCGCCAGATCGCCGGGGTTGCTCATCGGTGGCATATCTCGCAATTGTCCAGTGTCTTGGGGTCGATCCGATGCGCCTGCATCACCCGCTCGCCATAGGCGCGCTTCTGCGCCTCGCTCCAGTCAGGCGGCGCCATACGCGTCACCCATTGGCGCGGACGCAGGTGGGGGGCGGGATCGCGATGGCAGTCCAGGCAGAATTGCATCTGGAACGGCCTGGCGCGCCAGGTGAGCGGCATCTGGTCGATGCGACCATGGCATTCAATGCAGGCAACGCCGCGGTTCACATGGATCGAATGGTTGAACTGCACATAATCGGGCAGCTGCGCCACGCGCTGCCAGCGGATCGGACGGCCGGTCAGCAGGCTCTGGCGAACAGGCTCCAGCACCTTCGCCCCGGTCCAGAGTTGTGAATGACATGTCATGCAGGTGTGGGTGGGGGGAAGCCCGGCATGCTCGCTATCTTCCACACTCGTGTGACAATAGCGGCAATCGATCCCTTCATCGCCGACATGATGCTTGTGGCTGAACGGAACAGGCTGGTCCTGCACCCAACCCACCTGCGACTGAT
Source organism: Sphingobium estronivorans (assembly GCF_008692605.1). GTDB lineage: Bacteria > Pseudomonadota > Alphaproteobacteria > Sphingomonadales > Sphingomonadaceae > Sphingobium > Sphingobium estronivorans. The sequence goes on from NZ_LFCT01000026.1 coordinate 34,626, forward strand.
AGGAAGATCTGGCATAGTCCCGCCCCCCCAAGGCAAGCCCCAGCACAAAAAGCGCCAAGGCCGCAGCGCCCAGGCGTAACCATGTGTCGGCTGCGGGTGGGAAGATCTGCGCCGCCCTTCTCCCTGTTACAATTTGGAAACATCAATGCGTCGCAGTTCAGACCGTTCCACGGTCGATCGTTTTTAGCGCGGTGGTTCAATGCTTCGCAGCGGTCAGCTTCCATCGGCGTAGCAGCGGGGAGCGGCCCGCCGGGGGCACGAAGCGACCCGGCGGCGTCAGCTATGGCTAATCTCGATCAGCACGATTCTTCGGAACGGCGCTGTTCGCTCACGTGTTTTCAGTTCGCGCCATCCCGGCGCTTGAGGATACCCGAAAATGGCAGACCAGAACCAAAATCAGTCGAATCCCGGTCAGCAAGGCGGTCAGGGCATGAACCCCGGTCAGCAAAATCAGCAGGGTGGCGGCAGCGGCCAGCAGGGCGGGAATCCAAGCGAGCGGGACCGTAATCCCGGTCAGCAGAACCAGGAGGATGAACAGCGCCGCCAGCAGGGTGGTCAGCAGGAACGGCGTGACAACCAGAGCGATCAACAGCGGTAACGCTCCGGAAACACGAAGGAAGGCCGCCTCTTAGGGCGGCCTTTTTTTGCGCCTGGCGAGCCTGCTGGGCACTTCGCATTATGGAAACATTGCATTAATCTGGTCGGCGGGCTGATCCCGGAGACCAAGTTGATGCATAATCCATTGCTGAAAAAGCTGGCATCGGTGGACCGTCTGACGGAAGCCGAAGAGCAGGCTGCCATGGCCCTTTGTCACGATGTCCACGCCATCGCGCGCCGTAAGGATATCGTCTCCGAAGGCTCAAGTCCGGATTGCATTCACATCATTCTGGATGGATGGGCTGTCCGCTATAATGTGCTTCCGGACGGCTCGCGTCGCATCACGGCCTTTCTCCTTCCCGGCGACTTTTGCGACATTCACGCCACCGTTTTGAAGATAATGGATCACGGCATCATTGCCCTGACCGACTGCAAGGTTGCCTTCGTTCCGCCGGAACAGATCGATCGCATCGCTGGCTCGACCCCATCGCTCGCCCGGGCATTTTGGCGGAGCACGCTCATAGATGAGGCGATTCTCAGGCGCTGGCTGGTCAAGGGCGGACGTGGCGACGCATTCGAGGCCGTTGGCCACCTGCTCGGCGAGCTTTATGTGCGTGCCCGCCTGGTCGGCCTGACCTCGGATCATTCGCTCGAAATGCCATTGACGCAGGAGGAGATTGGCGACGCCACGGGCCTGACCCCGGTTCATGTGAATCGCGTCCTCAAACGTCTCCGGGAGGCCGGGCTTGCAACGGTAAAAGGTGGGACGCTCCGCATCAACGACATCAATGCACTGCGCCGGGAAAGTGGCTTCGACCCCAATTATCTCCACCTGTCGGTGTACGACAGCCGGCCTTGAGGCCGCGTCGCAAGCCCTTCCTGATGACGAAGATGATGCCGCTGATGATCGACCGATCCTCGTCACCCCAAACAATTTAAAGATCTGAGCCCAGGCATCCGGTCATCAGAGGTGAATTATGTCGCCATCCCTCTTGGCTCCCATGCCCCGCAGTTACCCAGGTGCAGCATCGCGATCTTGACGAACGCTGGAGGGGGGCAGGCCATATCATTCGCCATGGTTCGGTTTGCTTTTCCTTTATCTCTGATTTGAGATAAGCTCGGCATGACATTGAAAGTGGCGGGAAGGCCTCGCGCGGCGATATTAATATTAGACTAGTGTCAGAAAATGGAACTTATGGGCGATATTCTTGACGATGGGGCATGGTCCTGGCTGCGCAGCGCCAAAGCCGGGTTTTGGTTCAATCCTGCTTTGCCGTGCGATGCGGCCGGCGATCCCATGGTCGATAGCGCTGTAGAGGAGGCTGAAGCGAGATTGCGGCGGTCGATCGGGCTTCTTGGCAAAGTTTTCCCTTCGGTAGTCAATACTGATAACCCTCTTCGTTCTGCGCTGCTGCCAGTCTCGCCTATGATGGAGAGGCTGGGTCAGTCCTCTGAATTTGCGGCGCGGTGTTGGGTAAAGGCCGACCATCGCCTTCCCATTGCTGGGTCGGTCAAGGCGCGTGGAGGATTTCACGAAGTCATCGCCTTTGCCGAACGTGTCGCACTGGCACATGGGCTGGTGGAAGCGAATGGAGACCTGTTGTCTCTCGTAAAGCCCGAGGTGAAAGAGCTGTTTTCCCGCTATTCGGTGGTCGTCGGCAGCACTGGTAATCTGGGCATGGGCATCGGGCTTATTTCCGCAGCCTTGGGTTTCCGTGCGACCGTACATATGTCGCACGATGCCAAGGCTTGGAAAAAACAGCGGTTGCGCGACAATGGGGTGGAAGTCGTCGAACATGGCGGCGACTATGCCGAAGCCGTGGCAAAGGGGCGGACGGCGTCCGAGGCCGACGCCTTCTCGCATTTCGTGGATGACGAGCGGTCTCTGGATTTGTTCGTCGGTTACGCGGCTGCCGCTTCCGAACTCGCTGTCCAGCTGCGCGAGTGCGCAATTCCCGTGGACCATGACCAACCGTTGTTCGTTTATATACCGTGCGGCGTCGGCGGCGCGCCGGGCGGCATAGCCTATGGGCTGAAGCGCATCTTCGGTCAGCATGTCCACTGCATCTTCGCCGAACCGGTGCAATCGCCTTGCATGCTTGTGCAGATGCTAAGCGGCATGGATCGCTGCGTCTCCGTCTATGATATCGGCCTCACCAATCGGACCGAGGCAGATGGTCTTGCCGTCGCGCAGGCATCGATGCTGGTCGCGCCGCTCATGGTCGAGCGGCTCGATGCCATCTACACGCTGACGGACGATCAACTGCTCAGCCTTCTTCTGGTCGACCACGAAACAATCGGCCTGGGTGTTGAGCCGTCGTCCGCATCTGCCTTTGCGGGACCGCTGATGCTCTCCACGGAGCCTGGCAAGGCCTATCTCGCCAAGCACGGCCTGACTGATCGCGTGGGCCAGGCGACCCACATCATGTGGACGACAGGGGGCTCCCTAATTCCGGCCACGGAACGGGCTGCCTTGCTCGAAAGGGCGATTCAGGTCGCACCCTTTACCACCGATTTCTGACCCATCGAGACGGGGGGCGGCGGCTGGCGCGCGCGGCTGTTATAGCGTTGAGCTGCTGTTCATCGACCTCACCATCTTGCAGCGCACAGAGCGGCCATCATGCTGCTGGGGAGAGGTTTCGCTGGTCTTGCCATCGTGCGAAAAGGGGGCGCTGCGGCTTGGACTGTTATCTGTCCTCCATGACCAGCGCCTCGGGATCGTTGATCGCGCAGGCCGGGGCCGGGCTGCGGGTCCGCGATCTCGCGCAGTCTCAGCGTTTCCGGCCGCGCGGCGCGATCGACAGCAGTGCGCGCATTTATACCAAGGCGCGATGAGTTTGCCTCATCGGACCTTGGTAAAGCCCGCGCGGCGCCTGAGCGAAACCCACTTGTGATCGGTCGAAGACCGAGCGCGATGGTATTACAGCACCTCGAACAGGCCGGCCGCGCCCATGCCGCCGCCCACGCACATCGTCACCACGACATAGCGGGCGCCGCGCTTCTTGCCCTCGATCAGCGCGTGGCCAACCATGCGCGCGCCGGACATGCCATAGGGATGGCCGATGGAGATCGCGCCGCCATTCACGTTCAGACGTTCGTCGGGAATGTTCAGCACCTCCTGACAGTGCAGTACCTGCACGGCGAAGGCCTCGTTCAGTTCCCAAAGGCCGATATCGTCCACGCTCAGGCCGAAACGGTTCAACAGCTTGGGCACCGCGAAGATCGGGCCGATCCCCATTTCGTCCGGCTTGGTTCCGGCGACGGCCATGCCGACATAGCGGCCAAGCGGCGCCAGACCGCGCTTTTCCGCCAGGCTGGCCTCCATCACGACGCAGGCCGACGCGCCGTCGGACAGCTGCGAGGCGTTGCCCGCGGTAATGACGCCGCCTTCGACCACGGCCTTGAGCGACGCCAGCCCTTCTGCCGTCGTTTCGGGACGATTGCCCTCATCTTTGGTCAGGGTGATTTCCCGGAACGACACTTCGCCGCTGGCCTTGTCGGTCACGGACATGTTGGCGGTGACGGGAATGATTTCCTGGTCGAAGGCGCCGGCCTGCTGGGCCTGCGCGGTCAGTTGCTGCGAGCGCAGGCCATAGGCGTCCTGCCGCTCGCGCGATATGCCGTAGCGCTTGGCAACGACTTCGGCGGTCTGCAACATGGGCATGTAGATGTCGGGAACCATGGCCAGCAGTTCGGGGTCCGGCTCCACGCGCAGCTGCGGCGTCTGGACCAGCGAGATGGATTCGACTCCGCCGGCCACGACCACGTCCATCCGGTCGACGATCACCTGCTTGGCAGCGGTGGCGATGGTCATCAGGCCGGAAGCACATTGGCGGTCGATCGTCATGCCGGCGACGCTGTCGGGCAGGCCCGCGCGCAGGGCGGCGGTGCGGCCGACGGTCTGCTGCACGCCCTGCGGCAGCGAGCAGCCCAGGATCAGGTCGTCAATCTCGCTGGGATCGATGCCGGACCGTTCCACCGCAGCGCGAATGGCGTGGGCGGCAAGCGTGGGCGAGGGCGTGGCGTTGAAGGCGCCCTTATAGGCTCGGCCAATGGGGGTGCGGGCGGTAGATACGATGACGGCATCGCGCATGATTGTTTCTCCTGAATAGGGGTCAGATGGTGAAGCGGGTCAGCATTTGGCGGCCAGTTCCTCTATCTTCCGAAGCATGAAGGCGCCCCCGAGCCCGCGGTCATGCCGCACGTCCGATCGCGCTGTACCGCGCCAGATGATGGTCTTCATCGCCCAGCTGGTGGCCGATCATGGTCAAGCGCTTGGCATAATGGGACAGCGGCAGTTCCTCTGTCATGCCGATACCGCCATGCATCTGGATCGCCTCTTCCGCCACCAGCGTGCCGACGCGGCCGATGGTATATTTTGCAGCCGACACGGCCCGTTCGCGCCGGTCGCGATCGCCGCCCAGCGCATCGGCGGCGTTGATCGCGGCGGACCGGGCCTGTTCGATTTCCAGCGCGACCGTGGCCATGCGATGCTGAAGCGCCTGGAACTTGCCGATGGCGACGCCGAACTGCTTGCGGGTGCGCAGATAGTCGAGCGTGGCGTCCCTGATCACGTCCATCACGCCCACCGCTTCCCAGCACAGGGCGACGATGCCGGCGGCAACGGCTTCCTCTATGGCGGGATAGGCTTCGCCCTGCCCGCCGACCAGGCTGGCGGGCGTCTGGTCCAGCCACAGATCGCCGCCGCGACCGCCGTCGACCATGGGGTAGTCCTGCACGCGCGCCTGGGCGCTGCCGCCGTCGAGGCGGAACAGCGACACGGCCGCGTCCGCTTCGCCATCACGCTGCGCATGGGCCGACACGATCAGCTCGTCCGCCGATGCCAGCTGCGGCACCACCGCCTTGCCGCCTTTCAGCAGCCAGCGGTCGCCCGACGGCGACGCCGTGGTTGCGATGTCGGCCAGATCATAGGGATTATGGGCTTCGGAATGGGCAAAGGCGACGACGCGCTCGCCCGCGATGACCTGTTCGACCAGTGCGGTTTCGCCCATCGCGGCGAGCAGGCGGCCGGCCATCAGCGTGGACAGGAAGGGTTCCACCACCAGCGCGCGGCCCAGCTGTTCGAACACCACGGCGATGTCGAAGCCCGTGCCGCCATAGCCGCCGACCCTTTCGTCGAACAGCGCGCCGATGACGCCCAGTTCGGCCAGTTCATTCCACTTGTCGCGCGACCAGCCGGCGTCGGACGCGCTGATGCCGTTGCGCACGTCGATCGGATATTGTTGTTGCAGATAGCGGCCAAGGCTGTCGGCCAGCATCTGCCTGTCTTCGCTATGTTGAAAATCCATGGATCAAAGCTCCAGAATGGCTTTGGTAATGATTTCGCGCTGGACCTCGTTGGACCCGCCGAAGATCGAGAGCTTGCGGTTGTTGAAATATTCCACCGCGATCGGCGCCGCATAATCGGGACCGACAGGCTCGCCCTTGAACCCTTCGTCCAGCGCCTCGCTCACGAAGGGCTGGGCATAGGGGCCGAGGGCACGGCGCGCGAGGTTGGTGATTTCCTGCCGAATCTCGGTTCCCCGGATCTTGAGCATGGAGCTTTCCGCCACTGGCGCCGTGCCTTCGCCTGCTGCCGCCAGCACGCGAAGATTGGTCGTGCGCATATTGTCGAGGTCGATTTCCAGCCGGGCCATGCGCGCGGCGAACAACGGATCGTCCGCCAGTCGCCTGCCGCCCCGCTGCTGGGTTTCAACGATATGTCGCAGATGGGCGAAGGCCGCGACCGACTTGCCGACATCGGCAATATTGCTGCGCTCATAAGTCAGCAGATATTTGGCGTAGGTCCAGCCCTTATTCTCCTCACCGACCAGATTTTCGACCGGCACGCGCACGTCGGTGAAGAAGACTTCGTTCACTTCATGCTCGCCATCCAGCAGGGTGATCGGGCGAACCTCCACGCCGGGGGTGTTCATGTCGACCAGCAGGAAGGAAATGCCCTCCTGCTTCTTGCCCTCGCTGGACGTGCGGACAAGGCAGAAGATCATGTTGGCGTGCTGGCCCAGCGTGGTCCAGGTCTTCTGCCCATTGACGACATAATGGTCGCCATCGCGAACCGCCGCGCATTTCAGGCTGGCAAGGTCAGACCCGGCGCCCGGTTCGGAATAGCCCTGGCACCACCAGTCGGACCCGTCCAGAATGCGCGGCAGCCAGTATTTCTTCTGCTCTTCCGATCCATATTTGATCAACACCGGGCCCAGCATCGATACGCCGAAAGGGATGATGGACGGGGCATGCGCGGCGGCGGCCTCTATCTCGAAAATATGGCGCTGGGGGATGGTCCAGCCCGGCCCGCCATGTTCGACGGGCCAGTGGTTGGCGTACCAGCGGCGCTCGTTCAGCAGGCTGTGCCATTCCTCATGGTCGGCCTTGGTCAGCCGCTTGCCCGTGCGCACCTTCTCGGAGATGCGGGCGGGCAGCTTTTCCTTCAGGAAGCCGCGCACTTCCTCGCGAAAGGCTTCCTCTTCCGGGGTAAAGGTCAAAATCATGGCATTGCCCTCCCTGTCTCAGCGATCCCGCCGGTCGATCCCGCCCATTTTCGCGCCGGCTTCGGCGGTGATGGCCTGTGCGATTGCAAAGACGTCGTCGTGCTGAATGGTCTCGATCATGATTATCTCGTCTCAGATGGTCGTCTCACCCAGTTTCCTGGGCTTGGCGAAAGGATGGGATGTGGACAATCCGCCATCGACCACCAGTGCGTGGCCGTTGACATAGCTTGCCTCGTCAGAGGCCAGGAACAATATGGCCTGCGCGATTTCGGCGGGTTCGCCGCCGCGGCCGAGCGGATTGAGCTGGCCGATCGATTCCCCGCGTCCCTTCGCGCGCGCCTGATCATAGATTGGCTGGGTCATGCCGGTTTCGATCAGGCCGGGGCAGACCGCGTTGACGCGAATGCCCGACCCGCCCAGTTGCTGGGCGGATGTCTGGACCAGATTGATCACGCCGGCCTTGGACGCGGAATAGGCGGGCCCGCCCGCCCCGGCACGCAGCGCCGCGACCGACGCGGTGCACACGATGGCGCCGCCACGACCACTGTCGATCATCGCCCGCGCGCCATGCTTGATCGCCAGGAAGGGGCCGATCAGGTTGACCCGCAACAGATTGGCCCAATCCTGGGCGGTCTGTTCGAACAGGCCGCCAAAGCCCCCCAATATGCCGGCATTCGCGCATATGATGTCGATGCCGCCATGGCGTTCGGTCGCCGCCGCGATCATCGCGATGACGTCGGCGTCGCTGCCGGCATCGCCCTGCATGGCCGTGATATTGTCGTGACCGGCGGCGGTCTGTTCGACCGTATCGGTCAGATCCACCGCCAGGACGCGGGCGCCCTCTTCGGCGAAGAGCTGTGCGGTCGCCCGGCCGATGCCCGATCCGGCACCGGTGACGAGCACGCTCTTGCCGACGAAGCGTCCGCTCACAGCGGACCGCCGACGGTGGCGCCGCCATCGACGACGATGGCCTGACCGGTGATATAAGCGCCCGCGCGCGAAGCCAGGAACACGGCCGTGCCGGCGATTTCGGCCGGCTCGCCGATGCGGCCCAGCGGGGTCACCCGCTTGAGTTCCGCCTCTGCCTTCGGGTCTTCCCACAGGGTGCGGGCGAAGTCGGTGCGGACCACGCCGGGCGCGATGGCGTTGACGCGGATATTGTGCGGCCCGAATTCCAGCGCCAGGTTGCGGACCAGCTGCAAGTCGGCCGCCTTGGAGACGTTATAGGCGCCGATCACGGTCGAACCCACCAGGGCCCCGATGGACGAAACGATGATGATCGCGCCATCGCGGCGTTCGATCATTTCGGGCGATGCCATGGAGATGAGCCAGTGGTTCGCCAGCACGTTATTGTCGAAGATCTTGCGGAACTGTTCGTCGGTAATGCCCGCCATCGGGCCATAATAGGGGTTAGACGCGGCGTTGCAGACCAGAATGTCGATCTTGCCGAAACGCTTGCGCGTTTCATCCACCATGGACTGGAGCGCGGCCTTGTCGGAAATGCTGGCGGCGATGGCGATGGCCCGTTCCTCGCCATATTTTTCGTTGATGGCGTTGGCCACGTCCTCGCAGGCAGCTTGCTTGCGGCTGGAGATGACGACGCGGGCGCCGGCGGCGGCATAGCTTTCCGCGATGGCACGGCCGATGCCGCGCGACGAACCGGTGACGATGGCGACCTTGCCGGTCAGATCGAACAGTTCCATGCTAATCCTCTGCTGAGCTATTGCTTATTCGCCGGCGCCGTCCTGCGCCCTGGACCCGACTTCCGATTCCCCGAAGTCCCGAATGCGATCCTGAACCTGTCGTTCACGTGAGGTGACGCTGAAATCCATCGAGTCCATTCCATCTGGCTATCTCTTGCCTTGTTGGCATACTCGGTTTTCGAAATCCAGACTCAAAATTCGATTATACGAGAGTATGACGCATATATTTTATAATATTACGTATTATCAATAGATTAATGTGGCGTGACTCGATGTTCGACGGCAAACCCGTTTTACTAAAAATGGAAAAATGGCGTGCGCTTGGCGAGTTTTGCTCGACAGTGCTGAACAAGCAGGTCAAGGAAGGATATGTCTTCCTTGGGGTCATCGCCCACCAGCCTGCATTCGATCGGCAATCGATCCGTCCGGTTCGAGCGTCAAAGGGCCAGAATTCTCGACGCAGCGACGTTGCTGCTCAATCGGCATGGCGTGGCAGGTATGCGGCTGGCGGATGTCGCACAGGCGCTCGATCTCAAAACCAGCTCAGTGACCTATTATTTCCGGTACAAGGAAGATCTGGCAGCGGCAGTGTTCGAGGAAAGCATTGCCGAGTTGGACCGCATGGCGATGGCGGCGGCGTGCGCCGACAATCCCAGGGAACGGGTCGCGCAATTTCTGAAACTTCATTTTGATCATTATATCTCAGCCTTTCGCGGCGAGGTCCGGCCAATCGCTATCCTGTCGGAAATTCGCGCCCTTGACGATCCGGTGAGGTCGCTTCTCTTCGCCCGATTTCAGGCATTGTTTCGCACTGTGCGGGCTTTTTTCGGACCGGTCGATGACGAAGTTCGCAAATCCATCCTGACCGCCAGAACCCAGACGCTGATCGAGGCAATCTTCTGGTCGGACGTGTGGATGCGTCAATATGCCTTGTCCGACCTCGATAATGTCCGTCAGCGTCTATTCGACCTGTTGGACGGAGGCATTGCTGCGCGTCCGCAGAACAAGGCAGCTCGAATCTTTGACATAATGGTGGAGCCGCCCACAGATGGTCGCCCGCCTTTCCTGAAGTCTGCGATTAAATTGATCAACGACATGGGCTATAAAGGGGCGTCGATCGATCGGATTGCCGGGGACATCAATCTGACAAAGGGCAGTTTCTACCATCATCTCGAGGCGAAGGACGATCTGATCCTCGAATGTTTCAGGGACAGCTATCGGAGGCTTGGTTATCTACGGCAAGCGGCGCAAGAGACCTGCGAGTCCAGGTGGGATGTCTTGCGGTCCATCGTCGCATCGGCGGTCGCGTTGCAGTTCGAAGGCCATGACCCGCTGCTGCGTACCACGGCGTTGCAGGCTTTGCCGCTAACGATGCGCGCCGGAATGCGGGAGCTTTCGAATCGTACGGCGATGTTTCTGTCCGGGCTGGTCGTGGATGCCATGCGCGAAGGTCATGTGCGTGTGATCGATCCTTATCTGGCGGGACACCTGATCATGTCGACGATCAATTCGGCGAATGAATTGCGAAGCTGGGCGTCGCGGCTTGATCGATCCGAAGCCGTCACTCGCTATGCTTCCGTCATCGAAATTGGCATCTTTGACGATTAGGCGGAAGGCATGGTTATTGGCGTGAAGGACGCGCCCCTGAAGAAGTCGCAGGACCCCGGCCCGCGACGGACCGGCCCCTGACCGGATCACTGCTGGTATGTCCACTAATGACTGCGTTCGCAAAGAGCCGTTCATCCACCTTAATGTGATATAATAGTAACAATGCAGCTATTTGTGCAGGCTGTGGGAAATTAGATCGCCGATGTATGTTACATCCCCAGAAAGCGTTGAGGGGATGCTTTCTGCAAGGGATGAGGGGTATAACATGCAGCTTCGTGCTATTCTGCTTGGCTCGGCGTGCTGGGGCACGGCTTTCTTGATCGCGACCGGAGCTGCCTGTGCGCAGACGAACGGGGCCGCCGCCTTCCCGGCTGCCGCAACGGCGCCGCAGGATAGCGACGCGACATCGGATAGGGCAGAGCCGGTCATTATCGTGACAGGTTCCCGCATTGCGCGACCTACGCTGGATTCGCCGATTCCCGTAACGTCTCTGTCGACCGCAGATCTCACCCGGAGCGGCGGCACCGTCATCGGTGATGTGCTGAATGATCTGCCCTCGTTGCGGTCCTCCTACAGTCAGGCGAATTCCACCCAATATATCGGCACATCCGGCCTCAACCTGCTGGATCTGCGCGGCCTGGGTGTTACGCGCACGCTGGTGCTGGTGAACGGCCGCCGCCATGTCACATCGTCCGAAGGCGATTTTCTCGTCGATACGAACACCATTCCCACCGACCTCATAGACCGGGTCGACATCGTGACCGGCGGCAGTTCGGCGGTTTATGGTTCCGATGCCATGGCGGGCGTGGTCAATTTCGTGCTGAAGCGCGATTTCGAAGGCATTTCTCTTGACGGCAAGGCTGGCGTTTCCAGCTATGGCGACCGGGGAACCTATCGGTTGTCGGGCACCTTCGGCCGGAATTTCGCTGACGGACGGGGCAATGTTTCGCTGAGCCTGGAATATAACCGCGCGAATTTGCTGACCTATATCGACCGCCCAGCCTTGACCGGAGCTTTTTCCGGGCGGCGGCAATTCCAGCTGGTCGACAATCCGTCTCTGGACAATGACATTCCCGACAGAAGCTTCCTGACCGGAGTGCACAGCTTCGGTTATGACAATGGCGGCAATTTCATCGCCTATAATGGCAGCAGTCCGCTGTCCTGCGGCACAGGCGCGGCGGGGGCCTGCCGCGCAAATGGTTTTCCGCGCGTTTTCGGCTTCAACCCCAACGGGTCGCTTTATGAATATGCCTATGGCAATGATTTCCGCCCTGCCGGATCCGGGAATAATCAAAATGGCGACGGCGCGACCCTGAACGATCGCGGCACGCTCGATCCCTCGCTCAAGCGCTTCGTGGCGAACTTCCTGGCCCATTATGACGTTTCGGACGCATTTCGTCCCTTTATCGAAGCCAAATTCGTCCGCGTGAAGAGCTTCAACCAGGGCAGCCCGACATTCGGACAGGGCGGCGATCAGGGCACGGTCGCGTCGGAGGATGAGGACGGCAATCCGATCCGCGTGGCAGCGACGCCCGACACCTATCTCGGCTCGGGCGTTCCGATCTTCTTCGACAATGCCTTTTTGCAGCCGGGCGCAGCCGCCACCATCCGCTCGCTGCTGCCAGCAGGCGCGGAGTTCTTCCGGCTCAACCGCAACAATAACGATCTTGGCACCCGCGACGAGTATGATCGCCGCGACACCTACCGCATCGTCGTGGGCGCCGAAGGCACATTCAACGACGACTGGCGCTATGATTTTTCCGTTAACTACGGGAAGTTCAAGAGCCGGTCTCTGTTCTTCAACAACCGTATCGAATCCCGTTTTCAGAATGCGGCCGACGCCGTATTCAATGCAGCGGGCAATATTGTCTGCCGCATTAATCAGGTGACCGTCACGGACCCGGCATGTGCGCCGCTCAACCTTTTTGGCGACGGCGCACCCAGCCAGGCGGCGCTCGATTATATCAACACCACATCCCATCGCCGGGGCAGCGCCAGCCAGTTCGACATCAACGCCAATCTGGTGGGCGACAGTTCGCAATGGTTCGAATTGCCAGGCGGTCCCGTCGCCTTTGCGATTGGCGCCGAATATCGTCGGGAAAAGGCATTTTACGCCTATGACGACACGGTGAAGAGCGGCGATACCTTCCTGAACGCAATTCCCGACTTCAATCCGCCATCCTTCGCCGTCAAGGAAGCCTATGGCGAACTGGACGTCCCCCTTTTGAAGAATATCCCCTTTGCAAAGGAGCTCAGCGTCAATGGTGCGGTGCGCGTTGCTGATTATAAGGGGGCCACGGGCACAGTCTGGGCCTATAATGGCGGGGCGATCTATGCTCCGGTTTCCGACATCAAGTTCCGTGTCAATTACTCCCGGTCGGTGCGGGCGCCGACTTTGAGCGATCTTTATTCCTCGCCGTCACAGAATTTCGATCTTCTGGACGATCCCTGCGACGTCAATTTCATTGACAAGGGCAAGTCGACCCGCGCAGCCAATTGTGCGGCCGCAGGCGTCCCTGCGGGCTTCGTCAACAGCGTGGCGCGCGCCGGAAGCACCGAGTTTCTGTCCGGCGGCAATCCCAATCTGACCGCTGAAAAGTCGCGCAGCTGGACTTATGGCTTCATCCTGCAACCGCGCATGATCCCGGATCTGTCGATCACGGTCGACTATTACGACATCAAGATCAGCAAGGTCATCAGTTCTGTGGATGCGCAGACCATTCTCGACGCCTGCTATGATGGCGCAAGCCTGAACAATCAGTTCTGCCAGCTCATCTATCCCCGTCAAGCCAATGGGCTGTTCGCCAGACCGGCCCTGCTGCAGAGTACAGTGAACTTCGCCGCTCTGGTGGCGAAGGGCATCGACATGGATGTGGCCTATAATCATCGTTTCGACCCGAATAACAGGATCGCGGTCCGCGTCGTCGGCACCTGGGTACGGACCCGCACGGACTATCCCTATCTCGACAATCCCAGCCAGCCTGAACGAGTGAAGGGCGAGCTGGGCGATCCGATCTGGAACGTCAATGCGTCCATCGACTATACGCACCGCAATCTCACTTTGGGCTATCAAATCCGCTATATCGGCCGCCAGTCGATCACGGATTGGGAAGCCCAACACGATACTTACGGCGTGCCGGCCCTCGATCCCAATTATGCCGACACCGTCTATTATCCGCGCGTTTTCTACCATTCGGTCCGCGCGTCGTTGGATGTAGACAAGCGGTTCACCCTTTATGGCGGGGTCGATAATCTCACCAATCGCAAACCGCCCTATGGACTGCTCGGTAATGGCAGCAATGGTGATGGCGACGCCATTTACGACAATATCGGCCGCTTCATGTATATGGGTGTATCCGTCAAACTTTGATTGCGAAGTGGGAATTGGAAAGGGTGGATGGATATCTGCCCTTTCTTGACATCATTTAAAGGTCAGTACGCATCGATCTGGATAGCCTTACTTCGATGTCGGACGTATTTATTGAATTCTTTTTCCATATTTCATGCTGCGGGGATCACTGTCCCGCTTTCGGGGGTCGCGGGCTCATTTGAGTCCGTCACCGCCTGAAGGCCGGGAAAGGCCGGTCCTGCAAACAGAAAAAGCCATGTCACGAGCACAAAAGGTAGCGTCAGTGCCGGGATGCCAAGTGGCTCCAGCGCAGCGGAAACAGCCGCAAACACAAACACCGTGGCGATCGTCGCGATCAGCGTACAGATGACCATCCTCTTGCCGGGAACGAAGAACACGCCGCCCATCGCGATGGCGGTGAGCGCGCTGTTGAAGCCGAACGCGCCGGAGTGGATCGCCGGTTCGGCGGCGCCCATCGCCCATGCGACAAGGATTCCGGCCAAGGAGCCCGCCAGCGCCATGGTGCCGGCTATCCTTGAACTGATGATGAGGCCGGCCGCAAAGAGAATGCCGGTTATGATATTCCCCTGGAAAAAGATTTGGGCAATCCCATTGAAAAGCCCCTCCGCGATTGTCGATGCCGTCACCGTGCCTTCGACCGTCACAGCCTTCGGCAGGCCGGCAGTCGGCAGAAGATGCGTCGATGGGAGCCGGCCGAAACGCGCGGTCGCCAGGAAGAAGCAAAAGGCGGTGAAGACGAATGGGGCGGTCAGCGCGGGCACTTTCCAGACGCCCATAAGGGCGAGAAAGGCGGCCATGACGATCGTCGAGCAAGCAGCGGCGAAGACGACGCATCCCCAGGTGAGGAGAGTCGGTTGCAGGAAATAGAGCAGGGCGATGGCGACGAGTCCGCCGTTGAAGCCGAACAGCCCCTCCCGCACAAGCGCACGATCGGCGCCGAGCAATATGGCGGTGCCCGTGCTGACCCCGGTGCCGAGCAGAACCGCCATCGCGAATAGCGGCGAATTATAGGAAATCCCGATCAGGAAGAGCAGTCCGGCAAAGCTGTTATTCTGCAACATCACCTGCCCGATGCCGCGCAGCACGCAGTCGAGAAAGTTCAGCGCAAGGGAGGATGCCGCCGTGCCGTCGACGACGAGGCCGGTTGAAGAAAAACGTACCGCCATCGTCGTAAAGCTCCCTCTGAGGCGGGATATGGCCCGCTCTTTTTCCCATAAAAGAGGGATATCGCCATCTCAGTCAAGGGGGTGATCCGGTGACGCCGGATCGGACGATCGAAGCCAAAGGACGGCTTCGTCAATTGCTCTCGGCCCGCGCCTTTGGCCGATGATCGCGATATTACCGATGCCGCCCCCGGCAGAGGAAATCGCGCGCAGGATAGAATGGCGATCGGTCCTCATACAAATGGATGAAGCCACGCTTGCAGGGCGCTGGCACCATCTTCACAAAAGCGGGGAGGGAGATCAGCATCGTGCGGGCGATTGCCATGGACCGGATCGGGGGACCTGAAGTCCTCTATCCTGCGACGCTCGACCGGCCTCGGCCGGGACCTGGCGAAGTCGTGGTCCAGGTCGCCTATGCCGGGGTCAATCCGGCTGACTGGAAAGCGCGCGAGGGTTCGCTGGCCCGCTATTTCGACTATCATTATCCCTTCGTGCCCGGTTTCGACGCGGCTGGATGGGTGGCCGCGGTCGGCCGGGATGTGGCGGGCCTTGCTGTCGGCGACCGGGTGGTCGCGATCAGCAACTTCGGTCGAGGCGAGCGTGGCAGCTATGCGGAATTCGTGGTGAGCAGCGCGGAACTGACCGTGCGCTTGCCCGCGCATGTCGGTCTGGCAGAGGCAGCGGCTTTGCCCACGGCGGGGACAGCCGCATGGCAGGCCTTGTTCAATGTCGGGCGATTGCAGCGCGGTATGTCCGTGCTCGTCAACGGTGGTGCAGGCGGCGTCGGCGGTTTTGCCATCCAGTTGGCGGTGGCGGCCGGCGCACGGGTCGCGGCGACGTGCAGTCGCGGCAATCGGGATTATGTTCTGTCATTGGGTGCGGATGTCGCCATCGACTATAGCGGTGGTCCAGTGCGGGAAAAGCTGTTGGCGTGGCGGCTCGATGGGGTCGACCTGCTGGTCGATACGGTTGGCGGGGACAGTCTGCCGAACGCTTCCGATCTGGTAAGGGCGGGAGGTGTGTGGGCGGCAATTGGCAATTCGCTGTCCGCGAACGGAGCGCGGTCGGAACACCCCGCGCCGGACCGGAGAATAACGCATCAGATCGTGTTCTCGACCTTCGATACCCAGCCGCCTCAACTTAGAGGCCTTGTCGACGCTCTTGCCAAGGGGACGCTGAAGGCGCCGGCAATGGACATCGTCCCTCTCGAAGAGGCCGCGAAAGCGCAGCAGCGCCTCGCAACCGGCCACGGTCGGGGAAAAATCCTCCTGCATGTCGCCGATGAACGATGAAAGGCAAGCCGATATGACGCTGGCAGAACAAGGCAAGGTGATGGTGCGCATCGCCGTCAATGAATATCAGAAAAAGGAGACCAATACGGCGGTGCCCTATACGGCCGAGGAAATCGCCGAGGATGCCATCCGTTGCGGCAAGGCGGGCGGCACAATCGTTCATTTCCATTCCCGGACGGCCGACGGACGACAGGCGCTGGACAACGACCGCAATGGGGCGAGCCTCTATCGCGCGGCGATCGACCTGACCGCTCGCCAAAGCGATATCGTCATGGAGCCGACCAATCTTCCTTATGGCATCGTGAATCCGTCTTCGACCGAAGATCTTCCGCACATCTGGTCGCTGGATGAACAGCCGCCCGAGCATGGCGGCCTGGAAACGGTCAATATCGACGCATTTCGTTTCGAGCATTTGAAGTCCGGTTATGATGTGCACCGAAACCGTCTGGTCACCATTGACGAAAAGCAGTCCCTGCGGCCGGATGTTCCCTTTCGTCTGCCAGCTTGCGTTCAGGAAGTTCTCAACCGGGGGTACACACCGTTTTTCGGCGTCTTCAATCTGTCCGACCTGCGCCTTCTCGGCAGTTATGGGCAGGAGGGATTGATACCGACCCCTGTCCTGGTTTCCATCAACTTCTTCTGCGATCTGATGTGGGGGCCGACGCCATCAGTGGAGGCGCTGGACGCCTATCTCTGGCAATGGCGGCGGATGGAGGTGGATTCCGAAATCAACCTGTTCGTCACCGGATTGCCCGACATGAAGAGCTATGAATATTTTCAGGAAGCCACATTGGACAGGGGGATCGGCATGCGTGTCGGTCTGGGCGATCACGCTTCCATTTTCCCGGGCGGGAATGCGCAGATGGTGGATCATTATGTCGATCTGCTCATCCGTCGCGGTTTCCGGCCGGCCACGCCCAACGACCTGCGCGACCGCGTCGGAATGGCATCGGAAGGCCGCCGCGCCGGTCGCGCGAACGGTTGCGCCGCTTCATCCTGAGAGGTGGCCTTGCGCTCGGTTAAACGGTGGTGGTGGAAACGAAACGGTCGTCTCTGGGATCGGTCATGGACCGGATGTGTTGCAACAGCATCGTCACGGCGGGCGAGAATTCCCGGCCGCGACGGGACACCGCGACGATATCGATTTCCTTCGCAGGTCCCTCCACCACGTTGAGCGCGACCACCCCGGTCTGGAGAGGCAGCATCGCACTGGAAGCAAGGCACACGGCATCGCAGTGCGCAACGGTGGACAGCAAGACCTGATAATCGTCGCATGCAATGGCGATAGGCATATCCAGCATCGTATCCGCTGCACTTTCCCGAGGGGTGCTGAAGTCAGAATGAACGCCAGCTATCGGATAATCCGACAGCATGTCCCACGTCACCGCCTTTCGGCGCGCCAAAGGATGCCCAACTCTGGCCAGCCATGTCAGCGGAATGCGGCAAAGCTTGGTCATCGCGAGAAGGCCGTCGCGCGGAAGGCGCGATTTCGCACATATGAAAAATTCGATATGATCGCCGCGCAATTGTTCGAGCAGCGCTGCCATTGAGCCGAGCGACACGCCCATGGTCAGGTCGGGTTGTTCCTTTGAAACGCGGCTCAGCAGAGGCGACAGAAACAAGGCGGCCGGGAGCGGCGCCACGCCGAAGCGAAGATGGCCCAGCCGCCCTTTCGCAAATGCGCGCAAATTGTGCTGAACCATTGCCATGCGCCGCAAGATGCCCTCCGCGTCGTAGAGCAGCAATGCTCCCGCCGGGCTGGGGACGCATCCGTTGCGGTGGCGTACGATCAGCTTCTGCCCGATCTCTTCCTCCAGCCCGCGGATGCTCCGACTGAGCGCAGGTTGGGTGATATTCAACTCTTCCGCCGCAGCAATGAAGCTGCCGCGTCGCGCGAGTGTGACGAAATGACGAAGGGTGCGGATCTCCATATATTACTTATAATCATGAATATCACCCTTTCAATGCATTGGACATGCGTCCCCGGCTCGGGTGAAGAAGTGCCGAACGACCGCTGAGGGAGGGTGCCCATGAATCAGATATTTCTCTTCGCCGCCTGCCTGTTTGGGGTCTTGCTCGGCGCTGAGCTGCTATTGGGTCGTCACAAGGGCATTTATTCAGCCACCGACTGGAAAGTGAACATTTCCTCCTTCCTTATCGGTTTGGGCATGATGCGCCCGCTTACGTCGGTGGTCGTCGCCGTCGTGATCGCGTTTCTGTTCCCCACCTCGCGCGGCGCGCTGTCGGATTGGCCGCTGATCCCCGCCTTTATTGGGATATCGTTGATCGCGGAATTCGCCTTTTATTGGGTCCACCGGTTTTCGCACGAAGGGGCCGGCAAATATCCACGCCTTTCCGGACTCTGGAAATTTCACCGGACCCATCACTCCGGCAAATATATGAACGTGCTGACCAATTTCCGGCAGAATCTTGGCTGGCTGTGCATCCAGCCGGAAGCGTGGATTTTCGGCCTTTCGATCTATTTGGGCCTCGGTGCGGCCGCCGGGCTGGCAGGCGGGGTCCGTCTGGTCTGGAATGTGGTCACCCATTGCAATTTCAGATGGGATGACCCCATCCGCCGCCATCGTATCGCGGGTCCCGTTTTGCGCGGTCTGGAGCATGTGTTCGTTACGCCGGGGCTTCATCACACGCATCACGGCTGGGGCCGTGATGGCGCGAACTACCGCAACTATGGCACCGTATTCTCGATATTCGACACCATGTTCGGTACATTGCTTATCCCGCAAGGCCGTCCCGCACGCTATGGCTTGCCGGGACCGCAAGCACATTGGCTGGAAGAAATCTTCTATCCGTTGATCCGCAAGAAAACCCGTTGAACGGGAAAAGCGCTTCCGCTCCGGCAGGGAAGCCGGAGGCCCCGGCGCGATAGCCTCCAATGAAGGGCGATCGTGCTATTTGCCCATCGCGGTCCGGAAACCGGTCTGGTGGCCGAGATTGGCCGACACCCGCTCCGCCGCCGCGATAACCGCCCGCGCGATGGCCGGATCGGCTTCACGGGGCAGATTCTGCATCAGGCCGATGACCGCGATGGTGCCGATGCAATCGTCGCGGTCGTCGAAGATCGGCGCGGCGACGGCGTTCAGCCCCAAAGCCAGTTCTTCCGGCGCATCGGCCCAGCCCTGTGCCCGCGCCAGGGCGATTTTGGGTTCCAGCGCCTCCCAGTCGGTCGGGGTGTGGGGCGTGGTCTGTTCCCACTGCTGCTTGCGGGCGAAGGCGTTCAGCCCGCTCTTGCCGAACGCAAGCGCGATCCGTCCCTGCGCGCTGCTGTGCAGCGCCAGTTCACTGCCGGGCCGCACGCCGATCTGGAACGGCGTCTTGGCCGCCAGCATCGACAGCACGATGACGCTGCGCGCGCGCAGCGTGGATACCGCCACCGACAGGCCGGTCTGGTCGCGCAGCCAGATGGCGGCATCCTCCGACGCGCTGCGCAGGTCGATCCGCCCGGCCGCGAGCTGGGCGAGCAGTTGGCACTGCACGCCCAGCCGATAGCGCGACGTGCGCGAATCCTGCGCCAGATAGTTGCGTTCGACCAAAGTCTGCAAATGGCGGAATACCGTCGCCTTCGTCAGCCCCATGCTGGTGGCAAGGTCGGTGACGCCGATATCCTCGCCCGCATTGGCCACCGCTTCGATGACGTCCAGCGCCAGGTTGAGGGACTTAACGCCCGATCGATCTTCCGCCATATGCCTGTAATCCGCTCCCCTTTACAGACCCATCAGGGTCATTGCGTTGGTCGATATCATCTTCTTGATATCGGCCGGCGAATAACCGATCTCAAGGCAAAGCGCGATCACCGAACGGAAACCGTCCACCGGCGTCGGATTGCCCTGCTGACCAAGGTCGGACCCCAGGATGGTGCGGTCGACCGTACCGGCGGTGATCAGGCGCTTCAGCTCGTCCGGCTCGAACATCTTGAACGGCGAATTTTCGGTGAACATGCAGACCGAATGTTCGACATAGGCGCCGAATTCCGCCAGCGCGCTGATGTCCTCCAGCGTGGCGTCGACCACGAAGGTCGGGTGATTGACCAGGAACCGCTTCACGCCGCGCTTCTTGGCTTCCTCGAACACCGCCCAGATTTCCTTGATGTGCAGATGGCCGCCCGACAGCACGATGTCGGCTTCGGCGATCAGGTCGAGGATGAACTTCAGCTCGTCGAGCAGCTTGCCGTCCGGGCCGAAGGGGGTGAGCGGCGTCGGCGCCAGCATCGCTTCCTTGGTGGAGGGGAAGTTGGTGGTCTGGCCGTGATTATGATGCTCGATATGGTTGGCCGAGGAGAAGGTCGGCATCCACACCAGCCGCGCGCCCAGGCGAATGCCATGGTCGACCGCATAGCGGTTGATGCCGCCGGTCGCGTTGTTCAGCGGCACGCCCGACAACATGGTGACGCCCAGATGCGCGTAGCGCTTGTTCAGCATCTCCGTGATCGGGGTCGCGGAATAATAATGGTCCTTGAACAGCACCGCCTTCATGCCAGCGTCGGCGGCCTGCTCCAGCGCGTCGATATGGTCGAAGCGGCGCGGCATGACCGACGGGCCGCTATGGCAATGCAGGTCGACCGCGCCGGTCAGCAGTTCATCGATCAGCTTGTCGTCGACGGGGGTCAGGGTTTCGGTGGACATGACAGTCTCCAGTTCTGAAAAGGGGGGAAAGAAGGGAAGGGGGATCAGTCGTCAGACGGCATCGGATAGTCGTCGGCGTTCAGCACCCAGCCGGGCTTCAGCGAAAAATCGACGCGTGGCGGGCAGAAGATGTCGACCAGCTGGTTGGTGCCGTCACCGACGGCGCGACTGGTATGGATGGCGGGCGGCGGGATGACCGCGACGGAGGGGGACGCGCAATATTCCTTGTCGTCGTCGCGCCAGGCATGGAGGTTGGTGGTCCAGGGCCAGCGGATATAGTGCATGAAGCTGCCCTTCAGTGCCAAGGAGCATTGTTCGAAATCATCATGATGGTGCGGCGACAATTTGGTCGCGTCGCGCGGCCCCTCGAACAGGTCGAGCATGTTGATCATCAGCGTCGAACAGCGATAGATCGCGCCGAAGCGGCCCGGTTCGGGCGGCACGCTCAGCGGATAAGTGCGGATGGCATAGCCGCCGCGTGGCGCGGGCCAGGGCTGGAACGGCGGGATATTCGGATGCGGCGTGTCATAGGCCCCGGCGTTGCTGCATTTTGCGGCCAGATCCTGCGCCCGCACGGTGAGCAGGCGGATGATGCGGCCCGGCGCGGTCACGCTGACCCGGCTGGCTCCCGGCGGGATGAAAGCCAGTTGCCCGCCTGACACGGCGCGCGATTCGCCATTCGCCTCGATCGCCACGGCGCTGGCGGCATCGGGCATCAGGATCGCATATTCGTCGGCCTGATCCTCGCGCACCAACTGCGCGCCGGTGGCTGCCTCCATATAATGGACGATGAAATTCTGGCCGCGAAAATACCAGCTCCTGCCCTGCGCGTCGTCATCCTGGGGGAGCGAATCGTAGAAACGGCCATATTCCGCCGCTGCAAAGGTCGTGGCCGCAGGGGAAGATGCAGCGGAAGCAGGCGCCAGCGTCGCGCGCGGATCAGAACTGTCAAACATGCAATATCTCTCCTTTTGTCGGGCCGCGAACGCCTTCCTGAAGAGGCTCGACCGGGCGGCTGACGCATTTGCATTTCGTATTGCGATACGCGGTATCTAACAACGATACAGATTTTTGCAATGGCCGTTGACACCGGCTTATCGGAATTCTATCGAAAAAATGAAACATGGTTTCCAACAGTGAAACATCAGCAACGCTCATGGCAGGAGGGATGCCGGAATGAATGGGCTTATCGCCACGGCTGTGCCGCATATCCTGCGTGATCGAATCCGGGCTGGAGCGCCGGTCGTCGGCAGCTTCGTCAAGACCACCTCGGCGCAGACCGTTGATCTGCTGGGCCGATCCGGCCTGGACTTTCTGGTGCTCGACGCGGAACATGCACCCTTCGATGTCGGCGCGCTCGACAATGCCCTGATGGCTGCGCGGGGGGCGGCGCTTCCCGCACTGGTCCGTGTTCCCGACCATCGGCCGTCCTTCATCAACGCCTGTCTCGATATGGGTGCCGATGGCGTAATGGTGCCGCATACCCGTTGCGCCGCCGATGTGCAGGCCATTGCCGACGCCATGAAATATGATCGCGGCCACCGCGGCTTTTCCCCGTCCGGCCGCGCGGGCAATTACGGCCAGGTCGACCATGCCGCCTATCGGGCGCAGGCCGACGCGCGCAGCTGCTTCCTCGCCCAGATCGAGGATGCCGAGGCGATGGAGCGGCTGGATGACATCGCGGCGGACGACGCGGTCGACTGCCTGTTCATCGGTCCGGCCGATCTGGGCCTGTCGCTCGGTTGCAACGGCCCGAAGGACCCGCGCCTCGCCGACGCCATTCGCGCCATCGCCGATGCGGGCCGCCGCCATGGCCGCGCGGTCGGCCTGTTCGTGCCCAACAGCGACACGATTCCCGACATGATCGCCATGGGCATCAGCCTGTTCGTCTGCGGATCCGACCAGAGCATGCTGCTCTCCACGGCGCGGCGCGTGGCGGACGATATGGCCCGGATCGTGGCGAGATGATCCATTTTCAGCTTTCGGGCCGGGCCTGCACGCCCGCCCACCCTTTCAACCGGGCATTGGCCCCAACAGACCGGTTATAGGCCGGCACGGGTAGGAGACTCCTCTAATGTTCGACTGGTTTCGCAGCCTCAACAAGATCGAGAAGCGAACGCTCTACGCCTGTTTCGGCGGCTGGGCGGTGGACGCGCTCGACACGCAGATTTACAGCTTCCTCATCCCCACGCTGATCGCCGCCTGGCATTTGTCGACGGCGCAGGCGGGCATGCTGGGCACGTCCGCGCTCATCTCCTCCGCGCTGGGCGGCTGGATCGGCGGCATCTTGTGCGACCGCATCGGCCGCGTGCGCGTCATGAAGCTGGCGATCGCCTGGTTCGTCTTCTTCACCATCCTGTGCGGCTTTGCCGACTCGTTCGAGCATCTGCTGATCGCGCGCATCCTGTCGGGCATCGGTTTCGGCGGCGAATGGGCGGCTGGCGCGGTGCTGATGGGCGAGATCATCCGTCCCGAATATCGCGGCAAGGCGGTCGGTACGGTGCAGAGCGCCTATGCCATCGGCTATGCGATCGCGGCGGTGATGTCGTCGGTGCTGTTCGCGATGCTGCCGCCCGATACCGCCTGGCGCTGGATGTTCTGGCTGGGCGTCACGCCCGCCATCTTTGTCCTCCTGGCGCTGCGCAACGTGCCGGAACCCGCGGTCTTCCTGAATGCCAAGAAGGCGCGGGAGGCCAAGGGCGCCGCTCATGTCAGCCCCTTCATGATTTTCCACCCCAAGGTGCTGCGCATCACCATCCTGACCTCCATCCTGGCGCTGGGCGTGCAGGCGGGCGGCTTTTCGATGGTGATCTGGCTGCCGACGCTGCTCAAGACGCTGCATAACCTGACCACGGTCGAGGTCGGCTATCATATGGTGACGCTGACCTTCGGGTCGTTCGTCGGCTATATCGTCGCGGCCTATCTGTGCGATGCCATCGGCCGTCGCCGCAACTTCCTGCTCTTCACGCTGATGAACTGGATCGCCATCCCGGCCTTCCTCTTCCTGCCGGTGCCGACGTCGATGCTGTTCCCGCTCGATTTCGTCCTCGGCTTCGCCTCGCTCGGCATCTACAGTGCGCTCGGACCCTATTTCACCGAATTGTTCCCCAGCGCCATCCGCGCCACGGGACAGGGCTTCTCCTACAATGTCGGGCGCGGCATCGGCGCCTTCTTCCCGACGCTGGTCGGCGTGCTGAGCGCGGCGGGTGGGCAGTTCGACCTGCGCGGGGCGATGGCGATCGTGGGATGCAGCGCCTATTTCTTCGTGGTCCTCGCCATTGCCCTGTTGCCGGAAACCAAGGGGCGCGACCTGGATGAGGCGCCCGACATTTCGGGAGACGGGGGGACCATGTCCTCGGCCACGCCGCACCACGTCTGACTTTCAAGACCTCAAGACTATCGGCCCGGACCGCGTGTCCGGGCCTCTTCGAACAGGATGCGGCGGCAAGGGACCGTCCGCATGACATGACATGCGCGTCCGGCGGACGCGCCAAGGAGAGACGGACATGACCTGCAAGGGTGCGTTGATGACAGCATCGGTGGCGACGTGGATGACGCTTGCCATGGTTCCCGGGGTGGCGCGCGCTGACGATATGAGCGCCATGCGCGCGCAGCTTGACCAGCTTACCGCGATGATGAAGACGATGCAGCAGCAGCAGGCCGATCTGGAACGGCGCCTTGCGGAAAGCGAGGCCGCCCGCAAGGCGATGGCGCAGGCGCAACCGGTGCCGGTCCAGGCCCCATCCGCCCCAGCCGCTTCCTCCGCCGAAGCCGCTGTCCAGCCGTCCGCGCGCCCGCTTTCCCCTTCGGCGCCTCAACGCGCCGCCACCGACGCCCCTGGCGTTCCGCCCGGCACCATTGCACCCAATCCCTATTTCGCCGCGCAGGCACGGGGCAAA
Organism: Sphingobium estronivorans; assembly: GCF_008692605.1. Classification (GTDB taxonomy): domain Bacteria; phylum Pseudomonadota; class Alphaproteobacteria; order Sphingomonadales; family Sphingomonadaceae; genus Sphingobium; species Sphingobium estronivorans. The sequence goes on from NZ_LFCT01000026.1 coordinate 59,410, forward strand.
GGGGCCCGCTTCACCATTCCGGGTCTGGACACGACCCTGACCTTCGGTGGCATGCTGAAAATGGACGCCGCGATGGACCTGTCCGGCGCGAACCTCAACGGTTGGCCGACCGACGCCGTCGCCATTCCGATCAAGGGTACGTCCCAGGCGGCGCGCAAGGGCAATCTGGCCTTCACCGCGCGGCAGACCCGCTTCGGCTTCGGCAGCGAGACGCCCACGGCATGGGGGCCGCTCAAATCCCAGATCGAACTGGATTTCTACGGCACGGCGGGCAACGCCCTGCTGACCAACCCGGTCAGCCCGCGCCTTCGCCAGGCCTGGTTCTCGCTCGGCGATGTGCTGGTGGGCCAGAGCTGGTCGGTGTTCATGGATCTGGAGGCGGCAGCCGAAACGCTGGACATGACCGGCCCGGTCGGCGCGGCCTATGCCATGCGCCAGCCATTGATCCGCTATCAGCGGAAGCTCGGCCAGCATGGATTGCTGACACTGGGCATCGAAAATCCCGAAGGCGATTTTCTGGGCGCGGACCATACGTCCAACATCCCCATCGGCTCGATCATGAGCACCCGCGTGCTCAACGACATGCCCGACTTCACGGCGCGCTACACCTATAAGGGCGAGGGTTTCCGCATTTCCGCCGCGGGCGTGCTGCGCCACATCAATCTCGACACGGGCGGGGCGTCGCTGCCCTTCGTGGGGCCGAACGGTCCCTTCGCCTTTGCCGGTCAGGCCTCGACCTGGGGCGGCGGCGCGCAGCTCAACCTGACGGTCGATACCTTCGGCAAGGACAGCCTGACCCTGTCGGCCAATGGCGGTCCGGGTCTGGGCCGCTATGTCATGGGCGTGCAGGATACCGCCTTCCTGACCGGGGTCGCGCCCAACGGATCGTCCAACGCCAATCCGGGCAATGGCGCGGTGCTGGGACCGGACGGCAAGCTGCGGACCATCTTCACCTATGGCGGCGTCGCGTCCTACAAGCATTTCTGGTCGAAGACGCTGCGGTCCAACCTTGTCCTTGGCTATTTGCGGATGAACAATCCCGACAAGATGCTGCCGCTCAACTTCATCGAGGAAGAAGCGACGCTGCATGCCAACCTGATCTGGAGTCCCCTGCCGCAGGTCGGTTTCGGCGTCGAGTTCATCCATGGCTATCTGGGCCTGCGCGGCCAGACCGACGCCAATCGCGCGCTCGGCTATGGCGATCATGGGGTGATGAACCGTCTTCAGTTCAGCGCCCAATATAATCTTTTCTGAAGCCTTCGACGGACGGAAATGACTGACGGAGGCCATGCATCGGATATTTTCGATGCATGGCCTCCGATCCATCGGGCGTGAAATCGTGCCGCTGTGCGAAGCTGCGCGCGAACTCCCGAGCCGCATCGCCGGTTCGTGAGGAAGATATGGAAAACAAAAGACAAATAAAGTTCGGCCCGATTTTCGGACGGTCGGGCGATATATTAGCCGATGAGCAGTGACTGAAGAATCGTGTCCACTCCTTTCGAAGCAAAGGGCGTCATTTCAGGCGTTGCCTCAATAATCGTCAGGACCAATGCTACAGCGAAGGGCTGTGGCTGGTACCTATCCCCTCCATCAGTTCGTCGCACGCAACGCTCCAATTGGCTACGCGACTGGCAGCGTCCCCTTTCCGTTCATATGCCAGAAAGGTAATTCTGAACAGGCAGGCCATCCACGGCGCTCATCCGCAGCGTCCTGTGGCCCATAATGGAGGGGGTTCTGACAGCTAGATACGCCATCCCGCGGGCGGCAGTCGGACGTCAAGCTGCAGTGATGCAGGCCCGACTGGTCGAATTTTGAAGGAGTAGCGTGATGAGTGTCATTTCCAAAAGCCCCAAATTTCTTTTGTCGGTGGCCCTGCTTGCCGGGGCATCGTCCGGCAGCCTGTCGGCGCAGACCCAGGATGCTGCGCCCCCGGCCGACGTTGCTGCGACCGCATATATGCCGGCCGAGCAAACCGAAGGACCCGAGATCAAGGGCATCATTTCCGCCCGCAGCGGCGACAGGATGCAAGTGACGGCGGACGACGGTTCCAAATCCGTCATTACCATCAATGACGCCACCAAGATCAGCGCGAGCAAGGGCTTTTTCGGCCTCAACCGCAGCCGACTCCCCGCAACCTCGCTGCTCAACGGCGTGCCGGTGACGGTCAAAACGCTGCAATCGGGCGATGGCCTGGTGGCGAGCAAGATCAATCTTCAGAACAAGGATCTCAAGACCGCGTCGATGATCCATAACGGCACCGCGCAGGGCTTCGAGGAGCAGACCGCGGCAACCGCGGCGTTGCGCGGTCGCATGGGCGAGATCGACCAGTATAATGTCAAAAGCACGACGAACGTGAATTTCGACACCGGCAAGGCGGTGTTGTCGCCTCAGGCGAAGAACGACCTCTGCGCCGCAGCCTCCGCTGCCGAGGGGACGCCCAATGCCCTGCTGCTCGTGGTGGGCTACACCGATTCGACCGGCGGCGATGAATTCAACCAGGTGCTCAGCGAAAAGCGGGCCAGCCGCGTCGTCAATTATCTTCAGCAGGCCTGCGGCTGGAAACCCTATCGCATGCTGACCCCGACCGGCATGTCCGAAGCGGACCCCGTGGCGAGCAATGACACCGTCGAAGGCAAGGCGCAGAACCGCCGCGTCGCGGTGAATATCCTGGTCAGCAAGGCCGTCGACGGCCTGTGAGATGCGTGGGGTGGGCTTTTGCCCACCCCCGTTTCCGTTTCCGCATCGCAGGCGGCGCTGCCCGAGGGGAGGCGTCGATGGGCCTCGACCTTATTCATCTCCTGCTTGTGTTGGCCGTGATCGTTCTGATCTCTCAACGGGTCGTCGGCCGCGGCGTCCCATAGCGGCTTCCTAATTCACGGGATCATCCTGATCCGCTGCTGAGCCTGCGCTCCTATCCCCGCGCGCCCTACCGCAGCGGTGACGCCCGGAGCATGGCGGCCTGGTCGTCCTTCCCGCGCCGCGCAGACCCTGTCCGTCCCGCAGGAGGGCGTTCACCCGATTGTCCTGAGGCCGGGGCGGCTGGCCTTGCCGCATTTTCTGAGCGCTGTGCGATGGACAGTCGAGGATGCGGAGAAATCGCGGTTAAAGCATCAGCGCAGGAAAAATCGGTGAAAAATATCATGAAAATAGGGCTAAAGTGCATTTTATATATTCTAATGCGGAATTAATTGTGAAATAAATTATGCATATTCAAGAAAGATAATCCGAAACGAACGGAGAGGGGAAAGAGGATGAACAGCGCAGAGGGCACCCGGCCGCTGGAGGGTAAGGTCGCGATCGTCACCGGGGCTAGCCGGGGAATTGGAGCCGCGATTGCCCGGCGCTTTGCCGCCGAAGGCGCCGCCGTCGCGCTGGTGGCGCGCACGGTTGCACCCGGAGGCCCCTTGGCCGGCTCGCTTGAGGAAGTCGCGGCGGCGATCCGCGCCTCTGGCGGCACATGCTGCACGATTCAGGCGAATCTGGCCGATCCTGCGGACCGTTCCGGCATCGTTGCCGGTTGCGTCGCGGCCTTGGGGAGCGCCGATATTTTGGTCAACAACGCGGCCTGGTCGCGCTTCGTGCCCATCTGGGAAGTATCGCCGCGCCATGTCGAACTGGCGATGCAGATGAATCTCTATGCGCCGCTCGACCTGTCCCAGGCCGTGCTGCCCCATATGGAGGCACGGGGGGCAGGGTGGATCCTCAACATTTCCAGCGCCACTGCGGACATCCCCTCGCCGGCGCCCTGGGATATGAATGACCGCAAGGTTCAATTCAATGTGCACGGGCACCCGACGCTGTACGGCACCAGCAAGGCGGCGCTGGACCGGATGACGGCGGGCTGGGCGATCGAACTGGCTGGACGGAATATTGCGGTGAATGCGCTGGCTCCGGTCGGCGCGGTCGCCAGTGAGGGCGCGCTGTCCGTTGGCGGCTGGGACGAACGCGACCATATTGAGCCGGTCGAGGCCATGGCCGAGGCGGCTTTCCAGCTCTGCCATCGTCCGGCGGAGGAACTGTCCGGCCGCATCGCCCGCAGCCTGCCGTTGCTGGCGGAACTGGGGGTGCGGTATCGCGGGATCGACGGTCGGGCGATGGCGCCGGGTTGATACTGGGCGGCGCCGCGCAAGGAGTCTTGGCATTTTCGCTGCCGATCTCCATCGGCGGCGCGGGCGCTTCAGACCAGGCTGATTTTCCGGGTTGCTTCAGGCCCGATCAAGGCCGCGAGCAGAAGCAGCCCGCGCTGCAATCGTTCCCGCGAAATGCTTCCCCCTATGGAAACGCGCAGCGCCGGGATCGTGGCGGACCGTTCCACCGCGAAGGCGTCGCTGGCGATGGCGGACAATCCGTGCTGGCGCAGGGCGTCGGCAATATGGCGGGGATCGGCGCCTTCGGGGAGCGGGATCCAGAGGTGATAGCCTTCCTCCCGCGATTGAAAGGATCCATGAGGAAGGCATTTGCGGGCAAGGGCCTGGCGTTGCCGGGCCTCCTCCCGGACCTCCCCCGCCAGCCTTTGGAAAACGCCGCTGCGAACCCAGTCGGCAACGACCGCCGCGTTCAGCGGAGGCGCCATGATGGCGGTTTCATGCATGTCCGCCGCCAGCCGCCAGGCCTTCGCCACGTCCGGCGCCCGCAGCCACGCTACGCGCAGGCCTGGCGTCAGGATTTTGGAAACGCTGGCGATATGCCAGCCATGGTCGGGCGCGAACGAGGTGATGGGGGGAAGCGGCTGCTCCGGCAGCAGGCCGTAGGCGTCGTCTTCTATCAGCAAAAGCCCATGCTTTTCGACCATGGCGGCCATGGCCTTCCGCCGTTCGACAGTCATGGTCGAGGTCGTCGGATTGTCATTGGTGGGAACGAGATAGACCGCGCGGATCGGTGTCGAGGCGCAGGCCGCATCGAGCGCTTCGGGCAGCATCCCCTGCTCGTCGGAGGCCACCGCATGGAGGCCGATGCCGAACCGGCGGGCCAGCGAGATGAGGCCGGGATAGGCAAAGGGGCAGACGGCCAGCCTGTCGCCGGGGCGCAGTTCCGCGCTGAAAATCGCGTGAAGGGCATTTTGCCCTCCGGCAAGGACCAGAACGGTGTCCTCTTCGCAGGGGATGCTGCGTTGAGCCAGAAGCGCAGCGCCGACCTGCCGCACCGCCGGACTGCCGCCGACCCGCTGATATTGAAACGGCGCAGGCGTGAATTCCGAGGTGAGCAAGGCTTCGGCCGAGGCGAGAAACGCAGCCTTGAGCGTTCCGCCGAACGCATCGGGCGGGGCGTTCATGCCGACGTCACCCGGATCGGATTCGCCGAGGGCGGGCGAACGGGCCGCTCTCGCCCGAACGAAACTGCCCCGCCGGCCATTGCCCTCGATCAGTCCGATCCGTTGCGCTTCGCCATAGGCGCGTGTCACGGTGGTCAGGTCGACGCCCAGCGCCTCTGCCAGCGCGCGCTGGGGCAATAATCGTTCGCCAGCGGATAAAATCCCGGCCTCTATGTCGCGTGCCAGGGCTTGGGCAATGGCCAGATATTTCGGGCCTTGCGCGGCGTGGATGTCGGGAATCCAGTTTTGCATGGCGGTTTTCATGAAGGGATGCTGTCGGTCATGGTCAGTCGCGGCGGGCGGCGTCGCGTGCGTTCAACTCAGCCCAGAGCTTCTTCGTGCCTGCTTCCTGCGCCTTGTTGACATATTGCGAAGCGACCAGCCAGCCTTTGATATAATGAAGCGGCAGGACGCATCCGAGGGTGAGCAGAGGCAAGGAGGTGACGAGGTGAACCCAGAAAGGCGGATCGAACTTTACCTGCAACCACACCGCGAAAAATGTGAGCGGGAAAGCCACGATGCATAGCGAGAAGAAGGCGGGCCCATCATCGGGAGCGGCGAAATCATAGTTGAGGCCGCAATCGGGGCATTGTCTGTTCAGCTTCAGCCATTTGCGGAACATGGGTCCTGTGCCGCAGCGGGGACAAAGGCCCTTGAGTCCGCAATGGAATATCCAATGGCCCTTGCGGGTGCGGTTCGGGTTGAGATTGTCGTCCGGCATCGGTCTGACCTTCGGCAGATTGTTCGAGTCCGGCGTCCATATAAATGGATTTATGCATGGATGCAATGATGCATACATAATCCACGATCTTTCGCGGAAGAAAGCCGCTGGCCCAAAAAGGACGTTGCGGCTGTCGATATGCAGAACCATGATCCGCATCGAACCACGGATATTGTATGGCGCGCGCCGCTTTCGATATGGGAAATGGATGACGTCGGGAGGATTGAGGGGATATGTCGGAACGACAGCTCAAGGCATGGCAGGATGCGGGCCTGATCGATGCCGAGATCGCCGGGCGCATCCGATCCTGGGAGGCCGCCCACAGCCGCCCGCTGGGATTGTGGGCGATTGTCGGGCTGGCCGTGTTGGCCATCGGTTTGGGCATATTGTCTGTCGTGGCCGCAAACTGGGACGCGATACCGGGTGAAACGCGCCTTGCCATCCATTTCGCGTTGATGATCGGCTTTGCGGTGCTGATCTGGCGTTATCTGGGCACGGCGGCGCAGAAGCACAGCTATGTCAGCGATGGCCTTCTGTTTGTGGCGGGGGCGCTGGGCCTGACCTTTTTCGGCCATCTGGGGCAGGTCTACCAGACGTCCTCGCCCCTATGGCAGCCGCTATTGGCATGGCTGGTTCTCTTTTCGCCGCTGTTCCTTCTGTTCGGGCGGGGTTGGCCGGTCGCGGGCCTCTGGCTGGCTGGCCTGCTTGCTGCCACATGCTCCTATGCCGCTGAATTCGGTCCCGGATCATGGGGCCATCGGGCGCAGCAGCCTGCCTTTCCGACCCTGTTCTGGGGGCTGATCGCCTGTCCGCCAATGGCCGTGGCCGCCTTGGCCGCGCTGATGCGGGACCGCGGCGATCGGCCCGCTTTCTGGCGCCTGCTGGAACTGCTGGCTGTCGCGACCATCCTGACGGGTCTGAGCATGATCATCGTCATCGGCCAATGGGACAGCCGGTCGCCCGCCATGGTGGGCAGCGTTGCGATCCAGAGCGTGGCGCTGATCGCGGCGGCGGCGGCGATCCAAACGGTCAGGAAAACGCGATCCGGGCGGGCGACGGCGGCCATATTGGCGGTCGCGGCCGTGGTGCATTTCGCCCGAGCGCTGCTGTTGGATAGTCACGGTCCCATTCGTGGCCCATGGATCGGGGCGTTATTCTTCTTCATCCTTTGGGGCGCGGTGGCTGGGTGCGCTCTTTTTGCCCAGCAGCGGCGCCTGTTCCAGGGCGCGGTCGCGCTGCTTGCCATTCGCATCGTCATCCTCAGTTTCGAACTGGATGACAATCTGTTGGGAAGCGGCGCGGGCCTTGTTCTTTCCGGCGCGGTCGCCCTGGTCGTGCTGTGGGTGGCGGTGCGTGTCTCTCGCCGTTATGCGCCGATGGGGAGGGACGGAAGATGAAGGCAATCGCTTCGGCCCGCGTCCGGCTCGCCGCCGCGCTCCTGCTGCCCCTCGTCGTGCTGGCCTATAGCTGGGTGGCGACCTGTCGCATCGCCCGGCAGGGGCAGGAATGGCTGATTCCAGTTACCGGCTATGATCCGAGGGACCTGCTGCGGGGGCATTATGTTCGATACCGATATGAATGGCCTGTCGATCGTCTGCCCACGAACAGTGCGAATGGCGGAACGGCGTCCCTCCATCCATCGTCCGCCTTGTGCATCGAGGGGACGCCGCCAGACATAGTCAGGGTGCGCGAATTGCCCGCCGGCATGGACCGCCGGGATTCCGGGGAAGCGAAGGGGTGCGCCGCGATCGCTCGCGCATCTGTGGGTAGCCGGCGGGAAATTCGGGGCCTGGAGTCCGGCATCCTGTTCACGTCCCAGTCGCGCGCGCTGCTGTTGTCGCGCCAATTGGCCGATCCCGGAAATCAGGGCTTCGTTCGGGTGAGGATCGGACCCGATGGGTTCATGCGGCCGATCGATCTGGAATTGCGGCGGCGCAAAGGCGATTAAAGGTTCCCGGCCGCCATGATCGTTCGCAACGGAGGCATCACCGCGCGCGCGCCCTTACGGCCGCCGCGCTTGCCCGTTTGACTCCGGTGGCAGGCCTGTGCAATGGAGCCCTCATGCAATCACGCAGCGATCATGTGCGCTTCCGCTATCAGGGAGGACAGCTTCTCGCGGGCATCTAGCCCCGAGTGCCGGCGCTTCACGCCCCGGGCTCGGGGCAAATCGACAGATGGTGGCACGCTCACGGCGTGCCTGTTCCTCTCGAAAGTCAGCGCTATGACCAGACTGCCACATGGGCAAAGACCGCCCGTTCATCTTATCGATATCGAAGCGGAGGGCCTGACCAATCTCGCTCTGGGCGTCGCCGATACGGCGCCGCAGGTGAGCGAGCTTCTGCTGCACGAAATCGCCCGCGCGCAAACTTATCGCGCCGCGCGCATCCCTCCGGACGTCGTCACCATGCACTCCTCCGTTGAATTCGTCGACGAGGCGAGCGGGGTCGACCGCACCGTTCAGATCGTCTACCCGGCCCAGGCCGACATTGCCGCCGGCAAGATTTCCATCCTGACCCCCATCGCGGCGGGCCTGATCGGACTGCGTGAGGGGCAGTCCATCAACTGGCCGGATCGCGAGGGGCGTGAGCGGAAGCTGGCCATTGTGAAGGTGACGCAACCCGCTCGCCTCTGAGTATCTGGGCCGCGGCATCCTTGGCCGCAGCCTGACAGGGGCATTTCCGTTCATATTCAAAAAAGGAGTAACGATATTGCCCCGGATCGACGAGAAACTTCAGCCGATATTCGAAGATGTGTTGAGGCGGAATGCGGGTGAAACCGAATTCCATCAGGCCGTCGAGGAAGTGCTCGAAAGTCTGGGCGTCGTCGTCGCCAAGCATCCGGAATATATGGACAATGCGCTGATCGAGCGGATCTGCGAACCGGAGCGGCAGATCATCTTCCGCGTTCCCTGGGTCGATGACAAGGGGCATACGCACATCAATCGCGGCTTTCGCGTCCAGTTCAATTCGGCGCTCGGGCCGTATAAGGGCGGCCTGCGCTTTCACCCGTCGGTGAATGTCGGGATCATCAAGTTTCTGGGTTTCGAGCAGACCTTCAAGAACGCGCTCACGGGACTGCCGATCGGCGGCGGCAAGGGCGGGTCCGACTTCAATCCGCGCGGCCGTTCCGATGGCGAGATCATGCGCTTCTGTCAGTCCTTCATGACCGAACTCTATCGGCATCTGGGCGAATATACGGACGTGCCGGCGGGCGACATCGGCGTCGGCGCGCGCGAGATCGGCTATCTGTTCGGCCAATATAAGCGACTGACCAACCGCTATGAAGCTGGTGTGCTCACCGGCAAGGGCTTGATCTATGGCGGCTCCCGCGCACGGACCGAGGCGACCGGCTATGGCACCGTCTATTTCGTGGACCAGATGCTGAAGACCCGGGGCGAAAGCCTGGAGGGCAAGCGCGCCATCGTCTCCGGATCGGGCAATGTCGCCATTTTCGCGATCGAGAAGATCAAGGAATTCGGCGGCAAGGCTGTCGCCTGTTCGGATTCTTCCGGTTACATCGTCGACGATGCCGGCATCGACCTGGACCTGCTGAAGGAAATCAAGCTCGTGCGCCGCGAACGGATTGCCGAATATGCCCGGCTGAAGGGCGCCGGCGCCTATTTCGTCGAGCAGGGCACGGTATGGGAAGTGCCGTGCGATGTGGCGCTGCCGTCCGCGACGCAGAATGAACTGAACGGCAATGACGCGGCGACGCTGATCCGCAACGGCGTCGTCGCCGTGGGCGAAGGGGCCAACATGCCGTGCACGCCGGAGGCCGTTCGCCTCTTCCAGAATGCGAATATCCTCTTCGGTCCCGCAAAGGCGGCCAATGCGGGCGGCGTGGCCACGTCCGCGCTGGAGATGCAGCAGAACGCCTCCCGCGACAGCTGGACGTTCGAGGAGACGGAAGCCCGGTTGGCGATGATCATGCGCCGCATTCACGACAGTTGCGCGGAAACGGCCGAAGCCTATGGCGCGCCGGGCAATTATGTGCTGGGCGCCAATGTGACTGGCTTCGTCCGGGTGGCGGAAGCGATGCAGGCGATGGGCGTTATCTGACAGGAAACGGGCGGCGGCAGGGACTCCGGTGCACGGAACCCCTGCCGTTGCCCGCCGTCCGATAGGTGCCAGGCACGACTTTCCCAATTTATGTCAGGCGATGGTCACGATCCGGGCGTGGCCGCGACGGTCGAGCGGCTTCACCACCACCTTGTCGCCCCGACGGTCGAACGCGATGTCGACACTGGCCGCGCCGATGCCCAGATGTCGGATCGTCAGGCTGTCGAGGAAATGCGGCAGGGTCGGTTCCTGGAAGCTGATCTGGGCTGAAGCGACGTCGAAGCCCAGGCCCAGACTCGACTGGATCAGGGCCAGCGGCGCGGCGGCGGACCAGGCCTGCGGACTGCAGGCGACGGGATAGAAGGTCGGCCCCTGCGACCGCCTGCGTGGAAAGCCGCAGAACAGTTCCGGCAGGCGCATCATATCGACATAGGTGGCGGCGGCGAACAGCCCTTCGAAAATCTGCGCCGCCTCCCGCTGATAGCCGTAGCGGGAAAAACCCCCCGCGATAATGGCATTGTCGTGCGGCCAGATCGAGCCATTATGATAGCTCATCGGATTGTAGCGCTTTTCGGTGGAGGCGATGGTGCGCACCCCCCAGCCGGAAAAGGACGCGGGTCCCATCAACGTGCGCACGACCGCATCGGCCCGCTTTTCCAGCGCCAGGCCGGTGTAGAGGACATGGCCGGCATTGGAGGAACGCACGCGGCACGGTCGCTTTTCCCCGTCGAGCGCAAGCGCATAGGTGCCCAGCGCCTCGTCGAAGAAGGCCGCGTCGAAACGGTCGCGTAGCTGTTGCGCGCGCTCGCGATAATGGGCGGCGCGGCCCGGGTTCCCGATGGCCGTGAACAGGGCGTCGGCGGCCTGCCAGGCGCCAAAGACATAGGCCTGCACTTCGGCAAGAGCGATGGGCCCGCGCGCGATGGCGCCGTCGGCATGGAAAATCGAGTCATGGCTGTCCTTCCAGCCCTGATTCTGAAGGCCCTGATCTGTCAGCCGGCCATATTCGACGAAGCCGTCGCCGTCGCGGTCGCCGTGATTGTCGATCCAGCCGAGCGCCGCGTCGATATTGGGCAGGATCGTCGTCAGAAAGCCGATGTCGCTCGTCCGCTGCAAATAGGCGCCGGCCAGCATGACGAAGAGGGGGGTGGAATCGATGCTTCCATAATAGTGACGGAACGGCACCTCGCCCAGTTCCGCCATCTCGCCATGGCGGACTTCATGCAGGATCTTGCCCGGCTCGGCATCGGCCGCCGGGTCGAAGTCGATGGCCTGATGGGCGGCGAGATAGCCGAGTACGCCCCGGCTGACCGCCGGGTCCATCCACAATATCTCCAGCGCGGTGATGATCGCGTCACGCCCGAAGATCGTGCTGAACCAGGGAATGCCGGCATAGGGGTAGGGACCATATTCGGTATCGGTCGACAGCATGGAAATGTCGGCGACCGACCGGCGTGCGACTTCGTTGAACAGGTCGTTGGACGAATGGATGGAGGCCCCGCGCTTGCGCGCCAGCCGGAGCGTCTGCATCGCTTCGCGCAGGGATTTGAGAAACTGCTTGGGCAGCGGATCGTGCGCCTGTGCCTGCTGGCAGCAGATACGGATGAACAGGGCGCAGCTTTCGCCGGGCGGGACGGTGACATCGAAGCGCGCATTGCTTTCGGTCAGGGCGGTCGGCACCGGCGCGAAATGGAGATGGGTCTCCCGCTCGCGCTCGTCCCGGCCGCGATACCGGAGCAGCACGTCCGCCGCACCGACCTGCGGGTCATCCATCGTGCCCCGCCGCAGCCGGACCATGCCGCGAATTTCGAACAGGTCGGCAAAATCGGCGGCAAAGCCCAGATTGACCGTAACCGTACGGGTTTCCGTATCGAAATTGCGGATCGTGATCCGTTCGTAAAGCCCGTCTTTCCAGAGGAAACGGGTGCGGCGCAGGTGAATGAGGTCATGTTCGACCGCGACCCGTCCGTCGTCGCCGATGAAATCGGGATTGGCAAGATCGCAAGTCAGCATCGCATTATCGTCGCGCAGCGCGGAACTGAGCAGGATCGGCCGCATGCCGTTGATCGTCAGATAGAGATGCGACAGATGTCGGGTGTCGCGATGATAAAGGCCTTCCGGGCTGCCCGGCCCGGAAATGGCGTCGCCGCTATGGTCGAACACGGCGAAGCTGTCGCCATGTTTCAGGGTGCGGGGCCTGCGCTCATGGAGCGAGGCCGTCGCGGGAATGAAGAACTGGGTCTGCGCCTTGGACAGCGCCTGTCCTCCTTCAATTCCCTCGATCCCGGTCGTTTCCGGCTGGGGCTGGCTCAGCGACATAGCGTCTCCCTCAGGCAATGTCAGGGCAGAGAAAGGCCTCTGCCGAACCGGAAGTCACGGAGAGAAAAGAACAATCCCAGGTCGTTCCGGTTCCGGCAACCGTTGCGATCCTATGCGACGACCTGCAATCCGGCTTCGACGCCACGCTGCCGACGCAACCGGGCCGCCTCGATCCGCGCGCCGGGCAGGGAATGATACAGTGCGACATAGTCGGCGGCCATCCTTTCCGCCGTGAAACGTGCGTCGAATGCGCCACGCACCCGCGCCCGGTCCAGGTCCGGCAGGGCCGCGACGGCGGCCACCGCTTCATCCTCGCTCTCAACGATGAAGCCTGAGACGCCATGCTCGATGATTTCCGGCACAGATCCGCAGCGGAAGGCGATGACCGGCGTGGCGCAGGCCATCGCTTCGATCATCACCAGGCCGAAGGGTTCTGGCCAGTCAATGGGAAAGAGCAGCGCGCTGGCCTGTCCCAGAAACTGCGCCTTTTGCTGTTCGTTGATCTCGCCGATGAATTCGACATTGGGATATTGTTCGACCAGCGGCGCGATCTCCCCTTCCCAATAAGCGCGGTCGACGGTGTCGATCTTGGCGGCGATTTTCAGCTTCATGCCCGATCGGGCGCCGATTCGGATGGCGCGGTCGGGCCGCTTTTCGGGCGATATTCGGCCCAGGAAGGCCAGATAGCCCTCGCCCTGTCCGTCCAGTCGCGGCGGCAGCAGGTCTGCCGGCAGGCCATGATAGATCGTCCCGCCCCAGTTGACCGGCGGCATCGGCAGACGCTGATGATCGGAGATGGACACCAGGCTGTGATCGGCGAAGGTGCGGTAGAAAGCAGGCAGATCGGGCAAGTCGAGCCGGCCGTGCAGGGTCGTGACGGTTCGGCCGATAAAATCCTGGATCATCGGCAGGTGCAGCATGTCGATGTGGAAATGCAACGCGTCGAATTCATCGGCGCGGCGTCTGACCGCTTCCAGCATCATCATATGCCAGGGAATGGGATCGACGACGCCGGGATTGAGGCGCAGGGCCATGTCGGTAATGGGGACGAGTTCCGCGCTGGTCCGCGAATCTCCGCTGGCAAAGAGGGTCACGTCATGACCTTGGCGGACCAGCTCTTCGGTGAGGTAGGAAACGATGCGTTCAGTGCCGCCATAGAGGCGAGGCGGCACGCTTTCGGCCAAAGGAGCGATTTGTGCGATTTTCATGCAGGCATCCTCTTGAAAGAACGAAGCCTTCCGTTCCCCGACCTGCGGTTGGCTGTACCGCTATAAGCGCTGACAGGGCGCGCCGGTTGCATCGCCACGCATTCGGTTCGTCTCAATAAGAGATGGAAACGGCCATTCCGCCGATCCTTGCGGGGTGCATCCGCCTTCCCATTCCTGGCAATGGCAGGCTGGAAACGGTTATTTTCATTGAAATTCCCTGGGATTCAGGCAGATTTTTCGCCAATCCACAAAGCCGCACTGGAAAAGCCATGCGGCTCCGTGCGATGGGCGGTCCGGTAACAGCGGGTGAAAGCACGGATGACGGATCGAGCGGGCGAGGGGACGGGGCACGGTCATCCGCAGGGGAAGCTGTCGCTTCTGGCGCTGGGCGCGCTGGGCGTGGTGTTCGGCGATATCGGGACGTCCCCGCTCTATGCGCTCAGGGAAAGCTTCGTGGGGCATCATCCGCTGACGGTCGATCCGGCACATATCCATGGTGTGCTGTCGCTGGTCTTCTGGACCATGACGCTGATCGTCACGGTCAAATATGTGTTCATCATCATGCGCGCCGACAATCATGGGGAGGGCGGCAGCATGGCGCTGCTCGCGCTGATCTCCCGCAGGCTCGGGGAAAGCCGGTGGACGCCGACCATCGCCGTGCTGGGGGTATTGGCGGCGGCGCTCTTCTATGGCGATGCGATCATCACGCCTGCCGTGTCCGTGCTGTCGGCGGTCGAGGGGCTGGAGACGGTGAATGACGGGTTCGCGCCCTTCGTCCTGCCCATCGCCATCATCATCCTCATCGGTCTGTTCCTGATCCAGAAACATGGCACGGCGCGGGTCGGCGCGCTGTTCGGGCCGGTCATGGCGGTGTATTTCCTGGTGCTGGCGGCGCTGGGCATCCTGAACATCGCGCGGCACCCCGGGATCGTCGGCATCGTCAATCCTATGTGGGCGGTGCATTTCTTCGTCCTGGACCCGAAGCTGGCCTTCCTGGCGCTCGGCTCCATCGTGCTGTCGGTGACGGGGGCGGAGGCGCTCTATGCGGACATGGGACATTTCGGGCGCAAGGCGATCAGCATCGCCTGGCTCTATGCGGCCTTTCCCTGCCTGTTGCTCAATTATATGGGACAGGGCGCGCTGCTGCTTGACCTGCCGGAAGCGGCGGAAAATCCCTTTTTCCTGCTGGCGCCGGACTGGGCGCGGTTGCCGCTCGTCATTCTGGCGACGGTGGCGACGGTCATCGCCAGCCAGGCCGTGATTTCCGGTGCCTTCTCCGTGACGCAGCAGGCGGTGCAACTGGGCTTCCTGCCCCGGCTCAAGATTTCGCATACCAGCGCATCGGCGGCAGGGCAGATTTATGTGCCGCTGGTCAATTGGGCCTTGTTGATCCTGGTGGTGCTGCTGGTGCTGGGCTTCCAGTCGTCGAGCAATCTGGCGGCGGCCTATGGCATCGCCGTCACCGGCACCATGGTCATCACCACGTGCATGATGGGCGTTCTGACCTTCAGCGTGTGGCGCTGGAACCCGTTGCTCGCAGGCGCGGTGACGGGGTTGTTCCTGTTGGTCGACGGCGCCTATTTCCTGTCCAACGCGACCAAGATTCCCGATGGCGGCTGGTTCCCGCTGCTGGTGGCGGCGGTGGTTTTCATCGTGCTGACCACCTGGTCCACGGGCCGGAAGATCATGAATTTCTATCTGCTGGAAGGCGCGATGGAGGTGGGGCTGTTCATCCAGTCCGTGTCCCATTCGCTGAAACGCGTGCCAGGGACGGCGATCTTCCTGAATTCCCGGGTCGAGGGCGTGCCGCCGGCCCTGCTGCATAATGTGAAACACAATAAGATCCTCCACGAACGGGTCATCATCCTGACGGTGCGGACCGAAGGCGTGCCGCATTTGCCCCTGACCGGCCGTTCCGAGGTCAGCGATCTGGGGGCCGGATTCTACCGCGTCGTGCTGCGCCATGGCTTTATGGAGGAGGTGGACATCCCCGCCGCGATGAAGGCCGTGGACGGCTGCGGCGGACCGATCAACATCAGCCAGACGAGCTATTTCCTCAGCCGCCAGACTTTGATTCCGTCCGACAAGCCGGGCATGGCGATCTGGCGCGAGAAGCTGTTCGCCTGGATGATGCGCAATGCGGTGACGCCCATGGATTTCTTCAAGCTGCCGACCAACCGGGTGGTGGAACTGGGATCGCAGGTCGAGATTTAGGATGTGTCAGGGGGTTCAGCCCATGGCGGGCGGAAACCTTCCCATCCTGGTCCGGGCGCGGCAGACGTCGCACGCTCTCGGATCACGGATCGTTCATGAACCGTTTCGGTAAAGCAGGAGATAATGCGTCCGATGAACGATACGCGCGCCCGCATCAATGCCCTTGGCTGCGCTGTCCCGGCGCAGGACATCCACGCTCCGTTCATTCAGTGGGCGGGCGGCCAATTCGACGATCCGCGCGAAAGACAGATTTTCCTGCGCATGGCGGAACGGTCGGGCATCGATCATCGCTGGTGCGTCCTGCCGCTGACGGACCAGGGAGGAACGCCGGTCGATCCGGGCGGCTTCTACAGCGGGGAAATGCCGCCGACCTCGCTCAGAATGCAGCTGTATGCCGATTATGCCCCGGCGCTGGCGCTGGAGGCGATAGCGCGACTGGGGGAGAAGGTTCCCATCGACCGGATCAGCCATCTGGTGGTGGCCAGTTGCACCGGCTTCATCGCGCCGGGCATCGACCAGATCATTGCCGCGAAGCTGGGGCTGGAGGGGGTCGAGCGGACATTGGTGGGCTTCATGGGCTGCTATGCGGCAGTCGCGGCGTTGCGCACGGCGCGGCATATCGTGCGGTCGGAGCCGGACGCGCGGGTGCTGGTGGTGACGGTCGAACTCTCCTCGCTGCATTTCCAGCGGGAGCGCGACATCGGGCGACTGTTGATGATGATGCAGTTCGCGGACGGGGCGGCGGCGGCGCTGGTGACGGCGGAGGGCAGCGGGATCGCCATCGACCGGCCGTTTTCGCTCAATCTGGCGGACTCGGCGGAACTGATTCGTTGGCAGATCGGGGATAGCGGCTTCCTGATGCATCTCTCGGGCGAGGTGCCGTGGCGGATCCAGACGATGCTGGGCGATCCGGCGGTGCGGCGGCGGATGTGGGGGAGCGAGGACCCTGCGCCGATCGACAATTGGGCGGTCCATGCGGGCGGGCGGTCCATATTGGATGCGGTGGAATATGGATTGGGACTGAGCCCGGATGCGCTTGCGCCCTCGCGGAGCGTGCTGGCGCGCTTCGGCAATATGTCGTCCTCCACGTTGATGTTCATCCTGCGGGATATGATGGAGCAGGCGCGGCAGGGGGTGGCGCTGGCCTTTGGGCCGGGGCTGGCGGCCGAAGGATTCCGGTTCGAAGGGATCGCATGATGCGGCCCGTGCCCGCGCTGATCGTCGGCGGTGGGCCAGCCGGGACGGCGGCGGCGATCACCCTCGCGCGGGCGGGGATCGGGGCGCATCTGGTGGATCGACATGAGGGCCCGCATGACAGTGTCTGCGGCGGCTTTCTGGGCTGGGACGCGCTGGCGGCCTTGCGCGACCTGGGACTGGACGTGGGCGTGCTGGGCGCGCAGCCGATCGATCGGTTGCGCTTGCTGGCGGGGGAGCGTCGCGCCGAAATGGCCTTGCCGCATCGGGCTGCGGGATTGTCGCGGCGGGTGCTGGATGAAGCGCTGATCGGGCTGGCGGAAGAGGCGGGGGCGGTTCTGCTGCGGGGGCGGGTGGTACGGGCGGCTGACCCGGCCGGGCGATCCGTTCGCTTCGACGATGGGGACGAACTGACGGGCGAAGCATTGTTCCTGGCGACCGGTAAATATGAGTTGCGAGGATTGGTACGCGATCTTGGTGGACGGAAGGAATCGCCGTCCGTCGGATTGCGGGCGGTGCTGCCCGTTGATGCCGCCCGTTCGCGCGATCTGGCGGGCATGATCGAGTTACACCTGTTCGACCGGGGCTATGCCGGGCTGCTGTTGCAGGAGGACGGGACGACCAACCTCTGTCTTTCCGTCGCGCGTGAACGGTTGGCGGATGGCGTGCCCGCGCTGATGGCGGAGATCATGGTGGAGGCGCCGCGTCTTGCGGAACGGATGGAAGGGGCTGTCCCCGCGCATTGGGAGGCGGTGGCGGGTGTGCCCTATGGCTGGCGCGCGGCG
This sequence comes from Sphingobium estronivorans, assembly GCF_008692605.1. Lineage (GTDB taxonomy): Bacteria > Pseudomonadota > Alphaproteobacteria > Sphingomonadales > Sphingomonadaceae > Sphingobium > Sphingobium estronivorans. The sequence goes on from NZ_LFCT01000026.1 coordinate 77,220, forward strand.
GAGACTTTGCCGGGCATCTTTCGGATCGGCGATCAGGGCGCGGTGATCGCCTCGCTGGCGGGGGACGGCATTGCGATTGCGCTGAGCAGCGGGGTGAGCGCGGCACAGGCCTTGCTAAGCGGCGGATCGGGAACTGCGTCGGACTGGCAAAGGCGGCTGCACCGCCGTAATCGGCGTCCGCTGGGGGTGGCAGAGGCGCTGCGTTACGCGGCGGCGGGGGCGCTGGGACGGGGCGCTTTGCTGCAATTATTGCGCTGGCTGCCGGGGCTGGGCGCGCAGGCGGCGCTGCTCACCCGCGTATCCGCTCGACACACAGGCGGAAGGAAAAGCGGCGCACGATCCGTACATCATCCATATTGATGCTGGCCTGGGGCAACAGTTCCGCCCAATCACCCGGACGAAAGGCGCGGGCGATGGACAGCTGCCCATCCTCCCGCACGATGCGGTGGACCCGCAGCAGCCGGGCGAGCAGGGGGAACCCCCAATGCGCAAAACCATGCCGATGCAGGTCGCAGATCAGCCAACCCATCCGCGCATTGGCCTCCATATGGCGCAGGAAGGTCATCAGCTGCGCGTCCGTCATGTGATGCGTCACCTGACTGGAGATGATGAAGTCGAACCGCTCTGGCTGGTCGAGATAATCCCCGGCGCGATAGTCGATGGCGAGGTCAGGGGGGGTGGCGTGGCGAGCGGCCTGGAGGCTTTTTTCGTTCAGGTCGACGCCGATCAGTTCCGCGTCGATGCCGCGCTTCCTGGCCCAGCGGGCGATGGCGCGCAGGATGTCGCCATCGCCGAAGCCGACGTCGAGCAGGCGGAAATGCCGGGCCGATCCGATGGCGCGGTTGAGGAAGGCGATGGTCGGCCAAGCCGTGAAGGTCCAGCGATTGACCCGCGCCAGATCGTGCAGCACGCGCTCGTAAACGGCTGGCGCCAGGTCCGGCGCGTCCATCTGCTCTTCCTGCCGGGACCGGATTGAAAGGTCGGCCATCATGCCCTCTTCTTTTCCGGGCATCATAGCATATTTTGATGAGTGAGGAGGTCATGCCATGCCGGCTTTTTCCATAGTGTTGCTGATCGCCGCCGGGGCCGCGCCGCAAGGTGTCGAGGGCAACTGGCTGACCGACGACCGGAAGGGCGTGGTGCAGATCGCGCCCTGCGGCCAGCAAATGTGCGGGCGGATCGTGCAGGTGCTGGACAAGGGGCCCAATGTCCCGGCGACCGACATCAACAATCCCGATCCGAAGCGACGCAGCCAGCCGATTGTTGGATTGCTCACCTTGTGGGGCTTCCAACGCGATGGCGCGACATGGAAGGGGGGGCGGGCCTATGATCCCAAGACGGGGCGGAGTTATCGGGCGACATTGGGGCTGAACCCGGACGGATCGCTCAAGGTGACGGGGTGCGTGCTGTTTGTCTGCGAGGGACGGCGCTGGACGCGGACGCGCTAATCCTTGTCCCATATGAAAATGCCGTAGCGCATGGCGCCGGTGCGCAACGCCAGGATCAGGCGCGGCAGGCTGAGCATGAAATTGCGGTTCTGTATCCTTGGGTTGATCGCCAGGCGCCGCAATTCGGCATCGCTGACCATGGCCCCGACGAAGCGCCGCAGGCAGATCGACCAGGTGCGGCGGACGCGCGCGCTGGCATCCTCATAGTCGCGCAAGGCAAAGCCCGCCTTGATCGCGAGCGCCTCATAATCCGCCTGGCTGCCTGCTGGGAAGCCGTCCTTCGCGGCAAATGGGTTCCAGCAGATGGCGGATTTCCCAGTGGCGCGCGCCCTTCCCCTCCAGCCAGGCGCAGACGACCAACCGCCCGCCGGGGCGCAGGACGCGGGCGGCTTCGCGGAAGAAACGGGCCTTGTCGACCATATGTTCGGAGCTTTCGATGGCATAGGCGCGGTCGAAACTGGCATCCGGCAGATCATTGTGCAGCCAGTCGCGTTGCAGGCAGGTGAAGCGGGGCGAAGGGCGGGCGTTGGCGACTTTTTCCTGCGCAGCGGACAGGGTGAGTCCGATGACGCTGACATCGTGCCGTTCCGTGATCCGGGCAGCGGTGGCGCCATAGCCGCAACCGATGTCGCAAAGCATCTGGCCCGACTCCAGCCCGAGTCGGGACTCCACCTCGGCTACCAGCGCATCGGCTGCCTCCGCCGGGCTTTCGCGGCCGGTTCGCCAATAGCCATGATGAACATGCTCGCCCCAGATCCGCCGGTAGGCGAGATCCAGTTCGTCATAATGCCTGGCGACGCCGTCCGCGGTCGAGGGAAGCTCCGGCACGATCATGCGGGCTTTTATCTACCCACGCGTGCTTTCCGGCAAGGTCAGCCCGCTGCTGCCAGCAGTTTGGCGCTCAACGCCGGCCATTCCGCCATGTCCCAACCCTCTGGCGTTTCGCGGGTGATGATCTGGTCGGCGCCGAAACAATTGGCGAGGTCAATATCCTCCGCCTTCACGAAGCTGCGGTCGTTCAGGGAATAGAAGGGGCGGACCACGGGCAGGGTCAGATCGTCCCTGTTCTGCTCGACCACGATGGCCAGCCGATGGGAGCGCAGCCGGACCAGCGATCCGATCGGATAAATGCCAACGGCGCGCTGGAACGCCTGGAAAATCTCCGGATCGTAGAGCGTCTGCGCTTCGTCCAGCATCAGCAGGGCGCGGGACGGGTCCTCGCCATGGCGGTGGATGCGGTTGGAGGTCATCGCGTCATAAGTGTCGCAGATCGCCGCCATGCGCGCGAACCGGCCGATTTCCTCGCCCTTCAGTCCATGGGGATAGCCGCTGCCGTCCAGCCGCTCATGATGATGCAGGCAGACGTCCAGCACGGCGTCGGGCATCTCCCCGCCCAGCGCCAGAAATTCGTGCGCCAGCGTGGTGTGGCTTTTCACCACCTCCCATTCCTCCGAGGTTAGCGGGCTGTCCTTGTCCCAGGTTTCCTGCGGCACATGGCCCATGCCCACGTCCATCAGCAATCCGGCAAGGCCCGCCTGCTGCACCTCCTCGGGCGAGAGACGGAGTTGCTGGGCAAGGCCGATCATCAGCGCGCAGACCGACAGTGCGTGGAGATAGAGATATTCGCTGGTGTTCTTGAGCCGCGTCACCGCCATGAAGGCATGGGGGTTGCGCTGGATGGAGCTGGAAATCTCCTCGATCATCGTTTCCAGCTTGTTGAGCTTGATCGCATTGCCCAGCCGGGAATCGTCGAAGATCTTCTGCATCGCGCGCACCGACTTGCGGGCCAGGCGATTGGCGTGGACCATTTCCGCCTTGGTCGACGTCCGCTCCTTCGACAGCGGATCGAAGGGGCGGTTGACGGGGATGGGCGCGGCGCGCCGGGCAATGGTCGCGCCGGCACGGCCAAAGGGGCGGTCGCGCTGGTCCGGGGCGGGCGCTGCGGCGCGCGTGGGCGGCGGCATGTCCCGCGATTGCAGGTCGGCGCCGCGGGATATGTCGATCTGCACCCATTGGACCTTGCTGGCCTTGAGCGTCTCAAGCTGATCGGCATCGTCCAGCAATATCTTGCTTTTCCAGAAGGGATGGGAAAACCACGACCCTTCCAGCTTGTGGAGAAACATGCCCAGTTCGACATCCTGGGTACGGATTCTTTTCAACATTGGTGCGCCCCGTTTTAGGAGCGCATTTCGCCGGACAGCCCTTGCCAAAAAGTTAACGCGGCGCTTCCCAACCGAGGCCGAGCGCCTTTTGCAGGGCGATATAGTCGGCGGTCATCGCCGCCTTTCCTTGCGACAGCGTCTGGGCCGCCGCGATCCCCTGCCGCTCTGCGTCGAGAAGCTGGATGCGGGTTGCGGTGCCCGCCTCGAACCGCTGGCGCATCAATGCGGCGCTGCGGTCGGCGGACGCCTTGGACCGGGCGGCGCTGGCGACCTCCAGCCTTTGGGCGCCGAAGCGGGCAAGGGCGTCCTCGCTGTCGCGCAGGGCATTGAGGACGGTCTGGCGATATTGGGCGGCGGCTTCGTCCTGCGCGCCCTTCGCCTGTTCCACGCGGGCGGCGTTGCGGCCGAAATCGAGGAAGCTCCAGCTCAGGCGCGGCATGGCGATGGCGGCGAGCTTGTCGAAATCGAAGACGTCCCCCGGCTTCGCGCCGCCGATGCCGATCAGGCCCATGAAGCTGATGCTGGGGAAGCGCGCGGCCTCCGCAACGCCGATCTTGGCGGTGGCGGCGGCATATTGCCGCTCCGCCGCGCGAATGTCGGGGCGGCGCTGGAGCAGGGCCGCGGGATCGCCGATGCCGACGCTGGCGGGAGGCAGCGGCACGGGAGCGGGCGTCGTGAGCATCGCGTCGAGCGCGCCCGGCGCTTCGCCCGCCAGCGTCGCCAGCGCGTTGAGATAGGCATCGCGCTCCGCGCCCAAGGGCAGGATGGCGGCTTGCGCCTGTTCGAGCCGGTGGCGCTGTTCCTCCAGTTCCAGCGCGGAGGCGGTGCCGTGGTGCTGGCGCTGTTCGGTCAGTTGCAACGTATCGCGCTGCCGCGCCGCGTCATCCTGCGCCAGCGCCATGCGCTGCTGCCGATCGCGCAGATTGACATAGGCCTGCGCGACCTCGGCGGTCAGGCTGACCTGAGCGTCCGAGACATTGGCCTGCGCGGCGTCAAGCTGCGCCCGCGCCGCTTCGACGCCCCGCCGCCTGCCGCCCCACAGGTCGACCTCCCAACTGGCATCGAAACCGAGATTGTAAAGGTTGAAGGACTGGCTGCCGCCGCTGTCCGACTGGCTTGCGTCGCCGGACTGGTCGCTGTCGTTCGATCCGCTGAGGTCGAGGCCCGGAACCCGCGCATGGACGTAAAGCGCGGAGGCATTGGCGACAGGCAGGCCATTGGCCCGTTCCGACCGCAGCGAGGCCCGGGCCTGCCTGACCCGCGCTTCCGCGACCGCCACGCCGGGGTTGGCGGCGAGGGCGCGGGCTTCCAGCGCATCCAGCACGGGATCGCCCAGCGCCGTCCACCAGGCAGCGGTCGCGGGCGCCTGCGCCGTGGCGCTGTCCAGCGTTCGCGCGAACTGCGCGCCGGGGCGGGCGGCACCGGCGGTTTCCGGTCCATGATAGTCCGGTCCGGCGGTGCAGGCGGTCAGGGCAAGCAGCGCCAGCGCGGAAAAACAGGAAGCAGTCGGCAGGAAACGCATGGAATGGCAGCCTTAGTGCATCGCGACCGCTTGCCCCTTGGGCAAGGGACGCAGGAACAGGACGAGCGGCATGACGGCGACGATGCCGCATGCCAGCATCGTGAAAATGTCATTATAGGTCATGATGAGGGCTTCCCGCTGGATCGTACCCGCCAGTGAGCGCAGCGCCGCGTCAGGGCCGCCCAACGCATGGCTGAGGCTGCCGATATAATCCTGAACCTGGACGCTGTTGGCGCTCAGGCTCTCCTCGATGCGGCGGCTGTGGAACCAGGTGCGCTGATCCTGAATGGTGGCGATTCCCGCCAGCGCCAGCGATCCGCCGAGATTACGGACCGTGTTGAACAGCCCGGCCGCGTCGCCCGCATTTTCCCGCGGGACCGAAGCGATCGCGGCCTGGTTGAGGAACAGGAAGCCAAAGACGCTGCCGACGCCGCGCAGCAGTTGCGATTCGATGAAATCATGGCCGACGGCCTGGTTGGTCAGCACCGTGTCGATCCAGCAACTTGTCGCCATCACCATCAGGCCGATGCTGACCGCGATGCGGATGTCCAGATGCCGGATCAGCAGCGGCGTCAGGGGCATCAGCATCAGGCTGGGAATACCTGACAGCAGCACGATCCGGCCCGACTGCAAGGCGTCATAATCGGCAATCGCGGCCAAAAACTGCGGAATGACGAAGGCGGTGCCATAGAGCATCATGCCCATCACCACGCCCATCATCGCCACCGCGCCGAATTGCCGGTCGAGCAGCAGTTTCAGGCGGATGACCGGCCTTTTGGCCAGAACCTGGCCGGTGAACAGCGAAATGAAGCCGACCCCCGATACCAGCGAGAGCATGACGATTTCCCGGCTCTGGAACCATTGTTCGCGCTGGCCCTCCTCCAGCACGACGGTGAGGCCGCCCAGACCCAGCGCCATGCCGACGATTCCCAGCCAGTCGGCTTGCCAGAATTCGCGCCATTGCGGCCTCTGGTGCGGCATCGTCACCAGCAGCAGGGTCGTCAACAGGATGCCGATCGGCAGGTTGATGAAGAAGGCATAGTGCCAGCTGATATTTTCCGTCAGCCATCCGCCGATCAGCGGCCCCAGCACCGGCCCGAGGATCGCGGTGACACCGAACATCGCATTGCCGATCGGCTGTTGGGACCGGGGCAGGCGCGTGGCGATGATCGTCATGGCGGTGGGGATCATCGCGCCGCCGGTAAAGCCCTGTCCGACGCGGCCGATGATCATGGTCGTCAGATTTTCCGCGACGCCGCAGAGCATCGAAAAGCTGGTGAACAGGAAGGCCGCGATCAGCAGGAGGGTGCGCAACCCCAATAATCGTTCAAGCCATGCCGCGAGCGGAATGATGATGATTTCCGCGACCAGATAGGCTGTCGCGATCCAGGTGCCTTCCGCGCCGCTGGCACCGATTTCGCCCTGTATCGTGGGCAGGGCGGAATTGACGATGGACACGTCCAGCGTGGCCATCATCGCGCCCAGGCTGCCTGCCGCGACCGCCAGCCAGGCGGCGGCGTCGGCGCGTTCGGATATCGGACGGGCCGGGGCGGCGAGGGTGGCGCTCATCGGTTGGACCGGGCGTTATGCCGCTCCTGCTCGCGGCGGATTTGCGCGGCGGCGTTCCTGGCCGAGCGGGTGTCGACCGACACTTCGACGGACATGCCCGGAACCAGCAGCTTGCGGGTTTCGGGGCCGGCGTTGATGGCGATGCGGACGGGAACGCGCTGAACGATCTTGGTGAAATTGCCGGTGGCATTCTGCGGCGGCAGGACGGAAAATTGCGCGCCGGTGCCGGGCGCGAAGCTGGCCACCCGTCCCGACAGCTCGATGCCGGGCAGGGCGTCGACCTCGACCTTCACGGGCTGGCCGACGCGCATCAGGCCAAGCTGGGTTTCCTTGAAATTCGCTTCGACATAGAGGCTGGCGTTCGGCACCAGCGTCATCAGGCGGGTGGCGGCCTGAACGAACTGGCCTTGACGCACGCTCTTGTTGCCGATGCGCCCGTCCACGGCGGCGCGCAGGATCGTGGCCTCCACATCGGTATTGGCGGCGGACAGCTGGGCCCGTGCGGCTTCGCCCTGCGCATTGGCCTGCTTCACCTGCGCTTCCAGGGTTGCGACCCGCTTCTGCGCGCTGGTCAGCATCGCTTGCGCGGCGGCGGCCTTGGACCTTGCCTGAACGGCCTGATTCTGAAGTTCCGACAGATGTTCCCGGGTTTCCGCGCCGCTCGCCGCCAAGGGGCGGTAACGGGCGACTTCGCTGGCCGCGAAGGCCGCGTTGGCGGTGGCGGCGGTGAGGTCCGCCTGGGCCTGGGCGATGGCGGCATGCTGCTCGGCGATCTGCGCCATGACGCCGGCGGCGTTGGCTTTGGCGACGTCGATCTGCGCGACCGACTGCGCGGCCTGCGCGCGATAGTCGCGGGGATCGATTTGGGCGAGCGGCTGGCCCGCCTTTACCTCCTGATTTTCATCGATGAAGACGCGGTCGACATAGCCCGACACCTTGGGCGCGACGGTGATCGCATCGGTCTGAATATAGGCGTCGTTGGTCGATTCCTGATATTTGCCGAAAGTTTCGAAGCGAATGAGCCACAGCACGGCGCTGACGATCATGACCAGCGCCACCAGCAGCAGAAGGAACCGCGCGCGCGGGCTTTTGAACCGGGAGGAACCGTTCCGGCCCGAGTCGTCCGCCGAGGGAGAAATAGGCGCCGTTGTGTCTGAGGACATGGGAAACTCATCAATCGCTGGGACGATCCCTATGCTCGCTCTTGCAGTATCGCGCAATACCATTTATTGAGGGTCCTCATGAATACCTCCGAGGAAAATCTCGTCGCGGACCTGTTTCGTGTCGTCACGGTGCTGCGCCGGTCCTTTGACCGGGAAATGCTGGCGCGCGGCGCCTCGCTCGCCCAGACAAAGGTCCTGATGTGCATCAAGGGGATGCCCGGGACCGCGCGCGCGACCGATATTGCCGAGATATTGGGCATTTCTCCGCGCACGGTGACCGATGCGCTGGATGGGCTGGAGCGGGAGGGGTTGATCGTGCGCGCGCCCGACCCGGAGGATCGCCGGGTCAAGAGGTTGACCGTCACCAGCGCAGGCGAAACGGCCATCGCCCTCAACGCGCCCTTGCGGCGGATGCTCAGCGAGCAGGTCATGGAGGCATTGGATCCGCCAGAACGGCAGCAGCTTCATGCTGCATTGCGGAAATTATTGGAGAGGCTATCGGAAGGCTGATCTTTGCGTCCGCCGATTTTCTCTGTTATCATCGCTTTGTCCACCGGCGCGAAAAGGCTGGAGACGATGGAGAGAGGCGATGGAGCGCATCCATTACAGCATGTGTCAGTGCAGCGTTGGTCTGCTGACCCTGTGCAGCGCGTCGGCTCTTACGTTGACGGGGACCCTTTATATCCTGCTGAGATGACCGTCCTGATCCTGGGATAGGCGTGACCGGACCCTCCGCCGCTGTGGCGCGACGGAGGCCGGTCAGGGCGACTCAATCCTTCTCGATCTGGCTGACGTCGCGCACCGCGCCGCGCGCGGCATTGGTCGTGAGCGCGGCATAGGCGCGCAGCGCGGGCGACACGTTGCGCTTGCGGCCGAAGGGCTTCCACGCCTTGCTACCGCGCGCTTCCATCTCCGCCTTGCGCTCCGCGATCGCTGCGTCATCGATGTCGAGCCTGATGATGCGGTTCGGGATGTCGATGACGATCGGATCGCCGGTATTGACCAGCGCGATCAGTCCGCCTTCCGCCGCTTCCGGCGAGACATGGCCGATGGAGAGGCCCGATGTGCCGCCCGAAAAACGACCGTCGGTGATGAGCGCGCAGGCCTTGCCCAGCCCCTTCGACTTGAGGTAGCTCGTCGGGTAGAGCATTTCCTGCATGCCCGGTCCGCCCTTCGGTCCTTCATAGCGGATGACGACCACGTCGCCCGCCTGCACCTCATTGCCCAATATGCCCGCGACCGCGGCGTCCTGGCTTTCATAGACGCGCGCCGTGCCGTGGAAGGTCAGGATGGACTCGTCCACGCCCGCGGTCTTCACGATGCAGCCTTCGGGCGCGATATTGCCGGAAAGGACCGCCAGCCCGCCATCCTTGGAGAAGGGATGCTCCGCGCTGCGGATGACGCCGCCTTCGCGGTCGGTGTCGAGTTCCTTCCAGCGGTTCGCCTGGCTGAAGGCGACCGTGGTGCGCACGCCGCCGGGCGCGGCCTTGAAAAATTCCCTTACGCTCTCGCTGCCGGTGCGGCTGATGTCCCAGCGGTCGAGCGCCTCGCTCATGGTCCGGCCGTGGACGGTGGGGAGGCTGGCGTCGATCAGCCCTGCCTTGTCGAGCTGGCCGAGGATCGCCATGATGCCGCCGGCGCGGTGGACATCCTCCATATGCACGTCCTGCTTGGCGGGCGCGACCTTGCAGAGGCAGGGAACCCTGCGAGAAAGCCGGTCGATGTCGGCCATGGTGAAATCGACCCCGCCCTCATAGGCGGCGGCGAGCAGATGGAGCACCGTGTTGGTCGATCCGCCCATGGCGATGTCCAGGCTCATGGCATTTTCGAACGCGGCGAAGCTGGCGATGGAGCGCGGCAGGACCGAGGCATCTTCCTGCTCGTACCAGCGCTTGGCGAGGTCGACGATGGTGCGCCCCGCTTCGAGGAACAGCTTTTCGCGGTCGGCATGGGTGGCGAGGGTCGATCCATTGCCGGGCAGCGACAGGCCCAGCGCTTCGGTCAGGCAGTTCATCGAATTGGCGGTGAACATGCCCGAGCAGCTGCCGCAGGTCGGGCAGGCCGAGCGCTCGATGACCGCCACTTCCTCGTCGGTATAGCTTTCGTCGGCGGCGGCGACCATGGCATCGACCAGATCGAGCGCGATGGTTGCCCCATGAATATCCGCTTTGCCGGCCTCCATCGGGCCCCCCGAGACGAAGATGGCGGGGATGTTGAGGCGCATCGCGGCCATCAGCATGCCGGGGGTGATCTTGTCGCAGTTGGAGATGCAGACGAGCGCGTCGGCCGTGTGGGCGTTGACCATATATTCGACGCTGTCGGCGATCAGGTCGCGGCTGGGCAGCGAATAGAGCATGCCGTCATGGCCCATGGCGATGCCGTCATCGACCGCGATGGTGTTGAATTCCTTGGCGACGCCGCCCGCCGCCTCGATTTCCCGCGCGACCAGTTGGCCGAGGTCCTTCAGGTGGACATGGCCCGGCACGAACTGGGTGAAGCTGTTGGCGATGGCGATGATCGGCTTGCCGAAATCCTCGTCCTTCATACCGGTCGCGCGCCAGAGGCCGCGCGCGCCCGCCATGTTGCGGCCATGGGTGCTGGTGCGGGAACGATAATGCGGCATGTGTCTGGTCTACCCTTGGCTTCTACCGGAATTTCGGACCGAGTTTACGCCCATGGAATCAGGTTGTGAAATATATTTCTCTAATCCAATAAAGTCATGATATGAATGATTGATGGATTTGCGGCAGCTCAATCATTTCATCGCGGTGGCGGAGGAATTGCATTTCGGACGCGCGGCGGAGCGGCTCGGCATGACCCAGCCGCCGCTCAGCCAGTCGATCATGGCGCTGGAGCGGGAATTGGGCGCGTCCCTTTTTGCCCGGACCAAGCGTAATGTCGCATTGACGCCCTTCGGACAGCAATGGCTGGAGCACGTCCGTCCGGCATTGGGCGCGATTGCCGAACTGGGCATAATGGCCGAACGGTTGCGGGAAGGAACGGCCGGACGGCTGGCTCTGTCCTTCGTCAGTTCCGCCGATTACAGCATCCTGCCCGCGCTGGTCCGCCGCTATGCAACGGCCTTTGGCGATGTCGAGATGACGCTGGCCGAAGCGACCAGCGACGTGCAGATCGAAGCGCTGGTGGAGGGGCGGATCGATGCGGGCATATTGATCCCGCCCGCGTCGGCCCTGCCCGCCGCGATCGCGTATCGGCCGCTGCTGCGCGAGCCTCTGGTCGCCGCTGTGCCGGACAGTTGGGCAGAGGACGGGCGGCTGGAACTCGATCAGGGCAGGCTGACGGGGGAGGGCTGGATGGATCAGCCGCTGCTGCTCTTTCCCCGCCATGTGTCGCCCACCTTCCACGACCTGATTCTCGACCATTATCGGGTCAAGGGACGCCAGCCATCGATTCGACAGCGCGCGATACAGATGCAGACGATCATCAGCCTCGTCTCGGCGGAAATGGGTCTGGCGCTGGTGCCGGCGTCGCTCCAGAATCTGGCGCGGACGGGCGTGCGCTACCTGCCGCTGGCGGGCGGGGCGCCCATGTTGGAAACCGGCCTGGCCTGGCGCCGGGCAGACGAGGCGCCAACGCTGCGCGCATTGGTCGACATTGCGCTGCAACTGGCGGAGCCGTCCGGGCCGTGATAGGCCCGGCGCTCCGCCAGTGCAGGGTTTCAATCGACGGTGAAATGCGCGGTCGTTTTCGCGGCGACTTCCTCTGCCGTCACGC
>NZ_LFCT01000027.1 GCF_008692605.1 Sphingobium estronivorans
GTTCCATCTCAATTCTTTCCTTAAAATTTCATGCTGATATCGAGGCCCGTGCTGCGGGGCTCACCCAAATCCCGCCACGTTGGTCACGCCGATGCGGGCGCCCAGCAAGCGGATGAGGCGCGACCTGCATATTCTGTACGACCGAACCGAGATCGGCCAGTTCCGTGCCGTCCGCTACCTGGGTCGGCGTGGTAGCCTGCGTCGTTTGCGCAAGCACCGGCGCCTGAATCACTGCCGTCGCCATGAGCAAGGGCATTATCCGCTTCATCCATCCCCTCCTTCCATGGTCCGGGCTCGATCAATTTTATTCTGTTGAGTCGATCGAGTGCTTATGTGGCGGTGGATGTTACGGGTCGTGTCCGCGCCGTGCATCCTCCATAATGATTACGCAAAATTTTGTGAATGGGGGAGAATTTTCTCGGAAAAGCGTAATAATGATGCCGGTATGGCACGAATCAGGCGATTGATCCGCGCATTGCGTTTCATCTGAGTTATAAATAGCTGGATTCTTGAAAGCGTAAATTCGCGCTCAGACGGAGGCTTGGTCGGCATGGCTGCGGGTTTGAAGATCGATGACAGCGCAAGAGGGCATCTCCAGGAAATTGCCAATTCTCCTCAATCCCCGCGGTCGCTGGTCCAGCGTTCGAAGATCATATTGGCGTCGAGCGTTCCGGGCGTGTCGGCTGCGGACATCGCGCAGCGGCATGGCGTGTCGGCGGCAACGGTCCGTCACTGGCAGAAGCAGTTTTCGGAACGCGGACTGGACGGTTTGGCGGACGCGCATCGGATCGGCGCGCCCCGTCAGATCGGCGATGCTGCGCGTTCGACCATTATCGACCTTCATGCCGCCGGCCTCGATACGCGCGAGATAGCTCGGCGCTGCGGCATCAGCCAAAGCTCTGTTTCCCGCATCATACGTCAAATGAAATCGGCTCCGGCCCCTGATCGGGTGGATCCGGACCTGGATTCCCTGGTGTTGGAATTGTTCGAAAGCCTGGCGGATGAAACTCCGCTAGTCCGATTTCTCAAGAAATTTCAACAAGCAACGAAATCCATATATTGCGGCCTGCTGACTTTTTCAAAAAATAAGCTGAAGCCGAGTCTGCTTTTGTCGGACGGTTTGCCGCTTCCGGGTACGGACGATTATATCAATACATATTATGCCAAGGAATTTCTTTGCTCTATTCCAGAAGGCGTAGTGGTTACGGCTAGCGACTTATTATCTGTCGAAGAAATGCGTGAAGAGGATTATTATAAGGAATATCTCAGCCAATATGGTGTCGGCTATATTCTGGGCATCGACGTTGGCACGGTGCGCGGAATTTCCGGAAAATTTCGCATGGTCCGGTTGGAGCAGGATGAAGATTTCGGTCCAAGGGAACGCGCGCTTTGCCAGGCGCTTGTCCCATATCTGCGCGCGGCGCTGAATATCTTCGTGATGCGTGTCGATATGCAGGCGGAAAGGGACGCCCTGTCGGCCACGGTGTCGGGCATGTCCGTGGGCCGCATCCTGGTCGATTCCGACGGCCAGGTGCTGGAGGCTAATCCGCCGGCGCTATCGATATTGGAGCAACGGGACGGCCTGTCCTTGTCGAGGGGCGCGCTGGTCCTGGATGACCCGAGAAAATCCAAGCAGCTTCACGATCTGATCCGGAAAAACGCGGAAGGCGCTTTTGAGCCTGCGGCGCGAGGATCTGCGCGAACCATGATGATCGACCGCCCCTCGGGGCGTGAAAGCATCAGCCTGCTTGTCCGCTCCGGCTCTTCCGGCGGGCAGATGACGATGCGGCAAACCGCGCTTATCCATCTGGTCGACCCGGCGCAGCCCCGTGTTCCCGTGATAGAAGCGCTGATCCAGCTGTTTGACTTGACTCCTGCCGAAGCGAAGGTGGCCCTGTCCCTTTCCAACGGGAATTCGATTGCTGAAACCGCGCAGGCCAGTTCGATCAGCACGAACACGATCAGATCCCATGTCCGTTCCATCTTTGCAAAAATGGGAGTCAACCGTCAGTCGGATCTGATCAGGACCGTCCTGATCAGCGTCGCGATGCTGCCCATGCATGACCAGCCATAAGCCCGATCATGCCGATCTTTCCATGGCTCGCAGAAGGCGGTTGAGGTGAAAATTGGAACTGTACCATGGTTCAGTTTTGTCGTTGACGAAGGCCGGGGATTTGCTATTTTGGCAAAAATAAAGAACAAACAGTTATAGGAGCATTGCCTGTCGCGCTTCATGATAACTGTACTATAAGTCAGTACGAAGCGAACGGCGAAGCGCTGCTGGAATTGGGTTAACACGACCGATTCAAAAGCAGTTCAGGAGAGAAGCAAAAATGACCGGTCTTCCAGAAATTCCTTCACTTCCCCATGTCGGCATCACGCCGATACAGCCGCTGATCGGCGCCGAAATTTCTGGCGTGGATGTCGGTAATGCCAGTGAGGAGGAGCGCCGACTCATCCATGCCGCGCTGCTGCGGTACAAGGTCATTTTCTTTCGCGACCAGAATCTCTCGCGCGCGCAGCATGTCGCCTTCGGTCAGCGTTTCGGCGAGCTTGAAGTCCATCCCCTTTCAGCGCATCCCGATCATCCCGAAATGCTGGTCCTGAAATCCGAGGGTGAAGCGCGGGAGGGCATGCTGGCGCCAGCGGCGGATTATTGGCACACCGATACGACCTTCCGGGAACGGCCGTCGGCTGCGTCCATCCTGCTGGGCTATGCCATTCCACCGCTGGGCGGGGACACTCTGTGGTGCAACATGGTGGCTGTCTATGAGGGGCTGGACGAAGAACTCAAGGCCCGGATCGAAGGGCTGGAAGCATTCCATAACGGGCTTGTATCCTTCGAGCGGCATCTGAATACCCCGGAAAAACAGGCAGCATTTCTGGAACGTTATCCGCCGCAGCTTCATCCTGTCGTCCGCATCCACCCGGAAACCGGGGAAAAGATGCTTTTCGTGAACAGCGGCTTCACCACGCATATCGCCGGAATGGCGGAAGAAGAGAGCAGGGCGCTGCTCGCCCGTCTCTACGATGAAGTGAAACGGCCCGAATATCAGGTTCGATTCCGCTGGCAGCCCGGCTCCATCGCTTTCTGGGATAATCGGTCCACCCAACATTATGGCGTTGCCGACTATCAGGGCTTCCGTCACCTTGAACGTGTGACCGTGGTGGGGGATAAGCCCTTCGGAGCCCCAGCGCGCCACTGAAAGAAAGGGTCGGAACGATGACGGCAATCAATCCGGCGCAGGAAGAGATCGCTATTGCCACGGACTCACTGTCCGCCTGGCTGATGCTTGGCGTTCTATTCCTGGTCCAGATGCTGGTCGTGGGCGGCATAGCCTATGGTTTCGGCCTGCTGGCCAAGCCGATGGCGGCGGAATATGGGCTGTCGCGCGCCGACATGAACATCGGGCTGATGGTGCTGATCGTCGGCATGGGGCTGTTCTCGCCGCTCGTCGGTCGCGCTCTGGACAGATTGCCGGGGCAACTGGTCATCACGGGCGGGGCGCTGCTCTTTTCATTGGGCTGCTTCATCGTTGCGATGGCGCCTTCGCTCCCGGTGATGATCGCCGCCTCTTTCCTGCTCATTGCGTCCGGCGGAGCAGCGCTCGGGCCCCTGCCCGGCTCTACCCTGACGGCGCGCTCCTTCGGCATGGCGCGCGGCCGGGCGCTCGGGATCGTGTCGGTTTCTTCCTCGGTCGGCGGACTGCTGGTCCTGCCGGCCATGGCATGGGTGGTCGAACATGACGGATGGCGAGCGGCTGTCGCGGTCATGGGCCTCGTCGTGCTGCTGGTCGGTTGTGGCCTCGGCTGGCTTGTGCGGGTCCCGAAGAGCGCAAACGGGCAGGGTGCCGGCAGGAACGGCGTCAGCGAATGGACCATCGGCAAAGCCATGGCGACCAAGGATTTCTGGCTGATAGCGCTTGCGATCGGCCTGATGATGTGCGTCGATCAGGCACTGCTCGCCTCGCTGATTTCCTATGGTACCGACCGGG
This sequence comes from Sphingobium estronivorans, assembly GCF_008692605.1. Taxonomy (GTDB): domain Bacteria; phylum Pseudomonadota; class Alphaproteobacteria; order Sphingomonadales; family Sphingomonadaceae; genus Sphingobium; species Sphingobium estronivorans. The sequence continues at coordinate 3,996 of NZ_LFCT01000027.1, forward strand.
GATTTTCCTTGCAGGCCTCTACCCTTATCGTGTCGCTCATCTCGGGTTTCGCCATTGCCGGGAAACTGGCGATCGGAAGCTTGTCGGACAGGATCGATCCGCGCTGGCTGTTCCTGTTCGTGGCGTCGCTCAATGCCGCCTTCCTGGTCGTGCTGATGCTGCATCCATCCTATCCGATGTTGCTGGGAGCATCCGTGATCGTCGGTTTGGGATTTGGCGGCACAATGCCTTTGTGGGCCGCGTTGATCGCAAATCGGTATGGCATAGCCGCGTTCGGGATCATCATGGGCATGATGACCCCGCTTCAGATGCCGTTCACCATCGGCGGTCTGCGCTATGTGGGCCATGTATATGACAGTGTCGGAAGCTATATTCCGGCATTTGGCGTTTTTCTGGTGCTGGTGGTGATGTCAGGCCTCTTCATCCTGCCGGTGCAAAGGCGGCGAGAAATCGTCTAGGCCGAACAGCTCGTCGAAAATGCGTGCGGATTGCCTGTCCAGGAAATCCCGGCGATGGCCCTTGGGTTGGATCAGCGCCCTTACGGCGAGCGAGGATGTCGCCGAAGACCAGACGATGCCGTCCAACTGATCGGCTTGGCGATAGCCGCGCGCCTGTAACCAGCGAAGGCCATCGACCCCGCGCAACTGCCGTAGCGTCAGAGCCAGTTCAGGCAGTTCGCCGGACCGTATCGCCGCATTGTTCAGCGCGACCATCGCCCCCATCTCCCATCTTTCTTCCTCTTCCTCGGTCAGGACGATGGTGGAAACAAATTCCGCCTGGGGCGTGCGTTCGTTGACCACTGCCTGCACCGCCTGACGTTGAATCGCGCGGAAGGCGTCGACGACGATGTCGTTCTTGGTCGCATAGAAATACGTTGTGGAGGCCAGCGATAGTCCCGCTTCCGCCGCGATCCTCCGATGGGTCAGGCGCTCCAGTCCCTGTGCGCCGATAATCCTGGTCGCTGCCTGGATGATCTGTTCCTTGCCCTTGGGCATCGCCGGGGAATGAGGCGAAAGTGGCAGGTCGTGCTTTGCCGGTACCAACGGCGTCGGCCGGCGGGCGATGCGATCCTGCGTACGCCAGATCACGGCGGAGATAAGCGCATCGCGCCGCGCATCGTCGGTGTCGAGCATGATCAGCGGCAACAGGCCCTGCGCCACCGCGGTCCAGACTTCGGCATCGTCGGCGGGCATGGACAGGGCGGCGAAAAGGGTCCGCCAGAAATGCCTGTCGGCCTCATCGTTCCGTTGCATCCGATCGCCCAGATCGATGTCGCCCCGCACGGCCATCCGGTTCAATTCCTGCAACAGCAGGGCGTGCCGACTCATGTGGCGCACCAGATGGCTGATGGTGGCGGCAATATGCGCCTGGGCAGGCATGAGATGCGCCAAGGGGTCGTCAAGGCTGCTTAACCGTCCCGCACGCCATTCCATCAGGGACTCATCGATCAGTGCGTAAATGGCGGACAACAGGCCGGCCAGCGATTTGAAATGATAGATCACCGCTGACGGCACGATGCCGACCTCTTGAGCAACCGCACGCAGGGTAACGCTTCCCGCGCCTTCATGCAGGGCAATGCGCATGGCGCTTTCAACGATGCTGCGCTGGATGTCCTGACCCGGAATTTTGGTGGGCATGTTCGTTCCCTAAGCTTTGGAAGGCTCTAGAGGACTGCGCATGGAAATAGGAACTGATTTTGTGTTTCAGGATAATCCGCAAGCGACAGCGACTTCGGGTCGGGCCTTGTTCCACCGATGGTGTGGGGTTATCCTTGGCCCGTGACGCAAAATGTGATGATCGATCTTCGCGATACGCCAGATTGCGTAACCCGTCCCTGGACGGTTCTCGCCGCGATGGACAGTGCGGCGGCATGGATCGAATTGCGCCGCTATGACCTGCCGCGACCCAATGAGATGTGGGAACTGGATGACGCGCCCATCCTGTCGATCACCATGCCCCGGGCCGAGGGAACGGAAGGGGAGATCATGTTCGACAGTGGCGAACGCCGCCGCCATCGCGTGGGCCGCCTGATGTTGCGTCCGGCGGGCATCGCGATGCACTCACGTGGCGATGGCGGGGTACTCGACATTTTGAGGTGCCGTTTCGATCCTGTCCTGTTCGCGGAAGTCACGGGGATATCCGATTGGGATTCGCGCTTGCTCGGCCAATGCGCTGCGTTGAGTTCCGCGCCGATCATGAGTCTGGCCGAAAAGCTGCGCCATGAAATGGTGACGCGCGATTTCGGATCGGATATGGCGGTCGAGGCGCTGGTGCGCCTGTTGCTGGTCGAAATCGGGCGGATGTTCCGTTCCCCCTTGCTGCGATCGCGCGGCCAGGCCAGCCTCGCGCCCTGGCAGATCGCCCGGGTCGAGGATGTGCTCCGCAACAGCGACGGAGCATGGCCGACGACGGAAGAACTGGCGGAACTGTGCGGCATCAGCCGTTCGCATCTGTCGCGCTCCTTCGCCGCGACGACGGGCCGGTCGCTGGCCGATCATGCCGCCGCCATCCGGCTGGAACGGGCGCAGGACATGATCCGTCTGGACAAGCTGCCGATGGGACAGATCGCGGAAACGCTGGGCTTTGCAACGGCCAGCGCCTTCAGCGCCGCCTTCCGCCGCGCCACTGGCTATACCCCCAGCCAGTTCCGGCAGAGCTTGCGCTGAAAACCGCAAGGCCTGAGCCGGAGTCCCCTGCCTCCGGCTCGCCCAATTTTTCGCAAGATGCTCTAGCGACGATAGGCCAGCGTGATGCTGTAGCGGCGCGGCGGCGAATAATAGGCCTCGGTGAAGCCGAAGCTGGTCGACGCGTCATAGCCCGCGGTGATAATCCGGCGGTTGGTGATGTTGTCGACGCCGGCCCGCACTGACAGGCCGCTATCCGCAAAGCGCAGTTCCGCGCTGGCGTTGAGAATGGCGTGGTCGGGCTGGCGCAGCAGGGGCGTGTTTTCCGCATCGACGAAGACTTCGCTCTTATAGGCGACGTCGAGGCGAAGAACGCCCTCCACCGCGTCGCTGAGCGGCGCCTGATAGACCGCGCTGGCGTTGGCGGTGATGTCCGGCGCCTGCTTCAGCTTGCGATTGCTGACATCCGTTGGCACGCCGTTGATGACGGAAACATAGTTCAGATATTTGGCGTCGAGCAGGCCGAGCGCGCTGGTCAACGTGAAGCGCGGCGTCACCCGGAAATTGCCTTCCAGTTCAATGCCCTGGATTCGCGACCGTCCGGCATTCTCGTTCCGCACGACGATGATGCCGGTCGATGGGCTGACCGTCGAGACAAGGATCTGCTGATCCCGATATTCATTGCGGAAGACGGCCAGATTGATCGTCGCGATCCGTCCGAACCCCGCCTTGATTCCTGCTTCATAGGCGGTCAGATGTTCAGGATCATAGGAACCGATTTCCTCCACCGACGTCGGGCGACCGTTGAATCCGCCGGACCGGAAACCCTTTGAGAAGGATGCGTAGGTCATCAGATTGGGCCGCACCTTGTAGGACAGCGAGGCGCGCGGGGTGAAGGCGTCCCAGCTTTTTTCCAATGTATAGCTGGGCGTCCCGGCCAGCAGCGGCTCGCCGGAATAGATGCGCATGGCGGATTGGGAAAACTTCTTCTTTTCCCACGTGTAGCGCGCGCCGAGCTCCAGCGACAGGCCGTCCACAAGTTCGTAATTGCCGTTGGCGAACAATGCCAGATTGTCGGTGCGCTGGCGGTTGCGGAAATCGATGTTGAAGTCGAGCGATGAGGCCGGGATGGCAAGGTCGGGACCGAGGGGGAAAGGGTCCAGTCCCGCCGCGACCAGCGCCGGATAAAGGCCGTCCGCTACAATCAGCCGGGTATTGTCGCGCGTCTTCTCGCGATAGGCGAAGGCGCCGAGCAGCAGCGTGCCGCGCCCGCCCAGGTCGAGCGCCAGTTGCAGCTCCTGGCTGATCTGCCGCGCCTTTTCGTCATGGATGTCGCCGGCATAGTTGATCGCCGCCGACGCGTCACCGTCACGCCCGAACAGCGCGTCGACATAACGATAGGCGGTGATCGACTTCAGCGTGGCGCCGCCCAGATCGGTGCTCAGCGTCAGCGACGTGTTGAAGGCGTCGGTCTGGTCCTTGTTGAGTTCCGGCGAGCTGTCGGTGCGGTCGATGTCGCCGGGCACCGTGCAGCACGGCGCGAGGAAGGTCGATTGCAGCGTCGAGAAGAAGGTCGGCGTGAACGCAATCATGCTGTGCGGCGCGCTGTGCTGGCGCCGGTGAAGCCCGTCGGCCTGGAATATGGCATCCAGCACCTCGCCCTTATAATGCAGCGCCATCTTGCCCGCGACGACATTGCGATTGCCCAGATTGTCGCCCGAGGGGATCTTCTGCCACCCCTCGCCAAACTCGCCGAGCGCCGCGACGCCCAGTGACCAGCGGTCCGATAGCGGCGTTTCCGCATAAACGCGGCCGCGCACCGTATTGAACGAGCCATAGCGCAGGTCGGCTTCGATCTTCTGATCCTGGCCGGGGATCGCGGACACGATGTTGATCGCGCCGCCCACCGTGTTCTTGCCGAACAATGTGCCCTGCGGCCCGCGCAACACCTCGATCCGGTCGATGCCCAGCAATTCGGTCGTGGCGCCGAAGGTGCGCGCAACATAGACGCCGTCGATATAGACGCCGACGGCGGGGTCCGACGTAATGATGAAGTCGTTTTCGCCCACGCCGCGAATGAACGGCGCGATGCCGCCGCTATTGCCGCCCTGTCCCGGCGTGAACTGGATATTGGGAGCGATCTGGCTGACCTGCGTTACATTGTCCAGGCCCCGGCTGTTCAGCGAAGAGGCGTCGACCGCGCTGACCGCGATGGGCACGTCCTGCAATCGTTCCTCGCGCCGTCTGGCGGTTACGATGATCTCGCTATCGTCGGAGCGGGCGGTCGGCATGGCTTGTGTCGGGGTCTGCGCCTGCACGATGTGGGGCGCCGCGAGAACGGCAAGCGACGTGACGGCCAATGATAGATGAGACACGGATTTCCTCCCCCTTTTTGGTTTCCGCATGTTTCGCAGGAAGCGCGCCGGCATCCCGATGGTGACGCTCCCTGCTTTTCCCAATATAACGCAATGCTGGCCGCGTGAACCCGGTTTTGGGTTGCCAATCCGGAAACGGCAGAGGCGATTTCGGTCATGGATACGCAAATATTGATATTTATCAGCGTTCCATCGCAGGAATGCGTCAGTTTTTCTGATGTTGTCTGTTGGAAATTCGAAATGGCGGCCTTATCGTCCAACGTCTAATCAGGGGTGGCGACCTCCCTTGTCGCGCTAGAGGAGAGTGATGTGAAGGCCATGATATGCGCCGCGTTCGCGCCCGTCGAAAGCCTGACGCACGGCGATTTCCCGGTTCCCGCAGCCGGCCCCGGCGAAGTGGTGATCGACGTCGTCGCAGCGGGCGTCAACTATCCCGACGTGCTGATCGTCCAGGGCAAATATCAGACGAAGCCGCCGCTTCCCTTCGTTCCCGGCAGCGAGGCCGCAGGATATATCGCCGCCATCGGGGAAGGCGTGGAGGGCTTCGCGATCGGGGACCGGGTCATTGCCTTTACCGGCAGCGGCGCTTTTGCCGAGCAGGTGAAGGCACCCGCGACGCAGGTCTGGACTGTGCCCGAAGGCGTCGATCTGGAGGTCGCGTCGGGAATCGCGATCACCTATGGCACATCCTATCACGCGCTGAAGGACCGTGGCGCGCTGAAGCCGGGCGAGACGCTGCTGGTGCTGGGCGCGGGCGGGGGCGTGGGGCTGACCGCCGTGGAACTGGGCAAGCATTTGGGCGCGCGCGTCATCGCCGCGGCGTCCGGCCCGGAAAAGCTGGCGCTCGCCAAGGCGCAGGGGGCTGACGACCTCATCGACTATGCGCAGGAGGATCTGCGCGAACGGATCAAGGAACTGACCGGCGGCAAGGGCGTGGATGTCGTCTATGACCCGGTCGGCGGCGCGACCAGCATCGTGGGCGTCCGCTCGCTCGCCTGGGGCGGCCGGCATCTGGTCATCGGCTTTGCGGGGGGCGAGATACCGGCCATCCCCGCCAATCTGCTGCTGCTCAAGAGCGCGGCGGCGGTCGGCGTGCTCTGGGGCAATATGGTGCGCGCCGATCCGGTCAACCAGGGCGCCAATATGCGGCAAATCCTCGACTGGCTGGCGCAGGGCGCGCTCAGGCCCGTGATCGACGCCCGCTTCGACCTGTCCGACGCAGTGGCGGCGCTCCAGCATCTCGAAAAACGCAAGGTGAAGGGCAAGGTGCTCCTGACCCGTCACAGCGCATCCTGAACAGGAAATAAAATGTCCGATACAGTCAGTTTTCACGTCCACGGCGCCATCGCCGAAGCGGTCGTCGACAATCCGCCGGTCAACACAACCTCCGCCAGCGTGCGGCAGGGCCTGGCCGAAGCGATCCGCAAGGCGGAGGCCGATCCGGCGATCCGGGCGCTGGTCATCCGTTGCGCGGGCAAGACCTTCATCGCCGGGGCCGACATCAAGGAATTCGGCAAGCCGATCGCGGAGCCGCATCTGCCCACGCTGCTGGAGATGATGGACCGCGCGGCCAAGCCGATCGTCGCGGCCCTCCATGGCACGGTGCTGGGTGGCGGGTTCGAGGTGGCGCTGGCGGCCCATTATCGCATCGCCCTGCCCGATACCCGCTTCGGTTTCCCGGAGGTCAAGCTGGGCGTCGTGCCCGGCGCGGGGGGCACGCAGCGCACGGCGCGGCTCGCAGGGCTGGAAACGACCATCAAGCTGACGACCGAGGGCGGCCAGATCAATGCCGCCAAGGCGCGCGCCAGCGGCCTGATCGACGCCATTGCGGAGGAAGGCGACCTTGCCGCCGCCGCGCTCGCCTATGCGGAGAAGCTGGTGGCGCAGGGCCAGGGACCGCGCAGCGCCGGGTCGCTGCCGATGCCCGCCGATGACCCCGCGCTGTTCGAGGAGGCGCGCAAGACGCTGTCGCGCAAGATGCGCGGGCAGACCGCGCCGCTGAAGATTTTGGATGCGATCCGCCTCGGCTACGAAATGGATTTCGACGCCGCGCTGGTGCAGGAACTGGCCCTGTGCCGGGAGAGCATCGCCGGGCCGCAGTCCAAGGCGCTGCGCCATATGTTCGCCGCCGAACGGGAAGTGGCGCGCATCCCTGGCCTTCCGGCCGACACCGCCACGCGCCCGGTCGACCGGGTGGGCGTCATCGGCCTCGGCGCGATGGGACGCGGCATCGTCATGGCGATGGTCAGCGCTGGCGTGCCTGTGATCGCGGTCGGTCTCGATCAGGGCCATGTCGATGCGGCGATGAAGGCGATCACCAAAATGTGGTCCTCCTCGGTCGCCAAGGGCAGCATGACGCAGGAGGCTATGGACAAGCGGCTGGCGCTGATCACCATCAGCACCGATCCCCGCGACCTCACTGCCGCCAACCTCGTCATAGAGGCGGTGACGGAAAATCTGGACGTCAAGAAGGCGGTGTTCGCGACGCTGGGGCAGGTGACGCGGCCGGGCACGATATTGGCGTCGAACACCAGCTTCCTGAACATCGATACGCTGGCGGACGCGTCGGGACGGCCGGAGGATGTGTGCGGGATGCATTTCTTCAATCCCGCCCATGTCATGCGCCTTCTGGAAAATGTCCGCGCCGCGAAGACCGACCCGGAAGTCGTGGCGACGATCATGGCGCTGGGCAAACGCATCGCCAAGCTGCCAGTGCTGTCGGGCGTGTGCGACGGCTTCATCGTCAACCGGATGCTGTCGAAGCGTTCGCGCGAAGCCTTCTTCCTGGTGGAAGAGGGCGCCAGTCCCGCCGTCGTGGACAAGGTTCTGCTGTCCTACGGTTTCCCGATGGGACCGTTCGCGCTGGGCGATCTGGCGGGTCTGGACGTGCAGGCCGCCGCGCGCAAGGCGCGGGCCGCCACCGCGACGGAGCGGGAACTGCGCGCCGATTTCGTCGAGCAGATGGTCGGCGAAGGGCGGCTGGGGCAGAAGAGCGGGTCGGGCTGGTACAGCTATGATGAAAACCGCAAGGCCAGCCCCAATCCGCAGACCGACGCGATGATCGCCGCCCATGCCGAGCGCCATGGCCTGACGCTGCGCGAGATCGGCAAGGAGGAGATCCAACAGCGGCTGCTCTACGCCATGGTCAATGAGGGCGCGAAGCTGTTGAGCGAAGGCATCGCCCCGCGTCCGCAGGAGATCGACGTGGCGATGGTCAACGGGCTGGGCTGGCCCAGCTATACCGGCGGACCGATGTTCTGGGCCGACCAGATCGGCCTCGACAAGGTGCTGGCGACCATCGAGCGGTTTCGCGCCGAACAGGGCGACGCCTATTGGACGCCCGCGCCGCTGCTGGTCCAATATGCGGCCGAGGGCAGGGGATTTTACGCATGAGCTATGAACCCAATGCGAAGACCGCCGATCTGCTGGCGCGGCTGCGCGCCTTCATGGATCAGCACATCTATCCCAATGAGAAGCGTTATTATGAGGAAGTGGCGACCGGCGACCGCTGGGCGCATGTCACGCTGATTGATGAACTCAAACCGCTGGCGAAGGCGGCGGGCCTGTGGAACCTGTTCCTGCCCGACAGCACCCATGGCGCGGGCCTCAGCAACCTGGAATATGCGCCGCTCTGCGAGGAGATGGGCCGGGTGCACTGGTGCCCCGCCGTGTTCAACTGCGCTGCGCCCGACACCGGCAATATGGAGACGCTGGAACGCTTCGGGACGCAGGAGCATAAGGAACGCTGGCTCAAGCCCCTGCTGGCGGGCGAGATGCGGTCGGCCTTCGCCATGACCGAACCGGCGGTCGCATCCTCCGACGCGACGAACATCGAAAGCTCGATCGTCCGGGATGGCGACGACTATGTCATCAACGGCCGGAAATGGTGGATTTCGGGCATGGGCGAGGCGGATTGCGCGCTCATGATCTTCATGGGCAAGACCGACCCGACCGCGCCCAAGCATCAGCAGCAGTCGATGATCCTGGTGCCGCGCGACACGCCGGGCATCACCGTGCTGCGGCCGATGACCGTCCTTGGCTATGACGACGCGCCGCACGGCCATATGGAAATATTGTTCGAAAATGTGCGCGTTCCCGCGTCTAACATGCTGTTGGGCGAAGGGCGCGGGTTCGAGATCGCGCAAGCGCGACTAGGGCCGGGGCGCATCCATCACTGCATGCGCATGATCGGCATGGCCGAACGCGCGCTGGAGGCGATGTGCCGCCGGGTCAAGTCGCGCGTCGCCTTCGGCAAGCCGCTCGCTGAGCAGGGCGTCATCATCGAACGCATCGCCAACAGCCGCATCATGATCGATCAGGCGCGGCTGCTGACGCTGCACGCCGCGCATCGCATGGACACGGTCGGCAACAAGGTGGCGAAGGCGGAGATCGCGATGATCAAGGTCGCGGCCCCCAACATGGCCTGCCAGGTGATCGACTGGGCGATGCAGGCGCATGGCGCGGCGGGCATCAGCCAGGATTTCTTCCTGGCGAACTATTATGCCCATGCCCGCAAGATCCGCTTCGCCGATGGGCCGGACGAGGTGCACCGGCACCAGCTCGGCCGCCTGGAACTGGCGAAATATGGCTGAGGCACGGGATGTCCATGCACTCGACCTGGCGCGCTTGGCGCCATGGTTGCGGGACCATGTGCCGGGCGCGGACGGCGCGATCGCGGCGGAAAAATTCGCGGGCGGGCAGTCCAATCCGACCTATCTGCTGTCGGTCGACGGCTCACCCCGCTTCGTGCTGCGCCGCAAGCCCGACGGGGTGCTGCTGCCCTCCGCCCATGCGGTCGAGCGCGAATATCGCGTGACCGACGCGCTCAAGGACACGGCGGTGCCGGTGGCCCGTCCGCTGGCGTTGTGCGAGGATAGCGGCATCGTCGGCACGCCCTTCTTCGTGATGGACTATGCGCAGGGGCGCAATTTCTGGGACGCGCGCCTGCCCGAACTGACGGCGGCGGAACGCGGCGCCGTCTATGACGAGATGAACCGGGTGCTCGCCGCGCTCCATGCCATCGATCCGGCCGATGTGGGCCTGTTCGACTATGGACGTCCGGGCAATTATTTCGCCCGGCAGACGGCGCGCTGGACCAAACAGTATCGCGCCACGGAAACGCAGCCCATCGAGGCGATGGAAAGGCTGATCTCGTGGCTGCCCGCCAATGATCCGGGGCTGGAGGCGAGCCGCATCGTCCATGGCGATTATCGCAACGACAATATGATCTTCGCGGCCGACGAACCCCGGATCGTCGCCGTGCTGGACTGGGAATTGTCGACGCTCGGCCACCCGCTGGCCGACCTTGCCCAGCATGTCATGGCGTGGCGCGTGCCCAAGGAGGGCTATCGCGGCCTGTCCGACGCCGACCTGCCCGCGCTCGGCATTCCGGCGGAGGCGGATTATGTGCGCCGCTATGGCGAGCGCAGCGGCGTTGGTGAAATCGATCCCGCCCATTGGCGCTATGCGCTGGTCTTCGCGATGTTCCGCAATGCGGGCATCCGGCAGGGCGTTTATCGCCGCGCCATCGACGGCAACGCGTCGAGCGAGGCGGCGGCGATCCATGGCGCGCGGGCGGGCGAGATTGCGGGGCTTGCATGGCGCATCGCCTGCGGAGAGGAGGATGCACGGCTGTGAAGGAACAGATGATCGACGTCGGCGGCTATCGCCTGCGCGCGGTGGAGCAGGGGGAGGGGCCGGTCGTCCTGATGATCCATGGCTTCCCCGGCCTTGCCTGGTCGTGGCGGCACCAGATGGCACCGCTCGCTGTCGCAGGGTATCGCGCCGTCGCGATCGACAGTTTGGGCTATGGCGGCAGCGACCGCCCGTCCGACCCGGCCGCCTATACCGCCGACCGGATGAATGATTATCTGCTGGCCGTGCTCGACCATTATGGCGCTGATCGGGCGGTGGTCATCGGTCAGGATTTCGGCGCGCAATATGCCTGGAATCTGGCGGTGCGCGCGCCCGAGCGTGTGTCCGCGCTGATCGCCACCATTCCCTATGATTATGACATGGCCGGGCGCGCGATGCTGGGCAGCGCGCCGCGCTTGCCCGCCGATGCGCCTGTTCAGCCCGATTCGGCATCCCCCGATCATCTGCCGACCGAACGGTTCGCGGTCATGGCGCGCGAGCATTTCGTTCATCTCCATTATTTCCAGCATGTCGGCCCCGCAGAGCGCGAACTGGCCGATCGAGCGCCGGAATTTCTGGCCCGGCTGTTCCATGAACTGTCGGCGGAAGGCGATCTCTGGCGCTGGAAGACCGTGCCTTCGGAGGGGAGCGGCTATCTCGATGTCCTGCCGTCCGCGCCGTCCTTGCCCTGGACCTGGCTGAGTGAGGCGGAGTTCGACCGCTTCGTGGCGGGCTACGACCATGCCGATCCGATGCTGCGCTTCATCGGCGGCCTCAACAGCTACCGCACCGCCGACGCCAATTGGCGTATCGGCAAGCAATGGGCCGATTGCGATGTCGAGACGCCCACCCTGTTCCTCTATGGCGCAAACGACCCGTCTTTCGTCTTCTTCCCCGATTGGGAAGAACGGTTGAAGACACGCGTTCCGGGCCTCAGGAAGATCGTCGCCGTGCCCGGCGCGGGCCATTTCGTGCAGCAGGAAACGCCCGAAGCCTTCAATATGGCCGTGCTCGATTTTCTGGCGGAGATGCGGGGGTGAAGGACAGGCTGCGCCTCGCCGGGCATCTGGGCCTCAGCGCCCCGGACCGGCCGCTGCTTGCGCATATCGGGCGGTCGGTCGATCCGCTCGACCAGATCGATGCGCTGGCGGACCATGGTTTCGCGGGCGTGCAAGACTTGTTCCTGAAGCTGCGGCCGCCATCGGAACAGGCGGCGATGGCGGAGCATATGGCGCGGCGCGGCCTGGCCCTGTCGAGTTTCGGCGGCGATCCGATGCACTGGAACCTGCCGCTGTGGAGCGCGGAGGATGAGGCCGGGCGCGATGCGGTGGAGGCGAGCGTCGCGTCAAGCTGCGACTTGGCGGCGCGTTTCGGCGGGACGGGCGCGGTGTGCGTCGCCGGCTTCGATGCCGCTCGACCTCGGAGCGCGCAACTGGCGGCAATGACCGAGAATTTGAAGCGCCATGCCGAAGCGGCCGCGCGCTCTGGGCTGGTGCTGCTGGTCGAACCGATTGCCGAGAGCCGCATCCCCGGGCTTCTCCTCCACAGGTTGGAGGACGGGCTGGACATGGTGCGCGCCGTCGCCATGCCGTCGGTGCGGCTGCTGTTCGACATCGGCCATGTCGCCATGATGGGCCATGATGTTCCTACTGCTCTGACGGCGTCTCGCGACGCGATCGGCCTCATTCAGCTGGCGGACATCCCGGGACGCGTCGATCCGGGCCTGGGACAACTGGACTGCGCGGCGATCCTGCGTCAGATCGCGGCGGAGGGCTATGCGGGACTCGTCGAACTGGAATTTGAGCCGGTGGACCAGACGGCGGAAGGTGAAAAGCGAATGCTTTCACGTCTTGCGGGCATGACCGGCAGCTGACGCATCGAGAATGCAACAAAGCCGGTTGGCAATCATATTCAGCTATGATACCCGATCCACGTAATTGAAAAAAAATAATAATACGCAAACCGCTAATCCGGTGGGCAGCTAAGGAGGATATTCGGCGTAAATCCCTGTTCGGCGCCTTCGATTATTCGAGGAGCGGAGACCATCCAAGCCGAACAGCCGCGTGCCGATAATCTGCCTCAGTTCCCCGAAATTCGCGCCAGTTTGACTATGAGTGAGAGGGAATGATGAAATCTGTCTTATCCGCCGGTGTTGCCGGTCTTGCGATGACATTTGCCGCAGCTGCGGGCGCGCAGGACCTGCCGCAAAATAGCGCGCCGCAGCAATCCAGCAATCTTGGTGATATTGTCGTGACCGCGCGGCGTTCGGCGGAAACGCTTCAGGACGTGCCCGTCGCCGTGACGGCTCTGGGCGGCGATTTCATCCAACGCCAGAATATTTCCAGTGCCGTCGACGTGCCGCAGTTCGCCCCGAACCTGACCGTCGCGCAGCAGCCCTCGAGCCTTTCTGCGGCGTCCGTGTTCATCCGTGGCATCGGCAACCAGGAACCTTCGTCCGTGTCCGAACAGGGCGTGGGCATTTATCTGGACGGCGTCTATCTCGCCCGTTCGGCAGGTGCGGTGTTCGATCTGGTCGATCTGGAACGCATCGAGGTGCTGCGTGGCCCGCAGGGCACGCTGTTCGGCCGCAACACCATCGGCGGCGCTTTGCAGCTGATCACCAAAAAGCCCGCCAATGACATGGGCGTTACCGCCAAGGCGGGATTTGCCCGTTTCAACGACTGGTATGTGCGCGCCCGGCTGGATACCGGCTATATTATCGGCGACGTGATCAAGGCGTCCATTTCGGCGCAACATCGCCAGTCAAACGGCTTTGTGAACAACACTTTGACGCCGTCGTCGGAGGATCCGGGCGCGCTTAATGCCGAATCGCTCGCCGTCGGCCTCCAGGGCGACTTTGGCGACCTGACCGTCAATTATAATTTCGATTATGACGACCGCCGGGGGACGCCGAGCTTTTTCCAGATCGTCGCCGCGACGCCGCTGGCGCAGGATTATTATTCACAATCGCCCAGCTATGGCGGCGCGCCCTTCCTGGTCAATCCGGTGCGGCAGGGGACGGTGCAGCAGGCGGGCTTCATCGATCGCAATGGCGATTTCCGCTATGGCAGCAAGACTCGCGTGCAGGGCCACGGCCTGACGCTCAGTTACGAGGCGACGCCGGAACTGACGCTCAAGTCGATCACCGGCTATCGCAAATTCTTTCAGGACACCATCCTGAACCTGTCGGGCAACGGTGTCCTGCGTGGCCCGGTGATCGACTTCACCTCGCCCACGCTCGTTTCGGTACAGCAGGTCACGCCCTATACCGGTAACAACGCGCCCCAGCGGCAGTGGCAGTTCAGTCAGGAATTTCAGGCGCTCGGCAAGGTCGGCGATGTCAACTATCTGCTCGGCATGTATTATTTCTATGAAAAGGCGAGTGAACGTAACCAGCAGGCGTTGACGGTGGTGACGCCCGTGGCGGGACTGACCGCGCTGGGCTTCGACCAGCCGACGGTGGACGCCATCACCGCTCTCAATCCTGGCCTCCAGACCGTTGGCCTTAACGCCAATCCGCTCCAGGCTTTCGGCGGCACGTCGCAGTCAATGGCGGTATTCGGGCAGATGAGTTGGAAACCGTCGGCGCTCGACGACAAGCTCGAAGTGACATTGGGCGGCCGTTATACGGGCGACGACAAGACCGTCTATCTGGCGGGCGACATCAGTCCGGTGCAGCGGGGCCGCAAGAGCTTCGACAACTTCTCCTGGCTCGCTTCGGTGTCTTACGACATCGTCCGGGACGTGATGATCTACGGCCGCGTGTCGACCGGCTATCGCTCGGGAGGCATCAATCCGCGCGCCAACACGATCAACAGTTTCGATCCCGAAAAGGCGACGGCCTATGAAGTGGGCGTGAAGTCGCAATTCCTCGACAATCGGCTGCGCCTGAACCTGGCCGGCTATGTCACGGACTATGACGATCTTCAGGTGCAGCAGTTCGCCGCGAGCAGCGCGGGCGCGACGTCCCAGATCGTCAACGCGGGCAAGGTGCAACTGTCCGGCTTCGAAGCCGAGATGACGGCACTGCCGTTCGCCGGTTTCCAGATCGACGGATCGGTCGGTTATGTGAAGACGAAATATAAAAGCTTCTTCTTCACCCCGACATTGGACGTCGCCGATCAGGCCAAGCCGCTTTACACGCCGAAATGGAGCGTTCACCTGGGCGCGGAATATTCCCATCCCATCGGCGATGCATTGATCCGCCTGCGCGGCGACTATTCGTACCGGACGAAAATCTATTTCAACGCGCTTGATTTCGCCAATACGACGCCGTTCAATGAAAATGTGATTTCGCCGGCGCAGAGCAACGTCAAGGCACGTCTGTCAGTAGAGGAAATCTCGCTCGGGAGCGGCAAGCTGGACGTCGGCCTGTGGGGCGACAATCTGCTCAACCAGAAGCGGCTGACCTACGGGATCGACTTCGGCCCGTTGGGCTTTGCCGGCGCGACCTTCAACAAGCCGATGACCTATGGCGTCGACGCCCGTATCCAGTTCTGATCGACTTCATCCAGTGCGGCGGTAATCCCGTCGCACTTAAAAGGGGCGCGATCCGGTTTCTGAAACCGGATCGCGCCCCTTTTTGCGTAAGCCCAGTCCGAGGAGCGCGCTGCGTTAAATCGAACGCAAATCGCGCGCTCCAGTGACGTGTTGCCGCACGATGCTCTATATGGTCGTCAGATCTTCGCGATCACCTCGTCCGCGAAGCGTGCCATGTCGTCCAGTTTCTGCTGAAGCGGCTGGGTATCTTCTTCCACGGCATAGAGGTTGCGGAAGGCGACCGGCATGTCGGTGACGCCCAGATCCGCGTGCCGCTTCACCACATCGGCGTCAATGGCGCCCATGGCGGTCGCGAAGATGCGGAACGGCTTGTCGAGCGTGCCCGCCTCGCCGCGATATTGGGCAATCTTCGCGACGACATTGGCCAGGTCGTCGGTGCCGCCATCGCCGCCCGCATACATGAAGCCGTCATTATGCGCCGCCCGCTTGAACGCCGCGTCCGAATAGCCGCCGATCAGGATCGGCAGCGGCTTGGTCGGTACGGGGTTCAGCTTGACCGGCGACAGATCGTAAAATTCGCCATGAAATTCAAAATAGCCGCCCGCGCAGAGGCCGCGCACGATTTCGATGCATTCGTCGAACCGCTTGCCGCGCTTGGCGAAGGATACGCCCATGGCTTCATAATCTTCGGGCCAGACGCTAAGGCCCACGCCCAGGTTGAAGCGGTTGTTGGTCAATGCCGCGATGGATGCGGCCAGCTTGGCCGAATAGAGCGGCGGGCGGACGGGAAGCTTGACGACATTGGTCGTCATTTCCAGCGTCTTCGTTGCCGTGCCGATCGCCGTGGCAAGGATGAAGCTTTCGATGAAGGGCTTGTTTTCAAGAAATTCCCGCCCGCCATCTTCGGTGTAGCTGTAGCTGGTGTCCGAAGCCTTGGGATAGATCAGGCTGTCGGGAATGGTGAAACCGGCATAGCCATGCGCTTCCGCAGCCTGGGCCAGCGGAACATAATTGGTGATGGCCGTCATGCTTTCGGCATAGTGAAACCGCATCTTGATCTCCTGTTTGTGGGAAAGGGGGGAGGCGGCGCGCGCCACTTCCCCCTGATTTGATGTCAGCGTCCCATCGCCGCGACGGCTTCGGCGGCGCCGCGGATCGCGCCCTCGATATAGGTAACGCCGGTGCCGTCGCCGATCTCCGTCACGTCATGGCCAGCGGCGCGCAAGGCGTCGGCCAGCGTCGAATCGCCATGCGCGCCCATTGCGACGACGACATGATCGGCGGCGATGTCTTGCGCTTCGCCCGCCTCGCTGGTGAAGCTGACCGCGCTCTTGCCGATGCGGATGTCCTTGGCGCCGGGGAACATGGCGACGCCATGTTCGCGCAGTTCGGCCAGCAAGCGCATCCGCCGCACCAGCAGCAGCCCGCCGCCGAAGCGGGGCGCTTCGCCGACGATGGTGACTTCACGCCCGCGTTCCATCAGGAATTCGGCCAGTTCGCAGCCGACCAGCTCGCCGCCGATGATCACGACCTTCTTGCCCAGCGGCATCCAAGTGTGGGTCGCCTTGCGCACGAGGTCGAGATTGGCGGTCGCGCCGGTGGCCGCGCCGACCTTGGTCGCGATGCGCGTCGCCCAGCTCGTCTTGCGGCGGATCGAGGCGCTGTCTTCGCCCAGCATCATGCCGCGCAGATCGTCGCCGGACAGCACGAAGTCCTGATCATTGCCCGGAATGGGCGGCATGTCGCGGACCGCGCCGACCGCCACGATCACCTTGTCGGGCTTCAAGCTGGCGATGAGTTCGGGCGTCGCCTGGGTCTTCAGCCGGACATCGACCGAGGACTTGTCGATCTCCCGCTTGAGCCAGTTGAGCAGCCGCTCATTGGGTTCATAGGCCAAAGCGGCAAAGCGCAGCGTCCCGCCCAGCCGGTCCGATTTCTCGATCAGGGTGACCTTCGCGCCGGCCTGATTCAGCCGCCGCGCGGCCTCCATCCCGCCGGGGCCGCCGCCGACGATGACGACATGGCCGGGAACGGCGGCGGGCGACCAGTCCAGATCCTCATAGCCCGTTTCCGACCGCACGGCGCAACGCACCTGCTCACGCAGATAGGCGGTCGACACGCAGGTGTAGCAATAGATGCAGGGGCGGATGTCGTCCGTCCGGCCTTCCGCTAGCTTCACCGGCAGGTCGGGGTCGGCCAGGATCTTGCGTCCCATCGCCAGAAAGTCGAACTGGCCGTCGGTCAACGCCTTCTGGCCCCGATCCAGTTCCACCCGGCCCGATGCGATCACCGGAATATTCACGACCTTGCGGATCGCGGCGGCGAATTCGAGATGGACGCCGGGTTCATGCGGAATGTTGGAGGCCGAGTGCAGCTTGCCCTGTCCGGTGTCGTGATAGGCGGTGACGGTAATGCCGTCTGCGCCCGCCGCCTCGACCATCGGCGCGAGTTCCAGCGCATGTTCGATAGCGATGCCGTTCTTCTTGCCGATTTCGCGCGAGTCCATCTTGACCCACATCGGGAAGTCCGGGCCGACGGCTTCGCGCACGGCGCGCACCACTTCCAGCAACAGCCGCGCGCGGCCCTTCAGGTCGCCGCCATATTCGTCGGTGCGCGTGTTGGTCGCGGGCGACATGAAGGAGGAGAGGAGATAGCCATGGCCGCCATGGATTTCGATGCCGTCGAATCCCGCAGCCTTGGAGCGCCCGGCGGCGGCCGCGAACTGCTGCACCGCAACCGCGATATCCTCTTTCGTTAGCACTTTGATTTCCGGCACGACAGTCCCGGCAAAGCGGCCCATTTCTTCCGGTAGGAAATAACTGGGGAAATCGCCCGAGAAAGCGGGAGGAATCGATGGAGCCCAGAGCGGATGGCCGCCGTCGTCGGCGGAATAACCCGCCACCAGGCCGCCATGGTGAAGCTGCGACGCGATCCGGCCGCCTGCCGCATGCACGGCGTCGACCAGGCGTTTCAGTCCCGGCAGGAAGCGATCGTCGGAAATCGCCGTCTGATTGGGCTGCACCGCGCCCACCGGCCAGGCGACGCCCGTCACTCCCATCACGATCATGCCCGCGCCGCCCTTGGCGTGAGCGACATGATAATTGATCAGGCGATCGCCCACCGACCCGTCTTCCTCGGCCAGGCTGACGCCCATGGCGGTGACGAAAATGCGGTTGGCGACGGTCAGCGAGCCGATCCGCCCCGGACTGGACAAGGTGGTGGTCCCCGAGGTCGTCCGGGGGGAAGTGGCCGCAGACATGGTGTCTCTCCTAAACATAGCGATGCGTAACTTTGACCTTTATCTATCACGCCAAAGAGCGCTAGTCCTGTCAAATAATTTTGTATCGCGTAGATTCCTTGCGGTTTGGGAGGAGAGTGATGTCACAGCCTTGGCTCGATCGGATGGCGCTGCACGATCTGGTGATGCGCTATTGCCGGGGATGCGACCGACGCGACTTCGCGCTCGTTCGCTCGCTTTATCATGACGATGCGCTCGACGATCACGGCACCATGTTCAGCGGTGGGCCGGATGCGTTCGTCGCCTGGCTGCGTGAAACGACGGAGCAATGGGATCTGACGCGCCACAGCATCTACAACAGCCTGTTCGTGATTGACGGGGATCGGGCCGAAGGCGAACATTATGTGGAGGCATGGCACCGCACGCGCGGGCCGGACGCCAGGCAGTATATCGTATTGGGCCGCTATCTTGACCGCTATGAACGGCGCGAGGGGGTGTGGAAATTCCTCTATCGCAGTCTGGTGTTCGACCATGGATCGATCGTCCCGGTGGATCAGGAGGCAATGGAGATCATGCGCAAGGATGCCCCCAATGGCCGCATGGATCGTGCCGATCCGTCCTTTTCCTATCCTTTGCTGGCGGGGCTGGGCGCATGAGGGGGGCGGTCTGGGACGGGACGTCGCTGTTCGTCAGCAACCGCCTGACGCTGCGTCCCGTGGGTGCGGGAGAGGTGCGGCTGCGGGTGCTGCGGTCGGGCATCTGTCATAGCGATCTTGCGATGATGACGCCTCATCTCCCCATGTTGCCGGTAGTGCTGGGGCATGAGGCGGCGGGCGAGATCGCGGAATTGGGCGCGGGCGTCGAAGGCTGGGCGGTGGGCGACCGTGTGGCTGTCGGCACGCAGACGCCCTGTGGCGAATGCCGCGAGTGTCGTCGGGGCGAGCCGCATAATTGCGACATAAATTGGGGATTTGTCCCCAGCTATCCCTTTTCGCTGGATGGCAAGCCCGTGGCATCCTTCGCCAACGTCTCCTCCTTTGCCGGGGAAATCGTGGTGAAGGCATCGCAGATTTTTGCCATTGCCGACATGCCGCCCGAACAGGCTGCGCTGATCGGCTGCGCGGTGTCCACCGGCGTATGTGCGTCGCGTGTGCTGGGTCGCGTGCGCGCCGGTGACAATGTCGTGATATTCGGTGTCGGCGGGATCGGCGTCAACGCGATACAGGGCGCCGCGCAGGAAGGGGCGCATGTGATCGCGATCGACGCCAACCCGGCCAAGGAAGCCGTGGCACGGCAATTCGGCGCGTCCGCCTTCATGTTGGCCGACCCGGCGCAGGACAGCGCTACCGCCGCCGCGATGCTGGCGCAGGAACATGGTCCGATCGATGTCGTCGTGGAGTGCAGCGGCGCGGTCGGCGCGATAGAAACCGCGTTGCGCTGCACGAAGCGCGGCGGGCGCGTGGTGCTGATCGGCATGTCCAAACCGGGCGCGCAGGCGTCGGTGCCGCTCGACAGCTTCGTTACGGGGGGCGAGGTGATCGCCACCATGAACGGCGGGGCCTTGCCGGGCCGGGATTATCCTGAACTGATCGCGCAGGCGCGGGACGGGCGGTTGAATCTGGCCGATCAGGTCAGCGGCGTTTGGCCGCTGGACCGAATTGGAGAGGCGATTGCCGCTCTGAAGGCCGGTGAGGTTACGCGCGCGCTGGTCGATCACCAACGTTGAGCGCCGCTCCGGCGCGGCTCCGCCTGCCCGGGCTGCCGGCATGAAACTGCGCGGCGGCCGTCTCGTAACTGCGCCGCGCTGCGTCCTCCAGCGGCAAGGCGCGCAAGGCGTCGGACAGGATTTCCACGCCATAGGGTCCGGCATAGCCCGTGCTTTCGACCGCCGCGATGAAGGACGGCAGGTCGAATTCGCCTTCCCCGCAAAGATGGCGATAGCGCATGGTGTCTTCAGTGATGGGTCCGCGCATCGACCGGTCGGCATCGCAAAGTTCGACCGCCTTGATGAAGGGCAGCGGAACATCCGCCACATCCTCGACCCTGCCGCCTGAGCGGACGACATGCCAGATGTCGATCAGCAGTCCTCCGTTCGGGGCGTTGGCTCGCATCACAAGCTCGAGCGCCGATGGCAGATCGGGCAGATCGGAAAAGGGGATCATCTCCAACGCCATCTGGAGGCCGTACCGGGCAGCATCCTTGCACAGCGCGGCATAATGTTCGGCCAGATCGTCGATATTCCGGCCTTGCCCGCCGAAGGGCGGCATGACCTTCACATGACGCGCGCCCAGTTCATCGGCGGCGCGAAACAGGTCCGACCGCGCGGCGTCGGACCAAAGGCGCAACTCTCCGTCCGCGAACCATTCCGCCAGATATTCCAGTTCGATGACGGTCAGCCCCGCATCGGACAAATGGGCGCGGAGCGTCGCATAATCGCCGCCGCGTTCCCGCCACAGTCTGAGGTCGCCGAGCCAGAAGCCGAACCCTGTATAGCCAGCCCTGGCCGCTGCCTCGATCCGCTGTTCCAGCGGCCAGAGGCTGCAATTGTCCGGTTGATCGGCACGGACATTGCCGGCGGTCGTCCAGCAAGTGGCGATGAGATCGGGGACAGAGCGGCGATCCGTCATCGGCGGCTCGTTCCCACCGCTCATCTGTCCCTGAACTCCGGCGCGCGCTTGTCGAGAAAGGCCGCGACTGCTCCATGATGATCCTCGGTCTGGTGAGCGAGGGCCTGATAGGCTGCGGCCAGTTCCAGCAGCGACGGCAGCTTCATATGGGCGCCTTCCCGCATCAGGCGCTTGGCCATGCGCGTGGCGTGACCCGGATTGGCGGCGATCCTGCGCGCCAGTTCCAGCGCGCGGTCGAGCAAGCCGGCGCCGGGCACGACCTCCGCCACCAGGCCATATTCCAGTGCTGTCGCGGCATCGACGGCATCCCCCGTCAGCGTCATCAGGCTGGCGCGCTGCGGCCCGATCAGGCGCGGCAACAGCCATCCGCCGCCGCCGCCCGGAATGATGCCCAACTTCACATAGCTTTCGGCGACGACGGCGGTGTCGGCCATGATCCGAATATCGCACATGCAGGCAATGTCGAGGCCAAGGCCGATGGCGGGGCCATTGATCGCGGCGATGACGGGGACTTCCAGTTCACTGATCGCGGGGCCGATCATCTGCACGCTGGTGCGATAATTGTTGCGGATCTCATAGGGGGTGCCGCCGAACAGGGCGGTCCGTTCCTGCATGTCCTTCACATTGCCGCCCGCGCAAAAAGCCTTGCCCGCGCCGGTCAGCACGATGGCCCGGACTGATGGGTCGCGCGCCATGCGCGCGCAGAAATCAACGATCTCCTCGCTATCGGAGACTTTGGAAATGGCATTGCGTTCATCGGGGCGGTTGAGGCGGGCGAGGACCACCGGGCCGTCACGTTCGACTAACAGGAAGGGGTCCACGGGAAGCTCTCCTCGCCCAACGGAGCGGATGGTCGGGCCCGACCTTTTTAAGCAGCCAGTCCGCGCATCCGCAACAGCGCATCGACCTCTGGCGCGCGTCCCGCGAAGGCCTGGAAATTCTCCGATGCCGGACGGCTTGCACCCGCAGCGAGGATTTCCCGGCGGAACGCGGTCGCGCCGCCCCCCGGGATATTGCCATGGGCGAAAATCTCGAACGCGTCGGCGGACAGCAGTTCCGCCCAGAGATAGGAATAATAGCCCGCCGCATAGCCGCCCGCGAAAATATGGCTGAAGGCATGGGGAAAGCGGTTCCATGCCGGTGGATGCACCACCGCGACGGCGGCGCGAACCTGATCCAGCTTGGCAAGGACCTGTGCGCCTCTGGCCGGATCATAATCGCGATGGAGCAACAGGTCGAAGGTCGCGAACTCGATCTGGCGCAGGATCGCCAGTCCCGCCTGGAACTGGCGCGCGGCCAGCAGCCGGTCGAACATGGCGTCGGGCAACGGCTCGCCGGTATCGATATGGCCGGACAGGCCGATCAGCGTGTCCCTGTCCCAGGCGAAATTCTCCATGAACTGGCTGGGCAATTCCACCGCGTCCCATTCTACACCATTGATGCCGCCGATGGACGGAAGATCCACCTCCGTCAGCAGATGATGCAGCACATGGCCGAATTCATGGAACAGCGTCTCCACATCGTTATGCGTGAGCAGGGACGGCCTGCCCCCCGCAGGCGGCGCGAAATTGGTGGTGAGATAGGCGATGGGCCGGTGGAAACGGCCGGCGTCGCGGAAGCGGGAGCGGCATACGTCCATCCAGGCGCCGCCGCGCTTGCCAGCGCGGGCGAAGAGATCGAGATAGACCCCCGCCACGACCGCGCCATCGGCGTTGAGGACATCGTAAAACAGCACATCGGGGTGCCAGACCGACACGCCTTCCCGCGCGATCAGGCGAATGCCGAACAGCCGCTCGATCAGGGCCTGCGTTCCGGCGATCACGCGCGGCAGGGGGAAATAGGCCTTCAACGCTTCCTGATCGACGCCGTGCAGGGTGCGGCGCATCGCTTCGGCCACATAGGAAAGATCCCAGGGCTGAAGGTCGTTGAGGTCAAGATGTTCGGCGGCGAAGGCGCGGGCCTCGGCCAGTTCGTCCGTCGCCACCGGCTTTGCGCGGCGGGCGAGGTCGGCCAGGAATTCCAGCGCCTCATCGGCGTCGGTGGCCATTTTGGTTTCCAGCGAATGAGCGGCGGCATCGGCGAAGCCCAATATCTGCGCCGCTTCGTGTCGCAACGCCATGATGGCGTCGATCCGTTGGCTATTGTCATGGCTTTTGTCGTCAGCCTGGTCGGAGGCGCGGGTGTTGTGGGCGCGATAGACCCGTTCCCTCAGCGCGCGATCCTTTGCGTGCAGCAGGATCGCCAGCACGCTCGGCTGGCGCAGGGTGATGAGCCAGCCCGTCAGCCCCTTTTCCTGCGCATAGGCGGCCAGAATCGCCTTGTCGCTGTCCGACACGCCGGCAAGCATCGCCTCGTCGATGATATGTTCGCTCCATGCCTCCGTCGCGTCGAGCACGGCATTGCCGAATTTGGTGCTGAGGTCGCTGAGCGCCACGCCGATGTCCAGGAAACGCTGCCGCGCCTCGCCCTCCAGCGCCACGCCCGCCAGCCGGAAGCCGCGCAGGGCAAGGTCGACCGCTCTTTTGCCGGCAGCGGGCAGGTCGACGAAATCGGGCCGGGCGGCGACGCGAGCGACCGCGTCGTGATGCGCGCGGTTTTGGCCGGCTTCCATGAGATAGGCGGTGAGTAACGCCTGCGCGGCGGCATGGGCTTCGCGCAATTCGGGCGTGTCGGCGACCGACGCCAGATGACCGACCGGCGACCATGTGCGCGACAGCAGGAAGTCGGCGCGCTCGGCCGCCAGGATCACCTCGTCGAAATCATCCGTGCCGCCAGCGGCGATCGCTTCGACGGCTGCGCGGTGTGCGGCGATCGCGTCTTCCATGGCCGGGACGACATGGGAGGGTTGGATTGCCGCGAAATCGGGCAGGTCGAGATCGGCGAGAAGGGGATTGCTGGTCATGGTCACTCGCGGTTTGGATGGTCCCCCCTAATTGGGTCATCCAGCGCGGCTCTTCAAGCGTCGATGCGCGGGCGTGATACTGCCCGATTTCCAATGGCCCAGTCCGAAACCGGGGAAACACGGCACCGTCCTTCGTTTCGGCATGGCCAGGGGGCAGGCGGTCGCGCGGCGGGACCTGGCCGGTAATCGCCTTCAGTTGCGCGAACCGATCGCTTGAGTCGTGACGGGGTTTTGCATAAATATGGCTATCCGACTGAAAAGATTGCGCGGATTTGCCTATGCTGAATTCCGATGAACTGCGCCTGTTTCTGGCCGTGATGCGAGAGGGCAATATGCTTGCCGCCGCGCGCCGGATCGGCGTGGATCACAGCACTGTCGGGCGGCGTATCGGCCATATGGAAGCGACCCTCGGCGCGCGGCTGTTCGACCGGTCCCCGCGCGGGGTGACGCCCACGCCCGCTGCCTTCGCACTGGTCCCCCATGCCGAGCGGGTCGAGAGTGAATTGCTGGCGGCGATGAACAGCATCGCCGGGCGCGACCGGGAGGTGGAGGGGACGGTGCGGCTGGCGACGCCTGAGGCCTTCGCCGCCTGTCTGGTGGCGCCTCATATTGCGGACTTCCGTGCCCGCCATCCCCGGCTGACGCTGGAACTGGCATCGGAAAGCAGGGCCAGCAGCCTGTCGAAGCGTGAAGCCGACATGGCCGTGATGCTCAAGCCGCCGCCCAGGGGCCGGCTGATAACGCGCAAGCTGGTGGACTACCGGCTGGGGCTTTATGCGTCGCGCGCCTATCTTGAGCGGCACGGCGAACCCGGTGGGCGGGCCGACCTCCATCGCCATGCCTTCATATCCTATATCGAGGAACTGGCGGGCTTTCCGGAGATGATCGCGCTCGACCAGATTTTGCCCGGTGCGCCCATCGCTTTCCGCTCGAGTTCCAGTGCGGCGCAGCATGCGGCGGTGGCGGCGGGATGCGGTATCGGCGTGTTGCACGCCTTTTCCGCGGATCAGGATGAGAGGCTGGTTCGCCTGCTGCCCGGACAGGTGGAGGTGTGGCGCAGCTATTGGCTGGTGGTGCACGCCGACCTCCAGCGATTGCCGCGCGTCCGCGCGACGGGGGAGTTTCTGGACGAAGTGGTGCGCGCGACGCGGACCCGCTTCTGAGGCTGATTGAGGCGAAGCGGCCGGGATCAGGCCGGTTCCAGCCTCTTGTGGATGATGGCGCTGGCGGCCTTGGCGTTGACCTCCGCGAAATGGTCGAACGCCGCTTCGAAATGCGCCATGCCCTGGCTGAGCGATCGCAGTTCCGCCTCCAGCCCATGCAGTTCCGCGCCGGGCAGCAAAATCTCGATCATATCCCAGCGCGACCAGCCCTCCCGGGGCGCGATCCCCAGCAACTGGCCCCTTTTGCTCGCGAGATAGGACGTCACGCGGGAGGTGGCGGTACCGGGCGCGGCGATCGAAACCTGCGCGAAGGGTTCCAGCAGATAGGGGCCTGCCCCGGCCAGCGCCTCCGCCATGGCCGTCCGCCCCGCCAGGCGAAAGGCCAGTTCGGAACTGTCCACGCTGTGGAAGCTGCCATCGATCAGCGTGACCGCCACGTCCACGACTGGAAAGCCCAAAGGCCCCTTCATCATCGCATCGCGGACGCCGATTTCGACGGCGGGAATCCATTGTTTGGGTATGGCGCCGCCGGTGATGCGTTCCTCGAACCGAAAGCCCTGATCGCGCTCCAACGGGCGGATTTCCAGAACGACGTCGCCAAACTGGCCATGGCCTCCGGACTGCTTTTTGTGCCGGCCGCGTTGGGTGACGGATTTTCGGACGGTTTCGCGGTATGCGACGGGAGGCAGATGGGTCGATATGTCGACATTATAGCGCCGCTTCAGCCGTTCGAGCGCGACGGCAAGATGTTCGTCCGTCACTCCGCGGATCAGCATTTCCTGACTCAGCGCGTCCGGCGACCAGTCCAGCCCCGCATCCTCCTCGACCAGACGCCCGATGGCGGAGGACAGCAGCACTTCATCCTTGTGATCCTTGACCGACAAGGCGAGGGCGCAGTTCGCCATGATCTTTTCCGCGGGCAAAGGGGCAGCCGCCCGCTTGCCCGCGATGCTGAGCCGATCGCCCGCCTGTACCCCGTCCAGCTTGGCAATGCCGACGACATCGCCTCGCTCGACCGAGCGCAGCTTGGCGGCGGAAGCGCCCTGCAAAGCGAACAGCGCGCCCGCGCGCAGGGGGCGGCCTTCGTCATCCACCCAGTCCGCGGTTTCCGATGCCGGTCCGCCAAACAGGCGCGTCAGCGCGAGCCGCCCGACCGGACTGCCGTTCATGATCTTGAAGACCGGCGCTGTCCCTTCGTCCAGGCCCAGACGCTGCGCTGTTTCCTCCATCGCCGGGGTGTCGTGACGCAGCATCTTCAGCAGCCGGCGCACCCCGAAACCGTTGAGCGCCGAACCGAAAAGGACGGGCACCGCCTGTCCCGCCGCCATTTCCCGATTCAGGTCGGCGAATATGAGGTCGAGGCCGGGCACCGCATCGTTCAGCAATTGCTCCAGCAATATGTCGTCATGATCGGCAAGCTGCTCCAACATATGAAAACGCGCCGCCGCCTCGATCTCCTGGATATTGGCCGGCATGGGAATGCGTTCGGACGGTTCGCCGACCCGGTAGTGAAAGGCCCGTTCCAGCGCCAGATCGACGAAGCCATCGATATGCTCGCCCGACCGGATGGGGATTTGCCGAGCCACCAACGCCGCCTTGGAGAGCGGCTGCAAGGCTTCCAGAAGTTCCTCGATGGTGGCCCGGGCCTGGTCGATCTTGTTGACGAACAGGGCATGGGGCATGCCCAGCATTTCCAGATGGCGCAAAACCGGTTCGACCTGCGGCGCCCGGGCCGGGTCGGGGTCGATCACGACCAGCGCCAGGTCCGCCATGCCCAACGCCGCCCGGCCGTCGGCGGCAAAGCCGGGGGAGCCGGGAATGTCGAGCAGGACATAATTTTCGTCCATCCAGCCGAACCGCATCAGGTTCAACTCGGTCGAACCGCCCCGCGCCCGCGCCTCCGGGCTGGCATCGCCGGTGCTGCTGCCCTGTTTGACCGCGCCGAGCCGGGGGATGGCCCCCGCCGCGAACAGCAGGGATTCCGCCAGGCTTGTCTTGCCCGTGCCCGCCGGTCCGATGAGTGCGATGACCTTCGAGCTGTTGCCGATTGCCTTCATGTCCCCTCTCCATATCTCGTGCGTCATAACCACGCGGGAGGTCGTTTGCCGGAGTCGCAAGGATCGACCCAAGCGGACTGCAAAGCAAGAGGGGGCAAGACGGAAAGGTTTATACCCGACCTGTATCGTTACAGGCCGGGTCGGGCATCAATCCAGACCCAACAATTGCCGCGAGGTTTCGTTGAGCGAGGGGTTCGCCCGATCGGCCAGGAAGGCCGCACGGCTCTCGACCGATTGCGCGGTCATCGGAGGATCGTTGTCGACCCAGAATTCACCGGCCGCGATTTTCGCGATGAAGCGGCGGCATGCCTCGTCTGTTTCCATGCCGTGGGCCGCCATCATGTGAGCCATGACCGCACGATTCCGGGCTGCGTCGGCAGGCTCGCCCTTGCCCGCCTCCGCGTCGAAGATGCTGGATTTGACCATCGCCGGAACGACCGAACTGACATGGATCGGCGCGCCCGCGACCTGCATTTCCAGATAGAGGCATTCGCTGAACGCCTGGATGGCGTGCTTGCTCATGATATAGGCGGTCTGCGTCGGCATCTGCCCAAAGGCGCCGATGGAGGCGAGATTGGCGATCCACGCCTCCTGGCCCGCGCGCAGCATATGCGGCACGAAGGCGCGTACGCCGTGAACGATGCCATGGATATTGACGTTCAGCGTCGTTTCCCACCGTTCCACCGGGATTTCCCAGGTGAAGCCCAGCGTCTCGATCCCGGCATTGTTGATCAGCAGCCGGACCGGGCCATGCCGGTCGACGACATCCTGCGCCAGCGCATCCAGCGCTTCGGGTCGGGAGACATCGACCCGGATGGCTTCGGCCTTGCCGCCCGCCGCGACGATGCCGGCAGCAACCGCTTCGGCGCGCGCGCCATCGACGTCGGTAACGATCACCGTCATGCCGATTTCGCCGCAGCGCCGCGCCAGCCCCATGCCGATCCCGGCACCCGCGCCGGTGATGACGGCGACGCCGCCGGAAAAGATCCGCTCTTCTTCAGTCATGACAACCCCTTATAATTCGACGACCGACAGGATGTGGCTATCCTTGCCGGGGAAAACATAATCCAGTTCCAGCACCATGGACTCGCCCAATGGCCCGCTGCTCAACAAGTCGGTTTCGACAAAGACCTGCACGCCGTTGCGGCCATAGGCAAAGCGGGTCACGCCGCCAAAGACCGGGGAAGCATCCAGCCGTGCGTCGATGTCCGCATCGCCGGGCCGAGGCCGGTTCACGATGATGCTGAGCCGTCCCTTGAACGCCGGATCGCTGTCCTCCAGTGCCTGGAGCGCCAGCGTGACGCGCTCCAGTTCCTCCAGAGAATCCAGCAGGGCACCCACATGGAAACTATATTCGGGGTCGCCGTCCAGCGCGGCGCGCAGGCCGGCTATGGCGGGATGCGCCTGCGGCGTACCATGGCCCAGGGCCTCCCGCGCGGCGGCGATCAGCGCCGCCTGCGCGGCGGGAACGGTGCTGAGGTAAATAATGCCATCGCCCCGCTTGCTGTGTCTTTCATCGACGACGAACCGATAAAAGTCGCCATCCGGCAAAGGGAGCTTCTGCGTTTCGACAAAGCCAATCACGTTCAGCAAGCGGGCGGCGAGCGGCCCTGCTTCCTTGCCGGGATAATGCAGGGCAACATGACCCATGGTCCGCATCTGGGGCCGCGCATCTTCCATCCATCCGCTCCCGTTCAATTGGCTGTTCTCGATGCGGAACATTATATCGGAAAACAGGATAACGCAATGACGGGTTGATCAAACCCTACGCATTATATCATCATGAAAAGACGATAATGTCATTTTGCGGATGATTTTGACAAGGAGGCCGGATTCCGCCCCATCGCCACACTACGAAAAATTAACTTTTCGAAGCTGCCCGGACTTTGCAAAAGAAGTCCGCATGAGCCTGGACGAAAAACATGGCGTGGCGGCGCTGTACGGTCTGCATCAGGCCGAATTGCGGCGTCTGCTGCTCGCCCGTACCGGCGATCCGGCGGAGGCGGAGGACCTGCTCCAGGAATTGTGGCTGCGCGTGCGGCAGCGTCCGACGGGGCCGGTCGCCAATGGCAGGGCCTATTTGTTCCGCATGGCGCAGAATATGGTGGTGGATCGCCTGCGGGAGCGCCAGCGGCGCATGGCTCGCGACCGCCGCTGGGCCGATCAGGAAACCGATTTCGCCGGGCCCGGAATTGAGCCGGTCGACCGGCATGACAATGCCGAACAGCAGATGATCGCGCGGGAGGAGGTGGCGACGCTGGTCTCTGCCATTGCCAACCTGCCCGACGGCGCGCGTCGCGTCTTTGAAATGCATAAGCTGGAAGGGCTGAACCATGCCGAGGTCGCCGCGCGGCTCGGCATCAGCAAGAGCGGCGTCGAAAAGCACATGGCGGTGGCGATGAAATATTTGCGCCGCGCCCTGCTGGGCTGGGGTAAGGGATGAACGTTGCCGTCTGGTGACTTGTGACAGGGAAGAAAGGGACTCGCCATGACGGCGCGGTCGGACATTGACGAAGGCTTGATCGAGCAGGCCCTGCATTGGCAGACGGCGCTGGAAAGCGACGATGCCGATTGGGACAGCTACCTGGCCTGGCTGGAGGCAGATAGCCGGCATCGCGATGCCTTCGACGCGGTTGCGCTGGTGGCCGCTGCGGTGGATGAGTATAAGGATGCCGTGCGGGCCTTGTCGGAAGCGCATGTCGCGACGGACGCGCGGCGCCCGGGGCGCAGCAAGTGGCTGTGGGGCAGTGGCGCCGCGGCCGCGCTGGCGCTGGTCGTCGCCGTGCCGATGCTGCGCGCGCCCGAAACGGCGATGATCTATGCGGCGGATGCCGGAGCGAGCCGGTCGGTCTCGCTGGCCGGCGGGACCGCCGTCACCTTGTCGCCCGCGAGCCGGATCGTGGTGCGCGGCAAGGATGCGACGCGCATCGAGATGGCCAGTGGCGAGGCCTATTTCGCGGTCAGGCACGACCCCTCCCGCAGCCTGACGGTACAGGTGGGTAATTACCGCATCACCGACATTGGCACGCGTTTTTCCGTCAATATTTCCGATGGCGGGTTCCGCGTCGCAGTGTCGGAGGGCGCGGTCGCCGTCTCCTCCGACACTGCGGAAGGAGAGGTCAAGGTGACGGCCGGGCACCAGTTGATGGCGCGGCAGGGCGAAGGTCTGGCCCTGTCCCCGGTCGTGGCGGCGGAAATCGGCAGCTGGCGGCAGGGACGGCTTTCTTACAGCAACGCGCCGCTTTCTCTCGTCGCGGCAGATATTTCCCGTTATTCGGGCAAGCGCGTCATTGTCGATCCTGCGCTGGAGGCCGATCATTTTTCGGGTACGCTTGTCATCGGTGATGGATCGAGGTTGCTGGCTGATCTGGCGGCGGTCATGGATCTTTCGGTCCATGCCGAGCGTGCCGGGAACGGCGATGCTCTTCGTCTTGGCAGGACTGGCGGCCGCTGAGGCTCCGGCAGAGGCGCGCGAGCCGAGCTACAGTTTCGACCTGCCGGCCGGACCGCTGGCAGCCAGCATCGCCCGCTTCTCTCAGATTACCGGCCTGTCGGTGGGCTATCCGGGCGATCTGCCCATGGTGGTGGCGCGGCGCGTCACGGGCACCCTTTCGGCGGAAAGCGCGTTGCGCAAACTGCTCGAAGGCACGCATCTGCGCGCGGTGAAGGTCGGGCCGGGATTGTATCGCCTCGAACGCAAGGCGAAGCATGAGGATGCTGCGTCGGCCGCCGCGCCGCTGGCCGCCATTGCCGGGGCGGACATCATCGTCACCGGGCAGAAGCGGGAGCAGGCTTTGTCCGCCATACCGCTCTCCGTCTCGGTGCTGTCCGCCATCGACAGCGGCAAGGCCGCACGGTCGCTCGGCAGCCGCGACATGAGCCTGGACATGGAGGGGCTGGCCATGACCAATCTGGGTCCGGGACGCAACCGCCAGTTCATTCGCGGGGTCGCGGACAGCCCCTTTGACGGCCAGAGCCAGTCCACCGTCGCGGTGCAGGTGGACGAGGCGCGCGTCACCTTCAACGCGCCCGATCCGGACTTGCGGCTGATCGACGTCGACCGGGTGGAGATATTGAAGGGCCCGCAAGGTCCGCTGTATGGATCGGGCGCGTTGGGCGGCATCTATCATGTCGTGACCCGCCGTCCCGATCCGGCCGATAGCGCGGGCTGGATCAGGCTGTCGGGTTCGGCGGTGGAGCATGGCCGGCCCGGACATGGGGCGGAGGCGATGGTGAACCTGCCGCTGGTGGACGACCGGCTGGCGGTCCGCCTGGTGGGATATGATTTCCTCGACGGCGGCTGGATCGACAACGCGGGCGTGGGGAAGGACAGCAATTCCACCCATACCAACGGTCTGCGGCTGGCCCTTCAGTGGCGCCCCTCCGACCGCTGGACTGTCGATGCCGGTTACTGGATGCAGAATATCGATTCTCGCGACAGCCAATATGTCATGGCAATCGAGCATGATCTTCGCCGCGACAGCCCTATTGCGGAACCGACCGACAATGATTTCAAAATGGCCCATGCCGCGATCACGGCCATGCTGGGCGGGTTGGAACTGCTGTCTGCCACCAGCTATGTCGAGCAGCGCTTTTCCACCACGCTCGATGCCAGCGCGTCGGCGGGCTTTTTCGGGCTGACGGGCCGCGCGCGGTTCGACGATGCCCGCCGATATTCGGTGTTGAACCAGGAATTCCGCCTGTCGGAGGGCAAGCGCAGTCGCTGGGTGGCAGGCATGTCCATTTTGCGGGCGACGACCCGTGACCTGGGGAGCATCACCGGAGACGATGGCGCGCCCCGCACGGTCGAGGATTTGCACCGCGTGGTCAGCGAATATGCGCTGTTCGGGGAAGGGAGTGTCAAGCTGGCGCATCGGCTGGATGCGACAATGGGCTTGAGGCTGTTCTATTCGCTCGCCAAGGACGATGCGAAGGCCGACCGGGCGGAGGCGGAACGGCTGCGCAAGAGCGGCAAGCTCATCCTTTCGCCCAGCATTGCCTTCTCCTATGCGCTGCCGGACGATGGCCTGCTTTTCCTGCGCTATGCGCGCGCCATGCGGCCGGGCGGCCTTGCTCCGGCGGGGATGAAAGCCTCGGGCCATTTCGACGCCGATGAACTCGGCACCTTCGATCTGGGATATAGAAAAAGCTTCTGGGACAATCGCCTGTCCGTTTCGGCGGGCGCCTATTATACGCTGTGGAACGAGATTCAGTCCGACTATCTGCTCAGCAACGGGCTGGTTTCCACGCGCAATGCCGGGAGTGGACGGATCGTCGGGCTGGAGGGCACGATCGATTGGCAGATGGGCGGCGGCTTCGCGCTATCGCTGGGCAGCACGGTGCAGGATGCGAAGCTGCTGCGGTCGGAAACCGGGCAGAAGCTGGACGATCGCCGCTTGCCGGTCGCGCCCGACATCACGGCGCGCGCCGCGCTGTCCCGTCATTACCGGATCGGAGGTTGGAACGGGCAGAGCACGCTTCAGGCCAATTTCATCGGTAGCGCGCGTTTGTCTTTCGACGACGATCTGGATCGCAGCATGGGCGATTATACGGTGATGTCGGCCAACAGTTCGATGGAGCGGGGGGCCTGGTCGGTGGCGGTGCGGCTCGACAATCTGTTCGACGTGCGGGGCGACAGCTTCGCTTTCGGCAATCCCTTCTCGATCCGCCAGGCGCCGCAATATACGCCGCTTCAGCCCCGGACGCTGACGCTTTCCCTCGCGCGGCGATGGTGAGGGTGCTAGACGGACGCGGCAGGGGATCATCACCGAAGCTTTTGGCATCGAAACATCAGGACGCAATCATTGTCTCTGCATCTCCTCATCGTTGAAGACGACGATGCGCTGGCCGCGCAACTGGCCGAGCAACTGCGCCAGTCCGGCCACGAGACGACCCTGGCCGCGGATGGCCGTATCGCGATTGAACTGGTCGCCAAAAACCGTTTCGACCTCATCATCCTGGACCGCATCCTGCCGAAGATGGACGGCATCGCGGTTCTCAAGAGTTTGCGCGAGCATCAGATCCTGACGCCGATCATCATGATGACGGCGCTGGGTCAGTCGCGCCAAAAGGTCGAAGGGCTGGAGGGCGGCGCCGACGATTATGTGGTGAAGCCGGTCGATCCCGCCGAGCTCAACGCCCGGATCAACGCGCTGATGCGCGCGCGCGGCTGGACCGGGCGGGGATCGGAAGAGACGCTGCGCGCGGGCGATCTGCTGGTCAGCCCGACCAAGCATAGCGCCTGGCGCAACGGCAAGGCGCTCAACCTCCAGAAGATCGAATTCAAGCTGCTGACCGAACTGGTCCGTAATGCCGATACGACGGTCACGCGCGCCATGCTGCTGGAGCGTGTGTGGAATTATGATTTCGAACCGGCGACCAATATCGTGGAGGCCTATATCCGCCGGTTGCGGATCAAGCTCACCGAATTTGGCGACGAGGATCCGATCAAAACCATTCGCGGCGTCGGCTATATGTTGAGGGGATGATTTGCAGTTGCGATCGCTGCGGGCGCTGACGCTCGCTTTCCTTCTGGTCTTTCTCTGCGCGACGCTGGCGACGGCCTTCGGCATTTACTTCGCGACATTTCGGACCATCGACCATCTGGTCGAGCAGCGCATCGGCAGCACCAGCGAAATCATCGCCCCGCGGGGGGAGGCCGCGAGCGCCCGGCGCATCGGCGCGCGGATCATGGCGGCATCGCGTTACCGGGATACCGGCGATCTTGGTTTCATCCTGTTCGAAGGGGGGCAGCAGGTGGCGGGCAACGTCCGCGTGACGCGTCCATTGCCGCTGGGCCTGTCGCGGGTCGACGTGGCCGACAGGATCAAGGGGCTGACCGATGGCAAGGTGCTGACGCGCGATCTGGGCGGGGACCTTCGGCTGGCGGTGATCGCGGAAACCGAACCGTTCGATCATTATAATGCGGCGCGCCAGCGCATCTACCTGATCGGCTTCGGATCGATCGTGGCC
Organism: Sphingobium estronivorans; assembly: GCF_008692605.1. Lineage (GTDB taxonomy): Bacteria > Pseudomonadota > Alphaproteobacteria > Sphingomonadales > Sphingomonadaceae > Sphingobium > Sphingobium estronivorans. The sequence goes on from NZ_LFCT01000027.1 coordinate 38,088, forward strand.
ATTGCGCTGGCTGCCGCGACGACCTTCACGCTGATCGTGCGGCGGCGCATCACCGACATGCGCCGCACGGTGGAGGCGATATTCGAGGGCGACCTGTCGCAGCGGGTTCCGGTCGACGGATCGGGCACCGCCTTCGACCGGCAGGCCGAAGCCTTCAACCGGATGCTGACCCGGATCAACGAGTTGATGGAGGAGGTCCGCAACGTCACCAACGGCGTCGCGCATGAGCTGCGCACGCCGCTGGCCCGGCTGCGCAATCAATTGAGCCTGATCGCAAGCGATCCCGTCGCCGCGCCGGTGCGGCCGGGCATCGTGGCGGCGCAGGCGGAGACGGACCGGCTGCTCGCGCTGTTCGCGGCGCTGCTGCGCATCGCAGAGGTGGACAGCGGCGCGCGGCGGGCGAACTTCATGTCCGTGGACCTTCGCGCGCTGGTGGAGGAGAATGTCGAGGCGCTGGAGCCGGTGATCGAGGAAAGCGGGCACCGGATCGCGGCGCTGACGCTTGCGCCGATGGTCCTGACCGGCGACCGGCAGTTGCTGACGCAACTGGTGGTCAACCTGATCGAAAATATCCTTCGGCATACGCCTTCCGGGACGGTCATGACGATCGCCTTGCAAGGCGAGGGGCGGATGGCGGTGCTCAGTATCGCCGATAACGGCCCCGGCATCGCGGCGGAGGACCGGACGGTGGCGCTGGATCGCTTCGGGCGGTTGTCTGCCGGCGGCAATGGCAAGGATCATGAAAAGGGCCATGGCTTCGGCCTGCCGCTGGTGGCGTCCATCGCGCGGCTGCATGGCGGCACGATGGAACTGGACGATGCCCGGCCCGGATTGCGGGTGACGGTGCGGCTGCCCTGCGCCTGAAGCGGGTCCCGGTAATTGGCGCATGAAAAAGGGGCCGTGGCGTGCGGGGGTGCACGCCACGGCCCCTTTTCTTACCCGGATCAGAAGTTGACGGTGCCTTCGATGCCCCAGGTGCGGGGCGCGTTGAAATTCGCATAGTCACCCAGCGTCGCGGCATTGGCAGCCGAACGGCGATAGATATGCGCTTCGTTGAACAGGTTGCGGCTCCAGGCGGAGACGGTGAAGGTCTGGCCGTGATCGTTCATGCGGATGTCGGCCAGCGCGATGCGGCCGTTCACGATGAAGCTGGAGTCGGTCTTGGTCGGCTCGTTCTGGAAGCTGTACATGCTGTCGGCATAGTTGCCGTCGACGTGGAAGCGCAGCTTGGTGTCGCCGCCGATGACCGAAACCGGCACCTCATAGTCGATATAGCCCGACGCTGCGTTGCGCGGCGTGAACACCACGAACACCTGGGTCAGCGGATTGCCGGCCAATTGCGGGTTCGGTGTCGCCGGGATCTTGGTGTAGGTATAGGCGTAGGAAGCGCCGATCGTCAGACCGTCGATCGGGTTCGTGGTGAAGTCGGCCTCAATGCCCCGGATTTTCGAGGTACCGGGCGCATTGGCCGTATCCTCGGTGTGGAGGTTGAAGGTCGGGTTGGGCGCGCCATTGGCCAGGGTCGGGCTGGTGTCGACATGGTCGAAGTCGATCTGCGTGCCCTTGCGGTCCATGATGTAGCCGGCCAGGTTCAGGCGAACCTTGTGGTCGAGCATGTCCATCTTGGCGCCGACTTCATAGGATTTGACCTTTTCCGGGCCGAAGGCGCCGAAATTGGACGAACGGTCGTTGGCGCCGCCCGCACGATAGCCGGTCGCATATTTGGCGTAGAGGTGGACATCCTTGGACATGTCGAAGGCCAGGGTCGCCATCGGATCGAAGCGGTCGTTGTCGAAGGAGAAGGTCCAGGGCGTAGGCACGCCCGACACCATCGTCAGCGCGCCGCTGCGCTTGTCCCTGGTGTAGCGGCCGCCCACCGTCAGGTGCAGCATGTCCATGCCCGCCGGGGTCCAGGTGGCCTGGGCGAACGCGGCATAGCTGTGTGCCGTGGCATGGCTGTCACGCTGAATGAAGCGCGAGCCATAGGCCCAGCCCTGGTTGCTCGACGTGATCGGACCGAACACCTGCGGCTGGGTGATGGAATAGGCCGTGCCGTCGGCATTCCACTGGTTGGAAGACGGCGTCGCTGCCGATTCCCGCGCATTTTCCTGGAAATAGTAAAGGCCGACGACATAGTCGAGATTGGTCAGGCTGCCCACGGCCTGGAATTCCTGGCTGAACTGATGCTGGGTCAGGTCGGACAGGCTGTAACGGCTGAAAAGGGCATTGGGAGCGAACACGGTGCGGTGCGCGCCGCCCGAATTGTCCCACTGGGCCGTGGTCACGCCGCGCCATGCGGTGATCGAACGCAGCTGGAGGTTGGACGTCGCGTCATATTTGATGGTCGAGGACACGCCATGGGTCCGGTCGACGCTGAGCTGCTGCGGCACGCCGATGTCGGCGACCTTCATTCGGTTGTCGCCGCTGACGACGACCAGCGGGGACAGCGGATTGATGCACTTGGCGGCGGCGCAGCTCAGCTTGCCGTTGGCCAGCGTGGCGATCGGCAGGTTGGTCGGGTTGTAGTTGACGAGCTGGCTGTAGAAGGGCGTGTTTTCGTCCTTCGCCTGATCGTAGGCGACCTCCACCGACAGGCCGTCGACCGGCTTCCACAGGGCCGAGGTGCGACCGCCGTAACGGTTGTAATAGTTCCAGCCATAATTGCCGGGCAGCGGGTTCTTCACCGTCGCGTCCTGATGCTGGATGACGCCGTCGAACTTGAGCGCGATGTTGGCGAAGGCGGGCAGGTTCAGGTGAATTTCGCTGTTGTAGCTGCCATAATTGCCGATGCCGCCCATGAAACGGCCGCCGAATTCACCGGTGGGCGCCTTGGTCACGATGCTGACCGCACCGCCTTCGGTGTTGCGGCCGAACAGCGTGCCCTGCGGGCCGCGCAGCACTTCCAGACGCTCGACGTCGAACAGCGCCGCGTTCAGGCCCTGCGAACGGCCGAGATAGACGCCATCGACATAGACGCCGACGCCGGTGTCGCGGGCGGTCTGGTTCTGGTCGAACGGCACGATGCCGCGAATGCCGACCGTCAGCGCCGACTGGCGCGCTTCGAAGGTGGCGACGCGCAGCGACGGGATGGCGCCGTCGGTCAGGTCGAACAGGCTCTGGACGTGGCGATCCTTCATGACGGTGGGGTCGATCACGGAAATGGCGATCGGCGTTTCCTGAAGGTCGGTCTCGCGCTTGGTGGCGGTGACGACGATGGTGCCCAGCCCTGCCTCTTCCGCAGCCGCGGAGGCTTCGGCAGGCTGTTGATCGGTGGCGGCAAAGGCCAGCGAGGGCGCGGAAACCGACGCCAGCAGCAGGCCGCCCAGCGACATGCGCAGCAGGTTGGTGGAAGAGCGAATCATGACAGTAACCCCTTTTCAAATCCATCGGATGGATGCTTTGCGGGGCGGCCACTAGGACGGCATCACAACAGTTTTGTGACAAACGCTGTCATAATTATACTATAATGAATGTCATTTTCGGTTCATTTTTCATGAAATCAATTATAAGATCATCATATTTAAATATAGATTCTTACTTGGGTAAATATATTTTAGAAAAAAATGTCCATATAATTTATATAAATATTGATGAACGTCGTAATGGGGAAAATTGTCTTTATTTATAATTTCATTCCATTGAATAATGGTTCAGGCTGATCGTCTGATATCGAATATCCCCGTATAGCCGACATGATCCGATAGCATCGTGCCCGCCGCGTCATGACCGAAGGGAATGGCGATCCCACGCAGCTTCAGGTTCAGGGTCCGGCCCGGCGCGAAAAATTCCCAGTCGCGGGCGCGTTGGCGGGAAGATAATGCATCTGCGGTCAGGGCGATGCCGCCGGCCTGCGCCGCATCATAGGCATTGTCGATCCGCACCCCCGGCACCCAGGTCCGCGTCGCTCGATCCATCAGTTCCGCCCGGCGCTCCGGCGTCTGCCCGGCGTTGAAATCGCCCGCCACGATCAGCGCGTTGCGCGGGTCGTGATTGTGCCGGATGAACGCGCTGAGATCGGCAAGCTCCGCCGTAAAGGCATGGTTCGACCGTTCATCCGCCACGCCGGACGCGCGGCGGCTGTTGAGATGCGTGGTCACGACATCCACCGCGCCGCTCTGCCCGGGCAGCCGGATGCGGGCAAGCAGCGCGCCTTTGTTCGCCAGGCAATCCCATCCGGCACAGGCAAAGGCGGGAAAGACCATCCGGCGAATATGGACGATGGGATAATCGGACAGGATCTGCAATCCGCTGCCGACATATTTGCCGATCCCCTCGCCATGAATCCATGAATCCCGTGCGGCAAAGCGCAGGTCGGCGGAACTGGGGAGCGCGCCGCTGCCCGCATCCTCATCCGCGCCATCGGCAATATATCGATATCCAGCCGCGCGGCCCATGGCCTGGGCCTGACTGGTAAAGGCTTCCTGAAGCACGACGATGTGCGGGTTTTTGCCTCGCGCACGCAGGGAGCGCAGGGTGGCCGCCATCCGCTCGAAATCGGCGGGCCTGTCCCAGGCGACCGGCCAGGGTGCGCCATGAATATTATAGGTCATCACCGATAACCGACCGGAAAAGGGCACGGGAGCGGCCGATGGCGGCAGGTTGCGCGGATGGGTCGGCGGCGCGATGGCGATCAGTGCGGCGAGCGCGATTCCCCGGGAAATTCCTGCGAAAAAACCCACCGTCTTTCTCCTGCCGCAACGGGCGGAGGACGGCAGGGGAAGGACGCAGCCTCAGTTGTCGGCGAAGATGAAAAAGAGTTCATGATCCTGTTCGACTGCGGTTGCGGTCCGGGATGCCGTCCTGAGGTCAGGAGCGAAATTCCAGGCATGATCGAATCTGTCATCATCAAGTCATCGGTGGCAAGCATAGCGGCGCCCGTAATTGGGTATGCTTCAGTCTGTAGGGGGCAGTCATGAAGAAACTTCTTCTGTCGATTCATGATGTTGGTCCGCGCTTCGAATCCGAAGTCGATCTGTTGCTGGACCGGCTGACCCAGCATGTCCCGGTCGATCGGCTGGCCATGCTGGTCGTGCCGTACCATTGGGGCGCCTATCCGCTGCGGCCTGAAAGCGCCTTTGCGGGGCGGCTGCGGGGCTGGTCGGATGCGGGGGTCAGCATCTTCGCCCATGGCTGGTTTCACCGCGACATGGCGACGCACTCCAGCGCGGCGGCGCGTTTCAAGGCGCGCCACATGACAGCGGGAGAGGGCGAATTTCTGGGGTTGGACGCTTCGACAGCGGAGCGGCGCATGGCCGCCGCACGTGACCTGATCCAGTCCATCACCGGGCGTCCGGTGGCGGGATTCGTTGCCCCGGCCTGGCTCTACGGCCCCCAGGCGCTCGACGCTTTGGCGAAAACCGGCTTTGCGCTGGCGGAGGATCATATGAAGGTGTGGCAACCGGCGACGGGCCGGGTGCTGGCGCGCGGGCCGGTGCTGACCTGGGCCAGTCGCAGCCGGGCGCGGATCGCTTCTTCCTTGCTGGCGGCGCGGCTGCTGCCGCCATTGCTGCGCCATGCCTCCGTCGCGCGCGTTGCTGTCCATCCGGGCGACGCGCAAGTCCCGCGCCTGCTGGCGAGCATCGACCGTGCCCTGCGCCGCCTGACGCGGACGCATGAGGCCGGTCGCTACGGCGATTTGCTGAAGAACTGAAAGATGCGTGTCCTGACCTTCCTCCACAGCTTCGAACCCGGCGGGGTCGAACGGGTCGCGTTACGGCTGGTCCGCCAGTGGCGCGAGCAGGGCGTCGATGCGCCGCTGTTCATGGGGCGCCGCGACGGCGCGATGCAGCGGGAATTGGGCGAAGAGCTTGACGCGGACATGCCGCCGCGCGCCCGCTTTTCCATTGCATGGTGCGAAACGCTCTGGATGATCGCGATGCTGCCCGCCGCGATCCGGCGTTGGCGGCCCGACGTGCTGTTCTGTGCGGGTAACAGCTATGCGGTGGTCGCGGTGGCGATGAAATTGCTGCTCGGCGGTCGCTGTCCTCCGGTGGTGGCGAAGATCAGCAACGATCTGGAACGACGCGACATGCCTTGGGCGGGACGGTTTTTTTACCGCCTCTGGCTGCGCGTGCAGGGGCACTTCATCGATCATTTCGTTGCCATGGCGCCCGGTCTGGAGGCCGAGATCGCGACGCTGGCCCGTCCTCGCCGTCCGGGGATCGGCATCATTCCCGATCCGGCGCTGTCGTCGGCACAGATCGACCGGCTGCGGGCGCGGACCTTGTCCGGAACGGCGGGAGAAGGCCGTCGCTTCGCGGCCATCGGCCGGCTGGTACGGCAGAAGAATTTCGCCCTGATGCTGGAGGCTTTTGCACTGGGCGCGGGCGTGCGGGACCGGCTGACCCTTTATGGCGATGGTCCCGATCGGGAGCGGCTGAAGAAGTTGGCCGACTGGCTGGGTATCGGCGAGCGCGTCGATTTCGCGGGCCATGTGACCGATCCTCTGTCCCGGATCGGGCGGGGCGATATTGTCCTGCTCTCCTCCGATTATGAAGGCGTTCCCGCCGTCATATTGGAGGCGCTGGCCGCCGGGCAGCCGATTATCGCGACGGAGTGCAGCGCGGCGATGCGTGCCTTGCTCCTCGACGGTGCGCTGGGTCGTCTGGTGCCGGTTGGCGATGTGACGGCCTTCGCCTGCGCCATCGCTGATGCCGAACGGATCGTTCAGGATGAAGCGGCCAGTCTTGCCCAGGCCCGCCATTTCACGCTGGAGGCGGCCGCCCCCTCCTATCTCACCCGTTTTGCCGCCACCGCGCGCCTTGGCAGTTCCGGCGAAAAATCCTGCCCGGAGCAACTGAGGCGCCCGCTCGGCGGCAACGTCACCTCTTCCAGCCAATGAGAATGAGCATCCTATGACCGGCGAATCCTCAACCGGCCTTTTAAGCCCCACGGTCGCATCGCTGGACAGTGCGCTTGATCCCAAGCCGCTGATCCAGTCGGGCCGCAACTGGACCCGATGGGCCGGGCCGCTTGTGTCCGTGCTGATCCTGGTCGTGGCCCTCCACCAATTCCGCGACATCGATCCGCGCCGCCTGTGGGCGCTGATGCCGGTGTCGTTCGCGTTCTGGATCGCCTTTGCGCTTTATTATCTGGGCGGGCCGATTTCCGAATGGGTGATCTTCCGGCGGCTCTGGGCGATCCCGGCGGAGGGCTTCGTCGCGCTGCTGCGCAAGCTGGTCAGCAACGAGATTCTGCTCGGCTATCTGGGCGAGGTTTATTTCTATGCCTGGGCGCGGCGCAACGCCAGCATTACCACGGCTCCCTTCGGCGCGATCAAGGATGTGACCATATTGTCCGCGCTGGTCGGCAATGGCGTGACGCTGTTGATGGTGGCGCTGGCGCTGCCGCTGCTGGGCGCAGTCGATGCCGGGCTGAACCGTTGGGAAGTCGGCGGGTCGATCCTGTTTGTATTGGCGTCGTCGCTGGTGGCGATGCTGCTGCGGCGCCGGCTGTTCACCCTGCCGCGCGGGGATTTGTGGATGGTTTCGTCCATCCATCTCTTGCGTATCGTGGCGACGACAATGTTGGCGGCGGTGATGTGGCATTTGTTGTTGCCGGACATTGCGATCAGTTGGTGGATATTGCTCGGAACTCTTCGCCAGCTCATCTCACGCCTGCCGCTGTTGCCCAACAAGGATGTGGTGTTCGCCAGCATGGCCGCCTTCCTGATCGGGCGTGACAGCGAGATCGCGTCGGCCATGGCGCTGATGGCGTCGCTGATCCTTGCCGCGCATCTGCTGGTTGGCATGGTGCTGGGCGTGACCGAACTGCTGCGCGAAAGCCGCGCCCAATGATCGCCGCGTTCCTTCTCGCAGGAGCGGCGATCCCGTCTACGCCTGATCTCGGCAAGGCTGAAGGGCAATGCCGGGCCAATGAAAACGGTCCGGCCTTTCTGGTAGAGGTACTAGGCCTCAAGGACCGCGCAGGCCGGCTGAAGCTGGAGCTTTATCCCGCCAATGACCAGGATTTCCTGGCCGACGACAATGTGCTGGTCGCGGCGGGCAAGACGTTCCGTCGGGTGGAGGAGGCGGTGCCGTCGTCCGGCCCCGTTCAGCTCTGCATCCGCGCGCCCGGTCCGGGCGTCTATGCGCTCAGCCTGATGCATGACCGGGACAGCAATCGCCGTTTCTCGCTGTCGGTCGACGGCATCGGTTTTCCGGGCAATCCCAAGCTCGGCTGGTCGAAGCCCCATGCCGCCGTCGCCAGGGCGACGGTCGGATCGGGGCCGGCGCGGATCGCCATCACAATGAACTATCGCCGGGGACTCTTCTCCTTCGGCCCGCTGGAGAAATGACGCGATGCGCATCGTCGATGTCTGCGCCTTTTATGCGCCCCGGGGCGGCGGGGTGAAAACCTATGTCCAACGCAAGCTCCAGGCCGGGGCGCAGGCGGGGCATGAGATCATCATCCTCGCCCCGTCGGACAACGACCGCGTGGTCGAAGCGCAGGGAGGAGGGCGCATCGTCATGCTGCCCGCGCGCCGCTTTCCGCTGGACCGCCGCTATTCCTATTTCGACGACGAACAGTCGCTGCACGCCATGCTGGACCGTTTGCAGCCCGATCTGGTCGAGGCATCCTCGCCCTGGGCCAGCGCGGCGATGGTCGCCCGCTGGCAGGGCGATGCGCCCCGTGCGCTCATCATGCATGCCGATCCATTATCGGCCTATGCCTATCGCTGGTTCGGATCGGTGTTGAGCCGCGCGACCATCGACAGGGGCTTCGACTGGTTCTGGCGCCATTTGCGGCGGCTGGATCAGAGTTTCGATCTGGTGGTGAGCGCCAGCGACAGCCTGTCGCAGCGGCTGTCCGCCGGGCGGCTGGAGCGGGTGGCGACGCTGCCCATGGGTGTGGAGCCGGGCTATTTCTCGCCTCGCCATCGCAATGCGGCGTTGCGGGCGCGCTTGCTGGAGCGTTGCGGGCTGAAGGAAGACGCGACGCTGCTGCTCGGGGTCGGACGGCATGCGCCCGAAAAGCGCTGGCCGCAGGTGATCGAAGCGGTGACATCGGCGGGCTATGCCAATCCGGTCGGGCTGGTGCTGGTCGGCGACGGTCGCGACCGGGCGCGGGTGCGGCGGGCAGCGGCGAACAATCCGCATATTCAGCTTCTGGCGCCCATGCATGACCGCGCCATGCTGGCGGAGATGCTGGCGAGCGCCGACGCGCTGGTGCACGGTTGCGAGGCGGAAACCTTCTGCATGGTCGCGGCGGAAGCGCGGGCCAGCGGCATTCCGATCATCGTGCCCGACGAAGGCGGCGCATCGGACCAGGTGGGGCATGGCGTGGGAGTGCGTTACCGGGCGGCACAGACGGACAGCCTGGCAGCGGCGATCACCGCGTTCCTCGGCAGCGATCCCCGGGCGCAACGTCGGCGCGCCGCCCAAATGGCGGCATCGGTCATGACCATGGACGATCATTTCACGCAGCTTTTCGCCATGTATCGCGAACTGGAAGGGAAGCGTCGCCATGCTGCCTGAAATAATTTCAGGCCAGATGGCGTCGCCCATCCATGCGGACATCGCAGAGAATGAAGGCAGCTGGACCCTGTTTCGAGTGCGGGAAAAGGCAAACCGGTCCGCGCGGCGCCCTTTCATCCGATCCATGCCTATCTTTTCCATGCGCAAACGGAACCGCTCCAATCCGGCCGACAGCGCGTCCGCCGCTGGGGAGGCGCATCATTGCGGCCTCCGCCACGTCCACAGCTGCGGCAACTGGTCGATCATGGCCGCCATATTGTGGTGGGCGTTGCGGACCCCGAAATAGCCGTTTTCAGGAAGCCGTATCGCCGGACGGGATCAGGGCGTTGCGCGCGGCGGCCATGATCTCCTCCGACAGGGCCGGGTCGGCGACGGCGCGGGCAAGGACCATGGCCCCGACCATCTGCGCCATGCGGGCGAGGGCATCCGGGCGCGAAATGTCCGGTGATGAAGTTTCAATGATATTCGTCAGATCGTTGAAACCGTTACGAAAAGCTGCGGATAATTCGCCACCCTGCCGGGCCGCGTCCGGACCGAGCGCCAGCAGCGCGCAACCCGTTTCCGGTGCGTCCCGATTGCGTATGCTCACATAATCGGCGGCTATGGCCGATGCCGCATCGTCCGGCCCTGCCTCTTGCGCCAGCGCGCGCCAGCGTTTCGCGCCATTGGCCAGCGAACGGGCGCAGGCTTCGGCGGCGAGCGTCTGTTTCGAGGCGAACTGATTGTAAAATCCGCCATGGGTCAGCCCGCATTCGCGCATCACTTCATTGATGCCGACGCCTTCCACGCCGCGCGCGCGGAACAGGCGCGATGCGGCTTCGATCACCTTCTCCCGATTGTGGGCTGCCTGTTCCCGGCTAACCTTCATATCCACAGCGCTCCGATTGGCCTCTTGACCTTATATATGATGACTATCATTTAACGCCAGTCTGATTTTTGCCGCGAAATGGGGACTCGCATGTTTTCCGCCGCTCTGGCCCGCTTTCTGGCAGGCCGCCATGTTCATTATGGATGGGTGGTGCTGTTCGCCACCTTCCTGACCATGCTTGTGGTCGCGGGCGCCGTCGGCGCGCCGGGCGTGTTCATCGTGCCGCTGCAAAAGGAATTCGGCTGGAGCGCGGCGGATATTTCGGGCGCGCTCGCCATCCGCTTCCTGCTGTTCGGCGGCATGGGACCCTTTGCCGCCGCGTTCATGAACCGCTTCGGCGTCAGGCGGATGATGCTGATTTCGCTGTCCATCGTTATCACGGGACTGCTGCTGTCGCTGGGCATGAACCAATTGTGGCAGCTGGTCTGGCTGTGGGGGATCGTGATCGGTATCGGCACGGGCCTGACCGCCGTAGTGTTGGGCGCGACGGTGGCGACGCGCTGGTTTACGGAACGGCGCGGATTGGTCATGGGACTCCTGTCGGCCAGTACCGCGACCGGGCAGCTGGCGTTCCTGCCGCTGCTCGCCAGCCTGACAGAGCATTTCGGCTGGCGCGCGGCGATGCTGCTGGTGTGTGGCGCGATCCTGCTGGCGGCGGCGGCCGCACTGCTGCTGATGCGCGACCGGCCCTCCGATCTCGGCTTGCCGCCCTATGGCGAAAGCGAGGTTCATCCAGTCATGCCACAGCCCGCCAGTCTCGGCGCGCTGTTGATGACGCCGCGGCGGATCCTGGCCGAAGCATCGCGCGTGCGGAGTTTCTGGATCCTTTTCTTCTCCTTCTACATTTGCGGGGCCAGTACCAATGGCCTCGTCCAGACCCATTTTATCTCTCTCTGCGGCGATTACGGGCTGGCGGCGGTGGGCGCGGCGTCGATGCTGGCGATGATGGGGTTGTTCGATTTTGCGGGAACGCTCGGATCAGGCTGGCTGTCGGACCGGTTCGACAATCGCTGGCTGCTATTCTGGTATTATGGGTTGCGCGGGCTTTCGCTGCTCTATCTGCCGTTCAGCGATTTCTCGCTCTACAGCCTGTCCATCTTCGCCATGTTCTATGGGCTGGACTGGGTGGCGACCGTGCCGCCGACGGTCAGGCTGACGGCGCAGCGCTTCGGGCCGGAAAGGGCGAATGTGGTCTTCGGCTGGATCTTCGCCGGGCATCAGCTTGGCGCGGCCAGTGCGGCGCTGGCGGGCGGGCTTTCCCGCACGGCCTGGCAAAGCTATATGCCCGCTTTCGTCGCGGCGGGCCTGTTGTGCCTGATCGGCGCGGTGCTGGTCTTGTTGATCGATCGCGGGCGGAGCCGGTCTGTCGCGCTCGCCTGACGGATGGGGAAGGGAAGCATGCTGCAAGGAAAGACCGCCCTCATAACCGGTGCCGCGCGCGGGTTGGGGCGCGAGATCGCGCGCGGTCTGGCGGGGGCGGGCGCGCATGTGCTGCTCCATGCCCGCAGCGCGGAACCGCTTGCGGCGATAGCCGCCGACATCATCGCCTCGGGCGGAACGGGCGAACCGCTGACCTTCGACCTGGAGGACGGCCAAGCCCTCCAGGCCGCGCTGGAGCGATGCGGCTCCATCGACATATTGGTCAATAATGCGGGCCATCGGGATCGCAGGCCGATCGAGCAACTGGACCGGCCTGCGCTGCGGCGGATGCTGGAGGTCAATCTGGTCGCGCCGTTCGACCTCGCCCGGTCCATCGTGCCTGCGATGAAGGCCGGCGGGCGGATCATCAACATCACGTCCATCGCCGGTCAGATCGCGCGGTCCGGCGACGCCGCCTATACCATGTCGAAGGGCGGGCTCGACGCGCTGACCCGCGCGCTGGCGGCGGAACTGGGCGGGCGGGGCATCACGGTCAATGCCGTCGCGCCCGGCTTCTTCGCCACCGACGCCAATGCGGAGATGATCGCGGACCCCTCCATTGCCGAGCATCTCGACCGGCGAACCTCCCTGGGCCGCTGGGGCCGGCCGGAAGAAATTGTCGGCCCGGTCCTGTTCCTGGCTTCGGACGCGGCCTCCTATGTCACCGGGCAGGTGCTGGCGGTGGACGGCGGCTACACCGCCCACTTCTGATCCGCTCAGACGCGCTCGGGACGGAGGATGACGTCGCTGCCGCCGTCGATGAAGACGATCTGACCCAGCATATAGCGATTTTCCATGTTCAGCAGGAAATCGAGCAGTTCGGCGATCTCCGCCCGCCGGGCATAGCCGTCGACCGCGGCAGACTCATTACCGGCAAGGCATAGATCCACCACCGTGCGGTTGGACGGCAGGAAGGCGGCGGTGGAGCAGATGGCGACGGCGCGCGGACGGGCGGATTTCGCCAGCATCGGCCGCAGGCCGTCCAGCGGTGGCGGCGCCGATCCCCGATGCGGCGCCCGTGACAACGATGGTTCGGCTTATCCGAATACGTCCATCGAACCGATGACTGCGCGATTATGCTTGTGCCGTTCGGACAGCTGCCAGCGCCCGTCGATACGAACCCAGACGTCGTGATAATCGCCCAGCGAACGAAAATTGGGTTCCGACGCATCGCCCCGACCCAGATGCATGTCGCTGACATAGCAGCGGCTTCGCGCCCGGTCGCCCTCGACCTCCACGATCAAATTGCCCAGCAGATGCTGACTGGTGCCGCAGGCGTCCAGATATTGGCGGATGAGGGCGACGATGGCGTCGCTGCCCTTCAGCGGGCCGGTGCCTAATTCGGCCGTCGCGTCCTCGGTCAATATGGCCTTCAGCGTCGGCCAGTCGCGATCGTCCATGGCGCGGGCGAACCGCGTCAGTTCCCGGCCGATCTCATAATGCGCCTGCATGGCTTCCATGTTCATCCCGTCTCTCCCAAGCGTAAAGGGTTTCCGTCAACCATGTTCGACCCGCAACCGGCTGAGACGGATGGCGGCGATCTTCCATTCGCCCGCGACGTGGCGATAGCGTTCATGATAATGGCCCCAGCCATGCAGCCAGCGGTAGGGCAGGGTTGAAGAGGCGTCGGGCCACACCCAGTCCTCCATGGCCCAGATGCCCTGCGCATGGTCCGCATCCTCCAGCCGGATTTCGGGCATATGCCCATGGTGGACCGTCGTCACGTTCGCCAGCGTCGGCGCCAGCATCGCCACATAGGGCTCGGCGCCGTGGATCAGCAGGGCCTCATTGCGTTCCGGCGCCGAGTCCCGGAAATCCGCGATCAGGTCTGGCGTGAACACCGCCTGCAACCCCGCCCAGTCCTTGCCGTCCATCGTGCGGAAATAGCGGGCCTTGAGCATTTCGATTTCGCGAAGGGCGAGCAGCCGTGCCGCATCATCCATATCGACTTGCCTCCCCCTTCATCAGGCGCGCCGCCATTCGATGCTGACCAGATCGCCGCCGACCTCCGCCTCCAGGAACAATCGATCGCCCTCGAAGCGGAACCGGCGGGGTTGCTGTGATCCGGTCCAGTCCGGATACCATGCGCCGTCGACGTGATGCGTGACGATCCCCGCCGCGTCGTCGACGGTGTAGGCCCCGAAATAGCCGCTATAGGCGCGCACGGCGGTGCCCAGCGCGGCGTCCTTGACCTCATCGATGGTAAACGTGCCCAGCGGCGGCCGGTTCGCCATCATCAGATGGCAGCTCATATGGCCGTCGGCGCTGTACATGATCTGCCCGATGGCGTCGCGGCCGAAGGGGAACGCATCGGTCCCATCGGCCCGATGCGTCGTCCAGAGCACCAACTGCCAGGCGCCGACGAATTTTTCGCGATCGCCCACGTCGTCCCTCCTATCCCGCCACCGTGTAGCCGCCGTCGACCGGCAACGTCTGGCCCGTGATCCAGCCCGCCGCGGGGCTGGTGAGGAACAGGATGGCGCCCGCAATATCGGCGGGCTCGCCCAGACGCCCCAGCGGGGTACGCGCCAATGTCGGCGCGGTCCATTGCTCCTGTTCGAAAGTGCCCGCCGTCATGTGGCTGCGCGTAAGGCCCGCCGCGACCGCGTTGACGCGGACGTTGCGCGGTCCCCATTGCACCGCCAGCGTGCGCGTCAGGCCGACGAGGCCGGTCTTCGCCGCGCCATAGCCCGGCACGATCCCTATTCCGAAGAAACTGCTCATCGACGCGACGCCGACGATCGACGCGCCACCCTCGATGCGGCTTTGCTCCAACAAGTCCACCGTGCGCCGTGCCATGCGGAACGCACCGACCAGCAGCATGTTTACCGAACGCGCAAAGACATCGGGTTCATATTCGTCCAGCCCGATGCTGGGCAGCGCCATCCCCGCATTGTTGACGAGAATGTCGAGCCGGGGGAGGGCGGCGGCCACCGCGTCGATGCTCGTCCCGACCTCCACGTCCATTTGCAGATAGCGATAGCCGCTGAGGTCCGCGTCATACTCGGCTGCGCTGCCGCGCGTGCCGGTGATGGTGACTTCCGCGCCCGCGTCGCGATAGGCCGCAGCGGTCGCCGCACCGATCCCGCTCGTGCCGCCCGTGACCAGCACATGCGCGCCGGCATAATCATGATGAATATTGCTCATAGTTTTTCTACCTCCACCCAACGACCTTCGGCAGCGGAACGGCGGGCGGCGTCGAGCACCGCCTGTCCGGCCGCGGCATCGCGGAAATCGCCTGCCGGATCGGGCAAGGGCGGCTCGCGGCCTTCCATCGTCGCCCTGATCTGGCCGAACAGCTTGGCATAGGGCGCGACATCGAAGCCCTGCGTGTGCCAGCGGTCCATCTCGGTCTGGATCAGCGCCTCGACGCCGAAGGGTTCGGGCGTGGGGTTCACCAGTTCGGGCGGCATCGCTATCTGGCGTTCTCCGTCCGTATCCTTGACCCACAGCTGTTCAGGATCGCCGAAGGCCGCGCCCGACTGAATCCAGGCCGCGCCGCGCGTGCCCGCCACCTTGGTCGCCATGACGAACGGACCGGGGAAATATTGCCCCGCCTCGATCACGCCGCGACAGCCATTTTCAGTGACGAACTGGATGTTGTAATAGTCGTCGGAAGTCATGGCCGGGCGGCCGGGGGACAATTTGCGCAGGATCGCGCTGACCGCGACGATCTCGCCCACTGTCGAGCGCACCTGGTCGATCATGTGCGTGCCAAACGCCCCCAAAAAGCCGCCGCCCTGCTGCGCATCCGTCCACCAGTCGGCCAGCGGTTCATCGCCGCTGCCGCCGGGCTGTTGATAGATGCGGCTGAACATCAGCGGGTCGCCGATCATGCCGTCCTTTACCACCCGGCGGAGCAGCGCCTGTGCGCTGTCGAAGCGGAATTCCGCGCCCAGCGCATGGACGACGCCCGCCTTTTCGGCGGCGGCCAGCATTTCCCGCGCCTGCGGCAGGTCCTTGGCGAAGGGCTTTTCGCACATCACGGCGCGCCCGGCGGCGATGGCCTGCATCACCGGGCGGTAATGCGCATGGGGTGGCGTGGCAACCGTCACCAGCCGGATCGCCGGATCGTCCGCCAACACCTGTTCCAGATTGTCGGATGCGACGGGAATGTTCAGCGGCGCGGCCCGTTCGGCGGTGCGTTGCCGGTCGCGGCCGACGATGGCGCGCACTTCGATGCCGGCCTGACGCAAGGCCCGGACATGGGTGAACAGGCCAAAGCCCGTTCCCACCACGACGGCGCCCATGGGTTGGCTGTCATTGCTCATGATTCTTTCCTTGCCCTGTCGATGATGGCATGGGTCGCTCCGGTCCAGTGCCGGATCGTCTCTGCCATGGGTTGCGATGCCGTTTCCGTGGAGAAAATCTCGACCGAGACGGAAGCGGTGCAGCCGGTCGCATCCAGCGTGCGGATAAAGCCGATCAGGTCGAGATCGCCTTCGCCCGGCACCAGCCGTCCAGCCATGGTTTCTTGCAGCAGATTTTCGCCAGGCTGCGCTGGCGCGTCGTTGATTTGCACGCTGAAAATGCGCTTCCCCGGAATGGTGCTGAGCAGGTCCAGCGATGATCCGCTGCGGAAGAAATGCCAACTGTCGATCATAAGGCCGCCATTGGGCCTGTCCGCCGCCTGTACGATGGCCCATGCGCGAGCAAGGTCCGGTATCCCGCCAAAGGGCAGGAATTCGATATGCGCCTTCAGCCCCTGGCCCGCCGCCATGTCGCACAGCCGGGCGAAGGCTTCGGCGGCTTCGTCCAGAGAAGGGGTGACCCCCATCATTTCCACGACCGTGATGGATGACGACCCCGTCCGCGCCGCCGTTTCAACCACGCGTTCGGGTGTCAGCGCCCGCAACAGCGCGGCCATGGGAACATCCTCGCCTACATTGTGGTGCGAGGGCAGCCAGCAGGCGATGCAGTCCATTTCCATGACGCGCAGGCCGTGATCCGCGAAACGCGCGCGAATTTCGGTGGCGTTCATCCCTTCCGCCTCCAACGACCAGATGTCGCCGGGCATGACCGACATGCCGCTGAAGCCGGCGGTGCGGGCCGGGGCGAGCCGGTCGAGCAGCGGGATGTGGCCGAAGGGTGGCCCCGCAAGGCCAAGGTCGACGGACAGCATCAGCATGACTCCATGCGGAAATTCAGTTCGAGCAGGACGCCATTTTCTTCCAGAACGAAGATCTGGGTCAGGTTGGCGGGCGGATAGTCCTTGCGAGTGAAAGTCCGGCCCGTAGACGCGATCCGCTGAACCATATCGTCCACATCGTCGCATTCCAGCGCGACATGATGCACCGCGCCGCTACCCCGCGCCGGGGTGAAGGGCAGCATGTCATCGCTGGGATAACGTCCCTCCGATGGGCCGATATGTACGATCGGGTGCCCGCTCGGGTCATGGATCCAGCAGCCCTTGTCGATGTCGTCGGCCCCCGGCGCAACCCTTGCTTCCAGCCCCAATATATCGCGGAAGAAGGCGGCCGTGGTCGGCACGTCGGCGGTGCGGATGTTCACATGATCGAGCGAGCGGACAGCCATGGCGTCAGTCCACGAACTGGCCGGTGTCGACCGCCTGCGCCGGATCGAGCGCCGCCGCGCCCTCTCGCTCCAGCCGGTCGAGCGGCAGCCGCCAGAGCTTGACCGGCGGCGTCACCTGCGTCTGGACGAAGCGCAGGCCCCACTGGCCCTTGTCATGGCCGAAGCTGTTGACCCAGTTGCCGCCCGCGCCCGGATCGCTCTCGGCGATGACGATGCGCACGCGGCCATCGGGCTGCGCGACGAAGCGGCTGTTGTTCACCCAGCCATTGCCATCCTCGAATGTGTCGAGATTTTCCTGCCAGATGTTGCAGATCTGGAAATTCCAATATTCGCAGGGAGGCGGCGTGAATTCCAGCACCAGCGCCTCGTCCTTGTCCTTCTGCCAGCCCCCGAAGGCGACATGGCGGTCGGGCACCCCGCCGTTGGAAAGATATTGGGCGCGACTATAATCCAGCCGGTTGAGCTTGGCGGAAAAATTGCCCTGATTGCCCTGCCACCAGTTGCGCACCAGTTCGGCATAGCCGAGCACGCCTTGCGCCGCCCAGGCGAGATTGTTCGCCATCAGCGCAGGCGTGATCGGTTCCGGCGCGACGCCGTCCATCCGTTCGATGGTCATTGCGGGCGCGGTCTGGCTGGAACGGTCGCTCCAGACCAGACGGATGAGAATGCAATTGGTGTCGGGGGCGAGCTTCAGCCAGTTCTTGCCGGGGCCGGGGTCATTCTGCGACAGGATGATCTCGAACGTGCCATCCTCGGCGACGACGAGTTGCTGGCTGGCGAGGAAGCCGGTCGTCTTGAGATTGGACGGATCGAACTGCGTCAGGCCCTCGACGCCCAGCGGCGCCCAGTCCTGGGCACCCGGATCGCCGGGGGCGGGAGCGGTCAGCACCGCCATCACGAAATAGGGGATAGTGCCGCGCGTGCCGGTGATGCGGTAATCGCGCGCCTCGTCGAACTGGCACATCAGATGGTCCTGATCGACCGTCTGGAAATTGATCGACTGCCGCCAGACCATATCCCGCAGCCGGGGCCGGGTCGGCTCGGCATTCTCGATCAGCCGCTCGCAGCCCGACCGCGTGAGGCGCGACAGAAAACGATACCATTCGGCGCGATCCAGTTCGGACGGCTGGTCGCCGAATTGATCGATCATCCGACCGGCCACCTTCAGCGTATCGCAGAAATCGTCCCATGCCGCGCCGGAAAGCAGGCGTTCCGCAGCCTTGTTTTCAGCTTTCATATCAGTTCTCCAGCTTGACAGGGAAGCGATTGTAATAAAATCTGAAACGATCGCGCAAAGCAGCTACGTCGACGCCGAAAACGCCTTCGAGATCATAGATCACGCGGCCCAGCGCATGACGCGGATTTTCGTCCAGATAGCCCAGCAGCGCGCGTTCCGCCTCCGGCGTCAGGGGCAGGCCCGCCAGTTCATAGACGCGGCGCATCATGCCTTCCTGATCGGCCATATATTCGTGGAACAATATGTCGATGGACTGGTCTGGACCCCATACGTCCCGCTGGTCGAGGCAGGCGTGCAGCAGCCGCTCGATCCGGTCGGCCCAGTGCCGCGCAAGACCCTGCGGATCGGTCGGATCGCGGCGGATACGGTCGGAATAGCCCAGCATCGTGGTCAACGACCGCAGCACCGCCACCGGGTCGCGATGGGTGATGACCAGCGTCGCGTCGGGGAACGCCGCCTTCAGCGGAGCGAGATTTTCCATATGCTGCGGCGATTTGAGGATCCAGCGGTTCGGCCCCCGGAACCAGGTCAGCACCTGAAGCACCTTCTTTTCATAAAGGTAGCTCGGGGTGCGATCATGCGCGAAATAATGGTCGATCCAGCGCGGAATGCGGGTCTGGAATTCCCAACTGTAGCAGTTGAGGTCCATGTAGAGCAGTTCATTGTCCTCATGGATCGACGCGGCATCCATGCCGTGCATCGCCGCCATGTGCGGTAGCATGGATTCGAAATGGCCCCAGAATTCAGCGCTGCGCAGCGCGCGCGGGTCCGGTTCGCCCGGCGGGGGAGGCGGGGCGCTGGGCACGGGCTCCTCCGATTCCCAGAGAGTGAGCGAGCGCAGCCGTTCATCGCGCGCCAGCCAGTTGACCAGATGGGTCGTACCCGAACGGGGCAATCCGGCGATGATGAGCGGCTTTTCGATCTCGATGTCGAGGATTTCCGGGTGACGCTTCACCAGATCCTCGATCCGCAGCCGGTTCGCCATCACCCGGATCGCATGGTCGATGATCGTGATGCGACCGCCGCGCGTCAGTCCTTCATCCTCCGCCAGCGATTGCAACACCACGGCCAGACGCTCGCGAAATCCCGTATCCTCGCCGAAATCGCTGAGGCCGCCCGTCATGGCGCTGGCACGGGAGAGGATTTCATCGACCCCCATATTCTCGTCAAAGTCCGCTGGCCCCTCCCGCGCGGCGATGATGGCGGGTGTGAGGCGCGGCTGCGCCATATCGTCGATAATGATGTCCTGCGGCGCGCTCATGCGGGCTCCTCTGCGAATGTCAGCATGACCTTGGCCGATCGGTCGGGATCGGCGGCTGTGGACAGTGCCGTATGGAAATCGCTGAAATCATATTGATGGCTGATGAGCGACGCGAGATCCTGCTCGCCTGCGGCAATCATCGCCAATGCCTCTCCGAATTCGGCGGCACGGTCCATGGCGATCGAGCCGCTCATCGTTATTTCATTCGCCATCATGCGCCACAGGTCGAGAGTGACCGGCTTCTTGTAGAGCGCGACGATGGCGATGCGGGCGCGATATTTGGCGATGCCGAACGCCTCGGTCAGCGCGGCCGGCGCGCCCGCTGCGTCGATGAACACATCGGTGCCGACATAGGGTGCGCCAAAACGGTCGCCGCCGCCATGGACGCGGGCGAGGGCGTCCGTCATCGTCCCCGCCGTGACGTTGCAGGCCAGCGTCGCGCCCAGGGCGCGGGCACGGTCCAGTCGGCTTTCCACCCGGTCGAATATGGCGATGTCGGTAACGCCCAGGTGGCGCAGCATGGCGATGGTGCACAGGCCGATCGGTCCGGCGCCCAATATCGCGACCTTGTCCTGCGGCTGGACCTTCATCAGCTTCAACGCGTGCAGGCCCACTGATAGTGGCTCGGCCAACGCTGCCTCGGCAAAGCCGACATGATCGGGCAGGGGGAACAGGGTCTCGCCGATGCGCGCCCCACTCACCCGGATGAAGGGCGCCATGGCGCCGTCCGGGCCGCCGCCGCCGATGAAGGCGTGGTCCGGATTGACCGCCACCCGCATTCCGGTGGCGATTCCGCCCATTCCGGGACCGGCGGCAACAACCGTCCCGGAAAATTCATGACCGATGGGTAATGGATTTTCCAGCGGCTCCACGCCGCCCAGTCCGCCTTGCGCGATATAGCTGAGGTCGCTGCCGCAGATGCCGCAGGCCGCGACCTTGACGATGACCTCCCCAGGACGGGCTTCGGGCATCGCCACCTCGTCCAGTCGGACATCACCTGGACCGTGCACGCGCGCAAGCTGCATCATCCTGCCATCCTCTCCGCTTCTCTGTTTCGTTGCGTTGAAAATGCCACTCCGGACTGCGCATCGCCAGCCTTTCTTCTGTCGATGGCGTGAGATTATCGTTTTCCTGTGACCCAAAATGCTGCTTCATCCGGCAAAAGAAGAAACCGCATAAACGAAGAGGGTCCGGAGCCGTGCCCAGCTCCAGACCCTCTTATGATTGTGAACGAGGTTGAACGCCCTCAGCCGGCCGTCTGGCCTCCATCGACGGCGAAGGCGACACCGGTGATGCGCTTGGCCTCGGCTGACGCCAGGAACAGCACGCTATCGGCGATTTCGTCGGTGGTCGCCATCGCGCCGCTGTCAAGCCAGGAAGCCGAGCGCATGACCATGTCCCAATCGATATTCTCGGGCGGAGCCTGTTTCGTCATCGGCGTATCGACACCACCGGGGCAGACTGCGTTGACCCGTACGCCTTCCTTGGAAAATTCGAGGGCCAGTGCGCGAGTTATCCCGACCACGCCATGTTTCGTCGCGCAATAAGCGGCGTTGAAAGGCACGCCGACAAGTCCGGCGGCGGACGACATATTGACGATGTTGCCACGGCGCTCGATCAGGTGCGGCATCGCCGCATGGCACATTTGATAAACGCCGGTCAGGTTCACGGACACCGTCCGGTCCCAACGGCTGCGATCGACTTCGGAAAAGCGCCCGAAATCGAGAATGCCTGCGATATTGCACAGAATGTCCAGCCCACCATGATCGCTCACGGCCCGGTCAATGATAGCCCGGCAGGACGCTTCGTCCGCAACGTCCAGCGCCATCGCCGTGGCGGACTGTCCAATGGACTGAGCGGCCTCTTCAACCCCGGCGACGTTGCGGTCGCCGATGATGATCTTCGCACCTTCGGCCGCGAATTTCCGCGCTACCGCCAGCCCGATTCCCGATGCCGCGCCGGTTATGACCGCAATCTTGCCTTCCAGACGCATATCCGCTCTCCCTTCCCTGTAGTCCGGCATGAAATGCGCCATATTCATACGCATTTCAAGGGTGACACGGATATTATAACAGCAAACGCGAAGAATTTTCAGGGTGATACGATGGATTATGACCGCCGTGGTGGAAGATGCCGGCCTGCGATTATATAATCATTTCGCCGCATTGAACGGATTCGCCCGCCGGCAGGCGGGCGCGATACGGAGGATATGAGAAATGGTGCAATGGTGCGCAGGGGTGGCGATGCTCATTGCGGAGCCTTCGCGCAATAGCAACGGCAGGCCGGCATGACCCGTGCGCTCCCGGCCTTTTGCCTGGATCATCTTTCTCTCATCGACCTGGATGCCAGGACGGTGATCGATGTCGCGGCGCGTGCCGGTTTCGAAGCCGTCAGCCTTTTCGTCACACCCATTCCGATCAGTCCGACCCCCGATCTCGTGGCGGATCGGGCGGCCCGGCGGGAGGTGATCGCCGCTTTGCGCGACACAGGATTGCGACTCGCCGTCGTCGAGCCCTTCATGCTCGACGCCTCGCCGGATTGGCGTCTGTTCGAACGAAGTGCGGCGCTGGCGGCCGAATTGGGCGGAACGGTCAGCCTGCTGGGACTCGATCCGGACCATGCGCGATTGATGGAATCCCTCGGGCGCATGGTGAACATCTGCCGGAAAGCCGGGGCGCCCGCGATCATAGAGGCGTTCCCGTTGGCTGCGATCGCATCCCCGGCGCAAGCCATGCAACTGGCGCAGGCGTTGGGACCGGACGTGGGATTGTGCATCGATAGTCTGCACGTCATTCGCGGTGGCGGTAGCTGGGAGGATATCGCCGCGCTGCCGCCCGACCGTATCCGTCATGTCCAGTTGAGCGACGGTCCTCCGCAAGCGCCCGCCGACCGGATTGAGGAAGCGGTGTTCGACCGGTTGTTGCCGGGTTCGGGCGCCTTCGATCTGCGGGCCTTGCTGCCCTTGCTGCCGGGTCATGCCACGATCGCAGTGGAAGCGCCGTCGCGTGCTCTGGCGCGGCTCGCACCGCAGGAGCGCGCTGGGCGCTTGATGCAGGCGATGCGCGATCTTTGGGCCATGCTTCCCGATATTTAACATAATCCTTATTATCGGACTTTGAAAATTGGGAGCGCGCTATCGAAATGAGACTCGCCCGCTGCGCGCCCTCCCCTCAGCGGCTATGACCGCTTCCTGTTCGCAGTCTGCTTGACGCGGATTTCTACAAGACGCTGCGGGGCAAGATGGAGCAGTTGCGCGAGCTGCCGGCCCTCATCCTCTTCGGCACGCGACGGCATGGAGGCTTTCGCCTTCGTCCTACCGGTTCAGCTTCCAACTCCAGCTAATGTTGAAGCGCCAGTCGCCGACGCCGGCGAACGGGGTATCAATCACCCGCGCCCCCTCCAGACCCAGCGATGCTTTCGAAGCATAAGCCAATCTTATTCCGCCGCCGGCCGAAGCGAGGCCATAGTCGCTGGCCGCGAAACCGGCGCGGCTGTTGATCCGCACCTTGGCCCCGTCGATGAAGCCGTAGATTTCCGTACCCTTGAGCCGTGGCGTCAGTTCCGGGCGGAAGGCGAGTTCGAAAGAGCCGGCGACGCCCCGGTCGCCGCTGAGCAGCGCGGTGTCGAAGGCGCGGCCATAGTCCGGCCCGCCAACCGCCAGCCGTTCATTGCCCGAGAGCCGGTCGGCGCTATATTGCCCCGTCATGCGCAGGCGGCCCACGAAGCGCTTGCCCAGCATCCGGTCATAGGCTGCGCGGGCCGTGACCTTGGTAAAGACCGTATCGGTAAAGCCCGGCGTCCCGCGTGCATCCCATATGTCGAGGCCGCGACTGATGGTGAGGCCGGCCGTCAGCACATCCTTGTCGCCGATCATGGAATAACCGACCGCTGCCCGCGCGGCGCGGATATGGTCGGAAGAGAGGACCGCCCCCAGCAGCGCGGCGTCGCTGTCCAGGCCGTCGAGCCCGGCGCTGACCGTCAGGTTGCGCTTATAGCCGCGAATGAGGGGGTAGCTGAGCGAAACCCCGGCGGTCTTCGCCTCGCCCGTTACCGGGAAATTCTTGAGCCGGGTGCGCAGCCACGATCCCGACAGACCCAGGGTGAGGCCATCGGACCCCAGCGGCGTCTGGTGGCTGAGTCCGATATATTGGTAGCGCTTGAGGTCCGTCGCGCCGAGCAGCACCAGATCGGTCCGGTCGCCGTCACGCAGCAGGCTGTTGGCTTGGGCGGTGGCCCGCAACTGTCCGCTGCCGAGGCCGCTCTGCGTACGGTTGTCGACGCCGAAGCTGGCGTCGAAGCGCTTGCGCGTCGGCGTGATCGCCAGCTTGACGCCGCCGGGCTTCGTGCCGCGTTCCAGCGCGACCTCCACCTTTGCTCCGGGAATGTCGCGGATCAGCGAAAGATAACGCTCCAGTGCACGACGGCTGAGCGGCTTTTCCGCCCGCATCCGCTCGGCATAGGCGCGGATCAGCGGGCTCGCGCCCTTGGGATAGACAATGTCCTCCACAAAGCCCTCGGCCAGCAACACCTTGACCTGTCCTGTCGACAGATCCTGCCGGGGGATGGCGACGGTGTAGAGGGCGATGTCGCTCTCGGCATAGGCGTCGGAGATCGCCCTGGCGAGCGCGGCGAGCGTCTGGCGCGATGCGGGACGGCCGAGAAACTGGCGAGCGGCCTGCGCGACCCGCTCCGGCGCGTCCACGCCGACAAAGTCGATGCCGCGAATGGCCGCGCCGCTATCCTCAGCGTCCACGGCGATGGCGCGTTGAACCGGGGCGCCACTGGGCTTTTCCGTGAGGTTCGGCTCGGAGGGCTGCTCGCTCTGTTGGATCAGCGGCGGTGACAGTGTTGAAGGCGGCTGCGCGGCCACGAGCGCGGGCAGCGCGGCGAGGACAAGGAGCATGAAGCGTTCCTGCGATAAGAGCGGCAAAGCCGGGGCACGCTAGTGGTCCGATGCTGACATTTGGTTCCGTTCCCGGCCAGATAGTGCCCAAATGTCAGAATCTTTTCGGACCACTAGAAGATGTTGATTCTAGTGGATTTTTCGATTTTGGCATTTGCGACCGTCCTATCCGGCTAGCGGGACGGAAATGTCAAAATCAATCCACTAGCGGCGGCATGCCCGGTCAATGAGTTAGCGGCTCAGGTTGAGCGCGCCTGTCAGCGTGTTCACCGTATTGCTGACCGTTCCCGTCACCGGCGCGAGCAGTCCGCCTGGGTTAGCCGTGGCGGTGGTTCCAGCGCCAGCGGTGGCCGTCGTCCCGGCCGCCGCCGTGGTGCCGGCGCTCACGCCCAAGGGTGAAAGGGCGCTCCCGGCCACGCCCTGCACGGTCGAGGTGACACCCGCGCCGACCGTTTCCACGGCGGATGTCACGGGGGCGAGAACGCCCGTGGCGCTGCCCGTACCGGTGGGGCTGACGCCATTGGGCAGCAGATTGGCATTCACCAACGCCGGATCGCCACTGCCCAGAAGTTGGTTGCCGCCGAGCGCGACGTTCAGGAGATTATCGGCAATGCCGCCGGTCGCGGAGGTGACGTTCGTCACCCGCACATCGGCCACGCCATTGACCGTCGCCAGCGCCGTATTGCCGGCGTTGAGCACGCCGACGCTGGCCAGCGTGCCGGTAGGCTGCGTATTGCCCAGCACGCCGACGCCGATCGCGCCCGTCGTGCCGTCAAGCCCATTGGTGACCGTCCGGCCGCCGACGTCGATTGAGACGAGATCGCCTACGACACCCTGCGCGCCCTGAAGGAGGAGGGTTCGCCCGGCACCCGCATCCACCAGCACGGTGCCGGTGTCGTTCAGGACGCGCGTGATCGTGCCGGTAACCGGTTGCAAGACGGGAAGCGCGGTGGCGATAGGCGTCGTCACGTTGCCTTGACCATCGGAAACGCCCAGCACCGCATTGCCGGCGGTGGTGAGTACTGGCGACACCTGCTGGAGGAGACCCGCCGCGGTCGTTGTTCCACCCGTACCGTCCGTGCCAGAGCCAGTGCCGTCCGAGCCGGTGCTTCCCGTACCGCCGCCCCCCGTCGCGCCGCCGCCGCTGGTGTCGGTGCCTGATCCGCTGCCCGACCCGCCGCTGCCGCTACCGGCGCCCGGCGTGTTCGATCCGACGCTGGCGACGCGCAACCCGCCGCTGCTTTCACAGGCGCTCAGCAGAAGGGCGAGTGTCGAACAGGCCGATATGGCCAGCAACCTACCGTGAGATGATCTCCGATCAAACGAAAACACTGGCTTTCTCCTAACTTGTACGGGCGCAGAGGTGCGCGGCAGGAGGGCTGCTCAGCGACTATAAGGTCGGAAAGTTGCGCAATGTTTTTACAAGATAGGGCGCTTTTCCATCGAACCACAGTCCTTCGACAGCCCCGCTCCCTTGTCACCAAGGCCGGAGGCTTTGCGTCCCGGCGTCACCGCCGGTTTGCCATTATCGGGATCTTCCTGATCCTTCGTCCGTAACGGACGACCAAGGAAAACGTTCAATAAAATAGCAGTAAAATAAGATAATAATAGTTAATTTACAATTAGTTCTTGCTACCGGCTGCAACGGGTATCCAGATAATCTTGGACTGCCGTGCCCTCTGCCAATGGCATCTTCAACCGGTGCTTGGCTACGACATGCGGGCTGCATGGCAATCGACCCCCGACCGCCGCGGTGTCGAGGTGCCCGCACCCACATGCGCAAAGTCGATCTAGGGCCGCATGGAGCTTCCGCCATCGACGCTTATCACCTGCCCGGTAATATAGGAACCTTCGTCAGACATCAGCAGAGCGCTCATCGCGGCTATATCTTCGGGTCGTCCCAGCCGCGACTTGATCGGGGTTCGGGAAAGCGCCCACTGACGAAATTCTTCCCCCGTAGCATCAGCGAGCGATTGGTGAAGGATCACGCCGGGCGCGACCACATTCGCGCGTACGTTATCCGGCCCATGTCGTGTCGCGACCACGCGCATCAGCGCATGTATGGCTGCCTTGCTCATGGCATAGGGTGCCCGGACGGGAGAAGGCGCATGCGCGGCGCCCGAGCTGGTGTAAATGATCGATCCGCCCCCGCGAGCCAGGATGCGGGGTAAGGCCGCTTGCGTGCACAGCAGAAAACCGCGCGCATTCACGCGCATCACCTCGTCATAAATGTCGAGAGGCAAGTCCAGCACGCCGACTTGCAGCAGACCATCTGCGAAGCTCGCAAAGTTGGCGTGGAGCCCGTCCAAGCCGCCAAATTCGGTACAGGCGAGTTCAACCGCCTTGTCGATTGAGGCTCCGTCGGAGCCATCCAGCCGCGTGACCAGTACCCGTCCGCTTCCCTTTTCAAGTCCTCCGAGCGCTGTTTCCGCCGCCTTTTCGTTCGCGTCGCCCAGCACGACATTTGCGCCCTCAGCCGCATAGCGCCGGACAAGTTCGCTACCGATACCGCCGGCCCCTGCGACCAGAATTGTCTTGTTGGAAAGACGATCCAAAATTTTTCTCCCAGTCTGGCTATTCGACGATGGGCTGCCAGTCGCGCGTCACGTCGCGACCATCCCGCGAAAGACGCGTCCCTAACGCGGTCTTTCCCTTCAATGCATCAGGCAAGATTTTCCTCTCGCCGGCCGGCAGCAGCTGATTCCGTTATCGACATGAAAAACGGAACGGAACGGTCTTGTCAAGTTAACGGCTCCGGAGGAGGAGCGTTCATCACGCCCTGGAGAAACACATCGACAAGCCTGTCCAGATGGTCCGCTCGCCCCTCGGCATTGTAGGTCTGGCGATACAGATAGCGCCGCTCACGATCGCCGGTGACCAAATAGAGGAGAATTTCCGCAGCCAAGGCTGCCGGCTGCTTCAGGCATCCCTTTCTTTCGTATCGCTCGAAGAATTCAACCAGCGCATTTTGGAATTCCGACCAACCGCCAGCTTCCACCATATCCATCAATTGCGGGAACCTGTTGATTTCGTTTCGCAACAGATTGTTGAGGCGCTGCGCCCCGGGATGTTCCAGCATCTTCGCAACCGCCTGTGCAAGCTGGCGCACGGCGATTTCGAACGGTAGCATTTCCTCCGGAAATACATGGCTGAGGTCGATCTTCGCAGTCCGCTGCGCCACAGCGAGGAAAAGTTGTTCCTTGTCCCTGAATTTGACATAGAGGGTCTGCTTGCCAATTCCCGCGGCTTTGGCGATGCGCTCCATAGATGTGGCGCTGAACCCTTCCTCAAAGAACAGATCGGCCGCAACTTTAAGAAGATGGTCGTTCCGTCGCGCAGCCTCATCTCGGGATGGGCGTCCTGTGGGATGTTTTGTCTTTTTTGGAAGCGCTTCGGTCACTGTGGAACGATAGCTGCCTCACTATCGATGTAAAGCGTGGAAGGATCAGAGTGCACCAGGCGGGTTCACCGGGCCCGGCGACTGATTCGACTTTTCATTGAAGAATGTCACTTTGGTTGCATTGTCTATCGAGAAATTGCGCTATTTCTATTCTACAGACCCATCTGAGAGGAGGCCGGATGAGCGACATTTATTCCCCTCGCGCCAAACTATGCACGGAGGGGGACAGTCCCGATGGACTGGGGCGCAGTCTTCTTCGGAGGCGGCTCGCCTCCTCGATTGAGGAGTGCAAGCTGTGAACAACGAGAAATCCCTCAATACCCCGGCGCCGGCCCGCAAGCGTATGACCTTATTCCGTGCGGGCGAAAGCATCGCTCTCGATCACGAAACAATGCCCTTTGAGGGTGTCGATCCAGCGACCATGGCCGGTCTGGGGCGGATCATGGCTTCAGGCCCCAGGGCAGCCGATGCTTCGCACACGACCATCCTCTTCCAATCGGCAGGCGAAGAGGGCGTGAGCCTGAGCCATGCCTGGTTCAAAACCGGTTTCATATCGCCGCGTCACAGCCACAATGCCGATTGCATTTATTACATTCTGGCGGGTGAAGCCCGATTTGGATCGGCGCGTCTCGGGCCGGGAGACGGGATTTATGTCCCGGCCGAGCAAGCCTATGTCCTTGAAGTCGGCGATGAGGGATGCGAACTGCTCGAATTCCGCAATGCGGCGCAGTTTAACATCCATTTCAAGGGTAATGACGAGGCCCATTGGGCGAAGATTGCCCAATCCTACGCCCGGCATATGCCGCAATGGGAAAATGAGCTTCCTCCGTCACGGCGATAATATTGCGTTATTTCTGCCAAGGAAAAGGTTGATGGCAATGGGCACAATCCAGCATTGACGACCCAGACGCCGTGCAACCGCTTTGCCCGCGAAATCTAGCCGTTAGCGACGGCCCGCAAGCGCTCCAGATCGCATAGCGTGATCCGGCCATAGCCGACCTCGATCAGCCCATCTCGCTCGAACGCGGACAAATGGACATTCACGGTCTTGCGGGTGAGGCCGGTCATTTCGCCCAGCAATTCCTGGCTGAGCCGGATGGTTGGGGCGGGTTCCTCCATTGGTTTGCGATGGCCGTCGACCGCAGCCAGCAGGCGAGCGGCGATGCGCTCGCGCGGGCGCAACGAAATCACTTCCGCTGCCATGCGCACCATGCTGCGCATATTGGCATAGGCGAAACCGGCGATGGCACGCCAGATTTCAGGCCGGCGTTCTGCCACCCGTTCCAGCGCGGCTTCCGATATCTCCAGCAGGACACTGGGTTCCACGCAGACGGTGGTGACGAGCCGGGGACCGCCACTGAACCGCGTGGCGTGGCCGACCACCGATCCCGCCTCGGCAAGGCCGATCATCACTTCCCGATCGCCCGGCGCCGCGCAATAGGAATGCAGCACGCCCTCGATCACCACGAACAGGCCGCTGCGGTTGTCGCCTTCAGCCTGGGCCCATTCCCCGACATTCAGCCGTACCAGGCTGCCCTCCGCCAACATGGCTTCCGCCAATTCGCGCGGATAGTCCTTCAACCATTCGGTTTTCCGCAGCACGCTAAGCGCCAGATTTCGCTCGTCACTTTTCATTTTGCAATTGTAACGTAAGGGACGGTTTGTTGTCAGCATATTCGTTAGGCTCGTTCTGAGGACAAGAACGGAGCGGATGGAAAATGGCGGGTGCTGGCGCAGACAAGGTTGTACGAATCGGCGGGGCGACGGCGTCCCTTTCCGACACCGCGCTCTCGGTCCCGCAATTGCTGGCGGGGGGACGGCTCGACTATCTGATCTTCGACTATCTGGCCGAAGGGTCGATGGGCATTTTCGGCGGGATGCAGGCGGCCGATCCGACGGCAGGTTATGGCACCGATTTCCTGACGGTGCATGTCGGCCCTCATCTCCATGAGATTGCCGCGCAGGGGGTGAAGATCGTCGCCAATGCCGGGGGCGTCAATCCGGCCGGGCTGGCCTCCGCGCTCGAACGGCTGATCGCGGACGCAGGCCTGTCGCTCAGCGTCGCCTATGTCGACGGCGACGACCTTCGTCCCCGGGTGGCTGAATTGCGCGCGGCGGGGCATCGCGACATGTTCACTGGAGCCGGCTTTCCCGACGCGGTTATCAGCGCCAACGCCTATCTCGGCGGATTCCCGATCGCGGCGGCGCTGGCGAAGGGCGCGGACATCGTCGTCACCGGGCGCGTGGTGGACAGCGCCCTGGCGTTGGGGCCGCTGATTCATGAATTCGGCTGGGGTGCGGACGACCTCGACCTGCTGGCGGCGGGAACGCTGGCCGGACATCTGCTCGAATGCGGCGCGCAGATCACCGGCGGCACCTTCACCGATTGGCGCGACGTGCCCGACTGGGCGAATATCGGCTTTCCCATCGGCGAATGCCACGCCGACGGCAGCGTCGTGATCACCAAGCCGGAAGGGACCGGCGGGCTGGTGTCGGTCGGCACGGTGGCCGAACAGCTTTTGTACGAAGTTAGCGACCCCGCCGACTATATCGTGGCGGACGTCCGTTGCGACTTCAGCGCCGTGACGCTGGACCAGATCGGCGAGAACCGGGTGCGGGTGAGGGGCGCGCGCGGTCGCGCGCCGACCGACAGCTACAAGGTGTGCGTCATCTTTGACGGCGGCTGGCGCAGCGTCGCCTATCAGCCGATCATCGGAGAAGATGCCGCCGAAAAGGCGCAGCGACAGGGGCAGGCGCTGTTCGCGCGGGCGCGGCAATTGCTGCGCGCGCAAAATCTGCCCGATTTTTCCCTGACCGACACGGTTCTGATCGGCGGCGAGGCGAGTTTCGGCGCGCATGGCCGGCAGGGGGGGACGCGGGAACTGATTAGCAAGCTGGTTGTCGATCATCCGGACCGGCGCGGCGCGGAAATCTTCGCGCGGGAACAATGGGCGGGCATTTCGGGGATGTCGGTCGGAACCTCGATCAACCTCGCCACCCATGTGTTGCCGAAGACGGGGACATTCCTGTTCCTGCTGGACAAGACATCCGTGACGGCGCGGATGACCTTTGCCGGGGTGACGCAGGACGTGCCGGTGGCGGCCGGACAGCCATGGACGGCGGTTCCGGTCAGCCCGGCCGCCCTATCGGTTTCCGCCGGACCGGGCAGCGTCGCGGTCGATCTGGTCCGGTTGGCCTGGGCGCGCAGCGGGGACAAGGGCCATCTTTTCAATGTCGCGGTGATCGCGCGCCGGCCCGAATATCTCCCTTGGCTGCGGGCGGCGCTGAGCGCCGAAGCGGTGAGCGACTGGTACCGGCATCTCGGCCAGGACGGCGAAGCACCGCGGGTGGATCGTTTTGAGGTACCCGGCTTTCACGCGCTCAATTTCGTGCTCCACAACGCGCTGGAGGGCGGGATCAACGCGAATACGCGGCTTGACCCGGCCGCCAAGGGCATGGCGCAGATGATGTTGCGTTTTCCCGTTCCCCTTCCCGTCGCGCTGGCCGCCGAACTGGGGTGCGGCGTGACACTTGAACAGGACATTTGAACATGGCTGACTATTCCTATCTGATGAGCGGGATCGAGAAAGTTTCGACCGACAGCAGCGTGCTGATCAGTTCGTCCCGCTATCTCAATGATGCGCGGGTGCGCGATTGGGTGGCCACGCACCTGTTGCGTCGGAACGGACCGGATATTCCGACGCCGTCGGATTCGATCCAGCTCGTCCAGATCCTGCGGGAAGTACAGGATATCGACCATATCAACGCCCTTTTCGCAGCGGAGCGGCAGAAGAATCCCGCCCTTGATGCGTGGTTCAAAGAAGGCTTTGTCTCCACCTTCGGTCTGGATGAGCTGAAGGATTACGGCCCGGAGACGGTGGGCGGCATCTTCTACGCGCAGCTCACCGACAATGGTCTTCAGGTCGATATTGTCCCGCCCTTCACGCCGCGCAACGATTATGAATATTTCCAGCTTCGCGCCGGACAGACGCACGATCTGGAGCATATCCTTGGCGGGGGTGGGTTCGATTTTATCGGCGAGCTGGTGCCCTATTATATGCGGTTGACCAATTTGTTCGTCCATATGAGTCCTGAACTGGCGGGCGAACTGTCGGCTTTTTCCATCCTGGGATCGACGCGGATCATCACCCGCGCCGTGCTGCATTATCCCCAAACCTGGCTGGTTACGCAGAACGCGGTCGAGCGCGGCGCGAAGGTCGGCCGGGAATCCGCGCCGATCTATATGATGCGCTACGAAGATGTGCTCGGGCTGACACCGCAAGCCGCGCGGGAAGCGCTGGGCATCAAGGGCGTTCAGCTTGCCGATACGGCCGCAGCATCGGCCCAATGGTGCTGAGCGGTTAGGAGAGACTTGAAATGGAAATGTCGCAGCGACGCATCCCTACACTTGCGGAACTGGCGCCCATGCCGGGCCGCTACCCGTTGATCCCGGACCTGACGGCGCGCCAGCAACTCGCCCTGCTGTGCCGGGCGCTCCATCGCGAAGGCTATGACGATCATATCGCCGGGCATATCACGCTGGCCGAACCGGACGGCAGCTTTCTCGTCAATCCCTGGGAACTGGCCTGGGATGAACTGACCGCATCCGATATCATCCGCGTGGACGGCAGCGGGCGTGTCATCGAAGGCGACTGGAACGTCACGCCGGCCATCGGACTCCATCTGGCCGTCCACCATCGCCGTCACAATCTGCGCGTCGTGATCCACAATCATTCGCGTTGGGGTTCGGTCTGGTCGGCTTCGGGCCGTATCCCGCCGGTTTACGACCAGACATCGGGCCAGGTGGATGAGGATCCGGTGTTGTACGATGAATATGCCGGAACGGTCGATGGCGCGGAAGAGGCACAGGCCGCCGCCGAGGCGCTTGGACAGGGCAAGTGGGCGCTGCTCAAGAACCATGGCGTGTTCATCGTCGCTGAGAATCTGCGTCAGGCGCATCTGCGCGCGATCACGCTGGAACATCGCTGCCGGCTGGCCTGGCATGTCGAAGCGCTTGGCGAAGGTCAGCCGATCACCGATCCCGAAAGCCTGCGCGTCGTGCAAATGTCCGACCCGATGGGCTTTCCGTTCCTGTGGGAAGCCATGGCCCGGCGAGAAATTCGCCGGGACAGGTCTGTGCTCGACTGATTGGCGCGCGGTCGCAAGCCCGCCTGCCACCATGCTCTGATCAAAGGAAGAACGATATATGTCCGCAACGAAGATCGCGGCCGGCCATCGCCCGCGATGGCGGGGCATGGGCGCCCTCACGGCCCTATTGCTCGCATCGTCATCGCCTGCGTCCGCCCGGGTCGTCGCTGACGCGATCTACACCAATGGCGTGATCCGGACAATGGAAGCGCCGGACGATGTCGCTCAGGCCGTGGCGATCCGCCAAGGGCGGATCGTGGCGGTCGGGTCAACCAAAGCCGTGCTCGCTTACCGTGGATCGGGCACCCGCATCGTCGATCTGCACGGCAAGACGATGCTGCCGGGCTTCATCGACGCCCATGGGCATCTTTCGATGCTGGCGAGTTTGATCGATTTTGCCGATTTGTCGCCGCCGCCGGTCGCGGGCGTTCGCGATATTGCCTCGCTCCAGTCGACCTTGCGCAAATATGTCGCCGAACGGGCCATTCCCGCCGGCCAATGGGTGCAGGGTTTCGGCTATGACGATGCGGCGCTCGCCGAGCGGCGCCACCCGACCCGCCAGGAACTCGATGCCGTGTCGAGCGATCGGCCGATCATGCTGCTGCACGCCTCGGGTCATATGTTGACCGCGAACACGCGCGCCCTGGAACTGGCGGGTCTGCTGCATGATGCGCCGAACCCGACCGGCGGCGTGATCCGGCGTGAGGCGGACGGCAAGACAGCATCCGGCACGCTGGAAGAAGCCGGCATGTACCGGGTGATGGCGTTGCTGCCCAAGCCCAGCTTTGAACAGCGCCTGACCGCGCTTCGGAAGGCGCAGGATGTCTATGCCCGCTACGGGATCACGACCGCGCAGGATGGCGCCGCTTCACCGGATGACTATGCCTTGCTCAAGGCGGCCGACGAGCAGGGCGCGCTCAAGATGGACGTGGGGGCGTTGCTGTTTTTCCGCGCACCCTGGCAGGATATGAACGCCATGCCCGTCAGCGCGCCGCGCCAGACGCGCCTGCGCATTCTTGGCATCAAGCTGATGCTCGACGGATCGCCGCAAGGACGGACGGCGTGGCTCAAGGAACCCTATCATCATGTGCCGGATGGCCGCGCGACCAATTATCACGGCTATCGCCAGATGGAGGATAGCGAGCTTCGCGGCTGGATCGACCGGGCAGCCGATCATCACTGGCAGGTCTTCGTCCACGTCAACGGCGATGCCGCGATGCAGCAGCTGATCGATGTCACGGCCGCCGCCGACGCGGCGCGACCGGGAGCGGTGGAACGGCTGATCGCCATCCACAGCCAAATCGTCGGTCCGGGGCAACTGGCGCGCATGAAAGCGCTGGATATTCAGCCCAGTTTCTTTGCGGCCCACGCCTTTTATTGGGGCGACTGGCATCGCGACGTGACATTGGGAGCGACGCGCGCGGCCCATATTTCGCCGATGCGCGACGCGATCGACCTCGGACTGGTGCCGTCGATCCACAATGACGCGCCAGTCGTGCCCCCGGACATCATGCGACTGGTCTGGTCGGCGGTCACGCGCACGACGCGGTCCGGCGTGCCCCTTGGGATAGAAGAGGCGGCTACACCCTATGAGGCGTTGCTGATGACGACCCGCAATGCCGCCTGGCAAATCCACGAGGATCAGGAAAAGGGCACGATTGCCGTCGGCAAACAGGCAGATCTGGTCGTGCTCGACGCGGATCCGCTGAACGTCGACCCGGCGCGTCTGGATAGTATCCGGATCAACCGCACGATCAGCGACGGCACGGAAATCTATACTGCAAAAGACTGAAAATGAGCGCGTTTTGTAAAAGGGCCGCGCCGTCGTCAGCCGATCCGCTCGTTGACCGCTTGGGGGCGGATGTCCTCCCTTGTCATCCATCTATCTATTTGGCGTGTTCCCTGGATTGACGGAACCCCGCGCTGAGCGCAGGGTCCATCACCGCAATCGAACAGAGCGAGATGGTATGCCGCCAAGCCATCTCTGATCACGGGCAGCTTAAACTTGCGCCAACAGGAAATCCGAAAGAGGGGGTCAAATCGCCTTGGCCCCCTATCGATACGAATAAAATGGAGTGGCTGTGTCAAATCATGAACTCGATCGCGAGCATTTGCTCAACATCCTCTATGAGAGCCTCTCCGCGATCCCGGCATGGCACGAATTTTTAATCGCAGCGGGCGAGACGTTCGCGTCGCCTTATGTATCGCTTATCCTTGATGCGCGCGTCTATGGCGATGGTTGCGAACCCGTGATCATGTTGAACATGGACGATGCCGGCGAAGCGGTGAAGGCGCTTCATCGATCCGGCTTCTTCCGGGCGGGCGCGGAGGATCAACCCGATGAGCACAGCCAGGTCGCCCTGACCGGCAGCGTATCCGGAATAGCGGGCGGCGTCGCGCGCGTGCTTACCGTGTCGATGAACTGCCGGGAATATGGCCTGGCCCATTTCACCTTATGGCGCGATCAGGCCGGCGATCCATTCGACGGAAAGACCCGCAGGCTGCTGAAGGAACTGGTCCCTTCGTTCCAACGGGCACTCAAGCTGTTTTTCCAGACTGTCGGGCTGCAAAGGCGGCTGCTCATGTCCACGGCTGCGCTGGAAACGAGCGGCATCGGCATCATTCTGGCGACGCCGGACGGAACGATGCTCATGACCAACTCGATTGCCGACGTCATTCTCGCCGAGGGAGCGGGCATGTGTCTGTTTCGCGGCAAGCTGAAGGCAACCAATGCCGATGATACGGCCCGCCTGCTGAACGAATTGCGCCTGATGGCCGCCGAACAACAGGCCGAAGCGGATTGGCGCGTTTACGCCCCGCTGGCGTTGCGCCGGCCGGAAGGTTTCCTGCCCCTGACCGTAATCGTCCGCCCCGGCCCGGCCTTCCATCCGCTGAGGAACCCGTTGCAGCGCACGGCTTTGCTGATCCTGCGGGATCCTGAGCACCGGCCGATCATCCCGGCCAGCACCCTTTCGCATCTGTTCGGGCTCACTCCGGCAGAAGCCTTGCTGGCGAGTGAGATCGCGCGGGGCGCCAGCGTGGAGGAGGCTGCAAACCATATCGGCATCAGCCGAAATACGGCTCGCAGCCAGCTTCAGTCGGTATTCCTCAAGACCGGCACCAATCGCCAGGGCGAACTGGTGCGCATGTTGTTGAGTTCGGCGGCGTCCCTATCGACATAAGGCCCTATCGACATAAGGCCTTGTCAACATCAGGCCGGTCGACAGGTCCGCCGACAGGTTCACAAGCCCAGCGGCGCCATGTTCTTCATGTCGATTTCGATCAGCGAAGGGCCTTCCACTGCTACCGAGCGGGCCACCGCCGCTTCGAAATCCCGCGGATTGTCGACGCGCTCAGCAGGCATGCCCATGCCCTGTCCGATAGTGACGAAATCCGGCGTATGCAGATCGACGCCAAAGACCGAAACCTTGTTCATCTGCTGAAGAGTCTTGAGAATCTGGTAGCCATTGCTGTTGAATATGAGGAGCGTCACCGGCGCCTTCATCTCCACGGCGGTCGCCAGTTCGCCCAGATTCAGCATCACGCCGCCGTCCCCGTGGACCGCGATCGTTCGGCGGCCGGTGCCGAGGGCCATGCCGATCGCCAGCGGTAGAGCGGGACCGATCGCCAGGCTGGTGCTGTAGGTGAAGCCCCGGAAGGTCCGCACCGGAAGCCGGTAGCTGCCCCAACTGTTGCCGACCATCGTCGCGTCGCACACGATGTTGCGATCCGCGGGCAAAGCCCTGTCCAGCGCGTCACACAGCGCGACATGATCGACGCCGATGCGCTCCGCACTGTCGGCCAGCAAATCGGCCGCCACATTCCGGGCCAGATCGCTGTAGCCAGGATCGACCTGTCCCGGAGCGCAGGCCTGGCGCAGCGCGACAAGCGCCTCCTCCGCGTCGCCGACGATACCCACCGCCGCCGGGTAATTGCGCCCGATCATTTCGGGATCGGCGTCGATCTGGATCAACTGCTTGCCCAGCGGCAAGGACCAGAAGCCCGAAGGAACAGCCTGAAAGCGCGTTCCCACCGCCAGCACCAGATCGGCTTCTTCGAGCAGCCGGCGGAAAGGCGGATATTGGGTGCCCGACCCGACGACCAAAGGATGATCGGTGGCAATCGCACTGCGACCATTGGGGGTCGTCACCACCGGAGCGCCCAGATGATCGACCAGCGCCCGGACAGCCTCCTCCGCGCCGCCCCGGACGCAGCCGCCACCCAGCCAGAGGAGAGGCCGACGCGCCTTGGCAAGGAGTTCCGCTGCCTTGGCGATGGCCGATTCCTGCGGCATGATCCGCGGAACCGCAGCCATGGCCGGGCGGTCGGCAGGGCACAGTTCATCCAGCACATCGGAGGGAATTTCGATCGCGCCCGGCTGCGGCCGGCCCGTGAGAATATCGCGCGCCAATGCGATCATGGTCGGCACGATCTCATGGGCATAGCGCACCTGATCGGCGCGGCGCGTCACGGTCTTCAACATTGCCAGCTGGTTGCTGGCATCATGGATCGCCCCCTTTTCGCGCCGCAGCCAGCAGCGATTGATCTGGGTGGTGATCAGCAGCACCGGCGATGAGGCGAAGCCCGCCTCGTAAAGCCCGTTCATCGCGTTGGCCGTTCCGGGGCCCGTGCTGACGATGGCGACGCCCAATTTGCCGGTCGCCCGCGCATAGCCGTCGGCGGCGTGAACGGCGCCGGCTTCATGGCGGGCACCGATGACACGAATGCTATTGGAATGGCTCAGCGCTTCGTAGAGCGCCAGATTCTGCTGGCTCGGCACACCGAACACATGGTCCACGCCGAGCGCTTCCAGCGCCGCGCACACTGCCTCGCCGCCGTTCATCTCCTGCTTCATGATCCACCTCTCATCTTATCTGAAATCGGAAAAAGGAGGGCAGCAATTCGGTTAGCCGTCGTCCGCCCCCGCGCCTGACTTTATGCCAAGCCGATCGTTCGTTTCAGATATGTCCGGTTATCGGTACCGATCATCATTCAAACGCATGATGCGGTGAATTGCCCGTGGAAAATTGCGCAAAGATCATAGTGGAAGAGGCGGTGCGCGGAGATGCTCGATTGCAAGCGCGTTGAAGCGGACAGGTTGCCTCCCCTGCCCGCCTCTCTTCAATTCGCGCTCCGTCTTTCAATCAGGCATTGCCCCCCGTCATGTGACGGACGGCAATATAGCCGAAGGTCATCGCCGGCCCGATGGTGACGCCCGCGCCCGGATAGCTTTCGCCCATGGCCGAAGCCGCGTTGTTGCCCACCGCATAAAGTCCGGGAATGATATCGCCCGCCTTGTCGATGACCTGCGCATGGGCGTTGGTCGTCAATCCGCCATTGGTCCCGATATCGCCCGGATAAATAGGCATGGCATAATAGGGGCCCTTGTTCAGCGGACGCAGGCACGGGTTGGGACCGTGGCGGGGGTCGCCATACATTTTGTCATAGGCAGTCTGACCCCGGTGAAACTCAGGGTCTTCCCCCTTCGCGGCATGGGTGTTGAAGCGGGCGACCGTGGCGGAAAGCGTTGCCGGGTCTGCGCCGATCTTCCCGGCCAGGTCCTCGATGGACCGGCCCTTCTTCAATATCTTCCGCACGCCGCTCTTTTGCAGGAAGGTGGGCATCAGCGGATAGAGCGGCCCCATCGGGAATTTATTCCGGAACTCATGGTCGAAGATCATCCAGCTTGGCGATGCATCGCCATGTTCGGCATTCCGCCGCGCCATCTGCTGGCCGACGATATGATAGGAGGCGGCCTCGTTCAGATAGCGCTGCCCCTTCTGGTTCACCATGATGCAGCCCGGCAGCGCACGATCCAGGGTGCTCAGCCGCCCGCGATCCTCGCCCGGCACGTAGAAAACCGGCGCGGCCCAGGCCGACTGCATGTTCATCGTCCCCGCGCCTACGGCCTCGCCCGCGCGAATGCTGTCGCCGGTGTTGCTGGCCACGCCCCCGGAATATTGGGTGGATGGATAAAGCGGCGCATTTCCATCGCGCATCGCCTGGCTCTTGTCGAAGCCCCCAGCCGCAAGCACCACGCCCTTGCGCGCGCCGATGCGATAGGGCTTGCCGTCCTTCTCCACGACCGCGCCGGTTATCTTGCCGCCTTCGCTCACCAGCTCCTTGAGCGGCGTTTCCAGCCAGAGCGGCACGCCCTGCCGATTGAGCGCCATGCGCAATCCCCCGGTCAGCGCATTGCCCAGCGTCAGCCGCCGGTCCTTGCGGGAGGTCAGGCGGAAAGGCAGGTCGAGCCAATATTTCGCCATGTTGACGATGAGATGCTTCAGCCACCCCTTTTGCCGGTACAGCAATTCATGGGTTTCGGAGAAATGCCAGTTCAGATAACCGAACAGGCTGGCTGCGGGCGAGGAGAAACGCTGCTTGCGAATATCCGCGCCCAGCGCCTTTCCGTCGATCGGCAGGGGCAGATGCGTGCGGAATCCCTGCGCGGATCCGCCCGGATTTTCGGCATGATAATCGGGATAGGGAAAGGCCAGATAATGAACCGGTGTATGCGCCATGACCCAACGCAGCATCGGCGCGGCATTGTCGACATAGGCCCGGATATTCTCATCGGGCACATTGTCGGCCGACAGGGCCCGCACATAGGCAAAGGCATCGTCCAGATTATCCTCGAAACCGGCCGCCTTCGCCGGATCGCTGCCGGGAATCCAGATGCCGCCGCCGGACGTCGCCGACGTGCCTCCCCACAGATCCGCCTTTTCGACAATGAGGACATCAGCCCTGCTGTGAGCGCCCATCAGCGCCGCCAGCAAGCCGCCCGCGCCCGAACCCACCACGAGGATGTCGACTTCCTTGTCCCAATTGCTCATGCTTGTCCGTCCTGAATCCTGTCCAATGCTCAGGATCGAAGACCGGCACGCCCCTCCCCCGCCATACCCACGCAGAACTCAGCTTTGTCGGCCGCAAAGTCAACGTCCTGCGTAGTGTTAATATAAATAATCTACGACCATTCGCGCTTATGGGGGCAAAGATGACGCGCAAACAGTCGTGATCCGGGCAGGCTCAGCCGCCCTTGTGCATGGCCTCCGCCCGGGCCTTGAGCGCCTTTGCGGTATCGTTGAAGGCCCGCGTCACCCAGGGACCGCAGAAGCGCATGACGTGGATGCCGTTGGGACCGAAAAAGGCGTCGGTCGACTGGTACCGGCATTTGTCCGGTCCCAGCGCCTCGATCATCTGGTCCCGCCGGGCCGGATAAGGCCACGCTTCGCTATCCGGCAGTTCCCAGGACAGCAGCCGCCCCGGCTCGAACGCGCAGACATATTCGCAATTGGGGGCCAGCGATCCGGGATTGGCATAGTTGACCAGCCGCATATGGACGGCCGCCCCCATTTCCAGCGTCGACTGCGCCGACACGCAAAAGGGGTTCCATTCGCCATAGCGCGGCAGATCCGTCAGAATCTCCCACACCAGCATCGCCGGTGCGTCGATCTCTATGGGATCGGACGCCACCAGCGTTTCTGGATCGTAGAGCGCGAATGGATCATGGCGTTGAGCGGTCAGGGTTTCGGCGGGCATCGGCTTCTCCTTTGGCACCTGGATTTTTATCGGCGCTTACCCCGTGATCCTGCTCGCAAAACGACCGCCGCGCAAGGGTGAGCCAGCGCGATTGCCGAGATGTCTGGACATATCATTCTTGACCTGCGTATCGAATTGTCCAATTTCGTGCGCAGGATGCCTTTCACGACGACGCGCGACCGGGGCTGTTCCAACCGCGTTTCCTGTCCCAATCGCATATCGTGTGCCCAGGGGAAGATCATGGCCGACACTTACGACTTCATCATTGCGGGCGGCGGATCGGCGGGATGCGTTCTCGCCGGCCGCCTGTCGGAAGATCCCCGCAACCGGGTTCTGCTGATCGAGGCGGGCGGCAGCGATCGCAGCATTTTCATCCAGGCCCCCGGCGGCCTGTTGCCGATCATGTATCGCGGCATGTTCCAGTGGATGCATGTCAGCGTGCCGCAGTCCCATGCCGCCGGGCGGCAGATGTACACGCCGCGCGGCAAGGTGCTGGGCGGATCGTCGTCGATCAACGGCATGGTCTATGATCGGGGCACGGCAGCGGATTATGACGGCTGGCGCCAACTGGGCAATGAAGGGTGGAGCTATGACGACGTGCTGCCCTATTTCAAGAAGCTGGAGGATTTCCAGCCCGGCGGCGAAGATGGCTATCACGGTCGGGGCGGCCCGGTCCGGGTGACGCGGCCGGGAATCGCGAATCCGCTGGCCAAAGCATTTCGTAATGCCTGTTTGGAGGCTGGCGTCCCCTATAATGACGATCCCAGCGGATCGAAGCGCGAAGGCGTGGTGCCTGCTGACGTCACCGCCTCGTCCGGCCGTCGCTGGAGCGCGGCGCGCGCTTATCTGAAACCCGCGCGCAACCGGGCGAATTTGCGCGTCGTCACCCACGCGCAGGTCGAACGCGTGATCGTGGAGGAAGGACGGGCAACCGGCGTCACATGGCGGCGCGGCGGCAGGCTCGAACAGGCCAGCGCCACGCGGGAAGTCATCCTTTCGGCAGGCGCGATCCACTCACCCTGGATATTGATGCTGTCGGGCATCGGCAATGGTGAGGATCTGCGCGGGGTCGGCGTGCCGGTCGTTCACCATCTGCCCGGCGTCGGGCAGAATTATCGCGACCATGTGGCGGTCAGCGTGAAGCAATATTGCACACAGCCAGTATCGCTGTTCAACGTGTTCCATCCGCTGGTCGCAGCCAAGGCGGCGGCCAATTTCGCGCTTTTCCGCAAGGGACCGCTGGCGCAGCCACCCGCCGAGGTGAGCGCCTTTCTCAGGACCATGCCCGGCGCGGAAAGCCCCGATATCAAGGTGCACTTCGCCATGGCGCTCTATGAAGCGATGGGACGCAAGTTCATCATGGAGCATGGCTATCTCGCCCATGTCGATCTGCTGAATCCGGAAAGCGTGGGTGAAATCAGACTGACCGGATCCGATCCGTCGACACCGCTGTCCATCGACCCGAATATCCTGTCCACCGCGAACGACATGGCGATGGGCCGGGCGGCGATCCGCGCGGTACGGACGATTTTCGCGCAGAGCGCCTTCGATCCGTTCCGCGGCGAGGAACTGGCGCCGGGCGTCCATATCCAGTCCGACGATGAGCTGGACGATTATCTGCGTGCGACGGCGATTTCCGACATTCATGCCGTGGGCACCTGCCGCATGGGCCATGACCCGATGGCGGTCGTCGATCCGCTACTGCGCGTCCGGGGCGTTTCCGCTCTGCGCGTGGTCGATGCATCGGTCATGCCGCGCGTGCCGGGCGGCAACACCAATGTGCCCACGATGATGGTGGCGGAAAAAGCGGCTGACATGATCCTGCGCCATTGACCGAGAATGAAGGAGAGGACCGCCATGTTCAAATGCATCGCCCTGCTGCGCCGTCGCCCGGATCTGAGCAGCGAAGCCTTTGT
This sequence comes from Sphingobium estronivorans, assembly GCF_008692605.1. GTDB lineage: Bacteria > Pseudomonadota > Alphaproteobacteria > Sphingomonadales > Sphingomonadaceae > Sphingobium > Sphingobium estronivorans. The sequence goes on from NZ_LFCT01000027.1 coordinate 80,790, forward strand.
GGATTATTATGAGAACCGGCATGCGGTGCTGATCCGCCGCCTGCTGCCCGACATCGCCGATTATCGCCGCAACTATGTGGATCGTGAGGGCGCCTATATTTTTCCCGGCGCGGCGCCCATGGATTTCGATGTCGTGACCGAGCTGCGCTTCGCCGACCGTGCCGCCTATGACCGCTTCGCCGCCATGGCCGCCGAACCCGACATTGCCCGTCAGATCGCGGAAGATGAGGAAAATCTGTTCGACAGGAACGCGACCCGCATGTTCGTGGTCGAGGAAAGGACCGGTGCGCCGGCGGGTGGGCAGGACATGCTCGCCGCGATGCGGGACGAACGCGACATCGTCCGCGCCCTCTCCCGCTTCGCCCGCATCCTCGATAACAAGCAGTGGGACCGTTTGGGCGAGGTGTTCGCGCAGGACATCGGCTTCGACTATGGGACCGGGCAGGAAGAGCGCGGCATGGCCGCGCTGACGCACAATATGCGCCGCTATCTCGACAAATGCGGCGGCACGCAGCATCTGATCGGCAGCCTGCTGGTCGATGTCGAAGGGGATCGCGCGACCAGTCGCGCTTATGTGCAGGCCCGCCATCAGCGTGTCGATGACGCCGCCGGACCGATCTTCGATTCCAACGGCGAATATATCGACCAGTGGGAAAGGCAGCCCGAAGGCTGGCGCATCGTGCGCCGCGACGTGATCTGGGCGGCGCATGCCGGCGATCCCGGCATATTGCACGCCGGAACCGACCAGTTGGGCTAAAGCGTCGTGGGAAAAGGTGGAACCCGGCTTTTCGCAAAAAACGATGCGACAACCAAAACCCAGAGCGCGCGATCTGCGTCGATTTAACGCAGCGCGCTCTAGGATGATTTCCCGTCGGATGGCATCATCCGACGGTCAGGAAATCGGGGTGAAATCAAGAAAGAGAACGCCCGATCCGATCGGGCGTTCTAACGCATTCCGTCAGCTGTCAGGGCCCAGATCCGGGACCCAGTTGACTCCGTTGATATGGCCGCCGCCATCGACGAAAAGCGTGTTGCCGGTCAGGTAACGTGCATCCTCGCTGGCGAGGAACAGCGCGACACCGCCGATATCGGCTTCCGGATCGCCCATGCGCCCCATCGGGTTCGCGGCGGCGGTGGCAGCGGCGACGGCGGGCGCCTGCTCCTGGAATCGTCGATAGCTGGAGGAGATCGCCGCCGGGCACAGGATATTGGCGCAAATGCCATAGCCCGCCCATTCCCGCGCGGCTGTCCGGGTGTAGGCGCGCAAGGCCTCCTTGCCCGCATTATAATCGGCGGTCCCCATATGAGCGTTCACGCCGTTCAGCGAAGCGACATTGATGATCCGCCCCCAGCGCTGCGCGCGCATGTGGGGAAAGGCGGCCTCCATCGACCATTTCGCGGCATAGAGGCACATCGCCATGCTAGCGCCGAACACCTCGTCCGACTTGGCTTCGATGCGGCTGTGGCCAGCGCTGCGATAGGCATTGTTCACCAATATGTCGATGCTGCCGAAACGATCGACGCAGGCCGCTACCGACCCGAGAACATCGGCCTTTTGAGTCACGTCTGCGCGAAAGAAATCGGCCTCCGCCCCCATGGCGCGCAAGTCGTGGGTTACGGCCGCGCCCCGTTCGGCGTCGAAATCGACCACCAGCACGGCTGCGCCTTCCTGCACGAAGCGCCGAGCCATGCCCTCCCCGATGCCATCGGCTGCGCCGGTAATCAGCGCCGCCCGCCCGGCGAGCCGTCCCTCAGTCATTCACCATTCCTTACTGCTCATTCCTGACCCGCCATGAAGGGCAGGCAAACACTGTCGAAGCCCAGGACATGGGCCACGCGCCCCAAGCCCGTCCATGCCGCGACGCTGTGCGCCAGATCGACGATCTCCGCGTCGGAGAATTGCGCATGGGCACGCTCCCAGAAATCCTCGTCATCGGCCAGGATCTTCGGCTCTTCCGCGAAACGCTCCGCAAATTCGATCGCGGTGCGTTCGCGCGGACTGAACAGGGGAGACGTGCGCCATTGTTCGACGGCTTCGTAAAAGCCCTCGTCAGGGGCAGGACCATTGTCGGACACCAGATGGTCCGGCCGCACCCCGGTCGCCGCGAATATCGACGGCGCATCCTTTGCCGCGCGGAATTGCTGGCAGATGATGCAACCGTTGATCTGTGCGATGCGCGACCGGGCGCCCTCGAATTCGCGCAAAGACAATATGCTGTGCTGATACACGGCCTTGGAAAAGACTTCAGCCGCAGCCATGATTTCCCGACCATGCACGCGGGCGGCATAGCCATAGAGATTGGCCGCCTGTTCAGCGGGAATGTCGATGCGGATCATGGGCACGCTCCTTCCATCGGATTGTTAGCGGTTCTCCGTCATCAGACACCCGGAGCGCCGGGCATCCCCTCATAATATTGTCCGGTCAGCATCCCGCCATCGACCGCGATTTCCGCCCCGGCAAGATAGGAGGCATCGTCGCTGGCCAGAAACAGCGTCGCCTTGGCCACTTCCTCGGGGCCGCCCACGCGCTGCAAGGGGATGTTGCGGAATCGTTCGCTCACCGCTTCCCGGCTGCGTCCCTCATAATTGGTCATCACCGTGTCCACGCCGCCCGGATGCACCGAGTTGACGCGCACGCCGCGATGGCCCAGTTCCAGCGCGGCGACGCGGGTCAGGCCGCGCACGCCCCATTTGCTCGAGGCATAGGCAGCCAGGCCATTGGCGCCCTTCATCCCGTCGACCGAGGAGATATTGACGATCGATCCCTTGCCGCGGGCGACCATGCCCGGCGCGACGGCCTTGATGCCCAGAAATTCGCCGACCAGATTGACGTTCAGGACCTTCTCATACTCCTCCCGCGTCGTTTCCAGCAGCGAACGGAAGAGCAGGATACCGGCATTGTTGACCAAAATGTCGACCGGGCCGAAATCCGCCTCGACCGCCGCGACCAGGCTTGCCCAGCCTTCTTCGCTGGTGACGTCATGATGGTAGAAACGGGCCGTGTCGCCCAGTTCGGCGGCCAGAGCCTCTCCCGCTTCGTCCAGCAGGTCGGCGATGGCCACCTTGGCGCCCTCCGCCGCGAACAGGCGACTGGTCGCTGCCCCCATCCCACGTGCGCCGCCGGTGACGATGGCGACCTTGTCCTTCAAACGAGCCATGATTGTCCTTTCTCGAATATGCAGTTTTTCAGGCGGCCGGAATAGGCTGCGCCATACCGGTCGACGCCATTAGGCGGCCCATCGACAGGAAGATCAGCGCGACGATGGCCGCGCCGCCGATAAGGATGCCGACGACCGAGCCATAGCCGTCCACGGCGTCATGCAGCACCCCCGCCATCGGCGGCAAAACGAAGGTCATGGGCAGGGAGAAGAGAACGAAAAGCCCCATCACCCGCGGCAGCGACCTCTGGCCGAACAAGCGCCCCGCCAGCATGGTGACGGCGGGAAAGACCCCTGCCCCCCCCGAACCCATCAGCAATGCAGCCGCCGCCATGAGGGTGAAGTTCAGCGTCGTGGAAAGCGCCACCCAACTGAGGCACACCGCGCCAGCGATCACCGCCAGGGTGCGCGCCGCGCCCAGCCAGGCGCTCAGCCAGCCAATGGCCAGGCTGCCGATCATGCCGGCGCCGCCCATGAGCGACAGCAGCAACGCGGCATGATCCGTCTCCAGCCCCCTCTCAATGGCAAAGGCAGCCAGATGCGACACGCTGGTGATACCGGCCGCATTGAGGTAGCCTGCACCCAGGCACATCATCCAGAAGACGGGTCGGCGCAACACCTCCCCGGTCGACAGCATGTCCTGCCCGGCAGACCCATGGACCTGCAGGTCGTGCCGAGCCGCCGGAGCGTCCTTTACGGTCAGCACGAAAGGCAACAGCAGCAGGTGCAGCGCGGCAAGCGTGAGATACAGGGCGGTCAGGCCATGATCGCGGATCAGCACCGAACCGACGACCGGGAGCAGCGCGACGAACAGCGGAATATTGGTGACCCCCAACGCGGGGCCCGGATTGTCCGCAAACCAGTTGCTGGCCAATACGCTGGAAGGAAAAGGCCCGAACATCGCCAACCCGACACCGATTGGCAGGGCATAGAGCAACAGTACCGCCGCCATGTTGGGCGCGACGGCCAGCATCGCATAGCCGGCGGCGGACATCAGCGTGCCGATCGTCATCAGCCAGCGCAAGCCAATCCGTCCGATCAACATGCCAGCGACTGGGCTGAAAACCCCCATCATCAGGACGCAGAGCGCCAGTGCCAGTGTCGCTTCGCCCCGGCCAGCGTCGAATTTTTCCTGTAGGGAAAGGACCGTAACGCCAAAGGCGCCGAAAGCGCATCCCACCGCGACATTCTGCGCCAGAAAGGCGCGGAACACCATTCCGTGCCCGCGCCATGACCGGGGCATGGCCGTGTGGGCGGTACTACCGCTGTCGGGGCTTGCAGCCATTTCCTCTCCTTCAAGAACAAGCAGTTCCAAACCGCGAATCGATTCGCGCTTCTCATGCTTTCTTCCTCGCTATCATTGAAATGCGTAGCCATTGGACGCAAGAGGCGATTGCGAAGGAAATCACCGGAAGGGTTATCGGGCGGTGCTCAGCTCAAGCGGCACCGCCCTCCTTTTTTCATTTTCAGGGCATGTAGACGCCGCCG
>NZ_LFCT01000028.1 GCF_008692605.1 Sphingobium estronivorans
ACGGTGATGCCGGATGATCTGGATGCCCGCTTCTGGTCGAAAGACGACAAAAACTGAAAAAAAAGAAGCCCGCCCCAAGGGGCAGGCTTCCTTCTTTTTCATCCTGATCTTCAGCGGATCAGTGCAATCCGCTGCCGCCGCCCGCCAGTTCCTTGGCGATGGAGCCGACCATGTCCTTGGCGTCGCCGAACAGCATCTGGGTGTTGCTGTTGTAATAGATCGGATTGTCGATCCCGGCGAAGCCCGCATTCATCGACCGCTTGATGACGAACACCGACTTGGCGCGATCCGCCTCGATGATCGGCATACCCGCAATCGCGCTCTGCGGATCGTCGCGTGCCGACGGGTTGATCGTGTCGTTCGCGCCGATGATCAGCGCCACGTCCGCCTGCGGCAGTTCAGGGTTGATGTCGTCCAGTTCGACCAATTGCTCATAGGGCACGTTCGCTTCGGCCAGCAGAACGTTCATGTGCCCCGGCATGCGGCCTGCCACTGGATGGATGGCGAACTTGACGTCCACGCCCTTCTTGGTGAGCGCCTGATAGAGTTCGCTGACCTTGTGCTGCGCCTGCGCCACAGCCATGCCATAGCCCGGAATGATGACGACGCTGCCGGCATTTTCGAGCTGCATCGCCGCTTCCTCGGCCGAGGCCGAGCGCACCACCCGGTCGTCCTTGCCGCCCGCGGCGCCCGCCACGACCGCGCCGAAACCGCCGAACATGACGTTGGCGAAGCTGCGGTTCATCGCCTTGCACATGATGACCGCCAGGATGAAGCCCGAGGCCCCGTCCAGCGCGCCCGCCACGATCAGCAGCTTGTTGCCCAGCGCAAAGCCCATCGCGGACGCGGCCAGACCGGCATAGCTGTTGAGCAGCGCGATCACGGTCGGCATGTCGGCGCCGCCGATGGGGATCACCAGCAGGATGCCGAACAGCAGCGTCAGCGCGACAAAGGCCGGGAACAGCCAGGTCTGCGTCGGATCGATCGCCAGCATCGCACCGATCACCACGGCGCCGAGCGCAACGGCGCCATTCACGATGCGCTGGCCCGGGAAGGAGACCGGACGGCTGCCCATCAGTTCCTGCAACTTGGCGAAGGCGATGACGGATGCCGTACAGGTCAGGAAACCCAGCAGCATCTCGAACATCAGCGCCCACAGGATGAAGCTGCCGGCATATTCGGCATGGGCATGCTTGTAATATTCCGCCGCGCCGATCAGGCCGACCGCCAGCGCGCCGAAGGCGTGGGAGATCGCCGTCCGCTGCGGAATGGCCGTCATCGGCATTAGCAGCGCCATGGGGATACCCACAGCCGCGCCCGCGATCATCGCGATGACGATGAGATTATAGTCGACCACCTCATGCTGGACGAGCGCGCCGATGATGGCGACGATCATACCGATCTCGCCCGCGCGCACGCCGCGCCGGGCAGTCGAAGGGTGGCTCATCCACATCAGCGCCAGGATGAACAGCGAGGACGAGAGAATCGCCGCAAAGGGTACAAAAGCGTTCATCTCTTACTTCCCCCGCGGCTTGAACATCTTGAGCATGCGGTCGGTGATCATGAAACCGCTCACCAGGTTCACCGTCGCGCAGAAGACCGCGATGAAGCCCAGTGTCTTGGCGAGCGGCGTCGCGCCTTCCTCACCCGTGATCGTGATCGCGCCGACGATCACCACCGCCGCGATCGCATTGGTCAGCGACATCAGCGGCGAATGCAACAGCGGCGACACTTTCTTGATGAGCTGAAAACCCACAAAGCCCGCCAAAATGAAAACGAACAAATAGTCCGGATTAAGTGCACTCACCGGCAATCCCCCTGATTCACCATCCCAATGATGGGAAAAAACAACCCTTCGCGATTAGCAGATCCTAATGGATGGAAACGTCGACAGTGCCCTGATCCCTCGATGGACCGGCTGCTTTCCATAATCCCTCCACAGCTTTTCCGCGGCGCTTGCCTTATTGCCTCCACTGCGGCCAGACAAGACGCACAATCCCAAATATCAACCCGGCCTGTCGCGCAACGAAGTTTTCTTATACCCCCATCTAGGTCGCGTTTCCGTTCAAACATTGCTCTTCCGCAACGTTCAATCCCATTGCCCCGCCGAATAAATTCATATCGTGGCGCAATATTAAACCTTGAGCGTCAGGGGCAGCCCCGCCGCCACCAGCACAACCTCCTCACAAATCGCCGCCATTTTCTGGTTGAGCCATCCAGCCTCATCCCGGAACCGCCGCGCCAGCGCATTGTCCGGCACGATGCTGAGACCCACTTCATTGGCCACCAACGTGACAGGCGCGGGGCAGGCGGCCACGGCATCGATCAATTCGAATCGCGCCGCCTCGACGTCGGCCTCCGCCAGGATCAGATTGGACAGCCACAGGGTCAGGCAATCCACCAGCACTGCCTGCGCACGGCCCCCGGCGTCGCGGATCGCGCCCGCGAGATCCAGCGGCGCCTCGACGGTCAGCCAGCGCGTTCCGCGCTCCCCCCGGTGACGGGCGATGCGCTCGGTCATCTCCGCGTCGAAGGCCTGCGCCGTCGCGACATAGGCAAGCCGCCCCGACACCGCTTCGCACCGCATCTGCGCATAGCCGCTCTTGCCCGAACGCGCACCTCCCAGAACCAGCAATGTCCTCACCCGCTTCCCTCCCACAACGCCGCCAGGCCCCACAGCATCAGGCACGCCCGCAAATAGACGCGCAGCCCGGCCCGCATCGCCCAAACATCCGCCTCGCCGCCCGATCCGATCCAGGGTTTGTCATGCGACACCCCGTCATATCGCACCGGCCCGGCCAGCCTGACTGCCAATGCCCCTGCCATGGCTGCCTCCGGCCAACCGGCATTGGGCGATGCGTGCCGTCCGTGATCCCGCCACAGCACGCCCCAGCCTCCGCCCCCCGCGACGCAGAGCAACAATCCCGCCAGCCGGGCCGGAACCCAGTTCATCCCATCGTCAAACCGCGCCGCCGCCCAGCCGAAATCGGTAAAGGGCGCCTCCTTGTGCCCGATCAGGCTGTCCGCCGTATTCACCGCCTTATAGGCCCAGACCCCCGGCAGCCCGAGCAGCAGCAGCCAGAAAAGCGGCGCCACCACGCCATCGCAAAAGCTTTCGGCCAGGCTCTCGATGCCGGCCCGGGCTACCCCGGCCTCGTCCAGTTCCGCCGTATCCCGCCCCACGATCCAGCCCACCGCCCGCCGAGCCGCGCCAAGGTCTCCCGCCACGAGCGCGCGCACCACCGGCACCACATGCGCGTAAAGGCTGCGCTGCGCCAGGGCAGGCCACGCCGCCAGCGCCAGTCCGACCCACGCCCAGTCCCCTGCCCACCGCCGGATCGCCCCATCCACCGCAAGACCCGCGCCGCCGGCCACGCCCAGCAGGATCGCCAGCAGGCCGATGCCCGCCCAACGCCGCGCGATGCCGCTCCCTTCCGTCCGATTCCATCGCCGCTCCGCCGCGCCGATGATCCGCGCGAAAGCCCCCACCGGATGCCCGATCCGCGCATGGAGCCAGCCCGGCCAGCCCAGCGCCGCATCCAGCGCCAGCGCCGCAAAGGCCACCGGTTCAGCCATCCGCCAACGCCCGGTCAAGCCGCGCCAATGCGGCTTCATCGCCGGGCAGCCCCAGCCGCAGGCAGTGACGATTTTCCGCGAAAGGCCGCGTCAGGATCGCGCGCCGCGCCAACCGTTCGAACAGGACGAACCCGTCCGGCACGGCCACTTGCCGGAACAACGGACAATCCCCGCGCCCATCCAACCCGTGGCGCGCCAGCACCGCATCCAGCGCCGCGGCCCGCGCCTTGAGGAGGCCGACCGCCCTCTCGATCCATTGCCGATCGCGATAGGCCGCCCGCCCAAAGGCAATCGCAGCCGCCGAAACCGGCCATTCCCCCATCGCCCGCCGGACCTGCGCGACCACCCCGCGCGGGCCGAGCAGAAAGCCCAGCCGCACCCCCGCCAGCCCGAAAAACTTGCCGAAGGATCGCAACAGGACCAGCCGCCGCTCGTCCCCGATGTCGCTCGCCAGACTGCATGAGGGCACGGCATCGGCATAGGCTTCATCGATCACCAGCCATCCCCCAGCCCGCTCCAGCGCCGCCAGCCATTGCCGGAGGCGGGCGGCCGGGATCACGCGGCCATCGGGATTGTTCGGATTGGCCAGCAGCAGCGCCACCTGTTCCGCCGCGCCCTCCCAATGCTCCACTGGGCAGCCTTCCCCGAAAATCTCCCCATGCGTCCGATAACTCGGCACCAGCCAGCGCCCCGGCATGGCGAGCATCGGGCCCACCAGCCGCAATCCCATTTCGCTCCCCGGAATCGCGCAGACATGATCCGGATGGACCCCGAAATGCGCCGCCGCCGCTGCTTCGAGCGCCGCCAGATCGTCCGGCTCCGGCAGGGTCCGCCAATCGGGCGCGATCTCCTCAACGCCTGTCCAGACCAGCGGACTGATCCCGGTCGACAGGTCGATCCAGTCGTCCCCGCCATAGGCCGCCTGCGCTTCCTTCAAACGCCCGCCATGCCAGGTGAAGCCGCTCATCGCGCCGCCACCATGGCCAGCAGCATCCCGCTTTCCATCAATTCGATGCCTGCGCCATGGCCATCCCCCGAAATCCCGCCGATCCGCGACCGCAGCCACCATCCCCATAGCGGAACGAGGACAATCGCCGTCAGCAGGCCCGGCACCCACAGGCTCGCCAGCAGGCTCAAGACGGACCAGAGGAGGAGAGGACCGGCTCGCCAGCCCGCCCGGAACCGGCTCGCCAGCCCCTCATGCAGCGGCGGCAGCCAGCGCGTCCAGACCAGCGGCCCGATCCGCGCCATCATCGTCAGCGGAACCAGCATCCAGACCGGAAAAACCTCCAGCCAGACGCGCAGGAGCACCAACTTCGCCAGCAATTGCAGGGCAATGGCGACAACGCCGAAGCTGCCGATATGCGGATCGCCCAGCACCGCCGACAGCCGTTGCCTGTCGCCATGCGCCGCCCCCGCAGCATCGGCTATGTCGCCCAGCCCGTCCAGATGCAGCGCGCCCGTCACGGCGACCCATGCCACCAATCCGCACAAGGCCCCCATCCAGGGATCGATCCGCAGGCCAAGGCCGCACGCCCCCGCCACGACCAATCCCACCGCCACGCCCGCTGCGGGAAACCAGCGGATCGCCGCGGCAAAGTCCCGCTCATCGACGTCGACCGGAGGCAGGGGCAGGCGCGTCATCAGCTGCAAGGCCAGCACCAGCCGCCTCACGATGCCAGCCCTGTAATCTGCGCGGAGAGTGGCTCCCCCGGCCAGACGCGCAGGCTGAGCACGGCTCCATAGGGCAGGTCGACCGCCCAACCCTGCCGCAAATCGAAGCCGCATAAATGCGTCAAAGCCGCCCGCATCGCACCAGCATGACAGATCACCAGCGCCGGTTCGGTCAGGTCGGCCAGCGCCGCCCCGACCCGCGCCAGCAAATCCATCCACCGTTCGCCGTCCGGCGGCGGAAAGCCATTCGGATCTTCCCGGAAACGCGCCAGCGCATCGCCCGGCAGCTCTGCTGGATCCGCGCCTTCCCAGCGTCCGAAATGCAGTTCCCGCCAGCGTGCATCGACGCCATGCGCGATGCCCCGCTCCCGCGCGACGATTGCGCCTAGCGCCGTCGCCCGCGACAGGTCCGAAGTCACCACCCGACCGAAATCCAGCGCCCGCGCCCGCTCGACGCAGGCCGCGATCCCAGCCGCTTCAGGCGGCGCGTCGCAATGCCCCAGCAACCGGCCAGCGCCTTCCGGCACACCATGGCGCATGAGATGGAGCATGAAAGCGCTCACAGCGCTCCCGCCACCGCTGCCTCGGCAAAGGTCGCCATGCCGTCATGCGCCGCCAGCGCGGACCGGACGATCTGCGCCGCCACCGCCGCGCCGCTCCCCTCGCCGAGCCGCATCCGGAGGTGCAATAACGGCTCCAGCCCCAGAATTTCCAGCAGCCGGCCGTGGCCAGCTTCGGCAGACATATGCGCCGCCAGACAATGGCCGGTGATCGCCGGAGCCGCCTGCGCCAGCGGCGCCACCGCCGCGCAGCCGATAAAGCCGTCCAGCATCACGGGCACGCGCATCATCCGGGCCGCCAGCACAGCGCCCGCCATCGCCGCGATTTCCCGTCCGCCCAGCCGCCGCAGGACCTCGAACGCATCGCCACAGGCATCGCCGTGCAAGGCCAGCGCCAGCGTCACCGCCTCCACCTTGCGCGCCAGCCCGTGCGCATCGACGCCCGTGCCGCGCCCCACCCACAGGTCCGCCGCCTCGCCGAAAAGCTGCGCGCAGAGCGCCGCCGCCGGCGTCGTATTGGCAATCCCCATTTCGCCCAGCAGCAGCAGGTCGATGCCCGGTTCAACCACCGCCGCCCCGGCATTGAGCGCCTCCAGGCATTCTGCCTCGCTCATCGCGGGTGCCACGCAAATATCTCCGGTCGCGCGCTCCAGATCGAGCGCCACCACCGACAATTCCGCCCCACATGCACCCGCCAGCGCGTTGATCGCCGCGCCGCCATTGCGGAAATTCGCCACCATCTGAGCGGTCACTTCGGCCGGAAAGGCGCTCACCCCCCGCGCCGCGACGCCATGATTGCCCGCGAAGATGGCCGCCCGGATCCGCTCCGCCCGAGGCCGCTCCCGTCCCTGCCAACCGGCCATGAACAGCGCAATATCCTCCAGCCGTCCCAACGAGCCCGGCGGCTTGGTCAACACCCCCTGCCGCGCCGCTGCGGCCTTGACCGCAGCCTCATCGGGCATCGGCAACTGCGCCAAAGCCGCGGCAAAGGCCGCCCTGTCGTCAAAACGGATCATGAGCAGACAAAGCCTTCAGGCGGCGTGCGGACGATGAAATGCCCCTTCACCCCCTGCGGCCAATCGGCATAGCGCACCGCGCCCTCCTCGCTGGCCGCATGTCGCACCGCATAGTCCAATATTGCCCGCGCCGCCTCCTCGCCGGGCGTGAAGTCCCCCAGCACATAGCCAACCTTGCCGTCGCCCCGAACATGCACGGTGCAATGCCGCTGACAGGCGAAAAGGCACGGCATGTCCTGTACCGACACCGCCTCATAGGCCGGATCGCTCGCCCGGACGGCGCGCATCGCCTCCGCCAGCAGAGCACCGCCGCGCCGCCCCTCGCCATCGTCCCGGCTGTCCGCCGACAAACGGCAGGTCGAACAGACGACCACCGACGCCCCTTTTTCCACGGCGCGCAACATCAGCGCCGGCATCCCACATCAGTCATTCCCGCTCCTCCGACCGGACGGCAAACAACCCGCCGGGAAGGCCGGACAGGGGAAATCCCCCCGCCCGGTCGCACCGGCAAGGCCATGGCTGTCGCTCAGCGAGGGAAATCCCCGTTCGGCCGGCACACCCTGTCCGGTCGAAGAACGACTGCGTCAGGCAGGTCTCCTGGCTCGCGGGTCGATGCTTCCCGGCCGCCTTCTCGGGGCGTTGTACCCCAATGGCGCGATGGCCGGATGGCTCGCCGCTCACAGTTGCAGGGGCAGCGCGGGCTTCACCCGACTTCCCTTTTCATCCCCGTGCGGGGAACCTGTCGCAGCGCCGCTGATAGAGGCCGATGGCCCTGGCCGCAAGAGGTTGCCGGGCCGCCGACCCCCCTTCCTCTGCCCGGCGCCATCTGCTAATATCCGCTTAACGATAAGGGAGAGGAGCCGTGGGCATACTGGCTCGTTGGATGGATTGGATCTGTGAGCTTTTCGCCTGCACGGCGGAAAACGATCTGCGCATCAATCGCCTCATCATGCACATCCCGTCCGACACGGATTGAGTCGCAGGCCGAATCGGTCTCCCCGCTGAAGCGCGCTGCCTTCCGTCACCAGACGATCAGGAGGCACTATCCCGCCGCGCCCTCCAACGCCCCGACTCCGACCAGAATCGCGTCGGCCCGCGCCAGCACGGCCAGCGCCAGCCCGGCATCGGCTGCCCGCTCCGCCGCCAACCGCGTCGGCGCGGAGATCGTCACCAGCAGCGGGCAATCGGCCAACACTGCCTTCTCCACCAGTTCATAGGAACAGCGCGACGACAGCAGGGCAAAGCCTCCATCCCAATCCAGCCCCTGGCGCCGCATCGCCCCGATCAGCTTGTCGAAGGCATTGTGCCGCCCGACATCCTCCCGCGCCAGCCGGATCGTTCCGTCCGCAGCCACCAAAGCCGCGACATGCGCCGCCCCGGTTCGCGCATTGAGCGGCTGAAAATCCCTGAGATGATCCAGCGCCCGGAAGATGGCTTCCTTGCCGGCCTGCGACGGCCGCCGGGTCACGAGCGGCAAGGGGCGGACAGCCTGCTCCAGATTCTCCACCCCGCAAATCCCACAGGAGGATTCCGACGCGCGATGCCGCACCCGGCTGAGCAACGCCTCCGTACGCCCCTCCGGCAAGGTCGCTCGCGCAACAATGCCCTGCTCCGTCGCATGGACATCGACCTCCAGAGGCGCATCCTCCCGCCCGATCAACCGCTCCGCCAGCGCAAAGCCCAGCACCAGCTCTTCCACATCCGCGGGCGTCGCCATCAGCACCGCGTAGCCGATACCGTTAAATTCAACCGCGACCGGCACTTCCTCCGCCAGTTCGCGCATCACGGGCGACGCGCTGCCGTGCGGCCTGACCTGCGTGAAAGGAAAGGTCGATCCCAGTCGCGCCCGCGCCTCGCTCAAAGGGCCATGACCCGCTCGACAGCTGCCGCGGCAACAGGCGTCAGCGCCTCCGGCCGCGCCGCCGCCAGGGCACAGATGCGCTGCTTCATCGCCGGGTCCCAGAAGTCGCGAATATGGTCGGCCACCATTGCGACAGCCTCTTTCTCGCTCAGCGCGGCCAGATTGCGCGCAATCTGGTTCGCCATGTAGATCAGCCGGTCCTCGGTCGACATGACGTGATTTTCATCGCTCATGCGCCCGATCCTATTCCGCCGCTTCCAGCGGCGCAATCCGCCTGCTGTGCCGTGCCTGGCTCGCATAGTCGCGCTGCCAGTCGCTCGGCCCGTTGGATGGCATGACCTGCACGGCCGTCACCTTATATTCGGGGCAGTTGGTGGCCCAGTCCGAATAGTCGGTGGTAATGACATTGGCCTGCGTATCGGGGTGGTGGAAGGTGGTATAAACCACTCCGGGCGCCACCCGCTCGGTAATCAGCGCGCGCAGGCTGGTCTCTCCGGCCCGGCTTTTGAGCGACACCCAGTCGCCATCCTTGATCCCCCGGTTCTCCGCATCGGACGGATGCATTTCCAGCCGGTCCTCGGGATGCCAGGCCTCATTCGCCGTGCGACGGGTCTGCGCGCCGACATTATATTGGCTGAGGATGCGTCCTGTGGTCAGCAGCAGCGGGAATCGCGGGCCGGTCTTTTCATCGGTCGGCACATAGTCGGTGACGACGAACTTGCCCCTGCCCCGCACGAAGCCGTCGATATGCATGGTCGGCGTGCCATCGGGCGCGGCCGCGTTGGCGGGCCATTGCAGCGATCCTTCCGCTTCCAGCCGGTCATAATGCACGCCGGCGAAGGTCGGCGTCAGCGCGGCGATCTCATCCATGATCTGCGAAGGGTGGCTGTAGGACCAGTTCAGTCCCATGGCTTGCGCTACAAGCTGCACGACCTCCCAATCACCATAGCCATTCAGCGGCGTCATCACCTTGCGCACGCGTTGGATGCGCCGTTCGGCATTGGTGAAGGTCCCGTCCTTCTCCAGGAAAGTCGATCCCGGCAGGAAGACATGCGCGTAATTGGCGGTTTCGTTCAGAAACAGGTCCTGCACGACGACGCATTCCATCGCCGCCAGCCCTGCCGCGACATGATGGGTGTTGGGATCGGACTGGAGAATATCCTCGCCCTGAATGAAGATGCCCTTAAACGTCCCGTCCGTCGCGGCATCCAGCATATTGGGAATGCGCAGACCCGGCTCGGCATCCAGAGCCACGCCCCAGGCCTGCTCGAACTGCGCGCGCACGGCATCGTCCGACACATGGCGATAGCCGGAAAATTCATGCGGGAAGCTGCCCATGTCACAGGCGCCCTGCACATTATTCTGGCCTCTGAGCGGGTTCACGCCCACGCCTTCGCGTCCGACATTGCCGGTTGCCATGGCCAGATTGGCGATCGCCATCACGGTCGAGGACCCCTGGCTATGCTCGGTAACGCCAAGGCCATAATAAATGGCGCCATTGCCGCCCGTCGCATAGAGCCGCGCCGCCGCGCGCACATCCTCCGCCTTGACCCCGGTCAGTGGCTCGACCGCCTCGGGCGAACGGCTGGGTTCGGCCACAAAGGCAGCCCAGTCCATGAACTCATCCCAATCGCAGCGCTCCCGGACGAAGGTTTCGTCGAAGAGATTTTCCGTGACGATGACATGCGCCAAAGCCGTCAGCATGGCGACATTGGTGCCCGGCCGCAGCGGCAGATGATGCGCCGCCTCGACATGGGGCGACTTCACCAGATCGGTCCGGCGCGGATCGATGACGATCAGCTTGGCGCCCTGCCGCAGCCGCTTCTTCATCCGGCTGGCGAAAACCGGATGCCCATCGGTCGGATTGGCGCCGATGACGAGAATGACGTCCGCCTGCATCACGCTGTCGAAATCCTGCGTCCCCGCCGATGTGCCGAAGGTCGTCTTCAACCCATAGCCCGTCGGCGAGTGGCAGACCCGCGCGCAGGTATCGACATTATTGTTGCCGAAACCCTGCCGGATCAGCTTCTGGACAAGGAAGGTTTCTTCATTGGTGCATCGGCTGGATGTGATCCCGCCGATGCTCCGCGTGCCATAGCTGGCCTGGATGCGCCTGAACTCGCTCGCGGTATGGGCGATCGCCTCCTCCCACGATACCTCGCGCCATGGCTCCTCCACCGAAGCACGGATCATCGGATGGAGGATGCGGTCACGATGCTGCGCATAACCCCAGGCGAAGCGGCCCTTGACGCAACTATGCCCGCGATTGGCCTTACCTTCCTTCCACGGCACCATACGCACCAACTCCTCGCCGCGCATCTCCGCGCGGAAGGTGCAGCCGACGCCGCAATAGGCGCAGGTGGTGACGACCGCCCGGTCCGGCGTGCCGATTTCCACCACCTTCTTCTCGGTCAGCGTCGCGGTCGGACACGCCTGCACGCAGGCGCCGCAGGACACGCATTCAGACGAGAGGAAATCCTGGCCCTGGGACGGCGCAACCTTCGAGTCGAACCCCCGTCCCTCGATGGTCAGCGCGAACGTCCCCTGCACTTCGTCGCAAGCCCGCACGCAGCGCGAACAGACGATACATTTGCTCGGATCGAAGTCGAAATAGGGGTTCGACTGGTCCTTCGCCTGCCCCATATTGGTGGCGCCGTCATAGCCATAGCGAACCTCACGCAGCCCCACCGCGCCAGCCTGATCCTGCAATTCGCAATCGCCATTGGCCGGGCAGGTCAGACAATCGAGCGGGTGGTCGGAAATATAGAGTTCCATCACCCCGCGCCGCAACTGCTTCAGCCGCTCGCTTTGCGTGCGCACCACCATGCCCTCGGCAATCGGCGTGGTGCAGGATGCGGGATAGCCGTTACGCCCCTCCACCTCGACCAGGCACAGGCGGCAGGAACCGAAGCTTTCGACAGTATCGGTCGCGCATAGCTTTGGGATCGAACAGCCGGTCAGCGAAGCCGCCCGCATAATCGACGTTCCCTCTGGCATCGTCACCGTCTCGCCATCGATGGTGAGCGTCACGCTCTTGCCGGTCGCAATGGCGGGCGGCGTCCCATGATCGGTTTCGCGCGTAAAAGTCATGCCGCAGCTTCCTTCACCGGAGCGGGAGCCCCGAAATCCTCGGGAAAATGATCGAGCGCGCTCAACACCGGATAAGGCGTAAAGCCGCCCAGCGCGCAGAGCGATCCATATTTCATCGTGTCGCACAGATCGCGCAGCAGCGCCGTTTGCGCTTCCAACCCGCCGTCGTTCCGGTCGGGAGCGCGCGAATAGAGCGCCTTCGTCAGTCCGCCGCCAACAGGCTCG
This sequence comes from Sphingobium estronivorans, assembly GCF_008692605.1. GTDB lineage: Bacteria > Pseudomonadota > Alphaproteobacteria > Sphingomonadales > Sphingomonadaceae > Sphingobium > Sphingobium estronivorans. Next base: position 12,003 of record NZ_LFCT01000028.1, read on the forward strand.
GCGGCCACGGGCTGCGTGTCCCGCGCTGCGATGATCCGATCCATCACCTCCACCCCGCGCGTCGATCCGATCCGGCAGGGCGTGCATTTGCCGCAGCTTTCGACCGAGCAGAACTCCATCGCAAAGCGGGCCATATGCGCCATATCGACGCTGTCGTCGAACAGGGTGATGCCGGCATGGCCGATCAGCCCGCCCGCCTGCGCAAACGCCTCATAGTCAAAAGGCAGATCGAACATGGAGGGCGGAAAATATGCGCCTAAAGGCCCCCCAACCTGCACCGCCCGCACCGGCCTTCCGCTCGCGGTCCCGCCGCCGATGCCGTTCACCAGTTCGCCGAGCGTGATGCCGAAGCCGATCTCATACAGACCGCCATGCTTCACATTGCCCGCAAGCTGCACCGGCATGGTACCGCGCGACCGCCCGAAACCGACCGCGGCATAAGCCTCTGCCCCCTCAGACAATATGAAAGGAACCGCCGCCAGGCTCAGCACATTGTTGATGACCGTCGGTTGCCCGAACAGCCCGGCCAGCGCTGGCAGAGGCGGCTTGGCGCGCACTTGCCCCCGCTTCCCCTCGATGCTGTCGAGCAACGCCGTCTCTTCGCCGCAGACATAGGCGCCCGCGCCCATCCGCACTTCCAGCGTGAAGGGTGCGATCCGTTTGGCGGACAGCGCGATCGCTTCCCGCATCGTGGCGATGGCATAGGGATATTCGCTGCGAATATAGACATAGCCATGGCCTGCGCCCACCGCATGTCCGGCGATCGCCATCCCCTCGATCAGGCACAAGGGATCGCCCTCCATCAGCATCCGGTCGGCAAACGTCCCGCTGTCCCCTTCATCGGCATTGCAGACGATGAATTTTGCGTCCGAAACTGCGTCCAGCACTGTCTGCCACTTGATTCCGGTGGGGAAGCCCGCTCCGCCCCGCCCGCGCAAGCCGGAAGCCTTGACCGCATCGACCACCGCCTGCGGCGCCATCGCCCGCGCCGCATCCAGCCCGCGCCAGCCGCCATGCGCGGCATAATCCTCCAGACAGAGGGGATCGATCACCCCGCAGCGCGCAAAGGTGAACCGCTGCTGCCCCGCGAAGAAAGGCAGGGCCGACACATCGCCCAGCCGCGCCGCATGGCTTCCATTCAGCACCGCCGCGACATCGCCCGGTCCGACCGGCCCGAACGCAACGCGCGTGCCGTCCTTTTCAACCTCCACCAGCGGTTCGATGGAAAAGAGACCCCGGCTGCCCGTGCGGATCACCTCGCATCCCGCTGCCTCGAACGCTTGCGCCACCTCGTCCGCACCCAGGGCGACCGAGGCCATGTCCCGGCTCACAAAGGCCCGCGTCATGCCGAAATCTCCTGCGCGATCCGGTTCAGCGCAGCGGCGTCGATCCGCGCCACCGGCCGCCCGTCGACCAGCGCATTCGGCCCGATTGCGCACAGCCCCAGACAATAAACCGGTTCCAGCGTCACCTGCCCGTCGCGCCGGGTCTCACCCATGGCGACGCCCAAGCGCGCAACCGCCGTAGCCTCCACCGCGGTCCCGCCCCGCGCCTGACAGCTTTCCGCGCGGCACAGCTTCACCACATGCCGCCCCGCAGGCGCGCGCCGGAAATCATGATAGAAGGTCACGACCCCATGCACATCCGCCCGGCTGAGGTTCAGCGCCCGGGCAATGACCGGGACCGCCGCATCATCGACATAGCCTATTTCCTCCTGCAACCAGTGCAGCAGCGGCAGCAGTCCGTCGCGCGTCCGTCCATGCACGCGCGCCCAATCCTCTATCAACAGCGTCGCTTCCTCGACGACCTTATCCTGCTGCATCCGTTCTCATTCTTTCGACGCCTTCTTCCGCGCGCCATGCTGCGCCCCGGAACGTCCCGCGTCAAATCGAAGGCGATCATGCTTGATAGAAATCCTCTATCAAGCATGATCGGCCGGATTTCAGCCGTCCAGGCGCCCGGCAATATCCCGGGCGACGGCCGCCACCGCCTGAGCCAGCGGTCCTAGCGGCGCCCGATCCGACACGATCACGCCGATCCGGCTACCTTCATCCGTATCGGGCAAAGCGAAGGTCCGCACCCAATCCAACCCCTCCAACAGCATCGCATGACGATCCGGCACGATCGAACAGAGTCGCCCTTGCCGCACCAGCGCGAACAGCGCGACATAGCTGTCCGCCGTCACCACGGGCCGCAACGCCAGTTCGCGCCCGCCCAGCCGCGCGTCCAATATCCGCCGGTTCTGCATTCCCTGATGCAGGAGGCAAAGCGGCAGACGCGCCACATCCTCCCAGCCGAGCGCCCGCTCTTCCTCCAGCACCCCGTGCGCCGCCACCAGCATGTAGCGCTCGACATAGAGCGGGACCGCCAGCACATGGGAGGGCGGCTCGAAATCGAGATAGGTGAGTCCCGCGTCCAGTTCAAAAGCCGCCAGTTCCCGCTCGATCTGGCGCGAGGTCAATGCCCGGACGGAGATGTTCAGCCCCGGATGCCGCTCCAGCAACGCCTCCACCAGAAAACCGATGGCCGGCATCGCCGCCGGAATCGCGCCCAGCCGCAATTCGCCCCGCAACGGCCCCTTGACGACCGCCGCCGCCTGCATCAGATTGTCCGCCGCCGCGACCAGTTGCCGTGCCCAGGGCAGGATCGCGCGCCCCTCCTCCGTCAGTCCGCCATAGCGCCGGTTGCGCAGGATCAGCCGCTTGCCCAGTTGCGCCTCCAGCGCCGAAATGCCCGCCGACAGGGTCGGTTGCGACACATGGCACGCCGCCGCCGCCCGTGCGAAATGCCCTTCGCGCTCCAGCGCGAGGAAATATTGAAGAAGGCGGGTCTGCACAGGCTTGGTTCTTTCTCCCCGCGCTGATAGGGCAAAGCCGCGCACCATGGAACCCGGCTCTGGACGCCGGGGCGGAGGCCAACTACATACCGATCGGTATGAAATCGCAGACGCAGACAGCCAGGGGCCGCCCGAGGGAGTTCGATCCCCAAGAAGCGCTGAGCGCTGCGCTGACCGTTTTCTGGCGCCGTGGCTATGAGGGCGCCTCCATGGCCGAACTGACGGAGGCCATGGGGATCACCAAGCCCAGCCTCTACGCCTGTTTCGGCAACAAGGAATCGCTGTTCCGCAAGGCGCTCGACCTCTATGAGCGCGACAAGCTCTGCTACATGAAATCCGCGCTGGACGCGCCCACTGCCAAGAGCGTTGCCGAACGGCTGCTGCGCGGGTCGCTGGCGATCCAAACCGGTACGACCGATCCCCATGGCTGCCTGGGCGTCATCAGCACGGTCGCCTGCACCGCTCAGGCCGAATCGATCCGCCACGAGGTCATCGCCCGCCGCGCTTCGTCCGACGCGGCGCTGGCCGAACGGTTCGAACGCGCACGCGTTGAGGGCGATTTCCCGGCCACCATCGATCCGCAGGCCCTGGTTACCTACCTTTCCACCATCATCCAGGGCATGGCCGTGCAGGCGGGCGCGGGGACGCCGCGAAACAAGCTGGAGCAATTTGTGGAAACCACCCTCGCCCTCTGGCCCGGGAAATAGCCAGGCTCGGCGGACCTTGCCGCGCGATCACAGGCAATGCCTTGCCCACGGCGGTGAAAGCAAATGCCGGACAGTGCCGCCAGAAGGCTCTTTCGCCAACGGCTGGCAGGATGCGATGGGGTTCAAATACTGCGAACGGCGCGCGCCATGTCGCGGGTCATTACTCGCCCAAGGGTGACGCGGAAACGCGGCGCGCGAGAGAAGCGGTCATCGGCCAACCGGGCTTTCCCGTTGCGCGTGCTTGCATTGTACGAAACCCACCGGTACAAGACAGGCTCATCCAGAGGAGTGAGAGGCAATGCGTAAACGATCGACCCTGAATTGCGGGGCCGGATTTCTGGCACTCATGCTCGGGGGCGCCGCGCCGGTGTCGGCGCAGACGACGCTTCCTCCCGCACCCCAGCCCTTTGCAGGCAAGATCGGGGCAACCTATGCCGATTCGACCCCGGCCTTTCCCAAGCCCGTCACCGCGCCGGCGGGCGCCCCGAATGTGATGGTCATCCTGACCGACGATATCGGCTTCGGCGCGGCATCGACCTTCGGCGGGCCGATCCCCACCCCCAATCTCGACCGGCTGGCGGCGCGCGGACTGGTCTACAACCGCTTCCATACCACGGCCATGTGCTCGCCCACCCGGGCCGCCCTGCTGACCGGACGCAACCATCATGCCGTCGGCAACGGCATCGTCGCCAATCTGACGACCGGCTTCCCCGGCTATACCAACGTCATGCCGAAGAGCGCCGCGACGATCGCGGAGGTGTTGCGCCAGAATGGCTATAACACCGCGATGGTCGGCAAGCATCACAATGCACCGGAAGCGGATGTCTCGCCCGCCGGGCCGTTCGACCTGTGGCCGACCGGACTGGGTTTCGAATATTTCTACGGCTTCATGGCGGCGGAAACCAACCAGTTCACCCCCGGCCTCTATCGCGGCACGACCCCGATCCCGACGCTGAAGGACGGCGTGCTCGACAAGGCGCTGGCCGACGAAGCGATCCACTGGATCCATAACCAGAAGGCCGCCGCGCCCGACAAGCCCTTCTTCCTTTATTATGCGACCGGTTCCGCCCACGCCCCGCTGCAAGCGCCGGCCGACTGGATCGCGAAGTTCAAGGGCCAGTTCGACAAGGGCTGGGACGCCATGCGCGCGGAAACCGTCGCCCGCCAGAAGCGGCTCGGCGTTATTCCCGCCAATGCCGAGAACACGGCCCGCCCCGACGGCATCGCGGCATGGAAGGACCTCACTCCGGATCAACGCCGGATCAACGCCCGCTTCATGGAGGTTTACGCCGCCATGCTCTCCTATCAGGACGCGCAGATCGGTCGCGTTCTCGATGAACTCGACCGGATGGGAGAGAGCAACAACACGCTCATCATGTTCATCGAAGGCGACAATGGCGCGGCTGCGGAAGGGGGCACACATGGCAGCACCAACCCCATGTCCCTTTTCGCCAATGGCACGCAGGAAGACGAAAAGACGCTGCTCGCCAATCTCGACAAGGTGGGCGGTCCCGATGCGGTCCCCAATTGGGGCTACGGCTGGGCCTGGGCGAGCGACGCGCCTTTCCGCTGGTTCAAGCAATTTGCGTCGCATCTGGGCGGCACGCGCAACGGGATGGTCGTATCCTGGCCCGACCATATCAAGGCGCGCGGCATCCGTTCGCAATTCACCCATGTGAACGATGTTATGCCCACGATCCTGGAGGCGGCCGGCATCAAGGCCCCCGACAGCGTCAATGGCGTGAAGCAGCAGCGGATCGACGGCGTCAGCTTCGCCTATAGTTTCGACGCGCCCAAGGCCCCGGAACGGCACGACACCCAATATTTCGAAATGATGGGCAATCAGGGCATTTACCACCAAGGCTGGCTGGCCGGCACCACGCCGGTCAACCTGCCGTGGAAGCGCGGCGACGGATCGATCAAGCCCAACCAGTATAAGTGGGAATTGTACGACCTGAACAAGGACTTCTCGCAGGCGCACGATCTGGCCGCGAAACAGCCGGCCAAGCTCGCGGAAATGCAGGCTCTGTTCCGTCAGGAGGCGGAACGCAACCAGGTCTTCCCCCTGGACGACCGGATGACATTTGCCCGGTTCCAGGCGGCGGCAAGCCAGCACCCCAGCCGATCCAACTATGTCTATTGGGGATCGGACATCAGCATTCCGTCGGTCACGGCGGCCCCTCTGCTCGCGCGCAGCTTCCGTATCACCGCGGATGTCGACATGCCGCAGGAACATGCAACCGGTGCGTTGGTCGCGTTGGGCGGCAAGTTCGGCGGCTGGAGCTTCTATGTGAAGGACGGCAGGCCGATCGCCCTGATGGCGGCGTCGCAGCTGGCCGGCGATCAATCGCAGGTGGCGGCGGAACGGCCGCTCGCGGCGGGACGGAACCGGCTTGTCTTCGACTTCCGCTACGACGGCGGGGTGAATGCTGGTGGCGAGATGATCGTCAGCGCGAACGGCCATGAGGTCGCACGCGGACGGATCGCCCGAACCATCAGCAAATTGCCGGAACTGACCGAAACGCTCGACATCGGTTTCGATGCCGATACGCCGGTCACCAGCGACTATCCGGCAGGCGGGCATTTCGCGGGCAAGATCGACAAGGTCGACATTGCAGTCGGCAAAGCCGGCGCGGCCGGCGAGGCGCCCTGACATGACTGCGCGACCGCCCGTCCTTGAGGACCTTGCCGATGGGCGGTTTGCGCTGATAACGATGGCCGATGAATGTTTTCATCGGCCATCGGCATTACCGCACCCTGACGTGAAGTAGACGTGAATGGTCAAGAGTGCATCTCCACCCCTGCCCTTCGAACATGACAATCGGACCAAGATCTTAAACGCGGCGAGCAAAGTCTTTCTGAACGAAGGCTTGGAGCGGACGAGCGTCGACAGGATCGCTGCCGCCGCCCATATGAGCAAGCAGAGCATATATGAGCTGTTTCCCAGCAAGGTCGCGCTGTTCGAGGCGGCCGTGCGCAGCAAGCTCCAGATCGCCTGGCACGGGACGATCTCCATCGACGAAGACGCGCCGATGGAAGACACGCTGAAAAAATATGCCCTGCGCCTGTCCGACGCCTTTGCCGACCCCGTCGGTTTCGGGCTGTTCCGCGCCAATATCGCCGCCGCCAGATATTTTCCCGAACTGGCAACCGAATTGCACGAGCAGCGGCTGGCCGGCGCCCAACCCCTGGCCGATTATCTCGAAAATCTGATCCAGGGCGGTATCATCCTGTCCTGCAATCCGCTCGCCATGGCCATCCGCTTCGGCAGCCTTGCAGTCGACGGCGCCCGCTATTTTCTCGGCGCCGCATTACCTGGCATGGCGAAGCGGGAACGCGACGCCGAAAATGCCGTCCGCCTCTTCCTGAACGGCTATCGCGCCATGACGGAAGGGGGGGGAGACGGCCTGCCGCCGGCAAAGATCGAACCGCCCGTCCGCGAAAGCGTCGTCGCGCTGCGTCTCTCCGCCGAGAAATTCGCGGCATTGATCGAGGCCGTGACGAACGAATTTCTGGACCAGGGCTATCGCCGCGCCAATGTCGACCGGGCCGCTGCGGGAGTGCAGGTGAGCAAGGCCACCGTCTATCGCCAGTTCGGCAACAAGGAACATCTGCTGCGCTACATCGTCCAGCGCGACATTTACGAAGCGAGCCGCGAACCCTTCGAGCCGCTTCCAGCCGGGATGGACGCGGAAAGCGCCCTCGTCGCGTTCGCGCGGCAAGTGCTGGATCGCCATCTTGCGCCCGCCAATATCGCGATGCACCGCCTTCTGGTGGAGGAGGCGGACCTCATCCCCGATCTTGCCCGGCTCTTCTATGAAGGCCGCGTGGACCGACTGGGCCAGCCGCTGAGAGACCTGCTGGCAGCACAGGGATTACCCCCGCCCAATCGCCCTGCCGTTCATGCCTTCTACGCGCTTGCGACCTTCGCAGCGCGCTTCTTCACCGCGCCCGAAACGCCGTCGGAAATGCAGCGGGACAGCTATGCCAGGGCCAGCGCCGTCCTGTTCCTTCACGGCCTGCGGAAGGGCACGGGCTGAACTGGAGCATCGTGCGGAAACCTTTTCCGCATAAAAGGATCCGACAGCACAAACTGAGAGCGCGCGACCCGCGCCCCATTTCACGCAGCGCGCTCGAGGACAAATCCATCGAACGGACGGGCTCCGCCCGATGGAAATGTCCCCTGCAATCGATCAGGCGTTCTCGCCGGGATGCAGCGCCTTGCGAAGAGCGCTGACGGCATCGCGCTTCATCTGCCGGACCAGCGGCGAGTCCGGCAGAACGTCGAAGCCATGATAGGCGCTGGGATAGACGTGCATTTCCGTCGCAACGCCCGCTTCGATCAGCCGGCGGGCATAATCCATGTCTTCGACCAGAAAAAGATCGAGCGCACCGACCGAGATGAAGGCGGGCGGCAAGCCCGTCAAATCGTCAGCGCGGGCCGGCGCGGCATAATGCGACACATCGGCCGAGCCCGGCTCCTTGCCCAGCAGCGAACGCCAGCCGAAGGCATTGGCCTGCGGCGTCCAGACGAAGGCGCCCAGATGCTCGGGCAGGCGCGTGATGCACGTACGGTCGTCCAGCATTGGATAGATGAGATTCTGGTGCACGATGGCCGGACCGCCCCGATCGCGAGCAAGGAGCGTGAGCGCCGCGGCGAGCCCGCCCCCCGCGCTTTCGCCGCGCACGGCGATGCGGCTGGAATCGACGCCAAGCTGCGCCGCCATTTCATGCAGCCAGGATAGCGCCACGTAGCAATCTTCAGCCGAACCGGGCGCGACAACTTCGGGAGCGAGGCGATAGTCGACCGAGACGATGACCGCCGTTGCAGCCGTCGCCAGCTCGATGTTCGCCAGATGATTGGTTCGCATCGATCCCACCACATAGCCGCCGCCATGGATGTGCAGGATCGCGGGCAACAGTCCGGCAGCGCTGTCGGGCGTATAGATCCGGACAGGTACATCATGTCCGCCGGGCGCACGCAGAATTTCTTCCCGCCACGCAACGCCGCTATTTTCCGGCTCCGGCATGGCCGCCGACATCTGCTCCATGCCCGCGCGGATCGCAGGCAGGCTTTCGTCCGTCAGGTCCAGCGTCGGCATGAAATCCAGGCCCGGCAGCAGCGAGGGATCGATCAGGTCACGCATAGATTTAAACTCTCCCATTTCAATGTGTCATCACAGCAAAAGTCGCCGCCACGGCGCGGCGGGCGCGTTCCAATGGGGACACCCCCGCCTTCCTTGCCGCCTCCTGCGGCGCTTCCACGCTGAACGGCAGGCCGGGGCGAAGAGCAGACAGCAAGGCAGCAATGTCGAAGCTTCCCTCGCCCGGCAACTGGCGTTGCAGGCCCGCTTCCCATTCAAGCCGTTCCGCCGCCATGTCCAGCGGGCCATCGCTGAGCTGCGCGAAACAAATGCGAGGATCGGCGAGGTGGCGCATGGTGCCCGCCACATCGCCCCCGCGCATGATATGCAGCAGGTCGAGCGTGACGCCCACATCCTCGCGATCCACGGCTCCAATGAGAGCCAGCGCATCGCCAAGGGTACGGATCTGCGAGGGCGGATAGAATTCGATCGCGAGACCGATCCGGTAACCGGCGGCGAGATCGGCCAGTTCGGCCAGCTTCTCGACCAGGCGCGCCGGGTCGCGGTCATAGCAAAGAATATTGGCCAGCGGCGCGCCGAGTTCCGCCGCGACCTCCAGCGCGGGTTCGAAGGCCGCGACGACGGTGCGGCCCGCGATGGTGAACGGATAAACCAGATCGACCGTCACCCCACTGGCCGCGAGTGCCGCTTTGGTCGCGCGGCGTTCGGCAGGATCGGCGATGAGATCATAATCCGGCATGGCGGGCAGCACCGCCATCGAATGGAGGAATGGGCATATGCCCGTGCACCCCGTCGCGGCGGCGATGTCCGCAAGCTGCGACGGGGTCGTGTCGGTGACGCTGATATGGTCGAGCGACAATCGCATGGCGGGCCGTCAGGCGGCTGCCTCGCGCTCCTTCAGCATGTCGAGGGCCACGTCCACGATCATGTCTTCCTGACCGCCGACCATCTTGCGGCGGCCGAGTTCGACCAGGATCGTGCGGGTGTCGAGTCCGTAGGTCTCCGCCGCCTTCTCCGCATGGCGCAGGAAGCTGGAATAGACGCCTGCATAACCCAGCGCGAGCGTTTCGCGGTCGACGCGGACCGGACGGTCCTGCAACGGACGAACCAGATCCTCGGCCGCGTCCATCAGCGCGTTGACGTCACAACCATGGTTCCAACCCTTGCGGTCGGCAGCCGCGATGAACACTTCGAGCGGCGCGTTGCCCGCGCCCGCGCCCATGCCCGTCAGCGAAGCGTCGATGCGCACCGCGCCGCACTGGGCGGCAACGATAGAGTTGGCGACGCCCAACGAGAGATTGTGATGGGCGTGGATGCCGCGCTGGGTTTCCGGTTTCAGCACGCGGTCATAGGCCTCAAGCCGCGCCTTCACCCCGTCCATGTCGAGCGCGCCGCCGCTGTCGGTCACGTAGACGCATTGCGCGCCATAGCTTTCCATCAGCAAGGCCTGCTCAGCGAGCTTTTCGGCGTCGATCATGTGGCTCATCATCAGGAAGCCGGACACGTCCATGCCGAGATCGCGGGCGATGCCGATATGCTGTTTCGACACGTCCGCTTCGGTGCAGTGGGTCGCGACGCGAACCGAACGCACGCCGATGTCATGGGCGCGGCGCAGTTCCTCGACCGTGCCGACGCCCGGCAGGATGAGCGTGGTGAGCACCGACTTGGTCAGCACCGAGGCGACCGCCTCCAGCCATTCCCAGTCCGTGTGCGCGCCGAAGCCATAGTTGAAGCTCGCGCCGTTGAGGCCGTCGCCATGCGCCACCTCGATCGCGTCGACACCCGCATCGTCGAGCGCCTTGGCGATCGCCTTCACATGGTCGATGCCATACATGTGACGGATGGCGTGCATGCCGTCGCGCAGGGTGACATCCTGAATGTAGAGCTTGTCGCCCGCTTCCACGTTGAATTTCGCGGTCATGCCGTCACCTTCTTTCCTTGCGCAATGCGCTGCGCCAGCAGTTCGCCGGTCGCCTTCGCGGCGGCGGTCATGATGTCGAGATTGCCCGAATAGCTGGGGAGGTAATCGCCTGCCCCTTCGACTTCGAGCAGGATCATCGTCTTGACGCCGGTGAACTCGCCGCGACCGGGGATCTTCAGCTTATTATTATCACCAAAGCGCTCGAACTGCACCTCCTGCTTCAGGCGATAGCCCGGAACATAGGCCTGCACCTTCTTGACCATGGCTTCCACCGAGGCGCGGATGGTTTCCTCGTCGGCGCCTTCGGACAGGGTGAAGACCGTGTCGCGCATGATCATCGGCGGTTCGGCGGGATTGAGGATGATGATCGCCTTGCCCTGCGCCGCGCCGCCGACCTTTTCGATGGCGCCCGCGGTGGTGCGGGTGAACTCGTCGATATTGGCGCGGGTGCCCGGACCGGCGGAACGCGACGACACCGACGCGACGATTTCCGCATAGTGTACCATCGCGACCTGGCTGACGGCCGCGACCATCGGGATCGTCGCCTGACCGCCGCAGGTCACCATGTTGACGTTGCCGGCGTCCAGATTGGCTTCGCCATTGACGGTCGGGATGGTGTAGGGACCAATGGCGGCGGGGGTGAGGTCCACCACCTGCTTGCCGTCGGCGCGCAGCGCGGCGTCATGCACCTTGTGGGCATAGGCCGAGGTCGCGTCGAAAACGATGCCGATCTCGGGATAGACGTCCATCTTCTGGAGGCCTTCCAGCCCCTCATGGGTGGTCGCCACGCCGCGCTCGCGGGCCATGGCGAGGCCCTCGGAGGCTTCGTCGATGCCGACCACGGCCACCAATTCCATATTCTGCGGATATTTGATCATCTTGATCATCAGGTCGGTGCCGATATTGCCCGAACCGATGATCGCTGCCTTGACCTTGCCAGTCATCAATAACTCCTCAAACGAAACGGGCAGTGCAGGCGCCCACGCCATGCAGTTGCATTTCAAACACATCCCCTGCCTTGGCAGGTTCCAGCGGCACCAGGCTGCCCGACAATATCACATCGCCCGCATCCAGCGTGACGCCATAGGCGCCCAGCGTATTGGCGAGCCACGCCACTGCCTCCGCCGGCGAACCCTGAACCGCATGGCCATAGCCTTCGGACAATGGCTGACCGTTCTTGGTCACCGTGACGTGAAGATTGGGGAGGTCGTGGTCGCGCGGATTTGCGCGGGCCTCGCCCAGCACATAGACGCCACAGGAGGCGTTGTCCGCGACGGTATCGACAATGCCGATTTTCCAGTCCTGGATCCGGCTGTCGACAATCTCGAAACAGGGAATGATCGCCTCCGTGGCGGCGATGACCTGTTCCGCCGTGACGCCGGGACCCTTCAGGCTGTCCTTGAGGATGAAGCCGATCTCGGCCTCGGCACGGGGCTGGATCAAGCCGTTGGCAGCAATGTCGATATCGCCTTCCACGAACATGCGGTCGGTGAGGAAGCCGAAATCGGGCTGGTGCACGCCCAGCATGTCCTGCACCGCCTTGGAGGTGACGCCGATCTTCTTGCCGACGACGCGTTCCCCATCGGCCTTGCGCCGCTCCAGCGCCCCCAGCGAAATGGCATAGGCGTCGTCGATGGTCAGTTCGGGATGACGCGCCATCAGCGGCGAAACGGTGCGCCCCTCGCGCAGCGCGCGATAGAGTTCATCGGCCAGCGCGTCGTTCAGGCCTTGGTCGGCGATGTCGCTCACAAATAGGCTCCATCCTGATAAATGAGAGGGTTCACCGCGTCGCTGAGGCGTACCGCCTCCACGCCTGCGATGACGATACTATGCGTCCCGAAGGGTGTCATGCTGACGATGGTGCAGGTCAGATTGGCCTGCGCTTCGTCCAGCATGGGCAAGTCGTGCCGGTCGGGCACCCACTGCCCGACCTCGAAACGCTTGTCCCTGGGCACGGCACCGCCGAACGCCGCCGACACGTCTCGCTGGTGACGTGAGAGGATGTTGATGCTGATCGGGCAACCGGGCGCAAGATGGGGGTGGATGCCCGCCGACTGGTTGATGCACACCAGCACGGCAGGCGGCTCCACCGTCAAAGAGGTGATGGAGGTCGCCGCCATGCCGACCGCGCCTTCATCGCCCTTGGCCGTGATGATCGCGACGCCAGACGCCAGACGGCGCATGGCACCCCGAAAACCCGCGGCAACATCCTCTTCGGAAGCCGTCAAGACAGGCGTATCAGCCATGGAGGAATTCGAGCGAGTGGCGGTTGAATTCATCGGCCCGCTCCACCTGCACCCAATGGCCGACCTTGTTGAAGGTCATGCAGCGCACATCGGGGCACGCTTCGAAGAAGAGGCCGATGCCTTCCAGCGGCATGAAGCGTTCATTATAGCCCCAGAACAGCAGGATCGGCATTTTGAGTTCGCCCAGGCGCGGTGCCAGATTGGGCGTCCGCATCCGCACGATCACATCCTTGGGCTGGGTCCGGGCAACGGCGAACCGTTCCTTGACCAGCGCATCGGTGACATGAACCGGGTCATATACCAGGTTGGCGATGAGGCGGCGCTGTTCCTCTTCGTTGAAATCCGGACCGCCGAAGGAACTCACCATGCCGGCGATGCCCGGCATCTTGAAATATTCCTCCCGCTCATGGATGCAGCCGGGCGCCATCAGGATCAGCCGGTCGACAAATTCGGGATGATCCATCGCCATCTGGAGGGCGATGCCGCCACCCAGCGAATTGCCGATCAGGGTCGCCTTCTCAATGCCATGCGCGACCAGCGCTTCATAAAGCGTGTCGGTGAACAGATCGAGCGTATAGTCGATGCCTTCCGGCTTCGACGAAGCGCCATAACCGATCAGATCCGGCAGAATGACGCGGAAACCGCCGTCCACGAACGCCTGCACATTCTGACGGAAATTGGACTGCCCCGAAGCGCCCGGACCGCTGCCGTGGATGAACACGACGGCGGGGCCGGAGCCGGAGCCGGCTTCCGCGACCACGATGTCATGGTCGCCCGAAACGCGATAGGTCTTGCTGATGATGTCGTTCGCCATTCCGTCGCTCCTCAGATGAAAGTGAAGGCCGGCGGTTCGCCGAGCATCGTGCCGACCACATCGCCGGTGCGATTGGCGGGATCGTTGGCGACATGCGCGCGGGCGGCGTGCAGGTCGAGCCAGGGCTGGAGGATCGGGCTGGACATATAGACCGCCCGGCCGCCCAGCAACTTCACCATGTCGTCGACAAGATCCGCCAGGCGGCGCACGACGCTGGCCGACTGATAGGCGAAGAGGGCGCGCCGCTCCATCGGGATCGGTTCATTGCGCTCCGCATAATCCATCAGTTCGTTGAAGGTCGCCCGATGGGTCAGGTCCATTTCGCTGGTTTCCGCAATCGCGCGGGCGATGGCGGCGTGCAGGTTCGGATCGGCCTTCGACGCCTTGCCGGTATTGGTCGAAATACGGCTCTGCATGATTTCGATCGCAGCGTTGATCGCATTGCGGGCGCCGCCAAAGGCCGCCGACGACACCGAGCGGGTGAACAGCTGCGCCCAGGGCATGCGATAGAGCGGGCCGGTATTGGCTTCCTGCCCCGGATTGTTGCAGGCAAAGCCGTCGGCCGCACGGTGGGTGCGATGTTCGGGGACGAACACGCGCTCGACCAGAATGTCGAAGCTGCCGGTACCCTGAAGACCGAACACATCCCACGTCCCCTCGATCACCTGATAGTCCGAGCGGGGCAGCAGGAAGGTCCGCATATCCGGCGGACCGCCGTCGGTATCGAAGTTGATCGCGCCCAGCAGCACCCAGCCGCAATGGGTCGAGCCGGAAGAAAAGCCCCAGCGTCCGGAAAGGTAGAAGCCGCCCTCGACCTTCTCCACCTTGCCGACAGGCTGATAGGTGGACGACACCAGCATGTCGGGGTCCTCACCCCAGACTTCCTTCTGCGCCTCGTCATGGAACAGCGCCAGTTCATAGGGGTGACAGCCCAGCACGCCGTAGATCCAGCCGGTGGACATGCAGCCTTCCGCGAGCGCCTTCTGCACGTCGAAGAAGACATTGGGGTGCATTTCATAACCGCCATAGCGTTTGGGCTGGAGGATGCGGAAGAAACCCGCCTCCTTCATTTCCGCCACGGTTTCCTTGGGCACGTCATTGCCGAGGGCACAGGCCCGCGCCCGTTCCCGCAGGACGGGAATCATGGCCTTTGCCTTAGCGATCAGGCTTTCGGCTGACGGCACGCCTGCATCCGCCTCGCCGGTCGGTCTTGCTATTGCCCCGGTCATTATCTTCTCCAATTCGGACGACTCATATCAATTGCCTATATGCGTAGTTAATATAATTTGTTATTACGCAAACTGTCAAGGCAAAGAGGGCTTGCGCATTTTGCTCGATGCTTATAGGCCGATCCGGAACGAATTGCCATAAGCACCTTACGCGATGCGTGTCAGAGCGCCTTATCCATGCAGCATGATACGTGCTATCTGGAGAAATTGCGTAAGAAAAGGCGCTTGTAGCAACGAAATCGGGTTCGAGGCCCAGGTTGAGGACAAGGGACGAGGCGGCAGAAATGGCAGTGATTTCGCTAGGCTATGTTATCGTGGAGACGCAGGATCTGGCTGCGTGGCAGGATTTTGCCTGCAATATCGCGGGGCTAATGGCCTCTCCCTCCGCGCGAGACGATGTGGCGCTGTTCCGGATGGACGATCGCCCCTACCGCCTGTGGGTGCAGAAGGGCGAACGCAATGCGTTCGTCGCGCCGGGCTGGGAATGCGCGGATCGCGAGTCCTTCGAATCGGTCATCGCCAAGCTCGAATCGGCGGGTCGTCCGGTGGAGCGCGCCGACGTCATGGAAGCGCGCGCCCGGCAGGTCTATGAACTGGTGCGTTCTTCCGATCCGGCGGGCAATCCCATGGAAATTTTTTACGGCCGCTTCGTCGATTATGCGCCCTTCGTCTCGCCGGCGGGGGTCAGCGCCTTCGTCACCGGCAACAATGGCGATATGGGGCTGGGCCATGTCGTGCTGACAGCACCGAATTTCGAAGAAACCCACGCCTTCTACAAGGATGTGATGGGTTTTGGCGATACCGACCTTGGCCGCTTCTATCTGGCAGGAGGCGGCCCCGAAGACGCGGGCGTCGGTTTCGCCTTCCTCCATTGCAACAGCCGCCACCACAGCCTCGCTCTGGGCCAGCTTCCCGAAAGCCCGAATGGCGCGGTGCACATGATGCTGGAAGTCGGCAGCCTGGAGGATGTCGGACGCGCCTATGACCGAGTGCTCAAGAGCAAGGGCAAGGTTCCGCTGTCCGCCAGCCTGGGCCGTCACGTCAATGACAAGATGACGTCCTTCTACATGCAAACGCCCAGTGGTTTCGACATTGAATATGGCTGGAACGGGATGGTGATCGATCCGGCCAGCTGGGTTCCGACGACCAGCCTGTCGGTAAGCGACTGGGGCCATAAATGGGCGTATGAAAGCGATTGAGCGGAAGCTGGCGACCGCGTGATGGCGGATGGAAACGGAAGTAGCTTTAGTGGTGTGGCGAGATAGGCCGTTGACAACATCGGTACCAATGGTACCGGAAAATATTAGTGAAGAGGCGGAATGATGCTCGACAAGAGAATGACGGCGGCCGACATCGTCGGTCAATTATCCGACGGGATGACCATCGGGATCGGCGGCTGGGGTCCGCGGCGCAAGCCGATGGCTTTGGTGCGGGAGATTTTGCGTTCGGACCTCAAGGATCTGACCGTCGTCGCCTATGGCGGCGCGGATGTGGGGATGCTGTGCGCGGCGGGCAAGGTGAAGAAACTGGTCTTCGCTTTCGTCTCGCTCGACGCCATTCCGCTGGAGCCCTGGTTCCGCAAGGCGCGCGAAGCCGGGCAGATCGAGGTTCTGGAACTGGACGAAGGCATGTTCCAGTGGGGCCTGAAGGCCGCCGCTTTCGGCCTGCCCTTCCTGCCGACCCGCGTCGGTCTGGGTACCGACCTTGCCGAACTGGGCGGCCTCAAGACCGTGCAGTCGCCCTATGCCGACGGCGAGACGCTGGTGGCGATGCCCGCGCTGAAGCTGGACGTGGCCCTGATCCACGCCAACCGCAGCGACTGGCGTGGCAACGTCCATCTGTTCGGACCCGACAGCTATTATGACGAGTGGTTCGCGAAGGCGGCCGCCAAGACCTATGTGTCGTGCGAAGAACTGGTCGACCGGATGGAAGATCATTATCCCGACCAGGCGCATTTCAACATTTTCGAACGCTGCTTCGTCAGCGGCGTCGTTGAGATACCTGGCGGCGCGCACCCCAGCTCCATGCCCCCGGCTTATGGCTGGGACATGAAGGCGTTCAAGGCCTATGCCGATGCTGCCCGTGAACCGGGCGACTGGTCGGCGGTGGCGGACCGCTTCGTCGGCGCGACCGAAGAAGCCTATCTGGAAAGCATTGGCGGAAAGGAGGCGGTGGCGGCTCTCCCGCTCCCGATATTCTGATGACTGAAGTATCCCTCGCAGAACTCTGCATTTTCGCCTGCTCTGAGGCATTTCGCAACAATGGCGAGATCATCGCCACTGGAGTCGGCCCCGTGCCGCGCCTGGCCGCGAGCCTTGCCAAGCTGACCCACAGCCCGGAACTGATGATGACCGATGGCGAAGCCTATCTGGTCGAACAGCCGGTGCCTTTGGGGCCGCGCAAATATGACGACCGCAAGGCGGCGGGCCATCTCCCCTTCTCGCGCTTCTTCGACGCCGCGGTATGGACGGGTCGCCGCCATGCGATGGTGACGCCGACGCAGCTCGACCGCTTCGGCCAGATCAATTTGAGCTATCTGGGCGGCACCTACGACAAACCCAAGACGCAGATGCTGGGTGTGCGCGGTTTCCCGGGCAACACCATCTATCATGCGAACAGCTTCTTCTTCCCGGCGCACACGGCACGGACCTTCGTGCCGGGGGAAGTGGATATGGTGTCCGGTGTGGGCTATAATCCGGCCAAGCGAGTGGCGGGCGGCAATTATTCGGGCGTCGACCTGCGTATGATCGTCACCAACCTGTGCGTCATGGATTTCGGTGGCAAGGACAACGCGATCCGCGTCGTCTCGCTGCATCCCGGCGTCACGTTCGAACAGGTTCAGGAGGCCACCGGCTTCCCGCTGGAGAAGGGCGACCTCGGGGAAACGGCGTTGCCGGGCAAGGAAGCGCTCGACATCATCGCCAGCCTCGACCCGCACAATATCCGCGCATCCGTCATCAAGGACAATCCGCCTGCAAGGAGGGCATGATGAACGAGGCCGATCGCCTGGTCGAACCGCAGAAGGTCGACATCGTCTACGAGACCGAAGAGCCGGTCACCTATGAGGTGATCGACCATGTTGCATGGATCATGCTGAACCGACCGGGCTTCAACAATGCCCAGAACGGCCAGATGACCTATGCGCTCGACGACGCCTTCATCCGGGCGACGAACGACGATGACGTCCGCTGCATCGTACTGGGCGGTAACGGCAAGCATTTCTCCGCCGGCCATGACATCGGCACGCCGGGTCGCGATCTGCACAAGCAGTTCGAGAACCGGCTGATGGTGCCGACCCATGTCAACAAGCCGGCGGCGGAACTGCTCTATACTCGTGAGAAAGAGCAATATGTCGGCATGTGCCGGCGCTGGCGCGACGTCGCCAAGCCGACCATCGCCATGGTGCAGGGCGCCTGCGTCGCGGGCGGGCTGATGCTCGCCTGGGTGTGCGACCTGATCGTGGCGAGCGATGACGCCTTCTTCCAGGACCCGGTCAACCGCATGGGCATTCCGGGCGTCGAATATTTCGCCCATGCCTATGAACTGCCGCCGCGCATCGCCAAGGAGTTTCTGCTGCTGGGCGAGCGCATGAGCGCCCAGCGCGCTGAACAGTTCGGCATGGTGAACAAGGTCGTCGCTCGCGAGGCCTTGCGTGAGACGGTGGCGGCCATGGCGGCCAAGCTCGTCGCCCAGCCGCGCCTTGGCAACTGGCTGACCAAACAGGCCGTCAATCATGTCGAGGAACTGATGGGCAAGCGCAACGCGATGGAAGCGGTCTATCATATGCACCACTTCGCCCATGCGCAGAATGACCTGACGATGGGCAATTCGATCGGCGGGCTTGACGGCAAAGCAATGGCCGCGGCGAACAAGAAAGAGGCAGGCGAAGGCTGATGAGCGATCCGCTGCACACTATCATGACCGAGCGGCTGGGCTGCAGCTGGCCGATCATCCAGACCGCCATGGGCTGGGTGGCCGAACCCAGCCTTGTGATCGGCAGCTCCAACGCCGGGGCCTTCGGCTTCCTCGGCGCGGCGGTCATGACGCCGGACGAGGCGCGCGAGAAAATCCTGATGGTGCGGCGGGGAACCGATCGGCCGTTCGGCGTCAATTTCCACATGTTCCAACCGGGTGCGGACCAGATCGTCGAACTGATCCTCGCCAATAAGGATCGGGTGCGCGCGGTCAGCTTCGGGCGTGGCCCCAATGCGAAGATGATCGCGCGTTTCAAGGACGCGGGCATTCTCTGCGTGCCGACCGTGGGCGCGGTCAAGCATGCGCAGAAGATGGTCGAACTCGGTGTCGACATGGTCAATGTGCAGGGCGGCGAAGGCGGCGGCCATACCGGCTCCGTCCCGACCACCGTGCTGCTGCCGCAGGTGCTGGACGCCGTGAAGGTGCCGGTGATCGCCAGCGGCGGTTTCGCCGACGGACGCGGGCTTGCGGCGGCGCTCGCCTATGGCGCCGTGGGCATCGCGATGGGCACGCGGTTTCTGTTGACCAAGGAAAGCCCGGTGCCTGACAGCGCCAAGGCGGAATATCTGAAAGCCGGCACCGACCGCATCATCGTCACCACCAAGCTCGACGGCATTCCCCAGCGCATGGTCCGCACCAAGCTGATGGACCGGATCGAGAAGTCCGGCAACCTCGCCATGTGGATGCGCGCCATCGAGGCGAGCATGGCGATGAAGAAGCAGACCGGCGCAAGCTGGCTCAGCCTCATCAAATCGGCGCGGGGCATGACCGCCCATGGCGCGATGCCGCTCAAGCAGGCGATGATGGCTGCGACCATGCCGATGCTGATCCAGAAGGCCGTGGTCGACGGCGATATCGAACATGGCGTGATGGCGACCGGCGTGGTCGGCGGACGCATCGGTGAAATTCCAAGCTGCGAGCAACTGGTGGGCCGCATCGTGGACGAGGCGCACGAGCGTCTGGCCGCGCTTGCCGCACTGGGCCGCGAAACCGCTTCGGCGGCCTGAGGAGACAGAGATATGCCGATTACATGCACCATCGAGAACCGGGTCGCGGAAATCGTCTTCGACGTGCCGCCGGTCAACGCCTTCGACAGCGAGACCTGGAACAGCCTGCCGAAGATCATCTCCGAAGCCGCGCGCAACGAGGATGTCCACTGCATCCTGATCCGGGCCGAAGGGCGCGGTTTCTGCGGCGGCGTCGACATTAAGGAGATGCAGGCCCATCCCGAGCGCATCCCCTATCTCAATCGCGGCAATTACCTGACCTTCAAGGCGATCCACGACGCCGAAGTCCCGGTCGTGGTCGCGGTGCACAAGTTCGTGATCGGCGGCGGCATCGGCATTTGCGGCGCGTCCGACACGATCATCGCGGCGGACGACGCCTTCTTCTCGCTGCCGGAGATCGACCGCGGCGCGATGGGCGGGGCGAGCCACATGTCGCGCATGCTGCCGCTGCACAAGGTCCGCGCGGCCTTCTTCACCGGCGGCAATATCCCCGCGCAGGAAGCCTATCGTCTGGGTGCCATCGAAAAGGTCGTGCCGCGCGCCGAACTGGAAACCGAGGCCCGCGCCTTTGCCGCGCTGATCGCGTCCAAATCGCGCAAGGCACTCGTGATCGCCAAGGAAGCGCTGAACGGTCTCGAAGCCCGCGACGTGGATCGCGGTTATCGCTGGGAACAGGGCTTCACGCTGGAAATGTACATGCATGAAGACAGCCAGAAGGCTCGCGACGCCTTTGTCGAAACCGGCAAGGCGGCGAAGTTCTGATGGACCTGACCTACACTCCCGAACAACAGGCTTTCCGGGCGGAAGTGCGCGCATGGCTGGAAGCCCATGGGCCGTCCGAACCGCTGGAACATTATGACGCCACCCGCGAAGGCTTCGAAGCCCATCGGACATGGGAAAAGACGCTGAAGTCCGGCGACTGGGGCATGGTGACCTGGCCCAAGGAATATGGCGGCCGCGGTCTTGACCTCATCCAGTGGCTGATCTTCGAGGAGGAATATGCGCGCGCCGGGGCACCCGGGCGCGTCAGCCAGAACGGCATCTTCCTGCTCGGCCCGACCCTGATCGAGTTCGGCACGCATGAGCAGAAGCAGCGTTTCCTGCCTAAAATGGCGAGCGGCGAGGAAATCTGGGCGCAGGCCTGGTCCGAACCGCAGGCGGGCAGCGACCTTGCGGGCGTCAGGGCGACGTGCGTGCAGGATGGCGACGACTATATCCTGAGCGGCCACAAAATCTGGTCGAGCCGCGCCGTGTTCGCCGACTGGGCCTTCGGCCTGTTCCGCACGCCGGGCACGGAGCGGCACAAGGGCCTGTCGCTGATCTTCTTCCCGCTCAATGCGCCGGGCGTCACGGTCAACGCGATCAAGAAGATCAACGGCCATGTCGGCTTTGCCGAGATTTTCCTGGAAAATGTCCGCGTACCCGCCTTCAACCGGCTGGGCGACGAGGGCCAGGGCTGGCACATCTGCATGGCGACGGCCGGTTTCGAACGCGGCCTGATGCTGCGATCGCCCGCCCGTTACCAGGTGGCGGCGCGTAAGCTGGCGCAGCTGTGGGAAGCGAACAAGGAAACGGCCGACCCGGCGCTGGAAGCGGACGTCGTGCGCGCGCACATGAACGCCGACGCCTATGCGCTCAACATCTACCAGACCGCGTCCCGGCTGATGGCGGGCGCGAAAATCGGCCCGGAAGCCAGCACCAACAAGATCTTCTGGTCGGAACTGGACATTCACCTGACGCAGACCGCGCTCGCGATCCTCGGCCCCACGGCAGAACTGACGCAGGAGGCGTCCGCCGCCGGTCCGGTGGACTGGATCGACGATTACATCTTCGCACTTGCCGGGCCGATTTACGCCGGGTCGAACGAAATCCAGCGCAACATCATCGCCGAGCGCATGCTCGGCCTGCCGCGCTGACGGGAGGGGACAATGGACTTCACCCTAAATGACGAACAGCTGATGTTCGCCGAAACGGCTCGCGGCCTGTTCGCCGACAGCTGCACGCCCGATCACTGGCGCAAGATGATGGAAGCCGGCGTCGCGCGCGACGATGCGCGCTGGGCATCCATCGTCGAGACTGGCCTTACCCTGGTGCTGCTGCCCGAAAGCGCAGGCGGCATTGGCCTGTCCGAAACCGACTTCGCCCTGATCGCCCGGGAAGCGGGCTATGTCGCGCTGCCCGAACCGCTGGTGGAAAGCGCGGGCGTGGCGGCGCCGATGCTGGCCGCGCTGGCGCCCGATCATGCGCTGCTGGCCGATACGATGGCGACCATCGCGATCGCGCACCCGCTCAATCCCTTCGTCGCCCATGCCGACAGCGCAGCGGCGATCCTGCTGGAAAAGGACGGCGAGGCCTATCTCGCCACGCCCGATCAGGTGACGCTGACGGCACAGCCCAGCATCGACCCGTTCCGCCGCCTGTTCTCCGTCACGTGGGACGCCGCCAACGCGACCGCGCTGGGGAAGGCCGACTGGGATCTGGCGCTGGACCGCGCAGCCTTGTTCAACGCCGCCATGGGCTTGGGCCTTGCCCAGCGATCCGTCGACCTCGCGGTGGAATATGCCAAGGAAAGGCAGCAGTTCGGCAAGCCGATCGGCAGCTATCAGGCGGTCAAGCATCACCTCGCCACCGCCCAGGTCGCGATCGAATTCGCCAAACCGGTTGTCGCGGCAGCGGCGGCCGAGATCAGCGCGCGCGACGTGCAGGCCCGCGCCCGCATCAGCCATGCCAAGCTGGTCGCGCTCGAAGCAGCGGACACCGCCGCCCGCGCGTCGATCCAGGTGCATGGCGCCATGGGCTATAGCTGGGAAGTCGACGTGCATCTGTTCCTGAAGCGCGCCCTTGCCCTCAGCCAGAGCTGGGGCACCCCGGCCTTCCACCGCGCGCGCATCGCCACGCGCATCTTCACCCAGCCCATGGGGCCGGACCAGACCTTTGCACGGGAAACCGAAAATGCCTGAAGCCTATATCATCGACGCCGTCCGCTCGCCCGTCGGCCGCAAGAAGGGCAGCCTCGCAGCCGTCCATCCCGCCGACCTTGGCGCGCATCCGATCCGCGAGTTGGTCAAGCGCACCGGCATCGATCCGCTGCTGGTCGATGACGTGGTTTGGGGCTGCTGCGACACCATCGGGCCGCAGGCGGGCGACATCGGCCGCACGGCATGGCTGGTCGCGGGCCTGCCCGAGGAAGTGCCCGGCGTCACCGTCGACCGCCAGTGCGGTTCCTCCCAGCAGGCCGTGCATTTCGCTGCGCAAGGCGTGATGAGCGGCACGCAGGACTTCGTCGTCGCGGGCGGCAGCCAGGCGATGAACGCCATTCCCATCTCCGCCGCCATGTTCGCGGGCCAGCCCTATGGCTTCGACAGCCCGTTCCAGGGCGCGAAGGGCTGGGACGCGCGCTATGGCGACGAGGAAGTGAACCAGATCCGTTCGGCCGAAATGATCGCCGAAAAATGGGGCATCAGCCGCGCGGCGATGGAGGAATTCGCCCTCGCATCCCATCAGCGCGCGCAGGCGGCCTGGGACAATGGCTGGTTCGACAAGGAAGTCGTGGCCCTTGAAGGTCTGGCGAAGGACGAGACGATCCGCCCGGGCACCACGCTGGAGGGCCTGGCGGGCCTCAACCCGGTCCGTGAAGGCGGCGTCATCACCGCAGGCGTCGCCAGCCAGAATTGCGACGCCGCGGCCGCACTGCTGATCGCGAGCGAGCGCGCCGTGAAGGAGCATGGCCTGAAACCCCGCGCCCGCATCCATCATCTTTCGGTGCGCGCCGCCAATCCGGTGTGGATGCTGACCGGCCCGATCCCGGCGACGCAATATGCGCTGAAGAAGGCGGGCATGAGCCTGTCCGACATCGACCTGTTCGAATGCAACGAAGCCTTTGCCAGCGTCACCATGGCGTGGATGAAGGAACTCGACATCCCGCATGAGAAGGTGAACGTGCAGGGCGGCGCGATCGCGCTCGGCCATCCCATCGGTGCGACCGGCGCGCGGTTGATGACCACGATGCTGAACGCGCTGGAGCGCACCGGCGGGCGCTATGGCCTCCAGACCATGTGCGAAGGCGGCGGGCAGGCCAACGTCACCATCATCGAACGGCTGTAACGGGAAGCTCCGCCCATGCCCTGCTACGCCTTTCAAGGAATCGTTCCCGTGGTCGACCCGACCAGCTACGTCCACCCGCTGGCGTCGCTGATCGGGGACGTGATCGTCGGACCGGGCTGCTTCATCGCGCCCGGCGCGTCGCTGCGCGGCGATTTCGGGCGGATCGTGGTGGAAGGCGACAGCTCCATCCAGGACAGCGTGACGGTGCATGCCAACCAGTTGCGCGACACTGTCATCCGGCGGGGCGCGACCATCGCCCATGGGTCGATCATTCACGGCTGCGAGATTGGCGAGAATGCGCTGATCGGGATGAATGCGGTGATCCTCGACAATGCGGTGATCGGGGCGGAAAATCTGGTCGCGGCGCTGAGCCTGGTCAAATCCGACATGGAGACGCCGCCGCGCAGTCTGGTGGCGGGCAATCCGGCCAAGGTCATCAAGAGCTTCGAGCCGCATCAGGTGACGTGGAAGAATGATGGAGAGGGCGAATATCAGAAGCTCGCCCGCGCCGCGCTGACCGGGATGGTCGAGGTGGACCCGCTCACCGCACCCGAACCGGAGCGGCAGCGCATCCGGTCGGACGCCGTCGCGGTGCGCCTGACGGGCGAGACAGCTTCAAGGCGTGAACAGCAAGCGGCACAGCGGGAGGGACGCGCATGAACGACGCAACGGCCATTACCAATCTGCTCTATCGCTATGCCGAACTGATGGACGCTGGCGATCTGGAAGCCGTCGCCGCGCTGTTCGACAAGGCGCGGATCAAGACCGGCGACGCGGAAGTCGAAGGCTCCGCTCCGATGCTGGCGCTGTGGCGCGCGAATGTCCGCATCTATCCCTGCGGCACCCCGCGTACCAAGCATGTCATCACCAATCCGATCGTCGAGATCGACGAGGAAGCCGGGACCGCGACCTGCCGGTCCTATTACACCGTGTTTCAGGCCGCGCCGGACCTGCCGCTTCAGGCGATCTGCGCGGGCCGTTATCATGACGCCTTCGTCCGCGAGGACGGGCAATGGCGTTTTTCGCGGCGGGATTATTCGCTGCTCGATCTGGTGGGGGACTTGAGCCAGCATTTGCTGATCCCCGTCGCAGCGCAATGAAGGAGTAAAGAAGTGGGTATCTGCGAAGGACGTGTTGCGATCGTGACCGGGGCCGGCAATGGCCTGGGCAAGGCCTATGCGCTGGGTCTGGCGGCGGAGGGCTGCAAGGTCGTGGTCAACGACCTGGGCGTCGGCACCCATGGTGAGGCCGGGCTGACCAAGGGCGCGGCCGAACAGGTGGTGGACGAGATTCGCGCCATGGGCGGCGAGGCTGTCGCCAACACCGACGACGTGGCTGACTGGGATGCGGGCAAGCGCATGGTCGAGCAGGCGCTGGACAGCTTCGGTACGCTGCATGCGGTGGTCAACAATGCCGGTTTCGTGCGTGACCGCATGTTCTTCACCTGCTCGCCCGAGGAATGGGATGCGGTGATCCGCGTCCATCTGCGCGGCCATTTCTGCACCAGCCGCCACGCCGCCGAATATTGGCGCGCGCAGAGCAAGGCGGGCAATCCCGTCGACGCCCGCATCATCAACACGACCAGCGGCGCGGGTCTTCAGGGATCGATCGGCCAGTCGGCCTATTCGACGGCCAAGGGCGGCATCGCGTCGCTGACGCTGGTGCAGGCGGCCGAACTCGCCCGCCTGGGCGTCACCGCCAACGCGCTGGCCCCCAATGCCCGTACCCGGATGACCGACACCGGCGCGTTCGACATGGACGTGAAGGAAGGCGAATTCGACCTGTTCGCGCCCGAGAACATGGCCCCGCTGGTCGCCTATCTGGTGTCCGAACAGTCGAAGGGCGTGACCGGCCAGGTATTCGAACTGAAGGGCGGCCAAGTTTTCCTGTCGCAAGGCTGGACCGACAGCCCCGCCTTCGACAAGGGCGCCCGCATCGAAGCGAGCGAGATGGACGGCATCGTCCGCAAGCTGCTGACCACGCGCGAACCCGCCAAGCCGGTCTACGGAGCCGCCTGATGGATTTCGCGCTCAGCGATGACCAGCGCGCCATTCAGGAGGCCGCGCACGACTTCCTGACCGACGCCGCCAACCCGGACCTGATCCGCGCCGTGGTCGAAGGCGCCACGGGCTTCGACGAAAGCCTGTGGCGGAGCCTCGCCGGTGAGATGGGTTTTGCCGGGCTGATGGTGCCGGAGGCCTATGGCGGGCTGGGGCTGGGCGCGGTGGAAATGGCGCTGGTACTGGAGGAAACGGGCCGCGTGCTGGCGCCCGTGCCCTTTTTCGAAACGGCGGTGCTGGCCGTTCAGGCCGTGCTGGCGGCCGGGTCGGCCGAGCAGAAGCAAAGCCTCCTTCCCCGTCTGGCGTCCGGGACGGCGGCCTGCTTCGCCGGAACCGCCGACCGGCCGACCCTGTCGAACGGCCGTCTGACCGGCACGGCCGGTTTCGTGACCTTCGGTCATATCGCGCAGCTGATCGTCGTCGCCACGGCGGATGACAGTCTGGTCGTGCTGGAAGCAGGGACGCCCGGCCTTTCGGTCGAGGCGCTGCCCGGTCTGGACCGCACGCGCCGCTTCGCCACACTGACCTTCGACTGCGCGGTGACGCCCGACATGGTGCTGGGCGAGGTGGGTGGCGCAAGGGCCGCCATTGCCCGCACCCTTGCCATCGGCGCGGGCCTGCTCGCCGCCGAACAGACGGGGGGCGCGCACTATAGCCTCGACGCCACCGTCGACTACGCGAAGCAGCGCATGCAGTTCGGGCGTCTGATCGGCTCATTCCAGGCGTACAAGCATATGCTGGCGGACATGATGCTGCTGGTCGAGGCGTCGCGCTCGGCCGCTTATTATGCCGCCGCCGCCATTGATGAGGATGGCGAGGAACTGGCCGAAGCCTGCCATATCGCGCGCGGCTATGCGTCCGACGCCTATCGGTCGATCAGCGGCGACGCGATCCAGCTCCACGGCGGCATCGGCTTCACCTGGGAACATCACGCCCATCTTTATTTCAAGCGCGCCCGCGCCACGGCCAGCTGGCTGGGGTCGCCGGATTCCCATCGGGAGGCGCTGGCGAAGCTGCTGCTGGACGGCGATGCTCCGACCGACGAGAAGGCGGCCGCATGACAGGCGACGCCCTTCCTTCCACCATGGATGCCATGGCGATGGACGGCTTTGCCGGACCGGAGGCGATTCGCCGCCAGTCCCTGCCCGTCCCCGCGCCGCAATCCCATGAGATGCTGGTCAAGGTGGCGGCGGTCGGCGTCAATCCGGCGGACTGGAAGGCCTGCGCGGGCTTCCTGCCTTTCCTGCCCGACGCTTTCCTGCCTCTGGTGCCCGGATTTGACGGCACGGGCACGGTGGTCGCACTGGGCGACGGCGTGACCGATATGGCCGTAGGCGACCGCGTCGCCTTCATGTCCGGGCTGCCGCTCGGGCGCGGGGGCACATGGGCCGACTATGCGATCTGCCCCGTCGCCCATGCCGTGAAGCTGCCCGCCGGCCTTTCCTTCGCCGCTGCCGCCACTATTCCCGTGGCCGGAATTTCCGCGCGCGAGGCGCTGCTGACCCAAGGCCAGCTGAAGGCAGGCGAGCGCGTGCTGATCAACGGCGGATCGGGCGGAACCGGCCTGTTCGCTATCCAGATCGCCAAGGCCGCAGGAGCCATCGTCGCCGCGACGGCCGGTGCGGCCAATCAGGATCTGCTGAGATCGCTCGGCGTCGACCTGCCGATCGACTATCGCAACGAAGATGTCGCCGGAAAGATCGCCGAATGGGCGGCCGAGGGCGTAGACCTTGTCCTCGACACGGTGGGTCAGGGCAGCCTTTCCGATCCGGCCGCGCTGATCCGGCCCGGCGGCCGTTATGTCGCCATTGAAACCATGTTGCCGCAGGAGGCGCTGCCCGACACGGCTCGCTTCGCCGCGCGGGACATCAGCGCCATCCGCGCCTCCGCCAGTTTCGAGCGGCTGGGCGAGCATCTCGCCGCTCTGGTGACGGCTATTGACGCAGGCGCCATGGCGCCGCCGCCTTTTGAACTGCTGCCGCTGGCCGATGCTGCCGCAGCCATGGCCCGCGTTCGCGAGGGCCATGTGCGCGGCAAGATCGTGCTGGCGGTGGACGCCCAACTCGACCGGGCCGAACCGACGCCCGCAACTAGCAAGGACGCAGCATGACCCCGACTTCCCCCGTTCCGCCCTATCCCACTCCGCGCGGCCTGCTGACGGGCAAGACGGTCGTCGTGACGGCTGCTGCGGGCACCGGCATCGGCTTTTCCGCCGCCAAGCGCGCCGCCGAGGAAGGCGCGAAGCTGCTGATCAGCGATTTCCACGAGCGCCGTCTGGGCGAAGCGGCCGACCGGATCGCCGATGAAGCGGGCGTGGAACGGCCAGCGACCTTCGTCTGCGACGTGACCAGCGAAGAAGCCGTGCAGGCGCTGCGCGACGCGTCGCTGGCCGCGCTGGGCAAGGTGGATGTGCTCATCAACAATGCGGGTCTGGGCGGCGAGGTCGACATTGTGGACATGACCGACGACCAGTGGAACCGCGTGTTCGACGTCACGCTGACCAGCCTGTTCCGCATGACCCGCGCCTTCCTGCCGCACATGTATGCCAACAAGTCGGGCGTCATGGTCAACAACGCCTCGGTCCTGGGCTGGCGCGCGCAAAAGGGGCAGGCCCACTATGCCGCCGCCAAGGCGGGCGTCATGGCCTTCACCCGCTGCTCCGCCATCGAAGCGGCCGAACATGGCGTGCGCATCAACGCCGTCGCGCCGTCGCTCGCCATGCATCCTTTCCTCGCCAAGGTGACGACGCAGGAAACGCTGGACCTGCTGGTCGAGAAGGAAGCGTTCAAGCGCCCCGCCGAAGTGTGGGAAATCGCCAACGTCATGATGTTCCTGGCGAGCGAACTGTCCTCCTACATGACGGGCGAAATCGTCTCCGTCTCCAGCCAGAGGGCCTGATCCATGGCGGTGGTCTTCAACAATCCGCGCGACCTGCTGGGTCAGGACGGCGCAAAGCTCGACGTTTCCGAATGGCTGACGATCGAGCAGGATCGCATCGACGCCTTCGCGGACTGCACCGGCGATCATCAGTGGATCCATGTCGATCCCGTCCGCGCCAAGGACGGGCCGTTCGGCGCCACGGTGGCGCATGGCTATCTGACGCTCAGCCTGGTCAACCTGTTCCTGCCGCAGATCGTCGATGTGCGCGGCTTTTCCGCGGGCATCAATGTCGGCATGGACCGCACGCGCTTCCTCGCGCCCGTGCTCGTCGGCTCGCGCATTCGCGGCACCGGCGAGATCGTGTCGGTGGAGGAGGTGAAGGGCGGCGCCATCCAGGCCGTGATCCGCGTCACCGTGGAAATCGACGGCCAGGACAAGCCCGCCTGCATCGTCGACACCATCAACCGCTATTTCCCGGAGTGAGCCAAATGCCCGATCCCGCCAAGATGGAAGCTACCGTCCACGCCTATGTCGCCGCGTTCGAGGCAGGCAGTCCCGATCAGGTCGCCGCGCTGTTCGCGGCGGATGCGACGGTCGAGGACCCCATTGGCAGCCCGCCCCACAAGGGTCGTGAAGCGATCCGCGCCTTCTATGCCGAATCCATGAAGACCGGCGCCAAGCTGACCCTGGAAGGCCCGGTGCGCGTCACGGCGGAGTATGCGGCTTTCCCCTTCAGCGTTCATCTGAACTATGACGGCCCCAAGCGCATCGATGTCATCGACACCTTCCGCTTCAACGAAGCGAATGAAGTGATCGAAATGCGGGCCTTTTTCGGCCCGACCAACATGCAAGGTTTTTGAGCGAGGATTTCCCCATGCGTGAAGCAGCCATCATCTCCACCGCCCGCACCGGCGTCGGCAAGGCGTATCGCGGCGCGTTCAACGATACCGAGGCGCCGGTCCTGTCGTCCCATGTCGTCAATGCCGCGATCGAACGCGCGGGCATCGACCCGGCGCGCGTCGACGACGTGTATCTGGGCGTCGGCAACCACTGGAACACCCAAAGCTACAATCTGGGCCGCCTGACCGTCCATGGTTCGGTGCTGCCCGTCACGACCGCCGGTTTCACGCTCGACCGCAAATGCTCCTCGGGCCTCAATGCCATCGCGCTCGCCGCGCGCGGCATCATGTGCGACGAGATCGACGTCGCCGTGGCCGGGGGCATGGAAAGCATCTCGCTGACCATCAACAAGCATGCGCCGACCTTCCGCAATCGGTCCGAATTCATCAAGGCGCAGGACCCCTATGCCTATATGGTGATGATCGAGACGGCTGAGATCGTCGCCGAACGCTATGGCGTCAGCCGCGAGGATCAGGACCGCTTCGCCGCCCTGTCGCAGCAGCGCGCCGCCGCCGCGCAGGAAGCCGGGCGCTTCGATGCCGAAATCGTGCCTATCACCGTCACCAAGGCGCTGCTCGACAAGGAAGGCAATGAGACCGGCAAGGAAGAGGTGACGCTGGCCAAGGATGAGGGCATCCGCGCAGGCACCACCTATGAGGCGCTCGCCGGCCTGAAGCCCGTGTTCAAGAACGGCCAGGTCATCCAGGAAGGCAAGCATGTGACGGCGGGCAACGCCAGCCAGCTGTCCGATGGTGCGTCGGCGCAGGTCGTCATGGACCTCGCCACCGCGCAGAAGGAAGGGCGGCCGATCCTGGGCGTCTATCGCGGTTTCCAGGTTGCGGGCTGCGGCGCGGATGAAATGGGCATCGGCCCGGTCTTCGCCATCCCCAAGCTGCTCGACCGCGCGGGCCTGAAGATCGACGATATCGGCCTGTTCGAAATCAACGAAGCCTTCGCGTCGCAAGCCGTCTATTGCCAGCAGAAGCTGGGCATCGACCCGGAAAAGCTGAACGTCAACGGCGGCGGCATCGCCATCGGCCATCCCTTCGGCATGACCGGATCGCGTCTGGTCGGCCATGCGCTGATCGAGGGCAAGCGCCGGGGCGTCAAATATGTCGTCGTGTCGATGTGCGTCGCGGGCGGCATGGGCGCAGCCGGTCTGTTCGAGGTCGCCTGATCCATGCAACTTGCCTTCGCCCCTGAACTGAAAACCTTTCGCGAAGAGGCCGCCGACTGGCTGAACAGCCAGCTTAGCGGCCCCTTCAAAGGGGTTCGCGGCCAGACCAACCAGACCGACAATGTCGAGGAACGCCGCGCGTGGGAAGCCGCGCTGGGCGAGGCGCGGTGGAGCGTCGTCGGCTGGCCGGAGCAATGGGGCGGGCGGGACGCCTCCATCGCGCAGCAGGTGATCTTCGCGGAGGAATATGCGCGGGCCAAGGCCCCTCCCCGCCTCGGTCATCTGGGCGTCGAACTGCTCGGGCCGACGCTGCTGGCGCTCGGCACGGAGGAGCAGAAGGCGCGCTTTCTGCCCGACATCGCCCATGGCCGGGCGATCTGGTGCCAAGGCTATTCGGAGCCGGGTGCGGGGTCCGACCTTGCCAACGTCAAGACCAAGGCGCGGGCAGAAGGCGATAAATATATCATCGACGGGCAGAAGATCTGGACGTCCATGGGCATGGTCGCCGACTGGTGTTTCGTCGTCGCGCGTACCGAGCTGGGCAGCGTGGGCAATAAGGGCCTGTCCTTCCTGATGGTGCCGATGGACCAGCCGGGCGTCACGCCGCGTCCGATCCGCCAGATGACCGGCGAGGCCGAATTTGCCGAAGTCTTCTTCGACGGCGCGGAGGCACTGGCCATCGACCGCATCGGTGCGGAGGGCGACGGCTGGCAGGTGGCGATGGCACTGCTGGGCTTCGAGCGCGGCGTGTCCACCCTCGCCCAGCAGATGCATTTCCGCAACGAACTGGACGAGATCATCGCCGCTGCCAAGGCGAACGGCAAGGCCGGGGATGCGCTGATCCGCCAGCGGATCGCCCATGCCCATGCGGGTCTCAAGATCATGCGCTATAACGGCCTGCGCATGCTGTCCGACGAGGGCGAGACCCTGTCCGGCGCCGCATACACCTATAAGCTCTACTGGTCGCAATGGCACAAGGCGCTGGGCGAACTTGCCATGGACGTGCTGGGGCAGGAGGGCGAAGTCGGCCTCGACGAAGAACGCTTCGACGGTCTTACCACCATGTATCTGATGAGCCGGTCCGACACCATCTATGCCGGAACCGATCAGATTCAACGCAACATCATCGCCGAGCGCGGGCTCGGACTGCCAAGGGAGCCGCGCGGCCAATGACCGAAACCATGGGAACATGGCCCGAAACCATCCCCGCCGCCGCGAAGGCGGCGGCGGAACGCTGGCCTGCCATCATCGGCCTGATCGAAGGCGA
This sequence comes from Sphingobium estronivorans, assembly GCF_008692605.1. Taxonomy (GTDB): domain Bacteria; phylum Pseudomonadota; class Alphaproteobacteria; order Sphingomonadales; family Sphingomonadaceae; genus Sphingobium; species Sphingobium estronivorans. Next base: position 44,231 of record NZ_LFCT01000028.1, read on the forward strand.
TGAGCGTTGGACCTTCGCCGACATCTGGGCCGACGCGCGGGCCTCCGCATCCGCCATGCTCAGCCACGGCGTCGGTCATGGCGACCGCGTCGGCATCTGGGCCCCCAACTGCCGGGCGTGGATTCTCGCGGCGCTGGGCGCCCATATCGTGGGCGCCGCCATCATCCCCCTGAACACCCGCTTCAAGGGGCAGGAAGCCGCCGACATCCTGCGCCGCAGCCGGGTCAAGCTGCTGTTCGCGCCGCAGGATTTCCTGGGCGTCGATTATGCGACGCTTCTGGCCGGAGAAGAGCTGCCCGATCTGCAGGAGATCATCCGCACCGATCACGGGTTCGACCATTTCCTGACGCGCGGCAAGGGCGCGGGGGATCCGGCGGTCGATGAGGCGTATGCGCGCCTGTCCGGCGACGACATCAGCGACATCATCTTCACCTCCGGCACGACCGGCCGGCCCAAGGGCGCATTGACTTCGCACCGACAGGTTGTGCAGACGTTCGGCGACTGGTCGGTGCGCGTCGACCTGCGCGAGGGCGATAATTATCTCATCGTCAATCCCTTCTTCCACACCTTCGGCTACAAGGCAGGCTGGGTAACATGCTTCACGCGCGGCGCGACCATCGTGCCGATGGCGACCTTCGACGGTGCCGAAATGGTGCGGCAGATTGAGCAGAACCGGATCAACTTCATCCCCGGACCGCCGACCATCTATCTGACGCTGCTGCAGGAACTGGCCGGGGACAAGCCCCGCGACTTCTCCTCCCTGCGGGTCGCCGTGACGGGCGCGGCGCCGGTCGCGCCGGCGCTGGTCGAACGGATGCGCAACGAACTTGGCATGTCGAACATCGTCAACGGCTACGGCATGACCGAATGCGGCTCCATCGCCATGACCTGTCAGGGCGACGATGCCGAAACGGTCGCGCATAGCTGCGGCCTGCCGATGCCCGGCCTGGAAGTGCGCTGCGTCGATGAGGAAGGCCGCGATGTCCCGACGGGACAGGCGGGCGAATTCTGGGTGCGCGGCCATTCGGTGATGAAGGGCTATCTGGACAATCCGCAGGCGACGGCGGAGGCCATCGATGCGGACGGCTGGCTGCATACCGGCGATATCGGTACCATCGACGCGCGCGGCTATCTCGCCATCACCGACCGCAAGAAGGACATGTATATTTCCGGCGGATTCAACTGCTACCCCGCCGAGATCGAAAAGCTGCTTGCCGCCCATCCCGCCATCGAAATGGCGGCGGTTATCGGCGTGCCCGACGAGCGCTTGGGCGAGATCGGCAAGGCCTTCGTCGTGCTGCGCCCGGGCCAGCAGGCGGACGAGATCGCGATCATTGGCTGGGCACGCGAGAATATGGCCAATTACAAAGTGCCTCGCCGGATCGCCTTCGTCGATGCCCTGCCCCGCAATGCCGGCGGCAAGGTGCTTCGCACCGCGCTACGCGATCTGGGTTAAGCAGCGGCAAAAGAACAAGGATAGGGAGAGCGAATTGTGAGCAAAGATCTACAATCGCGCCTCTCTCTTCCCGGCACGGGCGTCGTGATCACAGGCGGCGCGTCGGGAATCGGCCTGGCCTCCGCCCGGGCGCTCGCCAGCGTCGGGCGGCCGGTCGTAATCTGGGATATCCATGAAGGACGGGCTGTCGAGGCCGCGCAAGCCGTACGGCGAGAAACCGGCACGCCCTGCACCGGCATGGGTGTCGATGTGCGCGATCCTCAGGCGATCGCCGGGGCCGCCGAGCGGACGCGGGCCGCCCTGCCCTCCATCGGCGGCCTCGTCCACTGCGCGGGGATCGTCGACACCGCCTCGCTCGACGGCATCACGCTGCAAAGCTGGGACGACGGGATGAACGTCCATCTGCGCCCCATCGTGCTGCTGTTGCAGGCTTTCCTGGAGGATATGAAGCGCCAGCCCGGCTCCGCCATGGTGGCGACCGCGTCGATCAACGCGACGCTGGGCAATGCGATCAATCCCATTTACACGGCCGCGAAAGGGGGCGTCCTGTCGCTCGTGCGCTCGCTGGCGGACCGGCTGGGACGGGACGGCATCCGCATCAACGCGGTGTCGCCAGGGCAGATCGTGACACCCATGATGACGCCCGCCATCAATGCCCTGCCTCAGGGGCATTTCGAGCAGCGCATCCTGCTGGAACGGATCGGGGAGCCCGAAGAGATCGGCCGCGTGGTCCGTTTCCTGCTTTCGGATGAGGCAAGCTACATCACCGCTGCCGAGATCGTCGTGGATGGAGGCAATATTTCCTCTCAACGATAAGAGGATCGGCCGCCGACAGATCGAGTGAGCAACCAACCGATAATGGGAGAGTGACGCATGGATTTCACCGATAAGAGCGTATTGGTCACGGGCGGGGGATCGGGTATCGGACTCGCCTGCGCCAAAGCCTTTGTCGAAGCAGGCGCCCGCGTCGCCATTGCAGAGATCGACGAAGCACAATGCGCGGCCTTTGCCCAAGCCCATCCGCAGGCGCTGGCCGTCCATTGCGACGTGACGCAGCCCGCTGAGGTCCGCGCGTTCGCGGAGAAACTGCGCGCATGGGACGGCAAGCTCGACGTGCTTGTCAACAATGTTGGTCATTTCGTCCACACGAAACCGTTCGAGGAACTGAGCGACGAGGAAACGGATGCCATCGTCGAAATCAATTTCGGTCAGGTCATGCGGGTGACGCGCGCCATGCTCCCCCTGCTGCGCGCTGCCGCGCCGGGGTCGAGTATCGTCAGCATCACCGCCATCGAAGCGTTTCGCGGCATTCCCAATTGCGCGGTCTACGGCGCGGCCAAGGCAGCGGTCACGGGGCTTACCCAGAGCTTGGCCCTGGAACTGGCGCCCGCCGGAATCCGCATCAATGCGGTCGCGCCGGAGACGACCGATACGCCGCAGGTGCCGCTGGACTATATGATTCCGCCCCGGAACCGGGCGCATATGGACAAGTGGATCCCGCTCGGCCGCTTCGGCCGGCCGGAAGATTGCGCCGGGGCCGCGCTCTATCTGGCCAGCCCGCTCGCATCCTGGGTGACGGGTACGACGATCCATGTCGATGGCGGCGCATTGGCCGCGGCGGGATGGATGCAGACCCCGGACGGCCAATGGACCGTAACGCCGATGATCAGCGGCAATGGGATCAGCTTTGAGGGATAATCGCGGACATCGGCAACAATTTTCCTGCGCAAAATGTTGCCATCTTCGCTTTTGAATCCTAAATTCACGTACCAGTTTCAGGCAGCTAGTCCAAACAGACGATGCCCGATGGACCACCGCAGATAAGTTCGGTGCGAACAATTAAAAAGCGAGGAGAGACGATGAAATTTTCCATCATCTACGAAGCGCAGATGGCCGACCCATCCCCGGAATCCGAGGTCCGCTGCTTCAATGAGATCGTCGAGCAGGTGGAACTGGCTGAAGAAGTCGGCTTCGACAATGTGTGGTGCGTCGAGCATACCGCGCTGACCCAATATGCCCATATGTCGGCACCCGAAACCATGCTGGCCTATCTGGCGGGGCGGACGAAGCGCATCGGCATCGGCCATGGCGTCGTCTGCCTGCCGCCCGCGATGAATCATCCGGTGAAGGTGGCCGAGCGCATCGCGACGCTGGACATACTGTCGGGCGGGCGCGTCCATTTCGGCATGGGCAAGGGCGGGACCCAGCAGGAAGCGGGCACCTTCGGCTATGACCTTGCCGAGCTGCAACCGATGATCGATGAGTCCATGTATCTGATCCCCAAGATCATGACGCAGGACGAGATCGAGCATGACGGGAAATATATTCAGATCCCGCGCCGCCCGATCCATCCCAAGCCGCTGCAGAACCCGCATCCGCCGCTTTATTATGCCTGCACCCGCGAAGCCACGCTGGAACTGGCGGGCAAGCGCGGCATTGGCGCTCTGGTGCTCGGCTTTTCCGGGCCGGAGGAAATCGCGCGCAAGAATGCGATCTACCGTGAGAATTTCCGCAACCGCAAGCAAGAGGATCAGGTCGGTCTCGTGCCCACCGAGCATCTGGCCGCCTTCTGCGCCGCCTGCGTGCTGGACGACCGCGAGGAAGCCCGCCGGATCGGTCTGCGTGGCCAGCGCTTCTTCGCCGAAGCCATCGCCCACTGGTATCAGGGCGGCCCCAAGCCGAGCATCGACTATCTGAGCGCCGAAGAACAGGAAGCCGCACTGGAGAAGGGCAAGGAACAGATCGTCGCCTATCTGTCGGAGGAGCACATCCCCATCGGTGACGAGCATGTCAGCAACTATTCGGTCGCGCAGGATGCCTATGGCAATGCCGACGACTGCATCCGCTATGTGACGCGTCTGCAGGAAGCGGGCGCCGACGAAGTGTTGTTCCTGTTCCAGATGGGCACGGTGCCGCATGCCGCGATCATGGAGACGATCCGTAATATCGGTGCCAAGGTCATTCCCCATTTCCGCACGAAGCTGGAAGCGGCAGAATGAGCAACCTGTTCTCCGATAAGGTCGCGTTGGTAACGGGTGGCGGGTCGGGCATCGGCCGCGCCGCCTGCCAGCGGCTGGCGATGGAAGGCGCGCGCGTCGTCGTGGCCGACATCGACCTGGCCGGCGCGGAACGCACCGTCGAACTGATCGCGGGGCGCGGCGGACAAGCCGTCGCGATCCAGGCCGACATTGCGCGGGAAGAGGATAACCGCGCGATGTTCGACCTGGCCGAAAGCCGGTTCGGCGGCATCGACGCGGCTTTTCTGAACGCGGGTACGCTTCAACCCTATGTACCGCTGGAGGAGGTGACGCTCGATATTTTCGACCGGCTGATCGGGGTCAATCTGCGCGGCACGTTCATGGGCGTGCAACAGGCGCGGGCGCGACTGCGGCCCGGCGGCGCCTGCGTGGTGACGGCGTCGCTGGCCGGGATGATCGGCTTTGCCGAGGCGGCCGCCTATTCCGTGTCGAAACATGGACTGGTGGGTCTGGTCCGTTCCTCGGCGGCAGCCTTTGCCGCCCGGGGCGCCCGGATCAATGCCATCAGCCCCGGCATGGTACTGACCGCGATGACCGGCAATGGCGGGATCGAGACGATCGACGACCCGGAAAGCCTGGCCGATCCGGCCTATCGCGGGGCGCTCACGGCGCAGCAGATCGCGGAAGTCGCGCTGTTCCTGCTCGGTCGTCGCTCGGCGGGGATCAACGGTCAGGTGCAGGCGGTGGACGCCGCTCTGCTGTCGGCCTTCCCGCCGATCGCCGAACTGGTCTGAATTTGCTTTGAAAAAGGGGCGTTTCCATGTCCGACGCTATCCAGTCGCTGATCGATCAAAACCTGTTGCGGCGGACGGCCGAGATTTATGCGGCCGGCGCTGACCGGCGCGACAAGGCACTGTGGCGGCAGGTGCTGGCCGAGGATTGCGTGATCGAAGGTCCCGGCTTCACCAGCGAAGGACGGGACAATTGCCTGCCTTCGCTGGACGCGCTGGGGACCATGTTTCGCGCTACGCAGCATCGGGTCCACCAGCAGACCGTCATCATCGATGGCGACCGGGCGACAGGCGAAACCTATTGCACCGCAGACCATCTGCTCAACAATGATGATACCATCCTCGTCTGGGCGATCCGCTATCAGGATGAATGGCGGCGTGAGGGGAACGACTGGCAATTCACGCGGCGACGGCTGATCGTCGACTGGACGGAAACGCGGCCCGTCACCCTGGGGGTGGGCGCATGAGCGTGCTGACAGGACAAACCGCCTTCATCACCGGCGCCACCGGGGCGATTGCGACGGCGTCGGCCATCGCCATGGCCAGGGACGGAGCCCGGCTGGCGCTGATGGCGCGGCGGGAAGAAGGACTGGCCGCGACGCGGGCGGCGATCGTGGCGACCGTCCCGGAGGCGGATATCCTCACCATCACCGGCGATTGTGCCGATGAGGCCGCGGTGAAACAGGCGCTCATCCAGGCGCAGGGATGGGCCGGACAATTGGACATCCTGTTCGCAACGGTCGGCAGCGGCGATTTCACGCCGCTGATGATGCTGGATGCCGACGCCTTGCGACGGACAGTCGAAATCAACCTGATGACCGCCTTTTTCGTGGTCCGGCACGGCGTTCCGCTGATGCGGCCCGGCGGATCGATCATCTGCACCTCGTCCAGTTCCGCGCCGCTCACCTTCCCTTATCTGAGCGCCTATCACATCGCCAAGGGCGCGGTGGAGGCGCTGGTACGCGCAGCGGCGGACGAACTGGGCAGCGCCGGCATCCGCATCAATGCGGTGCGCCCCGGCCTGACCCGCGCCGAAAGCACGGGCGCCCTGTTCACGACGCCGGGATCGGCCGATCAGTTCCTGCCCGAATATCCGCTCGGGCGGCTGGGCGAGCCGGAGGACATCGCCGAAGTCGTGCGCTTTCTCGCGGGGCCGGGCAGCCGGTGGATGACGGGCGAGTGCCTGTCCGTCGACGGCGGCAACCATCTGCGCCGCAGCCCCGATCTCACCCCAATGGTCGAAGCGATGCATGGTAAGGACCGCATCGCCGCCATCCGTTCAGGAAAGGAAATAGAGGCATGAAACTGCTGGTCATCGGCGGCACGGGCGCTTTGGGCGGCCATGCGGCGATTCATATGGCGGCGCAGGGCCATGAGGTCAGCATTGCGGGCCGCAACGCCCCCAACCCCGCGACGCCCATGGCGAAGATGCCGTTTTTGCAGGGCGACTATGTCGCTGGCGATTTCACCGCCGACCGCCTGAAGGGCTTCGATTGGGTGATCTTCGCGGCGGGCAACGATCCGCGCCATGTGCCGCAGGACAGCGATTTCGATGCCTTTCTGCTGAAGGCCAATCATGAGGCCGTGCCCGCCCTGTTCGCCGCCTGCCGCGAGGCGGGGGTGAAGCGTGCGATCCAGTTGGGCAGCTTCTATCCGCAGGCCGCGCCGGAACTGCTGGCGGGCAATGCCTATATCCGTTCGCGCCTCGCCGCCTGCGAAGGCGCGCGGGCGCAGGGGCGGCCCGGTTTCGACGTGATCAGCGTCAATGCCCCCTTCATGGTGGGCACCGTGCCGGGCCTGCCCAGCGCGATTTTCGAACCCTATATGCAATGGGCCGAGGGACTGATCCCGATCGAAGCCTATGCACCGACCGGCGGCACCAATTTCATGTCCTATCAATCGCTGTCGGAGGCGCTGGAAGGCGCGCTGCTGCGGGGTGAACCGGGCAAAGCCTATCTGGTGGGCGATGAAAATCTCTCGTTCCGGGATTATTTCCAGCTGTTCTTCGACGCGGCGGGCCGGGACGTGCAGCTCGAGGAGCGCGACGCAGAACAGCCGCTGCTCCCCGACGTGGCAATCCCGCAGGGGCGCGGCAATTGGATCCGTTATGAACCCGATGCCGCCGAAACGGCGCTGCTGGGTTATCGCCGTCACGACATCGCCGCCGCGGTGAAGGAAATCGCGGCGCAGTTCGGCAGCGTGAAGGCTTAGGGCAGATAACGATCTGATTTTATCGGATCGAGCCTTCCATACCTGTGTTGAGAGCGATGGCTTCCTGGCTATAACCGGGAAGCCATCCTGACATATTGCCCATGAATAACGCAGACCCGACCACCGTGGGAACGCCCTATAATGACGAGATCGCCAGCGGGCCGCGCTCGCTGGTTAACGGGCGCATCTCGCTGACCGATATCGACCTCAACGGCGCCAGGGCGGAACTCGCGCTGTGGGGCAAGAATATCTTCGACAAGAAATATCGGCTCTACGGGATCGATTTCGGTGCGATCGGCTATGCCGGCAACACCTATGGCGAACCCGCGACCTATGGCGTGGACTCCGCCTGAAGCTGTAAGGCCGATTCGGCATTTCCTTTCTCCGGCGCGCGCCGTCCTTCGGGACGGCGCGCGTTTTTTTGCGCCCATATTGCTGCGGAAACGGGGCTGCGGCGGCGGTAACGGGATCATTCGTCCCGGCAAAAATGGATCATGTCCCGATCCTCTCCCAAAGTTCGTCATCGCTCCCACCGCCCTGGAAGAGTAGCCTTTCCCCAAGCACGACCGCCGGGATTCCCGCGGGACAGATGCAGGTTTTGAGCATCGAGGGAACAGCAACCCCCAAGAGGAGAGAGACATGACCGATATGCTGATCCGTGGCGGCACGGTGATCGACGGTACAGGCGCCAAGGGCTATGCCGCCGACGTACGCATCGCGCGTGGTCGCATCGCCGAGATTGGCGCCCACCTTGCCCCCGCCCCCGGCGAGGAAGTGGTGGATGCCGGCGGCTGCTATGTGACGCCCGGTTTTATCGAAAGCCACACCCATTATGACGCGACGATGTGGTGGCAGCCGGATCTGGACCCCCTGCCAGGCAATGGCGCAACCACGGTGATCCTGGGCAATTGCGGCTTTTCCGCCGCGCCGCTGTCAAAGGAAAAGGCCGCGCAGTTGGAGATGATCAAAATCTTCTCCTTCTTTGAGGATATTCCGCTGAAGCCCTTCCTCCAGCACGTCCCCTGGGACTGGGAGAAATGGTCGGAATATAAGGCATCCATGGCCCGCAACATCAGCCTGCCCGCCAATTATTCCGCCTTTGTCGGCCATATCGCGCTGCGGCTTGCCACCATGGGCGTAGAGGCGTGGGATCGCGCCGCCACGGCGCCGGAAATCGCCCGCATGGCCGAACTGCTGGACGACGCGCTGGCGGCCGGTGCGCTGGGCATGTCGGACAATCTGCACGACCATGACGGCGACGACCGCGCCATCCCGACCCTGCTGGCCGACGATGCCGAGTTCGAGGCGCTGTTCGCGGTGATGGAGCGCTACCCGGGCACCACCTATCAGGTCATCATCGATACCTTCATGCGCAAGACCGGGCCGGAAAGCCTGGAACGGCTGGGCCGGCTGCTGAAGGGCCGCGCCATTCGCATTCAGGTGGCGGGCGGCATTCCGACGCTGCACTTCCAGCGGGACATCCTGCCGAAACTGCAAGAGACGATGGCGCGCCTGAAGGCCGAGGGCGTCGATATCTGGCCGGGTTATGCCCATGTGTCGCCGACCAGCACGCTCAGCCTCGTCAAGTCGCTGATCTTCGCCCAGTCCAACGATTATGTCTGGCATGAAGTGGTGCTGGCCGAAACGCATGAAGAGAAAGCACGACTGCTGGCCGATCCCGACTGGCGGGCACGGGCGCGGGAAAGCTGGGACGCCAAAGCCTGGCCGCATTCGCCGATGAACAATCCCCAGGACCTCTTCCTGCTCGACAGCGAAAATGGCGCGGGACCGGTGGGCGGCACGCTGAAGGAATTTGCCGATGCGCGCGGGCTGCACCGGTCCGATGCGATGGCGCAGTGGATATTGGAGAATGGCACCAAGTCGACCGTGCACATGGCCCCCTTCCCCAAGGATGAGGATCTGACCGTCGACCTGATGCTCGACCCCAAGACCGTCGGCAATATCTCCGACGCCGGGGCGCATCTGCAAATGCTGTGCGGCGGCGGCGAGAATATCCTGCTCTTCACTCAATATGTGAAGGATGGACGGCTCACGCTGGAACAGGCCATCCATGTGAAGACCGGAAAGCTCGCCAATTTCTTCGGTCTGCATGACACAGGAGAGATCAAGGTCGGCCGCCGCGCGGACATTGCGGTGTTCGACCTGGATGAAATCGCCTATCGCAATATGGAAAAGCGCTTCGACGTACCCGATGGCGAAGGGGGCACCACCTGGCGCTTCACCCGCCCGCCCGCGCCGATGCGGCTGACCTTGGTGAACGGGGTCAAGACCTTCGACGGAAGCGCCTATACCGGCGCACGGCCAGGCGAATATCTGGTTCCGACGGCGGCGGCGAACAACGCAACCGCGCTCGAGGCGGCGGAATAAGGAACGGGAAGGGCGGATCGGTTCGCCCTTCCCTCCGTTTGCGGCGCACGCATGCGACTGCCTAATATCATCGCGCTCAGTCTTCGACCGATCACAAGTGGGTTTCGCTCAGGCGCGCTTTACCGAGATCCGATGAGTCACACTCATCGCGCCTTGGTATAAGATTGAGGAGCCATCCCGGCGCCGCCAACCAGCGCCGGGATGGCTTCACCGTCACTCCGCCGCCATGGCGTGGCCGGGACGCGGGTCTTCGCTGACCGAATTGGTCCAGGCCCATTCGCCCGGCGTAGGCGGATTGGTGATGCCCAGTTCCTCGCGAATATCCGTCACCTGCCAGTCGAGATAGTCCCGATAGGGTACGATGAACAAAGGATATTTCCAGTTCCGACCCTGGGCGGCCCCAATGTCTTCCGCATCCAGTTCAATCTTCACCGCTTCGGGATAGAACAGGCCGCTCTTCATCATGGTCTTGGCGCGCAGATAGGCGCTCACCCGGTTGAAAAAGGACGCTAGTTCTGGAACGAAATATCTGTAGATCGCCCGCATGTTAGCGGCAAGCAACGCGATTTCGCCGGCATGATTGGTTTCGAAACCCGTGATCATATGTTCGATGTCATGGGTATGGGTTCGCTCCTTCATATAGAAATCGAAATCGGTCTTGATTTCCATGCCCTGGAAGAAATGATCCATATTATAACCGCTGTTGACCACAAAGTCATAGATCACGGCACGAAGCGTCCCCGGCTTGGCCCCTTCCAGTTCCTCCTTCCGGAACAGCGATATCTTGCGCCCCTCCAGCCAAGCCTTGAATTCCGGCAGGCGCACCTTTTCTTCCTCGAAGAGCTGGAATATGCGCGGCCAATTCTCCAGTTCCATCAATATTTTCACGACATCCGGGATATAGGCGGTATTGGGCAGTTCCGCCCCATTGCGCCGCAACATCTCCTGCGCGATCAGGGACCGCAATTGCGGATGATTGAGATAGGGCGACGAACTGATCAGCACGGAACTTTCAGTCCTGTGCGGCGATTCCCCGCCATTATAATAGGCAAAATCGGCGCTGCTCACGCGTGCGGCAATGTCGTTTTCCATTTTTCGCTCTCCTGTCATTTTCCCTCAAAAAAACCAGCGTCAGAAGGCAAAGCCCAGTTCGACGCCATATGTTCGTCCGCGATCATAACTCGCCACCAGTTGCAGGACGGGCGAGCCGAAAGCCGTATAATGTTTGTTGAACAGGTTCTGGCCGAACAGCGACAGTGACGCTTTCGCGCCGCCCAGCGGCATGTCGACCCAGCCGACGCGGCCGTCGACCACCCAGAAACCCTTCTGATAGGCATATTGGTTGAGCGCGGCGACATTGCCCTGCAAATCGTAGAAGGGCGTCGACACCAGCGGCAAACGGCTGCGATAGCGACCGTCGACCCGTCCCGACACATGACCGCCCATCGCCATGTCCGGCGCATCATATTGAATCGATGCGCGCCCCTGCCATTTCGACGCGAAGGTGGTGCGGGCCACATCCGCCACGTCGACGCCGTTCAGGATAAAACTCTTATAGCCGAAATCGGTGTAGCTGAGATTGCCGCTCAGCGTCAGGCCGCGCATCGGCACGAAATCGGTCTCGATTTCGAAGCCCTTGATGTCGGCCTTGCCCGCATTGTTGAAGAATTGGCGGCCATTGATGAAATTCTGGGTCTGGAGATTCTTGTAATCGCTATAGAAAAGCGCAATGTTCGTGCGCAGCCGGTTGCCCAGAGTCTGGGTCTTGAGGCCCAGTTCATAAGCGGTCAGGGTTTCGGGCCTGTAGGGAATACCGCTCAATATGCCGCCCGCGACATAGCCGGTCGATATCTTGCCATAAGCGGTCACGCGCTGGGTCGGGCGCCAGGTCAGGATCGCCGCCCAGGTCGCTTTCTTATAATCAACCTTGTAATCTCCGACGCCGAGCTGGCCGCCCTGCCCACCCGAAACCTCGTAAATGCGGTTCTCGCGCTTGTCTTTGGTGTAGCGCAGCCCGCCCGTGACATCGAGCGTGTCGGTCAAATGCCAGGTCAGTTGCCCATAGGCGGCATAGCTGTCGTTGATCGCGCGCGTGCGGGTCATACCGCTGCCGAACAGGCTGGCCAGCGAGGGATTGCTGTCGGCGGCATTGATCACCCCGTCGCCATTGAGATCGAAGGGCAATTGCCCCACCGGCAGTCCGGCGATCAGGCCGACCGTTGCCATATCGATCACTACCCCATCGGCGACGGGCTGGAAAATGCCCAGATAGTCGTTTGCAGGCGAATTTTCGTGAAAGTAAAACAGTCCGGCCGTCAGGTCCACCGTATCGGACGTAAGTTGCACCTGAAATTCCTGGCTGAACTGCTTCTGCCGGGTCGACCGCGCGGTCATCAGCGAGAAAAGGGAATCGTTCGGCCCCGGCGCATTGGCGGGGTCCATCACCGCAGCGACATCGCCGACCAGCAGCGCCTGCAATTGCGCGGTGGTGAATTTAAGGCCGCCGCTCGCCGCCAGATCGTAGATATTGGGGTCCTGCCGGAACTTGCGATAGGCCGTGATGCTCTTCAGGGTGACGGCATCGTTCACAGGATAACTGAGCGTCAGACTGTGCCCCTGGGTCACGACCCGTTCGATGCTCGACGCATTGGCGACGGTCGCGAGGCGATCGGGCGAAATATTGGTGATGCCCCCGAACAGCGGCTGAAAGGCGATGATCGGCGACAGCAGCGCGCCCGAACTGTCTGGGATGACGCCCCGGCTCTGGATGGCGCGACCGCTGGACCGCGCGTCCGTATAGTCGAACCGATAGTCGGCGGTCAGCCCGCCCAGATCCAGCCGCGCGGCGACGCCCACGCCATCGACATTGCGCCCGCCCAACCGCTTGACGATGCGCTGCTTGCCGAAAGAGGGGTCGATCTGGCTGAAATCAATGGTGCTGCCGCCGATCAGATTGCGGTAATCGCCCCGAATATCGTCATGCAGATAGGAGAATTTGAGCGACAGCGGCCCGAAGGACGGCAAGTCCACCGAAACCTTGCCCCGTTTTGCATCATAATTGCCGTAGGACACCGATCCACGAACGCCGAACTCACCCGAAGGCGCGGCGGTCGTCAGGCTGATGGCGCCGCTGGTGGCATTGCGCCCGAATAACGTCCCCTGCGGCCCGCGCAGCACCTCGACGCGCTGTATGTCGGACAGGTCGAAGACCGATCCCACCGTGCGCCCGATATAGACGCCGTCCAGATAGATGCCGACCTTGGGATCGACCGCATTGTTCGACGTGCCCGACGCCACGCCGCGAATGATGATGGTCGGATTGGATTGCAGCCCCTGCGTGTTGATCTGAAGGTTGGGCGCAATGCCGGCGAGGGCGCGGACATTGGTGACGCGCAGTTGATCCAGTTGCTCCGCGCCGATCGCAGTGACGGCAACAGGCACATTTTGCAGGCTTTCCTCGCGCCGTTGCGCGGTCACGATGATGTCCGCAAGCTGCCCCTGTGCGGAAGTCGACTGAGGCTCCTCCGCCCGCTGTAACGCTGGCACTTGAGCCAAGGCTGTCGTCGCGGCCAATGCGGACACGCCGGCCAGAACAACGGCAACACATAAACGCATGGCAATCCCCTCTCCTCATGAGGCGATGCCATCCCTCGAACAGGCCGGTCCCTTTGATGGAACCCGGTCCCTCGCCCGGCCTGCGACCACCTGTCGGCAATCACGACCGGACGCCTGGCGGTTTGCCGCCATTATCCCATTTTTCGACGCAGGCCGGAAGTCTTTGCGCTACGGCCAGTCCGCCGCGAGACACTTCCTTCTTGCATCCTCTCAACGCATTTCGCGCCGCATATCTCTATTCTCGCGGCCTCTTCTCTATTTAAATGCAGCGTGTATCGAAACAATCGATACGTCAAGAGCCGACTTCGCTGATCAGGACTTGGACGGTGCGGTCGGACAGGCCACTGCCAAGATCGCATGCCATTCGCCCGGCAGAACACTGGCGCGGCGATCTTCCTGCGCGATGTCGCGCAGTTCGCCGCGAAAGCGCTCGATCCGTTCGGCGACCCGCGCCACGCCCACCGGCGAAAGTTTCAGTGTCTCAACCCCGAAAATCGTCGCGGGATTGCCATAGTCGAGCTTGAAGAAAAGATGCTTCATATGCTTTTCGAAATGCCGCCGCATGGGTTCGCGTCGCCAGACATGCGCCGGGTCGAGCCGCGCCCGCAGCCGCCCTCCGGGCAAGCGGTCGACCAGGGCCAGCCGTTCCAGCCGTTCGACATAATGGACGATCTGTTCGGGCGGGATGCCGAAACCCGCCTCCGCCTCCGACACGGGCCAGCCGTTGACGATCACGAAAAAGACCGTCGACAGGTCCGGACTGGCCGTCAGCGCCTTTTCCTGCGCGAGCGTCAACCGGTCGTCTGGGCGGCTTTCCACGGCACAATGTTCGGCAAGTTCGGTCAGCGTCATATTGGCGAGCGCGCAAAGCTGCGACAGGGTGCGCAGGCTGATGCCCTTGCCATGCAGCCATCTCTTGACCGTTGCGGTGCCAACGCCCAGCTTTTCCGCCATCTCGGCCTGCGTCCATCCGGCAGCCCGCAGGCGCCGCCGCAGGGCCGAGAGCAGTGCCTCATGTTCTGCACCGAAAGGGTCGCCGGAAGGAGGAGAGGAGATCATCTGACGATCCTTTTGCCTGCTGGAAAGATGATGGGACCAGCGTTTCCCGCTAAATCCGAAAGCGCGATGTTCGATCACGGAACGATCCGGGGTCGATGTCCATCCCTCGACTCTTCGGCTGCACAATCCCTGTGCAGCCGAAGCTTGTTGAGTGTGAAATCGCCTTTGCATCCCCCGCCCCTTGGCCCCCGCATAGCCCAGCCCTTTGCGCCGGTCCATGACCCTGCCCGTCGAAAAGGATCAATTCATGGACCGGAACGGGCTAGCGTGACGATCCTTTTGCAACCGCCTTGCCGGATTTTCGAAAACATGCTCCCTAGGCCCCAACAGGACAATCGAAAGGGAGTGAAGATGACTGGACAGAGCAAACGCATCATCGTGACGGGGAGCGCGGGGGTGCTGGGCAATGCCGTAGCCCGGGGACTGGTGGAGGCTGGCCATGCCGTGGCGGGGATCGACCGCCTGACCGACGATCGGCTGCCCGCAACGGTCCATCAATGCGTCGCCGAGGACCTGGCCGATCCGACCCTCGCCGCCCGGGCGGTGGAGGAGGCCCGCGCGAAGCTGGGCGGCGTGGATGGCCTCGTCCATCTGGTCGGCGGCTTTGAATGGGTGCCGGTGCAGGACAGCAGCCTTGCCACCTGGCGGTCGCTATTTTCGATCAATGTCGAAACGGCCTTTTCCACGATCATGTCGACGCTCCCGAATATGGGCGAAGGCGCAAGCATCCTGTGCGTCAGCGCGGCCGCGACGGCCAGCGCCGGGGCCGGCATGGGACCCTATACAGCGTCGAAATCGGGCGTATCGCGGCTGGTCGAAGCGCTGGCAGTGGAACTGAAACCGCGAAAGATCCGGGTCAATGCGATCATGCCCTCGATCATCGACACGCCGCGCAATCGCGCCGACATGCCCGATGCGGATCCGTCCGACTGGACCAGTCCTGCCGCCGTCGCCGACGTCGTCGCATTTCTGATCGGCGATCGATCGCGAGCGATCAACGGTGCGTCCATTCCGGTGACGAACAGCGCCGGCTGACCCCAAACCTTCGAAGCAAAATGCCACTATGCTACGCGATGCGGCATTATTATCCTTCATTATCCTTCAAAGGCGCTGTATGCTTGATATAAGCATACGCATCTTAAAATAGGAGATGGATGATGGTGGATTTCCCGCAGGGCGCAGCGATTGTCTTCGGCGGCAGCGGCGGTATCGGCAGGGGCGTCGCGCTGGAGTTCGCGAAGGCCGGCACCGCCGTTGCCATCTGCTACAACCGCAAGGAGGATGTAGCGCAGGCAACGGCGGAGGCGATCCGGGCGCAGGGGGTCAAGGCCAGCATCCACAAGGTCGATGTGCGCGACCGGGCCGCTGTGGACGCGTTGGCCGAAGCCGCAATAGCCGAACATGGTCGCATCCACAGCGTTGTCTGGGGCGCGGGGCCGCTGGTCCCGCAGGTCCCTCTGGCTGACTGGACTGAGGAACAGTTTCGTCAGGCCGTGGAGGTGGAGGCGTTCGGCTTCTACAACGCGACGCGCGCCTTCATTCCGCATATGCGGGCGCAGGGCGGCGGCAGCTTCGTGCATCTGGGGTCGGCCGGACATGACTGGTGGCCCAAGCTCGACGGTCTGTCGGTCGCGCCCAAGGCAATCAACGAAGCGCTGATCAAGGGCATCGCCAAGGAGGAAGGCCGCCATGAAATCCGCGCCAACTCCGTGCTGATCGGCGTGATCGACGCGGGCATGTTCCATGAACTGTCCGCGCAGGGCGTGTTCGATGAAAAATGGAAAGAGGAAACGCACAAGCTGCTTTGCCTGAAGCGCTGGGGCGAAGCGGAGGATATTGGCCAGGCAGCGGTATTTTTCGCGTCGCGGCGGGCCAATTATGTGACCGGACAGACGATTTCCGTGTCGGGCGGTTTTGGGGTCTAATACCAAGGCGCGATGAGTTTGACTCATCGGACCTTGGTAAAGCCCGCGCGGCGCCTGAGCGAAACCCACTTGTGATCGGTCGAAAACCGAGCGCGATGGTCTAAAGCCTCTTCCCACAGACGCGATCCGGCATGGCAAAGCGGGGATCGGTCAGGAACGTGCGGTCGGTCAGGCTATCGAGAAACGCAAGCAGGAACGGCATCGCCGTTTCCGGCAGCGCCAACCGATGCCGCCGCACCGCTTCCTCCAGCGTGCGGGCCGATCCGTCGTGCCACCATGGCCCCGTCATCGCGACATTGCGTAGCGGCGGCGTACGGAAGCGGCCCGCATCCCGGGCATCGCCGGTCTTTTCACTGAGGCCCGGATCGCGTGCGTGCGGCGGTTCCAGGCGATGATACCGCTCATCGGTCAGGTCCCGCCCGGCATGACAGGAGGCGCAGCCGAGCGAAACGAACAAGCCCGCACCGCGCTTCGCCGCATCCGGCAGCGCAGCACTGTCTCCGCCGCGGAACCGGTCATAGGGGCTGTCGAGCGCAATCAGCGTCCGCTCGAAAGCCGCCAGCGGCGCCGTGACGGTGCCCAGATCGATCCGCCCCTGCGCCGCCGGAAAGGCCCGCGCGAACATCCGGCGATAGCAGGCATCGGGCCCCAGCCGACGCGGCAGTTCCGCCTCTAACCCCTTCATCCCCATTTCCACCGGATGCTCGCCCAGCAGGGGCACCAGCGCCTGCGCCTCCAGGCCCGCGATCGTGGGATCGGCGATCGTGAGGCGTTCGCGCCAGGCGACATTGGCAAGGCCGGGCACATTGCGCCGCCCCGGGTCGCCATGCACGCCCGGCCGCATCGCATTGCCATCGGCAAAGCCGCGCTTCTGCTCGTGGCAGGCCGCGCAGGCCATGGTGCCGTTGGCCGACAGATCGGCATCGTAGAACAGACGGCGGCCCAGTTCGACCTTCGCCGCGCTCATGGCGTTGTCGGCAGGGACCGTGGGCGGTTCGACGCCGGCAGGAAGATCCCAGCGCCACGGCCTTCCCGCCGCGACGAGCAGCAGCAGGGCCGCCGCCAACAGCAGTCGCTTCACGGCAGGCGCGTCACGAGCAGCGTCAGCCTGTCCTCGCCATTGGCCGCGACCTGAAGCGTATAATTGCCCGGCTGCAAGGCATAATCGACCATCTTGCGGATGCCCGAACAGTCCGGACCATGGCCGTGGGCAATAGAGTCCGCCGCCTTGCCATCCTTCACCACATCGACCCAGGCGCCCGACCCGAGCGCCACGCGCCATGTCCCCGCCTGTTGGACGGTGAAGCTGGCCAACCCGCCATAGCTGACCGTCCCGCCGGGCTTGGCCGGGCGCAGCGGATAGGCGATCTTCGGCGTCGGCAGCAGCGCCATCGCCACCGCCTGCCCCGGCGTCAGCACGGCCCGGCCAGCCGCCTTCCGGTCGGCGGCAGCCCGCAAGGGGACGGGCTTGTTCCATGCGGCAAGCGGGGCGGGCAGGTCCGCCTGCGTCGCGCATGGCGCCTTAGCATGTTCCATCTGCGCCAGCGCGGGCACGGAGGACAGGGCCGGCAGAAGAGGCAGCAGGAAAACAGCACGAAACGGCATCAAGGGCTTCCTTCCGGGAGTCAAAGCTATATACGACCCGATATAGCGAGTCGAACGACCAGAAAAGGGGAATTTCATGCGTATCACTCCAGCCCTGCTGTTGGCGGGCACAGTCTTCGCGCCCATGGCGCAAGCACAGACCGACGCCGCGCCCGAAGCCAACCTGTCAGACCGCTTCTCTTTGGGCCAGATCGTCGTCACCGCGCCGAAAACCCAGGGCATAGAGATTGACGGCAGCACCCTTTCCTCCGATGCCATCTACACCTTCAGCCGCACGGCGCTGGACGATGCAGTCAATCTGATGCCCGGCGTCGCGGCGGGCAATAGCGGCGGCACCCGCAACGAGCGGCTGGTGTTCGTGCGCGGCTTCGACCGCTTTCAGGTGCCGCTGTCCATCGACGGCATCCGTGTCTATCTGCCCGCCGACAACCGGTTGGACTATGGCCGCTTCCTGACCACCGACATTGCCGAAGTGCAGGTGGCAAAGGGCTATGCCTCCGTCCTCGACGGCCCGGGCGGCATGGGCGGGGCAATCAACCTGGTCACGCGCAAACCGACCAAGGCATTGGACATCGACGTGCGCGGCATGGTGAATTTCGACAATGACACCGATTATGCGGGCTATTCCACATCGGCCATGGTCGGCACGAGGCAGGACAAATGGTACGCGCAGGCGAGCTACGCCCGCAGCTTCACCGATCATTGGGGCCTGCCCAATGACTTCACCCCCCGCAATCCGGCGCTGGAGGATGGCGGCGCGCGGGACTTTTCCCGCACGCGGGACTGGCGCAGCAATGTGAAGCTGGGCTTCACCCCCAACGCGACGGACGAATATGCGATCAGCTACACCCACCAGTCCGGCGACAAGGGCGCGCCGCTGCACATCAGCGACACGGTGACGACGCCGCGTTTCTGGGACTGGCCGAAATGGGACATCGACAGCGTCTATTTCCTGTCGACCACCGCTCTGGGCGACCGTGCGACGCTCAAGAGCCGGGCCTATTACAACGTCTTCGATTCCATGCTGCGCTCCTTCGACGACCGGACGCTGACGACCCAGACCAAGGGCTATGCCTTCGACAGCCCCTATCGGGACAAGGCGTGGGGCGGCTCGCTCCAGCTCGATTTCCGCGCCAGCGACGCGGACACGCTGCGCATTGCCTGGCATTATCGCCACGACAAGCATGTGGAGTTCCAGACCAGCTTCTCCTCGACCGGCGTGGGAACGACCGAACCGAGACAGACGCAGACCGAAGACACCTATTCCATCGCGCTGGAGAATGAACTGCACATCACGCCCGCGCTCCGCTTCACCCTGGGCGGCAGCTATGACTGGCGCGACCTCAAGCTGGCGGAGGAATATGGCTCTCCGCTGGGCACCAATGGCGCGAAGCTGCTGTATAATTATCCCCGCCGCGACGCGGATACGTGGAACCTGCAAGGCCGGTTCGACTGGCAGGCGAGCGAGGCGCTGACGCTGCACGCCAGCCTTTCCTCCCGCGCCCGCTTTCCGACCATCTTCGAACGCTTCAGCCAGCGTTTCAACAGCGCCATCCCCAATCCCGACCTGAAGGCGGAACGCGCCACCAATGCGGAAATCGGCGGAAGCTGGGCCAGCGGCCCGGTCCGGGTGGAAGGCGCGCTGTTCTACAGCTGGGTGCGCGACGCGATCTTCGGCGTACCGACGCCCGCCTATCCCTGCACCGCGTCGACCACGCCGCCCGCCATGCCCACGCCGGGCTGCGCGCTCACCAACCTGACGCAGAGCCGCAATGTGGGCAGCGGCCATTATTATGGCGTGGAACTGTCCGTATCGGCAACGATCCTGCCGGGTCTGGACGCGGGCGTGAACTATACCGGGATCAAGCGGGTACTGGACTATGCCGCCAACCCGCTCTTCCACCCGACCGGCGTGCCGACGCATAAGGGCTTTGCCTATCTGGACTGGGCGCCGGTCGAAAAGCTGCATATCGTTCCGAGCGTGGATCTCGCCTCCAACCGCTGGACGCTCTTCACCGCGACGACCGCAAGCCAGCCGCAAATCTATTACCGCACCGGGGCCTATGTGAATGCCGGGCTGCGCGTCGATTATGCGCTGAACGACCATGTCGAGATCGGCGTGGGCGGGCGCAACCTGTTCGACGATTATTATACGCTGACCGACGGCTTCCCCGAGCCGGGCCGAACGTTGTTCGCCAGCATCCGGGCCCGCTACTAGGGGACTGGAGCGCGCTGTATCCCACCCAATGCAGCGCGCTCCAAATTTTGGTCGCATCATTCAGGCTGAAACGCAGGCGCAAGCCCTTGCAAGCTCATTCGTCGACGATCCGCCCGGCCAAGACCCCGGCGGGGGAGGATCGATCAGATATTGCGAACATCACCGTCATGTCCAAGCAGGAAAGAGATGCGTTCCGCGCACGCGCGCAGGGCGATGGCCGTGTCCCCGTCCAGGCGCGCATCGAACGCCGTCGCGGGGCCCAGCGTGCACAGAACAGCAGCACATCGGCCTTCGACGTCGAAAATGGGCGCCGCCAGCGCGTCGATGCCCGGCACCAGCAAGCCGTTGACGTTGGTCATCCGGCGTTCGCGAATCTCGGACAGCAGCTCTCCGACGGGCTGGCGGTCCAGCGCGCCCATGCGGAATTGCTCATAATCCTCCGCGAACTGCAATTGCTCGCTCGACAGGAAAGCCGCGAAAATCAAGCCTGTCGCCGAACGAAGCGGAAGCACCGATCCCAACCGTGTGACGACCGTGATCGCTGAGATCGACTGCAACACCCGCACCGCCGTCGGGCCGCGATTGGCCCATACGCTCAGAAGGCAGGTAGAACCGATCCGCTCACGCAACGCCTCCATCGGTTCGGCCGAGACCTTGACCAGATCCACGCGCCCCAGCGCTGCCGCCCCCATGGCGATCATCTCCGCGCCAAGGCCGTAATGGCCGGTCGCCGGATCCTGCGCCGCCAGGCCGGCTTCGATCAGCGCATGCACATAACGGTGCACCTTGGCGGGTGCCATGCCCGCGACCTTGGCCACCTGCGACAGCGGCGCGAACGCCCCTGTCCGTCCCAGCGCCTTGAGTATCTCAGCCGTGGTAATGGCAGCCTGCACCTTGTCCCGCATGTCGGCCATTTCATCTCCGGATTCTACGCCTTCCACTTCGCCTTAATTACGTTCCCAGATATTGATTACGCAATACGTAATTTTATCTGGACAGACTCGATCAACGGAGTCATTCTTAAGCTGCGCCCAGATCATTCGGGAAAGCCTGGGGAAGTCTGCAAGCCTCCGACCGGTCTTCGCAGCCGCCGTCGACGAGCCAGCACATCCCGAAAACAGGGTAATCCCGAAACAGGACGAACGAGCAATCAGCATGACCCTCCTTCATCCCCCGTTCGACGCAGCAACAGGCAACGCCCGGCCCATGCACAGCGGCTTCGGCAATCATGTGGCGACCGAAGCGGTGCCGGGCGCTCTGCCGGTGGGCCGCAACAGCCCGCAAAAGGTCCCCTATGGCCTCTATGCCGAACAGCTGTCGGGCACGGCGTTTACCGCGCCAAGGACGCATAATCTGCGAAGCTGGCTCTACCGCATGCGTCCGGCCGCCATGCACCCGTCCTTCACCCCTTATGATGGGGCAGTGCTGCTCCGTTCGGCCCCCTTCGTGGAAGTGCCGCCTTCGCCCAATCGCCTGCGATGGGATCCGTTGCCGCAGCCTGAAACGGCGTGCGATTTCGTGGACGGGCTGGTGACATATGCGGGCAATGGCGACGTCGCCCGGAGCGAGGGCATCGGCATCCATCTGTACCATGCGAACCGGTCGATGGAACGCCGGGCCTTTTTCAGCGCGGACGGCGAACTGCTCATCGTCCCTGAAGCGGGCACGATCGAACTGCTGTCCGAAATGGGCCGCTTCACGGTCGAACCGCAGCAGGTCGCGGTCGTTCCTCGCGGCGTGCGCTTCCGCGTCCTGCTGTGCGGGGACATGGCGCGCGGCTATGTCTGCGAAAATTACGGCGCCCCCTTCCGCCTGCCCGATCTCGGGCCGATCGGCGCCAACGGGCTTGCAAACCCGCGCGATTTCGAGACGCCATCGGCCTGGTTCGAGGATGATGACTTTCCCTGGCTCCTGATCCAGAAGTTCCAGGGCGGCCTCTGGCAGACATCGCTGTCGCACTCCCCGTTCGACGTGGTTGCGTGGCATGGCAATCTTGCGCCTTATCGCTATGACCTGCGGCGCTTCAATACGATCAACACCGTCAGCTTCGACCATCCCGATCCTTCGATCTTCACGGTCCTGACCTCGCCGTCCGACACGCCGGGGACGGCCAACTGCGATTTCGTCATCTTCCCACCACGCTGGATGGTAGGCGAAGACACTTTTCGTCCGCCCTGGTTCCACCGCAACGTCATGAGCGAGTTTATGGGCCTCATCCATGGCGTCTATGATGCCAAGGCCGGGGGTTTCCAGCCGGGCGGCGCATCGCTGCACAATTGCATGAACGGCCATGGGCCGGATCAGGACACTTATGCCGCCGCCATCAAGGCCGATCTGGCGCCGGTCAAGATCAAGGATACCATGGCTTTCATGTTCGAAAGCCGTCACGTGATCCGGCCGACGCGCTGGGCTGTCGAGACGCCGGTCATGCAGATGGACTATGACGCCGTCTGGTCGGGATTTAACAAAGCGGAGATTGTCTGATGCCCCCCATGATCGATGCAACCCACGATCCCAGGCTGCGGAGCTGGGTCTCCGGCGCTGACGACCATGGGGACTTCCCCATTCAGAATCTGCCCCTCGGCATGTTTTCGCCCCCGCAGGCCACGCCGCGCGCGGGCGTGGCGATCGGCGATCATATCCTCGATCTCAAGGCGGCGGCGCAGGCCGGTCTGATCGTGAACGAGTGCGCCGCGCTGGCCGCCGGGGCGAGCGACGGACTCAACGCTCTGCTGGCCGCCGGCTCCGCCGTGCGCGCCGACCTGCGAGCCCAGCTTTCCCGGCTCCTGGAGGCAGGCAGCCCGAAGCGGGCGGCGGCCGAGCCGATGCTGCATGCGCAGGCCGATTGTACCCTGCACCTGCCCGCGCGCATCGGCGACTACACCGATTTCTATGTCGGTATCCATCACGCCACCAACATCGGCAAGCTGTTCCGCCCCGACAATCCGCTGCTACCCAACTATAAATATGTGCCGATCGGCTATCATGGTCGCGCCTCCTCCATCCGGCCCAGCGGCGCGCCCGTGCGTCGGCCGGTCGGCCAGCAGAGCGGCGGCGACAGCGGCCCGGTCTTCGGCCCCTGCAAACGCCTCGACTATGAACTGGAGATGGGCGTCTGGATCGGCAGCGGCAATCCGCTGGGCGAGCCGATCGACATCGCCCGCGCGCCCGATGCGATCGCCGGGCTGTCGCTGCTCAACGACTGGTCCGCGCGCGACATTCAGGCATGGGAATATCAGCCGCTGGGGCCGTTCCTCTCGAAGAGTTTCCTGTCGACCGTTTCGCCCTGGATCGTCACGGCCGAGGCGCTCGCGCCCTTCCGTATCGCCCAGCCCGCGCGGCCCGAGGGCGATCCGGCCCCGCTTCCCTATTTGCTGGACGAAGCGGATCAGGCCGGTGGCGCGTTCGCGATCATGCTGGAGGCGTTCATCAGCACCGCGCGGATGCGGCAGGAAGGGATCGCCCCGCACCTGCTGAGCCGGGGTCCGGCCAGCAACATGTACTGGACGGTGGCTCAGATGGTCGCCCATCACAGCGTCAATGGCTGCAACCTGCAATCCGGCGACCTGCTCGGTACCGGGACGATTTCCGCGCCCACGCGCGATGGCTTCGGGAGCCTCATGGAATTGTCGTCCGGCGGCAAGGAGCCGGTCGCGCTTCCCACCGGGGAAAGCCGTTCCTTCCTTGAGGACGGCGACCGCATCTCCCTGCGCGGCGTGATGGAGGCAAGCGGCTATCGATCCATCGGCTTCGGCGCGTGCGATGGCATAGTGGAGCCCGTCCGTTAAGGATTCCGCCCGGGGATGGATCGCACGCATGGACCTGATGAGCGCCTGCTCGGAGGTCCGCAGAAGCTATAGCCTTTTCAAAGCAAATGACATCACCCACTGGCTCGATACGCAGATGGCGTCATGCCCACGGTCACTAAAAAATGCCGCGAAAATGCCGAATGGTCGGAGTAGCCGCAATGATAGGCGACCTGTTTGAGCGACAGGCTGTTTGCGGCCAGCAGTTCCTTTGCCCGCCTGATCCGCGCCGCCTGAAGATAATGGGAAAATGGCATGCCCATGTCGGCGCTGAAAATACGGGAAAACTGCCGCACGCCGATTTGGAACAGCGCCGACACCTCTTCCATCGAAATCCGCAACGTCGCGTGCGACTGAATATAATCGTCAATGATCTTCTGGCGCTCGCTCCTGTCTGCCTGCGAAGGGGACTGCCGGGCGACGCTGGACAGATAGCGCATCACGTCGAGACTGGCGAGTTCGCTGAGGCTTTCCAGCGCCGCAGCCGATACCCGATCCTGATGCCGCGTTTCCGCGATCAGCCGGAGCAAAGTCTGCTCGAGAGCTCCAGAATTGATATTCAGGCAATGGCGCAGTGCCCCCGGCGTGATCCCCGCCAATGCCCGGTCCAGCTCCGGAAAGCGGCCTGGCGCAAATTCCAGCCGTCCCAGCCGCAGCGTTCCTCCTGCCGCTTTCAGACGCATCGGCATATGCGCCGGGATCAGCGTCACAGATCCGAAGGGAATGTCCGCGGCAAAGCCGTCATCGCCCTCGAAACAGCCCGTACCCTGTATGGGACTGGGAAAACGATAGGTCAGGCTATGCATGTCGTTCCGCACGACCCACCCTTGTGACAAGTCCCACTGATCGACCGTCAGATCGAACCGCAAATCACCGGAAGAGAGCCTCTGCTTGACGATCCTGTTCAATACAGGGGTCGAGATGCGCTGAACGTCCATGTCCGGAAGATACTATCCAATGTCTCGATTGTTCAAGACGCCCGGCATTGTGAATCCCCCGGCGCCCGATCCATAGATGGCGGACGATCATGCGAAGGTGACGCATGCGAGTGACAGGGGAGGAATGATGAACCGGCAACGGCGCGGGCGACGTTTGGCAGGGCTGCTGGCGGCCACCGCAATGCTGGGTCCTGGCGCGGCTTTAGCGCGGACCGCGCCCGGCACGACCTTGCCCCGTCCCGCCGAACCGTTCCGGGGTTCGATCGAGCGGTCGGCGCGGCAATCGACACCGGCCTATCCCGCGCAGCAGACGGCGCCCGCCGGCGCGCCCAACATCCTGATCTTCATGACCGACGACATCGGTTTCGGCGTGGCCGGCGCGTTCGGCGGACCGATCCCAACCCCCAATCTGGATCGGCTCGCCAAGCGGGGCCTGACCTACAACCGCTTCCACACCACCGCCCTCTGTTCGCCGACCCGCGCCGCCCTGCTGACCGGGCGCAATCATCACGCGGTCGGCATGGGCGTCGTGACCGACATGACCACTGGCTATCCCGGCTATGATTCGAGCATCCCCAAGAGCGCGGCGACGATGGCGGAGGTGCTGCGGCAGAATGGCTACAGCACGGCCATGTTCGGCAAACATCATAATGTTCCGATCTGGGAATCATCCCCGGCCGGACCGTTCGATCACTGGCCGACGGGCCTCGGCTTCGACTATTTCTACGGCTTCATCGGCGGCGAGACCAACCAGTGGCATCCCGCGCTGGTCCGGGGCACGAACCACGTCGAAGCGCCGGATTCAGGTCGTCCGGACTCCGTGCTGGACCGCTTCCTGGCCGACGACGCAATCCACTGGATTCACGAGCAGAAGGCATCCGCGCCCGATAAGCCCTTCTTCATCTATTATGCGCCGGGCACGGCCCATGCGCCGCATCAGGCACCGAAGGAATGGATCGCCCGGTTCAAGGGGCAATTCGACGCAGGGTGGGACGTGATGCGCGCGCAGACCGTCGCCCACCAGAAGGCGCAAGGATTGATCCCTGCCGATACCGCGACCACGCCGCGCCCGGATGGGCTGCCCGCCTGGGACAGCTTGTCCGCGCAGCAGAAAGCGGTCGCGGCCAGAATGATGGAAGTCTTCGCGGGCATGATCGCCTATCAGGATGCGCAGATCGGCCGCGTGCTCGACGAGATCGACCGGATGGGACAGTCCCCGAACACGCTGACCCTGTTCATCGAGGGGGACAACGGCACCAGTCCGGAAGGCACGATCAGGGGCACCACCAACTGGACCGCCGCCATGACCCGTTCGATCCAGGAAGACGATGCCTGGCTGAAAACGCAGCTTGACGAACTGGGCGGCGAAAAGACCTATGAGCATTTCCCGACGGGCTGGGCATGGGCGCTGAACGCACCCTTTCCCTGGTTCAAGCAGGTCGCGTCCCATCTCGGCGGAACCCGCAATCCCATGGTGGTGTCCTGGCCCGCGAAGATCGCGCAGCGCGGTCTGCGCAGCCAGTTCCTGCACGTCACCGACGTCATGCCCACCGTGCTGGAAGCCGCGGGCGTCGCCCTTCCATCGTCGGTCAACGGCGTCAAGCAGCAGAAGGTCGACGGCATCAGCTTTGCCTACAGCTTCGCGGATGCCAAAGCGCCGAGCGCGAAGCGGACGCAATATTTCGAAATGTTCGGCAATCGCGCCATCTATCACGATGGCTGGCTGGCCGGGACCACGCCCAACCGCGTGCCGTGGAAGAGCGCGGCCGACCATCCCGTCGACATCACCGACTGGAACTGGGAACTCTATGATCTCGATCATGACTTCGCGCAGGCCAACAATCTTGCGGCGAGCCGTCCCGAAAAGCTCCGCGCCCTCCAGAAGCTGTGGGACCGCGAGGCATGGGCGAACCATGTCTATCCGCTTGACGACAGCACCTTGGCCCGGGTGCGCATCAATCCCTACCAGAAGGGCCGGGATCATTACAGCTATTGGGGGCCGGACCTGCACATCGCTCAGGAATCCTCGCCGCAACTGGGGCGCGCGGCCACCTTCTCGATAACGATGGACGTCACCATTCCCCAGCAAGGGCCTAAAGGTGTCCTGCTCGCCAGCGGCGGACGCTTTGGCGGCTGGTCCTTCTATTTCGACAAGGGGCGCCCGGCGATGGTCCATGCCCCGTCGCAGAGGGCTGACGGGCAATTCCGTGTCGTGGCCGCGACGCCGGTCAACCCCGGCCCCGTGCGCCTCACTTACAGCTTCGCGCGCAGCGGCAAGGGCGGCACGATGACCATCTCGGTCGATGGCAAGGAAGTCGGGCGCGGCCCTATCGGCACCATTGCGCCATTCATCGCGGAAGTCACGGAAACCTTCGACACAGGCGATGACAGCGGCTCACGCGTGATCGATGATTATGCCGACGCCGTGCGCTTCAACGGCACCATCGGCAAGATCGATATCGACCTCAAACCGATGAATGCCGCGATAAAAGGCCAGTGAGAGCGGCGACCTAAGTCGATCCTGAACAACTGCCTCTCTGATCTGGCGGGGGCGGGGCACGTACCAAGGCGCTGAGATTCTGACGCATCGCGACTTGGATCACTCAAGCGCCGCACGGGCTTGACCAGGATCCGATGAGGCAAACGCATCGGATCCTGATATCAGGCAGAACGGGCGCGAAAGAAATGGCTCGCCGGGCGAAACGCGCGCTCAAAGCGCCGCGTGAACGACGTCAAAAAAAGCCTCGCAAAATTAAGGGCATTTATTTGCCGGGCGCAGGAAGGAATTCCGGCGGAATGGGCGTGGCATCATATTTATTGGCTGTTCTTTTCTGGTAGCGCCAACCCGAAGGCGTTCTGACGATATCGTCTTCATACAAGGCGTAGCCAAGGATCGACACGGCGTTATTTCTGGTCAAATCAATCGTCCCGTACATGACGGGCGTGCGCGCCCGGATGTGATCGGGTCCAACCTTTACCATGATCGGGTTACCCAGATTATGGATGCTGATCCTTTCCATGCCGTTCCTGCTCCTCGCCTGATTGGTGAAATCAGCAAGAGCTTTGCGGCCTTTGACAATTATCCAGGGCGATTCCGGAGTTTTTCCCGGAAATTTCAACTCTCCATCCTCGGTGTAGAGAGAGCTATATGCCTCCGCATTGCCGTTATCGAAATACTGGCCGTATCTTGCCATGAGATCGAGAACAGCGAATCGTTCCTCAATACTGATTTCATCCATTTCCCGGGCATGCGGCGCGGCATCGTGCGAGGAAGCGGAGCCGGGCACTGCCATGATCAGCGCCGAAACCGCCACGGAATGGAAAATCGCTAAATTGATTCGCACGAACTATCTCCCTTTCTGCCCAGTATCTCGCAAGAATTTTTCCGCCGGGAACGCCACGCATATCGCAAATGGAACATGATCGAAAATCACACCGTCAATGGCGGTAGAGCAGATAGGCCGGTCCATCATCCTAACACGACATATGAACGTGTGGAACGACTAGCGGCGGGCATATTCTGCCCGCCGCTACCGCAATATTATTTTATTATGTTAGCTCCGCGGCTCAGATCATGAACCGGAAATGCCCGTCATTTCGTTCAGCTTCCGAAATTATACCGCAGACGCAGACCGTACATCCGAGGTTCGCCGAAGATTTGGCCCTGGTTACCGATCGAATTATATACGCCACTGTTCGACAGCGTATATTTCTTGTTCTGCAGATTGGTGCCGAACACGCTGACGTCAAGACCGCTTTGCAGAGCGTTCTTCCAGTCCAGCGAGGCTGACAACAAGCCATAGGCGGCCAGGTCGCTGCCCGGTTCCCACGTCCGGCTGCCGTCGACGAACTTCTCCAGCGCGGGGCCGGATTGGTGCCGCGCATCGGTCCAGGCATAGCTCATGAAGATGCTGATCTCACCGATATTTTCCGTGGTCGGCACCGAAAGGCGACCGTAGACCGAGTAGATATACGGGGCAAAATACTGCATCGGAATGCAGGTGAGATCCGGCGTCCTGGTCATCAGATAATTGTTCGCCGCCGTCGAATTGCAATCCCAGATCGGCGTGGCCGAATTAAATCGGAACGACTTGTAATGTGCGTCGGTGTAGCTGAAATTGCCGCCGATCTCGAGTTGATCGATCGGCTTGAACATCGCTTCCATTTCGACGCCGCGGATCCGCGCGGAGGCTTCGCTCACCGTGGCCGCGCCGCTGGAGTTGGTCGTCGGATTGAAATCCCCAATGCCGCGCTGGATCTTGCTGTAATTCATCGTGTAGCCATTGACGTTCAGGCGCACCGGGCGGCCAGCCACATGGAAGTCCGACTTGAAGCCCGCTTCCCAGTCGGTGACATATTCGGGACCGAAGGTCGCATATTGCGCATTGACCGCGAAGGCGTTGAAGCCGCCCGCTTTATAGCCGCGCGTCACCTTGCCATACACCAGCAGGTTGTCGATCGGACGATAGTCAAGACCGATCGTCCAGTTCGGCGCCTTGCTCTTCAGATGGCCTTCGTAGCGGCAGCCCTGATCGGGGGCTTGGGCAAGGGTGGCATCCGACGTCAGATTGTTGGCATTCGCCCGCGAAACGGTCCTGCCGTTGAACAGGCAGCGCACATTGTCCGGCCCGGTGCCCGAATAAAGGGCTGGGTTATAGCTGGTTACCCTGCCGTCGATCTTATCCCAGGTGTAGCGATAGCCGCCGGTCAGGCGCAGGCGATCAAGAGCCGACGTCAGCGCACCGAAATCAAAGGTGGCCTGGGCGAACAGGGCCTTGGATTCGTTGGTGACCGCCGATTGCCGGAAGCCCGCGGCCCGCAAGGCGCCCGCCTCGCCCGGAAGCCCGCTCAATGTGGTGAAATAATCACCCATCTCGCCTGCGGGCTTCTGCTTGGAATAGAAGCCGCCGAGCGTATAGGTCAGCTTCTTGTCCAACGCCTCGCCCTGGAATTGCAGTTCCTCGGTGAACAGTTCGTAATAATCCTTGGGCGCGGTGCGGCTGAGGCTCGTAACGCCGGTATTGTTGATATTGGCGAGCGAGCCGTCCTGATCGGACGCGTAGAAAGACTTGAGCGAGGCGTAGCTGATGATGTTACGCAGCTTCAGCCCTTCGGTCAGTTCGACGTCGGTGTTGTTGCTGACGCCCCAGGTTTCGAGCTTGGCGAAATCGTCCATGCCATGGGCGACCTTGCGGATGCCGCGGGCCTGCTGGTCGCTGATCAGCTTCTTCAAAGCGGTGCAGTTGGCATCCGGGCTTGCCTGGGTGCCGCAGAAATTGAGGGCACCGGTGGCATTGTTGGGGCTGGTGGTGAAGCCCAGCAGCCGGGGATAGTTGAAGCTGATCGGCACGATGCCGGTGCCGTTGTTCTTGGAATAGCCGTAATAGCCCATGGTGTAGTTGGTGATGCCTTCGACCGGTTCGAACTCGACACCGATGCGGCCCATGCGCCAATGCTGGTCGTCGCGATCCTTGTTCCAGTTGATGTCCTGGGTAAAGCCGTCGCGGTCACGCGACGCGCCGACCAGGCGGACCCGCAGCTTGTCGTTCACCGGCACGTTCAGCACCGCCTCGAACTCGGTCATGTTGTAATTGCCGAAGCCGCCGGACAGATGGCCCTCCAGCCGATCGGTCGGTCGTGCCGCGGTCAGCAGGATCGCGCCGCCGGTGGTGTTGCGGCCGAACAGCGTGCCCTGCGCGCCCGAGAGGACCTGAACATTCTGAAGATCGACGAAATTGCCCGGGCCGCCCTGCTGGCTGAGCGTGTAGGCGATCGGCAGCGGCACTTCGTTCAGGTAGATGACGACGCCCGGCGACCCCTGAAACGAAGCGCCCTGGCCGCGAATCGAAGGTGACATGACGTCGCGCGAAGACTGGCCGTTCGGCTGAATGGTCAGCGAGGGGACCTGGTTTTGCAGGCCCTGCACGCTCGTCACGTCGCGTTCGCGGAGACCGGCGGACGAAAGCGCCGTGATAGCGATGGGCACATCCTGCGAGCGTTCTTCACGACGTTGAGCGGTGACGACGATCTCGGCCAGGCTAGCGCCTGATCCGCTCTGCGCGGCGGTTTCCTGCGCCATCGCGTTTGAAGAACTCAAAGCCGTCAGGGCGCTGCCCGTCAGAAGCAGGGCGCGAATAATTGGCTTGGTATAAATTTCCATATTTCTCCCCTTTTATTATAAATAATTCACGCGTTCCTATCGTTATCTTTAGCAAGATCGGACGCATGAACAATTTTAATATTTATTATTATTATGTATAACCAGGCCGATTACATAGACCGATCACCGACCGGCCATGCAATTGAAGCCAAGCAATGCACTGTCAGATTATATTTCCGGTTGCTAAACTTGCCGATCAATGCCCTTCCCCGATACACGGCTCCAGCACGATTGTCCAGCTTACCATAATATGCGCTGTAAAAAATTGGCCCTTCGGCTACGCAATTGACGGTCACGTTCCGGGGCGCTTATATGGGGCGTATCCTTCGGCAGATAGCGGGACAGATCCGACAGCCGGACCTTGGTCAAACTGGGCATCGGCTGAGCATTGCAATCGGTCCAGCGCCCCTGGACCACGCCGGTGGGATAGCCGGCCGTGTCCAGCCAGTTCGGCACCCCGGGGTCGCGGGCCGAAATGACGATGCGTAGCATACCATCACTATCGATTCGCGATTGCGTATCGTTCAGACTGCTCTGATTATTCACCCAATCGGTGGTTTCAAACAGGTCATTCGTCAGGATCGTGGAGTAATAGCCGCATTTTGAGGGCACCTTCGCCTCAAGAATAAGGGCTTCATCATCGTTCAATTCATAAACACCATGATAGTAAAACTGACCGAAAAGACCGCCCATATTCGACGTCACGTCAAATATCTTGAGTTTGTTGACAAAGCCTTCCTTGCGCAATTCCCCTGGAATCCCGACCAGGAAGAGGGCGGTGTTGGCCGTCTGACGGCCCAATGCATCCAGCCGCTTTCGCAAGGATGCCACGCTTTCGCGCGGGCGCAGGGTCGATCTGTCCAGTCGCTCGATGGACAGGGTGGGATCGCGTTCTTTCCCCCAATCGGCCGACACCTGCCGGATCACGAAGCTGTTGGCCTGCGGTTCGAGCTTCCACCAGCTTCCCTGATAGTCTTGCGGCTTGGTCGGGCTGATCAGCACGTCAAATTTGCCTTGAGCGTCGACCGGCAAGGCATTGAAATCTCCGTAGGCGAGCGGAACCACCTTCTCCTTGCCGTCAGGCCCGGTCCGCGACAATTGCCCCAGCTTGAAAATGCGCAACGAACCGCGTGTCCCGCGCAACCGATAGCTGGCCGTGGGGTCGACCGGCGTTTCCTTGTAGATCGTGTCGGAATTGGGCTGATAGACATTCAGCGTCTGGTTCAGGCTTGGCAGGAAAACAGGATTGTCGACATCGGCGCTGATCGCCTCCAGCGAGCGCGCGGCCAGCGCCTCCAGCGCGAGACGCCCGACCTCCTGCTGAATCCGGGGGTCGCGCCGCTGATCCTCCGGCAATTTGGCAAGGATCATCGCGGGGAGAGCCCGCAATTGCTCGACAAATTCATTCCATCCCGGCGTCGTAGCCTGCTCCGCCCCCGCTCCCTGCGCTATCGCCTCACCGCCCCACGCCGCCGTGGACGCAAGGGCGGCAAGCGCCCCGAGATATTTCCGCATCCTCATTTCATTCCCCTATGTTGCGTTGACGTGTAAGCTGATGAATTTGCCTGTCCTGAGGCGTGATCGTCCGATGTCGTGACGACGATCTTGCGGATCGAGCCATTGAAACGCGGACTCCCAGCATAGTCGTCGGAAACCAGCGATCCCGTGTCGAAGCCGACATCGAATGTTTCCTGCGCCTCGTCGAAACCCGCCATCCGATCGACCTGGCGGCGGGCGACTTCCTTGCCGTCGACGCGGATGGAAAGCGTGCCGCCCGATGTGCTCCTATCGAAAACATAGTCGATGTGCGCCGCTCCGACTGCAAGGGCCTTGGGCGCTTCCAGCCGGAACTGATCGCGGGGCTGTTGCGAGGCGGCATGAACCGCCACCGGATGACCATCCTTCAGATAGAAGCTCCACCCGCCAAAATGCCCGCCCGACGCCACCAATACGCCATTGGCCGATCCCGCCGGGATATCCACGTCGGCCGCGACGGTGAAGGACCTGTCCCTCAGCGATGGCGCGGAGGAGTCCGGAATTTGGAGGTCCGGCCCCCAATAGGTGAGTTGGTTGCGGTCATTCCGATACGGATTTTTCCGCAGCCGGCTGAGCGAACTGTCATCGAGGGGGAAGACATTGTTGGCCATGGCCTCCTGCTGCCAAAGGCGCTGGAGCGATCGGAGCTTTTCGGGATAGCGGTCAGCGACATTGGTCGCCTGGGCAAAATCTTCGTCAATCTTGTACAGCTCCCACGGCCATTGGTTCACGTCCAGCGAGGATGGCTTGCTCACCCAGGGCAGGCGCTGCGGCGTCGTTCCGGCCAGCCAGCCGTCATGATAGATGGCGCGCGTGCCCATCATCTCGAAATAGCGCGTATGGCGCTGGTCCGGCGCCTTTGCGTCGTTGAAGCTGTAGGCGAAGCTGATGCCGTCCATGCGCTGCTGTGGCACGCCGTTCACCGATGTCGGCGCCGGGATGCGCGCCGCCTCCAGAACGGTCGGCATGATATCGGTAATATCATGGAATTGGGTGCGAATGCCCCTCTGCCGGATGTGGCCCGGCCATGACACCACCATCGGGTTCCGCGTGCCACCGAGATGGGAGGATACCCCCTTCATCCACGGAAAAGGCGCGTCGAGCGCCCAGGTCCATCCGACCGGAAAATGGCCGGAACTTTTCTCGCTGCCCAGGACGTCCAGTTGGGAAAGGCGCCACGCCGTGTCCTCACGGGCTCGATCGACGATCGTCGCCCCCGAATTGGTGCTTCCGGCAAGGCCCCCTTCCGGGCTCGCGCCATTATCGCCTTCGACAAAGATGACGAGCGTGTTGTCGGCCTGCCCCATGCGTTCGATTTCGTCGAGCATCCGGCCGATCTGCATGTCGTGATACGCGACCATCGCCGCATAGACTTCCATCATCCGGGCCGCGACCTTATGGTCATCCTCGGACAGCGTATCCCAGGCCGGAAGCCCTTCGGGGCGCGGCGTGACCGCTGTGTTCGCGGGGATCAGGCCCTGCGCCTTCTGCCGGGCGACGGTCTGCGCGCGCAGCACATCCCATCCCGCGTCGAATTGGCCCCGGAATTTTTCGATCCACGGCTTGGGCGCCTGATGGGGAGAATGGGCCGTGCCGGGGGCATAATAAAGGAAGAACGGCTTGTCGGGCGCCGACGCCTTCTGCTCATGAATCCAGTGAATGGCGTCGTCCGCGAGGAAGCGGTCGAGGATCGAGTCCGGCTTGCCCTCGTCGGGGGGCGCGATGCGCTCCGTGCCGCGGACCAGCGCGGGATGCCACTGATTGGTGGAGCCGCCGACGAAGCCGTAGAAATGGTCGAAGCCAAGGCCCGTCGGCCAATGGTCGAAGGGCCCCGCCGCACTCTCCTCCCAGGACGGCACATTATGATGTTTTCCGACCATCGCGGTGCTGTAGCCATTCTGGCGCAGCACTTCGGCGATGGTGGCCGCGCTCCTGGGCATGATATTGTTATAGCCGGGATAGCCCGTCGCCAGATCGTTGACGACGCCGTTGCCGACCGCATGCTGGTTGCGCCCCGTCAGCAGGGCGGCACGGGTCGGCGAACAGAGGGACGTCGTGTGGAAGCGGTTGTAGATCAGGCCCTTCGACGCGAGGCGGTCGAGATTGGGAGTCGGGACGGGGCCGCCAAAAGTGCTCGCCACGCCAAAACCGACATCGTCGGTCATGATGACAACGACATTGGGCGCGCCGGCGGGCGCGGTCACCCGGGCGGGAAAGGACGGAACCGACGCGGCAACGGAGGAGCCGATCTTGCCGTCGAACGGGGCGGGCCTGATCGGCAGAACGCGTCTGTCGAGAGCCTCCGCCGCCTGACCCGCCGTGACAGGTATCGTGCCCAGCATCGTCAGGGCAAAGCCCGCCGCCATGGCCAGCGAAGATACCCCCCCACCCGTCCTGGAGAAAAATGTGATCGAGGCCCCACGCATGCCACTTCTCCCAACGACAATTTCATGTTGGAACAGCCGGACCGATGGCATCGGTCCGGCTGTTACGGTTTTTCATTTCCCAGTCTTTTCAGATGAGTAATCCGTGCCTTTCACGCCGCCTTCTTCGCTTTCTGTTGCGCGATGAAATCCTCCAGCGTCTGGTAGAGATAGGCGTTGTCTTCCTCCGTCATGGTCGGGTGGCAGGGCAGCATCAGCCCCTGTTCCATAATCTGATCGGCCACCGGATACCCGCCTGGGTCGGTTCGGCACTCAACGCCCTTCATCATCGGATGACGCGTGATGTTGCCTGAAAAGATCACGCGCGTGAAAATCCCCGCTTCCTCCAGATGCACCTGCAATTCGCGCCGGCTCCAGCCGAGTTCGGGCCGCAACTGGACCGGATAGCAAATCCATGTCGTTTCCACGTCCGGCAGCAGCCGGGCCGGGATGAAAATGTCGGGATATTTATCAAGGAAGCGCCGGTGGCTCTGAAAATTGCGGTCGCGCAATTCCCAGAACATCGGCAGCTTGTTCAACTGTTCATGGCCGAAAGCGGCCCCCGCCTCATTGGGGATGACGCCGTAGGCGACGTCTTCGAAAATGAACATGCCGTCATAGGGAATGCCGTCGAGATCCTCCAGAAAGCGGCCATCGCTGTCCTGTTGCCTGGTACCGTGGAGATATTTCTCCGAAGAGCGGCCCCAGGCACGCGCCATCAGGCCCCAATCCCATAAAGCTTCGTCATCGACCGCGACCAGCCCGCCATTGCCGAGGCAAGTGATGATATGGAAGATCGAGAAGCTCGTCACCGAAATATCCGCACGGGCGCCGGTCCTGGTTCCGCGCAACGTACCGCCGAGCGTGTCGCAACTGTCCTCGACCAGCTTCAGCCCGTACTTGTCCGCCAGCGCCCGGAGCGCGTCCCAGTCCGGCGTGCCGCCGACAAGGTTGGGGACCAGCATCGCCTTGGTCGCGGGCGTGATCATCCGTTCGATCCTGTCGATGTCGATCTGATAAGTGTCGAGCTCGACATCCACAAAGGCGGGCACATAACCGGCGTGCACGATCGAAGCGACGTCGGTGGAGAAGGTGAGCACCGGGGTGATGACCTCCGATCCTTTGGGCAGGTTCAGCATCCGCATCGCCAGCATCAGCGCCGATGAACCGGAATTGACCATCACGCCATATTTATGCCCCATCACCTCCGCGCAGCGCTTCTCGAAACTCCGCACCTGCTCGCCGACGCTCATGCTGGTGCGCATGACGTTGGTCACCGCGTCAATCTCTTTCTGGTCGATCATTGCGCCGCCATATTGGATCTTGCGCGGGGGCATCCTCGTCATCCTCACATCCTTTTTGCACTGCTTATTCTGTCTGTCTTTGTTGGATAGTTTAGGCTGGACAGCGGGCGCCAGAATGGCAGAACAGATCAAAAGCATGGCGGATCGGCGCACCAATGTCCCAATATGCATCTACGCCACTTCTGTGCCAGCGATCGTCCAAGGTCGCGCGCGAACTGCTGCTCAAGGTGCAGGATGTCGGCGTGGATGCCGATGCCATCCTCCAGCGCGCGGGGCTGGCATCCGGCATGGACGCCATGCTTCGCCCGGCATGGACGGTATCGCTGTCGCCCGATCAGTTCACCCTCATCTATCGGGAATGCGTCGCGGCGCTGGAGGTGCATGACAGCCGCAGGCAGGGCCGGCCGCCGATGACCAAGGGCGAAGTGGACATGCTTTGCCACTGCGTCATCAATTGCGCGACCCTGGCGGACGCGATCGCGCAAGCCGCGGCCTTTTGCGCCATGCTGGATGGCCGGGCCGCCGAATTGTCGATCGCCACGGTGGGCGCGCAGGCAGAATTCCGCATGCACACTTTCCGGCGCCGGCGCGATATCGCATCCTTCCTGACCGATCTGACCGGCCTGTCGACCTATCATCGCCTGTTCAGCTGGCTGATTGGCGAGGAGATCGAGCCGCTTTCGGTCGAGGTCTGCTACCCTCTGCTGATCGAGGAGGAGGTCGCCGCGATACTGATGCCGCATCCGATCGCTTATGCGCGTTCGGATAATCTGCTGCACTTCCCGGCGCGCTATCTGGCGCAGCCGGTCGTGCGCAGCCATGCCGAACTGGTCGATCTGCTGAAAACCTTTCCCTTCGACCTGGACGCCGCTCCCCTCAAGCGGGTGTCGATGGCAAGAAAGGTGCGCGCCGCTTTCGGCGGCGCATTGGCACGGCGAAATCCCTTGCCCGCGCTGGACATGCTGGCCCGTCAGTTCAATATCAGCGGCGCGACATTGAAGCGCCGGCTGGCGGAAGAAGGCGTCTCCCTGCAACAACTCAAGGCGCGATGCCGTCATGATTTTGCGATGGGTCTGCTCGCGGATGACAGCCTGTCCCTCGAAGATATCGCCCGCCGGGTGGGGTTCAGCGACGCGACGACCTTCAGCCGCGGGTTCAAGGCGTGGACCGGAATGCCCCCGTCCGCCTACCGCAAAGCGTCGCCTTCCATCGAATAGAGATATTCCTACGATCTGTTCTATCGGAGCGATCGTCGGGAGATAGGGATGGGCGCGATCCTCCTCACCAATCAGCCTAGCGCCAGCGCGCAGGCGCGGTCGAACACCGAATGGGTCACAGGCTCTGTGTCGGATGCTCGCATGGCCACATGAAATTCGACGGGGGCAAGCGCAGGCATCCCTTCAAGCTCGACCAGCGCGCCGCTCGCCAATTCCTCCCGCGCCATGATTTCGGGAAAAATGCCGATGCCCCCCCCTGCCTTGGCAATGTCGATCATGATCCGGGCATTGTTGCAAAGGTTCAGCAGGCCGTGCGCGATTTGCGAGGCAGCTATGGCCTCCCGCATGCGCCCATGGATCGGCGAATGGCTGGCGAGCGACCAGACCGGGACGATGCGATCCGATGCCCCCGCGCCAAAGGCATCCGCCACATCCGGGCTGGCGAGCCACAGCAACCCCACCGACCCGATCGGGCGGGCGATCAGGGCCGGGTGCGCGATGGGTCCGGCGGCGAAGGCTATGTCGGTACGTCCGGTCAGCAATTGCTGGATCAGATTGACGGTCAGATCGATCTCGATTTCCAGGCTGACGAACGGCATGTCCTTCTTGAGATCGGAAAGGAAGGCAGGCAGGCAGCTTGCCGCGGCGATTTCGCCCGTGCCGATGCGGATGACGCCGCTCGCCTCGCCAAAGCCGCCGCAACGCATGAGCACGGCCTGAAGATCGCCCCAGAGCGGCCCGCAATCGCGCACCAATTGCCGCCCCGCCGGGGTAAGCGACATGGTGCGCCCTTCGCGGCGGAACAGGCTGGCCCCCAGATGCGCCTCCAATTCCCGCACCCGCGCGGAAATGGCGGGCTGGCTCGTGTTCAGCCGGTCGGCCGCGGCGGCAAAGGTGCCCAGCCGCTCGATCCAGAGCAGCGTTTCAAGATGATAGAGGCCGATGCGATTAATAGCCATGGTTTATGATTAACGCAAAAAACAAATCATTGGAAATAATGAATGCTGTCCTCCACCCTGCGGTCGAAAGGAGAGGCCGTCCCATGGCGAACAAAATTTATCCGAATGCTGCATCCGCGTTGGAGGGCCT
>NZ_LFCT01000029.1 GCF_008692605.1 Sphingobium estronivorans
TCTGCGGCCTCCAGCCCACGCTTACCGCATTTATGCCATCATGCTATGCATCGGCATTGCATGGTGGAGAGTCGGGTGAACGCTTTTGTTGGCGACAGATGGAAAGGCTTCGTGGAAGCCGTTGTTAAATCCGGCCGCTGTGGATCGGCAGGTGAAGTCGTGCATGAGGGCCTCCGTCTTGTCGAGGAACCGGAGGTTAATCTAATAGCGCTGCGCGAAACGCTGAATGCTTCGATCGCCGCAGGTGGCGAATATGATGCTGTCGATGTGCGGAGTTATCTGGCCGGTGTGTCGGAAGAATTGAGCCGCAGCGGACACTGAGTGCGTCGCCTCGTCTATCTGACGTCAGCCAGAAACGATCTGGCGGGTATTTCTGCGTCACATTGCTGCTGAAAGCGGGGATCTCGCAACCCCCAAAGCTTTGTCGAAAAGCAAATCGCCCGATGTGAGCATCTTGCCGATCTGCCCGGAACGCTCGCGACCTATCGACCCGAATTGCGGCCTGGTATCTGGTCTCTTCCTCATCAAGATTAGGTGATCTTCTTCCGGTGCGGTGAGGTCAGTTTGGAAAAATCGTGGATATTCTGAATGGCCGCCTGGACATCGAGCGTCACTTTGAGGGTCATTAGAGATCGCGGTGAATGCGTTCGTACGCGCCCGAACTTTTGATCATCGGACAATGGGGATGAGGGACCATGCCTCTAATTCCGGCCGTAGGACCAGGGATCGATGAGCGGGACGCCGGTTGCCTTGAAGTCGATCTCATTGCGCGTCACTACGGTCATCCCGTGGACGAGAGCTGTAGCGGCAATAAGCGCGTCGCGCTCCGATTTGCGATCAGGAACATGCAGACGGGCGCAGCGCCGGGCGACGGCGAGATCAACAGGCAATATGCGATCCTCGAAACGCACCAGGATGTCGTTGTTAAGCCAGTCCCGATAAAGCTCCGCCTGCATCTTGTCGTGCCGCTCCTTCATCAATATACCCTGTTCAATCTCGAGGATGGTGATGACGGACAGATAGAATTCCTCGGCGTCCACTGACGCAGCCCAATCAAGAATCTGTTGTGGCGCCTTGTCGATCCTGCGGAAGATCGAAACAACGTTCGTATCAAGCAGGTGCATCAGTCCAGTTCCACCGGCTTCGTGATCCCGCCGAGCTTGCGAAACTCGAAGCCATCGTCCAGCGGTGCAGGATTGCTGGGAGTGAGAGATTCAAGCAAACTCATCTTCTTCCCGCCGCGCAGCTTGCGATACTCGTCGATCGACATGAGCACATGGGCCGGTTTCCCCCGATCGGTAATGATGACGGGGCCGTTGATCGTCGCCTTTTTGGCGCGTCCAATATCCTGATTGAAATCGCGCGCAGAAATGGTGGTGATCGTCATTTGAGCAGTCTCCATTGTTCCTACTTTGCTACATTGGCAAACGCTTCGCAAGGAGAATGTTTCTACGTTGCTACAAATCAGGGGCGCCACATCCGAAACCTGATGCTTATGGACCTCTTCGGGGCCACCAAAAATAGCTGAAGAACGGTCGGTGTGATCCATCAATGCCGTTTGTCGAACGACCGAAATTTTTGTACCTCCACAACCAATTGACTGCTGATGCAAAAACAGCCCCGACGATGCGGGGCTGCCTTTAACATTGCAGGTCTTTATGGCGCCCGGCGATCAGCCTTTGGCTGGGGTCGCGTCCGCCTTGGGCTTGGCATCCCCGTTCACCGCCGGGGCCGCGGCCTTGGCGGGCTTCTTTGCGGCCGCCGCAGGCTTTGCAGCCTTCGGGGCAGCAGCCGGCTTGGCCTTGGGCGCGGCCTTCGCCTTGGGAGCAGCGGCCTTCACTTCCGGCTTGGCGGCAGCTTCCGCCTTTGCAGCAGGCTTTTCGTCCTTGGGGCCGGCGATCGACAGGCGCTTGCGTGCATCACTCTTTGCCGGAGCGGCCTTGGCCTCTGCGGAAGGCGCCACCTTCGCAGCGGCGGGCGCCTTGGGCGCGGTCGTAGCGGCGGCTGCAGGAGCAGCGGCCTTGGCCGGCTTCGCCTTGGCGTCACCATTTACCGCCTTCTTGGCGGGAGCGGGCTTGGGCGCTGCCTTGGCCGGGGCTTTCGCCTTTGCCGGAGCGGGCGCGCTCGGCGCGGCAGCGGCCGGCTTCACTTCGACAGCGGGGGCGGCCGGGGCAGCCGGAGCGACGGGCTTGCGGCCAAGGCCGATCTTCGAGGCAACCGCGCGGCGCGCGTCCGAATAGCTGGCCGCGACCAGCGGATAGCTCTTGGGCAGATTGTAGCGGGCGCGATATTCCTCGGGGCTGAGGCCATGTGCGGCGAGGTGCCGCTTCAAGGTCTTGTAGGGCTTGCCGTCGATCAGGCTCAGAATGTGATCGGGCGAAGACAGGCTCTTACGCACCGAGACGGCCGGCGTGTAAGTTGGGGCTTCGGGTTCGGCCGGCGCCGGATTGAGTTCATTGGTGAGCGCGGCGCGCGTCGACTGGATCAGGCCGGCCAGATCATCGCTCGCCACACTATTGTTGGAAACGAAGGCGCTCACCAACTGAACAGTGAGGGCGGTGATGTCGGTAGGATTGTTGTCGGCCATGATCGCGGACCCGTCTTGGAGGGATGTTCTGCGCCTCATGCGCGCAATCTTGGCAAATGTAAATCACCAATCGCGTCGTCCAAGACGAGACGAGTGAATGACTTCACCTCCCTCATGGTTCCATGGGTGCCTATCCTTTAAACTTTGATGAATCAGATCAAAGTCATGCGAGGATCATGTCCATCAACATTGAGCCTATTCGTCGGTTGTCCGCGTCGCGAGGGGTGACCGGCAAGACTGGCGCGATTTGCCGCATGCGGGGCAGGGTGACGGCCTTTGCCGCGCGGTACACATCGTCGTCAAAACCCATCGCCTCGACGATCAGTTGCCGTATTTCACCGGTTTCTCGCGAGCGCGCCTCGATCATGAAATCGGGCCTGCATGCTCCGAAGTCCGTCAGTCGATCGAAGACCGGCTTTTCGATGGCGAGGTCTATATTCATGCCGTGGAGACGATGCTGGGCTTCCAATATCTGCCGCAAGACCAGTCGTTCGAACTCGCTATCCACCGGAACAAAGCGCTGCCCCGAATAGATGGGCTGCGCATAAGCGCGCAGCGGCGCAAAGCCTCGGGACTCTGGATATTCGCCGACAACGACCAGGACGAGATAGGGACCCTTGATGACATTGGTCCGCACCGATGGCGACTGTACCCGGTTGGCGACCAGCACCGGATCGCAGCCTGGCACTTCGATGCTGCTGCCCTGGTACCCAGGCGC
This sequence comes from Sphingobium estronivorans, assembly GCF_008692605.1. Taxonomy (GTDB): domain Bacteria; phylum Pseudomonadota; class Alphaproteobacteria; order Sphingomonadales; family Sphingomonadaceae; genus Sphingobium; species Sphingobium estronivorans. Next base: position 3,306 of record NZ_LFCT01000029.1, read on the forward strand.
GAACAGGGTGAGGAAAGCCTGGGGTGCATGACCGCGCGGCCATTTCTCGGACAATCTTCGCAGCGAGGCATAGACCTGTTTGCTGTGAAGCGGCTGAGCGTGAGACCAGAGCGCTCTCGCCAATTCCATGCCGGGCGCGATCTCGATCTTGGCGGCGGCCTGTCCCAAGGCTTTGAACTCGTCCTTGATCGACAAGGGACCGCTTCTGTGACTGATGGGCGGGCAGTTGTTCAATCCAGCAGCGTCGATCAACCGCCAGAGCAGGCGCGCGAGACGGGGGATCGATGCGTTGCGGGTGCGGTCATCGGTCAGATCCTCGCCCGGCTTTTGCGCGAGATTTTCGGGGGCGGGGCGCAAGACCTCGAAAAAGCCCGCCGGCGGCTCTGTCGGATTGAGAGGGCTGCGCACCTCGGTGATGCGGTTGGTCGCCTGATCGCGGAAGAAGGGACAGTCGGTCCGATGATCGGGACGCTTTGCGGCGGTGAGACGGCGCAGATAATAGGTTTCCGCTTCGCTGAGGTAAGCCGGCGTCAATATTGGCGGCGCCTCTCCCTCCTCCAGGCAATCACAGGCAATCCACTTCTCGCCAATACGTGCCTGCTGGACGAGGAGAATGCCCGCTTCCTCATCATGAAGATCGCCCTCGCCTTCATACCAGCGGACCAACGCCTCACGCACTGGTGGTGGAAGGGGAATGCGCCGGGTCTGAAGGCCATCGCTATGGCGATCGATCAACCACATGAGGACCTCGCGCGTGGCATCGAGGGGAGGGGTGTTCTCCAATGCCCCGGATTGACAGCCGCCATGGCGCTGATCTCCACTGGGGCTTCAACAGTCAGGAGAATATCATGCGCAAGGCGTTTCTGCTCGCTGGGATGATGTGCGTGGGGACGGATGCAGCAGATGCCGCGCCTCCCAGGACCGCGCGGATCGTGCAGATGATCATAATGGGGGGCGGTCCATCCGCCGATCGGAGCAATAGACCGGCTCCGACAGTCGGCTCCGTAGTTCAACAGTTCGGGGACCAGCCCGTCGCTTTCGGCGATAGCCCCAACCGCCCTTCGGTCGAAAGCGAGATGGCGAACAGTTTCGCCGAGCAGGGGCCAACATCGGAGGATAGCTGGACCGACCTCGGTTCCGGTGATCCCGGCAGTGCCGCGCTGCCCACGGACGCTATCACCATTCCGTCCTGGATGACCGGCGTTCCTCTCGATCCATCGTCGGTTCCCCGCTGGGCACCGGCTTGCCTGCCCATCGCTTACCGCCCAACGGGCTTTTTGAAGGCGGACGCGGAAAGCCGGCGCCAGGGCTATTACGGCTTGATGAGCCAGATCGCCTGCGAGTTCGGCATCCCGGTCGGCCTGTTCGACGCCATGATCATCCAGGAGAGCCATTATCGCCATCATGTCTTCTCCTCCAAAAATGCCTATGGATTGACCCAGCTCATGCCCGACACTGCCGCGGAACTGGGGGTCGATCGCTTTGCGGTCGACCAGAATTTGCGCGGCGGTGCGCGCTATCTGCGCCAGCAGCTCGACCGTTTCGGCCAGGTCCATCTGGCGCTCGCCGCCTATAATGCGGGACCTGGTCGGATACAGAAGGCGACGATCCCGCGCATCCGCGAGACCCGCCTCTATGTCGACGACATATTGCGCAACTGGTCACGGCTGAGCGGTGTTGCGGTACCGAACCGGCGGCTGGGAACGGCGCCGATACCAGGCGATGGGTGGGACAAAAGCCCATACCGCATCGTGCGGCTCTCGACATTTCAGGAACGGGTCAGAACCGCAGATCGGTAAGCGCATTGCGCCGTTCAACGACCCGGTTGATCTCATGCGCCATGCGTTTGGCGACCGCGTTGGAGAAGGGCTCCGACCATCCACGGCGCAGCTCCGTGCCGTCGGCGCCTTCGATCTGCGTCATGGCGTCGAGCAGTTTGCGGGGGAGATCGAGGTAGAATTCCGCGAGCAGGGGCAAGAGCCGTTTCAGCCGGCTGTCGCCATATAATCCGATGTGGATCAAAGCCTCGCCCTTGAGCCAGGCCTGCAGGATATGGATGTCGAGGGCCTCGAGCAGCATCGCAAGCTCGGGCACGGTGATCGGCGGCCGCTTGGCCACATTGCGGTGCAAAACGGCGCCGAGGCGACTTTTGCCGATGCCGGTCGCGTCGGCGAGATCGCGGACGCTCAGGCGCTTGTGCGCCATATCTTCGAGAATGACGGCAAGAAAGCCCGCCTGCACATCCGCGCGCCTGTCGCTGGACCTGGAACCGGATTTGCTGGGGTCATCACCATCAGATTGCCACACCATTTCTATCTCCCTGTTGGTTGCTCGTTCCTTTCCCCCCGGATTTGCACATAGTTGGGCCGAGAAATGGGCTGCCCGACCCATTGCCTCTCGTCCCCAACGGAAAGCTGTTCGCCGCGAAATCAGCGAACCAACAGGCTTTCCGCAGTGCAAGATGCGATCTTGAGGATTCCATATTCAATCAATTTTCATCCGATTGCTGGAACCAGGTCGAAGGAGCGAACTGGAGTATCCTGTTCTGCCGATCGAGCGACACAGTTTCGGATCGGTTTACCTAAAGTGAGATGGCGTTCTGACATCCTGATGCCGCCAGATAGGTGCTATTTCGAAATCAGCGGATCAACGAAGACTGTCACGAATCGGTTTCAATCCAATATTCACCTGTCCGCAATCACGGACAGCAATCCGCCAGATCGGACAGTTGCCCGCGAGCGCGGACAGATTTGCGCAATTTTCTGTCGGCACTAACCGCATTTCTCCTTTAATTTATGGTTTGAGGACATTTTCGCCGCTTGCCGCTTGGTGAAGAGGCCTGAACCCACCCAGCCTTTCTCTGGAGCACGGATGATCCGCGCTCGGAATATAAGGAACCTCTCATGCAGTCTGTTCTGAAACAGGCAGGGCGCGTGGAACTGGTGGCGCTTGGGTTCGCCATCCTGGCCTTCGCTCTGCTGCTCATGGTTGGACCCGCTTTAGCTGGCGCCGACAACACCTTTAATACGGCCGAAAGCACCTTCACCGGATTCCTCGAAGGCTCGGGCGGCCGGATCATCACCATCCTCTCGCTGGTCGGCGGCGTGGTGGGCCTCGCCTCGGGCCGCTTCTCGCTGGGACAAATCGCCATCCCCGTGGGCGTTGGCGTGGGCGCGGGCACCGGCGTTCCCATCGTCACCTCCACCGTCACCGCGACGATCTGAAGCTTTCTGTGGCCCAAGGGCTTTGAGCCACCGGGCCGACAAGAGGGTGGTGTATGGCACAGGACAAATATGTGGTCCCGGCTCATCTGGATGATCCTGAATTGATAGGGCTCTGGACGCTGGACGAGTTCCTGGCGATGGTCATTCCCTTCGCCTGGGGTATCCTGTCTCAGCATATTCTCATTGGCATAGCGCTTGCGGGCGCGGGCTGGTGGGGAATGCGGAAAGCAAAGGCAGGACGCGCGGGCTCATGGCTTTTGCACCTGGCCTATTGGCATCTTCCGGCCGGCTTCACCGGCCTGAAAGCCACGCCACCTTCCTATCTCCGACTCATGGCAGGCTGATATGGACCTCTCCTACCAACATTCGCATCACCAGCGGGTCATAAAGCAGCGCAACCTGCTGTTCGCCGCGACCGGCGCGCTGGGCGCGCTCAGCGCCTTGCTGCTGCTCTTCACCCTCTCGCGCGACCGCGAAGTGGTGTTGCAGCCGGTGCTGCGCTCGCCGCTCACCGTGTCGAGTGCGGGCGTCAGCCGGGATTATCTCGAAATGATCACCCGCGATGTCGCGCTGCTGACCCTCGATCGCAACCCGCAAAATCTCGAATATTGGATGGAGAGCGTTCTCGCCATCAGTTCGCCGCGCGCGCAGGGACGGCTCAAGGCCGATCTCCTGAAGATCGTCGAGGAACAGCGCGGCTCGTCCATCGCCCAATTTTTCACCATCCAGTCGATGACCATCGATCCTGATCGGCTGACCTCGGAGGTGACGGGTGAACTCCACACCCTGGTCGGCAGCAAGCTCGTCTCCAAGCAGCTGCGCACCTTCCGCTACCGTTGGGAATATGCGGGCCTCACCCTGAGGCTGATCGGCTTTGGCATGGTCGAGGAAGAGAAGGGGAAGAAGCCATGATGTTCGTCCCTGTCGCCCCAGTCATCGCCCCAATCATCGCTCCAGCCACCGCTATAGCCATCTCCAGCGCTGTTGGCGGCACCGCATTTATCGCCCGTCCGCTCTGCCTCACCAGCCGCTTGATCGGCGTGGGTCTGCTCGGGGTCGCGCTGCTGCTGAGCGCACCGGCCTTTGCGGACCAGAATATCGTCGCGGCGGACAGCGCGCAGGTCGATTGCCAAGCGTCCGCCAAGGATCTGACCCGCATCAGTCTCGTCGAGGATGAATTTGCCAGCGTGTCCAAAATCGCGTCCGGCAATGCTGCCGAGGATTTCGCGGTCGTCAACGAGCCGGTGCGCGGCGACATCTATCTCTCGGTGCCTGACGGCTTTGCAAGACCAACGCTCTCCTTCTTCGGCACCAGCAAGCGCGGCTATGTCTATAAATTCGTCTGCCGCATCGGCGGCGACCAGGCGGCTCAAATCTTTGTCTCCAATCCCGCGATCGCAGCTGAGAACGGGGCGGGGCAAAAGGCAAGTCCCCAGGAAGCGGCCGTCGAACTTATGCAGGCCATGTACGCCAATGGTACGCCACCTGGCTATGAAATGCGCCAGCGCTCGCTGCGCGCCGTGCAGGTGGGCGATCTCAAGGTCCAGATGATCGCGGAATATCGCGGATCGGACCTGACGGGCAAGGTGCTGCGCATCGAGAATAAGGGCGCGAAACCCGTCGACCTCAACGAGGCGACCGTCGCGCCCGGCAACACGCTCGCCGTCTCGATCGCTCAGGCCAGGCTCGCGCCCGGCAAGGTCACGACGGCCTATCTCATCTCGCAAAATGGGAGGCCCTGATGGCTTTGGCGGATCTCTTCGCGCGCAGGCGCACGGTGCAGGACATCATAGAGGCGCAAGAGGGGGAGGTATCTCCCGTCAGCCCGGACCTCGCGGGCAATGAGGTGGTGCGCCGCAAGCAGCGGTTGCTCCTCGCCGGCGCCGCGGCCATTGGCCTTGTCGCCTCCTCCTTCTGGATCTTCAGCGGGGACAGGAAAAAGCCCGATGTCGAGACCGGCAGCGGCGAGGAAGTCGATGTGTCGACCAAGGATCTCGTCAATCGCAACCTCTCCCAGCAGGAGTGGATGGCGATGTCGGAAAACCAGTTCCAGGCCCAGGAAAATCAGCTGAAGGCCGTCGGCGGCCAGCAGCAGCGCATGGATCAGCTCGCCGCACAGGTCGAAGCATTGAAAGCCCAGAACCAGGAAATGCAGGCCGACGGCCAGCGGGTGCTCACCGCCTATCAGGCGGAGAATGACCAGTTGAAGCGCCAGATCGCCGAGCGGCGCCCGGTCCAGGCGCCCACCCCTGGCCCATCCGCGCTCTACGGACCCAATGGCCCGCAAAGCTATCAGCGCCCCGACGCGGCGAACGCGTCGGCGGCGCAGCGCGCGATGGAGGTGGCCGGGCGCGGCAATGAGGTCAAGATGGTGAGCTTCACCAGCGCCGACACCGGCACGGCGTCCAAGGTCGCCAGGGGCAGCACCGTCTATGCCGACAGCCCCAATTATCTACCCCCCAACAGCTTCGCGCGCGCGCGGGTGGTCGTGGGGGTCGATGCAAGCGCGGGTGTGAACAGCCAGACCGATCCGCTCCCGGTGGTGCTGCGCATCACCGGACCCGCCCGCTCGGTCTTCGCCAATGGCAAGCTCCTCACCACCCGGATCGAGGGCTGTCTCGTCAATGGCGCGGCGCGCGGTGATCTCTCCAGCGAAAAGGTCTATGTGAAACTCCAGAAGATGACCTGCCCGCAGCCGGGCGGCCGCTATGCGGTCTCGGAGGTAAAGGGGTTCATCGCCTTTGGCGGCAAGACCGGCGTGCGCGGGCGTGTGGTGTCGCGCGAAGGATCGCTGGTGACCCAGGCCTTCATGGCGGGGCTGGTCGGCGGCTTTGGCCGGGGCTTTTCGGCGAACGCCAACAGCATGTTCCAGGGCACCAATATCTCGACCAACGGCAAGCGCGACAAGCTTTCGACCGGGGATATCCTCGAAGGGGGGCTTGGCGAAGGCGTCGCCCAGACCGGCGACATGGTCTCCAAATATCTGATCGAGCGCGCCGAGCAATATCAGCCGGTAATCGAGATGCCGACCGGCATCGATGTGGAAATCGTCTTTTTGGAGGGTGTCTATGTCCGCAATTGAACCCCTGCGTCGCCTGGGAGCGGCCGTCCGCTCCTATCGTTTCATTCCTCTGGGGCTGGCCAGCCTTGGCCTTGCGAGCCTCAGCCTCGCGGCCGATGTGCCCGCGGTGGACCAGGCGGTGCGCGACGCGCTGAAAGCCAGGCTGCCCAAGACGGCCGTCAACGCGATCGATTGTACGAAGGTGCGGGGCCTGTGCGAAATCACCGCCGGCACCAATCTCTTCTATGTCGATCCCGGGGCGCGCTATCTCATCATCGGCCGTATCTACGACATGCAGACCCGCCAGGATCTGACCGCGGCGCGCCTGCTGGAAATGAACCCGGACATGTTGGTCGGTGCAGCGGCGTCCGCCAATGCGGCGGCCAATGTCACGGGACAGGACGCGCAGCGGGCGGTCGCGGCGGCTACGACCGGCAACGCCCAGGCCGACCAGCTGCCCGCCGCGCCAGGCCCACGCACACTCTCGCTGGATGGGCTCGGCAAGGAGGGCGCGATCGTCTGGGGCAACCCGCAGGGGCCGAGCGTCACCGTTTTCACGGATTTTCGCTGCGGCTATTGCCGCGCGCTGTCCAATGTCCTGCGCCAGATGAACGTCAGGGTGATCGAGCGGCCGATCTCGGTGCTCGGCAGCCGCGATCTTGCCGATCGCGTCTATTGCGCGAAGGATCGCGAGCAGGCGCTCCACGCCGCCTATGCCGGAGAGCCGATGCGCGGCGGCGCGACTTGCGACACGACGGGTCTCGACGCCAACGAGGCCTTTGCCCGGAGCCATGGCCTCAACGGCACGCCGGTCATTGTCCGCAGCGATGGCGCGGTGCTCGAAGGCTATCGCCCCCGCGACTTTCTCGAACGCTGGCTCAAGGAGGTTCGGTCGTGAGCCGGGCGGCCATGGCGTGGCGGAGTGGTCGCCCGATCACCGCACTCCTCAGCCTCGGCTTGCTCAGCGGATGCGCGGGCCTCGGTGGCAACATCAAGGGCAGTTTTGCCTGCGCGGCGCCCGATGGGATCTGCGCCCCCAGCGCGGTGATCGACGATCGGGCGCTGGCGATGATCACGGCTGATCCCTCGGCCGATGCGATGCCGGCCGGACCGTACCTTGAGCAGCGCGGCAAGCCATCGTCGGCCCATAGCGCCGCGGTCCAGTCCCCCGGCACGCTGGTCACCGCGGGCGCCACGCGGACGGGCGAGCGGGTGATGCGGGTCGTCTTCCCTGCCTACATCGATGAGCGTGGGCGGCTGCATGAGGCGAGCGCGGTGCATGCCGTCGTCGCGCAGGGGGAATGGCAGAGCGCGCGAGCGTCAAGCGAACCAGCACCGACCCGCAACGCGCTGGCCGCCGCGCCCAATATGCCGAACCTTTCCGAGGCGGTCGACCGTGCGGACACGCCGTTGGCCGTCGATCCCACGCTGCTCACGCCGGCTGCGGTTGAAGCCGCGCGCGCGCGCAAGGCCGATCCGGTCGGCGCCATCAAGTCGGATGTGGCGCGCCGCCTCGCCGCTTCGCGGCGCGACGGGACCATGCCGCCCTCCGTGCCGACCGCTGGCGCCGAGGTGCCCGGTTCGCCACCGCCCGTGCCACCGGCGGCGAGGGGCTCCGCGCCGCCAGCAAAGCCGGTTCAGCCCACGGTGCGCGCAGCCGCCTTTCCCGCTGCTGTCGCGGAGGAGGAATGATGGCAAAGCCCAATTTCATGAACCGGCTGATGGCGGGCCTGCTGGGGGACAGTAGGGGGCCTGACGCCGATCGGCCCGATCTTGGCGTCCCGATGCTCGCCCACTGGCTTCCCTATCGCAGCTATGACGCAAAAAGCGGCATCTTCTATAACAGCGCCTCGCGCGGCTTCGTGCTGGAGGTCGCGCCGATGGTGGGCGCCGACGAACGCAGCGGCGAGATTCTGGCCCAGTTCCTGTCCGAGGCAATCCCGACGCCGGGCTGTCTGCAATTTCACCAATGGATGAGCCCGCGCGTCGGCGAGCTCCTCTCCAAATGGTATGTGCCCCGCTATCAGGCGCACGGCATTTACGAGCGCATGGCGAGGCACCGGGTCGAGCATATGACCCAGGGTGTTTGGACGTCGCTTTCGGCCGACGCGCCCTTTTGCCTGCGCCATCACCGCGTCGCCATCTCCTATTCCACCCCGGAATCCTCCCGCGTCTCCAATGACGAGATTACAGGCGTCATGGACGGCCTCATCTCCGCGCTAGCCTCGATCAATGTGTCGGCCCGCAAGATGGACCCGCCCGCGCTCATCGCCTGGATCGACGATATCACCTCGCCCACGACCGCACCCGGGGACGATGCCGTCAGCTATAATGCCTTCGACAGCATTGCCGACCAGGCGATCCGGCGCGATATCGAGATGCGCGTCGAGGCCGATCGCATCTTGTTGCGGACCGAACGCTTCCGTCCGACCGGGCGGGAGATCGACGGCACGCCCGAGATTGGCGAGATTTACCCCGACGTCTTCGATATACGCTCCTTCTCGGTGCGCAACCTGCCGCAGCGCTGGGCGCCCTGGGATGTCGGGCGGCTGATCGGCGACATGTTCACCGACAAGCTGCGCATGCCCTGTCCGGTGGCCACCAATCTCTGCATCGATTTTCCCGATGTGGAGGCGGCGACCAGCAAGGCGGGCTTTAAATATATGCGCACCACCAGCCTTGCCGACAGCAAGTCGGCCCGCTTCCTGCCGCAATTGAAGGAGCAGAGCCAGGAATGGGCGCATGTCAATGAGGCGATGAAGCAGGGGAGGAAGCTTGTCCGCCTCTTCTACTCGGTGACCACCTTCTCGCCCAAGGGCAAGGGCGACAGCAATGAGCGAGTGCTGAAATCCGTCTACCGCGCGGCGGGCTGGGATCTGCTCGACGACCGCTACCTCCAGGTCATGGGGCTGCTCTGCGCCATGCCCATGACGATGGCGAACGGCCTTTCGAGGGACCTGGAGCGCATGAAGCGGATGCGCACCATGCTCACCACGACTGCCGCCAACCTCGCGCCGATCCAGGGCGAATATCTGGGCGGACCGATCCCGCACATGCTGCTGGTCGGCCGGCGGGGACAGCCTTTCTTCTGGAGCCCGTTCGAAAATGGCGCGGGCAATCATAATGTCGCGGTGTTCGGCAAATCGGGATCGGGCAAGTCGGTCGCGCTCCAGGAATTGTGCGCCTCGCTCTGCGGCGCCGGCGCGCGGGTGGTGGTGATCGATGACGGGCGCTCGTTCGAACATTCGGCCAAGCTCCAGGGCGGCGCCTTTGTCGAATTCACCATGGCGTCAGGCTTCTGCCTCAACCCTTTCAGCATGATCGATGCGGAGTTGGCGGCGCATGATCAGGACTACCGGCTCGATTGCCTGGCGATGCTCAAGGCCATCGTCAATCAGATGGCGCGGCATATCGATGTGCTGAACGACACTGAGCGCGGCCTCATCGACGGCGCCGTCAATGACGTGTGGGAAGAGAAAGGGCGCGGCGGTGCAATCGATGATGTGATCGCCGCGCTCGACCGGACCGGCAACGACATGGCGATCGCGCTTGGCATTGCGATGCGCCCTTTCTCGTCGCGCGGCACGTTCGGGAGCTTTTTCGTGGGCGAGGTGTCGTTCGAACTTTCGGCCAACCTCACGGTTTTCGAGCTCTCCGACCTTTCCTCGCGCGAAGAGCTGCGCAGCGTGGTGCTGACCGCGATCATGTTCATGGCGCAGCAGATGATGCGCAAGCTTGACCGGTCCATTCCCAAGGCGCTGTTGCTCGATGAAGCCTGGCAGATTCTGCGGGGCGGGGCGATGGCCGACTTTATCGAGACCTATGCGCGCACTTGCCGCAAATATGGTGCGTCGCTGGTGACCGCGACCCAGTCTCTCAACGACTATTATAAGTCGGCAGGCTCGATCGCGGCACTGGAGAATAGTGACTGGTTCGTGATCCTCCAGCACAAGCCGGAAACCATTGCCGACTTCAAGAAGCATGATCGCTTCGAGATGGACGACTATACCGACGCGCTTCTTCGATCTCTGAAACGCAATGGATTTGAATATTCCGACATCATGATCAAGGGCCCCGAGACATTGGCGGTCGGGCGTCTGGTCCTCGATCCCTATTCGGCGACCCTCTTCTCATCGAGCCCCAAAACCTTCGCGGCGATCGAACAGATGGTCGCGCAGGGGATGCCGATGAGCCAGGCGATCGAGCGGATCGCCTTTCCCGACCAGCCCGACAAATGGTCGACCGATCCCCAAAATGTTCCGATGGCAGCGGAGTAGGCCCGATGCAGATACGGCCCATTGTGTTTGACAGCGCCACCGTGAGGCAGCGGCGACGTCGGCGTCGCGACTGGGCGACGATCGCCTATGCGACCCTTCATCTGACCGGCTTTGCCGCAGGCATCCTGCTGATGAGCTGGGGAGTCTTCATCCTCTTCTTTCTCACGATCGGCGGCTTCTCGATCGACGGGCTGATGCACCAGCTCGGCAATCTGACCGCCCGCTATCTGGTCGCGGACCCGCTCCGGGCGGCCCGGTTCCAGCATCAACTCCTCGCGGTCCACGCTCTCATCACCCTCACCATCCTCTTCCTCCGGCGGCACCGCCTTCTCCGCGTCACGCCAGGACTAAGGAGCGCGCGCCATGGCTGAGCAGCAGGAACTCGATCTCCCCACGCCCCATTCCGCGTCCATTCCCACTATGCCCGGTCGCACCAGCTTCTTTGGCGGCTTCACCCGCGGCCAATTGGTTGCCGGCGCCGCCATTGTCGCGGGCCTGATCTGGGGCATGTGGGTCACAAAGACGCTCGTGGCTCCTGTCCGGGACCGCATGGTCTCGGCCCGGCTGTCGGCGATCGTCGGCGACTATGTGCAGGCGCAGGCCCATTCCGCGTCACCGCCCCCGCAGGTCGAAGCCGAGATGCGCCGCTTCATGGCCTCGCTTGACCGGGAATTGCAGCGTCGCGCGCAAAAGGGCGAAATCGTCCTGGTCGGTGAGGCGGTGCTCTCGAAAAACGTGCCCGACATCACCGAGAGCATCAGACAAGCGGTCTATGCCTCGGGGATTGTCCGGCCCAAACAGGCTAGTGCCCAGGACATGCTCGCGCTCCAGCGGCAGGCGATGCCGCCATCGCCTGCGGCACCTATGGCGACGCCTGATGCGGCGATCGATCCGATGGCCATGGCCGCGCCCCAGGCTGCGGAGGCGGCGCGGCCCTTTGCCGGTGCGCCGACGCCTGGCGTGCCGGGCGGCTATCCGGGCGCGTCCGTTTCGACCTTTGGAGGATCCGATGGCGCAGGCGGTCGGTAATGCCCTGGCGCCGCGATGGCGCCCGCGCAAGCGGCTCTGGCTGTTGCTGGGCATGGGGCTTGCGGGGTGGGCGGTCTATGGCGCGCTGCGGGAATGGCGCAATGCCCATGCCTTCCTCATCAACCGGACGGACTCGCTGCCCAACTGGGCCTTCCTGATCCACCGCACCAAGAAACCGGCGAGGGGGGATTATATCTTCTTTACCGCGCCCACCAATGCGCTCGTGACGCGGCACTTTGGCGCTTCGCCGCCGATGTTCGGCAAGCTGGTCTATGGTATGCCCGGCGATGTCGTCAGCCATCAGGGTGCGGTCGTGCGCGTCAATGGACGCCCGGTTGCGCGGATGAAGGCGCGGACGCGGTGGGGCGAGGTCCTGACGCCCGGTCCAACGGGTGTGATCCCCCAGGACTGCTATTATGTCGGCACGCCGCACAAGGACGGGTTCGACAGCCGCTACGCGGAGATTGGCCTTGTCTGCGTCCGTCAGATCATCGGTACCGGGGAGCCGGTGCTATGAGGCGGCTGGTGATGGGCACCATCGGGATGGTTGCGCTGGGCGGAATGCTGCTGGTCGGCGGCTCCATGCGTGGCGAGGCGAAGGATTATGGCCAGGCCGGGCAAAGCTTCCCGGTGATCGAACCTGATCTGCTCGCGACCATCGAAGCGCGGCTGAAAGGCCGGCAAGCGAGTGGGGAGATGGCGCGCATGAACGCGGCCTTCGCCCAAAGGGTGGAAGCCAAGGTCCGCCGGCCCGATCCCGTCGTGGGTATCACACCGGCTCGGGAGGCGCGCAGCTGGCAGTTCGATCCGACCGTCACGCTCGAGCAGGATATTCGCGATTCCCAAGGCAGGCTTATCGCGGCCGCCGGGCAGCGCATCAATCCGCTCGATTTCGTGCGCCTCAGCCAGGATCTGGTGTTCATCGATGGCGATGATCCCGCGCAGATGGCCTGGGCGACCGGGCGCTACAGCGATGCCAGGGCCAAGATCATCCTCGTCAGCGGTTCGCCGATCGAGGAGATGACCAACCGCAAGCGCCGCTTCTATTTCGACCAGGAAGGGCGGCTCACCGGAAAATTCGGCATCCAGCATGTCCCGGCCGTGGTGAGCCCAGCGGGCAAGGTGATGCAGGTGAGCGAGCTGGTCCTCAAGCCGGGGAGGGCGGGCTGATGCCGCTCTGGCTCGATCTTCTGCGAACGCCCATGGCGGCGCCGGAAACGCGCTTCCTTAAAATCATGCGCCGCGCCTGGATGGCGCTGTGCCTCGTCCTTGCCGCTACGATCGCGCTGTTTGGCCCGATCCGGTCGCTGATCGGCCCCAGCGCGCCGCGACTGGTCGCCGGCCTCCTGCTGCTGACTGCCGTCCAGACCCTCGTCTATTTCCGCGTCAAAGGCCGTGCCGACAATGCCTATCTGATGACAGCAGGAGAGCGCGAATGATGCGCGCGGTCCCATCCCTGACATTGGGCCTTGTCTGCGCAGCCCTCGCTTTCGCGCTCGCTGCGTCGCCCGCGAAAGCGGGTTCCGCCTGCCATGGCAAGTTCGTCAACCCAATCACGGACGTCTGCTGGTCCTGCCTCTTCCCTCTGTCGGTCGGCGGCCTCAAGATCTGGCCCGGCAACCGACCCGACCCCAGCAATCCGGCCTCGCCCATCTGCGCCTGCACCGATCCGCTCCCGCGCATCGGCATCTCGGTCGGCTTCTGGGAACCCGCGCGCCTTGCCGACGTCACGATGAAGCCCTGGTGCTTTCCCAATCTTGGCGGCATCCGGGTCGCACCCGGCTTCGATATCGGCCAGGGCTATATGGCCGGCCCCTCGATGGTCGGCGGCCGCTCGCAAAGCACCGCGAAATGGCATGTCCACTGGTATGTCTATCCGCTCCTCTACTGGATGGAGCTGCTGACCGATTTCGTCTGCTTCGAGCAGGCGAGCTTCGACATTGCCTATATGACCGAGGTCGATCCCCTCTGGCAGGATGATGCGCTCTCCGGCCTCATCAACCCGGAAGCCATCGTTTTTGCCAATCCGATCGCCCAGGCCGCCTGCGCGGCTGATTGCGTCGCCGGCACGGCCGGCCTGCCGCTCGACCCGCTCTTCTGGTGCGCGGGGTGTCAGGGCTCCATGTATCCGATGAACGGGAACATCCCCTCGTCCATCGGCCATGTGCAGTCCTCGCGGCTCGCGCTCTCGCGCTTTGCGTATAAGATGCACCGGCAGGGCCTGGCCTGGGGCACCATGGGGTCCAAGGGCCTGTGCAGCAAATATCTGATGCCGATCATGAGGAAGCAGCAATATCGCTTCCAGATGGTGAACCCGATCCCGACCGTGTCGGGGCGCTTTGCCTGTTCCGCCATCGGCGCCTCGACCTTCCCGCCGGACGCCGGCCGTGCCTATCCCGCAGCCGGAGAGGATATGGGCTATCTGGTATGGCGCAAACGCAATTGTTGCGTTTTTTAAAGGGAGGGGACTCATGCGTATCTCCACCTTTGGGCTTGCCCTCTTCTCCGCCACCGCCGGACTCTCCGCGCTGCTCGCCCAGAGCGTTGAAGGGATCGACGTCCAGGCCGTCAAAAGGCGCGCGGCCGACATGCAGGCCGAAGCGGAGGCCTTTGTCGATGAGGTGAAGGGCAGGGGCGACGCTTTTCGCGCGGATGCGCTTGCCGCGCACCAGGCCGGCACCGAGAATATGAAACGGGTCGCGGCCAGCGATCTGCCGACGGGACCTGGTGGCCCGATCGATTTCGATGCGATTGTCGACGGGGCGGCGCAGAATCTGACTGCAAAGAGCGGCGAGGCGCCGCAGTTCATCGCCTTTGCCAGCCTTTCCATGCCGCCCGCTGCCCTCAAACAGATGATCCGCGATACGGCCGAGGCGGGCGGCATCGTCGTGTTCCGGGGTTTCCCCGGCAACAGCATGAAGGCGTTTGCGACCCGGCTCGGGCAACTGGTCGATGAGCGGGACTTTGCCCATATCGGCATTGATCCTCGTCTCTTCCGCGCCTTTGATGTGCAGGCGGTACCGACCTATGTGGCGGTCTCGTCGGACTTTGACCTCTGCGCGGGCTTTGACTGCCAAACCCGCGTGCCGCCCCATGACCGCATGACCGGCAATGTGACGGTCCGCTATGCGCTCGACAGCTTTGCCGACGGCGGGGGGCCGGGTGCGCGCGTCGCGGCGGTCGCCCGTTCCAATATTGATCGGCGGCGTCCCTGATGCGGCGGCTCGCGATCCTTGTGGCGATGGTCCTGGCAGGCGCGGCGATTCCGACGCCGGCGCAGATGACCAGTGAACAAGCGCGCGAGGAAGGGAAGGCGCTGGGGTCCGCCATGCGCAGCGACGGCAATTGGGTGCCCAAGAACGACGCGCAGGCCGCGATCGTACCCGGCTATCAGGGGACCGATATCCCGCAAGCCCAATATTATGACGATCCTGACCGACTGGCGAGCGACGGCAATGCGATGAAAGGCGCGAACGAGGCCTACAGGATCGCCACCGACGCCAACAAGACGCGCCCGACTTTCTCGAACGACGAGATCAAGGCGGTCACCGCCACAGCGGCCGGAATCGAGAATGATCCCACCGCGCATCTGGGTGGCGTGTCGATCAGCGGCGGGAGCGGCGAGTGCCAGCCACTCCCTTCCGATCCCTCGCAGATTTTCTATGACGCGACCTGCGACACGGGCGTGGTCGTGCATTCGGTGCCGTCCGAAACCGTCTATAGCTGCCCGCCTGGATGGACGCTGGGCGGCACCAGCTGCTCGATGACCGAGCTGATCCCGGCGACTGTCAGCTATAGCTGCGATGCAGGCTATACACTCAATGGCTCGCAATGTGCGCAGACGGTGGGAGCCAATGTCAGCGCCTATAACTGTCCTGCCGGATGGACGCTGAACGGGAGCCGGTGCAGCCGAACGCTCACGCAGGGTGCCGAACAGACCGGCCTCTCTTGTCCCAATGGCTATAGTCTCGCCGGCGCCGTCTGCCAGATGACCGTGACCACGGGTGCCACGCCGGTCTATTCATGCCCCGGCGATTATACGCTGGCGGGCACAAGCTGCGTGCGCAATTTCAGCTACGCGGCAACGGCGACCAGCTCGTGTGAGCCGGGCTGGACGCTCAGCGGCTCGACCTGCACGCGCGAACTGTCGCAGCCCGCGACGCAAAGTTATGCCTGCCCGCCCGGCTACAGTCTGGAGAATGGCACATGCTCCCAGGGCGCCAATTACCAGGCGACGGCAACCTATAGCTGCCCCAGCGGCGGCACGGTCCAGGGCGACAAATGCGTCACCACCAACACGACATCGGCCATGCCCGCTTATGCCTGCCCCTATTATTATTACAATGACGGGAGCATGTTTGGTGGTGGCGGTCCCTATTGCGTCATGCGCAAGGCCGAGTTCGCGGGCGGAAAATGCGCGCCCACCGGCACCAAACCCGACAGCATTCTATTCCTGCGCGAACAAAAATCTTCCGGGAGCACCTTCTGCCTCTACAAGCCCCTGACGACCTATACCTGCCCCAGCGCCGAATGGAATTTCGATCCCACCTATAATCAGTGCGTGTCGAACGTCGTCCAGAATGGCGTCGTGACCTATACCTGTCCGCAGGGCGGCGACCTTCAGGGCACGACCTGCTATCGGACCAATGTGACCGGCGCGACCGTCACCTATGTCTGCCCTGCGGACTACAGCCTGTCCGGGCAAACATGCGTCAAATCCGAGTATAAGCCCGCCAATGTCCAATATAGCTGTCCCAGCGGTGGGTCGCTCTCGGGGACAAGCTGCCAGGTGAACGAGGAGATCGCGGCGTCCGTCAGCTACAGCTGCCCGGCAGGTTATGATCTCGTTGGCGGCATTTGCTCGCGAACCGACACGGCCCCAGCGACACCGGTCTATGCCTGTCCTGCAGGCTATTCGCTCGGTGGCACGACCTGCACGAAAGAGGAGGAGGCAGCGGCCACGCCGATCTACGCATGCCCGATGGGCTTTGTCCTGTCCGGTTCCCAATGTACCGCGACCGTCGCGGCGCAGCCCGTCTACTCTTGCCCTGCCGATTTCACGCTGTCGGGCCAGACATGCTCGCAGACCCATAGCCAGCCCGCCACCGCGCATCAGCAATGTCCGGAAGGGGCGAACAGCAATCCTGACGGCAGTTGCACCACCGAGGATCCGCAGAGCGATTGCGGCACGCTGGAGGCCAATCCGCAATGCAGCTGGAAATATGACAACTGCCTCGACGAAAATCCCTCGGGCGAGGGCTGCAAGATGATGGAGAAGGTCTATCGCTGCCCGGTGCCGGGCGGGACGGTGCAGCCGCCGCCGAAATATGTCTGTGGCGACGATGTCTATTGCATCAATGGCGATTGCGAGGCCATCCACCGGGAGGCTTCGAGCGAGTTCAAGGATGCCCTGACCGCGCTGCATGCGATCGATACGGCGGGCAAGGATTTTGATCCCGACGACATGCATGTGTTCCCGGGCACGCGGGACACGTGTCACAAGCCAATTTTCGGCGTGGTCAATTGCTGCGCCGGCAAGGTGTCAGGCATGCTGCCGCTCGGCATTGGTGGAGCCGCGCTCTCCGGCGCGATCAGCGGCAATGTCGCAGCGCTTGCCGGCGCCGCCACCCAGTTCCTCACCACATTCCTATGCTCGACCGAGGAGAAGATGCTCGACGTGAAGGACCGCATGGGCTTTTGCACCTTTGTCGGCAGCTATTGCTCTGGGAGCCTGCTCGGCGTCTGCACGACCAAGCGCAAGACCTATTGCTGCTTTGAGAGCAAGCTCTCGCGCATTCTCCAGGAGCAGGGAAGGCCCCAGATCAACAAGCCCTTCGGCAAGCCCAAGACCGAGCAATGCGAAGGCTTCACCGTCGATGAATTTGCGCACCTCGATCTTTCGGTGATGGATTTCACCGACGTCTATTCCGACTTCATGGATGCCGCGAAACTGCCCGACGAGGTGCAGACGGTCGCGGACATCCAGCAGAAAATACAGGGATATTATGAACTCCATGCCCAATGAGATGCTGGGACCGGCCGGTCCCTTTGGCTGGGATATGACGGCGTTTGAGCTCGCGGTCTTCATCTGCGTGTTCCGCAGCCCCTCGTCGATGCTGATCGACGAAATCCGGGCCGGGGTCAGCCGCTGGTTTGAAGGCCTGATCCCGCGCGAGATGATGGCCGAGACCGTCGGCCACATGATCGGGCGCGGATGGCTCATCAAGTCGGGCCACCGCTTCCGGGCCAGCATCGAGGGGCGTGACGCCGCACGGCCGCTCATGAACGGCATCATCCGCATGCTCGATCAGGGAACGCGTCTGCTCGACGTGGCGCTCATGATGTCGCTGCTTCAGCTCACCAAGGGAGAATTGGACAGCGCGCCCGGCGGCCATTGAGGCGCGGGCGGTCCCAAGCGAAAGGACAGGTTCTCATGCGGAAAGGTTGGACAATCTTGCATGCCCTGCTGGCTATGACGGTGCTGGCCGCGCCCGCGCGCGGTCAGGGCAGCGATGCGCGGGCTGCCGGCGTCGAGCAGCAGGAACAGGGCGATGATTTCTATTGCGGGGAGCGTAAGCTTGGGCAGTGGTTCTATTGCACCCGGCCCAAAGCTGCGGAGCGGCAGAAAGCGCAAACGCCGCCAATGAGCGCCAGCGAGCGCATGGCTGCTATCACCAGCCAGCTCAATGAACTCAAGTCGAGGGCGATCCTGGACCCCAGCGAAGAGAATGTGATCGCCTATGTCCGTTTCCAGCGCGAGCAGCTCGACCGGGCCTCAACCTTTTCCGACACCTGGCAGCGCGCGCTCTGGCAGAATCCGGATCTTGATTATACGCTCCAGCGCCCGGTCAGCACCGTGGGCAAGCGGGCGTGGCTCGACAATCGCAAGGCCGATCGCGACGCCGTGCTCGAAAGCCTCGGCCAGCGCTATGGGCTTTTCTATTTCTACGCGCAGAGCTGCGGCGCCTGCGAGATATTCGGGCCGATCCTGCGGTCGGTTGCCGACAGCCACGGCATGGCGGTGTTGGCCGTCTCCATGGATGGCGGTCCCAATCGCGACTTCCCCGATTATGTCGTCGATGCCGGGCAGCGCGCGCGCATGGGCGTGCCCGGCAGGGAGACGCCGGCGCTGGTCCTGTTCGACACGGCGACGAAACGGACGATCCCGGTCGGTTTCGGGATGCTGAGCGCCGACGAGATCATGGATCGCATTTTCATGCTCACCAACACCAGGGTCGGGAGTGACTATTGATGGCTGATCGTTCCCAACCTTCCCGGATGCGCCGCCTTCGCCATGGCGCGGCCTCGGCCGTCACGATGCTGGCGGCTGCGCATTTCGCGCTCGTCGGCGTCGCCGATGCCAATGTCGCCTCGGAAATGAACAGCTTTTTCAGCGAGGCGGGCGGCGCGGCCAATGTGACGGGTCCTTCCGCCTTCCAGGGCCAGTCCGCCGGCTATTATTCGCTTGGCAATGTCTGGACGCGCTTTCCGCAGAAGAGTGTTGCGCCCTTCAACCTGCAATTGCCGAGCGCCCGGGCGGGCTGCGGCGGGATAGACCTCTTTTCCGGTTCCTTCTCTTTCATTAATGCCTCCGAAATCGTCGCGATGCTCAAAGCCACGGCGAATAATGCGCTGGGCTTTGCCTTCAAGCTCGCGATCGATTCCATCTCGCCCGAGATCGGCAAGGTGATGGACGAGTTCAGCCAGAAAGCGCAGCTTTTGAACCAGATGAACATCTCCAGTTGCGAGACGGCGCAGGCGCTGGTCGGCGGCATCTGGCCGACCATGGACACGACGCGTGCCACCATCTGCGAAGCGGTCGGCAATAGCCAGGGGATCTTCTCCGACTGGGCCGCCTCGCGCCAGGGCTGCAACAATGGCGGCAGCCGCGACAGCACGATCGCCGGCAATAGCGACGCCGCCATGAAGGACCAGCTCGTCGGCCAGGACCATAATTACACCTGGGAGGCACTCCAGAAATCCGCTAAATTTGGCGCGTTCGACCAGGATTTTTCCGAATATATCATGACGCTGGTGGGAACGATCGTCACCCGCGCGCCCACGAGTTCCAACAGCGGCGGGAGCGTCATCCTTTATGGCCCGGCCGAGGAAGCCGTCGTGACCGCGATGCTCGATGGCACTGCGGACGCGCCGCCGGTCAAGGTCCTCAAATGCAATGACAGCAATTGCTATGATATCGGTCAGGTGACGCTCAGCATCGCGGCTTCAGCCGCCTTGCGGCCGCGCATCCGGGACATGATCAGCGACATGAGCGCGAAGGCCCGGACCAACGCCGCGCTGACGGCGGCGGAAAAGCAGCTTCTCAATCTTGCGACCATCCCGCTCTACAAGATCCTGACCGTCCAGGCCTTCGCCCATTATTCGTTGACGCAAGGGGAGATCGAGGCGCTCTCCGAGATCGTGGCGGTGGATATATTGAACGCGATGCTCGACAATATCCTCGACCGGGTCGAGCAGGCGAAGGTTCATTACCAGACCGCCGACCAGGCCACCGCCGAGCAATGGAAGGCGCAGATATCCGCCACGCGTCAGAAATTTGGCCAGCGGGAGGTCAAGCTCAGCAACAAGCTCCAGCTCACCTATCAGGTCATCAACCGCAGTGTGTTCCTGGAATCGACCCTGCAAAACAGCATGTCGCCGGGCATGGCGGCGGCCCTCAATTTCTCGCGCGGCCTTGGCGCGCAGGGCCTGAACTAGGGAAGGGCGCCGACCATGCTGGAGGTCTTCACAGTTGGCGGCGGCGAATATCTCGTCAATTGCTTCAACGCCGTGGCGGCCTGGTCGGGGGGCGGGGGTTACCGCTCGATGATCCGGGTGGTCATGGTGATGGGCCTTATCTACTCCCTGTTCGTCGTCGCCTTCACCCTCAATTACAAGGCGTTGCTGAACTGGTTCCTCCAGTCGACCCTCATCTATATGTGCCTGATGGTGCCGACGGTCGACATCAAGGTGACGGACCGGATCAATCCCAGCCTTGCGCCCGCGACGGTCGCCCATGTTCCGATGGGGCTTGGCATTCTTGCCAGCTTCACGACGCAGATCGGGGACTATCTGACGCGCACGGCCGAAACCGTGTTCGTATCCCCAAGCGAACTCAATTACAGCAGCAACGGCCTGGTCTATGGCGCCCGCCTGTTCGACGCCACCCGGAATTTTACCATCCGCGATGCGGAATTCTCCGCCAATCTCGACCAATATTTGAAGCAATGCGTGTTCGGAGACATTCTTCTCTACCAGAAATCACTGACGGACCTGGCGGACGCGAAAAACCTTTGGGCGGCGATGGCGTCGGACGCGGAATCCCGGTCGCAGGAATATCTGGAGCGATCCGGCGGGACGGTCACGCCCTATATCGTCACCTGCAAGCAGGCCTATGCGCTGCTCGATAGCCAATGGTCTTCGATGATCAACGCCAACGCCAAAATCTGGGGGCTGGAGCTTTACCCCAGGCTCAGCGATATGCTGGCTGAAGCGAAACTCCGCAATGACGTGCCGATCGTCAATCATGCCTTCACCGGGGCGAGCGACGGCTTTGTCGAGACGATGCGGCAGAACACGGCGATTAACGCCTTCATGCAGGCGCGCAGCAATATGAGCGGGAGCGCGATCGATGCGTTCGCGCAGGCCCGCGCCGACATCCAGGCGCGCAACACCTATAACAGCATCGCCCAGCAGGCGATGACCTGGGTGCCGATCCTCAATGTCGTGCTGACGGTCGTGTTCTTCGCGATGTTCCCGGTCATTTTTCCGCTCTTCCTGATGCCGCAGACCGGGGTCTCCGCGTTCAAGGGCTATGCGACGGGGTTCTTCTATCTCGCGGCCTGGGGACCGCTTTATGTGATCCTCCACATGATCTGCATGACGCGGGCAGAGGTGGCCGCGAGCGGTGTTGCCAAGGGCGGCATGTCGCTGGGAACCTATGCCGGAATCGGCGCCGTGAATGCCGAGACCGCGACGATTGCCGGGTTCATGCTGATGAGCGTGCCGTTCCTCGCGGCGGGGCTCGCGAAAGGCGCGATGTCGATCGCCGGGCAGTCCATGTCGATGCTGGCACCCGCGCAGAACGCGGCCGAGGCCGCGGCGCTGGAGCAGACCACCGGCAATTATGCCTTTGGCAATGTCAGCTGGGCGAACCAGACTTCGAACATGCGCCAAAGCGGGCAGTGGAGCATGGCGCCCAGCTACCAGGATGGCAGTCCCTCCTTTGGTTGGCGGCACGATAATGGGGCGTCGGTCTCCAGCTTCGGCAATGGCGGCGAGGTGATCGACATGCATCAGGCCATTTCCCGGCTTGATGTCGAGCCTCGCGCGAACACGGGATTTGTGTCTGAGCTGCGTGAGCAAGCGAGTGTTGCTGAACGGCAGGCAAAGGCATTTGAGGCGGCCGCGTCGGACATTCTTACCAGCACGCACACCAATCGTAGCGCATTCGGCACGTCCGCCGAGCGAAGTTCCGGTTGGGATAGCAGCCGGGGTCAGACGGCTGGAACGTCGATCGAGCGTTATGATCGCACGTCGGCATCGAGTTCGCAGGGTTTTGATGAGAAATCGTCGACTGGTCAGTCGCAAAGCGTGTCGAAGGGGCAGGAACGCTCTGCGAATATAATTGATAGCGTGGCGGGCAATGCCGGGTTGGCAGCGAGTGGACGAGGTGACGTCGGAAATGGAGGCCGCGGGTTCGGTACAGGCAACGTTGGAATTGGCGTTTCACGCACGGGCCAGCAGGAAGATCGGCTGCGATATGGCACTACGGATCAGCGTTCGTCCGATAGCAGCAATTCCTCATCCACTGGCTTCCGCGATGAGCATTCCAGCGGTGCGAATGCAAATGAGACCGATGGAACCTACGATAAGAGCGGTGTCTTTGAGCGGGCCACGGCGACCACTTCGTCGTCGCAGAGTACCGAAGATGCTCTTTCACGGGCCCAGTCCTATCAAGAGACGGCGCGAAAGCTTCATGAACTGTCGGAGCAACTGAGCCGCGACGCGAGTTATGCAGAAACTCACGGCATGCAGCTGAGCGCAAATCTCTCACAAGACCTGGCGGATTGGTATCGCGCGGAAACGGCCCGCAATCCTGGCATGGGTGCGCCGGAGCTGTGGGCGACGACCATGACAGACCAGCAACGGGATGCCAGAAGCGCGATGATCAATGCTTGGATGCAGCATAAGCGGGCCGAAATTGGTAGTGAAGTGCGGGGCCTGATCGACCGTCCGGATCTCGTTGATGTGCCGCACCGTTCAATTGGCGGCTATGATGAAGTTCGCTCGACTTATCATCCGCATGGCGTGGCGCCTCTGGCCAATTCGCCGGCTTTGGGCGATTCCGATGCCGCTGGGCGGATAATCGACGCGGGTAAACGCGTAATTGAGGAGGAGCGCAAAAGTGCTCTGACAAACCGCAATTCTGCCGTCCAGGGCTCCGTGGATGTTCAATCCGCAGTCAATGCGGGCAACGACAAAGGATTTTTTCGCGATCCCGATTTGCGAAAATAACCGTGCTTCAGATGGCGAGCATCAGATAAGCGATCATCCCTGCGATTGCGATTAGCGTGATGGAGTAGCTGATGGCACCCGCAAGCGTGATATTCCCGTTCTCGTCGATAGGGGGTGACATTGGCTCGATGCCATCATCGACATACTGGATGATGGGGCCCCCGGGCCGATCCCTTGTCAGGGCATACATGTCCATGTCTATCTTGAGCATTGGTGCCTCCGGGTGCAGACACAATACCGTGCACAAAGATATTTAGCAATATCAGTGTATTAGTATATCGTAGAATTCGATCAGCTTGATCGACGGAAATCGACTTACCTGGTGATGCGTAATCAGTCTAAGGGGCACCGGTGATCGACCTTCAGCCCTTTGCCACCCTTCAGGATTGGGCTGACGTGCGGATTGACATGCGCATCGAATGCGCATGTGGCCGGACCGTGAATATCCCGTCCAATCAGATTCTTGGTCGCTTTCGCTTTGACGGTTCCGTGTCCGAAGCGGCGGACCGGCTCCAATGCAAGCGATGCGGCGAGCGCGGAAAGGCAATCATGGCACCTGTCTATTGGACGAGGCGTTAGCCGTCGCTAGGGGACGGCGAAACGGCCGTATCGGCGTGAATCCCCTTGCGGAGCCTGGTCAGCGCTTTCGAACTGTCCGCTTCTCGTCGGTCTAGCGCCGCGCCGGCCGCATCGGCCAATGCACTCATAACCCCGCGCACCTGGCGGGCGTCGATTGCTTCGGTATGGAAAAGGCCGCGAATGACGGCGCGGATGGCGAGTTCGGTTCCAAGGTCCATGATCTTGTCTCCAGCGAGTCTCGTGAGCGAGAGCATAGCAGCATTGAAGGGGCGCGTTTACAACGCCAGCGATGGCGGTGTACGCAGTAGAGCGCCGATCGTCCATCAGTTGCTTGGACGAATAACAGGGCCGACTTTGCAGTCGGCCCCAGTGCAGAAACTCGGTTAAGCCAAGCTCCTTGGGTCGCAGGGGCACATTCCGAGATTCCAACCGATTCGGCTTGGATAAACTCGACATTAACGACGTTACAACGCTGCATTTCCGGCAGGCTTACCTTGATTTTTACTTGGCAAAGATGGAGCGGGGTCTGTCGTCCAGGAACCGGTCAATGGCAGTGGGGGAAGCGACCGGTTATGCGTCGGCACTCCTCCTGATCTGGTCTCCGTTTCAGATTGATCCGCTGTTCTTGAGGCTGTGACGGAACTTCCCGCGCTGAAATTCCAGACGCAGATTAGGGCCGCAAGTTTCCATTGAACGGGGTCAACCGCTCGATTGCCCCCGTTTGATGGAATGTGACAGTGGCTTTGATCGGCTATGCCCGCGTATCGACCGAAGATCAGGACACGGCCGGCCAACGCCTTGCGCTGGAGCAGCAGGGTTGCGCCCTCATCTTCGAAGACAAGGCCAGCGGGGGAAGCCGGGACCGCCCAAACCTCAGCAGGGCATTGGCAAGGGTAGGGGAGGGCGACACCCTCATTGTCGTGCGGATCGATCGATTGGCGCGCTCGCTCGTCCATCTGTTGGAGATCGTCGAGCAGCTGCGGGCGAAGGGCGCCTATTTTCGCTCGATCAACGACCCGATCGACACTTCGAGCGCCCAAGGTATGCTGATGACCCAGATGCTAGGCGCCTTTGCCGAATTCGAACGCGCCGTTATCCGAGAACGCACGCGGGCAGGGCTTGCCGCGGCGATGGCGAGGGGCGCCAAGCCCGGCAATCCCAAGATGCGCGCGCGCGATCCGGCGGCAATCGCTGATATTGGCTACGCGCACAAAGAGCGCTATCTGCACGCCTTAATCGATGATCGCCACCGTTGGCTGCCGACCGTAGAGCGCCTGCGACCACATCTTCCCTGGTCGATAGTCTTGCGCCAGATCCGCGCGATAAAGCCCCCCGTGCGCTCATTTAGTGAGCGTACGCTGGTGAAAGCCTGCAGGGCCCTGGTCAAAATCGGTTATGCCGACGATGTAATCCTCCAGTCCGCGCCGCGGCTGCCACCGGATACCCGCGTCGCGCGCCTGGTGGCGGACAGGTTGAAGACCTATCCGGAATCGTCTCTGCGCGACCTTGCGGGCTGGCTGAGCAAAGACTTGCGCGAACCTACGCCACGCGGCGGCATACACTGGTCGGCCGAGGGCGTGCGGCGTGTTCTGGAACGGGCGAGGGGGCTTGGGCTTCTCGTAGATCGCGAGGCGTCTTCGGACCCGTGTCTGATCACCTAATGGAGCGCGATAATGTGCCGCGTCTTGTGGGGCGCGGCACAAGGCGCGGCACTTAGAAGCTGAAGTGGTGCGCCGTGCGCTCTGCGGCGACCGGATTGTTCAGTCGGAGTGGAATTTCAAGCCCGTTAGGCCAAAAACGAAGCTCGGGCCTGGCTGTTGCCTGACAGCTTTGGGCGGACCCTATCAAGCAGCCGAGCGGCCTTCAGGCCGCTGCTGGCTTGTGCCGACGAGCAGCTAGGCCAGCAGTCCAACCGGCCCACACTGTGAGCCCACCGACGATCGTCGCGACAGCCAGCACTGGCAGCGAAGGCAGTTTTCCAAGCCCGACAAATACCGTCTGTCAAACGCTGCTCTCCCCAGGGTCTCGACCAGGACGGCCTGGGCGACCATCGCCATGCCGACGATGAAGAACGGCCGCCCGTAACGTGGTGCCGTCGCGTAGAGGCACGCCGCGGCAACAAGCCCCCCAAGCACTGCAGCACGCACAGTCCACGCGAAGTGAGCGGGGTCGAACGACGTGAAAGGCGGGGCCAGATGCCCGAGCAGCCGTTCGATCATGGGCTCGACGAGGGGCAGGGCAGTCGCGAGCATATAGCGGGCGTGCAGCTGCACTTTGCGCCTTTCTTTCAGCGCGAAATAGAAGAAGACCATCAGAAGGATGGGTGTCGCGGCATCCAATATACCCAGGCGCCCGCCGTTGATCTGGTAGAAAGGGTCTGACGGCGTGATGCGCGCCATGCTCAAAAGGACAGCGACGCTCCCCGCGAGAAAAGCGGAAACAGAAACAAACTCACGATCCCGAAAATCCGGTGCGCGCCGCGTCGCTGATGATGAATGGTCCAGCTCTGGAGCGCCAGCAGCAACATCCAGGCGGTGGCCGTTACTCCATGAAGATGAAGTTCTGTCCGCGCGGTCCGCAAAACAGCGAAGTAGGTCGGCCAGAATGCCACGACTGTGGCGAGCACCATTGCCAGGACGAGATAATGGGCGCGGCGAAGCGGCATCCGATGATCCTGACAGACAGTAATTTCGCGGCGCCCCTTCCGTAGGGACCGCGTGGGTCCTTAGCAATTGCGCAATCCGCCGAGCGGCATTTCGTTGGCTGGAACCGGCAACGACTTCCTCGACGACCGAGCGCCCGGATTGGCTGCGAGCGCTGCCGATCACAGGTCAGGCATTGACGACGAAGTTCTGTAAGAAAGTGTGTCCCCCAATCGAAACCGTGACGGGCCCATTGATAAACTCGATCTGAGGCCTAGCTTTGGGATGCGTACCGGGCCCCTCTGGCGAGAATGTCTCGTGATGTCGGACGTATCGAACTCAGGGGCCGTCTCAATCATACTCCCTGAGCTCGATCCATTGTTTGGAAAGAGGAGTATGTTGTGATCTTGTCTTTGCTTGCCTTGGCAACCGCTTCCGCTGCCCCCTTCGCTGATCAGGTTCATCGGACCAGCGTGGATCATCAAGGAAGATTCCTGGATGTGACCTATCGGGCCGATGCCAAGGTATCTACCCGCCAGATCGGCATGTCCGCGGGAACACGACCCACCACGGAACGCTGCCTCTGGGCCGCCCGGGTGGCCGTCGTTCGCGATGTGGCAGGTACCAAGGGCGCATCTTTGAGTCATCGCCTGGATGCCGATCAAATGATCCGGGGCAGCCATTTTGGCAAATGCTCGGAGAATAGGGCGCAGGTTGCGTCATTAATTGCGCGTCGCAGTGATGAGGTGAAAGCTCATCTTTCGGAAGTTGCGCGAGAGGATGCACCTCAGTTGGCGAACGTTATCACCTCAGCCAAGCATTTCGCAGCCAACTAGACGCGGATTATAATAGGTAGCAGGGAGCCCGGCGCGTGGGTCGCGTCGGGGCCCATCTGATGAATATCTGAGTTGTACGCCGTCCGCTGAGCAGCATGACAGCGAAGGCGGCACCGCAGTTTGCATTGCGAAGCGAGCGGGTCGACCTTAGCCCTTCAGGTGCTGCTCGACAGCGTCCGCGCCGTTTCCGACAGCCTTCACGGCCGCTTCCAGCGTTTCCTTGCTGACACCAAACTTGCCGGTCCAGTAATCGACCTCATAATCCTCTCCGAGCGCGATACGCGCCCGGTCCTGGGGCCCGCGAGCGTCCTTGTCGTCTTCCATTGCTCATCTCCTTCGTCGGTGGCCTAGGTCCGCAACGCCGGGGGGACGATGCGGTTGCCGCGATCGGTGAGACGCGGGGCGTCGCTCCGCGAGCCGAGTCCGCGGCGCGCTGGAACGAGTCCGCCGCTCACGCACTTTGGTCTCCATGAAAAACAATGGCCCTCCATCATGGCGCGCGTGAGCTCAGCGCCAGGGAAAGCGGCTTCAACCGGCCGCGCGCCGCCTTTCCGCCCTGTGCAACTCGCAACGCTGGTCGACACCGTTCCCACCGGCAACCGCTGGCTGCACGAGATGAAGTATGACGGCTACCGTGTGCTGCTGAGCGTCGGCGGGGGCGAGGCCGTTGCCTATACCCGCTCGGGACTCGACTGGTCGGAGAAGTTTAGCGGACTGGTTGTCGACGCCCTGAAGCTGAAGGTCTCCTCCGCGCTCATCGACGGCGAGGCGGTCGTGCTCGATGCCGGCGGCCGCTCGAGTTTCCAGGCTTTGCAAAACGCGCTCAAAGGGGCGCCGGCTTCGATCGATTATTTCGCGTTCGACCTGCTGGAGCTCGACGGCGAGGATCTAACCCAGCTGCCGCTCACCGAGCGCAAGGCGAAGCTCGCGAAGATCCTGCCCAAGGGCAAGTCGCGGTTGCGCTATTCGGATCACATTGCCGGCAATGGCGAGAAGTTGCTCAACCAGTTCTGCGCGGCGGGCCTCGAAGGGGTCATCTCGAAGCGGGCCGACGGCCGCTATGTCGGCTCGCGATCGGGCGGCTGGCTGAAGACCAAATGCATCAAGCGGCAGGAGTTCGTCGTGGTCGGCTGGACCCCTTCAGACAAGTCGCGGTTATTCCGATCGCTGATCCTGGGTGTCCACGAGGACGGCGTCCTGCGCTATGCCGGCAAGGTCGGCACCGGCTTCGATACCCAGGAGATTATCGACCTGATGGCGGTGATGGCGCCGCTCGAGCAGGAAGCGCCGGCCGTCAAGGCGCCGCGCGCAGAGGTGCGCGGCGCGCACTGGCTGCGGCCCAAGCTGGTCGCAGAAATCGCGTTTACCGAAATGACAAACGAAGGGACCCTCCGGCATCCGTCCTTTCTGGGCCTACGCGAAGACAAGAAGTCCGAGGCTGTGGTCGTCGAGACCGAGGCGCCGGTTGGGGCGGTGGCGGCCGAGACGTCGTCGATCAAGATCACCAACCGCGACCGTGTCATTTTTCCCGAGGGGAAGCTTACCAAGGGTCAACTGGCCGACTATTATTCGCAGGCCGCCCCGATCATGCTGCCCTGGATCGGGTCTCGGCCGATCAGCCTCGTGCGCTGCCCGCAAGGCCGGGCCAAGAAATGCTTCTTCCAGAAGCATGACGCGGGCAGTTTTGGCGACGCTGTCCGGCATGTCGCCATTCGCGAGAAGGACGGGCATAAAGAGCCCTATCTCTATGTCGATACCGCGGACGGCCTGCTCACCTGCGTACAGATGGGCACGATCGAGTTCCATGGCTGGGGCGCCAGGATCGAGGATGTCGAGAAGGCCGACAGGCTGGTCTTCGATCTTGATCCCGACGAGGGTCTGGATTTCGAGAATGTGCGCAGCGCCGCCTTCCACTTTCGCGAGATCCTGCAGTCGATCGGGCTTGAGACCTTCCCGATGGTGACCGGCGGCAAGGGCGTCCATGTGATCGCGCCACTGGTCCCGCAAGCGGAGTGGCCGGAGGTGAAAGATTTTGCGCATCGGCTGGCCCAGGCGGTTGCCCAGAGCGACCCTGAGCATTTCACGGCCGCCCTGCCGAAAGCGCAGCGCAAGGGCCGCATCTTTGTCGACTATCTTCGCAACCAGCGCGGTGCGACGGCGGTCATGCCCTATGGGGTCCGCGCGCGCGAAAGCGCGCCGGTCGCCGTACCCATCACATGGAAGGAAATGGAGACGATCGACAAGCCCTCGCACTGGACCATTCGGGATGGCACCGAACTGGTGAAGCGGGCCGGCTCCAAGGCGCTCAGCGGTTGGGGCCGCGCCGACCAGACCCTGCCTGACCTGTGAAGATCGCCACCTATAATGTGAACGGCGTCAATGGCCGGCTGCCGGTGCTGCTGCGCTGGCTTGAGGAAGCGCAGCCTGATGTGGTCGTGCTCCAGGAATTGAAGGCGCCGCAGGAGAAGTTTCCGGAAAGTGCGATCCGCGATCTTGGCTTTGATGTCATCTGGCACGGCCAGAAGTCGTGGAACGGCGTTGCGCTGCTCAGCCGCGTCGGCGAAATCCACGAGACGCGGCGGGGGCTTCCGGGCGACCCCGACCCGAGCCAGAGCCGCTATATCGAGGCGGCGGTCAACGGCATCCTGATCGGCGGGCTTTATTTGCCCAACGGCAATCCGCGGCCCGGCCCCAAATTCGACTACAAGCTGCGCTGGTTCGACCGGCTGGTCGAGCACGCGGCTGGGTTGCTGGAGAGCGGACTGCCGGTGATGCTGGCGGGCGACTTCAATGTCATGCCGACCGATCTCGACGTCTACAAGCCGGAGCGCTGGCTCGACGACGCGCTGTTCGCACCCGAAGTAAGGGCGGCCTATTTCCGGCTGCTGGATCAGGGCTGGACCGACGCGCTGCGCACGCTGCACCCGGGCGAGGTCATCTACACCTTCTGGGACTATTTCCGGAACGCCTATGGCCGCAATGCGGGCCTGCGCATCGATCACCTGCTGCTCAGCCCCGCGCTTGCCGACCGGCTGCTCGATGCTCAGGTCGATCGCCATGTGCGGGGCTGGGAAAAGACCAGCGACCATGCCCCGGTCTGGATCGAACTGGTCGACAAGCCAAAGCGCAAGCGAGTCCCCAAGGCGAAAATATGATGGAGATCGAAAGCTTCCTGCTCGGCGAGAATGACTGGGTGCCGAACAATGCGCGGTTGCCGGTTGTCATCTATCGCGCCGCGCTGGACGGCGAGGGCGAAGACCTGGCCGGCCGGTTCGAGGCCTTGTTCGAGGACCATGGTTGGCCGCCGGATTGGCGCGACGGCATATTCGACTATCACCACTATCATTCGACCGCGCACGAGGTTTTGGGTGTGTTCGCAGGGAAGGCGAGCCACGAGCTTGGCGGGCCAGACGGGCACAAGGTGTCCGTCGCAGCCGGCGATGCGCTCATGCTGCCGGTACCGGCCACCGCGCGATTCATGCGAGCCAGGATTTCGAGGTTGTCGGCGCCTATCCACGGGGACAGGGCTGGGACATCTGCCGCGAAGCGCCCGACGATGCGGCACGCGCGCGGATGGAGGCGCTTCCCGATCCGAAGTATGACCCCGTTACCGGCGAGACGGGGGCAAGGATTGGCGCCTGATCATGACAGGCGCATAGGAGGATCGAGTCTTGCTCTTGGACAGTGCGAACCAGAGTCCGGCCTGGGTGGGGAACGCGAACCCGTGCTGGACGCTTCAGCGGTTATGAAAACACAAGAGGATGGGCCGGCTGACACCGGCGAGGCAGGAACGATCGTCGATGCGCAGGAAGCCGCGGAAAATGCGGGTCTCGTCTACGTAACCGACGACAGCCCGGGAATCGTCCGCCAGCCCTACCGCGGCAAGTTTCGATATCGCGATGCCCGGGGCAACGTCGTGACGGACGAAAAAACTCTGAAGCGAATTGCTTCGCTCGCCATCCCCCCGGCCTATACCGATGTCTGGATCTGCCCCAAGGCAAACGGGCACATCCAGGCGACCGGCCGTGACGCAAAGGGCCGCAAGCAGTATCGTTACCATCCGCGTTTCCGCGAGGTACGCGACAGCACCAAGTACGAGCACATGTTGGACTTCGCAAAGGCCCTTCCTGGCGTGCGCGAGCGCATCGATGCCGATCTCAAGAAGCGCGGGCTACCGCGTGAGAAGGTCCTGGCCGCCGTCGTGCATCTGCTCGAGACCACGATGATCCGCATCGGCAACGCGGATTATGCCAAGCAGAACAAGAGTTATGGCCTCACGACCCTCCAAGACCGCCATGTCGCGATTGAGGGCGCTGAGCTCCGATTCAATTTCAAGGGCAAGAGCGGAAAGCAGTGGCGGCTGAAGCTGAAGGATCGGCGCATCGCGAAGATCGTCAAGGCCAGCCAGGATCTGCCCGGACAGCATCTGTTCCAATATGTGGGCGAAGACGGCGCGCAGTACGAAGTCACCTCGAACGATATCAACGCTTATCTTCGGGAGATCTCCGGGACGTACATCACCGCCAAGGATTTCCGCACCTGGAATGGCACGGTGCTCGCCGCCCTGGCGCTTTCCGAATATGAAAAAGTCGACAGCCAGGCTGCGGCGAAACGGAATGTCCGGACCGCAATCGAAGCCGTCGCTTCGCGGCTGGGCAATACGCCCACCGTGTGCCGCAAGTGCTACATTCATCCCGAAGTCTTCGAAAGCTACCTGAGTGACGAATTGGTCCTGGAGGCGCGGGACGCCGTCGAGAAGGAGCTTCGGGAAGACTTGTCCCGGCTCCGTCCGGAAGAAGCTGTCGTGCTGGCGTTCCTCCAGCGTCGGCTCGCCGAAAAGGCAAAGGTTCCGGCCCTGTAGCCATATGATGAATGGCGGGGCGATGGCCCGTCTCGATCTTTCCGTGAGTCCTGAAGGTCCCTCGCACAGATGCTCAGCGTCGGTTGCTTCAGCCGTTCACGATCGTGCCGCCATCGGGATGGAGGACTTGGCCCGACATGTAGCTGGAGTCCTCGCAGGCTAGGAACAGGAAGGCCGGAGCGACCTCATTGGGCTGTCCGGGCCGACCCATCGGGGTGTTTTCGCCAAAATGCTCGAGCTTCTCCGGGCTGGCGCCGCCGCAAGGGTTGAGCGGGGTCCAGATCGGTCCCGGCGCCACTGCGTTGACGCGAATGCCGTCGCTGACGAGGTTCTCGGACAGCGAGCGGGTGAAGGCGGTGATGGCGCCCTTGGTTGAACTGTAGTCGAGCAGCTCCTTTGAACCCTGGTACATGGTGACCGAGGTGCAGTTGATGATGGCCGCGCCCTCCTTGAGATGCGGCCGCGCCGCCTGTACGAGGAAAAACATCCCGAAGATGTTGGTCTGGAACGTGCGCCGTAGCTGTTCCTCGGTAATGTCGGTAATGTCGGTGATGTCCTTGTCGGGATGCTGCTCGCCGGCATTGTTGACCAGGATGTCGATTTTGCCGAACGCGCCGAGCGTCTCGGCGACGATCCGCTCCGAAGTTTCCTTTTCTCCGATATCACCCTGAATGGTGATCGCCTGGCGGCCTTCAGCCTCGACGATGCGCTTCGTCTCGGCGGCGTCGTCATCTTCGCACAGATAAGCGATCGCGATGTCGGCGCCTTCCCGGGCATAGAGAGCCGCCACCGCCCGGCCGATCCCGCTGTCAGCACCGGTTATGATCGCGACCTTGCCCGCGAGGCGATCGGAACCCTTGTAGCGCGGTTGCCACTCTGGCCGCGGATCGAGACCGCTCTCGTGACCCGGAAGCGCATCTTCGTGAATCATCCCCTGGGTATCGCTCATGGACATCTCCTTCTCACAAGAGAACTCGCCCACCGCGGATCGGTTCTTCGCCTTGGCGACGGAGCGAAACATTAGGGAGCGTCACAAAACTGGGGGCGGAGCGGGCGAGATTGACGCGCTTGGACTTAATCTGAGCATTTCGTTGATGTGAGCGACCCTCAAGGAGATAACGGCCTGCGCGCCGGCCTTGGACCATCGCATCTGTTGCGACTTGTTCATGCGCTTGTTGATCAGGCTGTTGGCCAAACTCTCGGTCTGCGATGTTCCGATCGGCAAACCCGCGCGGTGGCGGGCGGCATAATCGACAATATAGGCGGATTGGCCGTTGATATAATCGCGCAGACGCCCGACGCCGTTGAGCAAACTGGCGACCTTCGGACTCAGCCTCACGCGCGATTTGACGGATCGCAGGCGCCAGGCGAGACGTTCAATTTGTGACAGTGCCTTGAGCCCTGGCTGCAATTGGCCATGCCAAAGACGCCAATTCACCTGATCCAACGTGGCGGCGATTTTGGTTTTGAGGGTCAGTTCGGATCGTCGACCGGGCCGGATGCCTCTGGCAATGATCCTCAAATTCTGAAGTTTACGCGCTATGTGCTCCCAGTCGAGCATAGGCCGCTCTCCGATCCCGCACGCCTTCAGCAGTCCGCGCAACAGCTTGTCGCCATCAGTGAAACAGGTCATCTGCGTGCCGTCGGTCCGGCCGATGCTTTTCAGGCATGCCGTCAGATATTTGGGCGGGTCGGTCTGGCTGCCAAACACGTGTCCAATGATCTGCTGCCCGTTATTGTCAGAGCGGAGATTGCCGATCAGCACCGCATGATGTCGTCCGAAGGCCCGATCGTGACTGCGCAGAAAGGCGGTGTCGAGGCAAAGATTGATGTGATCGCAGGACCGACCATCGCTATCCCTTTGCGGCATGGCCGCGGCGGCTCCCTCTGACAGGGTAGCACGCCTGACCCGTTCAGGATTGCATCCACAGGCGAGCGGGAACAACTCAGCCAAGAAACGGGCAGCATAACGATAGCTCATCCATGCACCTAGCCGGGCCAGGATTCTCTCCGGGCTTCCTTCGGACGCTTCAGCATCGTCGGCTAAAAGGTGGACATAGTCGCGATTATGACGGGCCAGCAGGCGCGGGATTCTGACCCTCACATCCCCAAACAGTGTCTGAAGGCGCCGTGAGCGATAATCCTTCAGGCGGATCTCCTCATTCGCGCGACATAGTACCAGCGCCTTTTCACGCAGCTTTGCTTCGTCAAGCTCCGCAAGTCCAGCCTGAACCGCCGCGACGATGGCGTGCGCCTCGTTCAGCGGAAGGGCAAATTCCTGCAGCGCTTGGGGCACACGTCGATCAGACCAGGCATAAACGGGTATCCGCTGACGACCGACGACCAGTTCGAGACCGACTTCCATTTTCCTGCTCCCGCCGTTGCGACGACGAAAATCAGTATACCAGATGCTTGTCCCTCGCGTCGCTCACCCCCAGTTTTGTGACGCTCCCGGCACTTTTTGCTTCTTGGTTCCGTGGACCTCATTTCGATTGCAGAGATTCTTGCCTCCAGATGACCTCGGCCTTGTAGAGGCCGTGCGGAGCAGCGCCTGCGGGTGTGGATGGCTGCTCCAGGGCATGCAGGACGAAGCCTGCCGCCGTTGAAGAGCAGACTTTCGATTCCACGATCGGGCGAGGATGAGCGTCTATCGAGGCAACATAGACGAAGCTCGCCCAGGTATGAACGCACGTAAAGTCGACAATCTATAACGCAATAGGTCCGCTGGCGTGAAACTCGCGGTTGACCTTGTCGAGTGGGCGTGGCGCCTGGGGGGTCATCGCGCCACTGCAGACGACTTAAAACTTTAATAGGTCTGCGATCAGATGTCATCAGTATGTGAAAATGTAGTCAATTGAGCAAGGCGAGACTGCAGTCGAATGGCGAGCGAATTCCTGACTGGCTTACCTACTTTAATCTTACGCCACGTGTTGTAGCTAATCCCAAATCTGTCACTCAACGCTTCGTCTGTTTGACCAGTAAGAAGTCGCTCCATATCACGAACAACAGATTCACGAATTACAACTTGACCTTTCATAGTATATTTCACTCATTATTTAGTGACGAGACATATAAGAATGATCTTGCGAGAACATCCACGAACTAAGATTTCGATCCACCGAGCTTCGAGGAGCAGCTATGGATCAAGATGGTATGTGAAGTGAGCGTTCGGTGTGGTGACCTTCGACTGCCTTCGTGCGCGGGGGTAGGCCCGGTGATTGTCATTTTAGAAAACCGCCCTCCGGATCATCGAAAATTGAACCCCGGAGCTGCTTGCGTACCTTTCGCTTCATGAGTGACCAAGTCGCCTGCTTTCCCAGGTAATCAAGGGGCCAAGCGGGCCACCGCTGCGGCTTGCGATTGACGATCCAAAAATCGGTCAGGTCACTATGGCGACCGGCGAGCATGTCTGCGACGGTCTGCCCATGTAAATGGCTGATGGCGAGCCCATGGCCCCAACAACCACCGATGTAGATCACGCGCTCGTCACCGACATTCGTGAGGTGAGGCACCAGGTCGCGCGTCCCGGACATGTGCCCCCCCCAATTATGTGCCAGTCTGACATCTTTCAGCGCAGGAAAGATAGCCTTCAAGTGAGCAAGCGACACCTGACCCCCCTTGGCGCTGACGGTTGGCTCCATTTCGATTCGCGTCGGATAGCCGCCATAATAGATAAAGTAGAACTGGATCCGCTTGTCCGCAGTGGGTGCCATATAGTGGAACAGATCGAGTGAGCTTTCGATCGCATTGCCCTGTTTCCATCCGATCGACGCCCATTGTTCGTCGGACAAGCGCTCAGTCACTGCGCCGCGCGCGAAAACCGGAGCTTGATACCGGTCGAGCTCCCTGCCGAGTGGTCCTTGTAGCTGGTGGGTGAATGCATTGGTCGCCAGTACGACCTTGCTCGCCAAGATCGTTCCCCCCGGCGTCGTTACCCGTACCCCGCCGGGCGTCCGCTCCAGATGAGTCGCTGGCGTGTTTTCATACACTGCAACCCCCGCTGCCTCCGCAATCCGCTTTAGTTCACGCACTTGTTTGCAGGGATTCAGCAGACCTAGATCGGTGTCGGCGATTGCGGCCTTAAAATGGGTATTTCCGTTGTAACTGGCCTGCACTTGACGGGCATCAAGCCAGGTTATCGTATCAACGCCGACCTTTTGGTAAGCGGAGTACAGATCGTGAAGATCATCGACCCATCTATCATCAAAAGCAACACGCATCAGTCCCGGAGAACGATAGTCACTGTCCAGACCATTTTGTTCGATAACCTGGCGAGTGTAAGCAGTCGCGCGACGACAATATGCGAAGGCCGCCGCAGACCGTTCCATACCGTATTTCTTGTGGATGGCCAACTGACTCATTCCAAATTGCGGCATGATCCAGCCCGCCGCTCGACCGCTGGCGCCGAAGCCTATAATTTCGCTTTCTATCAGGACCACCGAGCCCAGACCGCCCTTGGCGCAGTGCCAGGCCGATGAAAGTCCCGCGATGCCGCCGCCTATCACGAGAATGTCGCATCGCACGTCGGCATCCAGGTCCGGATTCGCGGCGTAACTTCCATAATCGCGTATCCAGAAGGACTTGCCGGCGTGCGGGGGCGACGAGGGCTTCAATTGCTCATCTGTGCCCGACGCCGGGTGCGGCAGATCGTGGCCAGAACCGGGAGTTTGATTGTGCATCCTTACCTACTCCAACTATCAAGCCGGGCCGACATCATATTTGCGCAAGCCATGGTTCAGGAGGCAACAGGCACCCGTGCCGCATCGCTCGGCCGTCGCGCCGCGAATATCGCAATCATCGCAAACGCAGCTGCGGCCGGGAAGGGCGCGACGAGGAGGACGATGTTCAGCGAGCCTTTCGCGACCAACATCGCACCGATGGCGGGGCCTATAGCCTGCGCAGCGACGTTCATGATATAGATCATGCGGGTGAACTTTTCATCCGGATCGTTGTCCGCAACGAGTGACATATAATAGGTCAAGCCCAGGCCCCAGGCGGACAGGTAGGCTGCGAATGCTATCGTATAAGAGAAGACTGTCGTGGAGTCGTGCAGTGCCCAAATGGCGCCGGAGAACAATAGGGTAGTCAAGGCGATCCACTTAAGGCGGCCTCCTGCCACGCCGACAATTGTCGGGATCAAGACGGCTACTATCGACAAGATGTAGCTGAACGCGGCGGCATTCGCCACCTCGGCCGAAGTAAGGCCATTGGTGAGGCCGACCCTTTCCGTAAAGCCGGAAACTATGTTTGCCCCAACGGCAAAGAGTAGCAAGCCCACCAGCGCGATCTTTCCGAACGCTATGGTGTCAAGCCGGGTGCCTTCCCTATCAGAGATCCCTGGATCACCGGTGCCGCCGCGCAGGTCGGCGGGAAGCAGAAGCGACAGAAGCACAGCGGCGCCAATCCAGAGCGCGCCCGATGAAAGGGCTGCCCCATGGCCAATATCCGCACGTAAGGCATCAAGCAGCCAGATTGCGGCGGCCGACAGCAACAGCGAGATGGCCATCCCGGCGCCGAACGCGCGATCCGGAACGGTCGCTCGAGCCATGATGCATGCACATATGGTCGTCAAAAGCACCACGCTCAATCCCGACGCAAACCGGATCAGGCAGAGCATCAAGTAACTGTCCGCCAAACCAGTCACCGCATTAGCGATCGTGGCCACGATTGAAGCGCCCAATATGAGCGACCGCCACGGCGCGCGTGGCATCAGGATGAAGCCTAGCATGGCGCCCACGACGCCGCCGGCCTGGTCAATCGTTTGAACGAAGCCCGCTTGGCTCAGGCTGATGCGCAACGAATCGACGTACATGCCCACGAAGAATGGCGCCACATCGATCAGAATGAGTGATAGAGCATAGAGGGTACACGCGATCGCCAACGTAGTTCGAGGATGTTCACCAAGTCCGCTCTTCACGCTCTATTCTCCTGATGGCAGCCTGTTCGCAGAGTGAGATCGTCCTATGATGCCCTCGACGCAGAAAGATCGCAGGCTGGGAAGCTTATCACACGCTACGAGGCTCACAAGAATAATTCGTCAATCGAATATTTATCAGTTCATCGGGTCAAGCGCAGCCCGGGAAAAGGACCCCAAGCTTAGCGCTGAGGTGCGTAGGTTACGAACAAGCGTCGCCGAGGTTGATGGAGATACCCAGCCAGCGTCGATTGGTCATGCTGCCCACCGACGGCAGCATAACGCATCAGCCGTCTCTGCGCGGGCGACGATTTCGAACGCCCTGTGCGTCAGCGCTGGATCGCCAGGATGCCGTTACAATTAGCATCTTTCTACACCAAAACGCATGAGAAGGTGCAGCGATTGCGGTCGCCGCACCTTGGAGGTTGTCAGGGATGGTCTTTAAGAATGGCAGCGAAACGCGACGGACGGTAGCGACGAAGCCAAAGCGCGAAGCCGATGCCGACGACCATCGCAACTGGAATACCAATAGGGATCCGATTGACGACAGGATTACTATTACCGCTGAGATACTCGAAGTTTTCAAAGGCAAAGTATAGCGCGCCCAGCAGGCCGATAAACGCCAGTGCGGGTGCGATCACGTGCTGCCAGAGCTTACGTTGCGGATGGTCCCGGAAGTAGGAGATGACCGCAAGGCTGGTCAGCGCCTGCATGAACATGACGCCAGCCGCGGCGAAGCCGAGCGCCACCAGTCCAAGTCCCAGCATCGGGTGCAGGCCAAGATATGCGGCTCCAACGATGACTATGAGCGAGATGCCCGATACGGTCAGACTGGCCATGGTCGGTGAACCATGAACGGGATGCGCACGGCCGAGCACGAGCGGAAGGCAACCTTGGCGGCCAAGCACAAACATGTAGCGGGCAGCCACGTTGTGCATCGACAATACGGTAGCGAACATGCTGGTGATGACCGCGACCTGCATGATCGTGGTGAATCCGCCGCTGATGAATTTGTCGCTGAGCTTGAAGTAGATGAGGCCGACGTCGGACTCCGGTATGCCCTTGATGTTATCAGGTCCCACCCCGCCAACGGTGATCCACGACGTCACGAAATAGAAGACACCAATGGCGCCGATTGCGAGATAGGTCGCCCGCGCAACAGACTTTTGTGGAGACTTGGCCTCCTCCGAAAAAAGTGCCGCGGATTCGATTCCGAAGTAGCATGTAAAGGCGAGCAGGATCGCGACGCCCGGCGCACCACTGGCGAGGCCACCGATATCCAATGACTGTATTGGAAATGCGCTTGTGCCGAGCTTGTCGACAAGGGCGGCATCGAAGAACAGCAGGAGAATGAATTCGATTAGGATTACGATCAGCACGGCGCGAGCGCTGAAATCAATCTTGCGCAGACCGAATAAGCCGACGATGACCCAAGCTGTCAAGGAATAGGTTACCCAGTGCAAGTCATAGCCCAGCAAAGTCTGCACCGTGGTATGCATGATAAAACCCAGGTAACTGAAGCCGCCAGGCACAAACATCGTGTAGGAAACCACGGCCACGCACGCCGCGCCCATACCCACCACTGATCCCAGACCGCGCGCGATATAGGCATAGAAGGCGCCACCCACCAAAACCTCGCGGCTGATCGCCGAATAGCCTACCGCGAATAGCGCTGTAACCACCGTGGCGATGACGAAGGCCAGCGGCAGGGCAGTCCCGCTGCCGAACACAAGCGCAACCGGCAGAACACCGATCACGCAGGCTAGAGGCGCGACCGCAGCAATGACAAATACGGCTAGCCTGAATGTGCTGAGCGTGCGCGGCAACGCAACGGGCTCGGCTCCACGGGGAGGAGGGACGGCTATTGATGCAGTGTCAACTATGGTTTGTGTCATCCCAATCTCCCGAAATTCTTTTCGTCTCGCATGGCACCGGATGGTTGACGGTGACCGTTGGCAATAGAGCGCAAGTGCCGCGACCATAATTATTCATCTGCATAAATGCAATCGCCAAACTTGAACCTGTAACATGCGTGGAAAAGGAAGCGCGAATGGACGTTCCTGGCTAACTTTGTTCGCCGATGCGGTCTGCCAGGAACTGGCCTGATTTAATAAGAATAGCCCCGGTCTTGCGCCTTCACGAAGGTGCAAGCCGGGGCAAAGTTATGCGATACCAGGAACACTGGTGGGGAACATAAAGCTATTTTCCGAAGTCACCAGCCTGCCACATTTCGCGCACTACGCGCCAACCGAGCGGCGAACGCTTCAGCACGAAGAGCTGACGGATCGTCTCTTCCTTTTTGGTCTTGGGGGTCGGCTTGCATTTCAGCACGGCGAATACCGAAGCAAGGTCGCCCGATGCCACAAGCGAGTCTTGCACACTAAATTCGCAGCCCTTGTTTCCATTCGGACCCAGATAAGCGAACCAATCGTCAAGCGCGGTGACGGCATCTTTGATACCGCGCCTGGGAACGGCATCCCCTTCACCCGTGATGATCACGTCTTCAGCATAGAAGCGCTTGACCAACTCGGTGGTCGACAGACCATCCCGATTTGCTTTGTCCTGACTAGCGAAGAACGCGCGGAGTCCTTCCGTGATTTCCGCGTCCGAATTAGTAGTGCCCATGTCATGCGCCATGGCGCCGACTGGTGTGAGGCAAAGGGCGGATAATAGGGTCAAGCCCGCTTTGAAGTTGAGAGCCATAAGATCTCCCCGATGATGATTGGTGGATACAGTAGTTATTAGGCGATCGGATAATAATGCCGGTTGTGCCTTTGTCAACGTGTCACCATCCTGCACAGGGGCCAAAAATCTCTTCTAACCCGCAGGGCGCTTCATGGTGAAGGCGGCTGTCGAGCCGATCTCAAAATAGTCGGCGGCATAGCCGGCCCTCAACACGATCCCGGCAGAAGCGGTGTCGAACAGCCCGTCGCGCAGAAGCGTGCGATCGATGTGTACGCCGACGATCTCGCCAAGGGTCAACCAGGCCGAGGTAGGGCTACCCGCGGCATCGGTCAGCCCCCTGATGTCGATCAGGCGGCACTCCAAAGCCACCGGGGTTTCCGCAACGCGCGGGCAGTCGATGATCGTGCAATCGGCCGACTTAAGGCCCGCCTCTTCAAATTCATCGATGCCCGGTGGCGCGGGTCGCGAGCTGATGTTCATCGCCTCGGCATGGCGCCGCGTGACGAGGTTGCAGGCGAAAACCCCCGTTTCGCGGATGTTGGCCAATGAGTCCTTCTCGCCGATGCTCGAGAAGCCAATGATCGGCGGCTTGTCACAGAGCATCGAGAAGAAGCTGTACGGCGCAAGATTGGCTACTCCCGCAGCCGATCGGCTCGATATCCAGCCGATCGGCCGGGGGCCAAGGATGGCGCGCAACGGATCCCGGGTCAGGCCATGTCCGGCACGAGGTTCGTAGAAATGCGTGTCGTGCATGTGCTGGTCCGTTTCGTCGGATTAGATGGGTCGCCGGTGTTGCGCGCAGTCCGACGCGCAAATCCGCTCCGGTCGGGACTTGGCCCAACGGGAGCGGAATGGCTCGCCCTATTTCGAGCCGGTGCTCGCCAGATAAGCGACCACGGCCTTTCGATCGGAACCCTTGGCCAGGCCTCCGAACGCCATGGCGGTGCCCGGATAAGCCTCCATCGGGTTCTTCAGGAAAGTGTCAAGCTTCTCGGGCGTCCAATCCCCCTCAGCCTTTGCCAAAGCCTGGGAGTATGGATAGCCCGCCGCGCCACCGATCTTGCGGCCAAGCACCCCGGCGAGGGTGGGACCGGCCGGAGACGGCGCCCCCGCCTCTGCGGAGTGGCAAACGGCGCAATTGCTGAAAACCTTTTTCCCGGCCTCGACCTCCGCAGGATTGCTCGCCAGGGCGGAATAGTCCGCCGAGGCGGCCGGTGCGGAGGCGGTGTTTCCATCCTGCTTGTTTCCGTCGGCCGTCGGGTTCGAGCATGCAGCGAGCGCGCCGAGGCACAACGTCGCGCATGCCGTCAAACGGCGGTACCTCAACAACCGGTTGATCATTGTTCGTTTCCCTTCTCGAGCAACTGCGTCACCTCACGGCACGCACGAATACCACTTTCGACAGCGCCGTCGATATAGGCGTGCCAGCCGTCCGCCGTCCCGGAACCTGCGAAGAACATGCGGCCTTCCGGCTTCGCCATGTCCTTATACTTCTTGAACCATCCCGCCCGGTAGGCAGGCCACGCCTGCTTGGAAAACGGGTCCTTGACCCAGTTATAGGGTGCGATGTCGGTGATCTCCGCGGTCGGATGGATCTTGCGCAGTTCGGCGTTGACGGCGTCCTGGTCGTTGATGTCGAGGAGGGATTGGCGGCCAAGGGTCGCCTTCAGGATCGTACCCACCTTGTCGTCAGACTCCTCGGTCTGGATGGCGTTCAGGGGATTGGGATCGTCGCAGAAGGCGAAGGTGTTGCCGATATTCTGCTTGATGCGCATATACATCGTCGCGCCGTCGCAGATGTCCCCGTTCTTGATGAATGCGCGCTTCTCTGCGGAGAGGCCCGGCTTGAATTCTATGTCCGGATAGACCTGGGTCGGCAACGTGAAAAGCACCGCTTTCGCCTCGACCGTCTGTCCATCGGCAGTACGCAGCGTGACGCCTGTCGCGGTGGTCTCCACCTGCTTGACTACGGTGCCGAGCCTGACGTCGGCCTTGCTGTCGTCGAGGATCGCTTTCGCGAGTGCGGCAGTGCCGCCATTGGCGATGTGCCAGTGCTTTTCGGAGTCGGTGAACGTGTACGGATCCCAGGCCGCGAGGGCGGCCAGCTTCACGAAGCTCATGGCGCTGAACGTGTTCGTGGGGGATCCCGCGTAGAGCACCAGCTCCGCGTTCAGCGACGCGCGCTGGATAGGGTCAAGGTCGAGCTTTGCCATCCTCGCGGCGGCCGAAATCTCGTCCAGCTTGGCAACCTCCGGGTTGGCGAAGGGCGAGAAGGGTTGCGGGAAAAGGGTCCTGGCGCCTTCGCAGAACTTCTTGAACGCGTCGTCGTAGCCAGCGTCAAAACGTGCCGGTGGCACATCGTGCACCTTGCCATCGGCAGTCATCACATAGGCCTTGTCCAGGTTGCGCAGCGGCACTTCCTGGAAGCCGAAGCCGTAACGCTGCATCTCGGCGAAGACATGCGGCTGTAACCAGTGCACCGACGAGCCGCCCAATTCGATCTGGCGACCAAGGAATTTACTTGTGAAGGTACGGCCACCAATGCGCGGACGCGCTTCGAGGACCACTACTCGCCAACCCTG
Organism: Sphingobium estronivorans; assembly: GCF_008692605.1. Classification (GTDB taxonomy): domain Bacteria; phylum Pseudomonadota; class Alphaproteobacteria; order Sphingomonadales; family Sphingomonadaceae; genus Sphingobium; species Sphingobium estronivorans. Next base: position 46,513 of record NZ_LFCT01000029.1, read on the forward strand.
GGCAGCCAGTTCGCGGGCGGCGGTGACACCGGCGTAACCAGCACCAACGACCACGACGTCGTAGGGACCTTCGTCCTTGCCGTCACGCGCTTCCCGGTTCGGGTTTTCCTTGGCGCAGCTGATCAGCGCGATTGAGCCCGCAGCCGCGGCGCCGAATTTCATCAGCGATCGCCGATCCAAGTGTCGATCGTCCATTGGCTCGTCATTGTCCTGATGCGTAGTCATGCTGCTCCTCTTTGGCTTCCGGTGCCGCTATCGCGAATGCTATCCTGCGGCATTGATCACTTGCAATCGGGTGTATTCGTACACCCCCTCAATCCCGCCTTCCGAACCAAGACCGGACTGCTTTACGCCCCCAAACGGGATATCGGGATGGATGGCGATGTGCTGGTTGATCCAAACGCTGCCCGCCGTGATGCCGCGAGCAAGCTGCCGCGCGCGATCAATGTCCCGTGTCCAGATGGAGGCGCCCAATCCAAAAGCGCCCTCGTTGGCACGCGCGATCGCGTCCGCCTCATCCGTAAAGCGCAGTAGCGGCACGACGGGGCCGAATTGTTCGTCGGTAACCAGCGGAGCCTGATCGTCGAGATCGGCAATGATGGTCGGTTCGATGAAAAAGCCTGGTCGATTGGCGACGTGGCCGCCGGTCAGTACCGTGCCGGATGCTGCCGCCTCTTCGATCATGCCCCGCACCTTGTCGAACTGCATGCGGTTCTGAACAGGCCCGAGCGTTACGCCGTCCTCGTCGCCAGCCCCCATCCTGATTTCGCGTGTGGCGGTCACGAACCGCTCCCTGAAATCATCATATATCTGGTCGGCGACATAGAGGCGCTTGGGCGCTGCGCATACCTGGCCGGCATTGAGGAAGGCGGTGGCAGCGAGGCCCCGGGCCGCCGCCTCGACATTAGCATCCGCCAGCACGATGGCGGGATCGTTGCCGCCTAGTTCGAGAGTAACGCGCTTCATATCGTCCGCAGCGCTTCTCAGAACGGCCTTGCCGGTGTTCGTGGAGCCGGTGAACGAAACCTTGGCGATGTCCGGATGCCCGGCCAGGCGCGCACCAAGGTCGTTGTTGTCAGCAACGATATTGAACACGCCACGGGGGAAAATCTCGGCGCCCAGACGGCCCAGTTCCAGGGTTGTCAGAGGCGTGGTCGCCGCAGGTTTGAGGACGATCGTGTTTCCGGTAATGAGAGCGGGCGCATATTTGTTGCTCGCCAGGATCATCGGGAAATTCCACGGCGTAATGCCGGCCACGACGCCAAGCGGGCGGCGCTCGACCTCATAATCGCCCGTGGGGTGGGTTCGCGTCTCGGCCTTCAGCTCGACATTCGCATAGAAACGGATGCCGCGGATCGTTGCCTCGACCTCGAAACGGGCTTCGCCATAGGGTTTGCCCTGCTCCCTGATAAGGAGGTGCGTAAAGCTATCCGTCTCGTTTTCGAGGCGCTGCGCGAACTCCAGCAGGCACGCACGGCGCGTTTCCCAAGGTGCCGCCGCCCATGCCGGGAACGCACGCGCCGCAGATGCGACCGCTTCGTCGATCTGCGCCTCATCGGCGGCGTGGGCCTGGGCGAACGGTTCGCCCGTCGAAGGATCTATGACCGGGATGATGCGCGCACCATCCACCAGCTGACCATCTATGAGCATTTTGTAGGCGTTCATTGCGGCTCCTGTCCTCTCGATAGTAAGTCCAACAAGTGGTCTTTATGATCTTCGGCCTGATTTTGCGGAAGCCGACCCGCTTTCTCCATGCTAATCGTGTCGGGTGGATCGATTGCTAAGATGCCGCGAACCGCCCGAACCTATAAGGTGACGGATCTATTATGGGGTCGGCGCCCGTTATCAGGTCGGCCGCCAGTTCACCCGCTGCGGGCGAGGTTCCGAAGCCATGACCTGAAAAGCCCGTGCAGACGGTCAGCCCGGGGATGCTGCTCACGTGATCGATGACTGGCGTTGAGTCCGGGGTGACATCCACGGTTCCTGCCCACGTCTGGACGATTTCGGCCTGCTCGAATACGGGCCAGGCTGCGCTCAGAGCAGCGAAAGCTTCACCGATTGCGCGTTGATCGATCGCCGGATCTTTTGTTCGGACTCGCTCAAAGGGTGAACGGGCATCAGGTTTCCAGCGGCGAGGAAGGGCCAGATCCTGAAAGAATTCGCGCCCGATCGACACTCGAAGATACCGCCCTTGGGTCTTCAGAGAGGAAATATATCGTTGCCCGATCAAGAGATGATCAAGCGTGATCGGCGCCTTTACGGCACTGCGCTGGGTTACGATAAAGCCGTCATCCGCATGCTTCCGAAAGGAAAAGTCCGGCCCCCCCACGGCAATCTCGGTAGGCCCCTCCATCGGAGCGGTGCGGGCGACGGACACCGTGAGCGGCAAAGTCGGAAGATCGACGCCCAGATTACCCAGGAAGCGCCGCGACCACAGGCCGCCCGCCAGCAAAACGGCATCGCTGCGGATCTCGCCATGCTCTGTCATTGCACCCGTGACACGACCGCCAGAAAGGACGAGCGAGCGCACCGCACAGTTTTCGAGTATGATCGCCCCCTTGGCGCGTGCGGCGCGCGCGATCGCGTAGGCGGCTAGCGAGGGCTCGGCACGCCCGTCCGACGGCGTATAGATGCCCCCAGCCCAGTCGCCGCGTCCGCCAGGAACGAGGTGATCGATATCCCGCGGGGTGAGCAGACGAGAATCCAGATCGCACTGCTCGACGGATTGTAGCCATTTTTCGTGGACATGCATTTCCGCCTCGCTTTTAGCGAGAAAGAGAATGCCGGCCTGCCGATAGCCTACATCGGAACCGACCCGCTCTGCCAATCCAGCCCAAAGCCGGTCTGAAGCGGCAGCCAGCGGCACGTCGGCCGGAGCGCGACTGGTCTTGCGAATCCAGCCCTGGTTACGGGACGACTGCTCCCCCGCTACCGACCCCTTTTCCAGGACAACCACCTGAACACCGCGCTCGCTGAGCGTGAGCGCCGCTGTCAGCCCAACGATCCCACCCCCGATAATGACCACGGAAGCGGATCGCGGAAGCCTGTCGCTAGTTGTTATGGATGCGGTTGGCGATTCCACCTGGCTATCCTTCATACATATATATACCCGCCGCCGATGGAGCGACGACGACGTGGGTCAGATCGACAGTCGTCGGGTTTCCACCTTACCCTTCGAAGCGCCCCGGAATGCGGTCACTTCGATCTCGACCTTGTACACGTTCGAACTAAGTGGAGGACACGTCAATGTCATCGCCGGATCGACGCCGCGGAAACGTTCCCCTACCTTGGCCATGACCGCTGGTACGTCGGCCGGGTCCTGGATGAAAATGCGGGACGCAACCACGTCGCCAAGGCTTGCTCCGACCTCGCCAAGCGCGCGCTCGATGTTGGCTATCACCTGTTCGGTCTGTTGGGTGACATCGTCCGGTATCTCCTGCGTTTGAGGATTGCGGCCCGCGGTGTTGGAAACGAATATCAAGTTATCGACCGCTACCAGTCGCGAATAGCTCGCCAGATCCTCATATCTTGAGCCGGTCTTGAGTTTTACGACGTTAACCATTTGTCCTCCGACTAAGTAGCGCGGCCGATCTGGCCGAATACGGATTATGCATCAGCGCAGAACGGGCGTTTCCCAAAGGTTCAGGGATTGCCCGATGTTGCGTTCGATGGCGTTTCGATAGACGATCGTGCCCCAGGCGACGTCCTCAACCGGCATTCCGCCCACCGACATGATGATGATCTCCTCATCATTCGTCCGGCCCGGGGCCTCTCCAGCGACGATGCGACCCAAATCCTCGAGGTCCTCTTTGGCCATCCGGCCTTCGGCGATCATGTCCATGAACTTTACGCCAATGACGGGCACCACATTGTGCGCAGGCTTTGGCAACTCTTCAAACCAGGCTTCATAGAGACCAGTATTGTCCACGACCTTACGGACTTCCGGAGCTTCCATGTCACTGTCGATCTCACAGCTGGATGGCATAGCCAGGAAAGCGCCGGGCTTGACCCATTCACGTTTGACAAGAGGATAGGTCGATGGGTCGCCGGACAGGCCGGTGTTGCAGTAGGTGACGATGTCGGATTCGCGAACCGCCGCCTCGATCGTATCGACCACCTCGATGTTCGCGATCTGGGGCATGTCGGATTTGAGCCAGGCGAGGAAGCTATCGATACTGGATTTGCCGCGCCCTTTGATCTTGATCGTGTCGATGTCGGGACAAACGGCGCACAGAGCCATGAGCGTGGTCTTGCCCATGACGCCGGGGCCGACAAGGCCGACCACTTTGGAGTCCCGACGCGCCAGATGGCGAGCCCCGACGCCCGGAATGGCGCCGGTCCTGTACGCTGACAGGAGATTGGCGGACATGAAGGCAAGAGGCGCACCCGTGTCTGCGTCATTGAGCACGAACATCAGGATAGACCGCGGCAGGCCTTTCTCACGATTTTCAACGTTCGATCCATACCATTTGACGCCGGCTGTACGGAAGCGACCGCCAAGATAGGCGGGCATGGCCATGAAGCGGCGGTCGGCAGTCGCCTTCGGCATGTCGGGGAAAGGAGACTCCTTTGGAAACAACACCATTGCGCCATGGGAGTCATTATTGGCACCCGCCATGCGATAGTCGCCGTGCCACAAGAGCCCGAACATCTCCTCCATCGTATCGACGCAGGTCGGCATGTCGGTCACACCCGCTGCGATCATGTCGCTCTCGGATAAATAAACAAAATCTATCTTTGCCGGGCTGGCCATTGAATCTTCTCTCCAGAATATTCTTCAAGTCAATAATAAAAAAGATCGGGTCGTCGTCGGTTTGAACAGTGTCCCTGCGTCGGTTCTGCGAGCCGGTATCTACCCGGCCAGACTGCTTCTCCACGCTCGATCGCCGGATAATGCGAACATGCCTTTAGTCCTATATTAAGAGAGCCTGGCCTTCCGTGCCGATCAAATCTGCTCAGCTGACTTTCGACCAGACGGGCTCCACATATGCGCTGAGCTTTCCCGGGTTAGTTCATCCGAACGATGTTATTTCAGGCAGGGATATTTCGCGCTAGACCCTCTCAGATTTCCGGATTAATTCTACAGATGCAAAATTATTGGTCAAGTCAAGAAAGGCGGTTCTGCTCGGTCGAAAGGGCAGGGCGCATAGGCGTCGCCACAAGGTTTGTGCGCCAGACAACGATTTGGTGGACATAAAGAGAACAATGGCTATGCCACACGTTTGAGGCGCGCCATGGGATCATTGAGGGGGCGGAATTCGCCGGAGGCGAGCGGTTTTGCCCGGTGCCAGAGATAGTCTCCGGTCAAGCTGATATGCGCCCAGCCCATTGGGGAAAGGTGGGCGAGGAGCGCATCATCGAAAGGGACGCCGGATGCCGTGAGGTGCTGGGCGGCCCTGTCCAGATAGATGGTATTCCAATAGGCAATCGCCGCGATCAGCAGATTGAGGCCCGATGCCCGATATTCCTGGTTCTCGATCGACCGGTCCGTGAACCGACCCTGCCGGTTGGTGTAGATGGCGGCGGCGAGGGTATGGCGTGCTTCTCCCTTGTTGAGGCCGGCCTGGCAGGCCCGGCGCAAGTCGGGCTGCTCAAGCCAGTCGAGCGTGAACAGCGTCCGCTCGATGCGGCCGAGTTCGGCCAGCGCGAAATCCAGCCTGTTCTGGCGTTTGTAGGCGGCCAGCTTGCGCAGGATCGCGGAGGGCGCGACGGCTCCCTCCTTGATAGAGGCGACGATCCTGACGATGTCATCCCAATCGGCTTCGATCGCCGCGGTCTTGATCGTGCGCCCCATGAGGCTTTCGATGCCCTTGTAGGTCGAGGGCGCGGCGATCGAGCCGAGTTTCCGGTCCGCGAGGTCGCGCAGACGGGGGACGAAGCGGAAGCCGAGAAGATGGCAGAGGGCAAAGACGTGATCGGTTGCCCCGCCCGTGTCGGTGTAATGTTCATGCAGGGGCAGCGCGGCAGCACCGAGCATCAGGCCGTCGAGCACATAAGGGGCCTCGCCAGCGGTGGCCGACATGATCCGCGATCCGAACGAGGCAAAATGATCGGACAGGTGGGAGTAGATTTTCAGGCCCGGCTCGCTGCCATATTTCGCATTGATGTCGGCCGCTGCCGATCGGCTGCGACCCGAGCGGAAGAATTGCCCATCGGAGGATGAACTGGTGCCGGCGCCCCAATGGCGCGTGAACGGAAGATCATGGTGCGCGGCAACGATCATGGCCAACGCGGCCTGGTAATTTTCGGGCGACAGATACCAGTTGTGTGTCCAGGCAAGCTGGGCGTAACTCACCCCGTCGCTGGCGTTGGCCATCCGCTCCAGGCCCAGATTCGATCCATCTGCCAAGATGGCCGCAAGGACCGCATGCGGGTTGTCATGCTCTTTGCCGGAGCGAAGGTCGCGGAACGCGCCCAGGAACCCGGTGCGCTCGGCCACTTCGACCAGGAGTTCGGTGATCCGCACGCGCGGAAGCAAGGCGTCAAGCTTGCGATCGAGGGCTTCCGCCTCGGGCGGCGTAATCGCCTGCATCGGTTGCAGCTTAAGCCGGTCGCGCTCGAGCGCCACGCCTTCGAGCCTGTTCGCCTTGAGTTGCTTGACGAAACGGCGCAACCGCCAATCAAGCGTCCTCGCCCGCTCCTCCAGATAGGCGGCTGCATCAGTCTGGAATGGCAGGCTGTCGGCCATCTTACCGGCCTCGCGCCGGCTCAACAGATAGGCGTCGAAGCGGCGATAATTGCGGGTTCCTTCGACCCAAATGTCGCCCGCGCGCAACCGGTCGCGCAGCGTGGCCATGACCGCCGTCTCATAGCGCCGGCGGTCGACCTGGCCGCCTTCAGTGATGAGGTGTTTCCACTGCCGGCTGGCAAATGGCAGGGGAACATCATCGGGCAGACTGCGCGTTTTGCGCGCATTTGCATCGCGGATGACATCGATGGCTTTGACCAGTTGCGACCCGCTTCCCGATGCCTTGAACGTGAATGCATCGAGAAAAGCCGGGCTGAAGCGCCGTAATGTCGCATAACGCCCGGTTGCAGCGACAAGGGCATCCTCCCCCGCCAGGTCGGCCAGGGCATCGACCTGTGCCTTGGCCGCGACCAGCCTGTGCCAGCCCACCGCCTCGTCGATCAGTTCCAGCGGATTGCCGCCATGCTCGACCGCCTCTCCCAGCGCCGCGATCGTGGCGCCGAACAACCGCATGAGTTCGCCGACCGAGCGAATGCTGTCCTGATAGCGCCGTTCACGGCCACGCCGCGCGCGCGTAAACAGGCTCCCGACAAGTCTGTCGAACATCTGGATCGCCGCATCGGCTAGCCGGGCCTCGAGATCAATCACAGCAGCGACCAAAGTCGCGCGCCGCCTGTCGAGGCTATAATCGGAGAGCAGAAACGCCGGCGCCGCGCCACCTTCTCGCATGAATTGCGCTAACCGGAAATCGGGGATTCTGGCACCGATCGCGGGGTCTATGCCGATTTCGCGCACATAGCGCAGCCGTTCCAGCAGGCCGTTGATATTGGCCGTCGTTGGCGCCTCCTCGAAATTGCGCAGCCAAGCCAGCGGCGTCATGCCGAAGTCGCTGCTGTTGACGATCAAATCGTCGATGCGGATCAGTTCGGCGTGGCCCAGGCCTGCAACGATGGTTACTGCCGCGGCTTTGCGTGCGCGTGCCCTACCTGCGAGACCGGCACGTTCAAGTGTGTCAGCCGATGGGAGAATGAACCGTTCCTTCTTCAATCCCTCCATCAAAGCGCGAACAATCGGTTCGCCTCGATCAGTTCGGTCGGCCGCTTTCGCCGCCAGATCAAGCGCGAGCGGAATATCCCCTCGTCGGAAGGGGCGTAACCCGAGGTGCCTTGCCGCGATGTCGGCATGATCGTTACGCGTTTGGGGACGCTGACCATAATCGGTGAAAACCTCCGCCTCCATGAAAATCTGGGCAGCGAGGTAATGAAGGATGGCATCCGGGACGCCGATATTGGGCTGAAAGCCGAAGCCGGGATGCCGCATCAATGCGATCTGCACTGCCAGGCCGAGACGATTGGCAGAGCGATGACGGCGGCCGATCAGGTCCAGATCCTCGACGGCAAGCGTATAGTGGCTGATGATCGCACTTTCGTCATGAGGAGCATCGAACAGGCGCCGCCGTTCTTCCCCGGTCAATAATCGCCGCCGCGCCATACTGCCTCCCGCCGACTCCTGGGCAGCAGGTTAGCGTCAATCTGGAGTATAGCCTAACCGGACGTCAGGAGAGTGTCATGATTTCTGTCAGGATAGGGTCAAGACAAGCATTTGTTGACGGCTGTCGCAGCGTGTCATAGATTCCAACCTGACATTTTGACCGGAGGCGGCGATGAAAGGCCAGAGGATCGGTTACGTCCGGGTGAGCACATTCGATCAGAATGTCGATCGCCAGTTGGAAGGGCAGTCGCTCGACCGGATTTTCACCGACAAGGCATCGGGCAAGGACGTCAACCGCCCCGAGCTCGATGCCATGCTTGCCTTCGCCCGCGAGGGCGACACCGTTGTGGTGCACAGCATGGATCGACTGGCGCGCAATCTCGACGATCTGCGCAAGCTGGTCCAGTCCCTCACCAAAAGGGGTATCCAGATCGAGTTCTTGAAGGAGAGCCTTGCCTTCTCCGGCGAGGATTCCCCGATGGCCAATCTGATGCTTTCGGTCATGGGTGCTTTCGCCGAGTTCGAGCGCGCCCTGATCCGGGAGCGGCAGCGCGAAGGCATTTCGATCGCCAGGCAACGCGGCGCTTATCGGGGACGAAAACGCTCCCTCTCCGACGAAATGGTCGGCGAGCTGCATCGCCGCGTCGCTGCCGGCGAGCGTAAGGCCACCATCGCCCGCGACCTGGGTATCAGCCGCGAAACCCTATACCAGTATCTGCGCGCGGCCGTCTGACGACCATGTTCTCATTATGTCTGCCAAATCCTTGTCTGGCGCACAAACCTTGAGGTGACGCCCATATACCTCGTTTCGAGCGGCTTGTTTTGTTGTCGTAGGGTTTTCCTGGGCGGATGGTCGATGCGTCGTTTCGGCGATCATCTGGAGCCGTGCGCGAGGGGCGAAGGAGATCGACGGATGCTGAGCGAAGGCCAGTTGATCGATCGCAAGTGCAGATTTCTACCGTTATTTACGCCACTCGATGCCTCCGACTGCTTCGCAATGGGGCCATGGCGGCCACCTTGCTCCGTGCATCACGCCCTGCTTACTGCCCAGGTCGCCTCAAGGTCGAGCAATAGCACGACATGATATCCTGCCGGTTGCGCAACAAAATCGAGAATATAACGTTGGCGGCTCGGGCTAAACGGCGAGATAGCAAAGAGTTTCATCTTGTAATATTGCAGGTGTAGAATTAACGCGCGTCTGAGCAGCATAGGAGGTGGCGGTTGAAGGCCCATCGCATCGGAAAGACCGTAGCGAGTTGGAACGTGACGACGAGGGCGGGAACAGCTGCTGCACGCCGCAGCCGCGAAACGATACCGACCGGGCGTCGTGCGTTAGCTTCGGCGCGAGTGCGCTCGCCGCTGCCCACCTTCCTCGTCGGTCGTTACAACATCAATGCTATGGTTCTGGCGGCGTATGCGCAGATGCTACCCCACCCGTCCATTCCAACAATGGACAGGCAAATTGACCATCGGCGAAATCGCGGAGATATTATTCAGTGACTGGACGTGACGTTATCCAAGGACGTGGACGAGCTCGGCTTCTCGCAAGCCTGGTACTTGCCCATGCGATTCAGAAATCTTGATGTTGGAAGCGGTGAGAATGGAAGCTGAAGCGCAGGCCGCGGCCGCTCCGGAAAAAAAGACGGAAGCTACAGAAAGGCGGCGTAAGCCTGGTCGGCCAAGGAAGGACGGCAACCATCGCGAGACGATCCTCAACAAGGCGGAGATCGCCTTCGCAGAAGGGGGCTATGCGGGCATCAGCATCCGCGACATCGCCGAGCGGGCGGGCGTTAACCAGGGGTTGATCCGCTATTATTTCGAGAGCAAGCAGCAGCTGTTCGATGAGGTTTATCGTCGTCGCGGCGGATTGTTGTCCGGACGCCGTCACGTTCTGCTGGATCAGCTTCTTGAAGGAGGCAAACCGTTAACGGTCAAGGCGATCGTCCGCGCTTATCTTCAACCACAATGGGATCTGAAGTACAGCGGAGAAGCGGGGTCCGCCTTCGTGCGCCTTCAGGCCCGTCTGCACGCCGAGCCGGAGGAGCATGCGCTGAGACTGCGGCGGGAGGTCTACGACGCCTCAGTCAAGCGGTATGTCGATGCGCTGGCGAAGGTTCTCCCCGACATTCCCAAGAGAACCATCGGCCTGCGCATGGCGTTTCTCGTGGGGACATATCTCTTCATGCTGAACGATCTCGGCCGCATTGAGGACCTGACCGAAGGTAAGATCAGGCATATTTCCAAGGACGAGATGCTCGACCATATGGTCGAGTTTCTCGCTGCGGGCATCCAGACGGCTGTACCATAAGCGAATGCTGGCCGGGCTATTCCCCCGGCCAGCATTCCGAGCTCATCCGGTTGGGGTCAACTCGCCGAACCGGATTCCCGCCTTCCTGCCATCGTAAGTAGCCTGCGCGATTTGGCCAGCGCCGAGGCAGTCTCCGATCCGCTCGACCGAGCGGATGAGGCCCACCTCGCGCTTCGCGACCAGCTCCTGATAGAGTTCATCGTCAGAGATCTGGCCGGTAACCAGGACAACCGTGTCCGCGTCGATGCGGCTTTCCGCCCCGTCAAGCAGGCGGCTGGCGGTCACCGAACCTTCGTCGATCGATGTGATCATTGTGCCGACCACGATCGCGATCCCGGCTTCATTCATTGAATTGATGACGTGCACGAGTTCTAATGTGTTGTGCGTCCAGGGGGAAGGATCGCTGGCCGTCGTTACATAGGTCACCTTGCAACCCGCCTTGGCAAGGCGGTCGGCTATAACGGCCGCCATATAATAATAGTCCTCGTCGTAGACGACAACGCTGCCGCCACTCGGCACATGGCCGTTGAGGATGTCCTCCGCGCAAAGCACATGGGAAAGGTCGTGCCCCGTGATGGGCTCGTCGTGATGGCGTCCCACGCCTTCGCCGCGCCATTTGGCGCCCGTCGCAATGATGATGTGGTCGGCCCCGAAACCCACGATATCGTCTGCGTTAAGAGGACTTTCGAGATACATGTTGACGTTCGGCATCGTCTGTAGCTGACTGACGCGGTAATCCACCACGCGACCCCAGGCGCTCAACCGCGGCATCCTCCGCTCGCGTACGAGGCGGCCGCCCCATTCGCTGCCCGCATCCGCGATAGATACCTGATATCCACGCTTGGCAAGCGTGTGGGCTGCCTCCAAGCCAGCCGGGCCGCCGCCCACTACGAGTATGGATGCGTCGGGGTCGTGCGCCTCCGGCACATTCTCAGGATGCCAGCCGTTCACATGCTCCTCGCCTGCGGAGGGGTTCTGCGTGCAACGGATTCTGGAATAGGTCATCACCTCAGCGGTGCAGGCGTTGCAGCCGATACATTCCCGGATGTCGTCGTGACGGCCCGTGTCGATCTTGTTCGGGAGGAAAGGGTCAGCTATCGAAGGGCGCGCGGCCCCGATGAGATCAAGCACTCCGCGCTTGATCTGACTTACCATCGCATCAGGCGAGGTGAAGCGGCCGACGCCAACAACCGGCTTGTTGGTGACCTTTTTCACAAAATCGATGAACGGCTCCTGCTGGCCCTCCTCAAAGAACCGACTGCTGCCGCTATCCCAGGCCCAATCGCTGACGTTCACGTCCCACAGGTCAGGCACATCGGCAAGCGCCTCCACCACACGGCGACCATCCTCGAATGCGGTGATGTTCGAAGGCCGACGCCGATCCTCGACAGCGAAGCGAACGGCGACGGCACAGGTGTCCCCCACCGCGTCCTTCACGTCGGAAAGCGTCTCCCGGAGCAAGCGGACGCGATTCTCAAATACGCCGCCATATTCGTCGGTGCGCTTGTTCGTCCTGGTATCCAGAAAGTCCTGCAGCAGCGACAGGTTGTGCGCGCAGTAGACGTAAATGATATCGAAGCCGGCCTTGCGGGCACGCAGCGCCGCGTCCCGATACCACTGGCGGAAGTTTGTGATGTCCTGCCTGTCGATGGTTCGCGCCGAGATGGGATTGATGAAATAATGTGGGAACTTGCCGGTGGGTGAAAGCGGATGTTCGCGATGGTTGATGGCAGGGCCGGAGGCACCCGCATGCGCGAGCTCTATACCTGCGAGCGCGCCATACTCCTTCACGGCTGCGACCACGCGTGATAGTGGCTCGATATATTTGTCGTTGTACATCCGCGGATCAGGCAAAGGTGCGTGGTCCGAGGTTTCGTGGATCATCGTCTCCTCAAGACAGACAACGCCCCAGCCACCCTCGGCCCTGGCTTTCCGGAACGCAATCATCTCATCCAGGGCGGGCATGCCCATCGCGGTGGCGTGCGGCACAACATAGAACCGGTTCTTCGTTCTTACAGGGCCGATCTGCAGCGGTTCGAAGAGAATATCGTATCGAGGGTCGCGCATTTGTTACTCCACGGTATCACGCAGTCAGTTTTCGGAATGACGGGAAGACGCCGCCGCGCATCCATCTCGTCCAGAGCCGGATGGATGCGCGGGACCATAGTGCCAACGGCGTGAAGTCGCATATGGAAAGCGGCCAAAAAAGGGGCAATCACACAGCTAAGGGCATAGATGAGTTGAAAGGCGGGCCTGTTTCTTCCACGCTGATGTGGACGCAAAGATGTACCGACATAAGCGATCGATCAAGGGCCGATCTATAGTTCTCAACCTATTTTTGCCCCGCGTACCAAGCTGTTACTCATGCTCATAAGGGCTGAATGCCTCGGCTATGGCGAAGTCGTCACTTTCAAGGACGATGCTGGGCTCGTTCATCTCAACCCAGCCGCAGAATGGCGGCGACATCTCATATCCCAATAGCTGTTGAACCCGCTTGGGATATTGTTTCACCATGTCTCGCGGCACAACCAGATACTGATTCTCCTCCTGACGATGATAGCCTTGGGTGAAGGATAGTGCGATCGCCAAGCGGCACTCGTTCGAAATATTCGCGCCCCCTCCATGATAGACGCTGCCCACATACATAAGACCCGATCCGCGCTTCATTTCAGCAGGAACCGCTTCATGGGGCTGAGGCCGCCGGTCCATGTCCCATTTATGGCTGCCCGGGATCACCATCGTTGCGCCGTTGCTTGCGGTGAAGTCCGTTCCTGCAAGAAGCGTCTGGAGGAGCACATGGGGACCGGGATGGCGGACGTGGTACATTCCATCGTCACGGTGCAGGTCCTGTGCAGCCTGGCCCGGACTGATCTCGATTGCTTGCGTCACCGATACCTGAACCGTGGGCCGTACCATGGTCTGCCGTTCGCCTGCCATCATCGGGAACTCGACGCAAAGAAGTCTCTCAGCCGTGCCTAGAAACAACGGATGGAGAACAAATTCCGTCATATGCCGTGATTTGGCAAATAACGCGGACGTGCGCCGGGTTCGATTGCCCGAGAAGCCAGCCTCTCCGAACGGTGAACGCTTTATCCATGGCTCCAGGTCGCCGACTAGTTGATCCATCACACCCGGTATGATCATGCCCTCAATGATGACGGCACCATCCCGGTCAATGATTTCACATACAGCGTCAACCGAGGTGTCATTCGAGACAGAAGCTATTGTAGCCATGACTATACCTTATCAACGTAAACGAAGGCGAGGACGGGAAAAATGGAGCGGCAATTTCTGCAATTCATGCACTTGATCACGGACGTCACAGAACATCGGCGGGATCGAAACGATCTATCATGCGCTCTGTGTCGGTCGAACGACTCGCGCCACATTCACCCGACGCTGTCTGGAGCCTGATCCGATCAAACTGGATCGGATCAGGCTCTAAAGTCTTTCGATTCCTACATTTTCCGATCCAGCAGGTGATGCCATCTGCTTCGAAAATGCTCCATCTGCGCACTCCTATATGCGGACGACTATGGTCCTGATATAAGCTCCCCGGCTCCCGCTGTCGAAGCTTAGTGCCGGGGAAGCGCAAAGTCGGCAGAACTTCATTTCACCGATCGTATGGCAAGTCCATTTGCTTTGCAGAAGGCGTTCTTCGAGATGAGCTTGCCGTCGCGAAAATCCAGGATATCCAGCCCGTCGACGCAAGATTGCTGGCCGTCAGCGGCCGTCATCATCATCGTCCAGGCGACAAGGGCGCGGTCGCTTGCTTCGTCCAGCATCGTCGAGGAAACCGTATACTGGACGCTTCCAAGAGTGCCGTCGAAGATGGACTTGAGTGATGCGCCGATGGCATCGACACCCTTATGCTTGATGCCGTTGGGATCCATGTACACGCAGTCTGGAGACAGAAGACCGAGCATTTTGTCGTAATCGCCGTCATTGAATGTGCTCATAAAAGCGGTAGTGTGTGCATTTAGGTCAGACATGGTCGCTCCTTTGACGTGTTGCGTGCGGAAAGATGACGGCCGCCTATGCTGGCCTTTGTAATCGGCTGGGTCAGAGGGCTCGCTCGTCCTGGCTGAGTCAGGCCTATCAAGTCGCGGAAAGCCTGTGGTGAAACGTGCGCCCACCGTTTGAAGGCGTTCCTGAAGTTGCTCACTTCGGTGTAGCCCGCCCGATCAGCCACGTCGCCAATCGTCAGTTGTGGATCGGAAAGGCATTGCTTGGCGAATGCGAATCGGACTTCCGCGATAATTTGTGCGTAAGACGTCTCTAGACAATGGAGTCGTCGGCGCAGGGTTCTTGCTGACAATCCCAAATCCCGCGCAATATCGGCTTCGGCCGCATCGAAGCGCGGGCCAATCAGAATCGCCTGCTTCAATCTGCGGATTAAAAAGGCGTCCGAAGAATGGCCCTCGTCGGAAAGCAACTGAAATAGGCCTGGCATTGCAGCGGTTATGGGCTCTTCAGCAGCACCACCGTTCTCCTGGCAATGATGATGAGTGGGCGCGTGACGCGGCGTACACCGAGGGCGCGCGTGCTTTGAATTGGCAAAGGAGTGGGAGGACTTATCCTCTGAACTCCTCCAGGTATCACGCGAGATGCACGAAGCACGCGTAACGCTCGAGCCTTCGATACCTGCGGCGCTCACCAGATGCCGCCGATTCAAACTTTCGGACTGTTTCTGGACGTTTGCTATTTGCGGTGGCATCCAGTGCATTCCTCTCGTATCTTCGCTGGCGCGCCTTGTTCGGCCGCGCGACGAAAATCTTTCAATCTCGTTATAAACTGGATCCGGTCGGCGGTTCGCAACCAAACAGACAGGACCCACGGGCAGCCTTGCAATCGCACATCGGCCAGACATGCTGCGCGCAAGGTAACTTCCCGATATTTCCACAATCAATTATACAGAAAAAGAAATCAAGTGAGAATGCGCATGGGCAGTGGCCGCCGTCGCAGGCGCAGCGTCCCATCGGTCATGTGTTTGACACCTGACTAAATTAGGACCGGCTCCGATATGCATAAGCCAAGCTGGATCCCATGGATATTCGACCTTGTATTTATCCAACAGACGAATTAATGTTGCCACAGCAGCAAAGGAGAGGGCAATTGAGGGCCTACCGTATAGGGCAGATCGTGCCGAGTTCGAATGTTACGATGGAGACTGAAATACCGGCGCTCCTCCGTGCCCGCGAGACGATCTCGCCCGAGCGCTTTACCTTCCATTCGGCCCGCATGCGCATGAAGCACGTGACCAAGGAAGAGCTGTCCAAAATGGACGGCGCCAGCGACACGTGCGCCATCGAGTTATCTGACGCGGCCGTCGACGTGATGGGTTATGCATGTCTGGTGGCTATCATGTCGATGGGCAAGGGTTACCATCGTGAGTCCCAGGCCCGCCTGCATCAGGCAACAATCGATAATGGCCATCCGGCCCCCGTCGTATCGTCAGCTGGCGCGCTCGTGGATGGGATCAAGGCGATTGGCGCGAAGCGAGTGGCGATTGTGGCGCCATATATGAAGCCGCTAACCGAGCTTGTTGTCGACTATATTCGTGCCGAAGGCATCGATGTCGTCGAATGGCGCGCTCTTGAGATTTCGGATAATTTGGCAGTCGCCGCTCACGACCCCGCCCGGCTTCCGGGCATCGTCGCGTCGATGGAGCATGTGGCCGAGGTCGATGCTGTAATTTTGTCTGCATGCGTGCAGATGCCGTCGCTGCCCGCCGTCTCGATCGTTGAGGCGCAGGTCGGCAAGCCGGTGTTGACGGCGGCCATCTCCACAACCTGGGCGATGTTGCGAGCCCTTGACCTCGACACGCGCGTGCCCGGTGGCGGGACGCTTTTATCAGGGGCATTCTAACAATGGACGGCAGTCCTTTCGGATACAACGTTCATGCGAACGGCATCCGGCACCATCTTGTGCGCCATGGCGCGCCTGGGCGGCGTCAGATGCTTCTCGTGCCTGGCATCACGTCGCCAGCGGTCACGTGGGATTTCGTTGCCGCTCGCCTGGCCGAGACGTACGAGGTTCATGTGCTCGACGTTCGGGGCCGCGGATTAAGTCAAGCTGGCGACCTTGATTATTCCCTGGATGCAATGGCGGATGATGTCGTCGCGCTGACGGGTGTTCTTGATCTCGATCGTCCGGTGATTCTTGGTCATTCCATGGGCGCCCGCACCGCGATCCGCGCCGCCAGGAAAGCGCACGGGATTTTTGCCGGGCTGATCTTGGCCGATCCGCCCGTAAGCGGGCCGGGCCGTCGCCCCTATCCCTCGGCATGGCCATGGTATGAGGATTCGATCTTGCTGGCGCAGCGCGGCTGCTCGGCGGAAGAAATGAAGGCATTCTGCCCGACCTGGACTCAGGATCAGCGCGCGCTGCGTGCTGAATGGCTCCACACGTGCGAACTGCGTGCGATCGACGCGGCCTATAAAGGCTTTCATACGGATGACGTTCATGCCGACCTGCTGCACCTTGACCTGCCGATACGGCTCGTCGTGGCCGGTGGCTCGCCGGTCATCGAAACGGCAGATATTGAAGAAATTCGGACACTGGCGCCCGGCATCGAGGTCGTGACCGTCGAAGGCGCAGGGCACATGATACCGTGGGATGATCTGGACGGTTTCCTCGGCGCGGTCGCAGGTTTTCAAGCCGACATCAAGGAGGCCACCGCAAATGGATCGCGCTAGTTTCGCGGAGATATGCCTCCACCAGCTGAAAATGTCCGGTGTTCGCGCCGACGAGCGGCTGGTCGTGCTGACTCAGGGTGACGAGCGACTAGATTATGCCGACGCGTTTCTCGCTGCGGGCCGGGCGCTCAAGGCGAATATCTACCACATGCGGCTGCCGGCGCCTGCACCGATGGGCAATTGGGCGGTAGGGCAGACGCCGCTTTCGCGGATGCCTGAAGCCGTGGAGGCATTGAAGAATGCCGATATGGTGATCGACTGCATCTTCCTGCTGTTCTCGCCAGAGCAGATGGCGATCCAGGCGGCGGGTGCTCGCGTCCTTACGGTTGTGGAGCCGCCGGAGCTGCTCGCGCGGATGCTGCCGTCCAGGGAGCTGCGTGAGAAAGTGGAGGTCGCAGGCGAGTTGCTGGGTCGCGCGAAATCGATGCACATCACGTCGCCTTATGGGACGGACGTCACGTATAAGCTTGGCACCTATCCCACTGTCACCGAATATGCCTGCACCGACACGCCGGGCCGATGGGATCACTGGCCATCCGGCTTCGTCTTTACAGGCGGCGACGACGACGGCGTGGACGGGCAGATCGTCATCGCGCCGGGCGACATATTGCTGCCGCAGAATATCTATGTGCGCGAGCCTATAACATACACGATCGAGAAGGGCGTCGTCACCTCGATCCGGGGCGGCTTGGAAGCTGATCTGGTCAAGTCGTACATGGCGGACTTTAATGATCCGCGCGGCTTTGCGCTGAGCCACATCGGCTGGGGAATGAATCCTGACGCCAAGTGGCACCGGATGACGCCCGGCGAATTCCCCGGCGGAATGGGCATGGAGGTGCGTAGCTTTCTTGGCAACGTGCTGTTCTCAACCGGTCCAAATAATGAGCTTGGCGGCATGAACGACACGGACTGCCATCTCGATATACCGCTGCGCGGTTGCTCGCTGTTTCTGGATGGAGAACCGGTGTTGCTGGACGGAGCAGTCGTAGCGAAGGACCTGACGGCTTGCGAAGGGGGTAAGGTGTTCGATGTCGCAGGATGAAGTCTATGAAAAGGCGGGGTTCGGAGGCAGCGTGCCCCGCGGCACTCGGCCGGCGGTCGTGGTGGTCGATTTTACCTATGGCTTCACCGATACTGTTTACCCGACGGCGGCGGATATGCATGCGCAAATCGCGCGAACCCGTGCCATCACCGATCTGGCCCGAAGCCGTGGTTTTCCCGTTATCTACACGACTATCGCCTACCAGCCCTGGGAGGTCGAGACGTTGGCCTGGCTGCGTAAGGCCACCGGAATGAGAGCGCTTCTCGCGGGGAGTAGGCTCGTTGAGATCGATGCGGCGACCGGGATCTCCGATGGCGATCCGATCGTGGTGAAGCATGGCGCATCAGCATTCCATGGCACGAACCTGGCGGCCATGCTCACCGGGGCGGGTGTCGATACCGTAGTGGTAACGGGCGCGACTACGTCCGGTTGTGTCCGGGCGACCGTCGTGGATGCAGTGCAGTCCGGCTTCAACGTTCTGGTGCCGCGCGACTGCTGTGCTGATCGCGCGAACGCGCCACATGAAGCCAGCCTTTATGACATCGATCAGAAATATGGCGACGTCACCGACGCCGCGGACGTGACCGATTGGATCGCGAAGCTTTGAATAACGCAGGTGCATGCGCACCAGAAAACAACTGGAGGGAACCGCAATGGCTCAACATGTAATCGTCGTTGGAGCCGGGCCCATTGGCCTGCTAACCGCTTTCGGACTTGCGAAGGAAGGCACGCGTGTCACGATTATCGAGGCGGAGGAGCAGTTCAACGATAAGCCGCGTGCGCTGGTCTATCACTATCCCGTTCTGCCCCATCTCGACCGGCTTGGACTGTTGCAGGACTGTGAAGCGGAGGGTTTCCTGCGCCAGACCTTCGGCTGGCGTATCCACAGCACGGGCGAACTTATCGAGTGGAAATGGACGCCTGAGGGGATGGGGGGGAATGCGCTTCATCTGCACCAAGGGTTGTTGTCCAAGATCATTGCACGGCATGTCTCGGCGCAGCCGAATGTGGAGATATTGCTGCGAACGAAGCTGACCGGGTGTTGCCAGACTGCGGGCGGCGTGATCGCGGAGGTCGAGGGACCCAATGGATCGGCAGTGCTGGAAGGCGACTATCTCATAGGGGCGGATGGCGCGAACAGCACGGTACGCCAGAATGTACTGGGGCTCCAGTTTCTGGGGACAACCTGGCCCGAGCGCTATGTGGCGACGAACACGAGAATCAACCTGTCGGCGCTGAACTATCCTGAGTCCGTCATGCAGCTCGATCAGAAGCACGGCTCCATTATCTGCAAGATCGAGCAGCCCGACGTCTGGCGGGTAACCTTTGTCGAAGACCCCGAGCTACCTTTCGAGGGGCTGGAAGAGCGCATCCACACGATGTTCGCTGATCACCTGCCCGACCTGCCCTATGAGGTGCTCGCCTACTCGCCCTACCGCATGCACCAGCGCATAGCCGATCGGATGCGTGTGGGGCGGATCCTGCTTGTCGGTGATGCTGGCCATATCACCAACCCCACAGGCGGGCTTGGCCTGACTGGCGGCATGTTCGATGCTTTCGCCCTGATCGGCGCTTTGAACCGGGTCATCCATGACGGGGCAGGGGAGGAAATACTCGAATTTTACGAGCGCGATCGTCGTCGGGTGTTTGCCGAGGTTACGTCGCCCCGCGCGTCGTTCAATCTGCGCAACCTCTATCACCTGAAGGAAGGACAGGAGAAGGAGGACCGCATCGCTTTCCTCCGCGCCGTGGCCGCAGATCCGCGGCTAGTTGAGCGGGAAATGAGCTTCACGACGCAGATGGAAACGCATTTCTGAGCAACATGCGCACCTTTGAAATGGCAGACTTTGGCGGTGTCTTCCTGACATCGCCACCTGTTGATGCCGGGGACGCGGTGTGGCCCGGCATCAACGCCTATGTGCAGTGGTTCATTCCTGTAAATCCCCGTCCGGTTTCTATCCTTTTCGTCCATGGTGGCGGCGGACAGGGCGCTGACTTCGTCAGGACACCGGACGGTCGGCGCGGATGGGTGCATCGGTTCCTGCAGGCGGGCTATGCAACATATGTCCTAGATCGGCCGGGGCATGGAAGGTCAGCCTGGAACGAAAACGTGCTTGGCCCGGCAACGCCCACGGCAGACTACGGAACGCTATACCCCCGGTTCGTGGAGCCGGGGAAGCACGACTTATGGCAAGGTGCCTCCAAGCATAACCGCTGGCCCTCCGATCCGTTGGCCGGTGACCGGTTCATGGCAAGCCAAGGACCGATGGCCACTTCGCTAGGTGCGAGCCAGCGTCACGTTGAGGCTATCGCCGAACAACTGCTCGATCTGACCGGCCCGACCGTGGTAGTGAGCCACTCGATGGGGGGACCATGCGGATGGGCTCTGAGTGCCGTTGGCGGGCTGCGGGTCGCGGCCGTACTGGCGGCGGAACCTCTGGGGTACTCGGGCATGGTGCATCCGCTTGGAACCTTCAATAACGGTCTCGCGCCGGAGGCATATCAAGGACTTCACGACCCGTTCGCGAAGCCGGTCGCCATTGTTACAGGCGAAGCCACGTGGATGAGAGAAGCCAATAGGCGCGCAGCGGAGTACGTACGAGCACGGGCTCCAGTGTTTGAACACATCGCCTTGGAAGAACATGGCATAACTGGAAATGGTCATATGCTAATGGCCGAGTCCAATAGCGACGAAATCGCCGATCTGATGATTCGATGGTTGGATGCGAATGTTTCGTGTGGGCTGGCTCAAGCTAGAGCCTGATCCGATCAGACTGGATCGGATCAAGCTGTATTTGTTTTTTGTTTTCCGCATTTTCCCAGCCAACAGATGATGCTATCTACTTCGAAAATGCTCCGTAAGCGCCGACGGAAGGTGACGTTGACGCGGCCTGTCAGGCTTTGCGGCGTGTCCGCGGCACCCATTTTTTCGCGAGCGCTTCCAGCCTTGCCTCGATCAGGGGGATATCGGGCTGGGCGTTGGGATCATGGTCGTTGCCGAGGGTTTCGAGCGCTTCTTCATGATATTCATGCTGGGGGTCGCCGAGCGCTTCGAGCTTTTCGGCGTAGCCCCATGGCCCGCCACTGTCCTCCGGCGGCCGCATGCCTACTGCATCGAGGATGA
>NZ_LFCT01000003.1 GCF_008692605.1 Sphingobium estronivorans
GTTCGAATCCTACTCGGGGAGCCACTTTTGCCCTTTTCGGCGGTTAAATGGCCGGATTTCCTGATTCCGATGATTTCATTCCGGCGTCGCAACAGCGCCAAAAAGCGTTGCGGGCGGACACCATCGGCGCCGCCCGCATGATCGTTCTTCTTGTCGTCACCGGTCTTTAACGTGTCGCATATTGCCGACCGCGGGTCGACAGAGCCCAGCGCTGCGGTGTGGCATCGGGCACATTTTCACGCACGAAGCACTGACCGCGACGGGTCCGAATCGCATTGCACAGGGCGACCGCTTCGGCCCGGTCGTCAAATCCGCTCACGGCAAGACGTGCAAAGGTCGCACCATTGACCGTGATCTGGCTGGTGACGACGGGGAAATTTTCAAGCGCGCTGTTGCGGCGGGCCATAGAGGCCCATTTTTCCTTCGCAATGGCTGCGTTATCATAGGCCCCCAGTTGGACGACCCAATTGCTGCTGCCCCTGCCGCTCGGTCGGAAGGCGACCTGCTGAACACGAGCGGGCGCGGCCATGCGAGCCGGAGCGGCCTGACGCGGTGTGGCAGCGCGCACCGCGACGCGAACCGGTGCCGCGACAGCCTGGATCATGGGCGCAGGCGTTTCGGCGGCGACAGACGGCGACACGGAGAACGGAGCGGGATCGGCAGCGGCCATGTCAACAGGCGCCGCTGCGGAAGGCTGTTCGACAGGCGCGGCTTCGGCCATCCGGACCGGCGCAGCGTCCGGCGCCAGCGCGAGAGCAGCCGGTTGCCCAGCATCGGCGCCCTTGATGGCCACGCCCATCAGCGCCGCGACGCGCAATTCGGGCTGACCGGGAATGGCCGTCTGCGCCCATTGAGCAATCCTCTGATTGGCGGCGAGCGGATCGAGATCGAGGCCCGCCACCATCCGCGCATCCTTCCACCGCCCGGCCAGCGCATAGGCATAGGCCAGATTCTGACGGGTCTGCGCGGTCGCCGAGGGATCCTGTATCACCTGGGAGAGGATGCGCACGCCTTCCTCGGCATCGCCCGCCATCGCCATGGCCAGGCCATAGTCGCCGGCAGGAACAATGTCGGCATTATTGGCAAGCAGATCGCGGGCCGCGCCATCCTTGCCCAGCGCCGCTTGCACCAGCGCCAGGGTAACGATGGTGCGGGCATCGCGATTGCCGAGCGTCATCGCGTCCGACAGCGCGGTTTCCGCCGAGGCGAAACGACCGTCAGCCACATAGGCCCGGCCCAGCAACTGACGATAACGGGCATCTCGCGGCGCGGCCTGCACGGCAGCTTCCGCCGCTTCCACGGCCCGGGGACCATCGCGATCGGCCAGCGCCTTTTCGACGCTCCCGCTCAGACGATCGGGACTTTGCTGCGGCGCAATCGCGGTGGGACGAAAGGCCGCGCCTGTGCATCCCACCATGGTCGTGCCGACGAGCAGCGACACGACCGCTGCCTTTGCGAAAGCCTTGCGCTTCATGGGCTTGCGTTCCTTAATTGTCGCCGCGTGCGCGCGGCAGCGATTGGGCGAGCCGATCGATCTCCGGCAGGCTGGCCAGGAAAGTGTCGAGCGCTTCCGTCACCATTTGCTGCGCCGAACGCCCGGCAATAGCGCTGGCGAGGCGGAGCTTCAGATGGCGGTCGGCGTCGAGCCGCAGGGTGAAGGCGGCCTTGCGCCCCTTCGACACAGCGGGCGTGCGGGCCTTGGACGGCTTTTTGGCCTTGATCGGCTTCACATCCACAACCGAAGACACTGCGCCGGTTTCCGCTATGCGTTCGGCCAATTCCTCGCGTTCGGTTACCACCGGCGGCACGGGCGCGACGGTCGGAACCGACGTCATTGGCGTCAGGCCAGCGACGGAGCGCGGCTCAATCGGCGTTGGTTCAGGCTGCGTGACATCGAAGCCCATGTCGTTCCAGCCCAGATCCTCCTGAAGCGCGGTCGCTCCGGCGGTCAGACCAACGCCCAGCATGGGGCGGCGCATCGCGGGCTGCGCGGCGCCCTTGCGCGCGAGCAGGCCCGAGGTCAGCGAGGCGAGAGGTTTCGGTTCGGCCATGTTTTCCCCTCCCCTTACTGTGCGATCCGGCGGCCGAAGCCACCATTGGCCGGACGAACGGTGCTCGCCGTTCCCACCGCATTGTGCGGCACGGAAAAGACGGTGCGGCGGAAATTCTTTTCAAGCCGGTCGGAAATATAGGTCCAGAGCTGCGTGACCTCTCCGGCGGAGCGGCCATTGGGATCGACCTCCATCACCGTGCGGCCGTCGATCATCGATGCGGCGAAATCGGTGCGGTGATGCAGCGTGACTGGCGCGACTGTCCCATGCTGGGACAAAGCGACGGCTGCTTCGGAGGTGATGCGCGCCTTCGGCGTGGCGGCGTTGACCACGAAGATCAGCGGCTTGCCCGCCCGTTCACAAAGGTCGACCGTGGCGCCGACGGCACGCAGGTCGTGCGGGCTGGGACGGGTCGGTACGACGATCAGTTCGGCGACGGAAATGACGCTCTGGATGGCCATGGTGATGGCCGGCGGCGTGTCGATGACGGCCAGCTTGAACCCCTGCTGGCGGAGAATCTCGAGGTCGGCGGCAAGGCGCGCCACCGTGGTTTGGGCGAAGGCGGGATATTCGGCCTCGCGCTCATTCCACCAGTCGGCCAGTGAGCCTTGCGGGTCGATGTCGATCAGCACGACCGGGCCTGCGCCCGCCAGTTGGGCCTGAACGGCCAGATGGCCCGACAGGGTCGTCTTGCCCGACCCCCCCTTTTGCGATGCCAATGCCAATATGCGCACGCAACTTCCCCCAGAAAATCCAATTGCGGAAAGAGGTGCCACAAGGCCGCCTAAGAATTGGTTAACGGATGCGGAAGCCTCCCAGCCTGTGGAAATGGGGATATTCTTAATGCTAAGTCGTTATTAACCTTGCCGTCGCATAGGATCGAGCAAAGACCCATTGGGAGCATGAGCATGAAGCATATCTGGGGTGTGCTGGCCGCTGGAACGATGCTGAGCATCGCGCAACCGACACTGGCGGATGTGAAGGCGGGCGTCGATGCATGGCAGCAAGGCGACTATGCCAAGGCCGTCGCCTTGTGGCAGCCGCTGGCGCAGACCGGCGACCCCGATGCGCAGTTCAACATGGGACAGGCCTATAAGCTCGGACGCGGCGTGAAGACGGACCCGGCCGCCGCAATCGATTGGTATTGCAAGGCAGCCAGCCAGGGTCATGCGCGCGCCGAGGATAATCTGGGCCTGCTGTTGTTCCAGCAGGGCGACCGGGCGGGTGCCCTGCCCTTCTTGCAGCATGCCGCAGACCGGGGTGAACCGCGGGCGCAATATATTGTCGGCACGGCCCTGTTCAACGGCGATCTGGTGGCGAAAAATTGGGTGCGGGCCTATGCGCTGATGACTCGCGCGTCCGATTCCGGGCTGGCGCAGGCTACGGCCAGCCTGCGTCAGATGGACAAGTTCATCCCTCAGGATCAGCGCAGTCAGGCCATCGCCATGGCACGTTCCATGGCGCAGCAGGAACAGGCGGCAGACAATGGCGCGCCCCAACCGCTTCGAGCGGCCGCCATTCCGCCCTCCGCTCCGTCAGCCGCTGCCCCCGCTCCCGCCCCCAAAGCGGAAACCGCCAAGGCCGCGCCTCCGGCCAAGACCCGGCCCGCACCGAAAGTGGCGTCCGCCAAGCCTGCTTTGCCGCAAGCGGCCAGCACGGGTTCCTGGCGGGTGCAGATCGGCGCATTCAGCGCGGAAGCCCGTGCGCGGACGCTCTGGAGTCAGCTCAGCGGCAAGGTCAGCGGCCTGTCAGCCTATCGCCCCTTCATCACGACCAGCGGCGGCGTGACCCGACTGCAGGCGGGGCCGCTGGCCAACAGTGCCGACGCGGCCCGATTATGCGGCGCGATCAAGGCCGCCGGTGCCGATTGCATGCCCAAAAAGATGTGAAAAAGCTTTCAATCTCTTGGAATTTTATTTCAAGAGAGCGATAAGGGGGCTTCATGAAGGAGCCTCATTCATGTCGGTGGAAAAGCAAGCGGTGATCGCCGCATTGGCGCAAGCGGCCATGGGCGAAAGGGCCGCCGGCGCCGCGCTGGCTGCACTCAGCATCGATCCGGCGCTGATGGCGGAAAACGGACCGCAGGTTTCGCGCGCCGCCTTCGCCATGGCGCTGAATGTCGTGCTGTTCCAAAATCTGTTGGACCGGGTGCCAAGCGGTGCCGCCTATGTCGCGGACCGGATGGCGCATGGCGGCAAGGTGCTGTTCGATCATGGTGCGCTGCGCACGGTGCGGCTGGCCGAGGGACCGACCGGAGAGCTGCCGCCCGGTGAGGAAGCCTTTACCCGGATATTGCTGCCCCTGGGCTATGAGATGGCAGCGGTCTATCCGCTCGACCGGCTGCGCATGACCGGACGGGCCTATCGCCATCGCGACATGGCCGAGGCGATTCCGCAATTCTTCCTGTCGGAATTGCATGTCGACCGTTTCGATCCCGAATTTGCCGAGGTTGCGGCCCGCGTGTTCGGCACGTCGCGCGATCCGCTGACGGCGGATGCCTGCGCCGTGCTGGACAAATATGGGCGCGGCAGCCTTGTTTCGCTGGAGGAGGCGGCAGAGGCGCTGCCGGTGATCGTCGCCGCCTTCGACCGGCAGCATGATCCGGTCAGCATCGGGGATTATGAACTGCTGCTCTCCCGGTCGCATGAAGCAGGCTGGATCGCGACCGAGGGCAACGCCTTCAATCATGCGACCGACCGGGTGGCGGACGTCGCCGCGTTGGCGGATCGGCTGCAGGCGGAGGACTGGCCGATGAAGGACAGGCTGGAAATTTCCCGCACTGGACGCGTCCGGCAGACGGCCTTTCGGGCGGACGGGGTCGAACGGTTGTTTGCCGGGAATGAACTGCGCATGGTGCCCGGGTCCTTTTATGAGTTCATCAGCCGGGATATCGATCCTGAAACCGGCACGCTGGACCTGGCCTTCGACACCGGCAATGCGACCGGCATTTTCGCCATGACCAGCAGGCAGGACCGCGCGGGCGCGTAACGGGTTGATCCGCGCGCCGGCTTGGGGCAACGCCTTTCCCACTTTGTGAGGAGATGCGCGTGACTGACCCGGTTGTCCCATCCTGGGTGCTGACTTTGGCCTGTGCCGACCGTGTCGGCATCGTCGCGGCGGTCAGCCGTTTCCTGGCTGAGCGCGGCGGCTTCATCACGGACAGCCAGCAATATGCGGACCGGGAGGCGGATCGCTTCTTCATGCGCGTCGCGTTCGAGGCGACCGATGCGCGCATGGGTGACACGGATCGACTGCGTAGCGAATTTGCCGATGTCGGTACGCATTTCACGATGGACTGGCGGATCACCGCGGCGGATGAAAAACCGCGCATGCTGCTTGCGGTGTCCAAAGGGTCGCATTGCCTGGCCGACCTGCTGCATCGTTGGCAGACGGGGATGCTGGCGGTGGACATTATGGGCGTGGTGTCCAACCATCCCGACATGCGCCGGATCACCGAATGGCATGGCATTCCCTATCATGAACTGCCGCCCAATGGCGACAAGGCCGCGCAGGAGGACGCGCTGATGGGCCTTTTCGATCGGACGCGGTCGGAATATCTGATCCTGGCCCGCTATATGCAGGTGCTGTCGGAAGGGCTGGTCGAAAAGCTCGCCGGACGTTGCGTCAACATCCATCACAGCTTCCTGCCCGGTTTCAAGGGGGCGCGGCCCTATCACCGGGCACATGAGCGCGGCGTCAAGCTGATCGGCGCGACAGCGCATTTCGTGACCGCCGATCTCGACGAAGGGCCGATCATCGAACAGGCCGTCGAGCGCGTGGATCACCGTGCCACCGCCGAGGACATGATCCGCATCGGCCGCGATATTGAGGCGCAGGTGCTGGCCCGCGCAGTCGGCTGGCTGGCCGACCGGCGAGTGCTGCTGAATGGCGGGAAAACCGTGGTCTTTCGTTGAGTTAAACTGGCAAACCGGCATCGTTTCGCATACGCGGGAAGGTAGCCGGACCCTTTACCGCACGATGCTTTTAATTATTTGCTTAAGCCTCGGTGCGAAACCGGATGAAACCTGCAAAGGCCGCGCAGCATGGCGCTCGCGGCGGAATATTCATCCATGGAAGGCGGGTTATGAATTGTGCGGGAGCGGTTCGCTCCCCGCGTTCGACGCGTGGGGAAAGGCTATGTCCAGCCCCGCAAATCGCATCGCGCCGGATACGGCATCAAGAGCCGCCGAAACAGCCGCGGCGCAGGCGTCAGGTCAACCTTCCAACCTTAGAAGGCGACGTTATAAATAAACCAACCAACGATCAGCAGGCTCGACACCACGCAGACGCGATCCCCAAAAATATCAATTCGCGACATTCCCGACATCCTTCCTCAAATGCGCGATCTCCGCCGCTTCTGAAGGAAGAATAAACCATTTGCACGATGAAAGGAATAGCAGAAAATAGATGAGATGCCGCATCGAGGCGGTAAATCGATGACAAGACCCCTCAAAGGCGTATGAGAGAGCGTATCAGGCTACGCAATCGCCTTCGCTTCGTTCAACGAAACGCCGATCCGCGATGCTTCAGGAAAGACTGAGTCGCTTCGACCGGGCCGCGATAGGCCTCCTGAAACTCCGCGCTCCAATATTTGAGATCTTCAAGATCGATCCGTGCGCCCGAGACGGCACAGACAACGAATTGCCCCGGACGCACGATGTCGAAATGCGGCGTGTCGTAATGCAGCACCGCCAGTCCCTGAATGTCAGCCATCAGTCGCCGGTCAGAATGCGGTCGAAAAGTTGCTTCACGGTCGGCACGAACCCGTTCGAGTAGAAAGGATCCTGCTTGAACTTGTAGGCGCCATGGCCCGCGAAAAGCAGATTCTTGTCAAGGTCGCCGCCATGCACGGCCTCCTGCAACGACTTCTGGATGCAGAAGCTGCGCGGATCGGCCAGACGCCCGGTCGAGTTGGTTTCGCTGTCCATCCAGCTCGAAAAGGCGCACTGGCTGAGGCAGCCCATGCAATCCGTCTGATCCTTGCGGATTTCGGCCTTTTCCTCTTCGGTCACGAAGACCAGCGTGTTGTCCGGCGTCTTGAGCGCGGAGGTGAAGCCCTGCCCCACCCATTCGCGGGCGCGCAGCAGATCGTTCCGCGTCACCCAGAAATTCTTGCCCCTCACCCCCGCATCGAGTTGATGCGTGTGGTCGCCCGCCTGTTCGGTACTGAACGGAACCTGCCGTTCCGAACGGGCTTCAAGCAGCCGCAGGAAGGGGTTGCGCACCGCCGAACTGTAGAAGCCCGTCGGCGAGAAGCGGTGCAGCAGCACATCGCCCGGCTCAAGCTGCGTCAGGCGCTGTTTCCATTCGGCGGGAATCGGACTTTCCTGCGTCAGCAGCGGACGAGTGCCGAACTGGAAGGCGATGGCGCCCAGTTCGGGATTGTCGATCCAGTCGTTCCAGTCCCGAAGGTGCCAGACGCCGCCCGCCATGACGATGGGCACATCGTCGGAAATACCGCCTTCGCGCATGGTCGCGCGCAAATCCCGCACGCGCGGATAGGGATCCTGCGGGACCCTCGGGTCCTCGGCATTGGAAAGGCCGTTATGTCCGCCGGCGAGCCACGGATCTTCATAGACGACCGCCGCCAGCCATTCCGAAGCCTTGGAATAGGCGCGCTTCCACAGCGCGCGGAAAGCGCGGCCGGACGAAACGATGGGCAGATAGCTGACGCCATAGGATGCGGCGATTTCGCTCAGCTTGTACGGCATGCCCGCGCCGCAGGTCACGCCCGCGACCATGCCCTTGGTCTTTTCGAGCACACCGTGAAGGACGCGCTGCGCGCCGCCCATTTCCCACAGCACATTGATGTTGATCGCGCCCTTGCCGCCCGCGATTTCGAAGGCGCGCTTCACCTGTTCGACCGCACCGTCAATAGCATAGGCGATCAGTTCTTCATGGCGATCGCGGCGGGTGCGGCCATGGTAGATTTGCGGAATGACATTGCCGAAGCTGTCATAGCTGTCGGCGTTGACCGCCGACACGGTGCCGATCCCCCCGGCGGCCGCCCAGGCGCCCGAACTGGCATGGTTGGAAACAGCTACGCCCTTGCCGCCCTCGACCAGAGGCCACACTTCGCGGCCGCCGTAGATGATGGGCTTCAACCCCTTGAACAACGCATTCTCCCAGCGCAAAAAACCCGTGGCCGCCGACCACTTAAACGCCGTCCTATAGCAGTTTTCCTGACATAGAGCGAGTTTTCCGGCGGGGCCCTACCGCAAAATGGATGGGCTGGATAGTGCCTGTCCGTAAAGCGTCGCATAGGCGGCGACCATGGCTTCTTCCGCGAAGTCGCGCCGGGCACGGTGGCGGTTCGCTTCGCCCAGTTGCGCGCGCAGGTCGGCGCTGGCGGCGAGTTGGCCGAGCGCGGCGCTGAGCGCGGCTTCATCGGGCACGACGAAGGGCCGGTTTTCGGGCGCGACCATGTTCGCGACGTCGCCCACATCGGTCGAAGCGACAGGAATACCGGCCGCCATGGCTTCGACCAGCGAAATCGGAAATTGCTCGCTGTCAGAGGAGAGCGCAAAAATGTCGAACAGGCCGATGAATCGCCAGGGCTCGCTCATGAACCCGACCATGCAGATATCGGCAAGTCCGTGGGCGTGAGCTTCGGCCAGAATGGCGGCACGCTCCGGCCCCTCCCCGACGACAACCAGTTGCAGGCGGTCGCGATGCGGGGCGACGGCGCGGACCAGGCGGGGAATATTCTTGACCCCGCGCAGACCCGCCAGCGTGCCGACCAGCAACTTGCCGTGCGAGCGGTTGAGGGCCGGAATGGCATCAGGCGCGGGCGGCTGCGCATAGCGATCCGTGTCGATGCCGTTGCGGATCAGATGCACCCTGGCCGCCGGTTGGCGCCAGACCGTGCGGGCAATGGCGTCGAGGCGGATCGAGGGGATGACCAGTGCATGGGCGCGCTGGAGCGCGATCCGGCGGTAGACGTTGCGCTGGGACTTGAGGCCGTTCGCTTCATCGGCGTTAAAGCCGTCTTCATGGTGGATCAGCGGCGGCAAGTGGAGCGACCGGGCATGGATGCGATGCGCCATCACCGCATCCATCGCCCCCCAATTATAGCTGAGGACAAGGTCATAGCCCGACAGAAATTCCGCAATGGCCTTGAAGCGCCTGAGTCCGGGCTTGCCCGCGAGGGGCGGCGGATCGGGAAAATCGACGGGCGTGGCGGGATCGATGGCGTCGCGGGCGCTCATCAGATGGGGCGCGGCGCTGACGATGCTGTGCTGGGCGCGCTCCCCCCAGAGGTTCATCAGTCGGACCGCCCGCGCTTCCTTGCCGCCCAGCGAAAAACTGCCATGAATGTGCAACAACCGGGGCGGCGCCCCTGTTTGCCGTAAGGTTCGCGACGTGAAATGCTCCCTTTCACTCAAGTCGCATCAGCCATTCAGCACTCGCGCGAGCAGCCGGTCGATGGCGAAGGCCGATGCCGGCTCATCAAGGACTGGCGTATGGCCGACATGGGGAATGGTCGCGAGTTCGGCGTCGGGGCCGATTTCCTCCACCATGCGGTGCGCGGTTTCCGCGGACAGAAGGTCGGAACGTTCGCCCCGCAGCAGGAGCGTCGGGATGCCGCGAAAGGCCTGCATCACCGGCCACATGTCGACCCCGGCGGCTTCGTCGCTCGCAACGCGCAGCGGTTCGGCGATCCGCATGTCATAGTCCAGGACGATGCGGCCCGCGCCGTTGAGCCGATAGAGGCGTTTCGCCATGGCGAGCCATTGATCAAGGCCATAGGCCGGATAGACGTCGCGGTTCGCCTCCTCCAGCGCGCGGGCGGCATGGACCCAGCTTGGATGCGACTGGCCGATGCCGACATAGGTGCGGATGCGCGCAAGCCCCGCCTCCTCCAGCGTCGGCCCGACATCGTTGAGCAACGCGCCCGCCAGCCATTCGCGGTTGGTCGCGGCGATCAACATGGTGATGATGCCGCCCAGCGACGTACCGACGGCAACGAAGCGGCTGATGGCCAGGTCAGCCAACAAACGGCTGATGTCCTGCAAATAGGTGAGCGGGACATAGGTCATCGGGTCCTTCGCCTGCGCGCTTTCGGCACGGCCCCGCATATCGGGGCATATCAGGCGCCAGTCGCCCGCCAGCCGCGCCGCCAGCGGCTCGAAATCACGGGCATTCCGGGTGAGGCCCGGCAGACAGAGCAAGGGCGGTCGACCGTCCTCACCGCCCGCATAATCGCGATAATGGAGCCTCAGCCCATCGGGCGACCACCAATATCCGTCGGTGTAACTGCTCAAGCTGCTTGATCCTTCCACCCTGCATCCCCCATATCGCCGCATGCGCTCTGCCCTGCAACCCTCCGAATATCGTCCGGCGAATGAAATCGCTGCGCTGCAACCCGATTTTGCCGATCCCGTCGCGGCGGCGGACTTTCCGCAGGCGATCCTGCGCTTCCGCAACGACCGATGGGCGCCGACCGTAGGACTTGGCGATCTCAGCGACGCCGAATGGGTGGCGCATTTCGGACGCTTTGCGCCGCTGGAAGGATCGCTGCCTCAGCCATTGGCGCTGCGCTATCACGGGCATCAGTTCCGGCAATATAATCCGGACATAGGCGACGGCCGGGGCTTTCTGTTCGCGCAGGTGCGGGACGGAGCCGGGCGACTGCTGGACTTGGGCACCAAGGGATCGGGACAGACGCCCTATAGCCGGTTCGGGGACGGGCGGCTGACGCTGAAAGGCGGAATGCGGGAGATTCTCGCGACCGAGATGCTGGAGGCGTTGGGCGTCAACACTTCCAAGACCTTCTCCATCATCGAAACTGGCGAGGCGCTGGAGCGCAATGACGAACCGTCCCCGACCCGCGCGGCGGTGATGGTACGGCTGAGCCATTCGCATATCCGCATCGGGTCGTTCCAGCGGGCGGCCTATTTCGACGACAAGCCATTGCTGGAACGGCTGACCGACTATGCCCTGACGAAGCTGTACGGCGAGACGCCGGGCGACAATCCGCCCGCGCAATTGCTGGGCCGCGTGGTCGAGCGGACCGCCGATCTGGCGGCGAGCTACATGGTCGCGGGCTTCGTCCACGGCGTGCTCAACAGCGACAATATCAATGTGACCGGCGAGAGCTTCGACTATGGGCCATGGCGCTTCACGCCGCTGTGGGAGCCGGGCTTTACCGCCGCCTATTTCGACCATTCGGGGCTTTATGCCTTCGGGCGGCAGGCCGAGGCGATCCATTGGGACGTCGCGCAACTGGCGGTGTCGCTGCGGCCTCTGGTCGAGGCGGAGCCATTGATCGCTCAGTTGGAGCGTTTCCCCCAGCTTTATGGCGAGGCGATGGCGCGGCGCTTCTGCTGGCGGCTCGGCGTGGCGCAGAGTGGCGATGCGGCCGCGATGATCGAGGCCGCGGTCAAGGGGATGATCGCCAGCCAGACGCCGATCGATTGCTTCTTCCAGGACTGGCGGGGCGGCGATCCGCGTGAAGGCGCCCCCTATGCCGGCGAGGAATGGGCAGCATTCCGCGAAGCCATGGCGGGATGTGAGCCGAGCGGGACGAAAGACCACGCATATTGGACCGACCCCACGCCCTGCTCCATGCCTATCGATGAGGTGGAGGGGATCTGGCGCGCCATCGACGGGAATGACGACTGGACGCCGCTCCATGCCAAGGTCGCCGCGATCCGGCGCATGGGCGATGCGATGGGCGATGCGCCCGATATGGGCTGAGCCCCTTCCCTAACGCGCAATTATCCGCCATATCGAAGCCATGTCCGCAACGCTGACTTCGACAGAACCCGCCACCGGTGCTCAATTGTGGCAGGGGACTGCCAGCGATGTGGAGGCAGAGGTCGCCCGCGCCCGCGCCGCCTGGCCCAAATGGGCCGCCCAGCCTATCGCCTTTCGCATCGAAACGCTCCGCCGCTTCGTCAATGTCGTGCGCGCCCATGAGGAGGCGCTGGCCGACCTGATCGCGCGGGAAACAGGCAAGCCGCTCTGGGATGCACGCACCGAAGTCACGGCGGTGATGAACAAGGTCGACATTTCCGTCGCCGCCTTTTCCGAACGCACCGGGCAGCGGCGGCTGGAAGCGGCCATGGGCGCGCGCCAGTCGGTTCGGCACAAGCCGCATGGCGTGATGGCAGTGCTGGGGCCGTATAATTTCCCGGCGCACCTCCCCAATGGGCATATCGTGCCTGCGCTGCTGGCGGGCAATGCGGTGCTGTTCAAGCCTTCGGAAAAGACGCCCGCCGTGGGCGAGATGCTGGTGCGCTTCTATCATGAGGCGGGCGTGCCGGAGGATGCCGTCCGGCTGGTGCTGGGCGGACCGGACGAGGGCAAGGCCCTGGCCGCGCATCCCGATGTGAGCGGCATTCTCTTTACCGGATCGGCGCAGACGGGGATCGCGATCAACCGGCATTTCGCGGCCAATCCGGGGAAGATATTGGCCCTTGAGATGGGCGGGAACAATCCCGTCATCGCCTGGGACACGGCCGACATCGCCAGCGCGGCGGCATTGATCGTGCAATCGGCCTTCCTGTCGAGCGGGCAGCGCTGCACGGCGGCGAGCCGGCTGATCGTCAAGGAAAGCCTGGCCGATATACTGATTGCCGAGGTCAAGAAGCTGGCCGACCGGCTGATCGTCGATCATCCCCATGCCGATCCGGCACCCTATATGGGGCCGGTGATCGATAATCAGGCGGCGGATCAACTGACCGAAAGTTTCCTCTTTTTGATGAGCCACGGCGGCAAGCCGATCAAACATATGGTGCGGACGACCAAAGGGTTGCCCTTCCTGACGCCGGCGATCATCGACGTGACCGCCATGGCGGAAAGGCCGGATATCGAACTGTTCGGACCCTTGTTGCAGATTATCCGGGTGCCGGATTTCGAATCCGCGATCATGGAGGCGAACAATACGCGCTACGGCTTGTCGGCGGCGCTGATCGGCGGGTCGCCCGAGCAATATAACCAGTTCTGGGCCAATATCCGGGCCGGCATCGTCAACTGGAACCGGCCGACCAACGGCGCGTCGTCCTCCGCGCCTTTTGGGGGCGTCGGGATTTCGGGCAACCATCGACCCAGCGCTTATTATGCGGCGGACTATTGCGCCTATCCGGTGGCGTCCGTGGAAATCGAACAGCCCCGCGCATCGATTGGCGTCGGCCTCAGGGACATCGATACCGGCGCGATGGGGGACTGAACCGCGGAGCATGAATCACCGGCCCCCAAATTTTCCTACGCGCCGGGCAAAGCATTCTGAATTGAAACCATTGGCGGCTTTCGCCATTTGCCTGGCATGGCTCAACATGCACCTGCCACTGTCCATCTTGTCGGCGCGGGTCCGGGCGATCCCGAACTGCTGACGATGAAAGCCGTCCGGTTGATCCGCGACGCCGCCGTGATCGTCCATGACGGGCTGGTGTCGATGGAGATATTGGCGCTGGCCTCTCCGCAAGCCGAACTGATTTCCGTCGCCAAGCAGCGCAGCCGCCATTCTATGCCGCAGGAGGGCATCAACGCGCTGTTGGTGGAACTGGCGCTGGCGGGACAGTCGGTCGTCCGCCTGAAGGGCGGCGATCCTTTCATTTTCGGGCGCGGCGGCGAGGAAATGGAAGCCTGCCGTGCCGCGGGCGTCCCGGTCGAGATCGTGCCGGGGATCAGCGCCGCCATCGGCTGCGCCGCGCAGGCGCAACTCCCCCTGACCCATCGCAATGCCGCGAGCGCCGTCACCTTCGTCGCCGGACAGTGCAAGGGATTGACGGACCAGGACTGGTCGGGACTGGCGGGCGCGGGACGCACGCTCGTCATCTATATGGGCGTGGCGACGGCGGCGGATATCGCCGACAAGCTGATCGCCGATGGCGTGTCGCCGGGCATTCCGGTGGCGGTGCTGGAAAACGGCACGCGCGCCGACATGCGGACCTTGCGCACCCTGCTCGCCGATCTGGGCGACATGGTTGCGCGCGAGCGAGTGAAGAGCCCGGCCCTGATCGTGGTCGGGGACGTGGCGGCCCACGCCCTGGCGCAGGATGTGCTGGCGGGTTGGGCGGCTGAGGCGAAAATTGGGGCGGAGACAGATAAGTGAAGATTTTGACCGGCAATGACCTCGGCACCGGGGACGTGATCTGGTGGGCGGGCGACGGCTGGTCGCGCCAGGTCGGCGACTCCGTCGACGTGGGCGACAAGGGTGACGAACTCGCCCGCGTCGAGGAAGCGGCGCTGCGGGTCGTGAGCGCCTATGTGATCGACGCGACAGTCGATGAAGAAGGCGTGCGCCCCGCGCATATCAAGGACCGCATCCGTGCTCTGGGGCCGACCGTGCGCCCCGACCTGACGCTGAAACCGAATGACGCCGATGCCGGCAACTGGGTGATCTGAACCATGTATCGTTACGACAATTATGACCAGTCTATCGTCGATGCCCGCGTCGAGGAGTTTCGCGATCAGGTGCAGCGCCGCCTGGCCGGACATCTGACAGAGGATCAGTTCAAGCCGCTGCGGCTGATGAACGGCCTCTATCTCCAACTGCACGCCTATATGCTGCGCGTCGCCATCCCCTATGGCACGCTGAACGGCCGGCAGATGCGCAAGCTGGGCGAGATCGCCCGCAAATATGACAAGGGCTACGGCCATTTCACGACGCGCACCAACCTCCAGTATAACTGGATCAAGCTGGCCGACGCGCCCGATATTCTGGCCGAACTGGCGACGGTCGAGATGCATGCCATCCAGACCAGCGGCAACTGCATCCGCAATATCTCGTCCGACCAATATGCCGGCGTGTCCGCGGATGAGGTGACGGACCCCCGCCCCTGGGCGGAACTGCTGCGGCAATGGTCGACCTTCCACCCGGAATTCACCTATCTGCCGCGCAAGTTCAAGATTTGCGTGATCGCCGCCGAGGAAGACCGTGCGGCCATGCGGCTGCACGACATCGGCCTGAAACTGGTGTCGCGCGACGGCAAGGTCGGGGCAGAGGTCTATGCCGGCGGCGGCATGGGGCGCACACCCATGGTTGCCCCGCAAATCAACGACTTCGTGCCGGAAGATGAGATCGTCTCTTATCTGGAGGCATGCCTGCGCGTCTACAACCGCTACGGACGCCGCGACAACAAGTACAAGGCGCGGATCAAGATCCTCGTCCATGAACTGGGCGTCGAGGAATATAAGCGGCAGGTCGAGGAAGAATTTGCGCATATGCGTGAGCTCGGCCTCAATCCGCCGACCGAGGAACTGGACCGTATCCGTCCCTTCTTCGCTGGCCCGGCCTATGAAACGGGCCTTTCGGATGAGATCGACCGCGCCGATCCGGCCTTTGCCCTGTGGGTGGACCGTCAGATCGCCGCACACAGGCAGCCGGGCTATGCCATCGTCAACATCAGCCTGAAACCGCGCGGCGGGATTCCGGGCGATGCTTCGGCGGAGCAGATCGACCTGGTGGCCGATCTGGCGGAGGCCTATTCGCTTGACGAACTGCGCGTGACCCATGCGCAGAACCTCGTCCTGCCGCATGTGAAGAAGGCCGATCTCCACGCCATCTGGCAGAAGCTGGACGCGGCGGGTCTGGCGGAGGCCAATATGGACCTCATCAGCGACATCATCGCCTGCCCCGGCCTCGACTATTGCAGCCTCGCCAATGCGCGCTCGATCCCGCTGGCACAGAAGCTGTCGGAGCGGTTCGCAGGCGCGGACCGGCAGAAGGACCTGGGCGAGTTGAAGGTCAAGATTTCCGGCTGCATCAACGCCTGCGGCCATCACCATGCGGGCCATATCGGCGTGCTGGGCGTGGACCGGAAGGGAGTCGAGAATTTCCAGCTCTCGCTCGGCGGATCGGGTGCGCAGGATGCCAGCGTGGGCCAGATCACCGGCCCCGGCTTCTCCGAGGATGGCGTGGTCGACGCGATCGAGAAGGTCACGGACCTGTATCTTTCTCAGCGGGAGGAAGGCGAACGTTTCCTCGACACCTATCGCCGTCTTGGCATGAAGCCCTTCAAGGAGGCGATCTATGGTTGAGTTCCTGTCCTTCCGCGAAGGCGAAGCCGCGCAGGAACCAGCGGTGACGGTCGAATCCTTCACCGGCCAGTCCAATTCCACCGCCGTGCGGATCGAAGCGGGTGAGGATGCGCGCGAATTGCTGCCCTACATCGACCGCCTGTCGCTGGTGGAGGTGAACTTCCCCGCCTATGGCGACGGGCGCGGCTATTCGGCGGCGCGCATACTGCGCGAAGCCGGCTATGACGGCGAACTGCGCGCCGTGGGCGATGTGCTGGTGGATCAGCTCAATGCCATGCGCCGCTGCGGTTTCGATACATTCCGGCCCGACAAGGCGCTGGACGATGCCGCCGTGGAGCGTGCGCTCAATCGTTATGCCGACGTCTATCAAAAGACCGTCGACGGCCGCCGCCCGGTGTGGGCGAAACGGCACCCGGAGACTGTGAATGGCTGAACCTGCCCGCCAGTTGGACGTCATCGACGCCCGCCCTGCCTTTACCCAGGCCGATGCGGACGCGCTCAACGCGCGGTTCGAAGGCGTCGACACGCTGTCGATGCTTAAGACCGTCTTTGCCGAAGGGCTGGCGGGGAATGTCGCCGTGGTGTCGTCCTTCGGCACGGAAAGCGCGGTGTTGCTGTCGCTGGTCGCCAAGGCCGACAGGACGATTCCGGTGATCTTCGTCGATACGCTCAAGATGTTCGATGAGACGCTGGACTATCGCGAAACGCTGATCGACACGCTGGGCTTTACGGATAGCCGGGCGGTGGTGCCCCATGCCGAGGTTCTGGCGCAAAAGGACGAAACCGGCCTGCGCTGGTCCTACGATCCCGACGGCTGCTGCGAAATCCGCAAGGTGGAACCGATGCACCGGGCGAAAGACGGTCTGGACGCCTGGATTTCCGGGCGCAAGGCGTTCCAGTCGGTGACCCGGCAGAACCTGCCCCGCTTCGAGGTCGAGGATGGGCGGCTGAAGATCAATCCGCTGGGCGATTGGACCAAGGACGATCTGGAAGCCTGGTTCGAGGCGGAAAACCTGCCCCGGCATCCGTTGGAGGCCCAGGGCTATCTCTCCATCGGTTGCGAACCGTGCACCTCCAAGGTGCTGCCGGGCGAAGACCCGCGCGCCGGGCGCTGGCGCGGGTGGGACAAGGTCGAATGCGGCATCCATACGCCCGTGACGCCGATCCCCTCGCCTGAGGCCGACCCGGACGATCCGGCGAACCAGCCGGTATTCTGATTTTCCTCTTCCTTCTATCGCGATAGGGTTGCGGCGATGGAAGACTGAAGAGGGAGACAGGATATGGCCGTTGAGCTGACGATATTGGCGTGGAGTTGCGTGCTGTTGCTGGTGCACATCTTCGCGGCGGCGCATATCAAGACCCGGCAATATGGCACCAAGTGGAATATGGGCGCACGCGATGAGGCATTGCCGCCGCTCGATCCGATAGGCGGGCGGCTGGTGCGGGCGCAGGCGAATTTTCTGGAAACCTATCCCATCGCGATCATCGTGCTGCTGGGCGTGGTGATCGCGGGCAAGACCAGCGGGACGACGGCGATAGGCGGCTGGCTCTGGCTGGGCGCTCGGGCGGTTTACCTGCCGCTGTATGGCATGGGCGTGCCGATGGTGCGGACCCTGGTTTACGCGGTCAGCATGGTCGGGCTGGCGCTGGTGTTTCAGGCTTTTGTCGGGTGAGAGACGCCTCTGATACCATCGCGCTCGATCTTCGACCGATCACAAGTGGGTTTCGCTCAGGCGCCGCGCGGGCTTAACCCTCCCCATCTTTCGATGGGGAGGATCAGGCAGGCTTATTCATAATCGTCGAGATAGCTGCCTTCCGCCAGGTCGGAGAAGCGCGTGATCTTGGCGTCGAACTTCATGCGGATGCGCCCCGTCGAACCGTGACGCTGCTTCGCCACGATCACTTCGGCAAGACCGTAGATGCGCTCCATCTCCTGCGCCCATTCCAGATGCTCGGAGCTTTCCTTGTTCCCCGGCTCCTTGGCGGCGACATAATAATCCTCACGGAACACGAACCAGACCATGTCCGCGTCCTGCTCGATCGAGCCGGATTCACGAAGGTCGGAAAGCTGCGGGCGCTTGTCCTCGCGCTGTTCCACCGCACGGCTGAGCTGCGACAGGGCCAGAACCGGACAATTCAACTCCTTCGCCAAGGTCTTCAAACCGCGGGAAATTTCCGAAATCTCGTTGACGCGGTTGTCGCCCTTCCCTGTGCCTTGCAACAGTTGGAGATAATCGACCACGACGAAACCTATGTCATGGCGGCGCTTCAAACGGCGGGCACGGGTACGCAGCGCCGCAATGGTGAGACCGGGCGTGTCATCGATGAAGAGCGGCAATTCCTGCAACTCCCGCGCCGCGCGGGAGAGGTTCTGGAAGTCGGTCCGACTGATCTTGCCCATGCGCAGCGCTTCGCCGCTGATGCCAGACTGTTCGGCAAGAACGCGGGTGGCAAGTTGATCCGCGGACATTTCAAGGCTGAAGAACGCCGTCTTGGCGCCCATATTCTTTTCGGGCGGAATGCCGTCGCCATGGTCGCGCAGCCAGCGCGACGCCGCATTATAAGCGATATTGGTCGCGAGCGAGGTTTTGCCCATACCCGGACGACCCGCGAGGATCATCAGGTCCGAATTGTGCATACCACCGATTTTCTCATTGAGGCTGTTGATGCCGGTGGTGATCCCCGACACATGGCCGCCGCTGTTCAGCGCGCGCTCCGCGACCTGAACCGCCATCGTCGTAGCGGTGGCGAAGCTCTTTACCGAGCCGGTTTCGCCCTCGCCTTCCGACACCTTGTAAAGCGCGACTTCGGCCTGCTCGATCTGCTCGCGAGGATTGACATCCTCGCTGGTATCAAGAGCATTTTCAACCAGTTCCCGGCCAACATGAACAAGCTGTCGCAACAGGGCAAGGTCGTAGATCTGCGTCGCGAAATCGCGCGCGCCCAGCAGCGCCGCGCCATTGCCGGTCAGTTGCGCCAGATAGCCGACGCCGCCCAGTTCCTTGAGCGCCGGGTCCTGTTCCAGCATGGGCTTGAGCGTCACCGGGTTCGCGACCATGTCGCGCTCCACCAGCCGCATTACGGATTCGTAGATGCGACCGTGCAGCGGTTCGAAGAAATGTTCGGGCTTGAGCTTCAACTGCACATCTTCGGCGATGCGGTTGTCGATCATCAGCGCGCCCAGCAGCGCGGCCTCCGCCTCGACATTGCGGGGAAGTTCAGGGGTGCCAGCGTCTGCGGCGGCATTCATGTGTAACAGTTCGACCATCGCCCCTCATCGCTTCGCGCACCGGCCCTTGCAAGGCTCAACATTGAAAGCATTCGGAAAAGCTGTGGACAAGAGTCCCCCTTGCTTTTCCCGGCATACAGCCGCACTGACCATAGCGTCCATGACAGACCCGCGCATCATTGATATCACGCTCGACGAGCGGACGATTCTCTGGCGCAATGCCGATGTCGAGCAGGAACGGCGCATCGCCATTTTCGACCTGCTGGAGGATAATCATTTCGAACCGCAGCGGACCCATGAGGACGGCTATGCCGGTCCCTACAAGGTGTGGCTGCGCGTCGAGGAAGGCCGGCTGGTCATCGAGATCCGGCGGGAGAATGGCGACCCGCTGGAGGCGATCATCCTGAGCCTCGGCCGGTTCCGCCGCCCGATCCGGGAATATTTCGCCATTTGCGACAGCTATTATCAAGCGATCAGCAATGCATCGCCGCAACAGATCGAGACGGTGGACATGGCGCGCCGCGGCATCCACAATGCGGCCGCCGAGACGCTGATCGAGCGGCTGGAGGGCAAGATCAAGGTCGACTTCGATACGGCCCGGCGCCTTTTCACGCTGATCTGCGTTCTGCACATCAAGGGGTAAGGGGCATCCGTATCAATAGTGTCGGCCAGTTCATGGCCCGTTTTTCCGTGGTTTTTGTCGTTCTCGGCCTATTGGCTCTGGGTGGGTGGCTCTATGCGCGCGACTGGGCACCGGATCGGGAAAGATTCCCGACCCAGGGCGTGTCGGTGTCGTCGGACAATGGCATCATCGAATGGGGCACTCTGGCCGCGCAGGGGGCCGATTTCGCCTATATTCGCGCGGCCAGCGGCGGCCATTTCCGCGATCCGGCGTTCGAGACGAATTGGGCAGGCGCGCGGGCGGCGGGCATGCGCTATGGCGCGTCGCTGGATTTCAGCCTGTGTGCGAAAGCTTCCGATCAGGCGACCGGCTTCATGGCCATGGTGCCCCGCGACAATGCTGCCCTGCCGCCGGTGATCCGGCTGGCGTTCGAGCCGGGTTGCCGGGCGCGGCCGGGGCAGGATGCCGTGCTGTCGGAACTGAACACATTGATCAATCTGGTCGAAAGTCATGCGGGCACGCCGGTGGTGCTGAACGTCAGCGACGATTTCGACGCAAGATATGGCATCGCCTCGGGGATCAACCGGACATTGTGGCTGGACCGCAATTTCTTCCCGCCCGATAGCGGAAAGCGCAAATGGGTAATGTGGACAGCCAGCGATATGCGGCATATCGACGGCATCGACGGTCCGGTACGATGGGATGCGATGCCGCAATGAGTGCGACGGAAAAACTGATCGAGGCGGCGCGTGGAGCGATGGGACATGCCCATGCGCCCTATAGCCGCTTTGCCGTGGGGGCTGCGGTGCGGCTGACCGACGGCCAGATCGTGACCGGCTGCAATTTCGAAAATGCGAGCTATGGGCTGTCGCTCTGTGCCGAGACCGTGGCGCTGGCGACGGTGAATGCGCAGGGGCGCTTTGCCGATGTCGAAGCGATTGCGGTGGTAGGCGGCGCGATGGGCGCCGATGGCTCCGTGACGGGCGAGGTTATCGTCACGCCCTGCGGCCGGTGCCGCCAGATCATGAACGAAGCCGAGCAGATGGCCGGGCGGACGCTCGCCATTTACTGCGCCGCTCCTGAAGGCGATGCTGTGGTCGAACATAGCATCGCAGAATTATTGCCTCATGCCTTTGGTCCTGCCGACCTGGGCATCATTCCGAGAAAGAGCTGAACAGCCATGTCGATATTGTCGGACAAGTGGATTCGCGAACAGGCCCAGACCCATGGCATGATCGAGCCGTTCGTGGAGAGCCAGCGGCGCGACGGCTGCATCAGCTATGGCCTGTCCTCCTACGGCTATGACGCGCGGGTCGCGGACGAATTCAAGATCTTCACCAATGTCGACAGCGCCGTGGTGGACCCCAAGGATTTCGCCGCGAACAGCTTCGTCGACCGCAAGACCGACTGCTGCATCATTCCACCCAACAGCTTCGCCCTCGCCCGCACGGTCGAATATTTCCGGGTGCCGCGCGACGTGCTGGTGATCTGCCTTGGCAAGTCGACCTATGCGCGTTGCGGGATCATCGTAAACGTCACCCCGCTGGAGCCGGGCTGGGAAGGCCATGTCACACTGGAATTTTCCAACACGACGCCGCTGCCCGCCAAGATTTACGCCAATGAGGGCGCGTGCCAGTTCCTGTTCCTGAAGGGCAATGAGCCGTGCGAGACCAGCTATGCCGACCGCGCGGGCAAATATATGGGGCAGCAGGGCGTGACATTGCCTCGCCTGTAAGGGCGTGCGACACTGGCGGGCATGATGTGTGAGCCTTGCCCGCCATGCTGATACGCTTCCGCCGCAAAGCGCCTGAGGATGGACCGCCGCCCAGCCTGGGCGAGGATATGCGTGCCTATGCCATCGGCGATATTCACGGGCGCGACGATCTGTTCGCCGAATTGCTGGAGAGAATTGCGCAGGATGAGGCGGCGCGGGCGCCTTTGCCCCGGCTGCTGATCCTGCTGGGCGATCTGGTGGATCGCGGGCCGCAATCGGCGCAAGTGATCGGGCGGGCAATGGCACTGGCCCGGGCGGACCCGAATATTCGCTTCATCAAGGGCAATCATGAGGAAATGTTCATCGCGGCGGCGCGCGGCCGAGCGGAGGCGGCCCGGCTCTTCCGGCGGTTCGGCGGTGTCGAGACGCTGGCCAGCTATGGCCTGATGCCCGATGACGGCACCGCCCTGAGCGACGCGGGACTGGCAAGATGGATGCTGGCCCATATCCCCCGCGAACATGTCGATTTCCTGGATGATTTCGCCGACATGCTGACGGTCGGCGACTATATGTTCGTGCACGCCGGGGTGCGGCCG
The DNA here is from genome assembly GCF_008692605.1 of Sphingobium estronivorans. Taxonomy (GTDB): domain Bacteria; phylum Pseudomonadota; class Alphaproteobacteria; order Sphingomonadales; family Sphingomonadaceae; genus Sphingobium; species Sphingobium estronivorans. Next base: position 22,199 of record NZ_LFCT01000003.1, read on the forward strand.
CGCATTGCACTGGATGCGCAGACGCCAGCCGATCTGCGCTGGATCAGGGGCGATTTCCTGAACCACCGGCGACCCTTCGGCAAGATGATTGTGCACGGCCACAGCATCAGCGAGGATGCGGATGTCCAGTCCAACCGGATCGGCATCGACACCGGCGCCTTTCGCAGCGGCCGGTTGACCGCCATAGGCCTTGAAAACAGTCAAAGGTGGTTTCTGCAAACCAGCGCCGACAGGGAGTAGGCGCGCCCTGACCTACCGCCACTTTGTCTCCCTGGCCGCCTTTTCCTGCGCCGCATCGGCGGGGGCGCCCTCCATCAACGCATCGACCGTCGCCGTGATGCGCGCGTCGCCTGACGACGCCTGGCGGTAGGCGGTCCCCTGCCCCGCGCCCGGCACCAGTTGCTGCACCTGCCAGCCCTGCCTTTCGCGGCACGCGACGCCCGCCACCGCCTGTCCCTCGAAGCTGCGACACCAGCCGCCGCCCTTGCGCTGGAAGCTGAGGCCGATGCGGATCGCCGCGCCATCCTGGGCCGAGGCCAATTGCGTATCGAGCGCGGACGCCAGTTCGCCCTGAGCCACCATCGCGCCGTCGCTGACCGCGACCGGCCCGCTCGGACCGCCCGACAGATGACCGATGCCCAGACCCAGCACGAGGCTGGCGGCAATCGCACCGCCGATGCCCCAATTGCGCCAACGCGGCGTCGCAGGACGGGCGAGCGGCACGACCTTCGCGCCCCCTTCCAACAAAGCGCGCATGGCGGGCGGCACCGGCTCGGCTTCGACCGGCGCATAATGGCCCGACACGCGCTCGCGCAGGCGGCGGTGCATCTCCAGGCGCCCGGCCAGCGCTGGATCTTCGGCCACCGCGCGATCCACACGCCGCCGCGTCACCTCGTCCAGTTCGCCATCGACCCAGGCGATCAACATGGCTTCGTCAATATCCGTCATGCCGCTTCCCCAAATAGTTCGATCAGCGCCCCGCGCCCGCGCACCAACCGCGAGGTCAGCGTGCCCATGGGGACGCCCAGCACTTCGGCCGCTTCCTTGTAGGACAGCCCCTCCACCAGCACGAGCGCAATGGCTTCGCGCTGCTCGTCGGGCAAGGCATGCATGGCGCGATCCACGTCGGAGAGCATGACATGCGCCTCCATATCGCGGTCGCCCGCATGGCCGACATGCTCGCCCGCCTCTTCCGGCGCGAAGGTCCGGGCGGCGCGCTGCCGCGAGCGGGCCTCGTCGATCCAGAGATTGCGCATGATCCGATACATCCAGCTATCCAGTCTCGTCCCCGGCTGCCATTGATCGCGCGCCCGCAGAGCCTTTTCCAGGGCCGCCTGGCAGAGATCGTCGCCATCGGCACGGTCCCGCGACAGGCTGGCGGCAAAGCGCCTCAGCCGGGGCAGGATCGCCAACAGATCGCTTTCGAACGACATCCGGTCTCCATTTCTTGTCCATCAGGGATGAAACGACCTGCGACCGCCGTTTCATCCCTGACAGCCATCATGTATCGGAAATTTTTTCGCGATGAATCATTTTGAGAGCGAAAGGACCGGAAAAGGGGCCGGTGACAAAGAGGTGGAGATGAAATTCGCGCGTCCCTTGATCCTTGCCGGCCTGCTGCTGACCGCTCCGGGCGCGCAGGCGCAGTTGCTGCCCTCCCCCCGCGAAGCATGGGACCAAGTGGGGGGACAGGTGCGCGGCATGGCGCCCGGCGTCCTCGACCGGGTCGAAAGCACGTTGGATCAGACCAGATTGGATCAGACAGGGCTTTCCCCCGCCCGGCTGGCCGACAGGTTGATGGCGGCGCGGACCGCGCGGATCGGCGACCTGCTGCGACGGGAGGGAGATACCATCGAACTGGATGATCGACGCGAACCGGCGCGGCGCGGCGTGATCCTGCTGACTGGCGCCAGGGGGCAGAGCATCGATGCGCTGCGGTCGGCGGGCTATGGCGTGGAGACGGAGGCCGTCGAAGGACTGGACCTCCGCATCACGCGGCTCACCGTGCCAAAGGGGCAAAGTCTCTCTCGCGCGCTGAAACAGGTGCGATCCATCGCGCCGGAAGCGGAAGCGAGCGCGGATAATCTCTATTTCCCCAGTGGGCCGGGGTTGGCGCTTGCCACGACGGCGCTTGCCGAGGGAGGCGCGGTACGGGGCCGAAGCGCAGGTCTGATCGACGGAGGCGTAGCGAAGCACCCGGCGCTGAGCGGACCTATCGAACAACAGGGCTTTGCCCGGGGCGCTCCCCGGGCCAGCGCCCATGGAACGGCGGTCGCCTCGCTCATCAGTGGAACCGGGATCGTGCGCGGCGCGGCCCCCGGCGTGCCGTTGCTGGTGGCCGATGTCTATGGCGACGACCCGGCCGGCGGTGGGGCCTTTGCGATCGCGCGGGCGCTCGGCTGGATGGCGGCGCGGGGCGCGGATGTGGTGACGGTCAGCCTGGTCGGGCCGGACAATCCGCTGCTGGCGGGCGCGATCCGGCTGGCGCGGGACAAGGGCGTGAGAGTGGTCGCGGCGGTCGGCAATGACGGCCCGGCAGCGCCCCCTGCCTACCCCGCCTCCTATCCCGATGTCATCGCGGTGACAGGCATTGACGGGCGCGGGCGGCTGTTACCGGAGGCCGGGCGGGCGCGGCATGTCGATTTCGCCGCGCCGGGCGCGGACATGAACGCTGCCCGGGCCGATGGCGGCAAGGGGCGCGTGCGCGGAACCAGCTTTGCCGCGCCGCTGGTCGCGGGGCGGCTGTTCGCGACCGGCAGCCTTGACGCCCTGCTGAGCGAGGCCAAGTCTGGCGGCAAGGGGTTGGGCAAAGGCGTCATCTGCGGATCTTGCAGAAACATGGATTGAATTTCAGTATCTTGTGAACATTTTTTGGTGCTTTGGGATTAAATCGATCGGCCAGCCCGTTGTCCCTTCATCGGATCGACAACGAACAAGGAGACGATCGATGAAGATGAAGCTCTTTCTTGCTACCGCTGCCCTCGCCGCTCTGACGGCTGCCCCTGCTTCGGCCCAGCTGCTGGGCGGCGGCGGTGGCGGCATGCTGGGTGGTGGCCTGGGCGGCACGCTGGGCAGCGCGACCGGATCGCTGGGCGGTACCTTTGGCGGGTCGGGCGGCGTAGGCCTTGACCGCAGCATCGACCTTGAGAACGGCCGTGTCGGCGCCAGTGGGTCGGGCCATGGCAGCGGCAATGGGTCTGCCAGCGGATCGGTGACCCGCCACGGCAAGAGCCATGGCGGCAGCGCATCGGGTTCGGCCAACGGTTCCGCCAGCGGTAGCCTGACCGCAGATACGCTGGGCACCAGCGATGTCCGCAACGCCGTCGGCGGCGCACGGGACCAGGTGACCAACACCGCAGGCGCGGCGCGGGATCGAGCAGCTACGGCTGCCGGCAACACCCGCGACCGGGTTGGCGCGACGGCGAGCGCCGCTCATGACCGCGCCACCGATGCAGCGGGCCGCACGCGCTCCGTTGCGGGGAGTGCCGCCGGCAGCGCGGCGGGGTCCGCGAGCGGTCTTGCCAATAATGCCGGCAGTGCCGCCTCGATCGACGCTGGCGGCCAGCTTTCCGGCAGCGGACAGGCTTCGGGCCAGAGCCAGTCCTCCTCTTCGGATCAGGCGGCCAACTAGAGCATCGTGCGGAAAAGTGGGAACCGGTTTTCCGCAGAAAAAAGATGCGACAACAAAAAAATAGAGCGCGCGTCATGCGTCTGATTTAACGGAGCGCGCTCTACCCCCCGCAGCTGGCTTTCAGCCCGCTTGCCGCCTGACCAAAAAGACCGGCGATCCCTATCGGATCGCCGGTCTTTTCTCGAATAAATTTACTCCTGATATAAATCGGTTAGATTGTTACGCCTTCCCATGGCTGGCAAAAAAAGCTAGATCGGCGGCATAAAAAGGGTCCGACGGGCGTTTACTGTACGGGACAAAGGCGCCACGGGTGCTTCGCGGCACCATCAATCAACAGTTGCGGGACATTCATGCCCGATTTCGATCCCGATTTCCTGTCCAAACGTCTCTATGACCGGCAGCGTCGGCTGCTGAAGGCACGCATGCGTCATCCGCGTCATGGCGAAGTCGACATACTGGTCCGTGACGTGTCGGAACGCGGCCTGGGCGGACGATGCGAGCTTGAGCTGGCTGTGGGAGATCATGTCGTCATCGGCCTTCCCGACTGTTCCCCCGCCGAAGGCCGGATCGCATGGCGCAAGGGACAGGCTTTCGGCGTCCAGCTCGACGCGCCGATCAACCCGGAAACGGTGAAAAGTCCCCCGTCCGGCGAACGCCCGGCTGAAGCAGGCTATCAGGTGCCCACCCGCTTTCGCGCATCGGTCGAGACGAAGAGACCCGGTTTCCGCACCCGAACTCCGGGGATCGACACAAAGACCAAATGGAGTTGAAACAGGAACACAAAGGACAAGACCGGCGCCCCTGAGGACCGCCGGTCTTTCCACCCCCGTTGAACAGATAGGCGGGGCGCGTCAGGCCACCTTGGTCGCCAGCTCTTCCGCCTCGTCCGGGTCGCGCAGCACATAACCGCGGCCCCAAACCGTCTCGATATAATTCTCGCCGCCACAGGCCAGCGCCAGCTTCTTGCGCAACTTGCAGATGAAGACGTCGATGATCTTGAGTTCAGGCTCGTCCATGCCGCCATAAAGGTGGTTCAGGAACATTTCCTTGGTCAGCGTCGTGCCCTTGCGAAGCGAGAGCAGTTCCAGCATCGCATATTCCTTGCCGGTCAGGTGAACGCGGTTGCCGTCCACTTCCACCGTCTTCGCGTCAAGGTTAACCGACAGCTTGCCGGTGCGGATGACCGACTGCGAATGTCCCTTGGACCGGCGCACCACGGCATGGATGCGGGCGATCAGTTCCTCCCGATGGAAGGGCTTGGTCACATAATCGTCGGCGCCGAAACCGAAGGAACGGACCTTGCTGTCCATTTCCGCAATGCCCGACAGGATCAGCACGGGGGTCTGCACCTTCGCCGCGCGAAGCTTCTTGAGCACGTCATAGCCGTGCATGTCCGGCAGGTTCAGGTCCAGGCAGATGATGTCGTAATCATACAGCTTGCCGAGGTCGAGACCCTCTTCGCCAAGGTCGGTCGTGTAGACGTTGAACCCCTCGGTCGTGAGCATAAGCTCAATCGCCTTGGCGGTTGTCGGTTCGTCTTCGATTAGCAGCACGCGCATGTGAAGCCCCTTTGCGTAGCAGTCCCGTTCACCCCCAGAGAACGGTCCCCACTCCAATTCATTAACCAAAAAACTTCTGAAGGACAAAGGTTAATTTTTAGATAACTCAAGGATTCCAGCGAGTCGTGCGATTTGAATCAGTTTCGGTCGATTTGATCCCGAAATGATTCATCTGGAGTCAATATGGATTCGACTTCGAAATGATTGCTCAACAGCCATGATGGCGGGTCAGGAAATCCAGCACCGCATCGACCCGCGCGGGGCGCAGGCGCGACGGCGGGGTGACCAGATGGATGCCCAGCGCCGGCGGGCGCCAATCGGCAAGAATTTCTTCCAGATCGCCTGAGGCCAGGGCATCGCCGATAATGAAATCAGGCAGCCGGGCGATGCCGACACCGGCGCGCAGGGCAGGCAGCATCGCCTCCCCGCTGTTGACCGTGATGCGCGCCCGGACCTGCACCACGACATTCTGCTGGCCGGGGCCCGAAAAGCGCCAGACGTCCGGCGTCTGGACATTGGCGTAGCAAAGGCAGTCATGACTGCCGAGGTCGGTGGGATGCGCCGGGCGGCCCCGCTCCGCCAGATAGGCGGGCGATGCGACGACATGCATGTTGACGTCCGCCAGCCGCCGGGCGCGGAGCGAACTGTCCGGCATGTCGGCGATGCGGATGGTCGCGTCCAGGCCCATTTCGATCAGATCGATGCGGGCGTCGGACAAATGCAGGTCAATGTCGACCTGCGGATTCTGCTTGGTGAATTCCGCGATCAGCGGCGCGACGCGGAGCAGGCCGAAGGTCATCGGCGCGCCCAACCGGACCGTACCGGACAGTTCCGCCGTTTCGTCCCGCGCAGCCTCCTCAGCCGCCTGCCCTTCGCCCAGGATGCGGGCCGCATGATCGGCCAGCCGCTTGCCGCTTTCGGTGAGCGTCAAACGGCGGCTGGTGCGGCTGAACAGGCTGGTGTCGAGATGCTGTTCCAGACGGGTCACTGCCTTGGAAACGGTGGCCTTGGAAACGCTGAGCGCCTTGGCGGCGTCGGTGAAGCTGCGATGCTCCACCACGGCGGCGAACATGGCCCAGGCTTCGAAATCGGGAAGACGCATAAGGAAACAATCCGTTTCAATGCTGCTTATTTAAGAAACAATCCTGATCGCTAGATTGTCGGAAAGCAAGCCGGAACCTCCCCTCCGGGAAGTTGGCGGCAGGACATTCGAAAGGCATCAGCATATGAGCACGACAATCGGGAGCCGCATTGAACGCCGCCCCTTCGCCTCGCTTGGCCATGCCGACCATGGCTGGCTGAACGCGCGGCATCATTTCTCCTTTGCGGACTATCACGACCCCGCCCGCATGCATTGGGGCGCAATCCGGGTGTGGAATGACGATGAAATCGGCCCGCGTTCGGGCTTTCCCCCGCATCCCCATGCCGACATGGAAATCATTACCTATGTCCGCAAGGGCGCGATCACCCACCAGGACAGTCTGGGGAACAAGGGCCGTACCGAGGCCGGCGACGTCCAGGTGATGAGCGCTGGAACCGGCATCCGCCACGCCGAATATAATCTGGAGGATGAGACGACGACGCTCTTCCAGATCTGGGTCATCCCCCGCAACCGGGGCGGCCAGCCGAGTTGGGGCGCCAAGCCTTTCCCCAAGGGCGATCGTTCCGGCAAGCTGACAGTCCTTGCCAGCGGTTATGAGGAGGACAAGGAAGCGCTGCGCATCCGTGCTGACGCCCGTCTGCTGGGCGCCACCGTCAAGGCGGGCGAGAGCGTGACCTATGACAGCGCCGAAGGGCGTCACCTCTATCTGGTCCCGGCGACGGGACGGATCGAGATCGATGGCCAGATTTTCGAGGCGCGCGACGGCGCCGCCATCATCGGCGGCGCGGCCGTCACCATCAAGGCCATCGAGGACACGGAAATCGTCCTCGTGGACAGCGAATAAGGCCCCATCCCCTCCGGGGCCAAGGCCGCCCGCGTTTCTCCCCCCCCCTCACGCGGGCGGCCAAATTTTTTCGAAACCTTTTATCGATCAATGCATTAACGCGATTGGAGACAGTCATGGCCAAGGTTCTGGTTCTCTATTATTCTTCCTACGGTCACATCGAAACGATGGCGAAGGCCGTAGCGGAAGGCGCTGCCGCCGCCGGCGCGCAGGTCGACATCAAGCGCGTGCCCGAAACCGCGCCGCTGGAAGTGGCGCAGGCCGCCCATTTCAAGCTCGATCAGGAAGCGCCGATCGCGACGGTAGCCGATCTGGCCGAGTATGACGCGATCATCGTCGGGACCGGCACCCGCTTCGGCCGGATGTCGAGTCAGATGGCGGCCTTCCTCGACCAGGCGGGCGGCCTGTGGGCGCGCGGCGCGCTGAACGGCAAGGTCGGCGGTGCCTTCACCTCAACCGCCAGCCAGCATGGCGGGCAGGAAACCACGCTGTTTTCGATCATCACCAATCTGCTGCATTTCGGCATGGTGATCGTCGGCCTCGACTATGGCTTCACCGCGCAGATGGGCGTGGACAAGGTGCGCGGCGGCGCGCCCTACGGTGCGACGACCATCGCGGACGGCGACGGCAGCCGCCAGCCGGGCGAGGAAGAGTTGGAAGGCGCGCGTTATCAGGGTCGCCGGATCGCGGAAACCGCGCTGAAGCTGCACGGTTAACAGTTGTTGAGCCTTGGGTCGCAAGGCATCAACGCCAGCGGGGAGCCGGCACGCGATTGCGGGTCGGCTCCCTCGCTTTGGTCATGACATCACAGGAAGATGCGTCGCGCCGTTGGCGAAGATCGCATCAGATAATAAGCGGCCAGCGGCAGAATCAGCGCCTGCATCAACAACCACGGCTTGCTCAAGTAGGGCGAGAGATAGTGGATCACCGCGACATGCAGATACATGATGACCAGTGAGGCGCGACCGATGGCAGCGATCCAGCCGCCAAAGGGCGCCACCCGCACCGAAAGGCGAAACAGCAGGAAGCAGGTCGCGACCGCGGAGCCGATGGACAACAGCGGCCAGCCATAATCCGCCGCTTTCATGTTGAGCGTCGGCAGCAGCACCGTCAGGCCCGCCAGCGACAGAAACGCGAAGGGCGCCAGCATCCAGCTCCGCCATGTCATCCGTTGCCACGCCGCACCGATCCAGAGCAGCGACAGCGCCATGGGCACGGTGAGCAGGCCGAGCGGCGACAGGGTGGTGAACCGGCCCACGGCATAGGCGATCAGCAAGCATGGCAGCAGCACCCAGGCCCAGTGCCGATCGAGCGGATCGGGCCAACGGGCCAGCCCCATATTGAACAGGATGCGCGCCAGCATCAGGCAGGGCACGAACCAGAAGATCGTGAACGGCCCGCGCAACCAGGAACCGCCCAGCAGGATCGGCAGCACATCCTTCGGCCAGTCGTGGAAGATCGGCCGCCCGCCCTTCATCGTCTCGATGATCTGGTCGGCGACGATCAGCAGGATCAGGAATGCGGCATAGGGCCGCATCTGCGAACCAAGCTGGCGACGGGTAAAAGACGCCACCGGCTGCGGCCGGGACAGCAGGCCCGACAGCAGGAAGAACAGCGGCATATGGAAACTGTACATCGCGTCGCGCAGCCCCCCGCGCGTCCACACATGGCCGACCACCACGGCGATGATGCCGATGCCGCGCGCGACATCGATCCATTCCAGCCGCCCCCCGCCGTGCGGGTGCGCCTCATGCCCCCTGTTCTCCATAAGCACGACGCCCTATAGGAAGCCGCACGCGCGTCAATCGCTTCCCTGAATTTACGGAAAACGCCTCTTGTCCCTGCTTCACGACCGAGTCCTGTTCATCGATGGCGAGGCCATCATCCTCGACAAGCCCGCCGGCCTGCCCGTCGACGCGCCGCGCGACGGGTCGCTCAGCCTGGAGAACCACCTTTCTTCGTTGACCTTCGGCTTTCAGCGCTGGCCGCTGCCGGTCCATCGGCTGGACCGTGACACCAGCGGTTGCCTCGCCCTTGCCCGCAATCCCAAGGCGCACAAGCGCTTTGCCGCCGCTTTCGAGGCGGGAACCGTCGCCAAGCGCTATGTCGCCGTGCTGGACGGCGTGCCGGCAGAGGAAAGCGGCACCATCGAACTCGCGCTCAAGAAGATCAGCACGCAGGCGCAGGGCTGGCGGATGATCCCGGCGAAGGCAGGCAAGACGGCGCTCACCGAATGGCGCAAGATCGCGGAAAAGGATGGCCGGTCGCTGATCGTCTTCACACCGCGAACCGGGCGCACGCACCAGATTCGCACCCATGCGCTGCATGGCCTTGGCTTCGGCATTGTCGGCGATCCGGTCTATGGATCGGGCGGTGAGCCGATGCTGCTCCACAGCCGCTTCCTCAGCATCCCGCGCGGCGAGAAGGCTCCGGCGGAGGCGACCGCCCCCTTGCCGGAAAGCTTCGCTGCGGCAGGTTTCGGGCAAGAATTGCTCGAACAGGCGGGGCTGTAAGGCTTGACCCTCATCCCCGTCACCCGGTCGATCGCCATCGACACGGATGAACTGTCGGAGACGTTCGTCCGCTCGACCGGCGCGGGGGGCCAGCATGTGAACACCACCGACAGCGCCGTGCAGTTGCGCTTCGACGTGGCGAACAGCCCTTCCTTGCCCGAGGCGGTGAAGAACAGGCTGGCGATGATCGCGGGGCGACGGATGACGGCGGACGGAGTCCTGATCCTGCGTTCCGAAGGCTCGCGTTCGCAACTCATGAACCGGCAGGAAGTGGTGGAGCGGCTGGTCGACCTTATCCGCGAGGCTACCATCGTGCCCAAGGCGCGCAAGGCGACCAAGCCGGGCAAGGCTGCAAAAGCCCGCCGCGTCGACGCCAAGAAGGCGCGCAGTTCGGTGAAGGCAGGCCGGGGCAAGGTGCGCTTCGATTAACCGGGCTGGCCGAAATATCCGGCACGCCGTATATCCGCCGTCATGTTCGATTTTGCTCCCACGGCGGATGCCGACAAGATCACGCTCTATGACGACCTGCTTTCCGCCGCCGATGCGCTGACTGCGGGCGAGGCCGATGCCATCGCCAATATGGCCAATATCTCGGCATTGATCTGGCAGTTTTTGCCCGACCTCAACTGGGCCGGCTTCTACCGTATGGTCGTGGGCGAACTGGTGCTGGGGCCGTTTCAAGGCAAGGCCGCCTGCATCCGCATTCCGCTCGGCAAGGGCGTCTGCGGCGCCGCGGCGGCCAGCGGCCAGACGCAGTTGGTGGAGGATGTCCACGCCTTCCCCGGCCATATCGCCTGCGATGCCGCCAGCGCGTCGGAGATCGTCGTGCCGGTGATGCGGGAAGGCCGGATAGCTGCCGTACTTGACCTCGACAGCCCCCTGCCCGCCCGGTTCGACGAAGCCGACAGGACGGGGCTGGAGCTTCTGATCGCGCGAATCGGATCGCGGCTCGCCTGAAGCGATCCTGCCCCGTTTCGGGACAAGGCGCGCAGCGCCCATGCGTGGATCGCCGCGCTCCACCATGCTAAACAAGCCGTTAACAAATCAGCCGAAAACGGGGAGTGCGGCATGTCGATACGAAGCATCGTCCTGGCGGGCATCGGCCTGACATTGGGGATGACGACGCCCGTTGCGGCAAGCGGCCATCCGCCGCCGCCACAGGGGTTGCGCTACGATGACGAGGTGACGGCCCCTGACGTCCCGCCCCCTCCGCCAGAGACGCCGAGCTATGAGGGGCGCTGGAGCGGCACATGGCGCGACAGGGACGGCAGGACCTATAGCGGCGACTATGAGGGCCGGTTCGAAGGCCAGGTCCATGACGGCCCCGGCGTCGATTACGATGCGCCGCCCTATGCCGCCGCGCCCGCGCCGCCCGTCCCCGGCCAGCCCATTGTCACGACGACGCAGGCGCCCGGTTATTTTGCGCAAGGCTATTATTATCCCGGCGCCACCACCACGACAGTCGTCATCCAGCCCACGGTCAGGACGACGCGCAGCTATGTCACGGAAACGGTGAATTCCCACACCGCCCGGCGGCGTTCGAGATAGAGCGCCTTCAGGCCGCCTGCAATCGCACGCCCGCCCAGGGCCGGGGCCGCCCGAGCAGATAGCCCTGCCCGACGGCACAACCCCGCGCCAGCAACAGGGCGATCTGGCTTTGCCGCTCAATGCCCTCGGCCACGACCTCCATGCCCAGGCTGCCACCCAGCTTGCCGATGGCGTCGACGATGACCGCGTCCCCCGCATCCTGCTCGATATTGCTGACGAAACTCTTGTCGATCTTCAACACGTCGACCGGATATTGTTTCAAATGGCTGAGCGAGGCATAGCCGGTGCCGAAATCGTCGAGCGCGATCCGCACGCCCGCCGCCGAGAGCCGATGCAGCGCCTGCTCGACCTGATCCGCGCCCCGGCCCAAAAACACCGTTTCGGTAACCTCCACCTCGAAATGCTGGGGCGATATGCCGCTGCGTTCGAGATGGGCGAGGACATAGCCGGCAAAATCATGCTGCATGAAGTCCGCCGCCGAAGCGTTGATCGCCACGCGGCCCGGATCGTGACCGGCGCGCAACCAGCGGCTGACGTCGCGCACGACCGCCGCCATCATCTTCTCGGTAAGCTGGACCGCGATTTCCGCATTGTCGAAGGCCGCCGCAATGCTGTCCGGCGCATGCACGCCGGTGCGCGGATTCTGCCAGCGCAGCAGCGCCTCATAGCCCAATATCCGGCCGGTCAGCAGGTCGATCTTGGGCTGATAAAAGGGCACCACCAGATCGTCGGAGATCGCCTGCCGCGCCATGTGGATCATGGAACTGCGCTGCTGCGCCTCCGCCCGCAATTGCGAATGGAACATGGTCAGCCGCCCGCGCCCTGCGGATTTGGACGCATAAAGCGCCAGGTCGGCCGCCTTGAGCAATTCCGTCGCTTCATCACCATGTTCACCGAACACGGCGCCGCCGATGCTGACGCTACAATCGAGCGAACGACCGTTATGAACATAAGGTCCACGCACGCCGCCCAGCAATTCGGCGCTCCATTCGGCCAGCGCAGCGCTGTCGGCCAGTGAGGGCGCGATCATGCCGAATTCATCGCCGCCCAGCCGCCCGACCGTTGCGTCGGCCGGGGCGCAGGCGGCAAAGCGCTGGGCAAAGCCGCAGAGCAGCGCATCGCCCGCGTCATGGCCCAGCATGTCGTTGATACGCTTCAGATCGTCGATGTCGACCATCACCAGACCGAAACTCTCGCCCGACTGGCGCGCCTGCTCCGTCATGTCCTCCAGCGTGGCCTGCCACAGCGCGCGGTTGGGCATGCGCGTCATCGGGTCATGGGTCGCGGCCCAGCGGATGCGATCCTCGCTGTTCCGTTCCTCGGTCACATCCTGAAAGGTGACAATCACCCGCGCCGGGCGGCCGGATTCGGCAAAGCTGCTCCAGCCGATGCTCCGGATCCAACGCAGTGCGCCAGTGTCGGCCCGATACACCCGCAGCGTCGCTTCGAAATGCGGCGGCAGGCGATTGGCAGCCACCGCGTCCAGCATGGCGGCAAGGCGCGGCCGATCCTCCGGATGCACCAGTCTCAACGCCAATTCGCTCGTCGCCGGCTCTGTATCCGACAGGCCCAGCATCGCGCGGAATTCCCGCGACCAGGTGCGCATTCCGCTGGCTCCGTCAAAATCCCAGATGCCAAGGCGCGCCGACTGGATGGCCAGGCGGAAGCGCTCTTCGCTCTCGGCGAGAGCGCGCTGCGCCAGCTTTTCCGCATGAATATCCTCCAGCGTGCCGTACCAGCGCACGATCCGACCCCGGTCGTCCCGTCGCGCCGAAGCCCTTGCACGCATCCATCGATAGCTGCCGCCGGCAAGGCATATTCGATAATCAATATCTACCGGCTCGCCCGACCGGAGCCTTTCGGCCCAGAGCGACAGGGTTCGCTCGACATCGTCGGGATGCAGCGAGGCAATCCATCCAGCCCCTCGCGCGGAGTGCGGCGACCGCCCCGTCAACTCCTGCCAGCGCGGGCCGATTTCCTCGACCCTGCCATCGGGTGCCGCCGTCCAGGGCACTTGCGGACTCAGGTCGACCGACCAACGATAATGCTGCCGGCTTTCCGCCAGCGCATCGGCCAGGGCGCGCCGGTCATGATCGTGGCGCTCGTCAATATCCTCGACGGTCCCGTACCAGAGCGGCGCTTCGTCCGCTTCGACAACCCGCGTCATGCGGACAATGCCCCACCGCCTGGCTCCCGATTGGGCGCGCATCCGAACCGGGACCGGGTCGGGCCGGGACGATCCTTTCGCCGCGTCGGCCAAGGCCCGCCGGTCGCGCCGGTCGAGCAAAACGCGCCAGTCATGACCCATCATGTCGCAGGTAAAATGCCGCGCGAACAGGTCCGAACAGATTTCCCGGGACAGGACGCGGCCACGATCGTCCGCGATCCAGCGGATCAGCGGCGGGGAAACGCCGTGAAAGACCGGTGAAGAGGCCATTTCATTGCGGTAATGGAGCATATCCCAGTCCAGCCGGCCCATGGCCGGCTCGGCATCGATATCTCCAAATCGGCGATCAGCAAAACGGTCCATGGGACTGCTCTGATCCAATGCTGTTTCCGCACTTCATCAGCATGCTGTAGCGGAAAAAGTTAAAGAAGCTTTCCCATGCAAGTATCGGAAATATATCCGCAATGGCGCGATCCGCGGTTCGCGGTCCGGCATCTTATTTACGAAAAATCGCTGCCAGTTCGCCCGGCAACGCCGCTTCGTCGCGGCAGCCCGCTTCCCGAACGGCCTGCACCTGCTGCTGCGGATCGAAGCGCGTCCAGCCGTTACGGCTCAGCCTTTCCAGCGGACGATAGCGAATCTTATACTGCATCCGCTGCGATTCCTCGACCCAATAGCCGAGATAGACATAGGGCAGACCGGCTTTCGCGGCGCGCAGGATATGATCCATGATGATGAAATTGCCCAGCCCCTTGCGATGCTCCAGCTCCGTATCGAAGAAGCTGTAGATCATCGACAGGCCATCGCCCTGCCGGTCGGTCAGGCAGGCGCCGACCAGCTTGCCGGGACGACCGTTTTCACCGGGTTCGCGATATTCGACGACATGGCTTTCCACCGGGGTCTGTTCGACCATGTCGGCGAAATCCATCTCATCCATCTCGGTCATGCCGCCGCCCGGGTGGCGCGCACGCAGGTAACGCTGAAGCAACGCGAACTGCTCCTCCGTCGACCAGGGCTTGCAGGCGGTGATGACCAGATCTTCATTCTTGCGCAGCAATTTGCGCTGGGTCGCATTGGGCGTGAACTCGCCCGCGACGACGCGCACCGACACGCAGGCGGAACAATCCGCGCAGCTGGGGCGATAGGCGACATTCTGGCTGCGGCGAAAACCGATGCGGCCAAGCGCGTCGTTCAGTTCCGACGCATTGTCGCCGCTCAGTTCGGTGAACACCTTCCGTTCGCTCTTGCCCGGCAGATAGGGGCAAGGGCTGGGATTGGTCACGAAAAAGCGTGGAAAGCGGAATGGCGCACTCACAACCGCATCTCCCCCACAGCGCTGCCCGACCCCTGATTCATGAGTCGACTATGCCGTTCGCGGGCCGCTGTGAAAAGTTTATTTACCACGAAAATCACGTGGAGGGCAGAGGCGCCACAGCGGGCGCGTCGATCAGGCGACTTCGATCGGCGCGACTTCGTAACCCACCGCGCGAAGAGCGGCGATCAGCCGCTCCAGATGGGCTCCGTCCCGTGTCTCGCACTCGACGTCGAGGCTGAGGCCCTTGGCCGGCAGATTGGTGAAAATCCGCTGGTGCGAGAGTTCCAGGATGTTGACCGCTTCCTGGTCGAAGATGCGCGCGACATGGAACAGCGCGCCGGGCCGATCCTGAAGGATGATGCGCAGCCGCGCCAGACGGCCCGAACGCGCCAGATCGCGCAGCAGGACATTCGCCAGCAGGCGTGTGTCGATGTTGCCACCGGTCAGGATCAGTCCCACCTTGCGCCCGGCGAATTCGTCCTTGTTGGTCAGCAGCGCGGCGAGACCGGCCGCCCCCGCCCCCTCGACCACGGTCTTTTCGATCTGGAGCAGCAGGCTGACAGCCTCCTCCAGATGGCGCTCGCTGACCAGCAGCACATCGTCCGCCAGCCGCTCGACAAAGCGGCGGGTGAGTTCGCCCGGCTGCTTGACGGCAATGCCTTCCGCCAGCGTGTCGCCGTCGCAGGGCAGGTTCGCGCCCTTGATAAAGTCGTACATCGAGGGATAGAGTTCCGCCTGCACGCCATAGACCTTGATATCAGGCTTCATCGCCTTGGCCGCGGTCGCCACGCCCGAAAACAGGCCGCCGCCGCCGATCGGGACGATCAGCGTGTCGATCTCCGGCGCGTCCTCCAGCATTTCGAGCGCGACCGTGCCCTGCCCTGCCATGATGGCGGGTTCATCGAAGGGATGCACGAAAGTCAGGCCCTGCTCCACCTCCAGCTTGCGGGCATGGGCATAGGCATCGTCGAACTTTTCGCCGAACTGGACGACGGTGGCGCCATGGCCCTGAGTCTGCGTCACCTTCACCGTGGGCGTGGTGGTCGGCATGACGATGGTGACGGGCACGCCCAGCCGTTTGCCATGATAGGCCAGACCCTGCGCATGATTGCCGGCCGAGGCGGCGATCACGCCCTTTTTCTTCGCCTCTTCGTCAAGCTGGAGAAGGCGGTTCAATGCGCCGCGCTCCTTATAGGCGGCGGTAAACTGAAGATTCTCGAACTTCAGATAGACCTTGCAGCCGAACATGGTCGACAGCGTCTGGCTCACCAGCGTCGGCGTATGCACGACCGAGCCGGAAATTCGCACGCGCGCCGCCAATATATCGTCGACGGAAATGGGCAGCGGCATGGCGCTCTCGATGCTGGTCAGCGTATTCATGGCGCGCTCCCCTAAAGCATTTTCGCGCGGGCCGAAACAGGCCAGCGACATGAAAATTGCGGTTGAAGGAACTGGCACTGACGGACAACTGTGCTTATGGCTTGGCCTCACCCCTTTAACTGCATGAGGCATATGGCACATATCGCTTTTATCGGCCTGGGCGTCATGGGCGGTCCGATTGCAGGACATCTGGCCAGGGCCGGGCACCGGATGACGGTCTACAACCGCTCCATCGGCAAGGCGAAAAGCTGGGCGGAGACCTATGGCGGCACGGTCGCGGTCAGCCCGGCCAAGGCCGCCGAACATGCCGATATCGTCATCAGTTGCGTCGGGACCGACGACGATCTGTCGCAGGTGACGTTGGGCCGGGACGGCGCCTTCCGCGCGATGAAGCCCGGCGGTCTCTATATCGACCATACGACGGTATCGGCGCGGATTGCGCGGCAGCTCTATGTGGAGGGGGAAAGCCGGGGCCTCTATTTCGTGGACGCGCCGGTCACGGGCGGTCAGGCGGGCGCGGAAAAGGGTTCGCTTTCCGTCATGTGCGGGGGCAGCCAGCCCGCCGTCGACGCCGCGAAGATCGTGATGCAGGCCTATGCCGCTCGCATCGTCCATGTCGGGAAAGCGGGCGCGGGACAAACCGCGAAGATGGTCAACCAGATCTGCATCGGCGGCGTGGTTCAGGGATTGGCGGAGGCGTTGCGTTTCGCGCAGGCGGCGGAACTCAATCTGGACAAGGTGTTCGAGGCGATCTCCGGCGGCGCGGCGCAAAGCTGGCAGATGGACAATTATTGGAAGACGATGGCGGCGGACAATTTCGATTTCGGTTTCGCGGTGGATTGGATGCGCAAGGATCTGGGGCTGGCGCTGGAGGAAGCGCGGGCAAATGGGGCGACCCTGCCGGTGACGGCGTTGATCGACCAGTTCTTTGCCGATGTGCAGGCGATGGGCGGCCATCGGCAAGACACCAGCGCTCTGGTGCGGCGGATCACGCGGGCATGAAGGCTGCATTGCTGGCGGCGGTGGCCGCGCTCGCTTTGCCCGGCACGGCCCTGGCTTCGGGCGTCATCGACAATGTGAACGGCATCGCGCTGGACGCCAATGGACGGATCGTGCGGTTCCGGGCCCTGACCATCGATGATGAGGGCAAGGTCGGAAAATTGTTGCCCGACCGCTATCAGGAGCCGGAACAGCCGCGCCAGAAAAAGCGCAGGAAGAACGAGCCGGAGCCACCCCAGTCCAAAAGGCTCGACTTCAAACTGGACGCGGGCGGCAAGACGCTGATCCCCGGCCTCATCGATGCGCATGGGCATGTCATGGGCTATGGCCTGTCGCTCATCACGCTGGACCTGTCGGGCACGACATCGCTGGCGGAGGCGCAGGCGAAGATCCGCGACTATGCCGCCGCCAATCCGGGGCGGAAATGGATCATCGGGACGGGCTGGAACCAGGAGCTTTGGGGCTTGGGGCGCTTTCCCACAGCGGCCGAACTGGATGCGGCGGTCAGCGATGTGCCGGTCTGGCTGGAACGGATCGACGGCCATGCGGGCTGGGCCAATTCGCTGGCGATCAAGGCTTCGAACGTCACCGCCGCCACCAAAGCGCCGGCGGGCGGCCGGATCGAAATGGCGGGCGGCAAGCCGGCGGGCGTGTTCGTCGACAAGGCGATGGATCTGGTGACGAAGGTCATGCCGCCACCCGCGCCCAAGGACCGCGACATTGCGCTGGAAAAGGCGCAGCAGGCGCTGCTCCGTCAGGGTATTACCGGCATTGCCGACATGGGCACCAGCATCGAGGACTGGCAGGCGTTCCGGCGATCCGCGGATCGGGGGGCGCTGCGCGTGCGGATCATCTCCTACGCCTATGGCCTCGACAATATGGTGCTGATCGCCGGGCCGGAGCCGACGCCCTGGCTGTATCACGATCATCTGCGCATGGGCGGGATCAAGCTGATCCTCGATGGTGCGCTGGGGTCGCGCGGAGCGTGGCTGAAGGCGGACTATGCCGACGCGCCGGGGCAACGCGGGTTGCCGATGATCCCCTCGACGCAACTCCGCAACATCATGAGCCGGGCGGCGATGGACAATTTCCAGATCGCGGTTCACGCCATCGGTGACGCCGCCAATAGCGAAATACTGGACGCCATCCAGGAACTCAGCGAAACCTATAAGGGCGACCGGCGCTGGCGCATCGAACATGCGCAGATCGTCGACCCCGCAGAGCTGCCGCGCTTCGGGCAATTTGGCATCGTGGCATCCATGCAGCCGGTGCACGCTACCTCGGACTGGCGCATGGCGACGGCACGACTGGGCGACGCGCGGCTGAAGGGCGCCTATGCGTGGAAGGCGATGCTGGATCATCGCGTCCCCCTTGCCTTCGGGTCGGACGTGCCGGTGGAAAGCCCCAATCCCTTCCTTGGCATGGCCGCCGCCATGAGCCGCGAGGATGCGTCGGG
This sequence comes from Sphingobium estronivorans, assembly GCF_008692605.1. GTDB lineage: Bacteria > Pseudomonadota > Alphaproteobacteria > Sphingomonadales > Sphingomonadaceae > Sphingobium > Sphingobium estronivorans. The sequence continues at coordinate 40,713 of NZ_LFCT01000003.1, forward strand.
TCAGCCGGCGGGGGGCTGGATGCCGGAACAGCGGGTGAGCTTCGAGGCGGCGCTGGACGGGTTCACACGGCAGGCGGCCTATGCGGGCTTTGCGGAAAAGCGCTTCGGCAGCCTCGTGCCCGGTCAGCGGGCAGATTTCCTGCTGGTCGACCGGGATATTTCGCTCTCCAACGCGAGCGAAATTCGCACGACGCAGGTGCTGGAGACGTGGATCGGCGGCAAGCGGGTCTATGTGAAGGGGCAGTAGCGCCCCTTGGAGGCATTTGACCGCGATTTCCTGGCCGGCAGCCGATGGGGTCGCTGGTCGAGAAATCGCCCTAAAGCACATCCCCTGATGCGTTGAAGGCATCCTCTTCCGTTTCGGGCAGCGGCGGCTGGACCGGCTTGTCGCAGCCCTCTTCCTTCATATGCGCGCGCAAGGCATCCATGCGGCCCAGGTTCCAGCGTGCCAGCGGCACGCCCAAGGGCCGGAATTCGGCGCGGTCGAACAGTTCGACCACATAATTCTGGCAGAGATTATCCACCTGATCGAGCGTCAGCATGCCAAGGTTCATCACCATCGGCTTGCCTGGCACACCATTGCGGCCCCGCACCAGATCGGTGACATACAGGCCGCCGCGCGGATCGACCAACACCACGTCAGCCTTCGATGCGTCGATCATGCGGTGGCTCGCGGCATAGGGCGCGACAAACAGATGCGTACGCCAGACAAGGAAGGCGCTGACCAGCAGGGTGATCCCCACGCCCAGAAACACCGGGCGCATTGCATCCGCCCGGAAACGCGCCCACCCCAGCCCGGCGAGCAGGCAGAACGGCCCGATAAAGCCATGGGCATAGCGAAATCCCCAGCCATAACCCTGCGCCAACGCCAGCGCGCAACCGGCAAAGCAGCCCAGCGCGAGCGGCAAGGCGATTTCCTGCCCCCGGACTGCCCTGCGCCAGCGCATCGCGAACACGCCCAGCGTCGCCAGCGGCACCATCAATATATTGTTCCAGGCGGCGAAACGGCTGAGATTGACCAGCGGCTGCCAACGATCGCCCAACCGTTCGAACAGGCTGCCTACCTTGTCCCCCACGCCTGCGGAGGGTCGCACATCGGTCGGCTGACCCAGCACATGGGTGAGGAAAGCCGGCCAGAGCTTGGCCCAGATGATGACGATGGCCACCAGCACGAGGATATGGAAGATCGCGACCTTCCACCGCTTGCCGAGCAACATCCACAGGATGAACGGCGCGATGAAGATCGGCGGGAAGTGCCATTGATGCAGGCCGGCCGCCGCCAGCGCGACGACCGCCGCACTCAGATGCCCGACCAGCCCGCCGCGCAGCACCAGCGCCAGCCAGACCATGTTGAGCGCGAAATGCCCGGTCATGGCATAGGGCGTCATCGCCGTGACCCAGAGCTGCGCCGAGGACAGACCGAGCAGCATGGTGACCCACACCGCGTCGGGCCGGTCGGGGAAAAGATGCAGCGCCACCCGCCACAGCGCGAACAGCCCGGCGATCAGCAGCGCAGGCCCCGCCAGATTGGGATCGCCCAATTGCCAGAACAGCGCCTGGATCGCGCTGTTCACCGGCAGATAGGCCGCCGTCCAATAATCCGCCGCGCCGAAGGGCGAGAAGAATTCGGGCATGATCGCCCGGCGATAGGCCTCCCACTCCATCGGGATCGGCCGCGCCAGAAAACCTTCCCGCATATAGGCGGCGGCGAAGCGCGCCACCTCCTCGTCGCGGGAGATGGAATAGTCCTGGAACAGCCAATAATGGCCCGCCCAGGCGACCAGACCGAAAAGAACGATCAGCGGCACCATCACCCGCGCGCGGGGCAAGGGCAGGCGCCAGCCCAGCCCTTCCGCAAAGGGCGCGGCCAGCGTCAACAGCAACAGGCCGCCCAGCAACGCCGGAAAATCCTGATCCAGCAACAGGATGACAGGCAGGCTGATCCCCTGTCTGTAGGTCACATGCCAGAGGAAGGTCCCGCCCAGCCACAGCGTCAGCCCGATCGCGCCCGCAAGGAACAGGCGGGTGGCGCTGATACCATGGCTCACTCTCGGGCGGTTGCGAACGTCCATCAGCAATCCTGCGACAACAGCGCCTGATTGACGAAAATACCGTCCATTTCGACCAGCAGCGGGAAATGCCCCTTATTATTGGCGAAAAAAGCCGATGGCACGAAGGCGCGCTCGGCGAGCCAGTCGATCATCGCGCGATAAGCCGTGCCGCCTTCATAGATCGGACGGACACCGAGTTCGGTCTGGACGCCGGCCATGTCGCCTAAGGCCCCGCCCGCGCCTTCGCAGACGGAAAGGTCATGCCCCTGCGTGTCCATCTTCAGAAACGGCCGGACAAAGCCATGCGCCGCTTTCAGTTCGGGCAGCAACCCGTCAAGGCGGCGGCATTGCATGTCGACCGTGCGCGTCACCCTGTTGCGCTCGGCAAAGATCGCATCCTGTTGGTCGGATGGTTTCTTCAGGGAACTGAACTGATCGGCCGCCATGATGTTGAAACTGGCCGTGCCGTCGAAGTCGGACAGCGCCATGTTGAACACATGCCATTTGCCGTCCGACGCAGCCCGGCTCTCCAGTTCCGCGAAAATCTCGGGATTGGGTTCGAAGGACAGGATCGTGCCCCTGAACGCCGCATCCTTGCGCAGCATCGTCGCATATTGACCGCGATTGGCACCGACGTCGAACACGCAGTCCACCGCGAAGGCGCTCAAAAACCGGCGAAGCGCCTGAATTTCGGGATATTGATGGACCCGTCCGGCGAGGGCGAGGCGCATCGCCAGCATCCGGTCGCCCAATTCGCGCACATAACGGCTCATGCGCCGGGCACGCCGCGATAGATCGCGCCATAGATCGCGAGGGTGGCCGATGCCATGTCCTTCCAATTGCCCATTGAATCTCCATAGCTGCGGGCATGCGCGCCCAAAGCCTGCCTGATGGCCGTGCTTTCTACGAGGGGCAAGAGGGCATGCGCAAGCGCCGCCGCATTTCCTGCCGGTGCCTTTACGGCAACCTCCGGCGGCAGGCTGACGAACATGCCCGCGTCGGACGTCACCATCGCCTTGCCATGATGCAGCGCCGATAGAAAGGCGCCGCTGCTGTCGATATGGCGATAGGGAAAGACCAATATGTCCGCCTTCGCCATATGCGCGTCCAGCCGCTGTTCGGTCAGGAAGCCCAGATCGGGGATCAGCCGCTCTCCGAAACCCTCCGCGCGCACGCTGTCGAGCAGCGGCGCTATGTCCATGAAGGGCTTGCCCGCCAGCACCAGTTCGAAACGATGCCCCGCCCGCCACAGCGACAGACAGGCCTCCACCAGCAAGTCGACGCCCTTATAGGGCCGGATCGTGCCGAAGAAGAGCAGGCGCGGCATGGCGGCATCGGCTACCTCCGCCAGATCGCCCGGCCCGGCGGCCGCCAGACACATCGGCGGATGGGGCGTGACGTGAATGCGCGCCGGGTCGACGCCCTGACGCTCCAACGCCGTCCGGGTCGTCTCGCCATGGACGATCAACCCATCGAACAGGTCCAGCAGGGCGCGATAGCCCCTGCCCTGCACACCCGCATCGGCATGATAGGCATCGGCATTATGAACGGTGTGGACGAGCTTCGTCCGGCCCTTCAGACGCCGCAGCATGATCCGGTCGGCGGGCGCGAGCGGGAGCCATTGCATATGCGCGACATCGGCCTTCGCCAGCGCGTCGAGATCGCCCATAGCGCAGCTCAGCCCATATTCGGCGGCCTTGAGCAGACGGAAGGCCCGCCCCTCCCCGATCCGCTGGCGCAGCGCTTCGCTCCGGCGGAAGAAGCGCGCTTCATAGCGATAGCCCTGCGGGATTATGGCGTCGGTCGCCCGCATCGGACGACCCAAAAGCGTGACATCCGCGCCTGCCGCCGCCATCGCCGCGCACAGGCTGTCGTCATAGCGCCCGGTGAAGAGCGAGGGATCGCACATCGCCACCTTCATGCGCGCCTGCCCATCAACTGGCGCAGGGACAGGCCGTGGATGCCGGCGGCCACGAACAGGGTCAGCGTGTAGAGGAGGATGAACATCAGGTCGAACCGATCCGGCGCGAACATCCGCGCGAGAGGGACGCTCAACAGCGAGCCGGTGAGAAAGGGCAGCGACCGCCCCAGCAACAGCGTGAACCGGCCAAGCGCGCCCTGCACATAGACAGACACGCATATCACGGCCAGCGCCAGCAGGGCGCCGTCGATCAGCCACAAGTCGACGCGATCGATCGCCGCACGTCCGTCGAACAGCTTGGCAAACAGCCATTCGCCCAGCAGCAGCAAGGCGCCCGACGTCCCCAGCGCGAAGAACAGCGCCACGCCCAGCGCCCGCCCCATCAACTGGCGCAGGCGCGCTCTGTCGCCTGCATGAAAGGCCCGTGTGATGCGGGGCAGCGCCGCCTCCACCATCGCCCGCACCAGCATCGAGAGCGAGCGCGACATCTTGAAGAAGAAGTCGAAGATCAGCATCGGCCGCGCATCATGGGTGGCTGCGGCTATGGTGAAATAGGGCGCGTTATAGGCCAGGATTTCCGAGATGGTGAACGCCGCCGACGCACCGATGTCGCGCAGATAATGGGTGCGCACATGCCCGCCGCCGACGCGGAAGGACAACCAGTGCGCCGCCCGCATGCCCAACCGCCGGTGCACCAGAAAAATGGCATAGCCGATCACGGCGACGCTGACGCAAAGCTGCAAGGCGACGGACATGCGCGGATCAAGCCCTTGCAGGATGAACAGCAGCAGCGCGATGGTCATCACCCGGCGCAGGCAGTCGAGCGCTTCCCAAAGGAAATTGCCGTCCACCGCTGCCAACGCCCTTTTGGCGAGCAAGGCGGGCAGGTTGAGGCAGGCCGACAGGAAGAACAGCAGGAACAGCAACGGCATGCCCGTATGCAGCCCGCCCAGCGCCAGCGCGATCAGCAATATCGCGAAGCCGCCGACGATCAGCAGGCCGAGGAACAGGAACAGCACGCCCATTTCCTCCAGCCGGAAGCCCCCCGTCTCGTCCTTCCCCAGACCCAGCCAATGCCGCCGCAGCCGCGCATAGATGATGCTGGTGAGGCCGAACTCGGCGGAGATGGTGAAGTTACCGAACGCCACCAGCAGCAGGAAGGACTGAAACTCCCGCAATGGCAGCGCCCGCACGAAAACATAGGTGACGGCAAAGCCCCAGATCAGCGTCAGCCCGACATTGGCGAGCTTGATAAGGGCAAGGATGCGGGCCGAAGCCTCCATCCGGGCGAGCGCCCTGCCGAGCGGTTCGCTCACCGGGGCAAGGTTCCGGCGGGCTTGCGGGCGCGGAACAGCCGGTCGTCCAACGCATAATGGTGCCGCGTGTCGGCGTCGATGCCACTCGCGTCAATCTCTTCCAGTTCGAAACCCGCCGCGCGGATGCGGTCCGCGAAATCCAGGCCATATTGGCGGACATGGTCCCACTGGCCGAAGCGGCGTTCGCGTTCGCGCGGGGGAATATCGAAGCTGCCGTCCTCGGTCGGCTTGTCCCATAACGGGACGATCAGCCAGGCTTCGCCGCCCGGCTTCAGAGCGCGGTGGATGTTCCGCAACACGGCATGATCGTCCGGCACATGCTCCATCACATGGCTGGCGTAGAACAGGTCGTAACGCTCGCTATCATTAAGCGCCATCAGGTCGACGCGCCGCATATTGGGCACTTGATAGCGACCCGGGTCGAGATCGGCGGGCGTATAATCGGCGGCGGCGGCAAAGCGGCGCACGAGGCTGGCTTCATTGGGCGCCATGTGCAGCACCGCGCCATCCACCGGGACGGTCAGCACATTGCCCGCGATCAGATGGTTCATCAGCCGCTCGCGCGGGGACGCGCCGCAGTTCGGACACCCCCATTCGCCATTGTCGCCATAGCGGAAGAAACCCACCACCGCCTGCCCGCAGGCCGGGCAGCCCCGGTTCGCCCGCGCGCCCAGCGCCTTGCGCACGGCCAGGAGGGTTCGGGTCAGATGCTTGCCGGCGACTTTCGCCACCCGCTGGAAAGTAATCACGCCTTGGCTCCGCTCAACATTGGGTCGCCTATACAATATGCCGCCGCTTTGGCGAGAGGAGATCAGCGCGACTTGGCAGGATTCCAGATGGTCACGGTGCGCCCGGTCATCGCCTTGAACACGCCCTGAAGGGTCGCGAAATAGGCGATCACGATGTCCACGACCGCCGCGAACGGCCCGCCCCTAGACCGCAACCCGCGCCAGAGGATGAACACGCCGGTCAGTCCGCAGATCATGTACAGCGTCGGCGAAATCCGCATTGCCAACGTACCGGCCGCGAGGATGCCGGTCAGGATGAAGATGCCCCCGAACCAGCGCACGATCTTGCGCGAGCCATATTTGAAGCGGTCCAACGCGCCCATGCGCCGCAATTGCGGCCGCAAATGGCTGTGCGTATGCCAGGCGCGGGCGGCGATCCGCACCTTGCGCCGATATTCGTCGCCCCGCGCCGCCACCAGTCGCTCGCGAGCGATGACGTCCCTGGCCTTGACCAACCGCTTGCCCGCAAAGACCACCGCCATGGAGACGGTCAGATCATCCAGCACGCTGTCGGGAAATTCGGGATAGAGCGCCCGCCGGATCGAGAAGATGGATCCGTCCGCCCCCAGCACATTGCCGGTCCGCGATTCCTCGTCCTTCAGCCTTTCCTCGATCCGCCAATAGAGCGAACCGACCGAGGCCGTGGCGCTTTCGCCATCGCCCATATAATGCAGCGATCCCAGCACCCCGCCAATGTCCGGGTCGGCATAGCGGGCCAGCAGATTATCGATGGCATCGCCGTCCAGCATCACATTGGCGTCGGTGAAGATCAGCACATCGCCCTGCGCGCGCGCCGCCAGCAGCTTCATCCCATGCGCCTTGCCGCTGCGCCCGGGTCCTCGCAGCAGCGTCACCAGATCGCCCCGCGCTTCGATCAACGCCGCCGTTTCATCCGAAGAACCATCGTCGAATGCCAATATTTCAAGGGCCGGATAGCGCGCCTTGAGCATCGCCAGATTGGCGAGCTTCTCCGGCATCGCCGCCGCCTCATTATAGGCGCAGAACAGCAGCGACGCGGACGGCACCGGCCCCGCCACGGTATGCTCGGGCCGGTTCGGCAGCAGGCGCAGGATCAGCGGATAGAAGAGAAACGGCCACGCCACCGCCATCAGCGACAGCAGCAGCACAAGCGCCGCGACAAGATCCACCGCGTCCATCAATAAGCCTTATGGTGCACCAGCACGCCGATAGTCGCGACGATGATGCGCAGGTCGCGCCAGATCGACCATTTGGTCACATATTCCAGATCCGACTGGAGCCGGTCGATCAGGTCCTGATGATGGTCGGTCGATCCGCGATGCCCGCGCACCTGGGCCAGGCCGGTCATGCCCGGCTTGATGCAATGCCGCTCCCAATAGCGCTCATCCACCTCCCAATAAAGGCTGTCCCCGGCCTTGGCGGCAGCGGCATGGGGGCGCGGACCGACGACGCTCATGTCGCCACGCAGAACGTTGAAAAGCTGCGGCAATTCATCGATGCTTGTCTTGCGCAGGAGGCGGCCGACCGCCGTCACGCGATCGTCGTCGCGGGCGGTCAGCTTGTCCGCCTTGCGGTCGCTCGCCTCGACCCGCATCGACCGGAATTTGTAGATGCTGAACGGGCGGGCGTCGCGACCGATGCGCGGCTGGCGGAAGATGATCGGGCCAGGGCTGGTCAGCTTCACCGCCAACGCGGCCGCGATCAGCACCGGCGACAGGGCGATGGTCGCCGCCGTCGCCACGACAATGTCGAAGAGGCGCTTGATCAGCCTGTCGCGGAACTGGAAAGGGCCGCCCGCCACGATGATGGTCGGCTGACCATCAAATTCATCCACCCGTGCGGGCGCGAAACGCAGCAGTTCCGGCACGACGATCTCCCCCCGCGCGGAAAGCGATTTCAACGCCACCGACCAGTCATCCATCCGTTCCATCGGGCAGGCGACGATCACCCGCTCCGCCATGCCCACGGCAGCGGCAAGGCGCGCGGCCATGTCGGCATCATGGCCTCCAGGGCGCAGACCGGCAGCAGCAGCCTCGATCACTTCCATGTGCGGGCCGGTGTCGATGGCCACGCCGTCCATGATCACGACGGTCAGATGCGGCACCTCGCCCAGCAGCCGCGCGCCGAGGCGGCCGATGGCCAGCCGCACCATCGCCACGCTGGCCGCCGAAAAACCAAGGCCGACGATGAAGGTCAGACGCGAAAGCTGCTCGGCGATCTTGCCGAGATAGACGATCAGCAGCATCAGCATCGCCGCCTGTGCCAGAGCGAGCAGCCCCCGGAAAATGCCGCGCCGCAGATTTTCCAGCATATGGATGCCATAGGCGCCGCCCTGCACGCCCAGCAGCACGTAAATCGGCGCGATCATCGCGAACATGACCAGGCCGTGCGGCTTGCCCGGCTCCCCCGAAAAGGCGCCCAGCACCAGCAGGTTGGCAAGCAGAAAGGACAGGAAAAGCCCCGCCATGTCCCCCAGCAGACACAGCAGGTACAGGCGTACCCGCACGATTTCCTTGGAGACTGTCACCTTTGACCCTGTTTACCTTAGCGTGTCCGCTCCGTTGGCACTGCTGGAGGCGGCTTTCAAGAGTTAGAGCGCAAAGAGCCGTGCCAAAGCCTTATCCAGCATCAGCAATTGCCACAGCAGCCGCCCGTGATCGGCCAGTCCGGTCTTATGATCCGCCGCGACCTTGCTCAGCATCTTCGCATCGAACCAGCCGGTCTTCGCCAGCGCCGATCCGCCCGCAATGGCGCTCGCCTCGCCCGCCAGAGGCCCCCGGAACCAAGCGCTGATGGGCGTCACGAAACCCATTTTCTGCCGGTAGAGAATATCCTGCGGCAGATAAGGCTCCATCGCCTTCTTCATGAGATATTTGCCGCTGTTGCCGCGAATACGCTGGGCAACCGGCAGGCGCGCGGCGAACTCGACGAGCCGGTGGTCGAGCAGCGGCTCGCGTGCTTCCAGACTGACAGCCATGCTCATCCGGTCGGTCTTGGTCAGGATATCGCCGGGCAACCAGATGCGGATGTCGGCATATTGCGCCCGGTCCAGCGGATCGCGGGCGGACGCCTGCGCCATCGCCTTGATATAGCGATCCTCCGCCCGATAGGCGCCGAGCCGCGTTTTCATGTCCTGACTGAACAGCTTCTGCCGCAAGGCATGGGGTGTCACGCCGACCGAAGCGGCATAGGCTTCTCCGCCCTCCCCCGCCAGCTCGAGGAAAGTCGACTTGGCCCGCAGCGGGCGCGGCGCCCAGTCGGCCTTGGGATAATAGCGCCCCAGCGTCCCGAACAGGGGCTGCCGCACCGAAGCCGGAATCAGGCCGCGCAGCCTTTCGCCCTGCATGTGGAAACGATGGCGGCGATAGCCGGCAAAGGCCTCATCCGCGCCATCGCCCGACAGCGCCACCCTCACCTGCTCCCGCGCCAGTTGGCACACCCGATAGGTGGGCAGCGCCGAGGCGTCGGCAAAAGGCTCGTCGAAATGCAGCGCCAGCGTGTCGATCAGCCCATAATCGTCCGGCGACACGATCCGCGTACGATGATCGGTGGCAAAGCGCCGCGCGATCCGGTCGGCATAGGCGGTTTCGTCCAGTTCCTTGACGTCGAAGCCGATGGTGCAGGTCTTAACCGCCTGTTTCGATGTCTCGGCCATCAGCGCCACGACGCTGCTGCTGTCCACGCCGCCTGACAGGAAAGCGCCCAGCGGCACATCCGCCACCATCCGCGAGCGCACCGCCTGCCGCATCAGCGCGACCAGTTCCTCCTCGAGCGCTTCGGGTTTCGCCTTGCTGCGGTCGGCAAAGCTGATGTCCCAATAGCGCTGCGGCTGGGGCAAGGGCCGCCCGCGCACGATGCGCAGCGTCTCCCCCGCACCCAGCTTGCGCACGCCCGCCACCATGCAGGCGTCGTCGGGCACATAGCCAAGGCTAAGATAATCCTCGACCGCCGACAGGTCCGGTGCCCGGCGCAGCAAGGGATGGGCGAGCAGGCTCTTCAGTTCCGACCCGAAGATCAGGCTGCCGTCCGACAGCAGCGCATAGTGCAGCGGCTTTACCCCCAGCCGATCGCGCACCAGCCAGAGCGCCTGCGCCCGCGCATCGAACAGGGCAAAGGCGAACATGCCGTTGAACTTCTCGACGCAGGCCTCGCCCCATTGGCGATAGCCGTGGAGGATGACTTCGGTGTCGCTGTGCGTGCGGAAGACATGGCCCTTGGCCTCCAGCTCCGCGCGCACTTCCAGGAAATTGTAGATCTCGCCGTTGAAGACCACCGCCAGGCTGTCATCCTCGGTCAGCATCGGCTGCGCGCCGCTGCCGATATCGATGATCGACAGGCGCAGATGCCCCAGCCCCACACCGGGCGCGGTCCAGATGCCGCTGTCATCCGGCCCGCGCCACGGCATGGCGTCCAGCATCAGGCCGACCCGCGCCGGATCGACCGGCTTGGCCGTTTCAAGATGGAAAATGCCCGCTATTCCGCACATGCGAACAGGCCCTAAAGCATTTTGAAGTCAGCTGAAACAGCGACGACTCGCAAAATGCGGAAAACAAACGGCGAGCAGGCATTGGCCCGATCAATTGAATCGGGTCACTGCCTGCTGGGTTCCAAGGCTGCGGTCAGCCAAATCCTTCACATCGCCCAATTCTTGCAGGAAGGCGCTGATCGCTGCGTCCGCCGGACGTCCGGGCCTGTCTTCCGCCGACACCAATATCGCGGCGGCGCGCTGATCGCCGCCCAGCAGGCGCGCCTTCATTGTCTCCAGCTTCACCAGATGCCCGCTGCCGGTCGGCCTCCCGGTTCCAATGACATAGAAGCTCACCACATGGCGCACGACCCGGCCGGGGCCGGTGATCTGCTCGCCACGCGCATCGCCCGGCGCGGGGGCAGGCTGCGACCATGTCCAGCCGCTGTCGGCACCGGCGGCGCCCTGCCCGAAGCCGACCAGTTCGCGCCCTTCATCCTGCCGGTCGAAGGTCACGATGGCGAGATCGACAGCCTCTCCTGCCGCGTTGCGGTAACGCGCCATGCTCAGATAATCCGCGCCATCGAAGCGCGGCTGCCACGGATGGGGCCGCGGTTCATCGCTGCGAACCCAGCCCTTTACTACCGGCATGGCGGGTGCGCCCGGCAAGGGCTGTCCCGCCGCGGCGCTCGCCGTCAACCAGAGCGGCGCCGCCACGACGATCGCCAGCGCGCCGCCCGCGATCGGTCCCGTGGCCGCGCTTCCCCTGTGCCCCAAGCGTTCGGGATCGAACCAGGGATCGCCGGGCTTGCGGTCGAAAAACGGCCAGGCTGTCGCCATGACCAGCGCCAGGACGATGGCGAAGAAAATCCAGCCATAGACGACATGATCGAAGCCCGCCGCCGCATCGATGGTCGTGAGTTCCGCCACGAAGATCGTGGCAAACGCCCGTACGCCGTTGGCCAATATGGACAGCGCCAGCGCCCCGGCCATGAAGGCGATTCGCCGGCTCCAGCGGGTGAAGCAGAGATTGCAGACCAGCAGGCCATAGGCGGTCATCGCAATCACGAACTTCGCGCCGGAACAGGCCTCCGCCACCTCGAAATAGCCATTGGGCGTGGTGATGAAGATGCCCTGCATCTGTGCCGGAATGCCGGTCAGGTGGAGCAGGACCATGGAAATATGCGCCGTCAGAAGCTGGAGGGGCGCGACGATCTCCTCGCCGAACGGCACCATGAAGAAGGCGTAGAACAGCGGGAACAGCAAGGCCCGCGACACAGCGGGTCCCAGCAGCGCGATCACCGTCCCCTGCAACATCAGGATCAGCGCCCCATGACGGACCACCGCCACGCCCGCCGCCGCCCCCAGCATCCAGGCGAAAGCCCCCACCGCCAGCCAGATCAGTCCCGGCGCCCAGGCCGCCGGCTCCAACCGGCGAAGGCCCGGCAATCGCTGCTGCACCAGCCATGCCACCAGAAACGGGATGAACAGACAATGTCCATAGGTGGATGCGTTCCACCAGATCGCCATCATGCCCAGAACGTCGCGATGGAACAGCGCAAGGATGGTGCAGGCCATGATGCCGAGCGCCGTCAGATGCCCGCGCCAGCCAGCCAGCCCGACCTCCGGCTTCATCGGCAGGACACGCTCGATCATGCGGCTCTCACGGCAGGCGGCGATCCGAACAGCATGTCCGGCAGCGCAGCGAGCGTCGCGGACCAGCGATAGCGATCCTCCATCCGCGCCCGCGCCCCCTGACCCAGACGCCGGGCGCGATCCCTGTCGGACAGCAATGCGACGATCTTCTCCGCTTCCTGCGCGGGATCGGCGGCGATCAACAGATGGTCCCCGTCCCGCGCATCGATCCCTTCGGCGGCTTGCGGGGAGGCGACGACAGGCCGCGCCATGGCCATCGCCTCCAGCACCTTGTTCTGGATGCCCCGCGCGATCCTGAGCGGCGCCACCACCACATCCGCCGCCGCCAGCCAGCCGCGCACATCGGGCACGGCGCCGGTCACGACCACGCCCGGCAACGCAGCCAATGCCTGAACCGCCTTGGACGGATTGCGACCGACGATCGCGAAAGTCACTTCAGGATATTCAGCGCGGACCGCAGGCAGCGTCTCACGCGCGAAGCTCTCCACCGCTTCGACATTGGGGCGATAATCCATCTGTCCGGTAAAGACGAGCAACGGCGCCGCCGCGCGCTCCACCGCCGCGAAATCCGCCACCGGATCGAAATAATCCAGCGCCACGCCATTATCGATGGCGACGATGCGATCCGGCCCAAGCCCGCTCGCCTCGCGGAACAGCGCCGCCTCTGGCTCGCTCACAAAGGCGCAGAGATCGGCGCGCTCCGCCACCTCCCGCTCGAAATCGAGCAGCACCCGCCCCTCGCGCCGGTTGACCCACGCCATCGGGCCGAAGCCTTGCGCGCCATAAGCGGCATATTTGGCCGAATCGAAATCCACGAAATCCATGACGAAGCGCACCCCCTGGGGCAGCACCGGCACGAAATGCGCCATTTGCGCGGAATAGGTGACGACCGCCTTTATGGGCCGCTCCGCCAGCGTTTGCGCGACCCAGCGATGCAGCCCCGGATGATCGAACAGCGACACCAGCAGGGACTGCCCCGTCGCCAGCCCCTTCAGCCCCGCGGCCACCCGTGAACGGTCCCGCATCAGCACGCACTGGCTGGCGGTCATCTGCGCCATGTCGGGCGCAAACCCCATGTCCCGCGCATCATCCGCGAAGCAGCCGACATGCACGGGGGCGACCTGCGCCATCCGCTCCAGCAGATGATAGGAGCGGATCTTGTCCCCCCGGTCCGGCGGAAAAGGGATGCGATGGCAGAGAAAGAGGATCTCGCCCGTCATCCCAACCCCCGGGCGATGAAAGGCCCGATCAGGTTCGCCACCGGCAAGGGCAGTTTCTTCCAAAGGTCGATCCGCCGCTGATATTGCGGGCTGTTGGGATTGATGTCGCGCCGCGCGCCGGTCGCCGACCAGCTATGATAGGACAGCGGCACCGGATCGAAGCCGAAGCTCTTCTTCCACGCCGCCTGACCGCTGCCCGTCTTGGAGCGGCCAAAGTCGAAGATCCCCATGCCACGTTCGCGCCCATGGGCCATCAGCCGATAATACATGAGTTCATTGGACCGCAACCGCCGCGCGTCCCCGATCCCGCCACCCCAGAAGGGCATCACCCGCCCCTGATGATAAAGCGTCAGCACCGCCGAAACCGGCCGGTCGCCTTCCAAAACGACCAATATGTCGGCATCCTCGCCAAAAGCTGCCAGCACCTCGCGGAACAGTCGCGCCGGAAAGACCGGGGTGCCGAGATTGCGCACGCTTTCCGAATAGACACGATAATGCGCCTTGAGATGCCGCCCCTCCCGCCCGATCTCGACCCGCAGCGCGTCGTTCGCCAACGCCTTGCGCAGTTCGGCGCGATGCTTGCGCGGCACGGCCAGCAGCTCCGCCTCGTCATCGCCCGCTATCGGCCGCGAAAAGCCGAGGTGACTGCCCTCGTGCAGCGTCCAGCCCTCGCCCGGCACCGGCCCGCCGCGTATCTCGACCGAGGCGATGCCGGCCTCCCGCGCCAAGCCCTCGCAGGCGGCGGCCAGCGCGGACACCGCCGCCGGATCGGTCGCCAAAATCCCGCCATCCACGGCAAAGCCCGACGATACCAGCGCCTGCCCGAACAGGGCGCTCTTCACATGATGCAGCGGCAGCAACCCGACAATCGGGCCGGAGGGCGCCACCGCGGCCAGCATATGCGCGCGACTGCCCGTCCCCCGCGCCACGCCCAGCAGCCACGCCGGACGATGAAAGGGCGTACCCTCGGGATGCGCCAGCACGAACGCGTCCGCCGCCTGCCGTTGCACCGGATCGGCCAGGTCCAGCGCCGTGACCATGATCTCCCCCGCCCTCATGCCGCCCGCGCCGCTTCCCGTACGGCCAGCGCATCCACGCGCCCCCAGGAAAAGTCGCGTGTCAGCCGACGCAGCTTGCCCGCCATGGCCGATAAATTGGTGTAGTGCCGAAAGCGCGAACGCAGCGGCGCTCCGGCGACACGCGGCTGCTCCGGGTCGATCTCCCACGGATGGAAATAGATGATCGCGGGCCGTTGATCCCGCCGATTGACCTGTCGGATCGCCCAGCGCGAAAAGCCATAGGGCAGCAGCCGGAAAAAGCCGCCTCCCCCTGCCGCCAGCGTTCGTCCCGCCAGCTTGGCCGTCGTCACCGGCAGCTCGACCAGCGGCGATCCGTGAACCGGCTTCCAGGCAAAACGCGGGCTGTCCGGCCAGCCATAATGATCGTGCCGGATCGGCGCAACGCTGCTGGAATAGGCATAGCCTTCCTCGGCCAGCACCTCATGCGCCCACGGCACCCGCCGGTCGATGGAGAAGCTCGGCGCGCGATAGCCGGTCACGGCCTGTCCGCTCGCATCCTCCAATATCGCCCGCGACCGGCGCAGATCGGCCCGGAACTGCGCCCCGTCGAAGGTGAAGACCCGCGCATGGTCATAGCCATGGCTCGCCACTTCATGTCCCGCCGCGACGATCCGCCGCATCAGCGCGGGATAGCGCTCGGCCACCCAGCCCAGCGTGAAGAACGTCGCCTTGACCCCGGCCTCATCGAACAGTTCCAACACCGCATCGGTGTTGCGCTCGACGCGATGGGTCAGGCGAGCCCAATCCTCGCGCCGGATCGTGCGCTCGAACGCACCGACCTGGAACCAGTCCTCGACGTCGACGGACAGGGCGTTCAGCATGGTTCAGGCGGCGGCGCTGTGCGGCGCGGCACCCATCCGCTCTTCGCGCTCGACCCATTCGACCAGCATCGTCAGCACCCGGCGCAGCGCGGTGTCCTGCTCGGTCACGCGGAACTCCAGCGTCGAAAGCCGCTCCTCGATCAGGGTGAAGCAGTCCTTGAGCGCTTCGGGATCGACGCTCGGCGCGCTGCGCGCAAAGTCATTTTCCGCCCGCAGCATATCGATCTCGGCCCGCAGCGAATGAATCTCGTCCATCAGATTGACCGCCGGTTCCGTCCGTGCGGCGCGCAACGCCTCAACCTCGGCCCGCAGCGCCGCAACCTCGTCCGATACCGCCGTATCGACGGCAACCGGCGCCGGCATTTCGATCAGTTCCTCTGCCTCATCCAGCACGCTGTGCGCCATCGGTTCGGGCGTGACATCGGCATCCGCGCCCATATCGGCCACGACCGCATAGACCACTTCGGCATCGATCACCGATAGCTGGTCCAGCGCGCCCAGCAACAGCACGCGGCTCACCAGCACGTTGATCCGGCGCGGCACGCCGCCCGTCGCCGCATAAATGGCGGCAAAGGCTTCGGTCGTGAACTGCGGATCGCCCTGCCAGCCGACAAGCGACAGGCGGTGCATGATGTAAGGCTCGACCTCGCGCCGCATCATCGGGTCGAGATGATGGGTCGCAATGACGCGCTGGCGCAACTGCTCCAGTTCCGGCGACTTCAGCAGGTCGCGAAACTCCGGCTGGCCGAGCAGGAAAATCTGCAACAGCGACTGGCCACCCAACTGGAAGTTGGACAGCATCCGCAGCTCCTCAATCGCCGAGATCGGCAGGTTCTGCGCCTCGTCCACGATCAGCAGAGAACGGCGCCCCGCCCGTGCCTGCGCATGCAACCAGCCCTCGATCTGGCGCAGGATCTGCGCCTTGGGCATGCCGTCCACCGCCAGACCGAAGCTCTGCGCGGCCAGACGCAGCATGTCGTCGCCCTCCACCTGGGTCGACACGATCTTCACCGCCGTCAGCCGCGACGGGTCGATGGTGTTCATCAGGTGCCCGACCAGCGTGGTCTTGCCCGCGCCGATATCGCCGGTGATGACGATGAAGCCCTCTCCCTGCGCCAGACCATAGCCCAGATAGGACAAGGCCTTGCGATGCGTCGCGCTCTCGAAATAGAAATGCGGGTCCGGCGTCAGCTGGAACGGGCGCCCCTGCAATCCGTAGAACTGATCGTACATGCCTATTTCTCCAGCCCGTGGGGCTCCAGGTTAAAAAGTATAGCGCAGGCCAAGCTGGCCCATCGCGTTGATAACGCTGTCCAGCTTGTCCGCCTTGGCACTGTCGATGCCGACCGAGGCCGACGCCTGAAGATTGCGCGTGACGAGGCGATAATAGCTGGTGAAAGCACCCAGATTCAGCACGTCCAGACGGTTGCCGCTGGCGTCGAAATAATTGGCATAGACCGCCGCATCGACGCTCGACTGGCCGTCGATCCGATAGGTGAGCGAGGCATTGCCATACCAGTTCTGGTCCCGCGTTCCGCGCACGAACACCGTCTCGCCCGAGGGCGTCACGAATTTGCGCTGCGAATAGCCAAGACCGATGCCCATCCCCCAGGGTCCGCGCTCCGCCGCATATTGCGCCGCCACGCCGCGATAACGGAAATTGGCGCCCGTAATGCCCGCCAGCGCATCGTTGAAACACTGTCCGCCGCCCGTCGAGGAGAAGGCGCAGCCGGTAAAATCGCCGGTAAAGGGATTGCGCACCAGATTGAGGTTGCTGCCGGACAGTGCGGCCACGTCGGAGGTGATGACCCGCCCGAAACTGTCGATCCCGTCGAACACCACCAGCGCGAAACTCTGGCTCCGCCCCTGCCAGATGAAGCTGCCTGAATAGGTCATGCCGCCATAGCGCTCGCCCACCCGCGCCGTCAGCGAGGTGCGACGGCTCGGCCGCCACAACACGCCCACATCCCAGATAATGTCGTCGAAATCGTAGATCAGCTGGCGGGGCGAGCTTTCATCGGTGACATAGCGGCCGCTCGAGGAGATCAGCGGCACGCCATTGCCGTCGAGCAAGGGCGAGCGCTGGCTGATCTTCATATCCTCATAGCCGGCGCCGCCGATCAGCGCGACCGTGGGCGACACCGGCAGCGTCGCGTCCAGTCGCGCCCACTTATCCTCGAACCGCTGGTCGAGTTGGCTCGCATCCTCCCGGCTGTAACCCGCGCTGGCAACCAGACCGAAGGGCATCCACACGCCCGGGCGGACGCCCACCGACCCCATCAGGTCATGGGTCGTCGAATCCGCGAAGGAACTTCCCCGCGCCACGCCCGGAAGCGCAAGGCCAGGATCGTCCTCGACCCGCGCATAGCCGAGCCGATAGGAGGCGTTGATGTCGAGATCGCCGAGCCGTGTCGTATAGGACGGCCCGATATAACCGGCATAGACTTGGCTGCTATAGCCGTCGTTGCGCACCGCTGCGCCCGACAGCCCATCGGTCCGCACCCGTGTTGCAAGGCCGCCCGCATTCAGCGTCAGCCCCCGCGCCACGCCATACCGTCCGCTGACAATGCCGCTGATGACATCCTGATCGCTGATCTGGCCGCCCCAGCCGAAACTGCGCGCATATTGCAGGTCGGCCGAGGCTTCCATGCGCCGGGTCTGCACGCTGGCCGTCACGCCTGCGGTGACATTGGTGTAGGTGAGAACATCGCCGCCGCCTTTGATCGGCGCGACCACGACCTGATCGACGCCGAGATAGGGCGTGACATCGACCTTGCGCTGCTCGTCCCGCGCAAGGGCGGGCGAGGTCAGAGCAATCCCCGCAAGAATAAGGGCAATGCGGGACATCATCCGTCGGCATTTCCCTTGGCATAATAGCTGCCGAAGCGCCGCCCGCCGGTGGAGAAGCGCACGCCGTTCAGCAACAGCTTTACCTGCGGCCCACCCTTCAGCAGGCTCGCGGCATCGCGCAGCGCGCTTTCGGTGGTGCTGTCGGCCCGCACCACCAGCAGGGCGACGGCGGCATGGCTCGCCAGCACCGCCGCCGGGGACGCCGCGAGCAGAGGCGGCGAATCGAACAGGATGATGCGATCCGGCCGCCCCTCGGTAAGGCGGTTGAGCAGCATTTCCGTCCGCGCCGACGCCAGATATTCGGTGTCGTTATTGCTCCGCTGCCCGGCGGGAAGCACGGACAGCGAGGGGATATCCGTCCTCAGCACGCAATCCTCGATGGCGACCGCCGGATCGGCCAGCGCATCCATCAATCCCAGCCCCGCCGTCAGCCCCAACGCGTCGGGAATGCCCGGCTTGCCGAAATCCGCATCGACCAGCAGAATGTCCCGATCCTTCTCCGCCGCGAGGCTGAGCGCCAGGTTGATCGCGCAGAAGCTCTTGCCTTCCCCGCTATGCGCCGAGCAGATGAGGACGCGATTGCCGCGTCCGGCTTCCGCCAGCACCGCCAGCAGATCGCGCTTGAGCAGGCGAAATTCCTCGCTCATTGCGCTCACCGGCCCATCGGGCAGCAAATAACCCGCCTCGACCAGCGCAATGCGGTCGATCGCTTGCACAGGGCCGGTCCAGTCCGGCGCGCGATAGCCGGTTTCCGGTGCCTCGAAGGCGGCCGGCGCGGGCTGTGCCATCTCAACGTCCGGCGACAGGAGCGGCTCACCCTCCGGCACTTCCACCGCAGGCGCGGCGCGGCCACGCAGGGCTGCGCTGAAATCGTAGATCTCGGTCGCGCGCTCGATCAGGGAGCCGCCGGACAGGGACTTATGTTTGTTCATCGCCAGTCCCCTTCACGCCAGCCCACGCTGGACAAATTCGATGACGATCAGCAGCAGGCACAGCGCCGCCAGCCCGCCGCTCGCCCCCGCAAACCATTTCAGCCGCTGCTTTTCCGCCGCGACCACCGCCGTGCCGACCGTCTGGCTGATCGATCCGATCACCGACACGCCCAGCGCCTTCTCCAGCCGCGCCGCATTGGGGAAACCGCCCTTCAACTGCGCCATCGCAAAGGCCGCGCCGATCCCCGCGCCCAGCCCCAGGACCAGCACGCCCAGCAACAGGAGCGGCCGATTGGGGGCCGCCGGAGCCGTGGGCAGGTTCGGCGGATTGATGACGCGGAACTGGACCTGTCCGGTTTCCGTCTTCACATCGCCGCGCAGGCGGATTTCCTCGCGATCGGCGAGCATCTTGTCATATTGGGTCTTGAGCACCTCATAATCGCGATCGAGCTTTTCCTGCTCGGCGGACAAGCCCGGCTCATCGCTCTGGCGCGAGGTCATGGCATTGAGGTCAGCCTGCAACTGCGCCTTGCGGGCGGAAAGCCCCTGCACCGTCGCGGCGCGCTCCGCCTGCATCGACCGGATCGACAGATAGGCGGGATTGGGCGTGCCCGCCGCCGTGCCACTTCCCTGACCGCGCAGCAGATTGACCTGCCGCTGCGCCGCGATCACATCGGGATGGTCGCTGGTGAAGCCGCGCGCCCGCATCGACGCCAGGTCGGCCTGCGCCTGAGCAAGCGCCGAAGGGCCGCCCGAAGCCCCCATGCCGGGCAAGGTTTGCGGCGTCCCCGCCAACTGCCCGTTCATCGCCGCCAGAGCGCTCTGCGCCTGCACGAGTTGCGAATCGATATTGTTGATTTCCTGCCGGGCGGCATCCATGCGCTGTCCGATCGAACCCGCGCCGGGCAACATTCCGGCATAGCGCTGCTCGAACTCGACGCGGCGCTGCTCGGCGGCGGCGAGTTGCTTGCCGCGGCCCGCCAGTTGCTGGTCGAGGAAAGCAAGGCTCTGCTTCGTCTCGACCTTGTCGGAAGACAGGTTGGTTTCCTGAAAAATGTCGACCAGCTTTTGCACGATCTGCTGCGAGATGCGCGCGTTGGCGCCGTCCGACAGTCCCGAATCCGCCCAGGTCGCGCTGATGTCGATCATGCTCGGATCGAGTTGCGCCACCACGGTGATGCCTTCGCGCAGCTTCGTGATCTTCGCCGCCACGTCGCGCGGGCCGTCAACCGTGCGGCTGAGGTCGGTTTCCCTGACCACCCGGTCCAGATTGTCCGTGCTGGCCAGCGTCTGGCGCACCCGGTCCAGATCCTGTTGCGACTGGACCTGGGTGATGCCGACCTTGTCCTCCAGCAGCGACTGGGTGTTCACATAGACCCGCGCCTTGGACTCATAGCTGTTGGGGATGAGCGCCACGCCCAGCCAGCCCAGCAGGCACACGCCCCAGGCAACCCCCAGCGCCAGCCAGCGCCGGGTCCAGATGCCGTGCAGGATGACCAGCAGTTCGTCGACCAGCGCCGCCATGTCAGAACATGCTTTCGGGAATGATGATGACATCGCCCGGCGCCAGCATGACATTCGCCTTGCTGTCGCCGCGTTTCAGCAGGTCGCCGATGCGGACCTGATATTCCTGCTGCTTGCCCGTATCCCGGTTGAAACGGACCAGCCGCGCCTTGTTGCCTGCGGCATATTCGCTGAGGCCGCCGACGGAGATCATCGCATCCAGCAACGTCATATTCGCGCGGAACGGGATCGAGGCGGGCTTTTCCGTCGCGCCGACGATCCGCACCTGCTGACTGAACGTGCCGGAGAAATTGTTGACGATCACCGACACCAGCGGATTTTCGATATATTTGGACAGGGCGATCTTCAGATCGTCGGCCAGTTGCTTCGGCGTCTTGCCGACAGCGGGCATGTCCGAAATCAGCGGCGTGGTGATGCGTCCGTCCGGCCGCACCTGGACCTTCGCGCCCAGATCCGGGTTGCGCCACACGAAGATGGTGAGGTCATCCAGCGGACCGATCACATATTCCTCGCCCGGCCCTTCCTGCGTCGAGACGAAGGCGGCCGGTGGCAATTTCGGCGCGCCGCCACCCGAAGCACAGCCTGAAAGGATCAGGGCAGGCAGCGATGCGCCGATCAAAGCCCGGGAAACCGACACGAAACGCATGTTCTTCACCTCTTGCCACGACCGCGCGCCGACGACCGCCAAAGAGACAAGGCAAGTCAGCCAGCACAGGGCTTTGACCGCCTTCTTGCCCGCAAAGGGTAAAAATAGCGTTAGGAGTCAAGTTATTGGCAAATCAGCCAAGTAATAGCTCTCGGGGACTTGGATGCCCCAGAAAAGCGGCAGGGCTGGCGGAGGCGCCATAGGCCCCTGCCAGGAAGATCGCGATCAGATCGCCCTCTTCCACTGGCGGCAATGCAATCTTGTCGCCCAGTCTGTCGATCGGAGTGCAGAGGCAGCCCACGACCGTCACGGCTTCCTGCGCCGGGGCCTCCCCGAATCGGTTGGCAACGGCGATGGGATAGTTACGCCGGACCACCGTGCCGAAATTGCCGCTGGCGGCCAGCTGATGGTGCAGCCCGCCATCGACCACGACAAAGGTTTCGCCCTGGCTTTTCTTCACATCGACCACGCGGGTCAGGTAGACGCCCGCCTCCCCCACCAGCCAGCGGCCCAGTTCCATGGCGAACTCACTGCCCCGGAGGATGTCGGCGCATCCG
Organism: Sphingobium estronivorans; assembly: GCF_008692605.1. Classification (GTDB taxonomy): domain Bacteria; phylum Pseudomonadota; class Alphaproteobacteria; order Sphingomonadales; family Sphingomonadaceae; genus Sphingobium; species Sphingobium estronivorans. The sequence continues at coordinate 62,518 of NZ_LFCT01000003.1, forward strand.
TCCAGCACGGTCCCCAATGCCTGCCCGATGGGCCGAATATCCAGCCGCTCGTCCCCCGGAAAATAGGGAATGCCGAACCCGCCGCCCAGATTGACCAGCGGCGGCGTCGCGCCCACCGCCTCGGACAGTCGGGTCGCAAGGCCGATGGTCGCCGCCTGCGTCTCGATCAGCGCGTCCGCGCCCAAAGCCTGGCTCCCGGCGAAGATATGCCATCCGCGCCAGTCGGCCCCGGCATCGATCACCCAGCGGGCCAGATCGGCCGCCCGCTCCGCATCCACGCCAAAGGGCTTGGCGCCGCCGCCCATGCGCATGCCGGAGCCTTTCAGGTCGAAATCCGGGTTCACCCGCACCGCCAGCCGGGGCGTCTTGCCGCGCCGCTCGCCCAAGGCAACCGCCCGCCGCGCCTCGCCTTCCGACTCCAGATTGATCGTCGCACCGCTGTCGATGGCAACGATCAGTTCATCGTCGCGCTTCCCCGGTCCGGCGAAGCTGACATGCGCAGCGTTCATGCCCGCTTCCAGCGCGCGCGTCAGTTCGCCGCCCGACGCCACGTCGAAGCCGTCGACCAGCCGCGCCATCCGCTCCAGCAAGGGGGCATAAGGATTCGCCTTCACCGCATAATGCAGCGACAGGATGGAGGGCATGGCGTCACGCAGGGCGCGCACCTGCGCCTCCACGATTCCCATGTCATAGACGAAAAGCGGCGTGTCGCCCGCATCGTCGACCAGGCTGGCCGCACCGCAGCCGCCGATCAGCAGCATCCCCTCCTCGCCGGAAAAAAACGGCGGGATCGGTCCCATCGGCTTCATGCGGCATGCTCCCGCGCCAGCGCCACGCGGTCGATCTTGCCATTGGGATTGCGGGGAAATTCGGACAGCATGACGATCTCGCGCGGTTGCATGAAATTGGGCAGCTCGGCCTTCAGCCGCGCCTCGACCTTCGCCTTTAGTTCGGGAACCGTCCCGCGCAACAGCAACAACACCGCCTGCCCCAGCCGTTCGTCCCTGACACCCAGCGCGACGGCCTCGGCCACGCCTTCGACAGCGACGGCGGCTTCCTCGATCTCGGTCGGGCTGATGCGGTTGCCCGCCGACTTGATCATCGCGTCGTCACGCCCGACGAAATAGAGCAGGCCTTGCGCGTCCCGCCGCACGGTATCGCCCGACCATACCGCCACGCCGCCATAGCGGGAAGCCGCCGGCGCCGGTTTGAACCGCTCCGCCGTGCGGGCGGCATCCTGCCAATAGCCCTGCGCCACCAGCGGCCCGCAATGCACCAGCTCACCCGGCTCATCATCGTCGGTCAGGCTGCCATCGGGCCGCACCACCAATATTTCGGCGTGGGGAATGGCCGACCCCATGCTGTCGGGATGGCTCTCCACCAGCGCGGGCGGCAAATAGGTCGAGCGGAACGCTTCGGTCAGCCCATACATGGGATAGAGATCCGCGTTGGGAAACAGCGCCCGCAACTTCGCCACCAGAGGCCGGGTCAGCGCCCCGCCGCTGTTGGTCAGGCGTCGCAGCTTCCCCGCGACCTCCGCCGCCCAATCCAGCTCGGTCAATTGCACCCAGAGCGGCGGCACCCCGGCCAGCGTGCTGATGTCCCGCCGGTCCACCGATTTCACCACGTCACGCGGCGTCAGATAATCCAGCGGATAGACGCACCCCCCGGCAACCCATGTCGAAAGCAGCTGATTCTGCCCATAATCGAAGCTGAACGGCAGCACGCACAGCGTCCGGTCCTGTTCCGTCATCTTCAGATAATCCGCCACCGCCACGGCGCCCAGCCACAGATTGGCGTGGCTCAGCATTACGCCCTTGGGCCGCCCGGTCGATCCGCTGGTGTAGAGGATCGCCGCCAGATCGTCCGCCGCCGCGTCCGAAGGACCCCATGCTTCCCCGCCGCTCATCGCGCCAGCGGCATCATCCTCCCGATGCAGATGGCATCCGCTGGGCACATCGCCCGGCTCCAGAGTCGCCAGCCGGCTTGCCGTGCCGATCAGCAGCGACGCCCCGCTATCAGCCAGGATATGCGCGACCTGTGCATGTTTGAGCAGCGGATTGACCGGCACATGGACCAGCCCGGCCCGCGGCGCGGCCAGCGGCATCAACGCCGCCACCGGTCCCTTGGCGATCCAACTCGCGACTCGCGCGCCCTTCTCCAGCCCGAATCCCGCCAGCCACGCGGCCAGCCGTCCCAGGGTGATTTCCAGTTCCGCATAGGTCTGCGTGCCTGACCGTCCATCCAGCGCAGGCCGCGCCGGATCGCCGCGCAACAAAATATGATCGATGGGCCGCACCGCCGCGCCATCGACCCTCATCGGCCCCGGGGAATCGCTTAACTCCATCTCCAGACTTTTTTCCTAAACGCCATGATGTTGCCGGGGAGATAGTGGTTTGCTGGTCGCAAGGGAATATCGCAGCGTTGCAGAAGCGCGTCATGCGCTTTCCGGCGCGCTCGACCGTGCGACCGTGCCTTCCCTGTTCCACCGGATCGACTGGTTCGAATCGCTCCATGACCACTGCTTCCCTCAGATTCCGGTCCGCATCTGCAACGCCGTGGAAGACGGGAAGGCCGTTTGGCTGTTCCTGCTCTCACCCAAGGCGGGGCGTCTCAGCGCTTTGGCCAACTGGTACAGTTTCGACTGGTCGCCGATCTTCCTCGGTGCGCCGGACCCCATCGTCCAGCGACGCCTGATCGAGGTCATCGCCCAGAAATTGCTCAAGGACAGCACGCAGGTCGACCTCTATCCAGTGACGGACACCGCCTCGCTCCTGCTGGAGGCATTCCGCCGCGCCGGCTGGTTCGGCGTGCGCCGGCCCATGGGCGGGCGGCATCTGCTGCGTCCCGAAGGCCGCGGCTTTGCCGACTATTGGACGGAGCGGCCCGGACGCCTGCGCACCCTCATCGCCCGCAAGAGCCGCGCGAGCCGCTTCACGCTCGGCATCGCGGACCGGCTGACCGATGGGCTATGGCGCGATTATACCGCCGTTCATGAGCGAAGCTGGAAACAGCCCGAACCCGGCCTGTCTTTCCTGCGCGCGCTGGCCGAACGGGAAAGCGCCGCCGGAACCCTCCGGCTGGGCTTTGCGCGGCTGGAGGATCAGCCGGTCGCCGCCCAACTATGGACCGTCGAAAACGGCACGGCGCTGATCCATAAGCTCGCCCATGATCAGGCCTTTGACGGCGCCTCGCCCGGCAGCCTGCTCAGCCATGCCATGTTCGCCCATGTCATGGACCAGGACGGCGTGGCCCTGATCGACTATGGCACCGGCGACAATGGCTACAAGACCGACTGGATGGAGGCGCGCGAGACGCTCTACCGGCTCGACTTCTTCAACCCGCGCTGCGCCTCTGTCTGGCTGCCCGCGGCACGCACGGCCATTTCAGCGCTTGTCGGATAGCGTTCGAGCGATTAGGTAGGCGCGCATCATGCGGGCGGACAATATTCAGCCGGTCGACCGGGCAATGGACATCGAAACAATGATGCGCGCGCTGCTGCGCGATGTACTGGCCTTGTCGCAGGAGCGCGTCGACGCGTTCGATGCGGACACGCCGCTGTTCGGCGCGTTGCCGGAACTGGATTCCATGGCCGTCGCCGGCCTGCTCACCGAGATGGAGGATCGCTTCGACATCCTGATCGAGGACGAGGATATCGACGGCGATACGTTCGAGACGTTCGGGACGCTGCTTGCCTTCGCACAGGCGAAGATCGGGAATTAAATCCGTCCTTCGCCTGCGCAGACAGGCACAAGTGCCATCGGGACGGTAACCTATGCCACCGCCCGTCCGGACTTCATTCCGCCGCTACCGCCTCAAAATCGGCCTCGGCCAGGAATTTCTCCACATCCAATGCCGCCATGCAGCCCATGCCCGCGGCCGTCACCGCCTGACGATAGATTTTGTCGCTGACGTCACCCGCCGCAAAGACGCCCGGAACGGCGGTTTTCGTCGTGCCCTTCTCGACCAGAAGATAGCCTTCATCCATCGGCAGCTTGTCGACGAACAACTCGGTCGCCGGCTGATGGCCGATGGCAACGAACGCGCCATCCGTCTCGATATGCGATTTGTGGCCCGTCACCGTGTCAATCAGGTCGACCCCGACCAGCCCTTCCGGATTGCCGCCCCCGACGAAGCGCTCGACCGCCTGATTCCACACCACCTTGATGTTCGGATGCGCGAACAGCCGCTGCTGCAGGATCTTCTCCGCCCGTAGCGAATCGCGACGGTGGATCAATGTGACGTCATGGCTGTGGTTGGTCAGGTAAAGCGCTTCCTCGACCGCGGTATTGCCGCCGCCGATCACCACCACTTTCTTGCCGCGATAGAAGAAGCCATCGCACGTCGCGCAGGCCGAAACCCCCTTCCCCTGCAAAAGCTGCTCGCCCTCCGCGCCCAGCCACTTGGCCTGCGCGCCGGTCGCGATCACCAGACTGTCGGCATAGTACACCGTCCCACTGTCGCCCTTCAGGCGGAAGGGCCGCTCCGACAGGTCCACATCCACGATCTGGTCGTACATCATCTGCGCGCCGACATGCTCCGCCTGCGCCTGCATCTGCTCCATCAGCCAGGGCCCCTGGATGACGTCGCGGAAGCCCGGATAATTTTCAACGTCGGTGGTGATGGTCAGTTGCCCGCCCGGCTGCATGCCCTGCACCACGATCGGCGCCAGACCCGCGCGCGCACCATAAATGGCGGCAGACAGGCCGGCGGGGCCGGAACCGAGGATCAGCATGCGGGTCGAGTGGGTGGCGGTCATGAACATCTTTCCGGCTACGATTCGTCTGTCGCGATGAGATAGGCCCCCATCCCGCCCGCGCAAGCCATGGATTTGCTTGGACAGCGAGAAGCTGGGATTCAGTCGAGCACTTTCGGCAGGTCCTCAAACCCCTTGCGCAGCGCGGCCGACCAGCCGTGGGACAGCAGCTGGAATTCTTCATCATCGGCTTCGATCCGGGTGCGGACGCGGAAGTCGAACTGGTCCCGCTCGATCACCGTCAGGTCCAGCGGCATCCCGACCGACAGGTTGGAACGCAGGGTCGAATCCATCGACAACAGCACCGCCTTGGCCGCATCTTCCAGGCTGGTTTCGCGCTGGACGATGCGGTCCAGGATCGGCTTGCCATATTTATGCTCGCCGATCTGGAAGAAGGGCGTGTCCTCCGTCGCCTCGATGAAATTGCCCGCCGAATAGATGAGGTAGAGGCGCGGCTTGCCGCCCTTGCGCTGCCCGGCGATCAGGATGGAGGCATCCGCCCCCGATCCCTGCATCTCGATCGTGTTGCGATAGCGCCCCTGCATGGTGCACATCGCGTCGCCGACAATCTGCGCAACGCGGTTCATGGTCGGACAATTGAGGATCGTTTCGATCCCGGGATCGAGCGTGGCGTCCTTGATCGCCTGGCCCAGCATCGCCTTCACCCCCTGGGTGATCGACAGATTGCCCGAACACATCATGGTGATCGCGCGCTCGCCCGGCACACTGTAGGTGAAGCTCTTCCGGAAACGCGCGATATTGTCCATTCCCGCATTGGTACGGGTGTCGGACAGCATGACCAGCCCCTGATCTACGCGCACCGCGACGCAATAAGTCATCGGCCGAAGGCCCTCTCAACTGTTCAGTCCCGCGTGGTGGCCTGCGCGCTTTGTTGTTGCTGCCGTTGCAGCTGCCGCTGTTCCACCCCTTCCTCCGCCTGCGCGATCCGAACGTCCGCGTCAATCCGGATATCGCCCGCCACCGTCACCGAGCCCCGGATCGGCGCCGCCGCATCCGCATCCAGACCGCTGGCGACGCGCAGATAATATTCCGTCACGGAGACCCGGTTCGACGGATCGAAACCGACCCAGCCAAGTTCCGGCACCAACGCCTCCGCCCAGCCATGGGTTTCATGCAGCACATCGCCTTCATCCGCGAGCAGATAGCCGGACACATAGCGCGCCGGAATCCCCAGCGCCCGCGCCCCGGCGATGAAAATCTGCGCATGATCCTGACACACGCCGGCGCCTAGCGCGAACGCTTCTGCCGCCGTGGTGGTGGCGGTGGTCACGCCGCTGCGATAGTCGACCGCCTCGCGCAATGCCGCCGACAGCGCGTGGAGCCGGGCGAGCGCCCCACCCTTCTCCGGCAGCGCGCGCGCCATGTCCCGGATCGCCGCCGACGCCTTGGTCAGCCGCGTCTCCCGCAGGAAATAGCGCGGGTTTACGGCCGTGCGCGGCCAGCCCACGACACCATGACTTTCCCGCGTTTCGACCAGCCCCTCGGCCACGATCACGGCATGATCCATCCGGTCATGCCGAACCCAGATCGCCTCCATCTCGCCAAAGCCGTTGGGACCGAAGCGCGTCAGCACCTCGCCGTTCACGCTGACCTGCCAGTCCAGCACTTTCTGCGCGGCCGTATCGACCGGCATCAGCTTCAACCGCATCGCCACCTGCCCGGCCGCGACCTGATAACGGTAGATGGTCTGGTGGCGGACAAGCAGTTTCATGCGCTGCCCTTTCAGCCGAAATGATAGGCCTGGGCGATTTCCGCTCCCAGCCGGTTGGTGGTCATGAGGCCATTCTGCACCGTTTCATGCAGGCCCACGCGGAAAATCTCGCCACTGTCGAGCTGCTCCAGATCCGCCACCATCTCGCGCACGGTATCGTGACAGGAGGCCCGCGCATCATGCCACCCCGCCAGCCGGTTCAGCCGATAGGCAAGCTGGTCATAGCAATAAGCGACGCTGCGCGGAAACAGGCGGTTGAGCATCAGAAAATCGGTGATCTGCCAGGGCGTGTAGGTGCCGCCATAAATATGGTGAAAGGCCCGTGCCCCCGACAACGCATAGAGCACCGAGGTCCACTGATAATGGTCCCGATTGCCGCCCACCACCTCGGTTTCGGGCAGCAGCACATAATATTTGACGTCCAACAGCCGCAACGTCATCTGCGCCCGCTCGAGCGCCGACCCCGCGCGCAGGAAATCATGCCCTTCGTTGCGGAGCTGCCCCGAATGCGCCGCGCCGCGGAAGGTCATCACCCGCGTCTTCACCCAGTCGATCAGCGCCGGCAACTGCTGCCGCGCCTCCGCCACATCATAGCTATCGAGCTTGCGCCAGCCTTCGTTCAAAGCCTCCCACATGTCCTGCGTCAGCATGGTGCGCGCCGACTTGGCATTGGCGCGGGCTTTCAACAGGCAGGATCGGATGGAGGAGGGATTGTCGAGGTCCAGCATCAGAAAGGCGATCGCATCGCTCTCCGTCACCTGCGCGCCTTCCGGGAAATGGTTGAACGCCCCCGTCGCCCGCACCACCGATCGCCACTCGTCGCGATGGTGCGCGCCGGGCAGGATCGCCATGCGCTGCCCCATGGTCAGCAGGCGGGCCGTGGCCTCGGCACGCTCCATGTAGCGCGCCATCCAGAAGAGATTTTCGGCGGTCCGGCTCAACATCCGTTCAATCCTGCAATACCCAGCTGTCCTTGACCCCGCCGCCCTGGCTGGAGTTCACGACCAGCGACCCTTCGGTCAACGCCACGCGAGTCAGGCCGCCCTGTACGAGCCGGATCTGCTTGCCCACCAGGCAATAGGGCCGGAAATCCGCATGACGCCCCACCACCGCCGCCGGACCCAGCGTCGGCACGGTGGACAGGTCCAGTGTCGGCTGGGCAATGAATTCGCCGGGATTCGCCCGGATCCGCTCGGCATAGGCGGCGACCTCATCCCTGGTCGACTTGGGGCCGATCAACATGCCGTAACCGCCGGAACCATGGACTTCCTTGGCGACGAGATCGTGCAGATTTTCCAGCACATAGGCGCATTCATCGGGCTTCGAACATTGCCAGGTCTGAATATTGTCCAGGATTGGCTGTTCACCCAAATAGAAGCGGATCATTTCCGGAACATAGACATAGACGGCCTTGTCGTCCGCGATCCCCGATCCGGGCGCCGATGCCAGCGTCACCCCGCCGCTGCGATAGACGTTGAAAATGCCCGGCACGCCGAGCAGGCTGTCAGGCCGGAACACCAGCGGATCGATATATTCGTCATCGATGCGGCGATAAATGACATCGACCGCCTTCGGCCCCAGCGTGGTCTTCATCCAGACCCGATCCTGATCGACGAACAGGTCGGCGGGTTCCACCAGTTCCACGCCCATCAGATCGGCCAGGAAGCTGTGCTCATAATAGGCACTATTGAGCGATCCCGGCGTCAGCACCACCACCACGGGATCGCCATTGCAGGCGGGCGGCGCGACTTCTTTCAGACTCTTCAGCAATTCCGCCGGATAATCATCGACCGGCGCCACCAGCCCCTGCGCGAACAGCTCCGGGAACATGCGCGTCATGATCTCGCGATTTTCGAGCATATAGGACACGCCGGAGGGGGTGCGGCAATTATCCTCCAGCACCTCAAACCGCGTTGGCCCGGTGCGCACGATATCGATGCCGACAATGTGGCTGTAGACCTTCCCCGGTGGCGTGAAGTCCGCCATTTCCGCCAGATAGGCGCTGTTGCGGTAGATGATGTCGGCAGGCATGATGCCCGCTCGCACAATCTCTCCGCGATGATAGACGTCGTGCAGAAAGGCGTTCAGCGCCCGCGCCCGCTGTTTTATGCCCCGGTCCAGCACCCGCCATTCCTGGGCCATGAAGATGCGCGGCAACAGATCGAAGGGGATCAGCCTTTCCGGGTCGCCACCTTCGCCATAGACGGCGAAGGTTATGCCGATGCGCCGGAAAATCGCTTCCGCCTCATCCATTCGACGATTGAGCCCGGCAATGCCGGTTCGCTCCACCCAATTTTGCACTTCGGCATAGCAGGGGCGTATCGAACCATCAGGCTCAAACATTTCGTGGAAGGGCAAAGTGGCGTTCCTCCCTCAGCCAAAGGCTGGTTGTGCATTGCAACATTAGTGCAACGGGGACGAACGAATGCAAGCGGAAAATCCGCCGGTGTCCATCATGACTGTAAAGGTGGTAGCGGAGGAGGGACTTGAACCCCCGACACGCGGATTATGATTCCGCTGCTCTAACCAGCTGAGCTACTCCGCCCCAAGGGCATTCCGCCGGGTCGTGCCCTGCGGTGAGGCGGCGCTATAAGCAGCACGAACGGATGGGTCAACGGGGTTTGATGCGCTTTCGAAAAATTCCGCTCATATCTGAACGGCCAGCACCGACAGCCACCAGCCCGGCACCGCCGCTACAGCCAGAAAAGTCCCCAACGGCACCCGCGTCGCACCATTCACCGGGCGGCCCACAGCCATCGCCGCCAGAATTGCAAGCAGCCCCAGACTTGCGGCCAGCAACAAGATGAAGGGCAAGGCCTGCCAGCCGAACCAGGCACCCAGCGCCCCCAACAGCTTGGCATCGCCCAGCCCCAGCCCTTCGCGCCCTCTGACCTGTCGATAGCCGATCGCCACGATCATCAGCGCCAGATAGCCTGTCACCGCACCGACCACCCGATCCGCGAGCACCGCATCGGTCGTCCACAGCCCGATGGTGAAACCCAAAAAAGCCAGCGGCAATGTCAGCGCATCGGGCAACCAGAAATGTCGCTTGTCCAGCACCGCCAGCGTCAGCAGCAGCCAGCCCAGCAATGCCCAACCGATCCCACCCAGCTCGGGCGCGAATCCCAGCGCCAGCGCACCAATGATCGCGCACCCCGCCTCCACCCGCCCATGCAAGGGATCGATCACTGCGCCGCAAGTCCGACAGCGTCCGCGCTGCACCAGCGCGCTCAGCAGGGGGACCAGATCGAGCACGCCGAGCAACCGCCCACAGCCGTCGCAGGCGGATCGTCCCCGCGCGACCTCCCTTCCCTGCGGCCAGCGCAGGATCAGCGTGGCGAGAAAACTTCCGGCAATGGCGCCTGCAATGCCGCCCAAGCCAGCAGCCAGCGGATGGATCACAGCGTTCCTTCGACCTTCAGCACATGCGCTCCCCCCGCATCGGCGAAGCCCGCCCTCGCCAGCGCTTCGGCCAAGGTCGGATCCGCCGTCTCGACGTGCATCTCCGCGACATAACGGCCGGAGCGCCAGATGCGCAGGTTCACCTTCTCAAGTCCCGACTGGCTCACCAGCGGCAGCAACAGCGCTTCGCCATCGCAGCTCGCCGCGCCTGAAAGCCCCTGCGAAAGGTTCAGTCCCGGAAACTGCCCCGCCATCTGCGCCCTCACCCGCCCCTCGGCATGACCGCAGCGGTCGCCGGTGAACCAGGCCGACACATCCTCCATGACGAAACTGCTGACCGGCAAAGGCGCAAATGTTTGTCCCAGCGGCACCGCGCCGGTAACATCATCGATGCCGATGCGCCCAAATCCAACGGTCATGGCGCCGGCCAGATCATCGGGCGCGCCATTGCGTCGCCAGATGTCGAACCGCGCCCGCCCGACGAGCAGCGGCACCGGCGACAGGCCGGCATGGACCGACCCCAGAGAGGTCGTGCCCAGCATCAACCGGTCGATTGCGCCGCTCCAGACCGTGCCCTGCACCTCCCGCGCGGCCACGCCCAACCGTTCCAGCCCGGTCATGCCCAGCGCGATTCGCATCGGCAGGAAAATCAGGAAGCCCAGGGCGAAAACCACGATCAACGCGATCCGCATCCGGCGCGATAGCGTCAGGCCCATCATTGCCCGCCCCCCCGCACCAGAACCGCCTGCACCGACACGCTGCCTGCCGTGGGGGAGGGCCGCGCGCTCATCGTTTCGACCCGCACACCCTGCGCCTCCAGTGCCGCCAACCAGGAAAACAGCGCCACCGGCCGGACCGAAGCCATCGCCATGTCCAGCCGATCCGCGCCCTGCACCTGCGCCCGTTCCAGCGTCAGACCCGCCTCGCCCGCGCTCTGCCCGACAAATTGCTCGAGCGGCATCGTCGCCTGCACAATATCACCGGAACGGGGCAGGGATTTGAGCAGCTTCACCTTGCCCCGGATCGCGGCATTGCGATCCGTCGCGTCGCGCAGCGCATCGCGCGCCGAACTCCGTGCCATGTCGAGCGGCCGCAACACGCCCAGCCAGAGGATCACCACCGCCAGCAGCGCGAACATCACGCCCAGCATCCATTGTTCGCGCGGGGACCGCTCGTCCCACAACTTGCCCAGATGTTCCATCATGACCGCACCGTAATATCCGCCAGCGTCCGCCCCCCCGGGTCCTGGGAAGGCGTCGCCGTGATCGTGAACCCCGCCGCCTGCAGCGCCAGCAGCACCATATTGATGTCATCCGCCTTGGCGGAGGCGAGCGTCGCGCGGATCATCCCGTCAGGATCGCGCGACAGCGCCGTCAGCGATACGCCCGGCGCGTCCTGCAACGCCTTCATAAGCCCCGATACAGGAGCGGTGAAGGCATAGCCGCCCGCTCCTCGGGCCGCGAGTTGCCGGTCCATCTCCGCTTCGGCCTGCACCAGATCGGTCGCGCCGGGCACCGCCTGCCGCGCCCGGATCAGGCTGTCGGCGTCGAGGCGGTTCGCCGCGAAATGCTGTTTCGCCAGCCCGATCAACGCGATCGCCAAAGCGACGAACAGGATCAGCGCGCACCACAGCGTGATCCGGCCCAGCGCCCTCTTGTCGAAGGAACGCCGCACCCTTTTCGCGAAATCGCCCTGCCGCAGGTCCAGCGGCGGCTGTTCCAGGGCGGCAATCGCCCGCGCATGGACCTGCTCGGCCGGCACATCCTGCACCATAGCATCGCCGATCAGTTCCGGCAGCGCCAGATCACCGGCCAGCGCCATGTCTGCGCCACGCAGTACCGGCGTGCCGCCGATGATCGCCCGGCGAAACCCATGCTCCGCTTCGGGTAGCAGCAGCGGCGCGGGCACCATGATGTCGGGATCCAGCCCATGATGCTGCGCCCAGAGCAGCCAATGTTGCATATCCGCCCGCGCCGCGACGGCGATCAGATGTGGCCTCGCCGGATCGTCATTCTCATTGGCCGCCGCGAACAGTTGATCGGCGGGCACGATTCCCCCGGCCAGCGCCGCCAGCCGTGCCGCCGCCCGACCCTGCCGGGGAGGAAGATCAGGATAGGACGCCGCATGCAGCGTCACCAAAGCAGCCGGAGGAACCAGCATCACCACCATATCATCCGGCAAAGCCGTCAGCCCACAGGCCGCCAGCCAGTTCGCGCCTGCGCCAGTCTGCACGATGGCGCCGTTCGCCACCCGCATCCACAGCGGCTCCGCGCCCGGCTCCTCGGCCAGCGCGACGATCAATCCTTCCGCGCTCATGCGCCGGTCCCCCAATTGCGGCGTATCAGCTGGGCCGGTGCCTGCCGCGCATCGATCAGCGCCCGTTCGACCACCTGCGTTCCCCCGACATCCACCGACACTTCCACTGCAAAAAATCCCGTCGTCAACTTGACCTGGTTGGCCACTTCTTCCAGCGGGCTCAGCCCCGCCAGCGCCGGCACGGCCCAGAACGCTACCGTGCTCCCATAACCGTCCGCTGGCCGCTGTGACAGCAATTGCCGCGCCTGCGCGACGCTGAGTTGCCCCTGCATCAGCATGGCAAACAGCGGCGCCTGATCCGGTAGCAGCGTATTGATGTTGATCGGCGACAGATCCGCCGTCGGCAAGGTGCACACCCACGGCCGCACCAGAGCATAGATCGCCGGCGTCACCCCGTTCACCGCGCGCAATTCGCTGGGATCGACCATGAAGCGGTTGGCGGTGCGATAGGGCCGCGCCGCCTGCGCATAGGTCTCATCCTCGGCGCCGCTCGGCTGGGGCACGCTGTCCGTGTCGATCCAGTCGGCGAGCGAGGCGGCCGCCCCCTGCGCCTGCCGCGCATCGACGCCCAGCGCCTGCAACAATGCCTGAAACTGCGAGACACCGACCGGCCGAACCTTCAAGTCCGCTTCGCTCTCGCCCGCCACCACGCTGTTGAGGTTGAAGCAATTGCCGCCATCCGTCACCCGCGCCGTTGCCATGCCGCCGGGCACCGGGATCGCCTGCGGCGTGCCCATCCAGTTCCCCGCGAGCGTCGTCTTGCCCGGATTGGCCGCCACCAGATCGCCGATCCGCAACCGCGCAATCTCCGCCCCGGCATCGGCAAAGGCGCGCGCCTGATCGACCGCCCCACCATTGCCCGTCATCCGCGTCGCCAGCGCCAGCCGCTCCAGCGCGGTGGCGGCCACCACCGCCATCACCGCCACCAACAGCAGCACCGTCAACAGTGCAGCGCCCCGCTCATTTTTCTTCCCGGGATCAGCCATTGGTCGCCGTCCCTTCCAGCTTTTCCACCGGCCCCGGCCCGACCAGAAAGCGCAACGTCACGGGCGGCTCGCTTGTTCGCGTCACCGTCATTTCGACCGCGCGCGGCATCAGATCGGGCTGGGTCGGCACCCATTCGTCGCGCCACTCGCCCCCGGCATCGCGAAAGCGCAACGCCACATCCTCGACATGGTCCAGCAGCACCGCCGGCTCATCGCCCGCAGCGCCGTCGATCTGCGCATAGGTGCGCCGCTCCAGCCGCCCCTGCCGCACCCAATATTCGACCTTTTGCAGCGAAGGCCGCGGCAAATCGCCCAGATTGTCCCAACCGCCGCGCACGAACTGGAGAACGGGTACGCCTTCCCCTTCCCGATGCGACCAGAAAGCAGGTGCCAGCGTCCCCGATTCGGTGCGGCTGATGCGCGGCACCGCCTGCCCCAGATCGGCCGCCAGTGCTCCCCCGGCCCTCTGCAACGCCGCCATGTCGTCCAGCCGCAGCTTGATCTGCGCCTGCGCCGACACGCTGTTGCCGAGCAGCAGCACGCCCGCCGCCGCGAGCATGGCAAAGATCATCAGGGCGACGAGCAATTCGATCAGCGTGAAGCCCGCTTCGTCAGGGATCGATGCCCGCTTCACTGCACCACCCGCACGAAGTTCAGCACCACGGGCGACGCCCCCGGCTGCCCATCGACGGTCAGGCTCACCTGCAACAACCGCTTGTCGTCCGTCGCCTTGACCTCCCGGGTCCAGTGCCAGCGGCGGCCGCCATTCTCGACCTCACCTTGGCCGGACCCAAGCGAGGGCGGCGCGGGATCGGTCTGCACCTCCACCATCAGGTTCCGCGCGACGATCTGCCCCATCGCCTTGCTGTCGAGGTCAGCCGCCGTATGGAGGGTCACGCCCTGCAAGCGCACCAGCGCCAGCGCCGCGAGGCTGAACACCGCCAACGCGACCAGCATTTCCAGAAGGGTAAAGCCCTGTTCGCGCTTATCCACCGACCATGACCTTTCCGGCCATATCGACCGAAATCGACACCCGCTCGCCCTCGCGCGCCAGGGTCACGGTCATGGGATCGGTGGGCAGGCCGGTGCCGTCGAAACCGATCTGCTGCCGCCCGTCCTTGCCTACCAGCGCCCGCGTGCCCCCCTTCCAGTTGGCGGTGACGAAGGGCTTGTCCTCCAGGGGCACCCATTGCCCTCCATCGCGGCGCTGGAAACCATAGCCGGAGGCCGAAACCCATACCCCCATGGGCCGCGATGTCACGACCGCTTCGTCGCGCGCAGCGGCAATGCGCGTGGCGAAGCGGTCGGCATCCTCTATCACCCGCCCGCGCGGATCGGGGATCGCCAACACCACCGCAGCCGAAATGAAGCCGATGATCGTCAGGACGACCATCAGCTCGATCAACGTGAAGCCGTATTCGGCGGAACGTCGCGAAGGCATGAAGCCGTGTTCAGCGGAACGTCGCAAAGGCATGAAGCCGGGCTGCGAGCGCTCAAAGCTCGCTGGAGTAGATGTCGGCATTCTCATTCTCGCCGCCCGGCTGGCCATCGGCGCCCAGCGAACTGATGTCGAACGCGCCCTTCCGGCCGGGCACGGAGTAGTTATAGGGTCGGCCCCACGGATCGTTCGGCAGCTTCTTGATATAGCCGCCGCGCCGATAACGCTGCGGCTGGGCCAGCGAAGCGGGCGGATTGATCAGCGCCTGCAATCCGTCCGTGGTCGAGGGATAGGTCAGATTGTCCAGCCGATATTGCTCCAGCGCCTGCTCGATGGTGGAAATGTCCGCCTTGGCCTTCTCGACCCGCGCGGTGTCGGTCGCGGGAATCACGTTGATTGCCACGATAGTCGCCAACAGGCCGATGATGACGATGACGACCATGAGTTCGACAAGGGTGAACCCATGTTCTGCGTCGCGCCGCTGACATGCGCCTTCGCGCAGGGACCGGATGCGTTTCAGGTCGGGCAATTTCATAAACACTCCTTCAGGCCCCGGTGAGGCTCTGCAGCTGCAGGATGGGCAGCAGGATAGACAGGATGATGACGGCGACAATGCCGCCCATCGCGATAATGATGACCGGCTCCAGCATGGCGAGCGCGGCGGAGGTGAAGCTGTCGAACTCCCGCTCCAGATAGTCCGCCGCCCGCTCCAGCATGGTGTCGAGCCGGCCCGCGCTTTCCCCGCTCGCCGCCAGATAGACCAGCAGCGGCGGAAACACGCCCGCCCGCCGCAACGCCGCCGACAGGCTGCCGCCGCCGCGAATGGCCTCGACAATCTCCTCCGACGCCTGCCGCAGCACCCGGTTGTGGACGGTCTGGGTGGTGAGCGACAGCCCCTCCATCAGCGGCAAGCGGCTCGCCACCATGGTTGAAAGCGTCCGCGCCATTCGCGCCGCATGGAGATCGCGGATCAGCCGCCCCAGCAGCGGCAATCGCAACAGCATGAAATCGAAGCGATAGCGAAAACCCTCGACCTTCAACGCCCGCCAGAAGCCAAAGCCCGCCAGCCCGATCAGGATCAGCAGCAACCACCAATAACCAGCCAGAAAAGCCGAAACGCCCATGACCATCCGCGTCAGCAGCGGCAATTGCTGGCCGACCGTATCGAACTGCTCGACCACCTTGGGCACGACGAAGATCATCAGCGCCGCGACCACGCACACCGCAAAGGCCGCCAGCACGCTGGGATAGGCGATCGCGGTCAGCACCTTGGACCGCATGACCGCTTGCCGCTCCATCAATTCCGACAGCCGCTCCATGATCGTCGGCAGGCTGCCCGAACTCTCCCCTGCCGAGATCATCGCACGGTAGAGCGCCGGGAAACTCTTCGGCTCCGCGCCCAGGGCATCGGCCAGCCGCCGCCCTTCGAGCACGCCCGAATGCACCTTGCCGACGATCGCCTGGACATGCGCCTGCTCGCTTTGCCGCCCGATGGTGCGCAGCGCCTCTTCCAGCGGACTGACCTCGACCAGCGTCGAAAGCTGCCGCGTGAACAGCGTCAGCTCCTTGGCCGACAGGCGCGGCGCGCGCAGCGACAGGCCCGCGCGCTTGCGAGCCTTTTCCACCGCCCCCGGCTCGATCCGCACGATGAACAGCTTGCGCGCATCCAGCCGGGCGCGAGCATCGTCCATCGTGTCGGCCTTGACCGATCCCTTGCGCTCCTTCCCTGCGGGGTCGATCGCAATATAATCGAACTCAGCCATCGGCGATGGTTTCCACCTCAGCCGCATCGCGCCGCGACACGCGGATGGCTTCCTCCGCCGTGGTTTGCCCGTCGCGCACCAGCGCCCGCGCCGCCGATCCCAGATTGGGGGCGTTCAGGAAGGCGTGGCGCGCGATCAGCGATTCATCGCCGCCGTCGTTGATCAGCCGCCGAATGGTGTCGTCCACCCGGATCGCCTCGAACACACCGATCCGGCCCTTGTAGCCCGATCCATTGCATTCCTCGCACCCACGCGCCCGGTAGATGATCGTGCCCGGATCGAAGCCCAGCAGGGCGCTGGCGGACTTGTCGGCCTGCACCGGTTCCCGGCAATGCTGGCAGAGGCGCCGCACCAGTCGCTGTGCGATCACTGCGCGCAGGGTCGAGGCGAGCAGGAACGGCTCGACCCGCATGTCGCGCATACGGGTGATCGCGCCAACCGCGTCATTGGTATGGACGGTGGAAAGGACCAGATGCCCGGTCAGCGAAGCCTGTACGGCGATCTCGGCCGTCTCGCGGTCACGAATTTCGCCGACCATCACGACATCGGGGTCTTGGCGCAGGATCGCGCGCAGTCCGGCCGCGAAGGTCAGGCCGACCTTGGCATTCACCTGTGTCTGACCCACGCCCTCGATCGCATATTCGACCGGGTCCTCGACCGTCAGGATATTGCGCGTTCCGTCATTCAACTGCCGCAAGCCCGCATAAAGCGTCGTCGTCTTGCCCGAACCGGTCGGCCCGGTGACGAGGATGATGCCATTGGGCTCCTGCAAGCCCTCCCGGAAAATCCGGTCCGTCGCGCCCGCCATGCCCAGCAGGTCGAGGTTCATGCCCGCATTCTCCTTGTCGAGAATACGCAGCACCACCCGCTCGCCCGCCCGGCTCGGCAGTGTCGATACGCGCACGTCGAGCAGTTTCCCGCCCAGCGTCAGGCCGATACGTCCATCCTGCGGCACCCGTCGCTCGGCAATGTCGAGCCGCGCCATGACCTTGATGCGACTGACGACGACCGGCGCGACATGCGGCGGCATCCGCAGCGTCTCGCGCAGCACCCCATCGACGCGCATCCGCACGATCAAGCCGGTTTCATAAGGCTCGATATGAATGTCCGACACGCCCTGCCGCGCCGCTTCGGCGATGATGCCGTTGATCAGGCGGATGGCAGGCGCATCGTCCGCGCTGTCGAGCAGATCGTCCGCCGTCGGGATATCGGCGGCCAATATGTCCAGCTCATCGGCCCCGACATCGAGGGAGCCGGCCATCGCGGCGGCGCTGCCTTCCATCGCATAATGGTCGGACAGATGCCTGTCGAACTGCGGTCCATCGACGAAACGGACATCGAAGCTGCGCGCCAAATGCCGCCGCACTTCCAGCAGGACGCGGGGGTCGCTGCCCTCGCGCACGGCTATGGTCAGCCGTTCGCCCTCAGGCGGCAGCATGACCACGCCATGCTTGCGCGCAAAAACATAGGGTATGTCGACGGCGCGCGGCGCCACATGCGGGGGAATGGGATCAGGATCGATGGCGGCTGCTTCACTCACCGCTTGCCTCCGCTTGCCGGAATTTCGACGGGACGCACCACGCCGCTCGACTGGCGGGCGGTCGGTTCGATGATTTCGGCAGGCGGCTGCACCACGCTGTCGCCCGGTTGAGGCGCAGCGGCGGGAGGCGTCGCGCCCATATAGTCGCGCACCAGCTCGTCGATGCTGGGTTCGGCATCGGGATTGCGCTGCAACTGCATGCCGCGAATATAGCCGTAACGCTGCTGCGTCAGCTTCTGCGCATCCTCCTTGGATCGCAATATGGTCGGGCGGATGAAGACCATCAAATTGGTCTTGGTCCGGCTCTTGCTGCGCGACTTGAACAGTTCGCCCAGGCCCGGAATATCGCTTAGCAACGGTATCCGCTCGATGGTCTTGCGCTCATTGTCGTCCAGCAAACCGCCCAGCGCCAATATCTCGCCATCGTCGACCGTCACGGTCGTCTCGATCTCGCGCTTGTTGATGATGAGGTCGCTGTTGCTGTTGGAAACCGGCCCGGCGACGCTCGACACTTCCTGCTTCAGGAACAGCTTGATCGCGCCGCCGGTATTGATCTGCGGCTTCACCTCCAGCTTGATGCCGACATCCTGCCGCTGCACGGTGCGGAACTGGTTGTCGAAATTCTGGCTGAGCGCCTCGCCAGTCGTCACCGGCACTTGCTGGCCGACGAGAATGGAGGCCTTCTGGTTATCCAGGGTCATCACCGAGGGCGTGGACAGCAGATTGCTGTCGGTATCCGACTTCACCGCATTGATGATCGCCCCGAAAATGCCGTTGCTGCCGATGCTGCCGCCCAGTCCGGCGATGGCGCCGGTTGCGCTCTGAAGGCCGTTGACCGCAGCCGATTGCAAGGTGCTGGCCAGATCGCTGTTGGTCTGCGTCTCGGTCGTGGTGGTCGAGCCATCGGCAGCCACCACCGTGGTCTTGGTCGTGCCTAGCCGGTTGGCGGCCACGGCCCCCGCCAGCGTCAGCAGATTGGGCGAAGCATTGGAGTAATTGGTCGCGGCAAAGCCGGTCGAGGTGCTGCCGATCAGGAACTGCACGCCCAGCTTCTTGGCGGCGGCATCGCTGATCTCGACGATGATTGCCTCCACCAGCACCTGCTCACGCCGCGTATCGATCTGGCGAATCGTCTCGCCCAGCATCCGCTGCACATCGCTGTTCGCGGCGACGATGATCGCATTGGCGCCCTCATAGCGGGTGACGATGGCCGGGCCACGCGTCGAAATCCCGCTGACGCCCGATCCGCCCGAACTCGCAACCACCGCCGAAGCTGCGGGCGGCGCAGCCGAAGGCGCCGTCCCCGCCGCCGGGGTGGAAGCCGTCACCGCCGAACTGGTCGACTGCCCGATCAGTTGTTGCAACACCGGCAACAGCTTTTCCGCATCGGCATGCTCCAGCCAATAGACGCGGATTTCGGTCCCGCTTGCCGCCTGCCGGTCCAGATCACGCGCCATCTGCGCCAGCCGCGCCACAGTGCCCGCGTCGCCCCGGATCGCGACGGCATTGCTGCTGTCGATCGGCACGATGGTGGCGGGCTTTGCCGCGCCTTCGCCGCCGGTCGTCACCAAAGCCTGCAAGGAGGTCGCAATCTCCCGCGCCCCCGCATTTTTCAGCACGACCGTCGTGGTCGAAGCCGTATCCCGGTCGATCCGCGCGATCACCTGCCGGATGCGCCCGATATTGTCGGCATAGTCAGCCACGACCACGCTGTTCCCGGCGCGGTTCGCCGTCACCGAACCATCCTTGCTGACCAGGGGCCGCAGGGTTTCCAAAGCGCTCGCCGCATCGATCGAGCGCAGGCGGAACACCTCCGTCACGAACTGGTTGCGATTGGCCGCCCGCCCCACGGCGCTGGGCTGACCCGCCGCGCCATCGGCGGGTTGAATGCGATAGGCGCCACCCGGCGCCGGAACCGCCACCAGCCCATTGGCGCGCAGGGTCGACAGGAAAATCTCGAAATATTCGGACCGCGACAAGGGCCGGTCGGTGACGACCGACACCTTTCCCTGCACGCGATTATCGATGATGAAGGTCCGCCCCGTCACCCGCGCGGCATCCTGAATAAAGGCCCGAATATCGGCGTCGCGCACGTTCAGCGTCTGCTGCGCCATGACCGGCGAAGCGATGGGGGCCGCCAGAGCGAGAGCCATGGCGGCGGAAAGAAGCAATTTTCTGGTCATTGGCCTTGCAGTGTCAGGTTGACCGAGGACACGGCAGCGCCGCGCTCGACCGTCAGGGATATGCGCGCGCCGGGCATCATCTTGCCCTGCAACGCCTGAAGATCGCCCACCGAGCCGACCGGTTGGCCGTCAATCTGGGTGACGATGTCGCCGGGCTGGAAACCGGCATTCTGGAAACCGGGGCCTCTGGCCGTCAGGATCAACCCCGTCACGCGCCCATTCTTCATCCGGGGCGTGAAGCCGACATCGCGTTTCAGGCTGTCGGCGGTCGGATTGTCGATGCCCTGCGGCGTTGGCGGCGGCGAACCGGCGAATGTTCCGCCATCGGGCGCGGCGGTCGGCGCGGGCTGCGACTGGTCGAGGAAGACCTGCTCCTCCGCGCCGCCGCGGTCTATGGTGATATGGTCGAAGGCGACCGCTTTCAGCTTCACGCCGGGCATGATCTCCTCCCCCACGGCAAAGCTGTTCTGTACGCCGTCGGGTCCTGCGACGATGGCCGATCCCAGCCCTGACCCTTCATTCAGCCGGATACCGTAGACCGTCAGTGCCAGCGAAGTGACCACGCCGCTGCTCGTCTGCGGCTGGCCGCTCCGATAAAAGGGATCGAAGCCGGAAAAAAGCGACTGTCGCTCGGCAAGGGAAGGGAATTGCGCCTGCCGCCCTTCCCACGGACCGAAGCTGCCCACCGGCGTCAGCAATGCCCAGACCAGCCACGCGCCTTGCAGCGCCAGCACGCCCAACAGCAGCTTTTCGACCACCGACAGCCAGTCGATGGGCCGCAGCCGTCCGCCGAATTTCAGGATATTGTCGCCGAAAGGCACACGCATAGGCGTCGATGGTCCCCCTTGATACCGGCGCCTGCTAGGCAAATGCTTTTACTGCCGGATGACATTTGTGTGACGCTTTGATGACAATCGCAACGCGGAAACGACAGTGCTTGCTTTTCACACGGCCAGCGATAGCTAGAGGCGCCTTCTTTTAATGGCTTGCCCCTGCTTCTCCAGGATGAGTGATGGCCGACGCCCTACCCCTTTCCGCGCCCGACGCCGATCCCGCCTGGATCGCGGGACATCCCCGCATCCAGCGTGTGCCCAGCCGTGAACTGACGCTGTTCATCCAGCGCGATTTTCTCTCCGCGCAGGAATGCGCCGGCCTGATCGAGCGGATCGACGCCCAACGTCGTCCGTCGACCATCGCCGACGCCAATGGCGACGGCTATTTCCGCACCAGCGAGACTTGCGATCTCGACGCGGCCGACCCGTTCATCGCAGCCATCGACGCAAAGCTTGCCGCCTTCGCGGGCATCGATCCCGCTTATGGCGAACCGATCCAGGGCCAGCGCTATGCCACCGGACAGGAATTCAAGGCACATACCGACTATTTCGAACCGCAGGGGCCGGATTTCGATCGCTTTTGCGCCCTCGCGGGCAATCGTACATGGACCTTGATGGTCTATCTCAATGAACCGACCGCCGGTGGCGCAACCCGCTTCGTCAAGATCGGCAAGACGGTCCAGCCCGAAGCCGGCAAACTGCTCGCCTGGAACAACCGCCTCGCGCCGGGCCGCTATAACGCCGCCAGCATCCATCATGGCATGAAGGTCCGCGGCGGGGTCAAGCATGTCATCACCAAATGGTATCGCGAACGCCCCTGGGCCTGACCGCTTATCTCAGCGCCAGAACCGTGGCGCATCGATCAGCGCGTCATGGGCACAGCTCGCGGCGACAAGCAGCTTCCGCTTCTTCTTCGGACGAACCCGCATCGCCTCTTCTGTGCCCAGCCCATAATCGGCCAACAGGCCCGGCGCAGCAACCAGATCGTTCAACTCACCAAGGGCGGTCTGCACGTCTTCCAGCGCGGCGATGAACTTCGCCTGCCGACGCTTTTGCTCCTTGCTATCGAACAGGCCCGCAAAAAATTCGGAGGCATAGCGCAGCTTCTTCGCATCCTTGCGGACCTCATGCCGCGCCTCGTCGCTCAGGCCGGACAGGCCCTCGCCGTCCTTCGCGATCCGCTTGCGCAAGCGCTGCAAACGCCGCGCGGCAAAATCCACCGCTGGCCCGTCCCGCCGATCCCGCGCCTCGCCTTCGACCCGCCCCGCACCCAGCGTCAGCCATTCCACCAGGTCCATCAGCAGCATCCGCACCCGCGCCGATCGCAGCCATTGCCCGACCCGGTCATGCGCCTCAGTCCGTACCGTCTCCAGCCGGTTGCGCAGATCCTCCGCCTCGACCCGCCCGACCAGTACGTCCAGATTGCGCGCCTCCCCCAGCAAAGCGGCCAGCCATTTCAGCTCGCCCTGGAAACGCTCGACATCCGCCCGGACCAGGATCGGCCTGAACAGCGAAAAAGCCGACCGCAACCGCCGGATCGCCACCCGCGCCTGATGCAGAGCCTTGTCATCATAATGGTTCAGCAGCAGCCCTTCGTTGAGCCGATAATGACGCATGCAGGTCCCGGCTATCCGCAGGAACGCCTCACCCGCCGTCATCGAGCGGACAAGAGGGACCGGTTCCGCCTTGGCCGCGATCTTGACGGCATCGCGCAACCGATAGCCCCGCTCGCTTTTGGTCATTACGCCCGGCCGCACAGGCACTTCCGCATCGATCCGCCGCGCCAGGGTGAAGAGCGCCGCCGGTTCGCCGCTCTTCAACTCCAGTTCGATTTCGCAAATCGCCGACTGCCGCCCATCCGCGCTGACGGTTCCCTGATCCAACACCAATTCGATTTCGGCCTTGTCCTCCACCGTCTTCCATGTCCGCCGTTCGACATCGACATGGAAGACAGGTTCAATGGCACGCGCGTCCTCGCCCAGCAGCGTGGCGACGGGCGTGCGCGCGTCCAGCATCGGCGTCTCGTCCGCGACCGGCATTTCCCACTCGGCCCGCGCGAACAGTCCGGCCTCGCCTTCATTATCGGCCTTGACGGTCTGGACCAGCCTGTCGCCGGAGCGACGAATACGCAGGCTAACCCCTCGCTGCGCCAATGCCTGGTCCGGCGTGTCGAAATATATCGCCTGCAAGGCCGCCACGTCGCTCTTCGCCGGAAGGAAGGCCAACTGTTCGAACGCAGCTACCGCACCGGACGCCAATTCCAGCTTCAGTTCGATTTCCCGTCCCACGCGTCACCTCCGCGTACCCCTGACCAGGGTCGATGGAGCGCCGCCTGTATCATGAACCCGCCTGCCGCGCGAATCGATCCGGAATCGGAACGGCCGACCCGCCGGAGACGGATCGGCCGCTCGATGAACCCGACGCATATCGTCAGATGAGCTTTAGAAAGCCACGGTCAGCGATGCGGCGATGGTCGTTCCGATCTTATACTTGTTGTAGAACACCTTGTTGCCGTCCAGTTCCTGGAACTCCTGGAATTTCCGGCCGGTGATGTTGCGGGCTTCGAACTTCACCTCGCTGTTGATGCCGCCGGGCAGCTTCACCCCCTGTCGCGCGACGAAGTCCAGCGTCAAGCCCGGCTTTTCCTTGATATCGGGCTGAAGGTTCGGACCACGGCTGGTCACGCGCGGGCTGGCATAGGTCAGCAGCAACGTCTGCTGCGACAGCTTGTCGGTATCCTCGAGGCCAAGCTGGAAATTTACCAGATGGTCCGACTGGCCGGTCAGCGGCGAACCGTCCCGGAAATAGTCCGATGCGGCCGGCAGTTCGCCGGTGGTGTAGCTATAGGGGACGGTGGTGTCGTTCGCGCCGACCTTCAGCTTCGATTTGGTGTAGGTATAGTTGCCGATCAGCACGATCCGGCGGCTCTGGAAAAAGGCGCCGTCCGACCAGCCGTCCAGCGGCAGATATTTCTGCGCTTCGATTTCCGCGCCATACAGCGTCGCCTCCGGCGCATTGGCGAAGCTGGTGGTCACGTCATATTTGTCGTTGATGGTGGTGTAGGTTTCGATCGGATTGTCGATCTTCTTCCAGAAGCCCGCCAACGTCAGCCGCTCGTCACGGCCCATATACCATTCGGCGCGCGCTTCCGCATTCCACAACCGGCTGTCCTGAAGGAACGGGTTGCCGCGATAGAAGCGGTTGGAATCGGTGTCGATATAGGGCTGCGCGATCAACTCGCGGAACTGCGGGCGAGCGATGGTCTTCGACCCGCTGAGGCGGAACTGAAGGCCCTTTGACGCTTCGAACGTGATCGTCGCAGCAGGCAGCCAATAGCTTTTGTCGATCCGGTTCACCGGCGTCACGCCCGTGTTGTAGACGTCGACACCCGTGACCGACTGCTGGCCCTTTTCATAACGCACGCCCGCATCGACGGTCAGGCCCGGCACCAGTTCGGCCTTCGCCTGGCCATAACCGGCATGGACGCGCAGCGCGGCGTCATAGACGGGGTAATTGCCGGAGAAGTCGAGCAGAGTCATGTCGTATAGCTGGATCGACGCATCCGACAGCAGATAATCGGGGCGCAGCTGCTGCACCGAGATCGGCAGGTTGGTGGCATCGAAATGCAGTTCGTAACGCGACGAAGTACGTTTGGTATCGCTGAAGGCGTAACCCGTCGTCAGCGTCACATCCGACGAGAATTTATAGCTGAGGTCAGCGCCCGCCGACCACAGATCCTCATTGAGGTCGCTGAAGGTGATCGACGCATCGCCGCGCTGACGGTTAAGCGCATTGACGAAACGATCGCCGACCGGATCGACGCTGAGGTCGCGATTGGTCCGCACATATTCGAACTCGCGCTCATAAGGCGCCTCGCGCTGCGAATTGGCATAGCCGCCGCGCAGGTCGAGGCTGAGTGCATCACCCAGCTTGAATTCGCCGACCAGTTGCGTGTCGATCAGTTGCCGCTCATACCAGGCGGTGTTCTGCTTCATATAATCGGCACCGGCGATCGCGCCGTCATTGCGGCCGAGCGACAGGGCGCCGCGCTTGAGCGTGTCGCGGATGTACACATTGGTCCACCGGATCTTCTGATCGCCCAGTTCCAGCCCGACGCCAAACAGCGCGTTGACGGTCACTTCATTGTCGGTGTTGACCTGCTGGGCGCTCTTGCCGGGAGCCTGACTCAAGTCGATCGACGCCTGCTGCAAGGTGTCGCGGGTGCGCCACTTGTTGCTGTAGGAGGCGGTCAGGATCATGCCCAGGCGGCCATCGCTGCCCACATCCATCGACGTGCCTGCATTCAGCGACCCGGAAAAGTTGAACGGCAGGCTGTTGGTCCGTTGCAGAACCGACGTCTTGGCGTTCAGGAACTGCATCGAAATCGCCTGCAGGTCCGTGCGCGGCATATTGGCGAAGGGCGTGCCGCTCTTGAACGCCTGCGCCAGCAGCGGCGGCACGTCGCGCGAACTGTCATCGAAGCCGGTCCAGTCAGACTTGGCGCCATAATAGGTGTAGCCGAGCTGGCCCGAGGTTTCGGTATTGGCCGAGCTGCCGACGCTCAGTTCCAGATAGCTCTCAACCGGGATCGCCTTGGTGGTGAGGTTGATCACACCGCCGCCGAATTCGCCGGGGAAATTCGCCGAATAGCTTTTCTGCACCAGGGTCGAGGCAATGACGCTGGTCGGGAAGATGTCGAGCGGCACCACGCGCTTCAGCGGCTCAGGGCTGGGCAGCGGCGAACCGTTGAGCAGCGCCAGCGAATAGCGATCGCCAAGGCCGCGAACATAGACATATCCGCCGGACACGACCGAAAGGCCGGTCACGCGCTGAAGCGAACCGGCGATGTCGCCTTCGCCCGTACGCTTGATGTCAGCGGCGGACAGAAGGTTCACCACCTGCGGCGCGGCCTGCGAGATGTTGCTGGTGCGGCGGCCGGTCACGATGATGTCGGAACCGGGGATGGAAACATCGACCCGTCCGGCCTGGGCGTCGGCTTCCTCAGCCTGCGTCGGCGTACCCGACGTCACTGGCGGCGTGGGCGCGTTATTCTGGGCCATGGCCGCAGGGGCGACCACAGCGGTGGAAATCAGGAGCAGGCGGGCCATGTTCAGCGGCTGTGACATGCAAATGTCCCCCAAGGAAATGTAAGTGCAAAGAAGGCGGGGAAGCGTCGGATGCACGCTTCCCCGCCCCTGTTGAGGTCAGGAACCGATCAGGCGGTCGGGATCGCCGTGCAGTTCTTGCTCGTGCTGCCGAAGCTCGCCGTGACCGAGTTGCAGGTCCAGCCGGCATACCAGCTGTCGTTGCTGTCCTTCACCGCGCCGATGTAGTTGGTGGTGGTGAAGTTGCTGTCGATGGTCTTCGGGTCGATCGCGGTGCGGGCGGTTTCGGTCGCTCCGTTGATGAACAGGCTGGTCAGCGACGGCGTGTAGGTGAAGCTGCTGTTCGGGTCGGTGGTGAAGATCGACTGGACCAGCGCATCGGTCACGCCCGTGCCGGTGCCCTTGAACGGGGTGGCATTGCACTGCATCACGACCGACAGGTAGCGCGGCTTGCCGGCGTCCTGCAGCGTGGTGTCGGCATCACGAACCGCAGCGGCGCCGTTGATGCGCAGGCAGCTCTGGTCGGGACTGACGATGATGCCGTTGACCAGCGCCAGATCGGCGCCGCCGCGCAGCAGCATCGATGCGCCATCGTCACCGGTGTTCGATCGCTGGATATGGGTGAAGTTCGCAACCTTCAGATACTGACGCGGCAGCGCGTCTTCGCTGGCATTGCTGTTGGTGGTCGAACCGTTCGAATCGGTTTCGAGGAAGGTGTCGCCGATATTGTTGTTGGCGCGCTGGACCGAGATGATGAACTGGGCCGTGCCGCGGAAGCCGACGTCCGTATCCAGATTGTCGTCTTCGTTGCCGGTCAGCACCAGATATTTCATGTGGGTCGAACCACCGAAGACCTCGATGCCATCGTCCGAGCTGTTGTGGATCTGGATATGGTCGATCTGCGTGCCGGTGCCGACGCCCGAGGGGGTCAGGCCCTGCAGTTCCTTGCCGTTTGCCAGCACGAAGCCGGAATAGCGGATCTGGACATAGCTCATGCGGCCCGAGCTGTCGGCATCGTCCGCGCCGCCGTAGATGGCGCCGGTGGTACCTTCGGTGTCACGCGTACAGGCCGTGGTGCCCGGCGCGGCGGCCGGAGCGTCGCAGTCGGTGATCTTCGCGCGGCCCAGCAGCACGATGCCGCCCCACTGACCGGAAGACTGGTCGTTGGCAGCGCCCGTGACGTTTTCGCGGCTGGTGAAAACGATCGGGCTGGTGGCGGTCCCGACCGCGTTGATCCTGTTGCCGCGATTGACCGCCAGATAGGCGTTGCCGGTGCTGGCGAAGACCACCACGCCCGGATCGATCGACAGGGTAACGGTGCTGCCGGTGCCCGCCGCGCCCTGATCGGTGCCAACGTCGACGCGGCCGGGCAGCGAGTAGATGACGCCGGTGGTCTTGGCGATCGCCGTGGTGCTGGTGAAGCGCGCGGGGAAGCCACAGTTGCGCCAGGTGTTGGAACCATCGGTGATGGTGCCGAGATCCTGAAGCTGGTCGGAGCCTGCGATCGAGGGGCAGGCCGAAGCCGGCGTCACCGCCGTGGGTGTCGGAGTCGGGGTTGGCGTGGGGGTCGGAGTGGGCGTGGGCGTCGGCAGAACGATGGTGCCTTCGCCGGGCGACGCGATATCGTCCGCGCCGCAAGCGCTCAGCGCCGCACAGGCGCAGCCCGCCATCAGGATGGTTTGAAAACGGTTAATCTTGGCCATGTCGTCTCCGCTCCGGCGCTTGCCGGCTTGTGATGTGATGCGGAGCGCAAGGGGGAACGCGAATCGGACAACGCCCCCTGTCGCCCTCGTTGGGGGCAGCTAGGCGGCGCAAATGACATCCTCATTTTGATTCTATGACGGATTGGCGACTGATGAATGACAGTTTTAAGACTATTCTTGCATTTTGATGACAGGCCAGCCCTAAAATCGGCCTTTTATAAAGCAGCAGGGGCGCCGCCCTACGCAGGCGACGCCCCCTCTCCCTGCACCCAGGGGTTCGCCACGCGCTTTAACGCATGGCGTATTGCGCTTCCAGACGGCCCATCGCCCGCCGCGCGATATCCCGCGAAGAGGATTCGTTGCCGTCCGCCGTCACCAGCATGGAATCCGGCGCAAAACGCGCCGCCTTATAGGCAGCGTGCGCAGCCTTCATCTTCCCCATGCCGGCATAGGCATTGCCGAGATTGATCAGCCGGGCCGGATCGTTCGCGGCGTCGGGACGCACCGCTTCCAAACGCTGCGCTGCATGGGCATAGTCACCCGACGCCAGCGCACCGGCGGCCAGACGACCGTCGGGCACGCCCACCACGACCACCTCATCAGGCGCCGCGAAAGCCACAGTCGGCGCCAGCGAAGCGAGCACCAGGCCGAGAGTCGCAGCCACCATCCTCATCCGATTTCTCCCGAAAAACTTTCCAATATAGCGGGAATTATTTCACTTTGATGACCTCGCAGCAAGGTCTCGGGAAAGCCCAAAATAGGTTTTTTATGTATTGATAATCAGTATCTTATGCGTTTTACGCAATAGTGTCACAAAACTGTAATTGAATGAAGCATCACCTTCGGACGCGATTCGAATCGCGGAACCCCATGGCCGGACCTCTGGACCGCCACGCCGCTAAAATATCGATGACAGGAAGTCCGGAGGGTTCTGTTGCCCGGCCCCTCCGGCGGCCGCTGAATTCCCTTCTGTTGCCCGGTGGGTTCAACCGCGTTCTTTTTGAGTAATGTCCGGCCGTGAGGCCATCAATTACGCAGCAAGAGCAAGAGCCTCGTTATCGTTGGCACTTGTGAGTTTTGAACCTTTTTACGGCGTACTCAGGCCGGGTAAAGGCACCGCTTTTCAACACACGTCGATCCTAGTTCGGCCCCGTCAATCACCCCGTCATGACGGGATAAATGGTGGAGCCGCCGGGTACCGCCCCCGGGTCCGCTGCGCCTATTGCACGATACGATTTATCACCATAGCCGGGCGAACCCGGCACCGACCTATATGGAGAGGGCCGAAGCGTTTATCAAGCCGCCTGAAGGAGGGCATTGCAAGCATGTGCATCATGGCCATGGCCTGGGAAGCGCATCCGCGCTGGAAGCTGATCCTGATCGGCAATCGCGACGAACTCCACGCCCGCCCCGCCGCGCCACTGGCGCGCTGGCAGGACGAACCTTCGCTCCTCGCCGGGCGCGACCTGCAATCAGGGGGCACCTGGATCGGCGTGTCGGAGGGGGGCCGTGCTGCGATCGTCACCAATCTGCGCGGCTATGGCGCGCCCTCGCCCGACCGGGCCTCGCGCGGGGCCCTGGTGACGGACTTGCTGACCGGCAAAGGCGCTTATGCCGATCCGGAGACGGCACGGCTGGAGGATTTCAACCCCTTCAACCTGATCTGGATCGATGGCCTGCACGCGCATTTCCTGACCAACCGGCCCGCCCCCGTCCGCACGCAATTGACGCCGGGCCTCTATGGCCTTTCCAACGGCGCGCTCGACGCGCCCTGGCCCAAGACGCTGGCGCTCAAGACGGCCTTGCTGGACTGGCTGGTGGCGGGCGCGCAGCAGCCGCTTGCCCTGTTCGATGCCCTGCGCGCCGAAAGCCTGCCGGAAGGCGGCATCACCCCGGACGCCCCCTCCGATGCCCCCGACGAAGCGGCGATCTCTCCGATCTTCATTCGCAATCCGGTTTACGGGACGCGATGCAGCACCATCATCGCCATAGACGCGCAGGGCCACGGCACGATCACGGAACGCCGCTTCGATCCAGACGGAGAACGGGCGGGCGAAGACAGCATCGGCTTCCGCTGGCCGGCGTGAAGATCGTGGAGGACCGTCAGCCGCCGCCCCCATCTCCCCTTTCCCCCGCCCGCATCCCGCGCTAAAGCCTCCCGCCATGATCCTTGTCATCGACAATTACGACAGCTTCACCTGGAATCTGGTCCATTATCTCATGGAACTGGGCGCTCAGGTGGAGGTGGTGCGCAACGACGCCATTTCCGCGGGCCAGGCCCTGTCCAGCGGCGCCAGCGCCTTCCTGCTGTCTCCCGGCCCCTGCACCCCCAATGAGGCGGGCGTCAGCCTGGATCTGGTCGCCGCCTGTGCCGATGCGAAAGCGCCGTTGCTGGGCGTCTGCCTGGGCCATCAGTCGATCGGCCAGCATTTCGGGGGCAAGGTGGTGCGCGGCGGCCTGATGCACGGCAAGACATCCCCGGTCAGCCATGACGGCAGCGGCCTGTTCGAAGGTTTGCCTTCGCCCTTCATCGCGACGCGCTATCACTCCCTGATCGTCGAGGATATTCCAGAGACCCTTATCGTCAACGCCACCAGCGAGGACGGATCGGTCATGGGCTTCCGCCATCGCGACCTGCCGATCCACTCGGTCCAGTTCCATCCGGAAAGCATCGCCACCGAACATGGCCATGACATGCTGGCGAATTTCCTCAGGATCGCCGGCATCCCGGTCAAGGAACGCGAACCGGCTTAACTTTCGCCGAACAGTTCGCGCTGGGAGGTTTCGACTTCCTCGAAATACCGCCGCCGCGCATGTTTCTCGGTCAGCACCCCCAGCACCAGCCCGCTGACATCCACCACCGCCAGTTCATCCGCGCTCGCCCGGTCGAACAAGGGCAGGATCGCGCGGATGTCCGCCCCCGGGTCCAGCACCGTGTCGCGCAGCACCGCCAGCGGCGCTATCGGCGCGTCGCCCTCCAGTTCCGGCGCATAGGCGGCCGCTGTCGGCACGATCCCGCCATAGCGCCCTGCGGCGTCGATCATCACCGCCTTGCTCGCGGACCCCAGCGGCACGCGCGTGCGAAACTCCGCCACGGTATAATCATCCCGCACCGACACCCAGTCGCGCCGCATCATCCGCGCGGCCGTCAGGTTCATCACCCAGCCGATGTCGCGCGGGCTGCGGATGCTCGATCCCCGCATATGCAGCCGCCAGGTTGAGAAGGAGTAGCCGAACATCTCCCGCGTTACCGCGCTCGACAGCAGCGACGCGGTCAGCACCACGCCCATCAGCGCGAAGTCGTGCGTCGTTTCCAGCATCAACAGCGCCAGCGTCATCGGCCCGCCGACAATCGACACGCTCAGCGCCGCCATGCCGACCAGCGCCGCATCATTGGGATCGACCCATATGCCGATCTGCGCCGCATTGATCGCGCCTGCAAAAATCTGCCCGGCCAGCGACCCGAGGAAGAGCGAAGCGAAGAACAGTCCACCCCTGAATCCGAAGCTCAGCGAAATCACCGAAGCGGCGATCTTCAGGGCCAACACCAGCGCCAGCGCCGTAAAGGCCGGTTGCAGGACGAGGTTGAGGTGCAGAGCACCATGCCCCGCCGACAGGGTCTGCGGCGAGGCCAGAGCCAAGGGCATCAGCAACAGCCCGCCGATCAGCGGCTTCCAGCGTCCCAACCGCGCCCAACCCTGCACCCGAATTTCGGCGAATGTCACCAGGCGCATGATCACTATGCCCAGAAACGCGCACAGCAAGCCGAGCAGCGCAAAGAGCAGATAGTCGCCCGTCGTCACCACCCGGTCCGCCGTGGTGGCGATCAGCCACGGCTCCACGCCCAGCGCCCGCGTCACGAACACTCCTGCCAGCGCCGCAGCGACCACCGGCGCAATGGCCGAGGGCGTGTAATGGCCGATCACGATCTCGAAAGCATAGAAGGCGCCGGTCAGCGGCGCCCCGAAGGCTGCGCCCACCGCTGCGCCCGCACCCGCGCCGACCAGCGTCCGCAAATCGTTGCGCCGCAGCTTCAGCCACTGCCCCAGCAGCGAAGCGAAACCGCCCCCCATCTGCGCATAGGCCGCCTCCAGCCCGACCGAAGCGCCCATGCCGTTGGAAATGACGGTCTGCGCCGCGATGACGAGATTGTCGCTCGCCGGAATTCGACCGCCATGCAGCGCATTGGCCTCCACCACGTCGATCGGCGCGCGCTTGCGTCCCTTCAGCAACAACGCGAACAGCATCAGCATGACCCCGCCCGCCGGCAGCGCCAACAATCGCCAGGGATGATGGATGGCGCTGAGCGCGCTCAGCCGGTTGGCCGTGACGCCGTAGAAGAATTGCTGCAATCCATGCGCCAGCCATTGCTGCACATTGGTCATCAACCCGGCGGCGACGCCGGCCAGCACCGCCAACAGGATGAACGCCGCTTCGCTTTCCCGCAAACGGCGGCGCTGCCGGATGGCGAACGACCAGAATAGCGATTTCCACCCACGACGCATCCCAACCCGACAACGCTCGTTTGCCGCCGCCGTCAAGGGGGTGTGTTCAAGAGTTTCCGAGAAACCGAGCAAGCTTAATTCGACTTTCCCGCATCCCGATCTCGACTCATCGCCCCCGGCATGATTAAGGCAGGCGCGATGACCCGCCTGCCCGACCCCGCCACGCCGCTGAGCGCGCCAGCAGCCGCAGAGGCCTTCGACCTGCTGTTCGATGCCGATCTTCCCGAAACGGCGATCGCGGCCTTCCTCGTCACCATGGCCCGCCGCGGCGAAACAGCCACGGAAATCGCCGCCGCCGCCCGCGCCATGCGCGCCCGCATGATCCCGGTCAGTGCGCCTGCGGGCGCCATCGACGTCTGCGGCACGGGCGGCGACGGCCATCACACGCTCAATGTCTCGACCGCCGTGTCGCTCGTCGTCGCCGCCGCCGGCGTTCCTGTCGCCAAGCATGGCAACCGCGCCGCCTCCTCCAAGGCGGGTGCCGCCGATACGCTGGAAGCGCTCGGCCTCGACCTCGACCGCGCGGCGCGGACCGCCGAAGCGACGCTGGCCGATCTCGGCATCTGCTTCCTCTTCGCGCAAAACTACCATCCGGCGCTGAAACGTCTCGGTCCCGTTCGCAAGGCGATCGGTGAGCGGACCATCTTCAACCTGATGGGGCCACTTGCCAATCCGGCCCGCGTTCGCCGCCAGCTGGTCGGCATTGCGCGCCCCGCCTATGTCCCCATCTATGCCGAAGCGCTGGCGGAACTGGGCGTCGACCACGCCATGATCATCTCCGGCGACGAAGGCCTCGATGAACTCTCGCTCGCCGGCGGCAACGACCTGGCGGAGGTGAAGGGCAACAGCCTGGTCGCCATGCGCCGCCTGACCGCCGCCGAAATCGGCCTCTCCACCCACCCGGTCGAAGCGATCCGGGGCGGGGACCCGGCCCATAATGCCGCTGCCCTCCGTGCGCTGCTGCAAGGCGAAGCGGGGCCGTATCGGGACGCGGTGCTGCTGAACGCGGCTGCCGCTCTTGTTGTTGCGGATGCTGTGTCCGATTTCCGCGAAGGCGTTGAAGAAGCTGCCGAAACCATCGATCGCGGCCTTGCCAACGCGCTCCTCAATTGCTGGATTGCCTATTCATGACGAACAAGCTGATCGAAATCTGCGATGTGAAGAAAGAGGAAGTCGCCCGCCGCAAGGCCGCGATCACCGTCTCCACGCTCCACGCTCGCGCCGCCGAGCAGACGCCCCCGCGCGGCTTCCGCAAGGCGCTGGACGACGCCGCCCGCTCCGGCTTCGGCCTGATCGCGGAAATCAAGAAAGCCAGCCCCTCCAAGGGCCTGATCCGCCCCGATTTCGACCCGCCCGCCCATGCCCAGGCCTATTCGGCGGGCGGCGCGGCCTGTCTTTCGGTGCTGACCGATGTGCCCTATTTCCAGGGCCATGACGATTATCTGATGGCCGCGCGTTCGGCCTGCGCCCTGCCGGTGCTGCGCAAGGATTTCATGGTCGATCCCTGGCAGGTGCTGGAAAGCCGCTCGCTTGGCGCGGACGCCATCCTCATCATTGCTGCCGCGCTGGACGACGTTCAAATGGCGGAGATCGAGGATGCGGCCCTCGGCCTTGGCATGGACGCGCTGATCGAAGTGCATGATGCGCAGGAACTGGAGCGCGCGATGAAGCTGCGCTCGCGGCTGATCGGCGTCAATAATCGCGACCTGCGCGATTTCACCGTCGACTTCGCGCGTACCTATGAACTGGTGGGGCAGGCGCTCGAAGGCTGCACCTTCGTCGCGGAAAGCGGCATCGGCAGCCATGCGGATTTGCTCGCCATGTCGGAACATGGGGTTCGCTGCTTCCTGGTGGGCGAAACGCTGATGCGGCAGGCCGATGTCGAGGCCGCGACCCACAATCTGCTGACAGGCGAATGAACGGGCTCACCCATCTGGACGAGGCTGGCGCAGCGCGCATGGTCGATGTCTCGGCCAAGGCGGTGACGGCCCGCGAAGCGGTCGCCACCGGCCACATCGCCATGAGCGGGGACGCCGCCGCCGCCATCGCTCAGGGGCTGGTGAAGAAAGGCGACGTCCTAGCCGTCGCCCGCGTCGCCGGGATCATGGCCGCCAAGCGCACGGCTGACCTCATTCCGCTCTGCCACCCGATCGCGCTCAGCAGCGTGACGGTAGATTTCGATCTCGACGCGACGAGCGTCACCGTCACCGCCACGGCGAAAACCGCAGGCCAGACCGGCGTGGAGATGGAAGCGCTCACCGCCGCGACGGTCGCGCTGCTCACCGTCTATGACATGGCCAAGGCGTTGGACAAGGCGATGGTCATCGGCGAGGTCCGTCTGCTCGCCAAGCGCGGCGGCAAATCCGGCGACTGGACGGCATGAGCCTGCTCCCGGTCGCGGAGGCGCAACGCCGCCTGATGGCGCTGGGCACGTTGCTCCCGACCGAGGATATCCCGATCCCCGCTTGTGCCGGGCGCTGGCTTGCCCGCGACATTCCAGCGCTGCGCGATCAGCCATGGGCCGATCTTTCCGCCATGGACGGCTATGCCGTCCGCGCCGTCGAATGGCCCGGGCCCTGGCATGTGACGGGCGAAAGCGCGGCAGGCGGCCCCCTGCCGTACCCCCTGCCCCCCGGCCAGGCCTGCCGCATCTTCACTGGAGCGCCGCTGCCGCAGGGCGCGGACAGCATTTTGATCCAGGAGGATGCGGCGCGGGATGGCGATATCCTTCGCGCCGTGGATGGGCCGCTGACCCAGGGCCACAATGTGCGCCCAGCCGCGTCCGATTTCCGGGAAGGGAGCCTTCTTCTGCCGACGGGCGCCGCGCTGGGACCCGCCCGGATCGCCCTGGCCGTGCTGGGCGGTCATGGCACCCTGCCGGTTGCCCGACCGGCCCGCATTGCGCTGCTTTCGACCGGCAACGAATTGGTGGCCTCCGGCGCAATGACCCAACCCGGCCAGCTCCCCGCCTCCAACGCGCCGATGCTGGCCGCGCTGCTCGGCAGCCTGCCTTGCGAGATCATCGACCTCGGCATTGTGCGGGACGATCTGGACGATATGGTCGACGCCTTCGGCCGCGCCGCGCAAGCCGACATCATCGTCTCGACCGGCGGCGCGTCGGTCGGAGACCACGATATTGTTCGCCCGGCTTTCGCCCGTGCGGGCGGCTCACTCGATTTCTGGAAGATCGCGATGCGGCCCGGCAAACCGCTGATGGCAGGCACATTGGGTTCCACCGTCTTCCTTGGCCTGCCCGGCAATCCGGTGTCGGCCTTCGTCACGGCGACGCTGTTCCTGCTGCCGCTAGTGCGTCACATCATGGGCTCGACGTCTCCCCTGCCCCGCACGGTGCCCGCGACGCTTGCCTCGCCCCTTCCCGCGACCGGAGCGCGCGACGATTATCTTCGCGCCTATCGCAGCGAGGCGGGCATCGTCTCCGTCACGTCGCAGGACAGCGCGGCGACCGCCGCCATGGCAATGGCCGACTGCCTGATCCTGCGCCCCGCCGGATCTCCCCCCGCCACTGCCGGCGATGCCGTCACGGTCCTGCCGCTTTCGTAAGGAAAGGGGCCGCGAAGCGACCCCTTCCAGTGCAGTCCTGATGCAAATTCGCCGACATTCAGACGATAGGCTGAATGACAGCCAACCCTTCAGCGCTGTTGCTTGTCAGGTGCCTTGTCCCGACGGCGTTCATCGCCCATCTGACCCTGCTTATTCTCCTGCTGCTGCTGCCGGCCGCCTTGGCCCGAGCGGTCGCTGCCCTGCTGATCGCGGCGTTGGTTCTTGTCCTGACTGTTCTGGTTGGCCATCTGACTCTCCTATTCACCTCCTTGGGGAAGGCGGAGGTTAAAACGGCCTGTCCGCGCCCGCGTTCCCGTAAATGCGGCCAATGGTTGGCGGCGCTTGACTTGCCCCTTTTCGTTTCCTATGCGTTCTTCATCCGTTCCAAAGAGGGCAAGCAGGCATGTTGACACCCAAGCAACAGGAATTGCTGAGCTTCATTCAGATCCGTTTGGAGGAAGGGGGCGTTTCCCCTTCCTTTGAGGAAATGAAGGAAGCCCTGGATCTCAGGTCCAAATCCGGCATTCATCGCCTGATCAATGCACTGGAAGAGCGCGGCTTCATTCGCCGTCTGCCCAACCGTGCGCGCGCGTTGGAGGTGCTGAAGCTTCCCGACGCCATGCATCGTCCACAAAAGCTGGTCGTTCCGCCCAAGCCGCAACTGGTCGCCAGCCCCCCCATCGCCGCCAATGACGTGCTGGAAATTCCCCTGCACGGACGGATCGCGGCGGGCGTGCCGATCGAAGCGCTGGAGGGACAGAATATGCTCTCCGTGCCCGCTGCCCTGCTGGGCGCCGGCGATCATTATGCGCTGGAGGTTGCGGGCGATTCCATGATGGAGGCAGGTATTCTCGACGGCGACTTCGCGCTGATCCAGCGTACCGATGTCGCGCGCGAAGGACAGATCGTCGTCGCCCTGATCGACGAGAGCGAGGCGACGCTCAAATATTTTCGGCGCGAAGGTCCGAACGTCCGGCTCGATCCCGCCAACAGCGCCTATGAACCGCAAATCTACGATCCGCAGCAGGTCCGCATCCAGGGCAAGCTCGCCGGATTGCTGCGCCGCTATAATTGAACCGCCTTGGGTCGGCGCGGTCTCGTTGCAGGCCGCGCGATCCAGGGATGCTGATCGCCCGCCTGCCTGACCGTGCGCACGGTCAGGCGGTCGAGGTCGATGGCGAGGCCGCCGGTCCGCGCCAGCAGGCTGCGATCCGCCTTCAACCAACGCGGACGACAGGCCCATGGCAAACGCCGGTCGCTGATCACGATATCCGCTCGGGCGCAGTCTCGCGCCAGCACATCGCCGCCGATCACGGCACTGCTCCGCGTCACCAGCACGGTCCAGTTCCGTCCCCCGCCTGCAAGCCGAACCGCGCATAGATCAACCGAACAGCGCGCTTCGGGCATCGCTGCCATCGTTTCCAGCACGCCGTCATAGCCCGCGGTTTCAGCAAGTGCATCGCGGACATAACTGCCCGCCCTCTCCCGTAAAATAGCCAGGCCTCCATGGGCGGTGCGAACCGCGACATGACGGCCATCTCCGGTCACCAGCAGAGCCGGCGGCGCGCTTTTCAGGATCATCGCCACACCCGTCGCCACCGGAATCAATCCTATCCAGCGCCAGCGGCTCCGCCACAGCAGGCACCAGAGCAGGCCGGTCAGGAGCAACGCGAAAATCCCCACGGACTGCGCGGCAGAACGCATGACCGCCCAAGGACTGGACGCCACCCCATGTGCGACCAGCAGCAACAGGTCGAGCGCCCGCGCAGTCAGCCACCAGAAGGGCGCGCCCCACCCAACGAGATCGAACGACAGGGCCAGCGCCTCAAAGGGCATGACAACGAACGTGGTCAGCGGAATCGCCACCAGATTGGCGATCGATCCCAGCATCCCCGCCTTGTGGAAATGGAATATCGCAATCGGCGCGAGCACCAGTTCCACCACCAGCCCCGTTGCCAGCAGAGCCCCAAGATGGCGTCCCATCCGCCGCCAGCCCGCTTCCTCCCGCACCGCAATGAACGCCCGGAAACGCGGATGCTCGCCCAGCGCGACCAGCGCGGTCACGGCAGCGAAGCTCATCTGGAAACTCGGGCCGACCAATGCCTCCGGCCAGAGCAGCAACACCACCAACGCCCCCGCCGCGACCAGCCGCAACGTGATCGCATCCCGCCCCAGCGCCAGCCCGCCCAGTACCAGCAAGGCAGCCACGCAGGACCGCACTGTCGGGACCTCCGCCCCCGTCAACAGCGTATAACCGATACCCGCCAGCGCTCCGCCGCCAGCCGCGATCAACATCAACGGCCAATCCAGCGCCGCCCGCTGGCTCAGCGCCATCGCGCGCATCAACAGGAACACCACCGCCGCGATCAGCGCCGTCACATGCAACCCGCTGATCGACAGCAGATGCGCCAGGCCGCTGCGGCGCATCGCCTCCGCATCCCGCTCGGCAATGGCGCCCTGATCGCCCGTCGCCAGAGCGGCGGCAATGCCGCCACCCGGCCCCGGCATCTTTTCCAATATATGCGCGAACAGCCGTCCCCTCAGCGGGGACGCCCCGCGCGACGAGCGCAACACCGCGATCGGCCGCAAGGCGCGTCCGGTCGCGCCGATGCCATCGAAATAAGCCCGCCGCGCAAAATCATATCCGCCCGGCAGGCTCGGCGGGGCGGGAGGCATCAACCGCGTGCGGAAACGGATGATCGCACCTTTCCCAACCCCGGCCGGCAGCAAGGTCTCATCGAAATTGATCCTGATCCGTGACGGGAGGCCCGATCCGTCGAGCGGTCGCACGAGAACGCGACTCATCTTCTGCGCGGGTACCGGATTAACCCCCTGCACCTCTCCTGTCAGCGTGACGAAAACCGGCTGGGCGAGCGGCGGCGTCCCCAAAAGCATCGCCTTGCCCCAGATCAGGACGCACCCGAAGCAGGCGAGAAGACCGCCCATGACAAGCCCCTGTCGCAACCGTCCGCCGGCGGGCAGAAGCACCGCCCCGCACGCGACAGCCAAAGAAACGCAGGAAAAAACCAGCCATTCCAAACGATTATTCAAGAAGAACCAAGCCGCGATTCCCGCCCCCAAGGCCACCGGCACCCAGAGCGGAAGCTGCTCGCGCTCCTGCTCCAGCCAATCTTCCACGCGCTCCAAAAGCGCCTGCGCCCTTTGCCGGACAGAAGCGACAACGGACGTTTGTCGTGGCTCGAAAGCCATGCTAGGGGGCGTCGCGATCATGGATAGGCAAGGTGGATATCAGGCCGAATGTCAGGGAATGAAGCGGTAAGTGCCATGGGTTCGAATAAGCAGGTAGTAACCCGTTTTGCGCCGTCGCCTACCGGTTTTCTTCACATCGGCGGAGCGCGCACCGCGCTCTTCAACTGGCTGTTCGCGCGTCATCATGGCGGCAAGTTCCTGCTGCGGATCGAGGATACCGACCGCGCCCGCTCGACTGAGGAGGCGGTGGCCGCGATCTTCGATGGCCTGGAATGGCTGGGCCTCGCCGGCGACGAGCCTGCCGTGTTCCAGTTCGAGCGCACCCCTCGTCATGCCGAGGTTGCCAATCAGCTGCTGGAAGGCGGCCATGCCTATCGTTGCTACGCCACCCCCGAAGAGCTGGCGGAACTGCGCGAACAGCAGCGCGCGGCCAAGCAGCCGATGCGGTATGACGGACGCTGGCGCGACCGCTCGCCTGAGGAAGCGCCCGCAGGCGCCCCCTATGTCATCCGCCTGAAGGCTCCGCGCGAAGGCGAAACCGTGATCGAGGACGCTGTGCAGGGGCGCGTCGTCGTCCAGAATGCGGAGTTGGACGACATGATCCTGCTGCGTTCCGACGGCACGCCCACCTATATGCTGGCCGTGGTGGTCGACGATCATGACATGGGCGTCACCCATGTCATTCGCGGCGACGATCACCTCAACAACGCTTTCCGCCAGCTTGGCATCATCAAGGCGATGGGATGGGAAGAGCCGATCTACGCCCATATCCCGCTGATCCATGGTTCCGATGGCGCCAAGCTGTCCAAGCGGCACGGCGCGTTGGGTGTCGACGCCTATCGCGACGATATGGGCATGCTGCCCGAAGCGGTGCTCAATTATCTGCTGCGACTCGGTTGGGGCTATGGCGACGAGGAGATCATTTCCCGCGACCGCGCCATCGAGTTGTTCGACATAGCAGGCGTCGGCCGTTCCCCCTCGCGCTTCGACATCAAGAAGCTGGAAAATCTGAATGGCCATTATATGCGCGAGGCGGACGATGCGCGCCTGGCCGCGCTCGTGGCGCCGCGCGTGGCTGCTCGCCTTGGCCGCAACCTAGCGGAAAGCGGCGAAAAATTGCTGACGCAGGCCATGCCCTCGCTGAAGCCGCGCGCCAAGACGCTTAATGAAATTGCGGAAGGCGCCGAATTTTTGTTCAAAAATTGCCCTCTCGATTTTGACGAGAAGGCGCTTTCTCTGCTAGACGACTCCGCGCGTGCGCTGCTGGGACAGACAGCCGACGCTCTTGCCCCCGTTCAGTCCTGGACGGTCGAAGCGATCGAAGATGCAATACGCTGCGTGGCGGAGGATGCCGGCCTTGGGCTGGGAAAGGTCGCGCAACCTCTGCGCGCGGCGCTGACCGGACGTACGGTTTCGCCGGGAATTTTCGACGTCCTTTTCCTTTTGGGAAAGACGGAGAGCTTGGAACGATTGGCCGCTGTGAGGCACGCATCGGCCAATTGAAGTATCAGGAGAACACCCATGTCGGATAATAATGCCACTTTGACTGTCGCGGGCGACACGAAAGACTATGCCATTCTGAATGGCACGGTCGGCCCGCAGGTCATCGATGTTCGCAAGCTCTACGCCAACACCGGCATGTTTACCTACGATCCCGGCTTCACTTCGACCGCGAGCTGCGATTCCGGCCTGACCTATATCGACGGCGACGCAGGCGTGCTGCTGCACCGCGGCTATCCGATCGACCAGCTGGCCGAGCAGTCGAGCTTCATGGAAGTATCCTATCTGCTCTTGAACGGCGAACTGCCGTCGAAGGCCGAACTGGAGGACTTCACCCGCACCATCACGCGCCACACCATGGTGCATGAACAGCTCACCGCCTTCTATCGCGGTTTCCGCCGCGACGCCCATCCCATGGCAGTGATGTGCGGCGTGGTCGGCGCCCTGTCGGCCTTTTATCACGACTCGACCGACATCAACGATCCCGAACAGCGCCGGATCGCCAGCCACCGCCTGATCGCCAAGATGCCGACGATCGCGGCCATGGCCTATAAGTATACGGTGGGTCAGCCCTTCGTCTATCCGCGCAACGACCTGAGCTACACCGCCAACTTCCTGAACATGACCTTCTCGGTCCCGGCGGAAGAGTATGTGATCGATCCGGTCATCGTCGACGCGATGGACAAGATCTTCACGCTCCATGCCGACCATGAGCAGAACGCCTCGACCTCGACCGTGCGTCTGGCCGGCTCCTCGGGCGCCAACCCCTTCGCCTGCATCGCGGCCGGCATCGCCTGCCTCTGGGGTCCGGCGCATGGCGGCGCGAACGAAGCGGCGCTCAACATGCTCCGCGAAATCGGCACCGTCGACCGTATCCCGGAATATATCGCCCGCGCCAAGAACAAGGACGATCCGTTCCGCCTGATGGGCTTCGGTCACCGCGTCTACAAGAATTACGATCCGCGCGCGACCGTCATGCAGAAGACCGCGAAAGACGTTCTGGCCAAGCTGGGCGTCAACGACCCGATCTTCGACGTGGCGAAGGAACTGGAGCAGATCGCGCTCCACGATCCTTACTTCATCGAGAAGAAGCTCTACCCGAATGTCGACTTCTATTCGGGCGTCATTCTTTCGGCGATCGGCTTCCCGACCGAGATGTTCACGGTGCTCTTCGCCCTGGCCCGTACCGTCGGCTGGGTCGCGCAGTGGAACGAAATGATCTCTGACCCAGCGCAGAAGATCGGCCGTCCGCGCCAGCTCTATACCGGTCCCGCCAAGCGCGACTATGTTCCGGTCGACAAGCGCTAAGCGGCGCTGACAGGCCAAACAGGAAACGGCGCCCCATGGGGCGCCGTTTTCGTTTCAGCCCAGGGCGGGAAGAAGAAGCGCGAACCGGGCACCGCCCTCGGGCGCATCGTCGACACGGATGTCGCCGCCCATCGCCCGCGCCAATCGCCGCGAGATATAGAGGCCAAGGCCGCTCCCGCCCGCATCGCTGCGGCCCAATCGTTCGAACTTGTCGAATATCCGTTCCCGGCTGTCGGTGGGAACGCCGTCGCCCTGATCCAGCACGGCGATCCATGCCTGTTCGCCGTCTCGTCCCGTCTCGATCCGCACGGTCGACCCTTCGGGCGCATAGCGCACGGCATTGCCGACGAGATTCATCAAGATCTGCAAGGCCCGACGGAACTCGCCAACCGCAAGCTCCGACACCTCCGCTTCCGGCGCAACCACGCAAATGCCACGGTCCAGCGCCTTGACCAGGAACAGCCCCGCCGCGCGGCGTCCTATGTCCGCCAGATCCACCTCTTCCGCCACCACCGCGAAATCGGGCCGGTCAATGGCCTGAAGATCGGCCAGATCGTCGATCAGCGCCATCAAGTGTCGCCCCGCCGACGCGATGTCATGGGCATAGCCGACATAGTCCGGCCGCAGCGGCCCTTCGAACTGGCTCCCGATCGAATCGGCATTGGCGATGATCCGCCCCAGAGGCTGGCGCAGCGACCGGTCCAGTCGTTTTCCGAACTCGGCGGGATAAAGCACCGTCGGTTCAGGCGCGGCGAGCGGCGCCATGATCGCCCGATCCATCGGCAGAGCCTTGCCACGATACCCGACGAGTTGACCGCCCAAATCGAACATCGGAAAGCCGGACAGGGCAAAATGCTGCTCCCCATCCCCGGTCAGCGCGGCCAACTGCCCGCGAAAGGCCCGCCGCTGGGCAAAGCCGCGCAGGATGGGCAGATCGCCCTCGCCGTTCGGCCGCAGTTCGAAATAGCTGGTGAAGGGGCTTCCCGGCACCGGCGGCGCGCCGGGCAGAACGCCCTGTCCGCCCTGCCCCTCCAGCACCATCTGGAACCGCAATTGCGTGTCGATCTGCCATGTCCAGCCTTCGGACAGGGCCGCAATGTCCATATCCCGCTGCGCCAGGTCGATATTCGCGGAGACCGGAGAGCGCTCATGCCAATCGATGACGGCCATCTGAACATTCTGGCCATCCGGCTTGGCACGCACCCACATGTCGATATCGCCGCGCTCGGCCGCCGCAGCCACGGGACGCGACAGGGTGACGCCCAGCCTCGCCGCCAGCCGCGCCATCGCCGCCAGTTGCGGGATCGCGATCATCTCGCCCAGATCGCCGCCCGCCTCCTGCTGCAAGGCGAGCAAGGGCGCATCCGCGCTCAGCAGCCGGCCGTCGGCGGCGACCGTCGCCCGGATGACGGCAGGATGCGCCGGCATGTTCATCAGCCGGCGATCCGTCGCAAATGATCCAGCTTCGCGCGCAATGCCGCCGGCGCGCGCAAGGCTCCAATCGCCGCATCGGCCTGCGCCACGGTCAAATCCTGATAGCGTAGGGCCTCCTCCACGATCCGGGCGTCGGATAGCGAAGGCCGCACCGGGCGCAACGCCAGCAGCAGATGGCGGTAATCCGAATCCGACCCGCCCAGCGCGCGGCACAGCGCCGCCACCTGCCCGACCGGCCCCATCACCAGAATATCCGCGACCCGCGCGCTCTCCATGCGCAGCTGCCGCCCGGCGAGCGCTGCGAACAGCAGGAACTGCCGCCGCCCCAGCGCAGCGCCCATCAACTCCGCCCCATCGGCGCGGTCGCTCAACAGCCCGACCAGCCGGTCCGCCGCCGCAACCGGTCCCGCCGCCTCGTCATGACGCGCCAGCAGGACCCGCCCCGCCGCCTCGAACGCAGGGAGCGCCGCCTCCGGCTCGACCAGCCCGCTCCGCTGCGCCGCCGCCGCGAGACAGGCGGTGGCCGTCCACAGCAATTCCGCAAAATGCTCGACCGGCAGGTCGGGCTGCATCGGCTGCTCTTCCGCCCCCGTCATCAACCAGCGCCCTTCCGCCAACGCCAGCGCGGCCAAGGCATCGCCGACCGCCGCATCATCGGCGGGGAACAACGGCTCGGCCTCCGCCTCGCCATGGTCGCCGTCGGGCCGCCCGAACTGCCGCAGCATCAGGCTGATCCCGCCGCGCATCTGCATATGCGCCAGCAAAGCCGGTCCCAGCAGCGTCGGCTGCGCGCACAGGGTCGGCCAGCAGATCGGTTGCGGCCAGGGCTCCAGCGCTGCGGCAATTGCGGGCGTGTCCTCCAGCGCCAGGCGCAACCCGATCTCGATCCCGGTCAGGCATCCGCCCAGATGCCGCCGCGTTTCCGCCAGCAGCGCATCATGCCGTCCCCGCCCCTCGTCCGGAAAGAAAAACGCCAGATCAATGGCATGACCAACAGGAACGGCGGACATGCCGGCCATGACCTGCGCCATGGGCCAACTGTCCGCCACGGTCGGTCCGATCAGGGACGAAAAGGCGCTCATGCAGGTCAGCATAATGCCACGTCGTTAAAATGCACTAAACCGTAACGAGGAAATCGCTCAATCGCGCCGCAGCAAAATCATCGCTCCGACAGAGGCGATGACGCAGACCATCGCCACCTCCACCGCCAGCGCCAGCGCGCCCAGCAACGATCCCGCCAGCAGCAGGATCAGCGCGCCGGCCGGCGTGACAATCATCCACGGCCGGGCATGGCCCGCCCGGCGCCAGCGGTCCGCCATCTGGACGATGGCCAGCAACAGCGCCAGATAGGCAGGCGCCGTCCCCTCCCCCGCCAGCGCAATCCCTCCGACCGCAAAGGCCGGCGCGACAAAGGCAAGCCACCCCATGGGCAAGGGCCGCAGCGCCATTTCATCGAGCCGGTCCGCCGTCTCCGCCAACAGCAGCGACATCAGCAGCAGGCAAAAGCCCGTTCCGGTCCAGAGCAGTTCAATCGGCACCAGCGCAATCGCGCCCAGCGCCATGGCGGCGATCCGCACCTGCAAGGCAGGCACCTG
The DNA here is from genome assembly GCF_008692605.1 of Sphingobium estronivorans. Lineage (GTDB taxonomy): Bacteria > Pseudomonadota > Alphaproteobacteria > Sphingomonadales > Sphingomonadaceae > Sphingobium > Sphingobium estronivorans. The sequence continues at coordinate 107,388 of NZ_LFCT01000003.1, forward strand.
CATCCGCATCAGCGCCGGTCCAATCAGCCGCGCCGCCGGAGCCAGCAGATAATGTTCGGCCGCGCCACGCACCCGCTGGCCGCGCGGGCCATGCGCCATCGCCGCCTGCGCCGCGAGATTCGCCTGATCCTGCCCCTCGACCAGCGCCACCCGGCCTTCCATCAGATCGTCCTGCGGCACGGTGACCCGCCGCGCGCCCGCCTGCACCGCCGCGCGCACCAGGGTCAGCGACAGGTCCCAGTCGCCGATCATGTCCAGCGTGTTGAACAGCAGGTCCGGGCCGATCCGCGCCAATCCCGCCCAGCGCTGCCCCGCGTCGATCCGCTCGAACGGCGCGCTCGCCCGGCTGTCGTCCGCCACCAGCAGGGCATTGCCCTCGCTGCTCGCCATCGCTTCGAAATAGGCCTGACCGACAATCGCGCCATCGGCGACCAGCAGCGTATCGGCATGACGAGGCGCATCGCGCACCATCGACACCATGTCACGGATCAGCGCGACCGCGATGCCGTCCGCCGAAAGCCGGTCGACCGCCTGCGACAGCGCTGGCGTAATCACGCTCACCAGGATCATGATTCGGTCAGCGCCCGCCCGCGCCGCCTGACGCGCCTGATATTCCACCAGCGTCTGCCCCGCGAAATGCAGGCTGGCGCGCAGCGATCCAGCCGCATCATGGGATGCCCGGCTGGCGCTCAGAATTGCCGCAAATGTCATGCGTGATGAAACCGACCCGATTTTTGTTCAGACCACCTTGTCGCAAGGCGGATGCGATCACGCAAGCCGACTATCCATCAATCCCGTGCAAGATCGCTGAGCATGGCACGCAGCCGGCGCAAAATCCGGGGATCGCCGGGTACCGCATCGGCGGCTTCATCGGCCATCGCCATCAGGCTGGTCAACCCGAAGCTCGCCGCCAGCCCCTTCAGCCGCCAGGCCGCAAGCTGCCAATTGGCGTCGCAATGGGCGCGGTCGAGCAGATCGAGCTGCCGTTCCGCGCTTTCCATGAAGGCAATGCGCAGATCCTCGATCAACAGCCGGTCTTCACCGACAGCGGCGGACAAAGCCGTATTCAGGGCGCCTGGATCATAGGACATGGGGTCAACGCTATCTCGCTTGCGTTAAGTTTTGGTAACAGGGCATTTTCGTGGGCGCAAAAGCTGCTAGGATAAGCAGCATGACCGGGGGCAGCACCATAGTGGAATTCTGGCGGGACAAGGACCGCGCGGCAGACATCTCATCGCAGGAGGATGACAGCCTTCTGTTGAAACGGGCCGTCATGGATTTGGAAGATCCCGCCGAACAGCCGGACGGCGGCATGGGCGGCACGACGTGGGCCTTGATCGGCGGGGGGCTGTTGTGGATCGGCTTTGCCGGCTGGGCGACGGTTTCGTCCGGCCAATGGCGCGGCGGTCCTGCCGCCTGGCCGGGGTTGGTCGCGACGATCCTCATCCCGCTGATCCTGCTCGGCGTCTGCTATCTCCTGCTGCTGCGCAACAGCCGCAGCGAAGCGCGCCGCTATCTCGACACCGCCAGCGCCCTGCGGGCCGAGGCGGAACTGTTGGAACTGCGCCTGGGTCGAATCGCCGGGCAGTTGGACGCGTCGCGTCAGGCCATGCAGGACCAGGCGGAACTGCTCGACAGCTATGGCGCCGCCGCCAGCAGCAATATGGAGGCGTCGGCCGAACTGATCGCAGGCCGGGCACACAGCACCGCCGAGCGCGCCGAAGCCGCTGAACGCGCGACCCTGGCCCTTGTCCAGCGCATGGAAACGCTGATCGGCTCCATCCCGGAACTGGAGGAGCGCGCGACGCGCATGTCGGCGCAGATGGTCGATAACGGTCATGCGCTGTCGGAACGGATCGACATGCTGGAGGCGCGGCTGCATGCGCTGGGCGAGCTGTCGGACGATGCCCGCGCCCGCACCCTTTCCGCCACCAAGAGCCTGTCGAGCCAGTTGACCCAGCTTCAGGAAGCCACGCGCTCCACGACGCAGGAAGTGAACGGCATGGCCGACATCGCCGCCGCCCGGATCGACGCGACGATGGAAAGCGCGCGCCGGGCGATGGAGGAAAGCTGGCAGGATCTTGAACAGAAATCCGTCGCGCTCGGCGGCCTGACCAGCCGCACCAAGGATGAGGTGACCGAGACCACCCAGTCGGTCATCGCGCTGCTGACGCAAGAGTTGAACCGGGTCGAGATCGACGTGCTTCACCGCCTTGAAACCACCCACGGCCGCGCGCAGGAAACCATGGCGGCGGTCGATGCCAATCTGACGGCCCAGGCGCTGTCGCTCAAATCGCTGATCGAAGGCGCGCAGAGCGGCATCGCCGCCACCAGCCACTCCGCGCTTACCGCCCTGTCCCGCGATGCGGAGACGGTCGAGGCCGAGTTGCGCCAGCGGATCGAAACCGCCGTGGCGCAGGCCCGCGATGGCATGGCGATCACCGATGAAGGCATCGCCCGCCAGAGCGAGGCGCTCGATGCGCTGATCGCCCGTTCCCGCAGCGGCATAGCGGCGATCGGCGAAGAAACCGTCGCCAATCTTGCCGATCATGTGGGCGAGGTCGAAAGCCGCCTGCACCAGATCAACGATCTGGTCGAGGGCCAGCGCACTTTGGTCGCCGGGCTGCAAACCAGCCTCCACGACGCGGTCATCGCGGCCGAAACCCGCTTTACCGCGATGGAGGAATCCGCCCTCGCCCGCAACGAACGGCTGGCCGAGGCGCTGACCCGTCTGACCGCCGAAACCCAGCGCATCGACAGCGCCCTCGCCTCCGGTGGCCTGACCGCCGAAAAGCTGATCGGCAGCGCCGAGACGCTGATGGTCGCGCTCGATTCCAGCGTGCGCGAACTGGACGAAACCTTCCCCGCCGCGCTGGACCGCTTCAACGGGCGGATCGAGACCAGCCGCACCCTGCTCGACAGCGCGGCGCCCGAAATCGAAAGGCTGGAGGCGATCTCCGAAGCGCTGGTCGGCCGCACGCAGGAGGCGGAAGAGTTGCTGCGCGGTCAGGGCCGTCGCCTCAGCGAATGGCTGGAAAGCACGCAAAGCGGCGTGGATGCCAATCGCGAACTGGTTGAACGGCTGCGCACCGCGCTCGACAATGCGCACCAGGACGCGACGCGCATCACCGAAGGGGCAGGTCCGCTGCTCGTCACCGCCCTGCTGCGGGTCAAGGACACCGCCGATCAGGCCGCCGAACGCGCGCGTCAGGCGCTCAGTCGCGCCATACCCGACGCTGCCCAGTCGCTCGCCGACGCCAGCGAGGAAGCGATGGAGCGCGTCATCGGCGACAAGATCACCGCGCAGATCGAACAGGTCGCGAAGGTCGCCGAGGAAGCCGTCAAGGCCGCCCATCAGGCATCCGATCGCCTCACCCGACAGTTGCTGACCATCGCCGACACCAGCGCCACGGTCGAAGCCCGGATAGAGGAAGCAGAACGCGCCGCCGAGGACCGCGACCGCGACCATTTCGCGCGCCGCTCCGCCCTTATCATCGAATCACTCAACAGCACTGCCATCGACGTCACCAAGATCCTGTCCAACGACGTCACCGATTCCGCCTGGTCATCTTATCTGAAGGGCGACCGCGGCGTCTTCACCCGCCGCGCGGTTAAGCTGTTGGACGCCGGAGAATCCCGCGAAATCGCGCTGCATTACGACAATGATCCCGAATTTCAGGAGCATGTGAACCGCTACATTCACGATTTCGAATCGATGCTGCGGATCATTCTTTCCGCCCGCGACGGCAATGCGCTGGGCGTGGCGATCCTGTCGTCCGACATGGGCAAGCTCTATGTCGCGCTGGCTCAGGCCATCGAGCGGCTGCGGCAATAAAGCGGTTTCCCGTTGCGTCTTGCCCCCTCGCTACGCGCAATGGGGGCCAGGGGACGCGGGTCTTCCACGGAAAATTCGCTATCGCCCGTTATCGGCAATCACATCCACGCTGGTCCTGCCCCCCGGCGCGTCAGAGAACAGCAACAGAAAGGCGCTGCCGTCGTCCTTGCGCGTGCCGCCCAGCACATGGTCGGCGCCCATGACCTTATGTTCGGCATCGAAACCGGCGCGGCGGGCCTGGGTGTAATAGAAATCCATCACGCTCTGACGCGGCACCGGCGTTACGAAGGTCGCCGCCCGCAAAGTGCAGCCATTTTTCTCCGCGCCCGCCGCTTCGGTCAGTTGCGCGCCCGGATAGGGGGTGAAGGGTTCGGGCAGACGGCTCGCCCATTGCGCGCCATAAACCAACTGCTTGCGACAGAAAGCGTTGCCGCCGGGCTTTTGCTGCTCGCGGGCGACGGCGGCCAGGCTATCCGCCGATTCCGGCGTCTCGCCCTGCGTCGGCGCAGGCGTCGCAATCAACTTGCCGCCGGCCAGCTTGACCGATTGCGCCAGCGCCCTTGCCGCATCGCCCTTCAACAGGGGTAGCTTCGCTTGCCGTTCCCCAACGATCGCCCCCTCTTCCACATTGCCGGTCAGCGCATTGTCCAGTGCGTTCAGATCGGCCTCCTTCTGCCCCTTGCCGCAAGCCGTCAGCGGCAGGGTCAGCACAAGCGCGAGGGCACAGAAAGATCGAACGGACGCCATGACTTCACTCCTTCGTAAACAAGGGATGAAGAGCAAAGGTTAATTTTCCGTTAGGGAATTTGGTGAATCATCGCCTTAATGCAGTGGGGCCAGTCTCCGCCAACTGGCATTGCCGTCCGGCTTGCCGCGACGCGGCGAAACCTCCATCTGTGCGGCCATGTTCAACATCCTGTCAGCCCTGATCGGACTTGTCACGCTGATCTGCATGATCCCGGCGGTGTTTCCGCTGTTGGGCGCGCTCAATTGGCTGCTCGTGCCGGTGGCGCTGTTCGGCGCCTTTGTCGGCCTGTTTTCCTCCAAAAGCGGCGGGCGCAATTTCTGCCTGATGGTGGCGGGCTTCGGTGCGTTCCGGCTGTTTCTGGGCGGAGGCATATTTTGACCGAAGAAGCCGCCCGGACTCGCGCAAGCCTTTTCGCCGCCCTTGGCGCCTATGGCATGTGGGGCCTGTTGCCGATCTTCTTCCGCCTGCTTCACCATGTCGCGCCGGTCGAGATCGTCGCGCAGCGCGTCCTTTGGTCATTGATCCTGATATTGAGCGTGCTGGGTGCCAGGCGGAGCCTGCCCGCGCTGCTGACCGTCCTGCGCAATCCCCGCCTGATTCTGCCGCTCGGCGCATCGGGCCTGCTGATCGGGGCGAACTGGCTGACCTATGTCTGGGCCGTCAACAGCGGGCATGTGATCGCGTCGAGCCTAGGCTATTTCCTCAATCCCCTGGTCAGCGTCGGCCTGGGCGTGGTCGTCCTCAAGGAAAAGCTGCGGCGCTGGCAGATCGCGGCCATCGTCATCGCAGCGACGGGCGTGGCGATCATGGCGGCCTCGGCGCTCACGACCTTGTGGATCAGCGTGGCGCTGGCCCTGAGCTTCGCGCTTTATGGGCTGGTGCGGAAGCTGACCCCGGTGTTGCCGATGCTGGGCCTGGGCGCGGAAACGATGCTGCTGACGCCGCTGGCGCTCGTCTATCTGCTGTGGCTGTCGCACCATGGCGGCCTGGCGTTCGGCAGCGACGGCGGGACGACGGCGCTGCTGATCGTCAGCGGCGCAGTCACGACCGTGCCGCTGGTCCTGTTCGCCATGGCGGCCCAGCGGCTCCCGATGGCGATGCTGGGCCTGATGCAATATGTCGCGCCCACGCTTCAGTTTCTAAGCGGCATCCTGCTGTTCGGGGAGACGCTGTCCCGAGGACAGCTGATGAGCTTTGCGCTGATCTGGCTTGGTCTCATCCTGTTTGCGACGGACAGCCTGGGCGCCGCCCGCCGCAATCGGATGGCTACCGTTTAGGCGAATTCGGTCGCTTCGAAGCGGACAGGCTCGCCGACCGCTTCATTGGCCAGCGTGTCTTCCCACATGACGCGATGGCCGCGAATGATGGTGCCGACCGCCTTGCCGGTAAGGTCCATCCCCTCGAACGGCGACCAGTTGCAGCGCGAGGCGAGCCATTCGCTGCCGACCGTCCAGCGCTTTTTGAGATCGACGATGGTGAAATCGGCGTCATAGCCCAGCGCGATGCGTCCCTTGCCGACCAGCCCGAACACCCGCTGCGGACCCGAGGAGGTCAGTTCGATGAAACGGCGCAGCGACAGGCGTCCTTCCGCCACATGGTTGAGCAACAGCGGCACCAGTGTCTGGACGCCGGGCATGCCGCTGGGCGAAGCAGGATAGACCTTCGCTTTTTCCTCGATCGTATGGGGCGCATGGTCGCTGCCCAGCACATCGGGCACGCCCTGGTTGAGCCAGTGCCAGAGGCCATCGCGATGCGCCTGCGAACGGATCGGCGGATTCATCTGGGCATAGCTGCCCAGGCGCGGATAGGCGTCCTCCGCCGCGAGGGTCAGATGCTGAGGCGTCACCTCGCAGGTCGCAATGTCCTTGTGCTTCGCGATATATTCCAGCTCGGCGGGCGTCGTGACATGCAGGATATGGATGCGGCGGCGGGCCTTGCGGGCCAGATCGATGATGCGCTTCGTCGCGATCATCGCGCTTTCATCGTCGCGCCAGACGGGATGGGAGGATGGATCGCCCTCCACCCGCAAATCCTTGCGGGCGTTCATCCGCGCCTCGTCCTCGGCGTGGATGGCGACGCGGCGCGTGCCGCTGGCCAGGACGCGGGACAGCGCGGCATCATCGTCCACCAACAGGCTACCGGTGGATGCCCCCATGAAAATCTTGACGCCCGATGTCCCGGGGATGCGCTCCAGTTCCTTCAACTGCTCGGCATTGTCGGCGGTGGCGCCGACATAGAAGGCATGGTCGCACCACATGCGGTGATGGGCGCGGCCGAGCTTGTCGTGGACGCGCTCGGCCGTGTCGGTATTGGGGTTGGTGTTGGGCATTTCGAACACCGCCGTCACACCGCCCAGCACCGCCGCCCGGCTGCCCGATTCGAGGTCTTCCTTATGCTCCAGCCCCGGTTCGCGGAAATGGACCTGGCTGTCCATGCAGCCCGGCAGCACGTCGAGCCCGGTGCAGTCGATCGTCTCGCCCGCATCGCCCAGAGCAGTGCCGATGGCGACGATCCGGCCGCCGCGCACGCCCACGTCCACGCTTTCCGCGCCGCCGGGAGTGTGGACGGTGCCGTTCTTGAGGATAAGGTCGAAAGTTTCGGACATGGCACAGCTCACCGCTTGGATATGATTACCGAGTGTCCTACCTAAAGCCGATGACTGGCACCACCCTCAGCGACCGCGCAATCCTCAGAATTTCCGGCGAAGAAGCAAAAGTCTTTCTACAGGGCCTGCTGACCCGCGACGTGTTGACGCTGAAACCGGATGAACCGCGCTGGACCGGGCTGTTGACGCCGCAGGGCAAGGCGCTGTTCGACTTCATCCTCTGGGCCGAGGGCGAGGATATATTGATCGATTGCGAAGCAGCGCAGGCCGACGCGCTGGCGAAGCGGCTGACGCTGTATCGACTGCGGCGGAAGGTCGTGATCGCGAAGGAGGAAGGGCTGGCGGTGCACTGGGCGCCGAAGGCGGACGGCAAGCCTTGCGATCCGCGCCTCGATGCCCTGGGCCATCGCTGGATCGCGCCCGCCGATGGTGGCGACGCGGCGGCGGCTTTCCGCGCGCACCGGCTGGCGCTCGGCGTGTTCGAAGGGGTCGGGGAACTGGGGCAGGACCAGCTATTGTGGCTGGAAACCAATGCCGGGGAATTGCGCGGCGTCGATTATGACAAGGGCTGTTATGTCGGACAGGAAAACACCGCCCGCATGCATTATCGCAACAAGGTGAACCGGCGACTGGTGGCGGTGCCGTTGGCGCAGGCCGATGAGAAGCGCCAGAAGGCCATAGTGCCCGATCTCAGCCTCTCCATCGAGTTGCGCCGGGTGGAGGATCTTGACTCCGCCACCCTTCCCGACTGGCTCGCCAGCGCAATGGCGGCGCAGGCGGCCGAATGAAGCCATTGTCCGTCGCGCTGCTGGGCGCGTTGCTGCTGGCCGCTCCGGCGCAGGCCGAGACGCAGTGGAAGCTGGTCAAAACCTATCCCCACGACCCGGAGGCCTTTACCGAGGGCCTCTTCTTCCATGACGGCGCACTCTACGAGAGTACCGGTCTTGAAGGACAGTCGGACATCCGCAAGGTGGACCTCAAGACCGGCAAGACGCTCCGCCGCCATATCGTTCCCCGCCCCTATTTCGGCGAGGGCATCGTCAACTGGAAGGACCGGCTGATCAGCCTCACCTGGCGGCACCGGCAGGGGTTTGTCTGGAAACTCAATGATTTTTCACCCATTTCCACCTTTCGCTATGAGGGCGAAGGTTGGGGACTGACGCAGGACGGCCGCAGCCTCATCATGAGCGACGGGAGCGCACAACTGCGTTTCCTCGATCCCGAAAAGCTGGTCGAGGCCCGGCGGATCACCGTTACATGGAACGGCCGCCCGGTCGATCGCCTCAATGAACTGGAATATGTGAACGGCGAGATCTGGGCCAATATCTGGTACGACAGCCATATCGCCCGGATCGATCCGCGCACCGGCGCTGTCATCGACTGGCTCGACATCGCCCCTCTCCTGAAGGCCAGCGGCGCCAGAGACAGTGAGGCGGTGGCCAATGGCATCGCCTATGACGCCAAAGGCGACCGCCTTTTCGTGACCGGCAAGAATTGGGCGAAACTGTTCGAGATCAGGGTGGAAAAATAACGCTCCGCTTCACCCATGCGCCCGTTTGCGCCGGGTTTCCCACCCCTTTTTGGCGGCCGCCGATCGATCCGCAGCCGAACGCTGGGCCGAAGCGGCGCCGCCCTTCCTGCCGCCCTTGCGGGAGGAGACATGGGTGTCGGGCTTGCCGCGCCCGGAACCGGATTTGTTGCCGCCACCCGATTCCTTGTTGACCGTCGCCCAGGCGCGTCGTTCCGCTTCCCGATGGGAAACGCCGCGATCTTCATAGCCTTCCTCGATATGTTCGGCCTTGCGCTTCTGCTTGTCGGTATAGCTGCTCTTGTCACCTTGGGGCATGATCGGCTCTCCATTCCATCCGCCTCCTTCAACGAGCAGGAAGCAGCCGCGTTCACACCGCTCCGCAAGCGTTATGAATTTCTCGGAACAGAGGGGCTGGAGCAGCGTTCATCGAACCATGGAGCAGCGCTCTCTCATCGAACGGCTGGCCCGTCATCTCGCCACCCCTGATCCTGACCGCTGGCAGGACCATGTCGAGGACGCCGCCAGCCTGCTCGCCCTGTTGAAGAGTCCAGACGATGCCATGAGCAAGGCCGGCGACGGACGCATATGGGAAGCCATGATCGACGCGGCACTGCGGGAGCGCTGGACCCTTGCGCCGGCATCACAGGCCAATGAGCCGCTCGCCGGAACCGATGAGGAAGGCGAAATCGCCCTGCCGCCCGGCCATGTCGGCGGCAATCACGCCGATTGGGTGCATCTGCACGATCCAGAGGAGAAATCGAAATGAAGGGGTTGTTGAAACTCGCTTTCCTGACCGGGCTGGGCACGGCGGCATGGAAGGGATGGAAGGAATGGCAAGCCCGTCGGGAAGCGGAGGGTTGGACGCCCGGCTTCTCCTCTGGCCGGGTGCGCGACGCAGGGCCGGCCGAGCAGCATATCGACGCCAGGGACTGGGACATGGTGGACGAACAGCTTGACGAGAGTTTCCCCGCCAGCGACCCGCCGGGCAATTATCGCGGCCTTCATTGAGCCATTCTCCCCGTAATGGTCGAGAAGCATTGCCCGCCCCCTGCCCCATCTCTATGAGACGGCTTCCGGCCATGTGCCGGTATCTACAGGGGAACCAATTCAATGCCTTCGGGTCTGATCGCGCTGCTCGATGACGTAGCGGGGATTGCCAAGCTTGCTGCCAGTTCGCTGGACGATGTCGCCGCCGCCGCGGGCAAGGCGGGGTCGAAGGCGGCGGGCGTGGTGATTGACGACGCCGCCGTCACGCCGCGTTATGTCATGGGCCTGACGCCTGACCGGGAACTGCCGATCATCTGGAAGATCGCCAAGGGATCGCTCCGCAACAAGCTGTTGTTCCTGCTGCCCGCAGCGCTCGTTCTGAGCGCCTTCGCCCCCTGGCTGCTGCCGCCGCTGCTGATGCTGGGCGGCGCCTTTCTCTGTTTCGAGGCGGTCGAAAAGCTGCTGGAGGCGGCACAGGGCGGCCATGACGTGGCGGAAGACGCGCTGACCACGCACAGTTCCCGGGAACTGGAGGAGCAGAAAGTATCCGGCGCGATCCGCACCGACTTCATCCTGTCGGGGGAGATCATGGCGATCGCGCTCGGCACGGTGGCCAGCGAACCGATCTGGGAACAGGCGCTCATCCTGGTGGTCGTCGCCATCCTCATCACAGCGGGCGTCTATGGCGTCGTCGGCTTCATCGTGAAGATGGACGATATCGGCCTGCACCTCGCCGAACGCCGCTCTGCCGGCGCGCAGGCGTTGGGTCGCACCATGGTGAAGGCGATGCCCGTACTGATGGGCATATTGGGCGCGGTCGGGACGGCGGCGATGCTGTGGGTCGGCGGCGGCCTCATCGTCCACGGCCTGCATGAATTTCACTGGGACGCGATCCCCGGCGCGATCCACCATGTCGCGGAACGTGCCGCCCATGCCCTCCCCATCGTCGCTCCCTTTGTCGACTGGCTGGTGAATGCCATCGGCGGCGCGCTGGTGGGACTGGTGGTGGGCGGCATCGTCGTGGCGGTCCTGCACCTCTTCAAGAGACATTGATGGCCTCCCCCTGGCGCCTTGAAGCGGGAGCGCTGACCGCGCTCGCCCTGCCGATGATCGCGGGCAATATCGCCTGGGCCGGGATCGCCGCGACCGACCTGCTGCTGCTCGGACGGCTGGGGGCGGATGCGGTGGCTTCGGGTGCGCTGGCGATCAACCTGTTCAACGCGCTGCTGATATTCGGCATGGGACTGGTGACGGCGGCCGCGCCCTTGATCGCCACGGAACGCGGGCGGCGGCGGCATTCGGTGCGCGACGTGCGCCGGACCGTGCACCAGACGCTGCGCGCGGCGGCGCTGTTCGTCCTGCCCGCCTGGGCGCTGTTGTGGAAGAGCGAGTCGATCCTGCTGGCGATGGGGCAGGAAGCCGACCTTGCGGCGCAAGCGGGCCAATTGATGCGCGGGCTCCAATGGGCGCTACTGCCCTTTCTGGGCTTCACGACCCTGCGCAATTTCATTTCCGCGCTGGAACGGCCGGTCTGGGGCCTGGTCGTCATGGTCTGCGCCATCCCTTTCAACGTGCTGGCAGGCTGGACGCTGATCTTCGGGCATTTCGGTTTTCCGGCATTAGGCCTGCTCGGCGCGGGTATTGCGAGCACCCTCTCCTCTTCCTTCCTGTTCCTGGGATTGCTCGGCGTCGTCCTGATCGACCGGCGGTTCCGGCGTTACCGGCTGCTCGGACGCTTCTGGACGCGGGACGGCGAGCGGCATCGCGCGGTCTGGGCGCTGGGCCTGCCGATTGCCATCACGCTGGGGCTGGAAACGACCGTATTCAACGCCTCCGCCTTTCTGATGGGATTGATCGACCGCGACTCGCTGGCCGCCCATGCCGTGGCGATCCAGATCGCAGCTCTGGTGTTCATGGTGCCGATGGGCATCGGCCAGGCCGCAACGGTGCGCGTCGGCCTGGCCTATGGCAAGAAGGACGATGCGGGCGCAGGGCGCGCGGGATGGTTGGCGCTCGCCATCGGCACCGGTTTTGCGCTGGCGGCGGCGGCTGTTCTGATCGCAATGCCGAAAATGCTGATTTCCGCATTTCTGGACCTGCACGATCCGGCCAATGCGCGCACGGCGGCATTGGCGGTCAGCTTCCTGGGCGTTGCGGCGCTGTTCCAGTTGGTAGACGCCGCGCAGGCCGTGGGCGCGGGCGTCCTTCGCGGCATTCAGGATACCCGCGTGCCCATGATCTTTGCCCTTGTCGGCTATTGGGTGATCGGCATCGGGGTCGGCGTCATCCTCGCTTTTCCGCTGAAATTACAAGGCCTCGGCATCTGGCTGGGACTGGCGAGCGGACTTGGGACGGTTGCGTTGATGCTGATCCTTCGCTGGGCCTTGCGGGACAGGCTGCATCTTTTGCGGCGGGCGCAGAATTGATGCGTCGTCATTTCTGCGCCTTGCTATAAAGTCTTTCGTCCCGAAAACAGGCCAAGTTGCACGAAGAGGCGATGGTGCGTCGCACAAAGCAATTGAACCGGCGCGCCGAATCAGTAATGAAAAGCGGGTTATGACCCCTCCGACCACCTTCTTCGAAGCGATCGCGCTCCAGAAATGCCTGATGGCGACCTATAACAAGATGGTCGTGAAGCTGGCGCCGCACATCCTCTACACCCGCCACGACGAAATGTTCATCGACGCGGTGACGATCGAACGCGACGGCCGCCCCCCGCGCGAGTTGAAGCTCGGCACCTTCAAGCTGGCGGGTTTGAACGACGTCAGCCTGATCGATGAACAGTTCGAGCCGATGCACGGACTCTATGACCAGAGCGACGCCAAATATAAGGGTGTGACCCTGTTCGCCATCGAGCCGGAGAGCGCTGCGGCTTAAGAGGCTGGCTCGACGGTTGAGGAATGGCAAAGGGCGGCCTGAGGGGCCGCTTTTTCCATTTTTTGAGGCAAGCTTGCAGCGGGTTTCGACCATTTGCGGACATCCAGATCATCCGGCACCACCGTCCCCTTGTCGTCATCCCAGCGCAGGCTGGGATCTCGGGAGATAGCGCGCGACATGGCCTGAGACCCCAGCCTGCGCTGGGGTGACGATGGGGGGTCTTGGCGTGACGGAGGGTCGGGCGTTCGCAAGCCACCCCTCACCGCGACCCTATCCACAATCTATTTTTTCAATCGATATCCCGTCCGGAACATCCAGCCGATAATCCCCAGGCACAGCGCCAGCATCCCGGCGATGAACAGCAGGCTGAACTCGATCCCTACATCACCGCGCCCGAAGAAGGTCCAGCGGAAGCCGGAGATCAGATAGACGATCGGGTTGAACAGGGTGATCGTGCGCCATGGTTCGGCCAGCATATGGATCGAATAGAAAGCCCCACCCAGAAAGGTCATCGGCATGACGATCAGCAGCGGGATCACCTGCAACTGTTCGAAGCTCTGCGCCCAGATGCCGAGGATGAAGCCGAAGAGGCAGAAACTGACCGCGATCAGGATCATGAACCCCGCCATCGCCAGCGGATGGGCGACGGGCAGGTCCACGAACAGATGCGCGGTCAGGAAGATGATGGAACCCACGATCAGCGATTTGGTCGCCGCCGCGCCGACATAGGCGATGACCGTCTCCACCGCCGAGACGGGCGCCGACAGCAGTTCGTAGATGGTGCCGGTGAATTTGGGCATGTAGATGCCGAAACTCGCGTTGAAGATGCTCTCCGTGAACATCGACATCATGATGAGGCCCGGCACGATGAAGGCGGCATAGGGAATGCCGTCAATCTGCGTCATGCGCGATCCGATGGCCCCGCCGAACACCACGAAATAGAGCGAGGTGGTGATCACCGGCACCAGCAGTCCGGTCAGCCAGGTACGGCGGAAACGATGCAGTTCGAACTTGTAGATCGACCAGATCGCGCGATGATTGAAGCCGCTCATGCCGCCTTCTCCCGGTGGACCAGACTGACGAAAATATCCTCCAGGCTGCTCTGCTGCGTGTTGAGGTCCTTATATCCAATGCCAAGGTCGCCCAGCTTGCGCAGCAGCGTGGACACGCCGGTGCGCTCTGCCCGGGTATCGAACACATATTCGATCTCATGGCCGTCACTCTTCAGCGTCACATGCCACTCGCCAAGCTCCGGCGGCACGGCGGAAAGCGGTTCGCTGAGCGTCACGGTCAGCGTCTTCTTGCCCAGCTTCTTCATGAGCGTGGCCTTTTCCTCGACCAGCACCAATTCGCCCTTGTTGATGACGCCCACCCGGTCGGCCATTTCCTCGGCCTCCTCGATATAATGGGTGGTGAGGATGATGGTGACGCCGGTCAGACGCAGTTCGCCGATCAGCTTCCACATATCGCGGCGAAGCTCCACGTCGACGCCCGCCGTGGGCTCGTCAAGGAACAGGACGCGCGGCTCATGCGACAGCGCCTTGGCGATCATCACGCGGCGCTTCATGCCGCCCGACAGCTCCAATATCTTGTTGTTGCGTTTGTCCCAGAGCGACAGGTCGCGCAGCACCTTCTCGATATAGGCGTCGTTGCGCGGCTTGCCGAACAGACCGCGGGAGAAGGTGACGGTATCGATCACCCGCTCGAACTGGTCGGTCGACAATTCCTGCGGCACAAGGCCGATGGCGGAACGCGATCCCCTATAGTCGGTGATGATGTCATGTCCCGCGACCGTCACGCGGCCCCCGCTGGGGCGGACATTGCCGCAGACGATGGAGATCATCGTCGTCTTGCCGGCGCCGTTCGGCCCCAGCAGGGCGAAAATCTCCCCCTCCTCAATGTCCAGATCGACGCCTTTAAGCGCCTGAAAACCCGAAGCATAGCTTTTGGTCAGGCCGGTAATGCTGATGATGGACGCCATGCGCGGCTATCCCCCCTTTGACTGAGCGGCAAAGATAGGACGCCGCCGCCGGGACGCAACCGGGCGGCTATTCGCCCTTCCGGAAAAAGCGGAAAACGGTGGCGGGCGGAAAGTTGCGAACCGTCTGGCCAACGCGCGCCACCTCCAGGTCCAGCGCGTCGAGAATGTCCCGGCTGACCGGCGGCCGCAGCGAATAGGTGAACTGGATGAAACAGCCGCCGGGCCGAAGCATCCGGAAGCTTTCCGACAATATCTCCGCGTGCATCTGCCGGTCCATGGCGAGCAGGGGCAGGCCGCTGATCACCGCCTGATAATCGCCCACTTCCCCGGCGGCGGAGGCCGACACGGTCTGGGCGGGCGTTTCCAGCACCGACACCTGCGGAAAATGGCGCCGCAGCCCGCGGGCGAAAGCGGGATTGATCTCCACCACCTCCAATCTTTCGGGCGGCAGGCCCGTGCCCAAAATGGCGCGGGTAAAGACTCCGGTGCCGCCGCCCAGCTCCATCACCCGGCCGCCCTGGGGATCGATCTGCTCCACCATCAGCCGCGCGAGATAGCGGCTGCTGGGGACCACCGACGCGGTCTGGCGCGGTTTCTTCACCCAGGCGGCCAGGAAATCGAGATATTCGGTCGCCCGGGCGCGAAGCTCGCCATGAGGCAGGGCGAGCGCCCGGCTGCGCTTGGACTTATGCTGCATGGGCCAACTGCGACCATATCCTTATCATGACGACTCCCTTAGCGAGCCGGAAGAGCAACGTCGATTGGGTTTAGGAAGGTTTTCCCGTCTTCTGGCCGACGCCGATCACGCCTTCAAGGTTTCGATACGCTCCTGCAACCATGAAGCCACGGCCTCGATCCGGGGCAATTTTTTCAGATCGCCATGCGTCACCAGCCAGAAGCTGCGCATGATCTCCACAGTGTCGGCCATGACCGGCGCCAGCGCGGCGTCGCGCCGGGCGATGAAGTCCGGCAGGACGCCGATCCCCGCCCCTTCCGCGATCATGCGATGCTGCATATTGATGCTGGTCGCGCGCAGATTGGCCTCCAACCCCGCTTCCACCTCGTCCAGATAGTCCAGTTCGGGGGAAAAGATGAACTCCGGCACATAGCCGACCAGCATATGGCCGCGCAGTTCGCCGGCATTTCGCGGCGTCCCCGCCCGCGCCAGATAGGCAGGCGAGGCATAGAGATGCAGCCGGTAATCCCCCATCCGCCGGACCGAAAGCCGCCCGCGCTGGGGCCGCGCCAGCATGACCGCCATATCCGCCTCGCGCTTGGACGGGTTGAGGAAGCCCGAGGCGGTGATGAGATCGAGCCGGATGCCGGGATGGCGGCGGCTGAATTCGGCAAGGCCCGGCGCCAGCACCCAAGTTCCAAAACCTTCGGCCACCGACAGCCGTACCTGTCCGTTCAGATGATGCTCGCGCCCGGTCGCCTCCTCCATCGCGGCGAGCGCCGCGCTCTCGATACTCTCCGCATGACGCAGCAGCGCCTGGCCGCGAACCGTCAGGGTCCGCTCCCCCGTCCCGACTTCGAACAGTTCGGGACCCAGGCTCCGTTCCAGCCGCGCGATTCGCCGCGCGATGGTCGTCGCGTCGATGCCGAGCGCGCGCGCCGCCGGGGCGATCTTGCGCGTGCGCGCCACCGCCAGAAAGACCCTGAGATCATCCCAATCGAACATCCGCCGCCCGCATAAATCTGCAAAATCGCGGCCACCCTATGCAGAACTGCGTTGTTGCATGCAATTGTGCATCTTATCTAAGGACGATCTTTAAGCGCATGTCAGGGAGAGCTTGTGAGCCAGTTCGATCTCACCGAAGACCAGTTGGCCATTCAGGACATGGCGCGCCGCTTCACCGCCGATGCGATCACCCCTTTTGCGGCGGAATGGGACGAAAAGAATATCTTCCCCCGCGATACGATCCGCGCCGCGGCGGAACTGGGGTTCGGCAGCATCTATGTGTCGCAGGAAGCGGGCGGCATCGGCCTGGGACGGCTGGAAGCGGCGCTGATCATGGAGGCGATGGCCTATGGCTGCCCGTCGACCAGCGCCTTCATTTCCATCCACAACATGGCCGCCTGGATGATCGACCGCTTCGGCAGCCAGGCCGTCAAAGACAAATATCTCCCCTCCATGGTGCCGATGGACCGGATCGGCAGCTATTGCCTGACCGAAGCGGGGTCCGGCTCCGACGCGGCGGCGCTGAAAACCCGGGCGGTGAAGGACGGCGATCATTATGTCGTCACCGGCTCCAAGCAATTCATCTCCGGCGGCGGCGAGAATGAAATCTATGTCGTCATGGTCCGCACCGGCGAAGAAGGCCCCAAGGGCATATCCTGTCTCGTCATCGAGAAGGATATGCCCGACGTCAGCTTCGGCGCGCCCGAACGCAAGCTCGGCTGGCATTCGCAACCCACGGCGCAGGTCAATTTCGACGGCGTTCGGGTGCCGACCGAAAATCTGGTCGGCGCGGAGGGCGAAGGTTTCCGCATCGCGATGATGGGGCTGGACGGCGGACGGCTGAATATCGGCGCCTGCTCGCTGGGCGGGGCGCAACGCTGTATTGATGAGGCGGTCAACTATACCAAGGACCGCAAGCAGTTCGGCCAGAGCATCGCCGATTTTCAGAATACCCAGTTCATGCTGGCGGACATGGAGACGGAACTTCAGGCCGCGCGCACCCTGCTCTACGCGGCGGCGGTCAAGGTGACCCAAAATGCGCCCGACAAGACGCGCTTTGCCGCCATGGCCAAGCGGCTGGCGACCGACACCGGCTCATCCGTGGTCGACCGCGCGCTGCAACTGCATGGCGGCTATGGCTATCTGATGGACTATCCGGTCGAGCGCTTCTGGCGCGATTTGCGCGTGCATTCCATATTGGAAGGCACCAATCAGGTGATGCGCATGATCATCGCCCGCGACCTGCTGCGGCCCTAAACCCGAGAGAGACTGCGCGGGAGACGATATGACCGATCAGTTGCTGATTTCCATCGACAATGGCGTGGGGCGCATCCGGCTGAACCGGCCCAGGGCGATCCACGCGCTGACCACGGAGATTTGCAGCGCCATCATCGACGCTCTGCTGGCGTGGCGGACGGATGAGGATGTCGTCGCGGTGATGCTCGACCATGCGGAGGGTCGGGGATTTTGCGCGGGTGGCGACATTGCGATGATCGCCAACAGCGCGAAGGGCGATTGCTCCGAGGCCGAGCAATTCTTCCAAACGGAATATCGGATGAACCATCTGCTGTTCGTCTATGAAAAGCCGATCGTCGCCTTCATCGACGGCATCGTCATGGGCGGCGGCGTCGGTATTTCCGATCCGGCCCGCTATCGCGTCGCGACGGAGCGGACCACCTATGCCATGCCGGAAACGGGCATCGGCCTTTTCCCCGATGTCGGCGGCGGCTGGTTCCTGCCGCGCATGCCGGGACGGACCGGGACGTGGCTTGCCACCACCGGCGCGCGGATCAAGGGCGCCGATTGCGCCGCCATCGGCATTGCCACCCATTATATGGCGTCGGACAGGCTGGAAGCGGTGAAGGCGCGGATCATCGCCGATCCCTACGGCCTGGCCGAAATCCTGGACGAGATGGCGGACGTCCCGCCGCCCTCCGACTGGGAAGCGCATCGGGAGCGGATCGACCGGCTGTTCGCGTCGGACCGTTATGAGGACATTCTCGCCGCGCTGGAGGCGGACGGATCGGATTGGGCGCAGGCGCAGCTTGACACCCTTGCCACCAAATCGCCGCAGACGATCAAGGTCGCGCTACGCCAGATGGCGGAAGGCGCCGCCTTCACCGACTTCGCCGACAATATGCGCAACGAATATCGCATCGGCCATCATGTCATCCGCCGCCCCGATTTCGTCGAGGGCGTGCGCGCGGTGATCTTCGACAAGGACAATGCGCCCCGCTGGACCCCGGCGCGGCCGGAGGATGTGACGGACGAACTGATCGACAGCCTGTTCGCGCCTTTGCCACCGGAACAGGAATGGACGCCGCTGCCCGAACTGCGTGGCTGAAAATAGGAGAGCCTGAGATGAGCCAGACCATCGCCTTTATCGGCCTGGGCAATATGGGCGGTGGCATGGCCGCCAATCTGCTGAAGAACGGCTTTGCCGTGCGCGCCTTCGATCTGGCGGAGGAAGCGCTGGCCAAGGCTGTTGAGGCCGGCGCCGTCCGTTGCGCGAGCGTGGCGGAAGCGGTGACGAACGCCGATGCGGTCGTCACCATGCTGCCTGCGGGCAAGCATGTCGAAGGCGTCTATTCCGGCGATGTGTTCGATGCAGCCAAGGCGGGCGCTCTGTTCCTCGACTGCTCGACCATCGATGTCGCGACCGCCCGGCGGGTTGAGGATGCCGCCGCCGCCAAGGGCTTCGAGATGGTCGATGCGCCGGTCTCGGGCGGGATCGCGGCGGCCAATGGCGGCACGCTGACCTTCATGGTCGGCGGCACGGATCAGGCCTTCGGCCGGGCCAAGCCGATCCTCTCCGCTATGGGCAAGGCGGTGATCCATGCCGGCGGCGCGGGCAATGGGCAGGCGGCGAAAATCTGCAACAACATGCTGCTCGGCGCGACGATGGTGGCGACTTGCGAAAGTTTCGCCATGGCGAAGAAGCTCGGCCTCGACCCGCAGACCTTCTACGATATTTCCAGCGTGTCGTCGGGACAAAGCTGGTCGATGACCAGCTATTGCCCGGTCCCCGGCGTCGGCCCGCAAAGCCCTTCGGACAATGGCTATCAGGGGGGATTCGCCGTGGGCCTGATGCTAAAGGACCTGAAACTGGCGAGCGAAGCCGCGGCCTCGGTCGGCGCGAGCGTGCCGATGGGCCATGCGGCGGAAGCCCTCTATCAGCTCCTTGCCAATCGCGGCGAAGCGGCGCGCGACTTTTCGCTGATGATCGAGATGCTGGAGGGGAAATAACCCCTCCAGATTTTCGGGCGACAGGGCGGGCAATCCCCGCCCTTCGTTCAGGGGATCAGCGCCCCTTCCAGACGCCGGGCCGCTTGGCGACGAAGGCTTCCATGCCCTCTTTCTTGTCCTCGGTCGCGGTCAGAATCTGGAACAGGCGGCGTTCGGTCAATATGCCCTGCGCCAATCCGGTTTCGAACGCCAGATTGACCATTTCCTTGTTCACCATCGCCGCCATGGGCGGCATCCCGGCGATCGCGGCGGCCGTCTTGAGCGCGTCGTCCAGCAACTCGGCCGCCGGAACGATCCGCGCGACCAGCCCGGCGCTTTCCGCTTCCTCAGCCCCCATCATCCGGCCGGTCAGGCACATTTCCATCGCCTTCGCCTTGCCCACCGCGCGGGTCAGGCGCTGCGATCCGCCCATGCCCGGCGCCACGCCCAGCTTGATTTCAGGCTGACCGAATTTCGCCGTGTCGGCCGCCAGGATGAAGTCCGCCATCATCGCCAGTTCGCACCCGCCACCCAGCGCGAAACCGGCGACCGCCGCGATCCACGGCTTGCGGGTCGCCACCACATCGCTCTGCCAGCCGGCGAAGAAATCCTGAAGGAAGAAATCCGCCGCCTCCTTCTCCACCATTTCCTTGATGTCGGCGCCAGCGGCAAAGGCCTTCTCGCTGCCGGTGAGGACAAGGCAGCGTTGCGACGGATCGGCATCATAGGCCGCGAAGGCCGCGCCCAGATCCTTGAGCACCTGGCCGTTCAACGCATTCAGCGCCTGCGGACGGTTGAGCGTGACCAGCGTCACCGCGTCGCGCTGTTCCACCAGGATCGTTTCATAAGCCATTGCCATCTCCGTTCATTCGATCATTTGCGCCGCTCTATGCAGGGTGGCGATGCTTGACCAGCCCTTCGCAAACCGCATCTTCGCAACCGCTATCGGCACAGATGCATGAAGTCCCGGTCATAGCTGCGCTGATGCGCGCCGCCGTCGATATAAAGCGTCTGCCCCGTCACCGCACCCGCGCCCGCAAGGTACAACACCGCTTCGGCAATCTGATCCGCCTGCGGCAACCGCTCCAGCGGCATCAGCTTCGCCAGCCGCTCCATCTGGCCCTCATCATAATCGGGCGTGGCTATGGTCAGGCCCGGTGCCACGGCGTTGACCCGAATCTGCGGCGCCAGCGTCGCAGCAGACAGTTTCGTCAGGCCAGCCAGCGCCATTTTCGACAGCGTATAAGCCAGTTGATCGCCATGGGGATGGTCGATCCGCTGGTCCAATATGTTGACGATGCATCGATCGCCCGCCCCCGCCGGGACAGTCGCAAACGCCTTCGTCAGCAAGGTCGGCGCGGCGCAATTGACCGCATAATGGCGCATCAGGTCATCGGCACCCACATTGCCGAGCCGATCCTGCCCGAAGATCGCCGCGCTGTTGACCAGCACATCTGGGGGACGGCCGAACCGTTCCGCAACCAGCGCAACCAGTTCCTCCGCCCCTTCGGGATCGGCGAAATCGACGGTGAAACCGTCCCATTCGGTCCCATGCTCCTCCAGCGTCAGCGCGAGGTGGGAATCGAGCCGGGTGTCATGGCTGCCATGGATGGCCAGCGAATAGCCCGCCCGCGCAAAGGCGGCCGATATGATACCGCCCAGCCGCCGGTGCCCGCCCGTGACCAGCGCCAGACGCTTCTGCGCCAGCGGCAAGGCGCCGGACTCCGGCTGCTTCCGAGCGCCACCCAGAGGCCGATAACCGGGCGCTTCCTCTCCGCTCACGCGCCGATCAGCTTCAGCACTTCTTCGCGGCTCTTCTCATCGTCGCGGAAGACGCCGAGCATGCGGCTGGTCTTCATGACGACATTGGGCGTACGCACGCCGCGCCCGGTCATGCAGCCATGGGTCGCTTCGACCACCACGGCCACGCCCTGCGGCTTCAGATTTTCCCAGATGCAGTTGGCGACTTCCGACGTCAGCCGCTCCTGCACCTGAAGGCGGTGGGCAAAGGCGTGCAGCACACGCGCCAGCTTCGATATGCCGACGACATACTGGCCGGGAAGATAGGCGATATGCGCGACGCCGACGATCGGCGCCATATGATGTTCGCAATGCGACTGGAACGGAATGTCCTTCAGCAGCACGATGTCGTCATAGCCGCCTACTTCATGGAAGATGCGGGAAAGGTGATAGGCCGGATCGTCCCCATATCCGCGGCAATATTCCTTCCACGCCCGCGCCACGCGTTCGGGCGTTTCGAGCAACCCTTCCCGCTCGGGCGTATCGCCCGACCAGCGGATCAGTGTCCGAATCGCTTCCGAAACATCCTTCGGAACGGGAATCTTGACCGACTCACCCGCGGCCTCCGCATCGGGATCATATTCCATGGACGACACCACTCCTCCTGTTGCTTCAGAGGCATATGGCGACTGATTCGCAGGAACGCCAGCCCCTTCGCCGCGCTGGACAGAAGAACGCCCGGATGGCACATGCAGGTAAAACCGGATAAACCGGGTCGCGCCAATCAACCATAATGGAACCATGCGGACCGAACAGATCGCCGCTGTCCTGCTTGCGGCAGGCACATCCTCCCGTTTCGGGGAGGAAGACAAGCTGATGGCCGAATGGCGCGGCAAGCCCGTGGCCGTCCATGCGCTGGAAACCGTCGCGTCCATGGCCTTTGCCGAACTGGTGGCCGTCGCCCGGCCCATCGCGCAGGCCCCCGTCCTCCACCGCAGGCTGGAGCGGCGCGGCTATACGATCCTGGTCAATGACCGGTCGGAGGAAGGCATTTCCAGCAGCATCGTCAGAGCGGTCGAGCATGTGATGCCGCTCCGCAAATGTCGGGGAATCCTGATCTGTCTGGCCGACATGCCCGATGTGCCGCAGACCCATTATAATCGCATCTGCCTCGCTGCGGAGGACATCCGGTCGGTGGTCGCCAGCACGGACGGCTTTTCCTCCTCTCCCCCCGCCTTTATCGGGCGCAAGCATTTTCCGGAATTACTGGCCCTGCGCGGGGATCAGGGCGCGCGGGCGCTGCTCAGCCATGGCGTGCAGATCGAGACGATGGGCGCCTGCCTGCGCGACATCGACACGCCCGAGGACCTGCTGATGCGGAGCGACGACTAACTCGAGCGGGTCGGGTCGGTCATCGGATCGCCCATCTCACGCGGATCGGCGGAGCGGGCGAGCGGCAGGGACCCGGTCTGCCGTTCCAGCATGCGGTGGACGACCGGCGGATGGGGACCCTTGTGCAGGGCCTGGATCGCTTTGCTATTCGCCATGTCCGCCACCGTCCGGCGGCTGTTGTGGCGCACATAGTCGAGCCAGGTCGAGACATGATAGCGCTCCATCCACAATTCCGGGTCGGCCAGATCGCGCAGCAGCGACCAGCCATGCGCGCCGTCGCGACGGCGGATGCGGCGGCGTTCGCTCATCGCCGCCAGGAACGGGACGACCGATCCCGCCGGAATGCGATATTCGATGGTGACGACCACAGGTCCGCTGCGCGGCGCGATGGGCACCGCCGTCTCCGGCTCCCGCCAGAGATTCTGGAGGTCGAGATTCTCGTCGCCCGCCTGCAGCAAAGGCCGGAGATAGCCGATCAGGGCAGAAACGAACTGGACGGCAGCCGCGACATAGAGCGCGACGACGACGCCATGATCCTCCGCCAAGGTGCCGAACAGCCAGGCCCCGCCCGCCATGCCGCCAAAGGCGACCATCTGGTAGAGGGCGACCGCCCGCGCCACGACCCAGCGCGGGGCGGACATCTGGACAGAAACGTTGAAGCTGGACAGGGCGATCACCCATCCCGCCCCCGCCAGCAACAGACCAAGCAAGGCGAGGACCAGCCAGGGGCTGGCCGCCATCAACGCCGTGCCCGCAGCCAGCGCCAGAGCGGAACAGCGCACAATGGTTTCGACCGAAAAACGCTGACGCAGCTTAGCCGTGGACAAAGCGCCCAACACCGCGCCGATGCCGAAGGCCGCACTGAGCGCACCGAACGTCAGCGCGCTGCCGCCCAATATGTCCCGCGCGACCAACGGCATCATCGCGGACACCGCGCTGGCCCCGATGCCGAAGGCTGCGGCGCGCAGCAGCACGTGCTGAATTTTGGGCGACATCGCGACATAGCGGACCCCAGCCGCCATCGCGACGCCCATACGCTCGCGCGGCAAGAGTTGCGGCGGCCGTTCGGGGCGCCAACGGACGAGAACAACAACCAGCCCGATATAGCTGACCGCGTTGATCAGGAAGGCGCTCGCCGCCCCCGCCACGGCGACGATGACGCCGCCCAGCGCCGGGCCTGTGCTGCGCGCCATGTTGAAGCCCATGGAATTGAGCGAGACGGCATTGGGCAAGGCAGCGCGCGGCACCATGTCGCCCACCGACGCCTGCCACGCCGGGCCGTTGATCGCGGTCGCGCAGCCGACCAGGAAGGTGAAGCCGAGCAAGGCCCAGGGCGACACCCACCCCATCCAGGCGAACAGCGCCAGCAGGGCGGAAACGATCAGCATGAACAACTGGCAGCACAGCATCACCAGCCGCCGGTCGCGATTATCCGCCAGCGCGCCTGCCCAGAGCGACAGCAACATGATCGGCAGGGTCGTTGCCGCCGGCACCAGCGCGATCATCTGCGGCGATGCCGACAGCGAGGTCATCATCCACTGGGCGCCGACCGACTGGATCAACCCGCCGAAATTGGAGGCAAGGCTGGCCCACCAGATCGCGCGGAAGATCGGAATCGAAAAGGGCGATGGCGCCTGAGGGGGGTCTGAGTCTGCCACGCAATCCATGAAGCGGAATTGGGCGAGACGGTCAAACCGCCGAATCGCGAAATGCGTTGGAAGCAGGAATGAAATCGCGAAACGAGCGCGATTTAAGGGTTGACGTTACGGTCGTCGCGGCTTGACGATAGGACTTGCACTTTACGTAAACGTAAATACATTCGCCGGCGTATCCGACGCCCTCCGGAGAGGAATGGAAAGCCATGGAAGCCTTTATTTACGATGCCGTCAGAACACCCCGCGGACGGGGCAAGGCGGATGGATCGCTGCATGAAATCACGCCCATCCAGTTGGCGACGCAGGTTCTGGAAGCCGTGCGCGACCGGACCCGGATCGACACCGCCGATGTCGACGATGTGGTTCTGGGCTGCGTCAGCCCCGTGGGCGAACAGGGCGCCGATATAGCCCGTGCGGCGGCGCTGAACGCCGACTATGCCCAGACCGTGCCGGGCGTTCAGGTCAACCGGTTCTGCGCCTCTGGCCTGGAGGCGGTGAACATGGCCGCGGCGAAGGTCTTTTCGGGCGAGGCGGGCCTTGCCATCGGCGGCGGCGTCGAATCGATGAGCCGGGTGCCCATGGGTTCGGACGGCGGCGGCTTTGCGATGGACCCGTCGGCCGCCTACAAGATATATTTCGCGCCGCAGGGCATTGGCGCCGACGTGATCGCGACCAAGTTCGGCATCAGCCGCGACGATGTCGATGCCTATGCCGTGGAAAGCCAGCGCCGGGCCAAGGCCGCGTGGGATGAGAAGCGTTTCGCGAAATCCATCGTGCCGGTGAAGGACGTGATGAGCGCGGTCGTGCTCGATCATGACGAACATATGCGCCCCGATGCAACGATGCAGTCGCTGGCTGCGCTGAAGCCCAGCTTCGCGGCGCTGGGCGAGGACATGCCGGGCTTCGATGCGATTGCCCTGCTGCGCTATCCCGAACTGGAGCGGGTGAACCATGTCCATCATGCCGGTAACAGCTCCGGCATTGTCGACGGCGCCGCCGCGGTGCTGGTCGGCAACAAGGAAATGGGCGAGAAATATGGGCTGACGCCCCGCGCCCGTATCAAGGCCATGGCCTCCATCGGGTCGGAGCCGCTCATCATGCTGACCGGGCCGGAATTCGTCGCGGGCAAACTGCTCAGCCGCGCGGGCATGAATAAGGCCGACATCGACCTTTGGGAACTGAACGAAGCCTTTTCCAGTGTCGTGCTGCGCTACATGCAGGCCATGGACCTCGACCACAGCCAGATCAACGTCAATGGCGGCGCGATCGCGATGGGCCATCCGCTGGGCGCGACCGGGGCGATGGTACTGGGGACCGCGCTGGATGAGCTGGAACGGACCGGCAAGGGCACCGCGCTCATCAACCTGTGCGTCGGCGCGGGCATGGGCACCGGCATCATCATCGAGCGCGTTTGAGCGGAATTGGGAGAGACGAACATGAACACGATCCGCTTCGACATCGACGCCGACGGCATCGCCACGCTGACGATCGACGTTCCCGACCAGTCGATGAACGTCATCGGCCCGGATTTCCTGGCCGATCTGGATGCCGCGATCACGCGCATTTCGTCCGAGGAGGCCATCAAGGGCGCGGTCATTGCCTCGGGCAAGGACAGCGGCTTCATGGCGGGCATGGACCTCAAACATTTCGGCTCCATGTTGGCAAACGACACCGGCAGACGCCCTACCCCGGCGGAGATCTTCGACCAGGTTTTCGCGCTGAACCAACTGTTCCGGCGGCTGGAAACCTGCGGCAAGCCGGTGGCCTGCGCCATTGAGGGCACCTGCGTCGGCGGCGGGTTCGAACTGGCGTTGGCCTGCCACCGCCGCGTCGTGGGTGACAGCCCGAAGACGCAGCTTGGCCTGCCCGAAATCCTGATCGGCCTGTTCCCCGGCGGCGGCGGGTCGCAGCGCCTGCCGCGCCTGATGGGCGTCCAGGCGGCGCTGATGTACATGTTGCAGGGCAAGCTGTTCCGCCCCGCCGAAGCGGCGATGATGAAGGTCGTCGATGAGCTTGTCCCGCAGGGCGCCGCCGTCGAAAAGGCCAGGGAATGGGTGAAGGCCAATCCGTCCGCCTCGGTGCAGCCCTGGGATCAGAAGGGTTTCAAGTTCCCCGGCGGCGCCGGCGCGTTCAACCCGGCCTTCGTGCAGACCATGGTGGGCGCTCTGCCTATGACGCTCAAGCAGACACAGCGGAACCTCAACGGACCGGTTGCACTGCTGTCGGCGGTCTATGAGGGCGCGTTGCTGCCCATGGACCGCGCGATCCGGATCGAGAGCAAATATTTCGCCAGGATCGTGACCGATCCGCAGGCCGCAAACATGATCCGCAGTCTGTTCGTCAACAAGCAGGCGGCGGAGCGCGGCGCGCGCCGACCCAAGGACCAGCCCAAGGCCCCCACGAAGAAGCTCGCCATGCTGGGCGCGGGCATGATGGGCGCGGGCATCGCCACCGTTGCCGCGCAGGCGGGCATGGAAGTGGTGCTGTTCGACCGCGATCAGGCTTATGCCGAAAAGGGCAAGGTACATGTCGAGGACGTGCTGAAGAAGCGGCTGGGTCGCGGCATGACGCCCGAGAAGATGGCGGAAGTGCTGGCCCGCGTGACGCCCACCACCGACTATGCCGCACTCGCCGGAGCAGACTTCGTGATCGAGGCGGTGTTCGAGGATGTCGGCATCAAGGCCGAGGTGACGAAGAAAGTCGAGGAAGTGCTGGGCGCGGACACGATCTTCGGGTCCAACACCTCCACCCTGCCGATTACCCGGCTGGCCAAGGCATGGAGCAAGCCGGAGAATTTCATCGGCATCCACTTCTTCTCGCCGGTCGAGAAGATGCCGCTGGTGGAGATCATCCTGGGCAAGGAAACCGGACCGGCGGCCATCGCCAAGGCAATGGATTTCGTCAGCCAGATCAAGAAGACGCCCATCGTCGTCAATGACTCGCGCGGCTTCTACACCTCGCGCTGCTTCGGCACCTATGTGCAGGAGGGCGTGGAGATGGTCGCCGAGGGGATCAACCCGGCGCTGATCGAAAATGCCGGGCGGCAGCTGGGCATGCCGGTGGGTCCGCTGGCGGTGGGCGACGAGGTTTCCATCGAACTGGGCCACAAGATCGTCGTCGCCGCGCAGAAGGAACTGGGCGATGCCTATGTCGCCCAGCCATCCGACGCGGTGATGGCGAAGATGGTCGAGATGGGCCGTCTGGGCCGCAAGAGCGCCAAGGGCTGGTACGACTATCCCGAGGGTGGGAAAAAGCATCTCTGGACCGGCTTGGAGGAGATGTTCCCCCGCGCCGCCGTGCAGCCCGATGTCGAGGAAGTGAAGGAGCGGCTGCTCTATCGCCAGCTCGTCGAATGCGCGCGCTGTTTCGAAGAGGGTGTGCTGGAAACGCCGGAGGATGGCGATATCGGCGCGATCTTCGGCTGGGGCTTCGCGCCCTATACCGGCGGGCCGTTCAGCCATATGGACACGGTCGGCATCGGCCATGTCGTCGCGGTGCTGGAACGGCTGGCGGCCAGCCATGGCAACCGCTTCGCGCCAACCGTGCAGTTGCAGGACATGGCAGCGAGCGGCGCGACCTTCTATCACCCCGCTTCATCCCGCGCTGCGGCGTGAATGGGGTGTAAATCGTAACGTGAGTGGTTTAGGTCTTCCCGATATTCTTCGGGGAGACCTACTTCTTATGAGCGACAAGCCGACGGTTCTGGTCACAGGCGGGGCCGGTTATATTGGCAGCCATGCGGTGCTGGCGCTGCGCGACGCGGGCTATGGCGTCGTGGTGATCGACAATCTGGTGACGGGTTTCCGTTGGGCCGTGCCGGGCGATGTCGCTTTCGTACAGGGCGATATTTCCGACCAGCCGCTGGTGCAGCAGACGCTGCGCGATCATGCTGTGAAGGCCGTGATGCACTTTGCCGGATCGGTGGTGGTGCCGGAATCGGTCGAGAACCCGCTGAAATATTATCACAACAACAGCGCCAAGACCCGCGACCTGATCGAGAGCGTGGTCACAGTCGGCGTGCCGCATTTCATCTTTTCCTCGACCGCCGCGACCTATGGCATCCCGGAGGAAAGCCCGGTCAGGGAAACGACGCCGCAGCGGCCGATCAATCCCTATGGCATGTCGAAGCTGATGACCGAATATATGCTGCGCGACGTCAGCGCGGCGCATCCGATGAACTTCTGCGCGCTGCGCTACTTCAACGTCGCGGGCGCCGATCCGGCCGGACGCACGGGGCAGTCCACGGCGGGCGCAACGCATCTCATCAAGGTCGCGGTCGAGGCGGCCCTGGGCAAGCGCGGTCATGTGAGCGTGTTCGGGACGGACTTCGACACGCCCGACGGCACCGGCGTGCGCGACTATATCCATGTCAGCGATCTGGCGGCGGCGCATGTGCTGGCACTGGAGGCGCTGATGGCCCGGCCGGAGCAGAATTATCTGCTCAATTGCGGCTATGGGCGCGGCTTTTCGGTGCTGGAGGTGCTGGATGCGGTGGACCGGGTGACGAACCTGAAGATCGACCGACGCATGGAGGGACGGCGCGCGGGCGACCCGGACGCGTTGATCTCCGATAACCGGGCGATCATGGATGCGTTCCCATGGACGCCCCGCTATGCGGATCTCGACCAGATCGTGACCCACGCCCTCGCCTGGGAGCGTAAGCTGACCGAGATTCAGGGACAATGAGCGCGGACTCGGTTCGCGCCTTTTTCTCCACCCATGCGCCCGACGTCGCGATCATCGACCAGGGGGTGAGCACCGCCACGGTCAATGAAGCCGCCGAGGCTCTGGGCGTGGTGCCGGCGCGGATCGCCAAGACCCTGTCACTGCGGGTCGGGGATGCGGTCGCGCTGGTGGTGGCGCGGGGCGATGCGCGGCTGCATAATGGCAAGGCGAAGGCGGCGTTGGGGGCGAAACCCCGGATGCTGGGACTTGAGGAGGTCGAGGGATTGACCGGGCATCCCGTGGGGGGCGTTTGCCCCTTCGGACTGGCAGCGCCCCTGCCCGTTTATTGCGATGTGTCCTTGCAGGCTTTCGAGACGGTATTTCCTGCCGCTGGATCGCGAACCACGTCAGTGGAATTGACACCTGCGCGGCTGGCCGAACTGACCTCCGCGCAATGGATCGACATCTGCACCCTGCCGGAAGAGAATTGATCCCATGTCTATCGAACATCTTTTCATCGACGGCGCTCTCGCGGCGACAGACATGGCGCGGCGGATCGGCGTCATTCTGGGCGATGCCATTGCGGCGCGTGGCGTGGCGACGATCGCGCTTTCGGGCGGGCGCTCGCCCAAAGCCGTGCTGGAGGCATTGTCAGGCACGGCGCTCGACTGGGACAAGGTGATCGTCACGCTGGTCGATGAACGCTGGGTGGCGCCGGATCACGCCGACAGCAATGAGCGGCTGATGCGCGAGACGCTGCTTCAGGGGAAGGCAGCGAAGGCCCGGTTCGTACCGATGAAAAATGATGCGGCTGATGCCTATGCCGGGCAGGCCGCATGCGAGGCGGCTTTCGCGGCCCTGCCCTGGCCGCTCGACATCGTCCTTTTGGGCATGGGAGAGGACGGGCACACGGCTTCCCTCTTCCCGGAGGCGAAGGAGCTCGCCGAGGGGCTTTCGACCGAGGCGCTGACGCTGGCGGTGACGCCGCCGGCCGCGCCGCATCAGCGCATGTCGATGAGCGCCGGGGCGATCCTCAAGAGCCGGCATGTGTTCCTGCAAATCGGCGGGGCGGCGAAGAAGGCGGTTTATGACCGGGCCTTGGCAGGTGGAGCGGTCGAGGAACTGCCGATCCGGGTCGCGCTTTGCCAGCATGCCGTGTCCGTGGAGGTCTGGATATCGGAGTGACCGTCGTCGTGCGACCCCTGCTTTGAGGCCCTATGGTTCGAGAAGAGGTAGCGCCAGACGCCGATGGCGTTGATCACCAGCAACGCGACATTCTGGAAACCGATGCCCTTGCTGTCCTCCGCGAAGAAGCCCCAAAGGATCAGCGCCACCGAAGAGGTCACGAACAACAGGAACGCCCATCCGGTGATGCGGCGTCCAAGGTTCAGCGATACGACCAGGGCGGCGAAGGTCGCGGCACCCGCACCATAATATTGCAGGATGTTGAGGAGGGTTTCGTTCACGCCTGTCCAACGCGGCAATTGTGACAAGGTTTCGGGCCGAGTAAGAGGCACCCATGATTGCTCAGATAGACCCCTTCCACGCCATCGCCATCAGCCGGGAAGCGCATCAGCTTGAGGCCGAGGGGCGATCCATCCTGCATATGGAATTCGGCCAGCCTTCGACCGGAGCGCCCTTGGCCGCCATTGCCGAAGCGCATGAGGTGCTGGACCGCGACCCCATGGGTTATTGGGAAAGCCCGGCACTGAAGGAGCGGATCGCGCTGCATTATCGGGAACGCCATGGCGTGACGGTGGAGGCGGAGCAGATCCTGCTGACCTGCGGGGCTTCGCCGGGACTGGTGCTCGCGCTGACCAGCCTGTTCGCGCCGGGCGCGCGGGTGGCGACGGCGCGGCCGGGCTATGTCGCCTATCGCAACACATTGAAGGCGCTGTATCTGGAGCCGCTGGAGGTCGATTGCGGCCCGGCGGAACGCTATCAGATCGGCGCGGCGGCGCTGGAAGCCCTGGAACCCGCGCCGGATGGGGCGATCATCGCCAGCCCGGCCAACCCCACAGGCACGATCATCCCGGCGGAGGAAATGGCGCGAATCGCCACCATCTGCCGGGCGCGCGGCATCAGGATCGTGTCGGACGAAATCTATCATGGCCTGAGCTATGGCGAACCGGCGCGGTCGATGCTGGAATTCGCACCGGACGCAGTGATCGTGAACAGCTTCTCCAAATATTTTTCCATGGCCGGATGGCGGCTGGGCTGGGTGGTGTTTCCGCCTGACCTGATCGACACGGCGCGGGCGCGGATGGGGAACCTGTTCCTGACGCCACCTTCTCTGGCGCAGCATGCAGGGGTGAAGGCGTTCGATTGCATCGATGAACTGGAGGGGCATGTCGCGACCTATCGGCGGAACCGCGAATTGTTGCTGGCCGCCCTGCCCGCGCTTGGCCTGAAGGAGATCGCACCGCCCGATGGCGCCTTCTACATCTATGCGGATGTAGGGCATCTGACGCAGGATAGCCTGTCCTTCTGCCAGAAGCTGCTGCGCGAAACCGGGGTGGCGACGGCGCCGGGGATCGATTTCGATCCGGTGGACGGGCATCGGCATATCCGTTTCAGCTTTGCGGTATCCACCGACAGGGTGGAGGATGCGATTGCGCGCATGATCCCCTGGTTCAAGGCGCAGGCCGAAGCGGCAGGGAATTGATCCATTCTGGATGGAACTGCAAATTCTTCTGGTATCGCAACGATTTGTGGTTAATCGCGGCGCCGCGACCCGAAGCTTTTACATCGTGAAAGCTTTTCCTAGCCCGGCAGCCACGGTTGCCGGGCTTTTTTTTCGCGCGCAAGGTGAAGCGCGCATGCAACGCAAGCAAATGCGTCCGATCCCGATTTCAGAGGATGGTGCGGGCGGTCGGAATCGAACCGACACTCCTTTCGGAACCGGATTT
Organism: Sphingobium estronivorans; assembly: GCF_008692605.1. Lineage (GTDB taxonomy): Bacteria > Pseudomonadota > Alphaproteobacteria > Sphingomonadales > Sphingomonadaceae > Sphingobium > Sphingobium estronivorans. The sequence goes on from NZ_LFCT01000003.1 coordinate 139,219, forward strand.
TGAGTCCGGCGCGTCTACCAGTTTCACCACGCCCGCGTCATGGTGGTGCGCAAATGGCAAAATCAAAGTCCCGCGTCCAGCCAAAAATCCAACGACTTCATCTTCTCGCGGTTGCGAGATGAACTTCGCGGCGATAGCCTGCTTGCGTGACGAGCGCCGCAGGGTATAAGGGCGGCATCGTGCAGACCTGAAAACACTAACGGAAAAGGGACATCCTTTGACCGAACCGTCTGCTACGTTCCTGTTGTTCGGCGCCACCGGCGATCTGGCCCATAGGATGATCTTCCCCTCGCTCTATAATCTGCTGGCCGATGGGCTGCTGCCGCACGATTTTCTCATCGTTGCGTCGGGCCGCACCGAGTTTACGGACGAACAGTTCCGCAGCGACATCGACAAGGCGCTCAGGAAATTCCTCGCCGCCGACCGCTATGAAGCGGAAACGGCGAACAAGCTTCGCGACATGATCGTCTACCAGGCCGTCGAGGCGGGTAAGGCCGATCAGTTCAAGGCGCTGGCGCAGCGGCTGGACGGCCGGACCGACAAGGGCGTTGCCGTCTATCTTTCGACACCTCCTTCCCTCTTCGCACCGACCGCCCAGGGTCTGGCCGATGCGGGCATCATCACGCCCAAGACGCGAATCGCCATGGAAAAGCCGATCGGCAAGGATCTGGCGTCATCGAAGGAGGTCAATGACGGCATCGGCGCGCTGTTCGCCGAGGACCAGATTTTCCGCGTCGACCATTATCTGGGCAAGGAAACCGTCCAGAACCTGCTCGCCCTGCGCTTCGGCAATGTGATGTTCGAACCGCTGTGGAACGCCACGGCCATCGGCCATGTACAGATCACCGTGGGCGAGACGGTGGGGCTGGAGGGCCGCGTTTCCTATTATGACGGGGTCGGCGCGTTGCGCGATATGGTGCAGAACCACGTCCTCCAGATCCTGTCGATCATCGCCATGGAACCGCCCGCGCGGATGGACCCGACGGCAGTGCGCGATGAGAAGGTTAAGGCGCTGCGTTCCCTGCGCCCGATGACGGCCGAGACCGTCAAGACGCATAGCGTGCGCGGCCAATATACGCCGGGCGCGGTCGGCGGACAGATCGTCACCGGCTATGCCGACGAATTGGGCAAGCCATCCGAGACCGAAACGTTCGTGGCGCTGAAAGCCTTTATCGACAATTGGCGTTGGCAGGGCGTGCCCTTCTACCTCCGCACCGGCAAGCGCATGCCCGCGCGCCAGTCGGAAATCATCATCCAGTTCAAGCCCGTGCGTCATTCGATCTTCGGCCGCAATGGCCATGGGTCGGGGCTGGAACCCAATACGATGATTATCCGCTTGCAGCCGGAAGAATATATCCGCCTGCTCATCATGAGCAAAAGGCCGGGGCTGGAGCGCGAAACCCATTTGAAGGAAGTGACGCTGGACGTGTCGCTGACCGCGGCCTTTGCCGGACAACGCCGCCGCATCGCCTATGAGCGGTTGATCCTGGATCTGCTGGCCGGCGACCAGACGCTGTTCGTGCGCCGCGATGAGGTCGAGGCGCAATGGATCTGGATCGATTCGATCATCGACGGGTGGAAGGATGCGGGGATGAAGCCCTCGCCCTATTCTTCCGGGAACTGGGGACCGTCTTCAGCGATTGCCCTTATCGAACGGGACGGAGCAAGCTGGAATGACTGATCTTCATCCGGTGATCGTCAAGGTCACCGAACGCATCACGAAGCGGAGCGCCGCTTCGCGCCTCAAATATCTCAGCCTGATCGAACGGGGACGGAACGCGGGCACCAACCGCGCCCAGCTTTCGTGCGGAAATCTCGCCCACGGCTTTGCCGCGAGCGGGGAAGACAAGCCTGTCATCCGCACCGGCGCTGCGATGAACTTCGGTATCGTCACCGCCTATAATGACATGCTGTCGGCGCATCAGCCCTATGGCCGCTATCCCGAGCAGATCAAGCTCGCGGCCCGCGAGGTCGGCTGCACCGCGCAGGTCGCGGGCGGGGTTCCCGCCATGTGCGACGGCGTGACTCAGGGGCAGGCAGGCATGGACCTGTCGCTTTTTTCCCGCGACACCATCGCCCTGTCGACGGCGGTGTCGTTGAGCCACGCCATGTTCGAAGGCGCGTTGCTGCTCGGCATTTGCGACAAGATCGTGCCGGGGTTGCTGATCGGCGCGCTGCGCTTCGGGCATCTGCCGACCATCCTGATCCCCGCCGGGCCAATGCCTTCGGGCCTTGCCAACAAGGAGAAGGTGCGCATTCGTCAGCTCTATGCCGAGGGCAAGGTCGGCAAGGAGGAACTGCTGGAGTCCGAAAGCGCCAGCTATCATGGCGCGGGCACCTGCACCTTCTACGGCACGGCGAACAGCAACCAGATGATGATGGAGATGATGGGGTTGCACATGCCCGCCGCCTCCTTCGTGCATCCGGGCACCAAGCTGCGGCAGGAATTGACGCGGGCGGCGGTGCATCAGCTTTCGCGCATCGGCTGGGACGGCGATGATTATCGCCCGCTTGGCCATTGCGTGAACGAGAAGGCGATCGTCAACGCGGTCATCGGGCTGATGGCGACCGGCGGGTCGACCAATCATGCGATCCACCTGCCCGCTATCGCGCGGGCGGCGGGCATCCATATCGACTGGACCGATTTTGCCGAGATTTCGGAAGTCGTGCCGCTGCTGGCGCGAATCTATCCCAATGGCTCGGGCGATGTAAACAATTTCCACGCAGCCGGCGGCATGTCCTATGTGATCCGCGAATTGCTGGGCAACGGCCTGCTGCATGGCGATATTCCGACCGTGGCCCGTCAGGGACTGGCCGATTACGGGCAGGAGCCGGTGCTGGAGAATGAGGCGCTGGTCTGGAAGGATGTGCCGCAATCGCGGGACGAAACCATCCTGCGGCCAGTCGCCAACCCGTTCAGCGCGGATGGCGGCATGAAATTGCTGTCCGGCAATCTGGGTCGCTGCGTCATGAAGGTGAGCGCAGTCGATCCGGAACGCTGGACGATAGAGGCGCCGGCGGCGATCTTCCACGATCAGGACGATGTGCTGCGCGCCTTCAAGGCGGGCGAACTGGAACGCGATGTCGTGGTGGTCGTCCGCTTCCAGGGGCCGCGCGCCAACGGCATGCCCGAACTGCACAAGCTGACCCCGGCGCTGGGCGTGTTGCAGGATCGCGGCTTCCGCGTGGCGCTGTTGACGGACGGCCGCATGTCCGGGGCTTCGGGCAAGGTGCCCGCGGCCATCCATCTCTCGCCCGAGGCCTTGGGCGGTGGTCCCATCGGCCGGCTGCGCGACGGCGATCGGGTGCGGGTCTGTGCGCAAACGGGACAGGTCGAGGCGCTGGTGGAGGCGGCGGAATGGGATGCGCGAGACATTCCGCCTCCGCCCCCTGCCCCCTATGATACCGGGCGCGAACTGTTCGCGCTGTTCCGGCAGCATAGCGATCTGGCGGAGATGGGCGCTTCTCCGATCCTCGCCGCGATGGAAACCGAAGTTTAAAATCATCCGTTGTCCCGGTAAGGGGTGGCGGCGCCTTGGCGGGCCGCCGGAGAGAAAATATGACCGAGATCATTGCAGCAGACATCGGCGGAACCAATGCCCGTTTCGCCCGCGCCCGGCTGAACGCCCGCAATGTCCCCACATTGGGCAAGGTGCGCAAATATAAGGTCGCGGATTATCCCAGCCTTCAGGCCTGCTGGGCCGCCTTTGTCGAGGATGAGGGTGGCGATCTGCCGACCTCGGCCTCCATCGCCTTCGCGACCGCGATCGGGCGGGAGGTCATCAAGCTGACCAACAGCGCTTGGGTGATCCGGCCCGATACGCTGGACGAGGATTTGGGCCTCAAGCACCTGCGGCTGGTCAATGATTTCGAGGCGGTGGCCCATGCCGTCGCCCGCCTGCCGCAGGAGAATCTGCCGCTGCTGTTCGGGGAGGAGAAGCCTTTCCCCCGCGATGGCGGGGTGACCATCCTGGGACCCGGCACCGGCCTGGGCGTCGCCATGATCGCCTTTGACGATGGCGAACCGCATGTCATCGCGACCGAGGGCGGGCATCTGGACTTTGCGCCGCTCGATCCGCTGGAGGAGAAGATCCTCGCCTATCTGCGCGACAAATTCCTGCGCGTGTCGACTGAGCGGATCGTGTCGGGTCCGGGCCTCAACAATATCTACAAGGCGATGGCGACCATCGGCCATGACCGGGTCGTGCTGATGGAGGATGCCGAGCTTTGGCAGGCGGCCATCGACGGCACCGACGAATTTGCACGGGCGGCTTTTGACCGTTTCTGCATGTCCTATGGCTCGGTCGCGGGCGATCTGGCGCTGGCGCAAGGCCCCCATAGCGTCGTGCTGGCGGGTGGCCTGACGCAACGGATGCGCGAATTGCTGCCGCAGAGCGGTTTCCATCAGCGCTTCACCGCCAAGGGGCGGTTCGAAAGCCTGATGAAATCCGTGCCGATCAGGCTTGCCCTGCATGATGAAATCGGGCTTTACGGCGCGGCCGCAGCCTTTCGGGAGAAGAAATAATGATCTGGAGCGTGGAACAGGTGATGGAACTGGCTCCGGTGATCCCGGTGCTGGTGGTCGATCGGGTCGAGGACGCCCTGCCGATCGCGCAGGCGCTGGTGAAGGGCGGGCTGCCCGCGCTGGAAGTGACGCTGCGTACGCCCGCGGCTCTGGATGTGATCCGCGAAATGGCGAAGGTGGAGGGTGCGGTCGTGGGCGCAGGCACAGTCCTCAATCCCGCGCAGCTGGACGCCGCGATGGAGGCCGGCGCGCGTTTCATCGTCAGCCCCGGCCTGACCGAACCACTGGGCAAAGCAGCGATCGCGGCGAAAATTCCGTTCCTGCCCGGCACCGCGACGGCGGCCGACATCATGCGCGGGATGGACATGGGGCTGTCGCACTTCAAATTCTTCCCGGCGGAAACATCCGGCGGATTGCCCGCGCTCAAGGCCCTGGCCGCGCCGCTGCACACCGCGCGTTTCTGCCCGACCGGCGGAATCACGGCGGAAAGCGCGCCCAAATGGCTGGCCGAACCCTTCATCAAATGCGTCGGCGGGAGCTGGGTCGTGCCCAAGGGGCCGGTCGATCCGGCGAAGATCGAAGCCTTGGCACGCGAAGCGGCGGCGCTGTCCCGCTAAGCTTGCCTCGCAGCGCGGCACATCCTAGATGCGATTCATGAACCCGCGTCGGCTCCTTCCGTCCTTGATCCTGTTCCTGTCCGGTTGCGCCAGCAGCTTCCAGGGTTATCCCTCGCTCGCCAAACGGGCGATCGAGAGCGCGCCCATTGCCGAGGCGGCGCCCCCGCCCTCACCGGTCGTGCCGGAACCCGAACTGGTCCAGAATGTCGACCGGCTGACGGCACAGGTGCAGGCGGGCCGCGCGGCGTTCGACAAGGCATGGCCAGCGGCGGACAAGGCGACGCGCGCAGCTTCGGGATCGGCGGTATCGAGCGAGGCTTGGGTCGCAGCGCAGACAACGCTGAGTGCACTGGAATCCGCGCGCAACGACAGCGTTTCCGCGCTCGCGAGCCTGGACGTGCTCTATGTCGAGCGCAGCAACGCGGTATCCGAGGGCAAGGTCCATGGCGGGATCGACGCAATCGACACAGCGCGGGCTTCGGCGCTGCGGATCGTCGACGGGCAGAATGACCGACTCGATGCGCTCAGGGGACGCCTGGCACAGCCCTAGAGCGCATTGTCCATCTCATGCCGAGGCGCTGAGATGCTGACGCATCACGCTTGCACATGCTCACGCGTCGCACGGGCCCAACCGAAGCCCGATGGGTCAAGCGCATCGGGCCCTGGAATGAAGGCGTCGGATCAATCGCGCGAAAAGGCGGCCTTCACCGCTCCCTTATGCGCCTTTCCATTGTGGACATAATGTTCGACACCCTCGCGCATGTCGACCACCACCTCGTCCGACAGATCGCGCATATATTTGGCGGGGCGGCCCGCCCATAGCTGGCGATGCGGCACGGTCTTGCCCGGTGAGAGCAAGGCGCCCGCAGCCAGCATGGCGTCGCTTTCCACCGTACAACCGCTCATGACGATGGCGCCCAGGCCGACGAAGGCGCGATCCTTCAATACGCAGCCATGAACCATCGCCATATGGCCGATCAGCACATCCTCACCGATGATCGTCGGCCAGCCTTCGGACGGGCGGCCGTCAATATGGTCGCCGGGGCTGTCGCAATGGACCACCGTGCCGTCCTGGATATTGGTGCGCGCGCCGATATGGATGGAGTTCACGTCCGCCCGGATCACGCAATTATACCAGATGCTGACATCGGGACCGATCTCCACATCCCCGATGATCCGGCATCCCGGCGCGATGAAGGCGCTGGGGTGGATGACCGGCGTCTTGCCGTTGATGGGCAGGATGGTGACTTCGGGATGATCGGTCATGCTCAGGCTCCCAACAGGCGCGCGGCGTGGAGCGCATGATAGGTGAGCACGCCCGAACAGCCCGCACGCTTGAACGCCATCAGCGTTTCCAGCACCAGCGCGTCCCGATCCCCCGCCCCCACGGCGGCGGCGGCCTCCAGCATCGCATATTCGCCCGACACCTGATAAGCGAAGACGGGTACGGCGAAGGCGTCCTTCACCCGCGCGATGATGTCGAGATAGGGCAGGCCCGGCTTCACCATGACGCTGTCGGCGCCTTCCGCCAGGTCGAGCGCGACTTCGCGCAACGCTTCCTCGCTGTTGGCGGGGTCCATCTGATAGGTTTTCTTATTGCCTTTCAGCAGGCCGCTGGAGCCGACCGCATCGCGGAATGGACCGTAAAAGGCGCTCGCATATTTGGCGGCATAGGCCATGATCTGCACATTGGCATGGCCTTCCTCCTCCAGCGCCTCGCGGATGGCGCCGACGCGGCCGTCCATCATGTCGCTGGGCGCGATGATGTCCGCGCCCGCCGCCGCCTGATTGAGCGACTGGCCGATGAGAACGTCGATGGTGGCATCATTGACGACATAGCCCGCCTCGTCCAGCAGCCCGTCCTGGCCATGGGCGGTATAGGGGTCAAGCGCCACGTCGGTCAGGATACCGATGTCGGGCACCGCATCCTTGATGGCGCGGATGGCGCGGCACATCAGATTGTCGGGATTAAGCGCCTCTTCCCCGTCATCGCTACGACGCTCAGGCTGGGTATTGGGGAAGAGGGCGAGGCAGGGAATACCCGCAGCCTGCGCTTCCTTCGCGCGCTCTACCATCAGGTCCACCGACCAGCGCGATACGCCAGGCAGCGACTTGATCGGTTCCTCGACCCCCTGCCCTTCGGTGACGAAGAGCGGCCAGATGAAGTCGCTGGGGGTGAGGCGGTTTTCGGCGTACATCGCCCGGCTCCAGGCCGAAGCGCGGGTGCGGCGCAGGCGAAGCGCCGGATAGGAAGCATGGGTCATGGCCGGGGGTTTAGGCCCCTGCCCCCATGGGATCAAGCGTCCCCCGCTATTTGGCGAAGCGCCGGAAGAGGCTGTCCCTGTTCCAAGCCGGACGCATCGGCGCATTGGCGACACGCAGGGCGACGGCGGCGGCATCACCGGCTGGTTCGCATCGCCCCTCGGCGAACAAGGGGGCTTGAACCGTCAAGCCCCCTGTGTACTATTATGGCAATACAGTTGGGAGATGATTGATGCCCCTGCCCCGTTCCCTGATGCTGATCGCCGGGATTGCGATGGTGACGAGCGCGTGCGGCCGCAGCCCGGAATCGACCGCCGATCAGGCGCAGACGGTCAGCGACTGGTCCACGCTCAAGGACTTCACGGCCGTCGATGCGACCGGGCCGGACAATGTCGCCATCACCGTCGGCAATGGCTTTTCCGTAAAGCCCGAAGGCGATCCCAAGGCCATCGGCAAGCTCGACATCCGGATCGAGAATGGCGAGCTGAAGATCGGGCGCAAACCGGGCATGTCCGGCCTTCTGGAAAGCGACAAGGGTGCGACCGTCCGCGTCACCATGCCCGCCGTGCAGGCGTTGAGCCTCACCGGAACGGGCGAGATGACGCTCGACCGTGCGGAGGGCAAGGCGCTCGACCTGTCGCTGACCGGGACGGGCGAATTGAAGATCGCCGCGGTGAAACTCGACGCGTTGCGGGTGGAGTTGACGGGATCGGGCGATGTGGAACTGGCCGGAACCGTGGCCGACGCGAACGTCTCGACCACCGGAACCGGCAGCGTGGACGCGGAGCGGCTGAAGGCCGGCAAGGCGGACATCAGCGTGCAGGGGACGGGCGATGTCGACCTTGCCTCCGACGGGCCGGTCGCTATCAGCATCATGGGAACCGGCGACGTGACGGTGAAAGGCAAGGCCCAATGTACAACCAAACGCATGGGAACGGGCGAAGCGCATTGCGCACCCTGATCGCGATCGGCGCCATCGCGCTGACGACACCGGCCGGAGCGGCGACGCGGGGCTTCACCATCGCCAGCTTCGACGCGATCCGGGTCGATGCGCCGGTGGAGGTCATCGTCACCACCGGCGCAGGCGCTTCGGCGCGGGCCGAGGGGGATCAGGCGGCGCTGGACCGGCTGAAACTGGACGTGTCCGGGCGCTCGCTTGCCGTCACCATGGCCAAGGCGCGGCCGGGTGAAAAGAGCGGCGGACGGGCCATAGTGCGGCTGTCGACCGGCGATCTGGGGCGGATCGTGCTGACGGGTGGCGGATCGGTGTCGGTGAGCCGCATGAAGGGGCTGCGCGGCGATATCGTGCTGGGCGGCAATGGCGACATCAGCGTGGCGGCGGTCGATCTGGACCAGCTCAATCTGTTCGTTGCCGGTGCCGGGCGGGCAACCCTGGCCGGGCGCGCCGGGATCGCCAACCTGCGTGTGAACGGGCCGGGCGCGGTCGCGGCGGAGGGCCTGAAGGCGCGGCAGGCGGCGGTCGCGAATGACGGACCGGGAACCACCACGCTGACCGCCGATGTGACCGCCAAGGTAACGGCCTCGGGCTCCGGCGATGTCACGGTGATCGGCAAGGCGGCTTGCAGCGTCGACAATCGCGGGACGGGGCGGATCAGTTGCGGCGGGGAGGCCTATTGAGGCAACCGCGCAGCTTCGGCGCGTTCATAGCCGCCCCGTAGCGGAGCTGCTGGACAGGGGATAAGGTTAGGCAAGTCTTTACTTCGAATGCGTTAGGACAATCCGACTTCTGGATTGCCGGATTGCCCGATGCGTCATTTGCTTGCCCTCCCCCTTTTTTCCGCGCTGCTGCTGCTACCCCGGCCGGCCATGGCCCAGGTCGCCGTGGCCGATAGCGGCGATACCGCCTGGATGATCCTGTGCGGCCTGTTGGTGCTTCTGGCCGCCCTGCCCGGATTGATGCTGCGCCATGCCGGGCTGACCCATGCGCGTAGCGGCCTGTCGGTGATCGTGCAGGGATTTGTGGTGGCCGCCGGGATTTCGCTGCTCTGGGCGACGATCGGCTACAGTCTCGCCTATGCGCCGGGGAGCAGTTGGCTGGGCGGCGGGGCAAATATTCTGCTGGCGGACCTCGGGGCGTTGCGGGACGGGCTGACCATACCGGAGTCCGCCTTTGTCCTGTTTCAGATGACGCTGGCCATATTTGCCGCCTGCCTGCTGCCGGGCGCGGTCGCCGGGCGGGTGAAGATGGGATGGATGACCGCCTTCGCCCTCCTCTGGCTGCTGCTGGTCTATGCGCCCGTGGTCCACTGGGTCTGGGGTGGCGGATGGCTTGCGCATATGGGCGTGCTGGATTTCGCGGGCGCGTTGGTCGTTCATCTCTGCGCCGGCTTTTCGGCATTGGCCCTGACGCTGGTCGTGGGCAAGCGGCGGGCGGCTGCCAGCGGACATGCGCCACTGCTGGGATTGGCGGGCGGCGCGCTGCTGTGGATCGGCTGGATGGGAATCGTCGGCGGCTGGGCGCTGGGCGCGACCGATGAGGCCGCGACTGCCATTCTCAATGCCCATTTCGCGGCTTGCGCGGGCGCGTGCGGCTGGATGGCGGTGGAGCGGATCGATGGAGGCCGGGTGACGGCCGCAGGTCCCGCATCGGGTGCGCTGGCGGGACTGGTGGCGATCTCCGCCTCGGCGGCGGTGGTGGGACCCGGCGGCGCGATGGTCATCGGGCTGGTCGCGGCGATGCTCTGCCGCATCGGCAAGGCGTTGCTGGGCACGCGAATCGACGATGCGGCGGACATATTCCTGATCCATGGGCTGGGCGGGCTGACCGGCATGCTGTTGCTGATGCCCTTTGCCCTGCCGGCCCTGGGCGGGGTCGGCTTTGCCGCGGGGGTCAGCCTGGGCGGCGCCTTCGTCGCGCAGATCGCCGGCATCGCAGCGGTTGCGCTCTGGGCGATGATGGGGTCGGCGATCATCGCGCTGATCCTGTCGGTGGCGATGCCGCCACGGATCAGTGCGCGGGAGGAGGCCGAAGGACTCGACCTGATGCAGCATGGGCAGCAAAGCTGGGACTTCCGCTGAAGGTGGGTATCGCGGTCGGCATCTTCGCGCATCAGGAGGAGCGGCGGATCGGGCTTTGCCTGGCGTCGCTGCCGCTGGATCGGGCGGACATGGTTTTTCATGTGCTGGTGAACGGATCGACGGACGGGACCGCCGCCCGGGCGCGGGAATTGGCGCGGGGGCGAGGCAATGTCCTCGTTCACGACATTGCCGAAGGGGGAAAATCGCGGACGTGGAACCATTTCGTCCACGACCTGCTGAGCGGCGAGGAGGATGCGGTCGTCTTCATGGACGGCGATGCGGAGATCGTCGCCGGGTCGATCGATGCCCTGGCGGCGGGCCTTGCGGCGCGGGCGGATGCCAATGCGGCGGCGGGGATGCCGGTCAATGGACGGTCCATGGAACGGTATCGCCAGAGCCTGCGCGACGAGCGGGGGCTGTTCGGCGATCTCTACGCCCTGTCCGGGCGCTTCGTCGCGGCCATTCGAGCGCGGGGGTTGCGGCTTCCCGAAGATCTGGTCGGCGACGACGGGCTGGTGGCTGCCTGGGCGCATACCGATCTGGGGCGCGATGCGGATTGGGATCTGGAGCGGATCATCGCCTGCGAGGAAGCCGGTTTTCGCTGCGAGACGGTGAGCCTGCTGCGCCCCGCGACGCTGGCGATGCAGTATCGGCGCATGACCAATTATTCCATCCGCTTTTTCCAGAACCGCATCATTTCCGACATCATGCGCCGGGACGGCGTATCGGGCCTGCCGGTGTGCATGGCCGGCCTCTATGATGCATGGTTGCCGCGTTTTGCGCCACGCCCGCTGCCGACCGGATGGTTCGACCGCAAGGCGCTGGCACGGATGCGGGGGAAGCGATAACGCTCCCCCCTTTCCCGTTCAGCGGTCGCGCGCCGCCAGTTCCTTGTTGACGTAGAGCGCCACCATCGTCGCCAGCGCGCCGGAGAGCAGATAGGCGCCCGATGCGGCAAGGCCGAATTTCACCGACAGCAGCAGCGCGACGAGCGGCGCGAAGCCCGCGCCGACCAGCCATGCAAGGTCGGACGTCAGGGCCGATCCGGTATAGCGCGCCTCGGTCGCGAAGTTCGACGCCACCACGCCGGAGGATTGGCCGAATGCCAGTCCCAGCAGCATGAAGCCCAGGATCATGAAGGCAACTTCGCCCAGATCCCCGCCGTTCAGCAGGACAGGCGCGAGCACGCTGAAAATCGCGATGCCAAGCGCCGACCATGCGAGCAGCGAGCGGCGGCCGATCTGATCCGCGACAAAGCCCGACACGACGATGGCGAGCAAGCCGACCGAGGCCCCGATCATCTCGATGATGAGGAAGCGTTCGAGTGGCTGCTGCGTGAAAAGCGCAACCCAGCTCAGCGGGAACACCGTCACCATATGGAACAACGCGAAGCTGGCCAGCGGGGCAAAAGCGCCGATGACGATGTTGCGCCCCTCCGCGCGGACGGTCGGCAACACTTCGGACGGCTGGAGGTCACGCTGTTCGAACAAGCGCTCGAATTCATGCGTCACCACGATTCGCAGCCGGGCGAACAGCGCCACGACGTTGATCGCAAAGGCAACGAAGAAGGGATAGCGCCAGCCCCAGTCGAGGAAATCGGCGCGGGAGAGCGACAGCAGGAAGAAGGCGAACAGCCCGCTCGCCACCAGCAACGCCAGCGGCGCGCCGAGTTGCGGCACCATGGCATACCATCCGCGCTGATGCTGCGGCGCATTAAGCGACAGCAGCGAAGCGAGGCCATCCCATGTTCCGCCCAGCGCAATGCCTTGTGCGGCGCGCAAAATGATCAAAACGACCGCCGCGTAATTGCCGATCGTCGCATATCCGGGCATAAAGGCGATCGACGCGGTGGAGCCGCCCAGCAGGAACAGGGCGATGGTCAGCTTCGTGCCCCGGCCATAATGCCGGTCGATCGCCATGAAGATCAGCGACCCGATGGGGCGCGTGATGAAGGCCACGGAGAAGATCGCGAAGGAATAGAGGGTTCCCGTCAGCGCATCGACATAAGGGAAGACCAGGCTCGGAAAAACGATAACCGACGCGATGGCATAGACGAAGAAGTCAAAAAATTCGGAGGTTCGACCGATGATGACTCCGATGGAAATATCACCCGGCGCGATCCTGTGATCCCGCGCATTGATCAGGCGTGCATCATCCTCCAGCGATCGCGAGGTGAAGGTCATGGCCTGTGAACTCATAGGCATCCGCTCCTTGGCTAAGCCACCGGAACGATTTTATGCTCTGCCGGCGGCCACGAAAAGGCAACATAACAGAAAACCCGCAGAGTCTAAGCAGTATCCCATGCCTCAAGCATTTTTTGCATCTGCGTACAATGGGACAAATTGCCCACTATCCGACTCTGTGCAGAAGGGGTAGGCGCGCGCCATGTCACACCCTCTTTCACCCAACTGGACCCGGCTTTTCCGTTGGTCCGCTCCGATCCTTGCGGCGCCGCTGGCGGGCTGCAACTGGGTCGTGATGAACCCGTCGGGCGATATTGCGGTGCAACAACGCGACCTGATCCTGATTTCGGTCGCGCTGATGCTCCTCATCGTCGTCCCCGTCATGGCGTTGATCGTCTGGTTCGCATGGCGCTATCGCGCGGCGAACGAGGCGGTTGCAAAGGATTACGATCCGGATTGGGATCATTCCACCAAGCTGGAACTGCTGATCTGGTCCGCGCCGCTGCTGATCATCATCGCGCTGGGCGCCCTCACCTGGGTGAGCACGCACAAGCTCGATCCCTATCGGCCGCTGGACCGGATCGACGCGAAGACCGCCATCGATCCCAAGGTGAAGCCGCTGACGGTCGAAGTCGTCGCGCTCGACTGGAAATGGCTGTTCATCTATCCGGAACTGGGCATCGCCACCGTCAACGAACTGGCGTTGCCGACCAATGTGCCGGTGCGGTTCGACATCACCGCGTCGACGGTGATGAACAGCTTCTACATTCCCGAACTGGCCGGGCAGATCTACGCCATGCCGGGGATGAAGACGCAATTGCACGCCGTCGCCAACAAGCCGGTCGGCAGCGTCGGCTTCTCCGCCAACTATTCGGGCGCGGGCTTCAGCCATATGCGCTTTGCCTACAAGGCGCTGGACCGGGCCGGTTTCGACGCCTGGGTCGCCAAGGCGAAGGCCAGCAGCGCGCGTCTCGACCGCAACGCCTATCTGACGCTTGCCAAGCCCAGCGAAAAGGCGCCGGTCGCCTATTATGCCGCCGCCGATCCCAAGCTGTTCGACGCGATCGTCAACCTCTGTCCCAAGGCCGGCCAACGCTGCATGGGCGAGCTGATGCACGTCAACATGATGGGCGGAGCTGGCAAGGAATCGGCCAGGGACACCCAGGGTCTGAAATATGACTATCCCAATGGCCATGTGATCGATCAGGCCGACGTGAACAGGGGGCAGGAAACCGCCCCCGACGCTCCCGGCGCAACCGCAACGCCTGCGGCCGATCACTCTTCTCACAGCGGCGCTGACGCGCACGCGCAGAATCGGTAAGGTCCATGTCTGGCACACTCACAACAACGCAGATGATCTTCGGTCGTCTGACATGGGATGCATTCCCATGGCATGAACCCATCGTCGTGGCGACATTCGTCGCGGTGGTGCTGGGCGGCGCGGCGATGGTCGCGGCGCTCACCTATTTCAAGCTCTGGGGCTATCTCTGGAAGGAATGGTTCACCAGCGTCGACCACAAGAAGATCGGCATCATGTACATGGTGCTGGGCCTGATCATGTTCCTGCGCGGCTTTGCCGACGCGATCATGATGCGGTTGCAGCAGGCGCTCGCCTTCAACGGGTCGGAAGGCTATCTGAACGCCCACCATTATGATCAGGTGTTCACCGCCCACGGCGTCATCATGATCTTCTTCGTGGCGATGCCGTTCATCACCGGCCTCATGAACTATATCGTTCCGCTCCAGATCGGCGCGCGCGACGTGTCCTTCCCCTTCCTGAACAATTTCTCGTTCTGGATGACCACGGGCGGCGCGGTGCTGGTGATGATCTCGCTGTTCCTGGGCGAGTTCGCCCAGACCGGCTGGCTCGCCTACCCGCCGCTGTCGGGACTGGCCTACAGCCCGGCCACGGGTGTGGATTATTATATCTGGGCGCTCCAGGTGGCCGGCGTCGGCACGACCCTGTCGGGCATCAACCTGATCGCGACCATCGTGAAGATGCGCGCGCCGGGCATGTCGCTCATGAAGATGCCAGTGTTCACCTGGACCTCGCTCTGCGCGAACATCCTGATCGTCGCTTCCTTCCCCATCCTGACCGCGACGCTCGTGCTGCTGTCGCTCGACCGCTATGCGGGCACCGCCTTCTTCACCAATGATTTCGGCGGCAACCCGATGATGTACGTCAACCTCATCTGGATCTGGGGCCACCCGGAAGTCTACATCCTCATCCTGCCGCTGTTCGGCGTCTTTTCCGAAGTCGTCTCGACCTTCTCGGGCAAGCGGCTGTTCGGCTACACGTCGATGGTCTATGCGACCTGCTGCATCATGGTGCTGTCCTACCTGGTGTGGCTGCACCACTTCTTCACCATGGGTTCGGGCGCCAGCGTCAACAGCTTCTTCGGCATCACGACGATGATCATCTCGATCCCGACGGGTGCGAAGCTCTTCAACTGGCTCTTCACCATGTATCGCGGCAAGATCCGTTTCGAACTGCCGATGATGTGGGCCGTCGCGTTCATGCTGACCTTCACCATCGGCGGCATGACCGGCGTCATGCTCGCCGTTCCGCCCGCGGACTTCGTGCTGCACAACTCGCTGTTCCTGATCGCGCACTTCCATAACGTGATCATCGGCGGCGTGCTGTTCGGCATCTTCGCGGCGATCAACTACTGGTGGCCCAAGGCGTTCGGCTTCCGGCTGAACCAGTTCTGGGGCAAGGTGAGCTTCTGGTGCTGGCAGGTCGGGTTCTGGCTGGCTTTCACCCCGCTCTACATATTGGGCTTCATGGGCGTGACCCGCCGCATGCGGGTGTTCGACGATCCGTCGCTGCACATCTGGTTCATCATCGCCGCCGTCGGCGCCGCCATCATCGCGGCGGGCATCGGTGCGATGCTGGTGCAGTTCGCCGTTTCCATCTGGAAGCGCGACGAACTGAAGGTGGAAGGCGATCCCTGGGATGGCCGTACCCTGGAATGGGCGACCAGCTCGCCCCCGCCGGAGTATAATTTCGCCTTCACGCCGGTGGTCTATGACACCGACACCTGGGCCGACATGAAGCGGAACAACTACCAGCGTCCGCTGTCGGGTTATCAGGCGATCCACATGCCGAGCAGCACGGGCGCGGGCGTCATCCTCGCCGCTCTGGCGACGCTCTGCGGCTTCTCGCTCATCTGGTACATCTGGTGGCTTGCCGGCCTCAGCTTCGTCGGGATGATCGCGGTCGCCATCGGCCATACCTTCAACTACAAGCGCGACTTCTACATCCCCGCGGATGTGGTGACGCGCACCGAGGAAGAGCGCACGCGCATCCTCGCGGCGGGAGTGTGACACTCATGAGCAGCGCAACTGCAACGATGGAACCTCGGGCATATCATTTGCCCGAGGAGCCGCACCTCCACGAAGGCCACAGCACCAATCTGGGCTTCTGGATGTACCTGATGAGCGACTGTCTCATCTTCGCCATCCTCTTCGCCACCTATGCCGTGCTCGGCGGCAGCTATGCCGGCGGGCCGGGACCGAAGGACCTGTTCGACCTGCCGCTGATCGCGCTCAACACCGCGATGCTGCTGTTCTCGTCGATCACCTACGGCTTCGCCATGCTGGCGATGGAGAAGAACCGGATCAGCGCCACCCAGGGCTGGCTGTTCGTCACGCTGCTGTTCGGCGGCGCGTTCCTGTTCATCGAACTCTACGAATTCTCGCACCTCATCCATGAGGGCGCGGGTCCGCAGCGTTCGGCCTTCCTGTCGTCCTTCTTCACGCTGGTCGGCACGCACGGCCTGCACGTCACCTTCGGTTCGATCTGGCTGATCACGCTGATGGTGCAGGTCGCCAGGAAGGGCCTGATCCCCGCCAACAAGCGCCGCCTGATGTGCCTGTCGATGTTCTGGCACTTCCTGGACGTCATCTGGATCGGCGTCTTCACCTTTGTCTATCTGTTGGGAGTGCTGCGGTGAGCGATGCAGTCCATAGCCACGGTCACCACGACGATCATCATGATGACCATTCGCACGGCAGCTTCGGCAGCTACATGATCGGTTTCGGCCTGTCGGTCATCCTGACGGCCATTCCCTTCTGGCTGGTCATGACCGGCGTGCTGAACGACCCGCAACTGACCGGCGTGGTCATCATGGGCTTTGCCGCGGTGCAGATGGTCGTCCACATGATCTACTTCCTGCACATGAACACCCGTCTGGAGGGCGGCTGGTCCTTCATGGCGCTGATGCTGACCATCGTTCTGGTCGTCATCGTGCTGTCGGGATCGCTGTGGGTCATGTACCACCTCAACAACAACATGATGCCGCACGCGGACATGTCCGCGATGCAGCAGATGAGCGAGATGCCGTGACATCGCCCGAGTCCGGGGAGCGCCGCCGGCGTTCCCCGGCCTTCCCGATCGGCCTGACGCTGATCGCCCTTTTCTTTTTCGCCGGATTTTGCGCGCTCGGCGCCTGGCAAATCCAGCGACTGGGCTGGAAGCGCGACCTGATCGCCCGCGTCGATGCGCGGATTCATGCCCTTCCCGTTTCCGCTCCCCGCATCGCCCTAAAGGCCGATGAATATCGCCGCGTGCGCATTTCGGGCCATTTCCTGCATGACAAGGCCGCGCTGGTGCAGGCCGTGACCGTGCGCGGCCCGGGTTTCTGGGTGCTGACGCCGCTCGCCACCGACCGGGGCTTTACCGTGATCGTCAATCGCGGCTTCGTGCCGCCTGAACGCCGCAAGGATTATGGCCGGCCACCGGGCGAAGTGCATCTGGCGGGCCTGCTGCGCCTGAACGAGCCGGGCGGCGGCTTCCTGCGGTCCAACGATCCGGCGGCGGACCGCTGGTATTCCCGCGATGTGACGGCTATCGGCGCCGCGCGCGGGGTCAAGGGACCGCTCGCCGGCTATTTCATCGATGCCGACGCCGCCTGCGGTCCCGACAGCCTGCCCGTCGGCGGCCTGACCGTCGTCACCTTTCCCAACCACCATCTGCAATATGCGCTCACATGGTTCGTTCTGGCCGCGATGGTCGCGGGCGCTTACATCTATGTCATGCGTCAGGAGTGGAAAGAGCGCCGGGGATGAGCCGCAACCTCCCTATCAGTACCCTCTGGCAACCCAGCCAGTGGCCGGCCGATGCCGCGGGTCGCAAGAATCTGGCGCTGTTGGTACAATTGCGCTGGCTGGCGATCGCGGGACAACTGGTCACCATATTGGCGGTGCATTTCGGCATGGGCATCCGCCTGCCGATCGCACCGATGCTGCTGGTGGCGGGCATGGCGATCCTGATGAACGGCCTCAGCTTCGGCGCGCTGCGCAAGCGGATCGACGTGTCCCATGCCGAATTGTTCCTGTCGTTGCTGTTCGACGTGCTGCTGCTGACGGCACAGCTTTACCTGTCCGGCGGCGCGACCAATCCCTTCATCTCGCTCTATCTGGTGCAGGTCGCGCTGGGCGCGGTGCTGCTCGACCGCTGGAGCATCTGGGGGATCGTGTTCGTTTCGGCGCTCTGCGCGGGGTTGCTGGCGCTGCACTACCGGCCGCTGGACCTGAGCGGCGCGCTGCAAGGGCATTTGTTCGACCTGCATATCGTCGGCACCTGGATCTGCCTCACCATGATCGCGGTGCTGCTGGTGCTGTTCGTGCTGCCGGTGACGCGCAATCTCCAGGTGCGGGACGCCTATCTGGCGAAGCTGCGGCAACAGGCGGCGGAAGAGGAGCATATCGTGCGCATGGGCCTGCTGGCTTCGGGCGCCGCGCATGAACTGGGCACCCCCCTGTCCCAACTCGCGGTGGTGCTGGGCGACTGGCGACACATGACAGAGATCACGGACCACCCCGCCCTGGTCGAGGAAGTGCAGGAGATGCAGGCGGCGGTCGGGCGCTGCAAGGCCATCGTGACGGGCATCCTCCTCTCATCCGGCGAAGCGCGGGGCGAGGCGCCCGCAATCACCAATGTGCGGGAATTCATCGACGGCATCGCCAGCGACTGGCGCAAGGCGAATCCGGGGATGCCGCTGCGCTGCGACTTCGGCCCGCACGACTATCCGCGCATCATCGCCGATCCGGTGATCCGGCAGGCCATCGGCAATCTGCTGGACAATGCGCGGGAGGCCGGGGCGAGCTATATCGACCTGCTCGTCGGGCGCGACAGCACGTCGCTCAACATCGCGGTGCGCGACAATGGCAGCGGCTTCACCGGCGAGATGCTGGAAGATTTCGGCAAGCCCTATCGGTCGAGCAAGGGCAAGGAAGGCCATGGCCTTGGCCTTTTCCTTGTCGTCAATGTGGTGCGCAAGCTGGGCGGCAGCGTGAGCGCGAGCAATGGCGCGGACGGCGGGGCGCTGATCCTGCTGCGCCTGCCGCTGGGCACGGTCGGGCTGGAAGAGGAGACATTGGGTGAGCCCTGAACGCCTTTTGATGCTGGTCGAGGATGACGAGGCCTTCGCCAGGACGCTGAAGCGGTCGTTCGAGCGGCGCGGCTATACCGTGCTGACGGCGGACAATCATGCCTCGCTGGTGACGCTGCTGGCGGATCACAGGCCGACCCATGCGGTAGTGGACCTGAAGCTGGGCGCGGAATCCGGACTGGTGTGCGTGCAAACGCTGCATGCCCATGATCCGGGGATGCTGATCGTGGTGCTGACCGGCTTTGCCAGCATTGCGACGGCAGTGGAGGCAATCAAGCTCGGCGCTTCCAACTATCTCGCCAAGCCGTCCAATACCGACGATATCGAAGCGGCCTTTTCGCGATCGTCGGGCGACCCCTCGACCCCGCTGGCGCCGCGCCCGACCTCCATCAAGACGCTGGAATGGGAGCATATCCATGAAGTGCTCAAGGACAGCGACTTCAACATTTCCGAAGCGGCCCGCCGACTGGGCATGCACCGGCGGACATTGGCGAGAAAGCTCGCCAAAAGACAGGTGGGGTGAGCGGAGATTTCAGGAAAATGGAGCGGGTGAAGGGAATCGAACCCTCGTCGTAAGCTTGGGAAGCTTCTGCTCTACCATTGAGCTACACCCGCAATGCGCTGTATTTGCTGGGTTTTATCGCGTTTCCGGCGATTTGTTCCAACATGGGGAATAGTGGAATTCCAACCTTTCCCTCTACGTCGCTGAGCCGCCATTAGCTTTCAGGCATTGCGGCGTCAATGTCGACAGTAGCGCTGAACGAACAACTATCGCTTTCGGAAGCGGAACGTTCACGAAGGGCCTGCGTTGTCAGAGGGCATGCCACAAAAATCCGACAGGGACCGTCCCATGAGCGCGGTGGAACCGGAATGGTCTGGAAACCGCTTTGAATTGCTGGTCCAGAGCGTCACCGATTATGCGATCTTCATGCTGTCGACCGACGGCATTGTCGCCAGCTGGAATGCCGGCGCGCGCCGTTTCAAGGGCTATGAGGCTGAGGAGGTCATCGGCCGGCACTTTTCGATCTTCTACACGCCGGAGGATCAGGCCGCGGGCATCCCCGCCCTGGCGCTGGCCACCGCCAGGGATGAAGGCCGGTTCGAGGCGGAAGGCTGGCGCCTGCGCAAGGACGGCACGCGTTTCTGGGCGAACGTCGTCATCGATCCTATCCACGATCCGAACGGCACGCTGATCGGCTTTGCGAAAGTGACGCGGGACCTGACCGAGCGTCGCGCCGCGCAGGAAGAACTGCGCCGCAGTGAGGAACGCTTCCGCCTGCTGGTGCAGGGGGTCAAGGATTATGCCATCTACATGCTCGATCCGGTGGGAACGATCACGAGCTGGAATCCGGGAGCGGAGCGGTTCAAAGGCTATACTGCGGACGAGATTCTGGGCCAGAATTTTTCCCGCTTCTATTCGGAAGAGGATCGGATGGCGGGCATCCCTTCCCGGGCGCTGGAAACGGCGGCGCGGGAGGGGCGGTTCGAGGCCGAGGGATGGCGAATCCGCAAGGATGGATCGCAATTCTGGGCGCATGTCACCATCGAGGCGATCCGTGACGGTAACGGCGAGTTGATCGGCTTCGCCAAGGTCACCCGCGACCTCACCGAAAGGCGGGAGACGCAATTGGCGCTGGAGGAAGCGCGCGAGACGGTTTTCCAGTCCCAGAAAATGGACGCAATCGGCAAGCTGACAGGCGGCGTCGCCCATGATTTCAACAATCTGCTGGCGGTGATCGTCGGCAGCCTGGACCTGGCCCGCCACCGCTTGGCGGCGGGCGCGGACGTGTCGCGCTATATCGACAATGCCATGACGGCGGCCGAACGCGGCGCGACCCTGACGCAGCGGATGCTGGCCTTCGCACGCAAGCAGGAACTGAAGCTGCAAAATGTCGACTGCATGGCGCTAGTGCGTGATATGGCCGACCTGCTCAAGACCACGCTGGGCAGCGGGGCCTTGATCGAAACGCGCTTTCCCCTTCATTTGCCCCCGGCCTATGCCGATCCGGCGCAACTGGAACTGGCGCTGCTCAACCTCGCGGTCAACGCGCGCGACGCCATGCCGCAGGGCGGACGCATCATCATCGAAGGCAGCGAGACGGCGCGCCTCCAGAACCAGCCGTCCGACCTGGAAAGCCGCCGCTATATCCGGCTGTCGATCATCGACGAAGGCGAAGGCATGGACGAAGCGACGCTGGAGCGGGCGCGCGAGCCTTTCTTCACCACCAAGGGGATTGGCAAGGGGACGGGGCTGGGCCTGTCGATGGTCCATGGCTTTGCCGAGCAGTGCGGCGGATCGCTGACCATCAGCAGTGAGGTCGGACGGGGAACCACGGTGTCCCTGTGGCTTCCGGTCGCGTCTGTCGAAGCCCCGGCGCAGGAGGGCACCGGACCGCTCGACAACCCGGCCTTCGATATGGGAGAGCCGCTGGTCATATTGGCGGTGGACGACGACGATCTGGTGCTGACCAACACGGCGGGAATGCTGGAGGAGTTGGGCCATACGGTCTTCCAGGCGGCGTCCGGCGCGGACGCGCTGCGGATGCTGGAGGAAGGCAATGTCGACATGGTCATCACCGATTATGCGATGCCGGCCATGACCGGCGCGCAACTGGCCGAAGCCATTGAGGAAAGGCTGCCGGGCCTGCCCGTGATCATCATCACAGGCTATGCCGAACTCCCGCCGGACATGACGCACCGGCCGAGGCTGAACAAGCCGTTCAAGCAGGCGGAACTGGCGCGGATGGTCGCTAGCGTCGCACAAGACAGCCAGCGCATCGTTCGGCTGGCCGCGCATTCGGACGATCTCTGACCCTTCGCGATCTTAACCGAAGTTTGAAAAACATGGCGTACTGCTGGGCTTTCGCCTTGCCGCCCCTTGCAACCTACGGGAAGTTCGCCAAAGAGACATGAACATCGCCCGCCCCTTTCCTCCCTCCCCACAGGATCGCATGAGCACGCCAGCGCCGACGTCGCATTTCTACACATCGCTGCGGATGCGCCTGCACTATCTGGATTGGGGCAATAGCGCGGCGCCCACGCTGATTCTGGTGCATGGCGGATGCGATCATGCGCGGAGCTGGGACTGGACGGCGCGGGCGCTGGCGAAGGATTATCATGTCATCGCGCCAGACCTGCGCGGCCATGGCGACAGCGCCTGGTCGGCCGAGGGGTCCTATCCGATGATCAATTTCGTTTATGATCTGGCTCAACTGATCGAGCAACTCGGGCGGGAACCGGTGATTCTGGTCGGCCATTCGCTGGGGGGATCGATCGCGCTGCGCTATGCCGGGCTGTTCCCCGAGAAGGTCGCGAAGATCGTCGCGGTCGAAGGCCTGGGCCTGTCGCCCAACAGCATCGCGGAAAAAGCCCACAAACCCGCGACCGACCAATGGCTGGACTGGATCGGGAAGCGGCGCAAGCGTGCGCGCCAGACAAGGCGGCATTATCCGACCATCGAGGCGGCGGTCGCCCGGATGCGGGAGCGTAACGACCATCTGTCGGTCGAGCAGGCGATGCACCTCACCATTCATGGCGTCAACCGCAATGAAGATGGCAGCTATCGCTGGAAATTCGATCCCTATCTGAACGACCTGTCGTCGCAGGTGGGGGACGATACCGAACTGCCCCAGTTCTGGAGCCGCATCGCCTGTCCCACGCTGCTCTGCCTGGGGCTGGATAGCTGGGCGTCCAATCCGGTGAAGGACGGACGCGCAGCGCATTTTCAGGACGCCCGGCTGGTGGAATTCGCGGAGGCCGGCCACTGGCTGCACCATGACCAGTTCGACCGCTTCATGGCGGAATTGCGGGATTTTCTATGAATTGAAGGCCGCGACGGCGGTCTCATATTCCCGTTTGAGCTGCGCGATGAAGGCGGTGGCGGACTGAACCTGACGGATCGCGCCGATTCCCTGCCCCGCGCCCCAAACATCGCGCCAGGCCTTTTTCTCGCCGCCCGCCATTTTGGCGAAGTCCATATCGGACGCCTGGGGCAGCCTGTCGGGATCGAGGCCCGCAGCCGTGATGCTGGGCCGCAGATAATTGCCAAGAACGCCGGTGAAGAAATCGGAATAAACGATGTCGCCAGCGCCACTGTCGACGATCATCTGCTTGTAACCGGCTTCGGCATTGGCTTCCTCCGTCGCGATGAAGGAGGAGCCCATATAGGCGAAGTCGGCGCCCATCATCCGCGCCGCCGCGATCGAACGGCCCGTGGCAATGGCTCCCGAAAGCACCAGCGGCCCGTCGAACCAGGCGCGGATTTCCTCCACCAGCGCAAAGGGCGACAGGGTACCGGCATGGCCGCCCGCGCCCGCCGCGACGGCGATCAGGCCGTCGGCGCCCTTTTCGACGGCCTTGCGCGCGAAGACGTTGTTGATGACGTCATGCAGGACGATCCCGCCATAGCTGTGCACGGCCCGATTCACATCCTCCCGCGCGCCCAGCGAGGTGATGACGATCGGCACCCGATATTTGACGCAGAGGTCAAGGTCCTCCTCCAGCCGATCGTTGGTCTTGTGCACGATCAGGTTGACGGCGAAGGGCGCGTCCCTGTCGGTCAGGGCTTCGTGCAGATGCTGGAGCCATTGTTCGAACATGCCCGACGGGCGGGCGTTGAGCGAGGGGAAGGAACCCACGATTCCCGCGCGACACTGGGCGATCACCAGCGCCGGCTGCGACACGATGAACATCGGCGAACCGATCAGCGGCAGGGACAAACGGCCTTCCAGCAATTTCGGCAAGCTCATGAACAGGCCTCTCCTTAATGGTCTTCGGAAAGGCGCTATCATCAGCGCAATCGCAGCAAAAGACGAAATTCATGCCGGTGGATGGCGATGATGGAGATTTGCCCAGTGCCGTAGCGGCGCGAGCCGTGGAAAATTATTCGCCGACGATCTTGAGCAGCCGCCGCTCGACCGGGGCGAGCACGCCCTGAAGCTCGGCGCCCCGCTTCAACACATTACCCGCCTCGCCGATCAGCGCCCACATGCCCTGCCGATGGCGCAGCGCGGGCCGCTTTTCAATGCGGAACTCGGGACGTTCGGCGGCGCGGCGGAAGGCAGAGAAGATCGCGGCTTCGCGCCCCATGTCGATGGCATAATCCCGCCAGTGCCCGGCCGCGACCATGCGGCCGTACAAATCCATGATCCGTTGGAGTTCGAGGCGCTCGAAACCGGTCTGGACGGCCGCAGCCCTTGCATCCTGGGCCGTGTGCGACGGAAACGGCGTCACATTGCTCATCAGGCGCGGCCACGCTCCTTGAACGGCGGCGCATCGTCATCCGGCGTGCGACTCCGTTCCACCAGCAGTTCGGCAAGGCGCTTCTGCAATTGCTCGACTTCGCACTGGAGCAATTCCAGCTTCTGCTTTTCCGGGTCGAAGCAGTCCGAACAGGGCGTGCCATAGGGGAGGAAATCGCGCTGATAGGCAGTGACGTCGACCAGCATGGGACGCGCCGGAATGCCGACCATGGTGGCGCCTTCCTTCACATCCTTGGTGACGACGGCATTGGCGCCGACGCGGGCACGGGCACCGACGCGCACCGGCCCCAGCACCTGCGCGCCCGATCCGACGATCACGCCGTTTTCCAGCGTGGGGTGGCGCTTGCCCGCGATGCCGTTCGCCGGATCGGTGCCGCCCAGCGTCACATTCTGATAGAGGGTGACGTCATCCCCGATCTCCGCCGTCTCTCCGATCACGGTGAAGCCATGGTCGATGAAGAAACGCTTCCCGATGCGGGCGCCGGGATGAATATCATTGCCGGTCAGGAATCGCGAGAAATGATTCACCGCCCGGGCGAGGAAAAACAGCCGCGCGCCGTAAAGCCGATGGGCCACGCGATGAAAGGCCAGCGACCAGACGCCGGGATATAGCAGAATCTCGGCACGCGAGCGCGGCGCGGGGTCGCGCGATTTGACCGAGTCCAGATAAGCAACAAGATTGCGCACCATTCAGCGCCCCTTTGGAAACCGACCAATCGGTACATAAGCGCAAAAGGATGAATTTTCCAGATGGTCGGCTATTTCGGCTTCGTCCGATAAAATAGAAAGTTTCTTGGTGCTTGATGATATACCTATCAATGCGGTAGACAAATCAGGACAGGGGCTTGTGGATGTCGGACAGTTTTATCGCATATTTCGCTGAAATACTGCCATTCATCCTCGTGGGCTTCGGGGCGCAGATGATCGATGGCGCGCTGGGCATGGCCTATGGCGTGATCTCCAGCACGTTGCTGCTGGCGCTCGGCCTGCCGCCCAGCAAGGCTTCGGCCAGCGTCCACGCAGCGGAAACCTTCACCACCGGCGTGTCCGCGATCAGCCATATCGCGCATCGCAATGTCGACTGGCGGCTGTTTGCGCGGCTCATCATTCCCGGCGTGATCGGCGGGGTCACCGGCGCCTATCTGCTGTCCCATGTCGATGGCGCGATCATCAAGCCGTTCGTGCAATTCTATCTGACGGGCATCGGCGTCTATCTGGTCTGGCGCGGCTTTCATTTCCCGCCGCAGGCGCGCGATCCCAAATGGGTTGCCCCGCTGGGGCTGGTCGGCGGTTTCATGGACGCGACGGGCGGCGGCGGCTGGGGGCCGGTGGTGACGTCGAACCTGCTGATCCAGGGGTCCAGCCCGCGCCATACCATCGGCACCGTCAACAGCGTCGAATTCATCCTGACGCTGTCGATCAGCATCACCTTCCTGCTGCATCTGGGCTGGGAAACCTTCACCGTCTACACGGTCGGCCTGCTGATCGGCGGCGTGGTCGCCGCCCCCTTCGGCGCGATGCTGGCCCGCCATGTGGCGCCGCGCGCCCTGTTCATCGCGGTGGGGACGATCCTGACGCTGACATCCCTGTTCGGCATCGCCAAATGGCTTGGATATATCGGCTAGGACACTTATATTGAGCTTTCCAATCGAGGAAGGCGATCAATGTCGAGTTACATGCCCACCCTCAAGCAACTCCAATATCTGGTGGCGCTGAAGGAACACGGCCATTTCGGCAAGGCGGCGGATAGCTGTTTCGTCACCCAGTCGACCTTGTCGGCGGGCATTCGCGAACTGGAGTCGCTGATCGGCATCACCCTGGTCGAGCGGACGCGCCGGGTGGTGCGCTTCACGGCGCTGGGCGACCGCATCGTCGAGAAGGCGCACCGGGTATTGCGCGAGGCGGAGGAACTGGCCGCCATTGCCGAAGCATCGGGCAAGCCGCTGACCGGCGAACTTCGGATGAGCGTGATCCCCACCATCGCGCCCTTCCTGCTGCCCCGTCTGCTGCCCAAATTGCGGGCCGAGCGGCCGGAACTGAAGCTCTATCTGCGGGAGGAGACCACGCAGGCGGCGATTGAATCGCTGCGGCATGGCAGCGTCGATTGCGTGCTGCTGGCGCTGCCCTTCCCCACCGGAGAACTGGACAGCGAATTTCTGTTCCAGGATCGGCTCTATGTCGCCTTCCCGCGCGACGATCCGCGCGATCCGCCCGAATGGATCGCGCCGGAAATGATCGACGAGACCAAGCTGCTGCTGCTGGAGGACGGGCATTGCCTGAAGGATCATGCGCTGGCGGCCTGCAATCGGCCGGAAATCCGGGCGAGCGCGATGATGATGGGCACCTCGCTCCACACGCTGGTGCAGATGGTGGATAATGGGCTGGGCATGACGATCATGCCGGAAATGGCGATTGCGGGCGGCATATTGAACCATACCCAGATCACGGCCCGGCCATTGCGGTCCGACCGGTCGCATCGCGACATTGCGCTGGTGTGGCGCAAGAACAGCCCGCGCGAGAAGGAATTCCGGCTGCTGGCGGAACTGTTGCGGGAGGCAGCGGAGCAGCCCGAGGTCAGCGCGGCGGCTTGAGCCAGCCTTCAGCCTTCGCGTCGTCCTCCGCACGGGCTTCGACCCAGGCGGTGCGATCCGCGAAATGCTCCCTCTTCCAGAAGGGCGCGTGCGATTTCAGCCAGTCGATGAGGAAGGCGCAGGCCTCCAGCGCCGCCGCGCGATGGCGGGAGGCCGTGCCCACGAAGACGATCCGCTCGCCCGGCTCCAGCCGTCCATAGCGATGGATCACCCGTACGCCCAGCAGCGGCCAGCGCTCCAGCGCTTCCTCGACAATGCGCTCGACCTGCGCGCTCGTCATCGCCGGATAATGTTCCAGTTCGAGCGCGACCAACCCGCCCTCTCCCCGGACGATCCCGGTAAAGCTCGCAACGCCACCACCGCCAGAGGCTTCCAGCGCCATAAGTTCGGCCGCGGGATCGAAATCCTCCGCCTGGATGGAAATGCGAGTCATCCGCCCGTCACCGGCGGGAAGATCGCCAATTCCGTGGCGTCTCCTATGGGACTGTCGAGCGGCACGAAGCGCTGGTCCAGCGCCGCCCGCAGCTTTTCGGGCTGGGCAAAGGCTTCGGCATGGCCGCCGCCCTGCTCCGCCAGCACGGCGATCAGGGCACGGATGGTAACGTCCGGAGCGGGCCGTTCGACCTGCTCCTCGTCCCGGCCGATGGCTTCCCGAACCCAGGCGAAATAGACGAGTTTGAGGTCGGCCATCGCTCAATCCATATGCTTGATGCCGACGCGCAGATAATCCCAGCCGGTAATCAGCGTCAGGATCGCCGCCGCCCAAAGCGTGACGATGCCGACAAGCTGCACGAAGGGGAATTGCGGCACCGCGCCGGCCAGAATCAGCGCGCCAAGCGCGATAAGCTGGAACGTCGTCTTCCATTTCGCGAGGCGCGATACCGGCACCGACACCTGCAACCCGGCAAGAAATTCGCGCAGGCCCGATACGGCGATCTCACGCAGCAGGATGATCATCGCCGCGACGATGTGCAGGCCCGAAATGTCCCGCGTCGCCGCCAGCATCAGGATCACCGCGCCGACCATGATCTTGTCGGCGATGGGATCGAGGAAAATGCCGAGTTTCGACACCGCCCCCTGTGCGCGGGCGAGATAGCCGTCAAAATAATCGGTGATCCCCATCAGGCAATAAAGCCCGAAGGCGAGCATATAGCCGGTCGTCCAGCGCGCGCCCACCTCCGCGGGCCAGAGCAGCGCGACAAGCAGGGGCACGGTCAATATCCGCGAAAGCGTCAGCAAATTGGGCAGCGTCAGCATGGCGGCGGACTGCCACAGTCGGGCGCGCCGCACAAGCGGAGCCGACAGGATTAACGCACGGGAGGGTTGGACAGACCCCCTTTCTATGGCTAGACCCCCCTCGCCAATTCACTGCGAAGAAGACCCCATCGCCCATGCAAGCCTCTTTCAGGCTCCTCACAAAGCGACGTTTTCTGCCGCTTTTCATCACCCAGATGCTCGGCGCCTTCAACGACAATCTGTTCAAGAATGCGATGGTGCTGTTCGTCGTCTACACCGTCTATAACGACGAAAAGTCGGAGACATGGTTCAGCGCGCTGGCGACCGGCGTGTTCGTCCTGCCCTTCTTCCTGCTGTCCGCCCTGTCCGGGCAATTGGCGGATCAGCGGGACAAGGCGACCATCATCCGCATCGTGAAAGCGGCCGAAATCGTCATCATGGCGGTCGGCGCGGCGGGGCTGGCGCTGATCTGGAGCGGAATCGCGGTGCACTCGCTCGCCATTCCCCTGCTGCTGGTCGCGTTGTTCGCCATGGGGGTGCACTCGACCTTCTTCGGACCGATCAAATATGCGATCCTGCCGCAGCATCTGCATGACGAGGAAGTGCTCGGCGGCACCGGACTGGTCGAGGCAGGCACCTATATCGCCATTTTGGCGGGCACGATCCTGGCCGGCATCATCCCGATTCAGGCCGCCGCAGCCGGCATCATCCTGACGGCGGCCATTGGCTGGCTGGCGGGACGGCAGGTCCCCTCCGCCCCCTCCCTGCTGGAGCGGCAGCCGATCGATTTCCACATCATCCGATCCTCGGTCACTCTGGTCCGGGGAACGATGCATATCCGCCGGCTTTACCTCGCCATCATGGCGATCAGCTTCTTCTGGGCGGTGGGCACGATATTGTTCATCCAGTTTCCGCCGCTGGTGAAGAATGTGCTGACCGCCGACAAGGCCGTCGCCAGCCTGTTCCTCGGCATATTCTCCATCGGCATCGCCATCGGGTCGATTGCGATCAACCGGCTGCTGGGCGGGCATGTTTCGGCCAAATATGCGCCCGCTTCCGTGATTGGCATGGGGCTCAGCGTCGTCGCCTTCCATATCGTGTGCGATCTCTGGATGGCGGAATCGACCGGACAGATGCTGTCCCTGACCGGTTTCCTGTCGCATCCGCTGGCGATTCCGCTGTCGATCTGCCTGCTGAGCGTGGCGACATTCGGCGGCATGTTCGTGGTGCCGCTCTACGCCTTCCTCACCACCACTGTCGAAAAATGCGAGGCGGCCCGGACGGTGGCGGCGAACAATATCGTCAATTCAGGCGCGATGGTGCTGGGTTCGATCATTACCATCAGCCTCAGCATCGCGGGAATGTCGGTGGTCAACCAGTTGCTGCTGGTGGCCGCGCTGTGCCTGCCCTGCGCCTGGATCGCCTGGACGCTGCACAAGGCCTGCGACTGAGGCCCGGCGGCGCGCGTTAGAAAATGAAGCTGTAGAAGGCCGTGAAGAAAGCGCCGAAGCTCAGCAGGAACAGCTTCCAGTCATTATCGTCGGAGACCGGGGGACGCGCGGCGTGGCTTGCCGTCTCCGTCTGGCGCAGCACATGGCGCGGCAGCCGCTGGCGGAACGGATGGCGCGCGGCTTCGGTCGTCAGGACAAGAGGACGTGTTCGCATGAGTCGGATGTTAACGGATTCTTTACCATTTAGGCCATGGCGTTTCGTCGTTAAGGATTGTCCCGCGAAGGGACATGCTTGACTGTATCAGGCAAATAACACAGCATGGCCGAAGCAATGAACGATCCCCTGCCGATTCCTGAAACCAACGCCCTGCCCCCACGCGAATTCGGCGCCGGGCCGCCCAGTTCCTTTGCCCGGCCCGGCCCGTGGAAGCGCCGCTTGCAGATCGGCGGGTGGATTGTCGCCGCGCTGCTGGCGCTGCTGATGATCGTCATCGCCTGGCTGGCGGTGACGGCGCCGCTCTCCCGATCCCTGAAGCCCATCGCGCCGCCCAGCATCAGCCTGATGTCGGCGGACGGCCATCTGATCGCGCGGCGCGGAGCGATCATCGACAGGCCTGTCACCGTCGCCGCCCTGCCCAAACATGTGCCGCAGGCCTTCATGGCGATCGAGGACCGGCGTTTTTACAGCCATTGGGGCGTCGACCCCCGCGGCATCGCGCGGGCGGCCTGGCATAATCTCTGGTCGAACGGGTCGTCGCAGGGCGGCAGCACCATCACCCAGCAGCTTGCCAAGGGCGTGTTCCTTTCCGCCGACCGGACCTTCGGACGCAAGGCGCGGGAGGCGCTGATCGCCTTCTGGCTGGAAGCGTGGCTGACCAAGGACCAGATCATGGAGAGATACCTCTCCAACGTCTATTTCGGCGACAATGTCTATGGCCTCAGGGCAGCCTCGCTGCACTATTTCAACCGCCAGCCGGAACGGCTGACCATCCCCCAGGCAGCGATGCTGGCGGGACTGCTGAAGGCGCCCTCGCGCCTTGCCCCGACGACAAATCTCAAGGGCGCGCAGGAACGGGCGGCGCTGGTGACGCAGGCGATGGTCGAGGCGGGCTATATCACCAGGGCGCAGCGCAATGCCCTGCCCCCCGCGCGGCTCAACGTGCATGAAACGCCCGATCCCACCAGCGGAACCTATTTCGCCGACTGGGTGCTGCCGCAGGCGCGCGACCGGGCGGGCGCGGTCTATGGCGCGCAGAATGTGACGACGACGCTCGACTGGCGCATCCAGCGGCTGGCGGAGGCCGCGATCCGGCGCGCCCCGCTGGGCAAGGCGCAGGCGGCTCTGGTGGCGATGAAGCCCGACGGCAGCGTTGTCGCGATGGTCGGCGGCAAGAATTACAGCGACAGCGCCTTCAACCGCGCAGTGCAGGCCAAGCGCCAGCCGGGATCGACCTTCAAGCTGTTCGTCTATCTCGCCGCCTTCCGCGCGGGCATGACCCCGGACGACATGATAGAGGACACGCCGATCACCAGCGGCACCTATCGCCCCGCCAATCACAGCGGCAAATATCGCGGACGGATCACCCTGCGTCAGGCCTTTGCGGCGTCGAGCAATGTGGCGGCGGTGCGACTGACGCAGAAGGTCGGCGTCGACAATGTCATCAAGGTCGCGCGCGATCTGGGCGTCACCGCGCCTCTGACGGAGGATCTCAGCCTGGCGCTGGGTACCTCGGAAATCCCGCTGGTGGAACTGACGGAAGCCTATGCAGCAGTTGCGGCGGGCGCCTATCCGGTGCTCGCCCATGGCCTGCCGCCCGAAGAACAGGGCTGGTTCGACCGGCTGATGAGCCGCCAGCGCCATTTCAGCGACGATCAGCTGGAGATGATCCGCGACCTCCTCTCCTCCGCCGCCAATCGCGGCACGGGCAGCGCAGCGGCTCTGCGCACCAGCACGTTCGGCAAGACGGGAACGACGCAGGACAGCCGCGATGCGATCTTCGTCGGCTATGCAGGCGGGCTGGTGACGGCGGTGTGGATCGGCAATGACGACAACACCCCCCTGCCCGGCGGCGCGGCGGGCGGCGGCGTCCCTGCCCGGATCTGGCGCAATTTCATGGCAGGCGCGATCAACGAGCCGGTGGAGGACGCGCCGGAAGAGACGAAGGACAGCGATCTGGTCAACGCCATCGCCAATGTCGCGACCGAAGCGGGGCTGGGCAATATGAGCGTGGGTCTGGATACGCAGGGGGTGACGGTCAATATCGGCGGCGGGCAGTTGCGCCTGCCGATCGACCAGCCTGAAGGACCACCGCCCGGCGCGCCGGGACCTCAGCCGGGAACCCCGCCGCCGCGCGTCGTGCCGACCGATCCCGCCCCCGCCGAGTCGCGCCCCTAAGGATGAAGGCGGCGCGTCCGTCGCATATTCTGGCATTTCTGCCGGTGCTTGCGGCGCTGACGCTGTCGCTCAGCTATTGGCCGGGCCTCGTTACCTATGATTCGGTGCGGCAATATGATCAGGCGCTGAGCGGCGCGTTCGACGACTGGCATCCGCCGATGATGGAGGGCATCTGGCGGCTGATCCTGCCCCTCTGGCCGGGGCCCGCGCCGATGCTGCTGTTGCAGCTGGGGCTTTATGGGGCGGGCATGGCGGGCGTCATCGTCTGGGCCTTGCGACGGGGACGGCCGGGGGTGGCGCTCGGCCTTGGCCTGTGCACGCTGCTGCCCCTGTCCGTCGCGCTGATGGGCGAGGTGTTGAAGGACAGCCTGATGGCAGGCGCGCTGACGGCGGCGGTGGCGCTGATGCTGCTGTCGCAGGAAAGCCGGTCCGTCCTGCCGCGGGCCGGCGCGGCGGTGCTGGTCGTATTTGCCGCGACCTTGCGGTTCAATGCCTTTCTGGCGGGCGTGCCGATCCTGCTGCTGGCGCTGGGGCCGGTCGTGCTGGTTTCGCGGATGCGGATGGCCGTGGGCGCGGCCGTCATGGCTGTGGCGCTGCTGATGGCCATGCCGCTGGCCAATCGGGCGTTGGGCGCGGAAGCGAGCGACGTCAATCTGTCGCTGGTGATCTTCGACCTCGCCGGAATCACCGAACAGGGCGGACAGGATGTCTTTCCCCCGATGCATGTCGCCAATCCGGTCGCAATAGTCCGCCACTGCTATACGCCGGTTAAATGGGACAGCTTTGCCTGGTGGGTCGATCCGCTCTGCCCGCTGAATTTCGAACAGGTCCGGCGGGACTTTCACGCCGCGCACGTCGACCCCCTGCCCTTCTGGATCGGGCAGATCGTCCGTCATCCCATCGCTTATGCGCAACACCGCCTCGCCCATTGGAATATCAATGCCCGCTTCCGGGTCCATGATGAGGTCGAGCGGCCCGTGCAGCGGGAATCGGCGCCCAATGACTGGAATTTCCATGTGACGCCCGGCCCGGTGCTGAACTTCGTCGATGCGGCGGCGGTCGGAAGCGCCGATACGCCGCTCGGCTGGCCCTGCGCGTGGATGGCACTGGCCTTCGGGCTGATGCTGGCGGCGCGACGGATGGCGTCCGCACGGATCATCTGGATGCTGGCCGGATCGGCGCTCTTCTATGGGCTGGGCTACGCCATGCTCAGCGTAGCGTCAGAACTGCGCTATTATCTCTGGACCATGATCGCGGCGGCGATGGCGACCGTGATCGCGCTGGGCGATTTTCCTGCCTTGCCCCGGTCGGCACGATGGCGCGCTGGGCTGGAGATCGCCCTGCCGACAATGGCGGTCCTGTCGGCGGCCACCCTGGGGCGGCTGTGACAAAACATGTGCCTGCGCCCTTTCTCATCCCTTTGTCCTGCCCTACATGGGTCTGGATGAGCGCCCCCCTCTACAACAAGGACATTTTGCGGCTCGCCGCGAATATTCCCCATCACAAGCGGCTGCCCGACGCGCAGGCCAGCGTCGAGAAGCGTTCCCCTACCTGCGGGTCGCGGGTGACGGCGGACGCGCGGATGACCGATGGACGTCTCAGCGACATGGGGCTGGACGTGAAGGCGTGCGCGCTGGGCCAGGCATCGGCGTCGCTGATGGCGGCCCATGCCGTCGGCCTTACCGCCGATGAACTGGCCGAGGCGCGAGATCGCCTGACCGCCTATCTGGCGGGGACAAGCGAGGATCTGGATTTCTGGCCGGGGCTGGCGGTGCTGGCGCCGGCGCGGGGCTATCCGGCCCGCCATGCGTCGATCCGGCTGGGCTTCGAAGCCATTGCCGAAGCCGCCCGGATGGCCGACACCTGATGCAGGGCCGGATGCCCCAGGCCACCGCCGGCCCCCTCTCCGCCACGGATGTCCTGCTGTCCGAAGGCGTCATCCTGCTCGGTGCGGCGGTGCTGTTCGTCATGCTGTTCCGCCGCTTCGGCCTGGGCGCCGTGCTTGGCTACCTCGTCGCGGGCGCGCTGGTCGGGCCGCAGGGACTGGGGCTGGTCGGCGGCGCGGAATCGAAGCTCGCCATTGCCGAGATCGGCATCGTGCTGCTGCTGTTCCTGGTCGGGCTCGAGCTTCATCCGGCGCGGCTCTGGCGACTGAAACGCGACATTTTCGCGCTGGGATTGATGCAGGTGGTGCTGTGCGGCTGCGTGTTGGCGGCGATCATCTTCTTCACGACCGGCTTCACCTGGGGCGCGGCGATTGCGCTGGGGCTGCCGCTGGCGCTTTCCTCCACCGCGCAGGTGCTGCCGGGCCTCAAGAGCAGCGGCCGCATCAACTCGCCCTTCGGCGAAAAAGTGTTTTCAATCCTGCTGTTCCAGGATCTCTCCATCGTTCCGCTCATCACCATCGTCGCCGCCCTGTCGCGCAATCCGGACGACGCCGCCGGGCCGCCGGGATGGATGATGGCCGGCTATACGGTGGCCGCCATTGCCGGACTGGTGCTGGCCGGGCGCTTCATACTGCGTCCGCTGCTCCGCTTCGTGGGTCGGCTGGGCGAGCGGGAACTGTTCGTCGCGGTCGGACTGTTCACCGTGCTGGCGGCCGCATCGCTGATGCATGCGCTGCATCTTTCGACAGCGCTGGGCGCCTTTGTCGCAGGCGTGATGCTGGCCGATTCGCCCTACCGGCATGAGATCGAGGCGGATGTCGAACCCTTCCGCTCGATCCTGCTCGGCCTGTTCTTCCTGGCGGTCGGCATGGTGCTGGACCTGCGCGCGGTGGCCGCCAATCCCTTCTTCGTCCTCGGCATGGCAGCGGTGCTGGTCGCCACCAAGGCAGCGCTCATCACCGGCCTCGCCCGGCTGTTCGGCATGGAAAGAAACCAGGCCATCGGCGCAGGCCTGCTGCTGAGTCAGGGCGGGGAGTTCGGCTTCGTGCTGTTCACTCAGGCGCAGAACGCCCTGCTGATCGCGCCGCAAGCCGCCAGCCTGTTCAGCGCCATCGTCACCTTCTCCATGGCGACGACGCCGTTCCTGATGCTGTTCGCGAGCCGGCTGGAATTTGCGAAGCCCAGGGACGGGCAGGACCTGCCCAAGCCCGACGACGCGCCGCGCGGCACGGCGATCATCGTCGGCTATGGCCGCTTCGGCCAGACAGTGGCGCAGATGCTGATGGGCCATGGCTTCGGCGTTGTCCTGATCGACAAGAAACCCTCCCAGATCGAAGTATCCAGCCAGTTCGACATGAAGGTCTATTATGGCGACGGCACGCGCATCGACCTGCTGCGCCGGTCGGGCGCGGAGGAGGCGCGGCTGATCGCCTTCTGCATCGACGATCCTTCACTCGACGGGCGGATGCTGGAACCGATTGCGGAGGCGTTTCCGCAGGCGGCGCTGGTGGTCCGGGCATTCGACCGGCGGCAATTGCTGGCCTTCAAGGATCTCGATCTGGCGGGCGTCGTGCGCGAAGTGTTCGAATCCGCCATTTGCATGGGCGTGCAGGCGATGCGGGCGCTGGGCGTGCCGAAGGAGGAGGTCGAGGAAGTCGAGCGCCAATATCGCGAAAATGATGCGCAACGCATGAGCCTGCAGATCGAACATGGCGATTTGCTGGCGGCCAAGGACTTGATGTACCGGCCCGGCAGGCGCATGCGCCTGCTGACGCGGGGCGAAGGAAAGGAAGAGGCATGATTGCGGTTCTGGCGGCCTTGTCCGCGGCTCTGGCGATTGGCGCGGGCGCCTTTGGCGCGCATGGAGCGGCGAATCCGCAAGCGGCGGAATGGCTGCGAACCGGTGGCCTCTACCAGTTGATCCACGGCGTCGGCGCGCTGGCGGTCATGGGGGTTGCGCGGGGACCGGCCGCGCTGATGCTGGCCGGCGCGGCGATCTTTGCCTTCACCCTCTATGCCATGGCGCTTGGGGCGCCGAAATGGCTGGGTGCGGTGACGCCGGTCGGCGGGACGCTGATGATCGCGGCCTGGCTCTGGACGGCGTGGATCTATGGGCGCGGCTGATGTCCCTGGTCGCCCTTGCCCCCGGCATCGCCGCAGCCTAGATTGACCCCATGGCCGATCACCACCATCACGACCATCATGAACCGTCCGGCGCCAGTCTGGCCGATGCCGCCCGCGCCACGCTGGAAGCGGGCCAGGAACAATGGACGCCGATGCGCGCCGCCATTTTCGACGCGCTGGCGGCAGAGGAAACGCCCGCGTCGGCCTATGACATCGCCGATACCGTGTCCAAGGCGCGCGGCAAGCGGGTGGCGCCCAACAGCGTCTACCGCATCCTGGACCTGTTCGTGAGCAACAATATCGCGATGCGGGTGGAAAGCGCCAATGCCTATATCGCCAATGTGCATCCGGGCTGTCACCACGACTGCATCTTTCTGGTATGCACCCACTGTAAGCAAGCCACCCATGTCGACGACGACAAGGTCACCGACAAGGTCCGCGCCGTCGCCCGGGGGGAAGGTTTTCAGCCGGAACGCCCCGTAATCGAGATATTGGGCACCTGCGCCAAGTGCGCAGCGTGATGGAGACGTTGCGCTTCGCCTTCGAACGGCCTAGCGCACACCGGAGTCTATGCCTTTCATGAACGATCGCCCCTCCACCCCGCTGCTCGACCAGATTGTCTGGCCGTCGGACCTGCGCGCCCTCCAACCCGAACAGCTGCGGCAACTCGCCGATGAACTGCGGCAGGAAGTGATTTCCGCCGTCGGGGTGACGGGCGGGCATCTGGGGTCGGGGCTGGGCGTGGTGGAACTGACCGCCGCCATCCATTATGTGTTCAACACGCCCGACGACAAGCTGGTGTGGGATGTCGGGCATCAATGCTATCCCCACAAGGTCTTGACCGGGCGGCGAGACCGCATCCGCACCCTGCGCCAGGGCGGCGGTCTGAGCGGCTTCACCAAGCGCAGCGAGAGCGAATTCGATCCCTTTGGCGCGGCGCACAGTTCCACTTCGATCAGTGCGGCCTTGGGCTTTGCGGTGGCCAACAAGCTGAGCGGCAAGCCCGGAAAGGCCATTGCCGTGATCGGCGACGGATCGATGTCGGCGGGCATGGCCTATGAGGCGATGAACAATGCACGGGAGGCGGGCAACCGGCTGATCGTGATCCTGAACGACAATGACATGTCGATCGCTCCGCCGGTGGGAGGTCTCTCCGCCTATCTGGCGCGGCTGGTGTCGAGCCGGGAGTTCCTCGGCCTGCGCGACATCGCCAAGAAACTGGCGCGCAAACTGCCCCGCCCGCTCCACAACGCCGCGCGCAAGACCGATTCCTTCGCCCGTGGCATGGCGATGGGCGGGACCTTGTTCGAGGAACTGGGCTTCTACTATGTCGGCCCGATCGACGGCCATAATCTCGACCAGTTGATCCCGGTTCTGGAAAATGTCCGCGATGCGGCGGAAGGCCCCTGCCTGATCCATGTCGTGACGCAGAAGGGCAAGGGCTATGCCCCGGCCGAGGCGGCGGCGGACAAATATCATGGCGTGCAGAAATTCGACGTCGTCACCGGCACACAGGCGAAGGCACCACCCGGCCCGCCCAGCTATACCGGCGTCTTTGCCAAGGCACTGATCGCCGAAGCGACCCGCGACGAGACGATCTGCGCGATTACGGCCGCCATGCCATCGGGGACAGGCCTCGATAAATTCGGGGAGGCTTTTCCCGACCGCGCCTTCGACGTGGGCATTGCCGAACAGCATGCCGTGACCTTTGCGGCAGGACTGGCCGCGCAGGGCATGCGGCCTTTCTGCGCGATCTACTCGACCTTCCTGCAACGCGCCTATGATCAGGTCGTCCATGATGTGGCGATCCAAAACCTGCCGGTGCGCTTCGCCATCGACCGCGCCGGACTGGTCGGCGCGGACGGATCGACCCATGCGGGCAGCTTCGACGTCACCTATCTTGCCACCCTGCCCAATTTCGTGGTGATGGCGGCAGCGGATGAAGCCGAACTGGTCCATATGGTCCACACCTGCGCCGTGCATGACGATGGCCCGATCGCCGTCCGCTATCCGCGTGGCAATGGCGTGGGCGTCGCCTTGCCCGAAACGCCCGAGCGGCTGGAAATCGGCAAGGGTCGCATCGTGCGCGAGGGGCGTCAGGTGGCGATCCTCTCGCTCGGCACCAGGCTGGGGGAAGCGCTGAAGGCGGCCGAAGCACTGGAAGCGAAAGGCCTGTCGACCACGGTGGCGGACCTGCGCTTCGCCAAGCCGCTGGATGAAGCGATGATCCGGCGACTGCTCACGACCCATGAGGTCGCCGTGACCGTCGAGGAAGGCGCCATTGGCGGCCTGGGCGCCCATGTGCTGACTCTGGCGAGCGATCTGGGGCTGATCGACAATGGTCTCAAGCTGCGGACGATGCGCCTGCCCGACATTTTCCAGGATCAGGACAAGCCGGAAAAACAATATGCCGACGCCCGGCTGGATGCTGACGCGATTACGGACACCGTGCTGACGGCGCTGCGCCATAACAGCGCGGGCGTTGGTGCCGAAGCGCGCGCGTGATTTGGCAACCAAAAGGTTGCATTAATCGGTAAGCGGTCCATATTGGCAACCAGGAGGTTGCTGATATGACCGATTCCATCATCAAGACCATGGACATCGCCGCGCCCGTCGCAAAAGTGTGGGACGCGCTGACCGATCATGAGAAGTTCGGGGCCTGGTTCCGGGTCGCGCTGGACCAGCCCTTCGTCATGGGCCAGTCCTCGACCGGGCATATGACCTATCCCGGCTATGAACATTATCGCTGGGAAGCGCGGATCGTGGCGATCGAGCCGATGACCCGCTTTGCCTATGAATGGCCGGCGACCGGCGGCGACAAGGCGCTGATGGAAAGTGGCGTGCCCGTGCCGGAATGGACGCTGGTCGAATTCGTGCTGGAACCCTTGGAAAATGGCACGCGGTTGACCGTGACCGAAAGCGGGTTCGACAAGGTGCCCGAGCCCCGGCGGAGCAATGTCATGCGCTCCAACGATGGCGGCTGGGCCGAACAGGTGAAGAATATTCGCGATTATGTTGAAGGGTGAGGACAGCCCTGCCCGGCTGTTCGCGGCTCTGGGCGATGCTACGCGGCTGGGTTTGATCGGGCGGCTTTCCGACGGTTCGGAACGCTCGATCGTCCAATTGGGCGATGGCTTGCCGATCAGTCGTCAGGCCGTGGCCAAGCACCTGGACGTTCTGTTGGGTGCCGGGCTGGTGCGCCGCACGAAGAGCGGGCGCGAGGTGCTGTTCACCCTGCGCCGGGAGGCTGTTGCGGAGGCTCAGGACTGGCTCCGCACGGTGGGGACCCAGTGGGACGATGCCCTGGGCCGGTTCAAGAATTTTATCGAGAACCAGCCCTGAGTTTTTGCTTTTACGGCTGCGGCGTGGAGGCGCGGGCATCCTGCCCGTCGCCTTCCGGCGCGGCGATGATGTCGCGAGTGGTCGCGCCCTTTTCCACGACGTCCGTACCCGGATCGCCCGCGGAAGAGCGGATGCCCGCAGCGGCATTGGCGCGGCCGGCGGCGGTCAGGGTGCCGGTTTCAGCGGCACTGCGAGCGGAAGGGCCGCCGAACATGGCCTCCATCGCGGCCTTGCTCGAATCGACCGAGGCGGCCGCAGGCGTGCCCGGCGCGGGCGGGACCAGCGCGAAGTCCGGCGGGATCACCAGCGGAGCCTGACGCGAGACTGCAAACTCATCGGGACGGGCACGGTTGAACAGGCCGCCACCGCCGCCGCAGGCGGACAGCATGGAAATCAGGCCAGCGGCGAGGATCAGTTTACGCATTAGTTCAATGACTCCGTCTTTGCGCCCTTCTCGCGCAGCAGAAGCGCCCGCGCAAGCAGGATCAGCACGCCGAAAGTGATGGCCGCATCCGCCAGGTTGAAAATCAGGAAGGGCCGCCACTCACCGAAATGCAGGTCGGCATAATCGACCACATAACCCAGCCGCACGCGGTCCATGATATTGCCGATGGCGCCGCCCAGCACCAGACCGAGGGCCGCGACATCCTGCCGCGCTTTTTCGCGCCACATCCACACGCTCACAAAGCCCGCGATCAACATGGTCATGCCGACCAGTATCCAGCGCATGGCATTGGTGTCCGCATGGAAAAAGCCC
This sequence comes from Sphingobium estronivorans, assembly GCF_008692605.1. GTDB lineage: Bacteria > Pseudomonadota > Alphaproteobacteria > Sphingomonadales > Sphingomonadaceae > Sphingobium > Sphingobium estronivorans. The sequence continues at coordinate 179,283 of NZ_LFCT01000003.1, forward strand.
ATCGAAACGCCCCGATTTTCCAGCCAGTGCAGGCGAAAGATCGGCAGGATTTCAATACCGTCATCCATCCGGCTTTTCAGCGCCAGCGGATAGGTGACGGTATATTTGACGAGTTGGTCGAGCACGAGCGTGACGATCGCCACGGCCAGGCCCAGCGGACGGTGATGGACAGTCGCCATCAGCGCGCTGCCGGATAGGATTTGGGTGACATGGGTGACACGATGAGGTCCTGAAAAACCGCCATTTTTCTTCAATTTTCCTACAGGCGAGAAATCGACGTCGGGGCTATAGCGCAGAGAAGGGGCTATAGGACAGGGCCTTTTGCGTCAGGCCTTCAGCACCTCGTCGCAGCGATGACAAAGCGTGCCGTCTTCCTCAACCTCCGGCAGCAGGCGCCAGCAGCGGCCGCATTTGTGCCAGTCGCTAGGCTTGACCTCGATGCCGTCGCCTTTGCCCATTTCGACGCGGGCAACGATTGCGATCTCCGCGAAATCGACGCCGCCGGTTGCCAGCAACTCGCCCATGGTGACATCGGCTTCCAGGCTTGAGCGGACGATCTTTTCGCGGCGCAGCGGTTCGATGGCTTCGTTGACCTGATCGCGCTGATCGCGCAGTTCCGTCCATTTGTCGCCAAGGCTGCCATTGGCCCAATGGGAATCGACTTCCGGCCATTCGAGGAAATGGACGCTTTCTTCGGCATTTGGATAGCGGCTTTGCCAGACTTCCTCAGCGGTGAAGGGAATGATCGGCGCGGCATAGCGGACCAGCGCGTGGAACAGCGTGTCGAGTACCGTGCGATAGGCGCGGCGCTTGGGGTCCGACTTCGCATCGCAATAGAGGCAGTCCTTGCGAATGTCGAAGAAGAAGGCCGACAGGTCGCTGTTCGCAAAGTCCATCAACGCACGGGTGTAACGACTGAATTCCAGCCAGTTTTCGCTGTCCGCCGCCTTGTCGACCACATCCCTGAGATCCGCGTCGAGCTTGGCGAGCAGATGGAGCATGTAGCGCTCCAGTTCCGGCATCTCGCTGACGGGCAGCTTTTCTTCTTCCGAAAAATCGGAAAGAGCACCCAGCAAGTAACGGAAAGTGTTGCGCAATTTACGATAGGCGTCGGAGGAGCCGGCCAGCACTTCCTTGCCGATGCGGACGTCATCGAAATAATCGGTGCTGGCAACCCAGACGCGCAATATGTCGGAGCCGCTTTCGCCGATGACCTTCAGCGGGTCGACCACATTACCGAGGCTCTTCGACATTTTGCGGCCCTGCCCATCCAGCGCGAAGCCGTGGGTGAGGACGGCGTCATAGGGCGCGCGGCCGCGGGTGCCGCTGCTTTCGAGCAGTGAGGACTGGAACCAGCCGCGATGCTGGTCGGAGCCTTCGAGATAGAGGTCGGCGCGGGCGTCGGGGCCGTAGCGGCCTTCCACAACGAAGCTGTGGGTCGAGCCGCTGTCGAACCAGACGTCGAGAATATCGTTCACCACCTCATAATCGTTGAGGTCGTAATCGGGGCCGAGCAGGACCTGATGGTCGGCGCCGAACCATGCGTCGGCGCCCGCGCCCTTGAACGCTTCGACGATGCGGGCATTGACTGCTTTATCAACCAGATATTCACCGCTCTTGCGATGGACATAGAGCGCGATCGGCACGCCCCAGGCGCGCTGGCGGCTGATCACCCAGTCGGGACGCCCCTCCACCATCGAGCGGATGCGGTTGATCGAGCGTTCCGGCACCCAGCGGGTCTGTTCGATGGCGTCGACCGCCAGTTCGCGCAGGGTCGGGTCATTGGTGACGATCGGCGTGGGCAGGATGCCCTCGCCCGCTTCGACCACGGCGCCCGCCTGCCGCTGGTCCATCGGGATGAACCATTGCGGGGTGCAGCGGAAGATGATCTTCGCCTTGGAGCGCCAGCTGTGGGGGTAGCTGTGCTTGAAGTCATCGGACGCGGCGAGCAACCCGCCTGCTTCACGCAGATCGGTGCAGATCGGGCCGTCCTTGCCGACGAACTTCGGGTTGATGACCGATCCCTGACCGCCGAGCCAGAGCCAATCCTCGCGATATTTGCCGTCATTCTCGACGGCGAAGACCGGATTAATGCCGTTCGCCTTGCACAGCGCGAAGTCGTCCTCGCCATGGTCGGGCGCCATGTGGACAAGGCCGGTGCCCGCGTCGGTGGTCACGAAATCGCCTGCGAGCAGCGGACGCGGCTTGGCGAAGAAGCCGCCGAGCGCGTGCATCGGATGGCGGGCGACGGCGCCGGCCAAGGCGGCACCCTTAAAATGCTTGTGCGGCTGGGCGTGAACAAGGCCCGAGCGCTCCTTGAAGGCGGCAATCAGGGCTTCGGCGATGATGAACTTGCGCCCATCGCCTTCCAGCAGCACATACTCAACCTCCGGCCCATAGGCCAAAGCCTGGTTGACCGGAATCGTCCACGGCGTCGTCGTCCAGATCACCGCATGGGCACCGACCAACTCCGGCGCGCCCGGCGCTTCGACAATCTCGAACGCCACGTCGATCTGGGTCGAGACGATGTCCTCATATTCCACTTCCGCCTCGGCCAGCGCGGTCTTTTCGACCGGGGACCACATGACGGGCTTGGCGCCGCGATAGAGCTGGCCGCTTTCCGCGAATTTCAGCAGTTCGCCGACAATGGTGGCTTCGGCGTCGAACTTCATGGTCAGATAGGGATCGTCCCAATCGCCCATGACGCCAAGGCGCTTGAACTGCTCCTTCTGCACGCCGACCCATTTGTCGGCATAGGCGCGGCATTCGGCGCGGAACTCCTGCGCGGGAACCTCGTCCTTATTCTGCTTCTTCTTGCGATATTCCTCCTCGATCTTCCATTCGATCGGAAGGCCGTGGCAGTCCCAGCCGGGCACATAAGGCGCGTCCTTGCCGAGAAGGCTCTGCGAACGCACGATGATGTCCTTCAGCACCTTGTTCATCGCATGGCCCATATGGATGTCGCCATTGGCATAGGGCGGGCCGTCGTGCAGGATGAAGCGTTCGCGGCCCTTCCGCCGCTCGCGCAGCTTGCCGTAGAGGTCCATTTCCTCCCAGCGCGCCAGAATGGCCGGTTCCTTCTGCGCCAGCCCCGCCTTCATCGGAAAGTCGGTGACGGGAAGGAAAACGGTGCTCTTATAGTCAGGCTGGTCGGTCATCGGGATCCGCGCGTGTTAATTTGATCGCGCGGCATTAGGCGAGGTGCGGCGTTCCCGCAAGGATTTGCCGTGCATCGTCGCAATCCTTGGCGATGGCGGCCATCAGCGCATCCAGGCCGTCGAATTTCGCTTCGGAACGCAGATAATGGATGAGTTGGACCTCGATCCGCTGGTTGTAGAGGCTTTCGGCGAAGTCGAAGAAATGCGGCTCCAGCAATTCCTTGGGCGGATCGAAGGTCGGACGGATGCCAAGATTGGCGGCGCCGTCCAGGACCCGTCCATCGGGGAGCAGGCCGCGCACGGCGTAAATGCCGTAGGCCGGACGCAGAAAATGGCCGAGATCGACATTCGCGGTCGGAAAACCGATGGTGCGACCCAATTTATCGCCGTGCTGGACGACCCCCTCTATGGCGAAGGGACGGGTCAGCAGACGGGTCGCCGTTTCGCAGTCGCCCGATGTCAGCGCCCCGCGGATGCGGGTGGAGGAGATAATGTCTCCGCCGGCGTCGGTAACGGGCGCGACAGCCTCCGCGCTGAGGCCCATGGTGGCGCCCAGCCGCGCGAGAGTCTCGATGGAACCGGCGCGGTCCTTGCCGAAGGTGAAATCCTGCCCCGTGACCACTCCCGCCACACCCCAATCGACGAGCAGGCGAACGAAGGCTTCGGGATCGAGCGATGCGAGATTGCGGGTGAAGTCGAACACCAGCATGGCGTCAGCGCCCGCCCGGGCGAAGAGGCGTTCGCGCTGGTCCAGCGTCGTCAGCCGGAACCAGGGCGTGTCCGGGCGGAACAGGCGCATGGGGTGCGGGTCGAAAGTCGCGATGATCGCGGGGCGGCCTTGCGCGCGGGCGCAGTCGATGGCGCGACCGGCCACGGCCTGATGACCTGCGTGGAATCCGTCGAAATTACCCAGCGCCATGATGCACCCGCGCAAATGGGCGGGGATCGGGTCGCTGCTGTGCAGGCGCTCCATGGGCCGGGCTATAAGGGCACGTCCGGCCGCTGGCAATGCGCGGCGGGGCGGCGGTGAAAGGTGACGAAGCTGTAGGCGGGGCGGCCCTGCTGCGCGGGATGATCGTGACGGGCGGTTTCCTGCCAGTCGGCGGGGTCGGGATAAGCGATGTGGGTGTCGCCTTCCGCCTCGACATGGACTTCGGTAAGTTCGATGCGGTGCGCGAGGGGCAGGAACAGCCTGTAGATTTCCGCGCCGCCGATGACCGCGACGATGGGCGCGGCCGCCCGCACGATGGCGGCTTCCGGGGTCGGGGCAGGTTCAGCGCCCTCCCCCGCCCAGTCGGCGTCACGCGTCAGGACGATGTGACGGCGGCCGGGAAGCAGGCCCGGCAGGCTGTCGAAGGTCTTGCGGCCCATGACCATGGGATGGCCGAGGGTGAGCGCCTTGAAATGTTTGAGGTCGGCGGGCAGGCGCCAGGGCAGGTCGCCATCCTTGCCGATCACGCCATTGTCGGCGCGGGCGAGGATCAGGACGATTTCTGGCGCTGCGTTCACAGCGTCAGGCGGGTAACGTGGCCCATCTTACGGCCGGGGCGGGCTTCATGCTTGCCGTAAAGGTGCAGATGGTTGGCCGGGTCGGACAGAATCTGCTGCCAGTCATTGGCCTGATCGCCGATCAGATTGTGCATCTCGGCCTTCGCCGCCGCGAGCATGGTGTCGCCCAGCGGCAGGCCGCAAATGGCGCGGACATGATTTTCGAACTGGCTGGTGAGCGCACCTTCGATGGTCCAGTGGCCGCTATTGTGGACGCGGGGGGCCATTTCGTTGAACACCGGGCCGTCGGCGCTGGCGAAGAATTCCAGCGTCAGGACGCCGACATAGCCGAGAGCGTCGGCAACCTTGGAGGCAAGGGCGCGGGCCTGCGCGACCTGCCCTTCGATCAGGGCGCCTGCGGGGACGGTCGAGCTGTCGAGAATGCCGTCCTTGTGAACATTGGCGGCGCTGTCCCAGAAGCGGATTTCGCCATCGGCGCCGCGCACGAGAATGACGGAAAATTCTTCGGCAAAGGTCACGAAACCTTCGAGAATGGCGCTCTGGCGACCGATGGCGTTCCAGGCGCCGACCGCGTCGCCGGGATCGCTCAGGCGCGCCTGCCCCTTGCCGTCATAGCCCATGCGGTTGGTTTTCAGAATCGCCTTGCTGCCGATCCGGTCGAGCGCTTCTTTCAGGTCGTCGAGGCTTTCGACCGGCGCGAAAGGCGCGGTCAGGCCGCCAAGGTCGCAGACGAAGCGCTTTTCCGCAAGACGATCCTGCGCAACGCGGAGGGCTTGAGCGCCGGGACGGACGAGGCCATGGGTGGCGAGGACTTCGACGGCGGCGGGGTCGATATTCTCGAACTCGTATGTCACCACGTCGACGCTGTCGGCGAAGGCGGCGAGCGCGGCCGCGTCCTCATAGGCGCCCCGCGTCCATCGGGGGGATACGTCGGCGGCGGGGCCGCTCGTTTCCGGGGCGTAGATATGCGTGCGGTAGCCAAGCTGGGCGGCGGCAATCGCGATCATGCGGCCCAACTGGCCGCCGCCGAGTATGCCGATGGTGGAGCCGGGCGGGATGATGGTCATCTTATTCGGGGGTTTCCGCTACGTCGTTGGTCTGCCGGACGCGCCAGGCGTCGAGACGCTGCGCCAGCGCTTCATCGGTGGTGGCGAGGATGGACGCGGCGAACAAAGCCGCATTGATCGCGCCGGGCTTGCCGATGGCGAGCGTGCCCACCGGGATGCCGCCGGGCATCTGAACGATGGAGAGCAGGCTGTCCATGCCCTTCAGCGATTTGGATTCCACCGGCACGCCAAGGACCGGCAGACGGGTCATCGACGCGGCCATGCCGGGAAGGTGCGCGGCGCCGCCCGCGCCCGCGATGATGACCTTCAGGCCACGTCCGACCGCCCCGGTGGCATAGTCGTAGAGGCGCTGCGGAGTGCGGTGGGCGGAAACGACCTTGCACTCATGAGCGACGCCAAGCGCTTCCAGCGTTTCGGAGGCGTGGCGCATCGTTTCCCAGTCGGATCGGCTGCCCATGATGATGCCGACGGTCGCGGCTTCGGTTGCCCCGGTCATTTTGCTTGGCACTTCCCTGCCTGATGCCACCCAAAAGGGTATGGAAAGCAAAGCCCCTTAGCGGCAGGACCGCCAAGGGGCAATGCGGGATTTCGGTTCAATCGATGCGGAGAAAAATCAACGCTCCGACAGATAGTAACGGTCCTTCGCGGTCAGATCGTCATTCAGTTCATAGACGATGGGCTGGCCGGTCGGGATTTCCAGTTCGGTGATCTCGTCATCGGGGATGTTCGAGAGGTGCTTCACCAGCGCCCGCAGCGAGTTGCCGTGGGCGGAGATCAGGACGCGCTTGCCCGCCTTCAGGTCCGGGGCGATCTTCGCCTCCCAATAGGGCAGCACCCGGGCGATGGTGTCCTTCAGGGACTCCGTCGCGGGGATCGGGATGCCGGCATAGCGGCGGTCCTTCGACAGGTCGAACTCGCTGTCCGCTTCCAGCGGCGGCGGCGGCGTGTCGAAGCTGCGGCGCCAGATCTTCACCTGATCGTCGCCATGCTTGGCCGCCGTCTCCGCCTTGTTGAGGCCGGTGAGGCCGCCATAATGGCGCTCATTGAGGTGCCAGTCCTTTTCGACCGGCAACCACAGCCGGCCCATTTCCTCCAGCGCCAGGTTCAGCGTCTTGATCGCGCGGGTCTGGACCGAGGTGTAGCACTGGTCGAAGTCCAGCCCCTTTGCCGCCATCAGGCGCCCGGCGGCGCGTGCTTCCTCGGCGCCCTTCTTGGTCACATCCACGTCCCACCAGCCGGTGAAGCGGTTTTCAAGGTTCCACGAGGATTGACCGTGGCGGATAAGGACGAGCGTGGGCATGAAGCGTGTCTCCTGCAAGAGAAACCAAATATTGCGCCCTCCCATAGCGTCGGAAAATATGGGCGCAAGCTTGTGCGGTCTCCGCTTCCCCCCACATTGCAGTCGGTCCGTCGATGGGATAGCCCTTGGGCAGAGCAAAAAAGGAAGCAGGCATCTTGGCTTTTGTGAAAGGCGCGTGGCGCATTTTGGTCGCGATCAAGGACGGGCTGGTGCTGCTGTTCCTGCTGGGCTTCTTCGGGCTGCTCTATGCCGCCCTGTCCTGGTCGCCCAAGCCCGCCCAGAGCGTGAGCAGCGGCGCGCTGCTGCTGAAGCTGGACGGCACCATCGTCGAGCAGCCGTCGGAGGTCGACCCGATGGCGCTGCTGACGGGATCGAAGGACAAGGCCCGGGAATATGGCCTGGCCGACATCGTCGCCGCGCTGGATGCCGCCAGGGACGACCGGAAGGTGAAGGCCGTGGTGCTGAACCTGGACGGGTTCATGGGCGGCGGTCAGGTGGCGCTGGCGCGGGTCGGCAAGGCGCTGGACGCAGTCCGCGCGGCGAAGAAGCCGATTTTCGCCTATGCCACCATCTATAGCGACGACAGCTATCAACTGGCGGCCCACGCAACCGAAAGCTGGGTCGATCCGCTGGGCGGGGTCGCGATCATCGGACGCGGCGGATCGGGCCTCTATTATAAGGGCCTGATCGACAAGCTGGGCGTCAACACCCATGTCTATCGCGTCGGCACCTATAAGAGCTTTGTCGAACCGTTCACGCGCACGGGCCAGTCGCCCGAAGCGAAACAGGCCAATCAGGCGCTGGCCAATGCTCTGTGGGAGGACTGGCAGCAGGAAGTCGCCAAGGCGCGGCCCAAGGCGAAGCTGGCCGCCTATACCGGCAATCCGGCGGCGGCGGCGGAGGGTGCGGGCGGCAATCTGGCCAAGGCGGCGCTGGATGCCGGACTGATCGACAGGCTGGGCGACGCAGCGGCCTTTGGCGAGCGGGTAGCACAGGTGGCGGGCGACGCGCCGGACGACAAGCCCGGCGGCTTCGCGACCATCGACCTGAAAAATTACATGGGCGCACACAAGCCAGCCAATGGCGGCAATATCGGCGTGCTGACCGTGGCGGGCGACATCGTCGATGGCGAGGCGGGACCTGGAACCGCAGCAGGCGACACGATTTCCGCGCTGCTGCGCAAGGCGCTGGCGGACAAGGATTTGAAGGCGCTGGTGGTGCGGGTCGATTCGCCCGGCGGTTCGGTGATGGCGTCGGAAAAGATCCGCAGCGCGATCATGGCCGCCAAGTCGGATGGGCTGCCCGTGGTCGTCTCCATGGGCAATGTCGCGGCCAGCGGCGGATATTGGGTGTCGACGCCGGGCGATGTCATCTTTGCCGAGCCTGACACGATCACCGGCTCCATCGGCGTATTCGGCATCATCCCCAGCTTTGAGGGCACGCTGGCGAAGATCGGCGTCACCACCGATGGCGTGAAGACCACGCCGCTGTCGGGCCAGCCCGATGTCGTCGGCGGCACGACGCCGGAATTCGACCGGATCATGCAGATGGGGGTCGAGGATATTTACGGCCGTTTCGTGGGACTGGTGGCCCAAGCCCGGCGCAAGACGCCGCAGCAGATCGACGCCATTGCGCAAGGCCGCGTCTGGGACGGCGGCACGGCGCGGCAGATCGGGCTGGTCGATCGCTTCGGCGGGCTGGAGGACGCGATTGCCGAGGCGGCGAAGCTGGCGAAGATCGATCCGGCCAAGGCCCGCCCCTATCGCATCGCGAAGGAGCCGGACAGGTTCGCGAAGTTCGTCCAGTCCATCGTGGATCGCGAGGGTGATGACGATGCGGGCGCGCCCAGCGGGCTTGTGGGGCGCGATCTGCTGGGACGGCAGGCGATGGTGCAGCGCAACTGGGCCTTGCAGGCGCTGTCGGACGTGCGGGCGCTGGTGAGCGGCGCGGGCGTGCGGGCGGATTGCCTGGAATGCCGGGGCTATGGCGCGCCCAGGGTCACGAAGGCGGCGGACGAGCGCGGCCTGATGGCGCTGCTGCTGGGATCGTGGAAATAGGCCGGGAGGAAGCCGCGTCCCCTCCCCAGCCCCATTCACCACCTGTTCAATGGTGCACCGCTATGCCAAGGTCATGCGAATGAAGCGGTTGAAATTCCTTACGGCCCTTGGCGCCATGGCGGCGGTTTTCGCCACGAATCCCGCTGCTTATGCCAACAGCCAGCGTGACGAGCAGGATGCGGCGCGCCGCGCCATGCTGGATGGGCAGGTCATGCCCTTCTCCGTCATCAAGCGCCGGGTCGATGCCGCCATGGGCGGCGCCACCTATCTGGGCAGCGAATTCAACCCTTCCTCCAACCGCTACCGCCTGAAATATGTGAAGGACGGCAAGGTGGTATGGGTTGATGCGGACGGTCGCACGGGCGATATAATCGGCTGGGCGCGCTGAACGGCGCCATAAGAGCAACAGAAAAGAAACGGAGCCATATGCGTCTGCTGATCGTCGAAGATGAACCCAGCCTGGGGCAGCAGCTCCGCAACACGCTGGAAGGCGCGGGCTATGCCGTGGACCTTGCCGACGATGGCGAGGACGGACATTTCCTCGGCTCAACGGAAAATTACGACGCGGTGGTGCTGGACCTGGGCCTGCCGACCATTGACGGGCTGACCGTGCTGGACCGCTGGCGCAAGGAAGGGCGCGGCTTTCCCGTGCTGGTGCTGACGGCGCGCGACAGCTGGTCGGACAAGGTGGCCGGGCTGGACGCGGGCGCCGACGATTATCTGGCCAAGCCGTTCCAGAGCGAGGAATTGATCGCCCGCCTGCGCGCGCTTATTCGTCGCGCGTCGGGCAATGCGTCGAGTGAATTGATCGCGGGCGACGTGCGGCTGGACACGCGGTCGGGCAAGGTGACGCTGAAGGGCGAGCCGGTGAAGCTGACGGCGCAGGAATATAAGCTGCTGTCCTACCTGCTCCACCACAAGGGCAAGGTGGTGAGCCGCACCGAACTGATCGAACATATTTACGATCAGGATTTCGACCGCGATTCCAATACCATCGAAGTGTTCGTGACGCGCATCCGCAAGAAACTGGGCGCGGACGTCATCACGACGATTCGCGGGCTTGGCTACAGCCTCGACGAACCGGGGCGGTAATCGGGGCCGAGGTTCCGGCGCCCCGCGATGACCGATCCCCATTCCCCTTCCCAGGTTCGTTCCACCGGATCGTTGAGCCGCCGCATGATCGGCATTGCGGCGCTGTGGATCAGCCTGCTGCTGCTGGGCGGCGGGCTGGCGCTGGACCGGGTGCTGACCAACGCCATCACCCGCAATTTCGACGACGGGATGAATTATGTCCTGACCGCCATGATCGCGTCGGCGGAAATCGGGCCGGACGGCGAGGTGCTGTTCAACCGCGAACCCGCCGACCAGCGTTTTCTGGAGCCCAATAGCGGCATCTACTACCAGATCAGCGGCAAGGGGCATGAGGACTGGCGGTCGCGGTCGCTCTGGGACCGGGCGCTGAAGGTCAATCCGAACCATCAGGACGACGCCCCCCACATCTACGACAGCAACCAGTTCCCCGGCGAGGACCTGCGCGTCATGGAGCGGAGCATCATTCTGCCGGGGTCGGACACGCGCTGGATGTTCATGGTGGCGCAGGCGCGCGAGGGACTGGACGCGCAGATCAAGACGTTGCGCTCGACCCTGTTCGAAAGCTTTGCGCTGCTGGCGCTGGGGTTGATCGTGCTGGCGACCCTCCAGACCATTTATGGCCTGCGCCCCCTGCGCATGGTGCGGCATGAAATCGTGCGGATGCGGGCGGGCGAGAAAAATCGCGTGACCGAACCGATGCCCGCCGAAGTGCTGCCCATGGTCGAGGAACTGAACGCCCTGCTCGCCCATAATGAGCGACAGGCGGAGGAGGCGCGAACCCATGCGGGCAATCTGGCCCATGCGCTCAAAACGCCGCTGACCGTCATCATGAACGCCGCGACGGCGCAATCGCCGGACCTGGGCGACACCGTGATCCGCGAGGCGACGACGATGCGGCGGCAGGTCGACCATCACCTCGCGCGCGCCCGTGCGGTCGGCCGGCGTGGCGCGGCGCAGAGCCGGGCGGAGGTCTGGCCCAGCCTGGACGCGGTCGAGCGGGCGGTGCAGCGGCTCTATCCGGATGTGCGGATCGACATGGACGGCGCGAAGGATGCCTCCGTCCGGGTCGAGCGACAGGATCTCGATGAAATGCTGGGCAATCTTGTCGAAAACGCTGCAAAATATGGCGGCGGCAGCGTGTTCGCGACGGTCGGTCGCAAGGGCACGATGGTCGAGATATTGGTCGAGGATGACGGCAAGGGCATCCCCGAAGCGGATCGCATCCGCATCTTCGACCGGGGCGTGCGTCTCGATTCGGGGAAACCCGGCACGGGCCTTGGCCTCGCCATCGTGCGGGATGTCGCGGAAATCTATGGCGGGTCGGTCAGGCTGGAGGAGAGCGAGGATCTGGGCGGGGTGCTGGTGCGGTTGCGGCTACCGGCCGGCTGATGCTGCGGCATTTCTATCTTTTTTCCGGCTTTCTTTCGCTCGGATTGGGAGCGGTCGGGGTGTTCCTGCCGCTGTTGCCGACCGTGCCGTTCATGATCCTGGCGGCCTTCTGCTTCGCCCGCTCCAGCCCGAGGCTGGAGGCGCGGCTACTGGAGCATCGCCATTTCGGCCCGCATATCCGGCGCTGGCGAGGAAACGGCGCGATCAGCCGTCGGGGCAAGAAGGCGGCTCTGGCTGCCTTTGCGTTCAGCGTCGTGCTGGCGCTGTTCTTTTCGCCCTTTCCCTGGTGCCTGATCCCCGTCGCCGCCGCGCTGATCGGCGGGACGTGGATCTGGACGCGGCCGGAAGCGTAATTCCCGGATCGGTCAGTTCATCGCCAGGATCATGTTCCGCACCTGCGGATAGATCTGCTTTTCCCATTTGCTGCCCGAAAACACGCCATAATGACCGACGCCGGGCTGAAGATGATGGCGCTTGAGATGCGGGCGCAGACCGGTGCAGAGCGCATGGGCCGCCGCCGTCTGGCCCACGGCGCAGACGTCATCCTTCTCACCCTCGACCGTCAGCAGCGCGGTGTTGCGGATGGCGCCCGGATTGACCTTCCGCCCGCGATAGGTGAGTTCCCCCTTTGCCAGCAGGGTGCGCTGGAACACCTTGTCCACGGTTTCCAGGTAGAATTCCGCCGTCATATCGAGGACGGCGAAATATTCCTCGTAGAAGGTCTTGATCCTGTCGGCCTCGACCGCCTTGCCGTCGGCCAGAAGCTGATAAAGTTCGCGATGCGCCGCGCCATGGCGCTCCATGTTCATCGACATGAAAGCCGAAAGCTGGAGGAAGCCCGGATAGACCCGCCGTCCCCGGCCCGCATAGCGCATGGGCACCATGCTGATCAGATTATCCTCGAACCATTCCAGCGTCTGTTCATTGGCGAGTTCGTTGACGACCGTGGGCGCAGCGCGCGTATCGATCGGCCCGCCCATCAGCGTCATGGAGCGCGGCGTCGCCGGGTCCTTGTCCTCCGACATCAGCGAAACCGCCGCCATGGCGGGCACGCAGGGCTGGCATACGGAGACAAGATGCGATCCCGGCCCCAGTTCCTGCATGAAGGCGATGATATAATCGACATAATCGTCGAAGCCGAAACGACCGGCGCTGAGCGGCACGTCCCGCGCATTCTTCCAGTCGGTGATATAGACGTCATGATCGCGCAGCAGCGTCTGGACCGTGTTGCGCAGCAGCGTCGCGAAATGGCCGGACATCGGCGCCACAACCAGTATCTTGGGCTGGGCGGTCTCGACATCGTCCTTGGCGAAATGCAGCAGATCGCCAAAGGGCATGTCCAGCACCACCTCCTCGCGCACCGGCACCACCGCATTGCCGGTTTCCACCGGGCGAATCGCGTAAGCTGGGCGACGATGGGTCAGCTTTGCGCCCTGGAACACGTCCATCAGGGCGAACATGCGGCGGGGCATCGCCCAATTGGCCATCGGTCCCATCCTGTCCCGATAGGACAAGGCGATCTGCGCGCCAAAACGCGCCGGAGCCAGCATGTCATTCCAGGCCTGGTAGCCGCTGTACAACATCATCATCTATTTAAGCGTGCCTTGATCTGTGCCATCGCCGATTCGGCTCGTTGTACGCTCGTTATACAGTTTTTCCATATTGCACTGCATCATGATTGATGGAAAAATGGGACGAAGCGGAAGGATTGCCATGGCCGTCGCGGAACTGACCATTTCCAGCAAGACTTATTCCTCTTGGTCCCTGCGCGGATGGCTGTTGTGCCGCCTTGCGGGATTGCAGGTGACGGAGAAGACCATCGCGCTCAATGACCCGGAAAACCGGGCGGAATTATTGCTGCTGTCGCCCTCCGTACTGGTGCCGCGCCTGACCCATGAGGGCGCGAGCGTCTGGGACACGCTCGCAATTGCGGAATATCTGCATGAGCTTTATCCCCATGTCGGCCTCTACCCGGAGGACCGCATCACCCGCGCCCATTGCCGGTCGGTGTCGGGGGAAATCCATTCGGGTTTCATCAACCTGCGCTCCGCTTTGCCGATGAATTTGAAGGTCCGGCACGAGAAATTTCCGATCTTTTCGGGCGCCAAGCCCGACATCGAGCGAATCGAGGAAATCTGGACCGAATGTCTGGACGCCTATGGCGGGCCCTGGCTGTTCGGAGAAACGCCGACCGTCGCGGATGCGATGTTCGCTCCGGTGGCGCAGCGTTTCCTGACCTATGCCGTGCCGCTGTCGGCCAAATCGGCGATCTATTGCAATTTCAGTAACGACTGGAATCTGATGCGCGAGTGGATCGACGCAGCGCGACAGGAAAAGGCCGAGGTCGAGGAACTGGAAGTCGAGTTTTAAGCGTCCAGCCCCGCCAACCATTCCCCGATCATCGCCCGACCCGCCGCCACTGCGCCGGGGCCATGATCCGCATGATCCTGCCGCAGCGCGATGCCGCATTGCCGGGCGATGTCGAGATCGGCCCAGAAATGGGTCAACCAATCCTCGAACCGGGGGTCCTCGCCCATTTCCGCGTGGAATTGCAGCGCCAGCACATTGCGGCCACGGCGGAAAGCCTGATGCGCATAGCGGGTCGTTGACGCCAACAGATCGACCCCGGCGGGCAGGTCGAAAGTATCGCTGTGCCAGTGCAGCACCGGCACCCCCTCCAAATGACGCAGCGGCGAGTCGGCCCCTGCCCCGTTCAGCGTGACGGGCGCGAAACCCAGTTCCATCTGCCCGCCGGGATAGACGCGGGCGCCCAGCGCCGCCGCGATCATCTGGCTACCCAGACACACGCCCAGCGTCGGCAGGTCCTGTTCCAACCGAGCCGCGAGCTTTTCGATCTGATGGGGAATCCAGGGATGGATGTCCTGTTCATAAACGCCCATCGGCCCGCCCATCATGATGAGCAGGTCGGGCGTGCACAGATCGGCATCGAGAAAATCAGGGCTGGCGACATCGATCCGCCCGATCTCATAGCCTGCGGCCTCGATCGGCTGGAGATAGCCCGCCGCTCCTTCGCGCGGCACATGACGGACGATAAGCGCTTTTTTCATCTCCGTCAGATGGCTAGCCAAAGGGTCGGCCGACCGCCACCCCAGCCTTTCTTGACCGCTCGAAAATCCTCCTATCCCGTCCGTCCGCGACGGTGGATATGCCAGAGCGCAAACAGCCCGATGCACAGCCAGATGATGTTGAGCACCATCGAAGGGATGGCGCCGTGCCATCCGGTGTTGAGGATGAAGAGCGCGGACCCCAGCGCGTTCATGCCCTGGAAGATCGCCGAGGAGCCGGTCAGGCGACCGGAGGAAACCAGCATATAGGCGCCCAGCACCAGCATCGCGCCCAGCCATCCGGCCACTTCGACAAGGATCGCCAAATCCATCCCCCAACGAAAAAAGGGCCCCCGCAGCGGCGGAAACCCTTTTCTCTTTAGGTTGCTATGTCAGCCGATCAAGCGGCCAGCTTGCGCAGAACGTACTGGAGGATGCCGCCGTTCAGGAAATATTCCAGCTCGTTGATCGTGTCGATCCGGCAGAGCGCGGTGAAGGTGAAGGTCGAGCCGTCGGCGCGCTTCACGATCACGTCCACGTCCTGACGGGGCTTGAGGCCCGAGACATTCTGGATGGTGAAGGTCTCGTCGCCCGTCAGGCCGAACGTATCCTTATTCTGGCCGTCCTTGAACTGGAGCGGCAGCACGCCCATGCCGACAAGGTTCGAACGGTGGATACGCTCGAAGCTCTCGACGATGACAGCGCGGACGCCCAGCAGATTGGTGCCCTTCGCCGCCCAGTCGCGCGACGATCCGGTGCCATATTCCTTGCCGCCGATGACGACCAGCGGCGTGCCGTCCGCCTTGTGCTTCATCGCCGCGTCGTAGATCGGCATGACTTCGCCTTCATAGCGGGTCATGCCGCCTTCGACGCCGTCCAGCATCAGATTCTTGATGCGGATGTTGGCGAAGGTGCCGCGCATCATGACTTCATGATGGCCACGGCGCGCGCCATAGCTGTTGAAGTCGGCCTGCGCGACCTGATGCTCCGACAGCCACTTGCCCGCAGGCGAGGTCGCCTTGATCGAGCCAGCCGGCGAAATGTGGTCGGTGGTGATCGAGTCGCCGAAAATCGCCAGCGGCTTGGCTTCGACGATGTCGGTGACCGGCTTCGGGGTCATGGTCAGACCTTCGAAGTAAGGCGGGTTGGCGACATAGGTCGAACCGGCGCGCCACTGATAGGTGTCCGAACCCGTGACGTCGATCGCCTGCCAGTGGGCATCGCCCTTGTAGACATTGGCGTAGCGCGCCTGGAACATCGGACGGTCCATGCAGCCCGCCATGGTCGAGGCGACTTCGTCATTGGTCGGCCAGATGTCCTTCAGGAACACCTGCTGGCCGTCCTTGCCGGTGCCGATCGGGGTGGTGATGAAGTCCTCGACCACCGTGCCCTTGAGCGCATAGGCCACGACCAGCGGCGGCGAGGCGAGGAAGTTGGCGCGCACGTCGGGCGACACGCGGCCTTCGAAGTTGCGGTTGCCCGAGATCACGGCGGCGGCGACCAGTCCGTTTTCGTTGATCGCCTTGCTGATCGGTTCGGCCAGCGGGCCGGAGTTGCCGATGCAGGTGGTGCAGCCATAACCGACCAGGTTGAAGCCGACCGCGTCGAGGTGCGACTGGAGACCGGCCTTTTCCAGATAGTCGGTGACGACCTGCGAACCGGGGGCCAGCGAGGTCTTGACCCAGGGCTTGGGCTTCAGGCCCAGTTCGTTCGCCTTCTTGGCGACGAGACCGGCGGCGACCAGAACACTGGGATTCGACGTGTTGGTGCAGCTGGTGATCGCGGCGATGGTGACGTCGCCGTCGCCAATGTCGAAATCCATGCCCTCGACCGGAACGCGCTGCTGCGCCTTCTTGTAGACGTTCGCCATGTCGGCGTTGAACACGTCATCGACTTCCGGCAGCGCGACGCGGTCCTGCGGACGCTTGGGACCGGCCAGGCTGGGGACGACGGTGGCGAGGTCCAGTTCCAGCGTGTCGGTGAAGATCGGCTCGATGGAGGGATCGATCCAGAAGCCCTGCTCCTTGGCATAGGCTTCGACCAGCGCGATATTCTCTTCGGTCCGGCCCGTCAGACGCATGTAATCCAGCGTCTTGTCGTCAATGCCGAAGAAGCCGCAGGTCGCGCCATATTCCGGCGCCATGTTGGCGAGCGTCGCGCGATCAGCCAGCGACAGCGAGGCAAGGCCGGGGCCGAAATATTCGACGAAACGGCCCACCACGCCCTTGGCGCGCAGCATCTGGGTGCAGGTCAGCACCAGGTCGGTGGCGGTCACACCTTCCTTCAGTTCGCCGGTCAGCTTGAAGCCGACGACTTCGGGGATGAGCATGGAGACGGGCTGACCCAGCATCGCGGCTTCGGCTTCGATGCCGCCGACGCCCCAGCCCAGAACGCCCAGGCCGTTGATCATGGTGGTGTGGCTGTCGGTGCCGACGCAGGTGTCGGGATAGGCGACGGTCACGCCGTCAGGGCCTTCGCTCGACCAGACGGCCTGCGCGATATTTTCCAGGTTCACCTGATGGCAGATGCCGGTGCCCGGGGGCACGGCGTAGAAATTGGCAAGGCTCTTGCTGCCCCACTTCAGGAAGTCGTAGCGCTCCATGTTGCGCTGATATTCGATTTCCACATTCTGCTCGAACGCCTTGGGCGTGCCGAATTCATCGACCATGACCGAGTGGTCGATGACGAGGTGAACGGGCACCTGCGGGTTGATCTTGCCAGCGTCGGCGCCCAGCGCGGTCATCGCGTCGCGCATGGCGGCGAGGTCGACGACGCAGGGAACGCCGGTAAAGTCCTGCATCAGCACGCGCGCGGGGCGATACTGGATCTCACGCTCGGCCTTGCCCTTGTCATTCTGCCAATCGACGATCGCCTTCACGTCGTCGGTGGTGACGGTAACGCCATCCTCGAAGCGGAGCAGGTTTTCCAGCAGCACCTTCATCGAGAAGGGCAGACGGCTGACGTCGCCGAGTTTGGCGGCGGCCTTCTTCAGCGAATAATAGGCAATGTCCTTGCCGCCGACCTTCAAAAGGTCGCGCGTGCCAAGAGTGTCCTGTCCGATGGCGGTCATGAGTCGTGCGTCTCCTCGCAGTTGCCTCGACCATGCGGAGGCAGGATGACGCAGTTCCACCAGAGGCTCGCCGGACGGCGAAAAAACTACCGGACGGCAAGGTGGCGGGATGCGCCCCAACTCATGGCCGAAGCGGATATGTCCCGATGGCCGCCGCCATAGCGCCTGCGGGCACCAAGTCAAATGCGAAGGCGTGAAAATGGGACGTTTCTTGGAATCTTTCTTGTAGACGCGCTCATTCCACGCGGGATACATTGTGAGGCGACCGCGTTCTGGTTCAAGGAGCGGGTTGCACAGAGATGAAAATGGGTCGCTCGCTCTGACTATCGTCGTTGCATCAATGCAGGCGTGATCGGGTTTCGTGCACTTTCGCGCCGATGCCGAGAATATATGTCTGAGGAGGAAGAGACGATGCGCCCAGTTTCGAGCCTCGCGACCGGCAAATCTTTTGATCCGGCCTTAAGGGGTTACATCATTCACTATCATCCGGGGGAAGCCAATCACTGCCCCAGTTGCGGCCGCAGCCAGTGGATGGTCGGTCGCCTGATGGCGGAATGCGCCTATTGCGAAACCGCGCTTCCGCTTGAAAATAACCGGGGTTTCGGGTCCTGCGCCCGCTTCGTGCACGCGCACGACGCCGTGAAGTCCTATGATCCGCGCGAGTCGTTCAATCCCTGACGGAACACGACCCTGATGCACATAAGGCCGCAGCCCGATCAGGCAGCGGCCACCCCCTCCACCTCTACTATGCCGTCGCCGGCATAAAATCCCCGAACCCGCACCCGCTTTTCGACATGATCGATGGGCACGCGCAGCAGCACCAACCGATAGGTGCCGCCCAGATCGCGCTGGAGCAGGAACCCGGCCTCATCGCGTATCAGCCGGCCGGTTTCATCCACTCCAGCGCCAATCTCTCTCATATCCCGTCAATCTATCGCGTCCCTGATTCCCTTGCCGGCCAACAGCCCCAGGACGAGGAAGATGACAAACAAGGCAATCGCGAGCACGAATAGGAATTTGGCGATGCCAACAAAGGTGCCCGCCGCACCGCCGAAACCCAATATGGCAAGCACGGCAGCAATGACGAGCGAAATGATGGCCAGACGGATCATGCAATATTCCTTCGATGGAAAGACCTGCGTTTTTTAACGGATGACAGGGCGACGAGTTCCGGTTTTCGGGGTGTGCGCCATGATCGGCTCTGGCCGATCCTGCGAATTTGCAACGTCCGCCGCAACGCCGCGCGAGCGAAGCGGACAGTGCCGCCCGTGTTGGAGAGGAACGCCGGTCCCTATAGGATTCAGTCTTTCTGGCGGGTCCTCAGACCCAGCCTTCCAGCACCTGATTGGGCGGACGATGCCCATCGACCCAACTGCGGATATTCGCGATCACCCGCGCCCCGGTGGCATCCCGCCCCTCGAAGGTGGCGGACCCCATATGCGGCAGCAGCACGACATTGGACAGCGCCAGCAAACGCGGATCGATCGCCGGTTCATGGGTGTAGACGTCCAGCCCCGCGCCCGCGATGCGCCCTTCCGACAGCGCGGCGATCAGCGCCGGTTCGTCCGTGATTTCCGCGCGGGAGGTGTTGATGAGATAGGCGTCGGGCCGCATCAGCCCAATCCGCTGCGCGTCGATCAGGCCCCGGCTGTCCGCGTTGAGCGGGCAATGGATCGACAGGATGTCGCAGTCACCCAGCAGCATATCCAGGTCCGGGCACCACTGCGCCTCCAGCTCCTGCTCGACCTCGAAAGGCAGGCGGTGGCGATTGTGATAGGCGATGGTCAGGCCAAAGGCCGCCGCCCGCCGCGCCACCGCGCGGCCAATGCGGCCCATGCCGATGATGCCCAATTTCTTGCCGCCGATGCGATGCCCCAGCATGCCCGACGGGCTCCAGCCGGTCCAGGCGCCGGAACGAACCAGCTTTTCCCCCTCGGCCAGACGGCGGGGCACCGACAGGATCAGCGCCATGGTCATGTCGGCGGTGTCCTCGGTCAGCACGCCGGGGGTGTTGGTGACGATGATCCCCTTTTTCCGCGCGGCGGCAAGGTCGATATGGTCGACGCCGCTGCCGAAACTGGCGATCAGTTGCAGCCGTTCGGGCGCCGCCTCGATCAGCGCGGCGTCGATCTGGTCGCTGACGGCAGGGACCAGCACGTCGCATTGCGCCATCGCGCGGGTCAGCGCGGTGCGGTCCATCGGCACATCGCCAATATTGAAGACGGTGTCGAACAGATCGGCCATGCGCGCCTCCACATTGGGAGGCAGGCGGCGCGTAACGATGACGCGCGGCGTGGCGGGGCGCGGTTTTTTGGCCATGTCTGGCCGCTATTCCCCGTCGCGGCGATGGTCAAGCGCTTATAAGAGCAGTTGTCCGCCATGCCCTCCAACGTCTATGAAAGCGAACGGATCGGCATGGGGACTATTGGGTTATGAAGGGCTATTTGCTGGGCGCATCCATTCTCGCCGCGCTTTGCGTGAGCGGCAGCGCAGGGGCGAACCCGGTGAAGGCGGTTCCCTATTGGGCCTCGCTCAGCCATGCCGAAGCGCGGATGCGCGTCGGCCCCAGCCTCGATTACCCCTCCAACTGGGTCTATCGCCGCCGCGACCTGCCGGTGAAGGTGGTGCAGGTGCTGGGCCTGTGGCGCAAGGTCGAGGATTCGACGGGCGCCCAGGGCTGGATGCATGTCCGGCTGCTGAGCGACGCGCCGACCGGCATCGTCACCGCCGACATCGCGCCGATGCGCACCTCCCCCAGCGCGGATGCCCGCGCCGTCTTTCGCGCGCAAAGGGGCGTGGTGGGGCGGATCTCTTCTTGCAGCAAGGGCTGGTGCGCGTTCGATGTGGGCGGGCAAAAGGGCTTTATCCGCGCCGATGATATCTGGGGCGCGACGGAATAAAGCCGCGCCTCACTTCGCCTCCTCCGCGTGCATCAGTCGCTTGACCAGCGGCGCGAGCGCCATCACGACGACGCCGACCCCCACCGACCACCAGCCGATGCTGCCATAGACGGCCAGCACCTGATCCCGGCTGGCCGCGCCACCCTCCCCGCCGGTCGCCGCAGCGATCAGCCCGGCGGCATATTCGCCCAGCGCCATGGCGAGGAACCAGATGCCCATCATCAGCCCGATCATGCGTGAGGGCGCCAGCGTCGACATGGCCGACAGCCCGACCGGCGACAGGCATAGCTCGCCAATGGTGTGGCAGAGATAGAGCAGGAAGATGAACAGCACCGGCGTCAGCGTGCCGGGCGCGCCCGTTCCCGCGACCAGGACCAGGAAACCCGCCCCGACCAGCGCGATGGCGATGCCGAATTTGGCCGGCGTCGAGGGCTCCCATCCCCGCTTCGCCAGCAAGATCCATAGCCCCGCCATCACTGGCCCGAACATCAGGATATAGGCGGCGTTGACTGACTGGAACATCGATGCCGGAACGTTGAAGCCCAATATGTGCCGGTTCGTATAGCGGTCCGTGAACAGGCTGAGCGACGATCCGGTCTGCTCGTAAAGGCCCCAGAAGATCGGATTGATGACCAGCAGGAACAGCGCCGCCAGCATCCGGTCGCGCCCGATCCGCTCCATCCGGCCAAAGGCTTCCCAGAGGATGTAGAGTACCGCCCCCACGCTCGCCAACGCCAGCATCCAGCCGACGATCACATGCTGCTGGATCAGAACCCAGCACAGGACGATGGAGACAAGACTGGAAAGATAGACGAGCCATTCCCGGCTGATGATCCCGCCGACCCGTTCGGCCAGACGGGCGGGATCGGACGGCTCTCCGCGTCCCTGCAACAGCGGCTTGCTCAGGGCGAAGCCGATGACGCCCGCGATCATCCCGACCGATGCCGAGCCAAAACCCCAGTGCCAGCCCCATGCCTGGCCCAGATAGCCGCAGATCACCGGACCGATGGTCGCCCCCAGATTAATGCCCATGTAGAAGATCGTATAGGCCGGGTCCCGCCGCATATCGTCGCGCGGATAAAGCTGGCCCACCAGAGCCGAGGCGCTGGACTTCAGGAAACCCGTCCCGGTGATGACCGTCGCCAGCCCCAGCCAGAAGAGGCCAAGGCCCATGTCCCCCGCATTGTCGCCCTCGACGCCCAGGATGATGTGGCCGATGGCGATGACGATGCCGCCGAACAGCACCGCCTTGCGCTGCCCCAGATAGCGGTCGGCCAGATAACCGCCCATCAGCGGGGAGATGTAGATCAGCGACATATAGGCGCCATAGGCATAGGACGCGTCGCGGTCGGAAAAGAGGAAATGCTGCGTCAGGTAGAAGATCAGCAGCGCCCGCATTCCGTAGAAGGAAAAGCGTTCCCACATCTCCACGAAGAACAGCAGGAACAGGCCGCGCGGATGGCCGAGCCAGGTCTTTGCGCCCACCTCGCCCGGATTTGAAACTGAGGTCGCCATTCAGGCCCCTTTTACCCTAACTTGTTGTCGAGCCGCAAACGCGACCCCTTATGCCGCCAGCGTAGAGCGGAAATTATTCATCTGTCAAAGAAGGCCGATGCCCTTGCGTCCTTCCTGTCGGCAGGCCATCTGGTCCGCCATGTTCAATGACCTCAGTTCTCCGCTCTCGCTCCTCCAGACCCGCCGATCCGGCAAGCCGCGCGATCTGGTGGCGCCCGGCCCCGATGCGGAGCAACTGCGCGCCATAGTGGAAGTGGCGCTGCGCACCCCCGATCATGGCAAGCTGGCCCCCTGGCGCTTCGTGATCGTGCCGCAGGACCGGCGCGATACACTCGCAGACCTGCTGGAAAGCGCCTATCGCGCTGAAAAACCCGATGCGGGACGGCTGGAAATCGAGGCGATGCACCAGTTCGCGCACCAGGCGCCCGCGCTGGTCGTCGCCCTTTCGGCACCGGTCGCGGGCAGCAAGATTCCGATCTGGGAACAGCAATTGTCGGCGGGCGCGGCGATCATGAACCTGCTGCACGCCACCCATGCGCTGGGCTTTGCCGGCGGATGGCTGACCGGATGGCCGGCCTATAATGAGGATGTCCGCGCCGCCTTCGCGCAAGGGGATGAGCGGATCGCCGGATTCATCTTCATCGGCACGCCGGGTAAGCCGCAGGAAGAGCGGCCTCGGCCAGAATATGACAACAGAGTTTCCATCTGGGATAGATAGTTACGCTATCTACCCAATATGGCGAAAGAGTGTGCCTTGACGCGCATGGCTGTATTATGTCACTGATGCACTATGGCCGACGACTCCAAACCCGTCTATCTCCGCCTGCGGGAGATCATTGCCGCATCCATTCTGGATGGCGAATTTCGCGACGGCGACCTGCTCCCTTCGGTTCGCGCGCTCGCCGCGCAACAGGGCGCCAATCCGCTGACCGTGGCCAAGGCTTATCAATGTTTCCAGGATGACGGGCTGGTCCTGGTGAAGCGCGGCGTCGGCATGTTTGTCGCTGACGGCGCCACGAGAAGGCTGCGCGAAATGGAACGGGCGCGGTTCATGGATGCGGTGTGGCCGCCCGTGGCCGAGCAGATCAGGCGGCTTGGTATCAGCGCCGCGGACCTGGGTGTGGAGCGGGTTTGATCCCGTTGCTCCCTATTCCGACATCGACAGACGCACGCCTCAATTCTGCATCCGATATTGCTTGAGCAGATCGTAGAGCGTCGGCCGGCTGATCCCCAAAATTTTCGCCGCACCGGAAATATTGCCGTCCGTCCGTGCAATGGCGCGCCGGATCGCGCGGCGGTCGGCCATTTCCCGCGCAGCCTTGAGGTTCACCACATCGCTCCCCTCGGCCCGATCCCCGTCGAGATCGAGATCGGCAGCGGTGACATGCTTGCCGTCCGCCATGATGACGGCCCGCTTCATGCGGTTTTCCAATTCGCGCACATTGCCCGGCCAGCCCCAGGCGTCGAGCGCCGCCAACGCGTCAGGCGCCAGCCCCTTGATCTGCGGGTTCATATCCTTGGCGAAGCGGTGGAGGAAATGGCGCGCCAGCAGCGCCGGGTCGCCGGGCCGTTCCTTTAGCGCGGGAATGCGCACGACAATCTCGGCCAGCCGATAATAAAGGTCTTCGCGGAAGGTGCCCGCCGAGATCATCTCCTCCAGATTTTGATGGGTCGCGCAAACGATCCGCGTGTCGACCGCAATGGGCTGGCGGCCGCCGATCCGCTCGATCACCCGCTCCTGGAGAAAGCGCAGCAGCTTCACCTGCAACGCCAGCGGAATGTCACCCACCTCGTCAAGGAACAGCGTGCCGCCCTGCGCCAGTTCGATCTTTCCGGGCGTGGTTTTGACCGCGCCGGTGAAGGCGCCTTTCTCATGCCCGAACAGTTCCGCTTCCAGCAGCGTTTCCGGGATCGCCGCGCAGTTGATCGCGACAAAGCCCCCCTCCCGGCGCGGGCTGGCGTCGTGCAGGCCCTGCGCCAGCAATTCCTTGCCGGTGCCGCTCGCGCCCAGCAGCAGCACGGAAACATCCGCTCCCGCCACCCGCTCGATCGTCCGGGCGACCTTCATCATTTCCGGCGCTGCGGTGATCAGTCGCCCCAGCACCCGCCCGCCTTCCGGCGCGGCTTCGGACAGGCGCACATTTTCCCGCTCCAGCGCATGGACGTGGAAAGCGCGGCGGACGATCAGCCCCAGTTCATCGATGTCCACCGGCTTCTGGTAGAAATCATAGGCCCCGCCGGAAATGGCGTTGAGGGCGCTTTCCCGCGCACCATGGCCGGAAGCGACGATGACCTTCGTGTCCGGCTTGATCCGCAATATCTCCGCCAGCGTCGCGAAACCCTCGCTGGTGCCGTCGGGATCGGGTGGCAGGCCAAGGTCCAGTGTCACCACGTCCGGCGCCTGTTCCCGCAGCATTTCGATGGCTTCCTCCCGGTCTCCCGCGATGAAAAGCTGATATTCCTCATAGGCCCAGCGCAATTGTCGCTGAAGACCCGGATCGTCTTCCACGATCAGCAATTTCGGTCGCGTGTCGCTCATCAGGCGGCCTTCCCCCTAAATTCTTCCCCCTGGGCCAAGGGCAGGCTCAGCGTGAAACGGCTGCCCACCCCCGGCTTGCTTTCCACGTCGATCCGGCCGCCCATGGCCTGCGCCAGCGCCCGCGCCTCGAACGCGCCGATGCCGAAGCCCCCTGCCTTGCTGGACGAGAAAGGCTTGAACAGCTCACGACGGATGAATTCGGCGGTCATGCCCCGACCCTGATCGATCATGTCGAGCCGGGCGACCGTGCCATCTGTCGAAAGCCGCAGTTCGACCGGACGATCGGACGCGCTGGCGTCGATGGCATTCTGGAGCAGATGGATCAGTATCTGCTCGACCCGTGCCGGGTCGGCCAGCACCAACGGCGCCTCGCCCGTGACCCGCACCGGATGCTGGCGAGAGCGGGTTCGCGCGACCTGTCGCGCCACTTCGTCCAGCGCCATCGCTCGCGGCTCCTCCGCTCGGCCCTTATTATGCTGCGACAGGCGGGCGAGCATGTCGTTCATCTTGCCCACCGATTCCTTCAGCGTCAGCACCATGTCGGCGCGGAAATCGGGATTGTCGGCATGGCGTTCCGCGTTGCGGGCGAGCAGGGAAAGCTGGCTCACCAGATTTTTCACATCATGGATTATGAAGGCGAAGCGGCGATTGAACTCATCGAACCGCTGGGCGTCGTCCAGCGCCTGCTGTCCCTGCGCCTCGCTCAAATAGCTGGCCGCCTGCCGTCCGGCGGCGCGCAGCATGTCGAAATCCTCCCAGTCGAGCCGCCGGTCGATGGGCGGCCGGGCAAGCAGGATCGCACCGATCAGCCGTCCGAAATGGATGAGCGGCACCATCGCCCAGGCGCGGCGATCCTCGCTCATCCAATGGGGAGCGACGACTTCGCCCGCGCCGCTGGGCGGGCGGTCGACATCGATGATCCAGCCGCTCTGTTCGATCAGCAGCGCAAGCGGCGCCGGAATCACGGCGCCATCCGGCAGTTCCTCCAGCCAGTTCCACTCTGTTTCGAAGGCCAGCGCGCCATCCTCGCTGCGCAGCATCAGGATCGCGGCTGGGGAATCGGTGATGTCGGCCACCGCCTTCGCCACGCGCTCGCCCAACGGCAGGGCATTGTCGCCCCTGTCACCCCCCGCCCGGCCCAACGTGTCGCCGAAGCGCATCCATTCGGTGCGGTAATCATAGCGATGCTGGAAAAAATGCTTGGCGACCTGCACCTTCCAGAAGGCGCGCAACCGGCGCGAGGGCAGCAGCACCAGCGCGCTGACCGCCATCAGGAAGACACAGCCGATCTCCACCACGCGGGCATAGGGGCCGGCCACCAGTTCGATGAGCACCGCCGCCGCCGTCAGCGCGACGCCATAGAGCAGGACCGCAGCCAGCGAGATCGACTGCAAGGTCAGCGTGCGCGAAAGCTGAAGGCGGCCCCCGCCATCAGTGCGCAACCCCGCCCCGATGACCGGCGCCAGCAACGCCATCATCGCGCCGCGCAGGGCATATAGCTCATTCGCCCGGTGCATCGCGAAATAGCCGATAGCGTAGAGATTGAGGTCATAGGTCCACATCGCCGCCAGCGCCCCCAGCAGCAACGCCACCCTGCCCCGTTCCCGCGTCGGCCAGCCGATATAGAGGTGATGGACCAGGATCAGGCTGCCGATCGCGGTCATCATGCGCAGGACCAGCGCGACATGTACGAACGCGCGATGCATGTCGCTCATCACCGGCAATTGCCGCCAGATAAGGTCGGCGAAGGTCTGGAGCAGGATCAGCCCCGCCACCGCCGCATAAAGCGATCCGACCGCCACCATCGACCCGATGCGCGCCGCCGGCCCCCGCCGCAACATGACGAACAGCAGCAGCAGCCAGGCGGCATTGCGGATATTCTCGCCCATGCCGGACAGCGGCTTTTCCACCCCGCCAAAGGACACGTAGAGCGACCAGCAGGCGGTGAGCAGCAGCGCGGCGGCCAGCAGCCGCTGTTCCGGGGTTTCATCGCGACGGCGCAGGACGAAGATGCCGAGCGCCGCGAACAGCACGGCCGCCAGAGCGTGCCCCCAATCCCCGACAAATTGCAGCAGCGTGCCCATCGCCCGTTCCTCAGCGCGCGCCTTCGGGCCAAAGGATGACCCGCAGCGTCTGGATCAGGATCAGAAGATCGAGGAAGGGCGTGTAATTTTTGGCGTAATACAGGTCATATTCCAGCTTGTGCCGGGCGTCCTCAATCGATGCGCCATAGGGATAATTGATCTGCGCCCAACCGGTGATCCCGGGCTTCACCATATGCCGCTCGGCATAATAACGCAGATGCTGTTCCAGATCCTCGACGAACTGGCGACGCTCCGGCCGGGGGCCGACGAAGCTCATCTCGCCCTTCAACACCGTCCAGGTCTGCGGCAGTTCGTCGATGCGCAGCTTGCGGAGCCAATAGCCAAGCCGCGTGATGCGCGGATCGTCCTTTTCTGCCCAGATCGCCTGCCCCGACACCTCGGCATCCTGCCGCATGGTGCGCAGCTTCACGATCCAGAATTCCTCGCCATAGAGGCCGACGCGCTTCTGGCGGTAAAAAGCAGGCCCCTTGCTGTCGAGCTTCACCAGAAGCGCCGCGAGCAGGATGATCGGACCGGTGAGCAGCAGCAGGATCGAACTGGCGGTGATGTCGAACAGCCGCTTGGCAATGCTGGACAGGCGGCGGCCGGCGGAGAAGCCATCGGAGAAAATCAGCCAGCTCGGATTGACGCTGTCGAGGTCGACCCGACCCGTCTCCCGCTCCAGAAAAGTCGAGATTTCGTTCACATGGACGCCGGTGGTCTTGATGCGCAGCAGGTCCGCCAACGGCAGCGCGTTGCGCCGTTCCTCCAGCGCCAGCACCACTTCGCTCGAGCCCAGACGGACGACGAAATCGGCAAGATTATAGATGGCGCTGCGGTTGATCGCCTCGGGGATCACCTGCGCGCCGTCGTTCATGGCGATATAGCCGACGACGAGAAAGCCGGAACCCTTGCGCTCCTCAATCTCCCGGATGCGGTTGGCGCGGTTGCCTGCGCCCAGAACCACCAGCCGCCGCTTGAAGGCTTCTCCGCCCAGCATCGACCCCAGCAACAGGCGAATTGCAAGCAGCAAGGCGATGGCCAGTCCCATGGCGTAGAGCGAATTGGATCGCCAGAGGGTGATGTCCGGCAGCGCGAAATGCATGACCGACAGGAACAGCACACCCAGCGAGATCGCCACCAACAGCCGCGCCAGAGCATAGCGGATCGATTGCAGCGCCTCCGTCCCATAGACGCCGACGGCGATCATCGCGGTCTGAATCGCAATGGCGAAGCTCGCCAAAGGCCCGATCCGGGTCATCACATGATCGACGTCCATGCCGATCTGATGCGCGCGCAAAATCCATCCGCCCTCCGCGGCGCCAAGCAGCAGCATGAGGTCGAGCAGGCCCAGCAGAAGCACCGCATGCGGCACATAATGTTTGAACACTCTGATCATTCGTCGCGCATATCCCGCTGCGCCCGGCGGGCAGCCCAGAGGGCCGGATCAACTTACAGGGGTCTGTAAGGAAATCCGACATGCCGTCACAATGCACGACAATCGCAAAGAATTTCTGAACAGGGCGCGCGCGGCGTGGCTCAATCGCGCTTCTGGATGGCGTCCGCCGCGTTCTTCGCCGCGTTGCTGACCAGGCGGGCCGCGCTATCGGGCGATTCGACCGCTTCGCTCGCGGCA
Source organism: Sphingobium estronivorans (assembly GCF_008692605.1). Classification (GTDB taxonomy): domain Bacteria; phylum Pseudomonadota; class Alphaproteobacteria; order Sphingomonadales; family Sphingomonadaceae; genus Sphingobium; species Sphingobium estronivorans. The sequence goes on from NZ_LFCT01000003.1 coordinate 207,664, forward strand.
TCGGCCCGGCGGTCGCTCCGCTCCTTGGTGATGTAGAAAAAACCGATCGCCAGGATCAGGGCAATCGCAACCAGAACGAAAATGATCATACTGCCGCGCGACCGGCCCGCCACCGGGAACGGTCCGTTCATATCCCTGAGCGGAATGGGGGATTCGCTTTTCCGATCCTCAACCATTCTCCTTCTCCCGTCGGCCAACCGGAATGGATGGCAGAATAGCATGGATCAATCGCCGTCGGGGGGACTATCTTCTTTTGCCTCCCGGCCCCGGCTCAGTCGGTCAACATCGTCCATGATCTCATCCAATACAGCGGCGTCGCTGCTTTCATGGCTGCGGCGGGACGGCAGATCGCCATTTTCCAATATCTGCTCCAGAGCGGCGCGACCGCGCGCCACGCGGCTCTTGATCGTGCCGACCGCCACGCCGCAGATCTCGGCGGCTTCTTCATAGGCGAAGCCGCCCGCGCCCACCAGGATCAGTGCTTCCCGCTGGGGCTGGGGCAATTGCAGCAGGGCGCGCTGCATGTCCGACAGTTCGACATGCTTGTCCTGACTCGCCGGCGCCGCCAACAGCCGATCCGCCGTCAGATCGTCCCAATCGCCCCGAAAACGCGAACGGCGCATCTGAGAGAGATAATGGTTGCGCAGGATGATGAAGGTCCAGGCGCGCATGTTCGTGCCCGCCTGAAAGCGCGCCCGCGCCGCCCAAGCCTTCAGCAGCGTTTCCTGCACCAGATCATCCGCCACGTCGCGATTGCCCGACAGGGACCGTCCAAACGCCCGGAGATGCGGGATAACAGCCGCCAATTCCTGTTTGAAATCGGCGTCGGACAGGGTTTCGCGCTCCAAATGCTGGTTCACGCTGTCGTCCATGGACACAACCTTCTCATCGGCTGTCGCCCTCGCCGCATGAACCGAAGTCGTCAAAGCCATATCTGCGCCTGCATCCTAACCTTATTCTTCCCCAGCACCAATTGCCGCAACGCCGCTCAATGACCCCACAGAATCACGATCATCGCGATGATGACGAATGTGAGTGAAATACCAAGGACATAACGCACCATATGCGGCGTCGAGCCAGCTCTGGCTTCTTCCGCCGCGATATGATGCTCCTGCTCCGCCATTCGGGGTGTTTTCCAATTCGTTACGCATCAATAACGCGAGTCGCGGACCGGAGTTCCCATTTTCGGCCTGAATTTCGGCAACTAAGCGCGCATTCACGCCGGAGCGGTCGCCTCATCGAAGAACAGGGCCTGGGAAATGGCGGCCTTGACGGTGGAGCGCTGGAACGGCTTGGTGATCAGGAAAGTCGGCTCCGGACGCTCGCCGGTCAACAGGCGCTCGGGGAAAGCGGTGATGAAGATCACCGGCACCGAAAATTCGGAAAGAATGTCCTTCACCGCATCGATGCCGCTGGAATCGTCCGCCAGTTGAATGTCGGCCAGCACCAGGCCGGGTCGTTCGGCCATCGCCTCCCGCACGGCATCCTCACGCGTCACGGCGATGGCGGTCACTTCATGACCCAGGTCGCGAACGATGGTTTCGATGTCCATGGCGATGATCGGTTCATCCTCGATGATCAGCACCTTGGCGCGGGTCTGCGCCTCGATTTCGCTCAGCGCGTCCTTCACCAGTTCCTCGACATCGTCGCTGTCGAGACCGATCAGATAGCCGACATCCTCGATGGTGAAGCCCTCCAGCGCGGTGAGCAACAGCGCCTGGCGCGGCAGCGGCGTCAGACGGGCAAGCCGCGCCTGGGCAATGGCTTCCTGGCCGTCGGCGCCCGTCAGCACCGGGCCGTCGTCCAGATGCGAGGAGGACCAGATGGCGTGGAACGTCTTGTACAGGCCAAGACGCGGATCGACAGTCGTGGGAAATTCCTCCGGCGCGGCCACGATGGCCTCCAGTGTCGCGCGAACATAGGCATCGCCATGCGCCTGGCTACCCGTCAGGGCGCGGGCATAGCGACGAAGGAAGGGAAGGTGGGGGTGCAGTTGCTGACCAAGCGACATCTGTAAAAATTCTCCCAGCCCAATGGGCGCCTTGTTCCGAGCCATTTCGCCGGACAGGAAGGATGGATGGACGATGCCATTGTGGCAAGCCCCCCTTCCCCTTGCCGCTCCGCCGCCGATTTCTTTCTATCAATGCTGGCGAGGCAAAAAATGCTTCGGCAAGGGAACCATCAAGCGGGGGATTTGTTTCACTGGCGTTCGGTTTTTTCCAAAATCTTTGGAATTTTGTGATTTCATTTTCCCTGGTGTCGAATTGACGTCATGGGGGAAAGCCGCAAGAAGAGCAGGCTGGCGTGATGGTAATGGCTTCAGAGGGGCGTGTTTTGGTTGCTTCAACGACGGAACGGGACGTGACGGGAGGGGACAGGAAAGATGTCGGCGCCAGCACTCCCGGTTCGCGTGGGAAGAACAGCGCGACCCGCAAGAAGCGCGTCACCGTGGCGAAGGATGAAGGACAGGTCGGCAACGCCCTGCGTTCCGTCTACCAGCGCGCGGTGGAGGAAGATATTCCCTCCGAAATGCTCGACCTTCTCAGCAAGCTCGACTAGGCCGTAAGCTCACCGACAGGACTGCGGAGGGGCCATGACGCAAATTGCAAAAGGCGGCGTCTATCCATGCCCGCAACGATCCGGCGTCATCGCGCAAATGGCGCACTCCGGTCGGCATCGGGCCCATGGCCACCAGTTCTGAAACGTCCGTCGCGCAGGACAGCCATTCTCCGGCTGCAATGTCCTTAATGCAAAGATTGAACGCCCTGTCGCAATCCACGGGCGTCAAGATGTTCCTCATCCTCACTCTGGCGTTGCTTCCGCTGGGGCTGATCGCGCTGGTGGCCTCGCTTCAGGCGATCCGCACCACTGATCTGGAGAAGGAAGCGTTGCTGCGCGTCGCGGTCACGCAGAGCGCGCGCAAATTGTCCGCCGAATTGACATCGGATCGGACAGCGTTGCTGCTCACCGCCAGCGCCTTTGCGGCGACCGGTCCCGACCCGGCCATGTGCGCGCGCCTTTCGATCTTTCTTTCTGCCCATGATGGCGGCGGCGGGCGCTATTATATTTATGACCGGCAGGGCCGACGGCTTTGCGGCTCGCCCTTGCCCGAGCCGAAGGGGCTGGAACCGTCGCGGCGTTTTTCCGGACGGCCGGCCCAGTTGCTCCCCACCGCGCAATTTCTGGTCAGCCGGGCGCAAAGCGCCAACGGCGCGGTCGTCGCCATTGCCTATTATTCGCGCGCTTATCTGGAAGCGATCACCAGCCCCAGCGGCGCCCTGCAGAACCGGCAGATCAGTTTGCAGCAGGGCCGGGACAGGTTGCTCATCACCACCCACCCCTCCGCTCCGTCGCGTGGCCGCAGCACCACCCTGTCTGCGCGACTCGATCCGCCCGACATGATCCTCACCATGTCGCTGCGCGATCCGCCGGTGACGATGGCGCGGATGCTCTCGCTCTTCCTGCCGCTGGTGATGTGGTTCGCGGCGGCGGCGATCGGCTGGTTCGTCGTCAACCGCCTGCTCATACGGCCACTCGTCCTGCTGCGCCGCACCGTTGCCGCCTATCAGCCCGGCGAAGTGCTGGAGCCGATGCGCCGCATCCGCACCCCCGCGCAGGAGATCGTCGCGCTGGGCGACACCTTCCGCGCCATCAGCGAGGATGTCGCCACCCATGAGGCGGAGATGGCCGAAGGGCTGGAAACCCAGCGCAAGCTGACGCGGGAGGTGCATCATCGGGTCAAGAACAACCTCCAGATCATCGCCAGCCTCATCAACCTGCATGCCCGTTCCGCTCACGACGCCGAGGCGGTCGAGGCCTATGCGACGATTCAGCGCCGGGTCGATGCCCTCTCCGTCGTCCATCGCAATCATTATGCGGAACTGGAGGAGCATCGCGGCGTCGGCGTGCGATCGCTCATCAGCGAACTCTCCGCCAGCCTGCGCGCCACCGCCCCGGCCGAAGCCCGGCGCTTCGGCATCCAGATCGACAGCGACAATCTGCATATCAGCCAGGATGTGGCGGTGCCGATCGCCTTTCTGCTGACCGAACTGGTGGAACTGGCCATGCTGTCCGATCCGCGCACGGCCATGCGCATATCGGTGCAGTTGGAGGATGAGCGTCAGGATCGCGCCGTGCTGCACATCGTCTCGCCCGCATTGCGCGGATCGCCAGAGATGACGGAGCGACTGGAGGAACGCTATGGCCGGGTCCTGACCGGGCTTTCGCGCCAACTCCGCTCCCCGCTGGAGCATGATGCCCAGACCGGGGATTATGCGATCGCCATCACGGTCCTGCCCTGACGGTCAGACGCGCCGGTAATCCCTGCGGAAATCGGCGACGAAACTGGCGAATCGCCCTTCCGCGATGCTGTCGCGAATGCCCTGCATCAGCGCCTGGTAGAAATGGATATTATGCTGGGTCATCAGCATCGCGCCCAGCATCTCGCCCGCTTTCACCAGATGGTGCAGATAGGCGCGGCTCCATGTCGAACAGACCGGGCAACCGCAGCGCGGATCGAGCGGCCCCATATCCTCGGCGAATTTGGCATTGCGGATGTTGAGCGGCCCCGCCCAGGTGAAGGCCTGGCCATTGCGCCCGCTGCGCGTCGGCAGCACGCAGTCGAACATATCGATGCCCCGTTCCACCGCGCCGACAATATCGTCGGGCTTGCCCACACCCATCAGATAGCGCGGCTTGTCGGCCGGCAGCATGTCGGGCGCGAAGTCGAGCGTGGCGAACATCGCCTCCTGCCCCTCGCCCACCGCAAGGCCGCCGACCGCATAGCCGTCAAAGCCGATGTCGATCAGCTTTTCCGCCGAAATCCGCCGCAGCCCTTCATTGAGTGACCCCTGCTGGATACCGAACAGGGCCGCGCGCTCCGCATGCTCGCCGCCTGCATCGAAACCGTCGCGCGACCGCTTGGCCCAGCGCATGGACCGCTCCATCGATTTCGCCGCCTCGTCATGGGTGCAACCATTTTTGGTGCACTCGTCAAAGGCCATGACGATGTCGCTGTCGAGCAGGCGCTGGATTTCCATCGAACGTTCGGGCGTCAGCATATGCTTCGACCCGTCGACATGGCTGGAGAAGGCAACCCCCTCCTCGCTCATCCTGGTCAGCGCGCTGAGGCTCATCACCTGATAGCCGCCGCTGTCGGTCAGAATCGGGCGGTCCCAGCCCATGAAGCCGTGCAGGCCGCCCAGACGCGCCATGCGCTCGGCGCCGGGACGCAGCATCAGATGATAGGTGTTGCCCAGGATGATGTCGGCGCCGGCCGCGCGCACTTCGGCGGGGCGCATCGCCTTCACCGTGGCGGCCGTGCCGACCGGCATGAAGGCGGGGGTGCGAATCTCGCCCCGGCGCATCTGGATGGCACCGGTGCGGGCCTTGCCGTCGGTCGCGGCAATGGAAAAGGAAAAGCGGGAATGGGTCACAGACGGCGCTGTAGAAGGGGAAAGCGCGCCAGACAAGGCCGCCCGGACCGGATCAGCCGTCCTTGCGCAACCCATCCAACGCAATGATCGCATCGACGGCGAAACCCTCTATCCGGCAATAATTGCCGATGAAACAGAGGCAATCGGCGGACAGGCTGAGCTGCCAGGACTCGCCCTGCGCATCGTGCAGCAGCAGGGTCACAATCTGCATATCGGTTCGAGGCGTCTTCATGCACCCCTTCGTAATTAATAAAGGTTAACAAAGACCTGCCTGCTCATCCCCCTCAAAGTCTTAACGCGCCCTCGTTGCATTAAAGCAACATTAACCATGTTAAATTGCATTTTTCAGCGACTTATGCGCAACAGAAGAGGAGAAAAATGGTTAACGGTCGTGAAGCCGCTATGGGATGGTTGCATAGTAGTTGTAAGACTGTTCACCTCAGTCCCAAGACCAATTTGGGGGCGCAGATGGTTGATTCCGGACGATTTAATTCGAGACACGAGCAGATCGACGATTTTTCGCCGGCGCAGCTCCCCGCTGGCGATGGCGAAGCGCTCGTCGCCGCTACGGAAAGCCTGGCCTCGATGCCGCGGATCGGCCGATCGACTTTGTTCGACCTGGGCCAGATCGACGTCAGCTGGGACGCTCCCGCGGAGACTTTGTGGGCCTATATGACGCCCACGAATCGTCCCAATTTCAGCATGCAGATGCTGCGCGACGTGGGAAGCTGGTATTCGGAAACCAAAAGGCTGTTCGAAGCCGGCGCGCTGCCCGTCAAATATATGGTCGCCGGATCGCGCTTCCCCGGCGTCTTCAACCTCGGGGGCGATCTGGAACTGTTTGCCGCCTGCATCGAGCAGCGCGATCTGCCCAGCCTGATCAAATATGGCCATGCCTGCATCGATGTCGTGCACCAGACATGGCGCAACGCCGATCTGCCGGTCGTGTCCGTCGCGTTGGCGCAGGGCGACGCTCTGGGCGGCGGTTTCGAGGCGCTGCTCTGCTTCGACATCGTGATCGCTGAACGCAGCGCCCGTTTCGGTTTGCCCGAAATGCTTTTCGGCCTGTTCCCCGGCATGGGCGCTTATTCGATCCTGGCACGCAAGCTCGGTCGGCTGATGGCCGAACGCATGATCCTGTCGGGCAAGGTCTATACGGCGGAGGCGATGTACGACATGGGCATCGTCCACACATTGGTGGAGGATGGCGAAGGCGAACAGGCCGTGCGCGATTATATCGCCGCGAACCGGCCGCATCATGCCGGTCATGTCGGCGTGTTTCAGGCCGGACGGCGGGTCGATCCGCTCGATTACGCGGAGCTTAAGGACATTGTCGAAAACTGGGCCGAATGCGCGCTGAAGATCGACCTGAAGGATCTGCGCATGATGCGGCGACTGGCCTCCGCACAGACCCGGCTCGGCAAATAAGCCGGAATAGGCTCAGGCGCGACGGCGGTCCACCGGCACAGGCACCTCATCGACGGCCAGCCCCTGCATCCGCCGCAGCAATTGATCGGCCGGCATCGGTTTGCACAGGACAAAGCCCTGCACATTGGTGAAGCCCGTTTCGCGGGCATAGCGTAGCTGTTCCTCGGTTTCGATGCCTTCGGCCACGGTCTCCACGTCCAGCGCGCGGGCCAGATAGGCGACGGATTGGGCAATGGCGCGGTCGCGCGGATTTTCACCGACGCCGCGCATGAAGCTCTGGTCGACCTTGATCGTGTCGAAGATATGGTTGCGCAAATAGCCCAGCGACGAATAACCCGTACCAAAATCGTCGAGCGCCAGCCGCAGGCCGATCCGGCGCAATTCGTTCAGGATCATGTGGGTCCGGCCGTCATCCTCCAGGAAAATCGACTCCGTCACCTCCAACTCCAGGCGGCGCGGCTTGAGACCGGATTGCAGCAGGGCCGCCATGACCCCGCGCGGCAGCTTGTCCCCCCGAATCAGCGCGGGAGAGATATTGACCGCCACGCGGATATTCTCGTCCCAGGTCATGGCGTCGCGGCAGGCCTGTTCCAGCGCCCATAACGTCATCGGCTCGATCATCGAGGAGCTTTCGGCGATCGGAATGAATTCCGCCGGAGAAATCCGGCCGAGCACAGGATGCTCCCAGCGCATCAGCGCTTCGCAAATGGCGATCCGGTCCGTGGCGGCGTCGAATATCGGCTGGTAATGCAATGCCAGCTCGCCATTGGCGATGGCGGTGCGCAGACCCATTTCCAGTTCATAGGTGCGGTTCTGCCTTTCCTTCATCTCCCAGTGGAAATGGGCATGGCGGTTGCGCCCCTCATGCTTGGCGCGATACAGCGCCATGTCGGCATGTTGCAGCAATTCGTCGCTGTCGCGGCCATCCTCCGGCGCGACGGAGATGCCCATCGATGCCGTGATGTTCAGATGATAATTTTCGACCTCGAAATCGGGTACGAATTCGGCCAGCAGATCGGAGGCGATCTCCTCCGCCCCGGCCCGGTCCACGCCGGGACAGATGAGAATGAACTCGTCGCCGCCGAAGCGCGCGACATGGCCGCGCCGGTTCAAGGCCCGCGAAAGCCGCTCGGCGACCAGGCGGAGCAGCTGGTCGCCGATGATATGGCCGAGCGAATCGTTGATTTCCTTGAAGCGGTCCAGGTCCATCCACATGACCGCCAACAATTCATCGTCGGATCTTCGCGAATCGAACCACTCGCGCAATCGCATGTGCATCGCCATGCGGTTTTCCACGCCGGTCAGGCTGTCGAAGCGGGCAAGCCGTTCGAACTTGAGCGCCAGTTGCGACTTCTCATATTTGCCCTGAAACGCGTCCAGAACGATATGGTGGGTGGTGCGCGTGATGTCCGCCATGGCGAAGATCATCAGGAAACACAGCACTCCAAGAGTGGTGTAAGCCACCCCCCCGACCAGCAGCAGTCCGAACGACGTCGGCAGCATCGTGAAGCAGGTCTGCCCCACGGCGACATGGATTCGTCCCGCATTGCGCCCCGATATGCCGCCTGCATAGGCCGCCACCGTGCCCACGCTCAACACATGCAGGGTCAAAATGTCGGTAAAGGTCAGGGTGACGAACGCCAATATGCCCAGCAGCGCGGCATAGCCCCAGGCACCCAGTTCATAGGCAAAACCCCAGATCGGCTTGGCCGGCCGATCCTGATGCGCCAGTTCCCGGTGAAAATAGAGCGAGGCGATCGAACGGCTGATCCCGACCAGGCAGATGAGGATCGAAACGGCCGTGATCTGCGGGATTTGCGCCTTGCAGGCGATGACCAGGCTGGCGCCGCCACCGGCGATCGCGCCGCTCATCAGCGATGCCGGGGATGCATAGAGCGCCTTGACGAGATTCGCCTGCACTTCAGCACTGTGCTGAGTGCCTGGCGCGAAGCGCGCTCGCATGGAGGCGATCAGGTTTCGAATAAGGCGTGACACGTCATCCGCACCATTGGCGAAACATGATTTCCATTTGGTAAATCGCGCCTTCGCAAAGCGCTCCATAGTGAGCCATCGGTCGTGGAAGCGCGGGAAAACCTTGCTTTCGTGGTTCCGTGGTTCATCGGCGGAAAATACGCCATGGCTCCTCACTTGCTCCATCGCCCGGTCTGGAACGCCCTCAACAGCGGCTGGTCGGCACTCGCCGAAGGAGGGCCGCGCGCCTTGCGGATCGATCCGCGCTACGGTCCCTTCGCAGCGGCGGCGGACACGGGGCCGGCAGCGCAGGCCGCCCTCGCCGCGCTGGTGCCAGCGGGCGGAGAAGCCTGGATCGTGGAACCCGACCCGATCATTGCCCCGCCGCGCACGCGAATCCTGCGCGAAGCCGTGCTGGTGCAGATGGTCGCCGTGGATATTCCCGGCGGCGGGCCCGAACTCGATCCGGTGCCGCTGGGCGAAGCGGATGCGGCGGAAATGCGCGCTCTGGCGCTGATGACTAGGCCGGGACCGTTCCTCCCCCTCACCCATCGGCTGGGACGCTTCATCGGGATCAAGGCGCAGGGCAGGCTCGTCGCCATGGCCGGAGAGCGGATGCGCATAACCGGATTTGCCGAAATCAGCGGCGTCTGCACCCATCCCGAGCATCGCGGAAAGGGCTATGCGAAGGGGCTGATGCGGCTTGTCGGGCGCTCCATGCTCGATCGGGGCGAGACACCGTTCCTCCATGCCTATGCCGCGCATGAGGCGACGGTGGCGCTCTACCGGACGCTCGGCTTTGAGGTTCGGGTGCGAATGCACATGATGGTGATCGCAGCCGCCTGATCAGCGCGCGGCGGCATCATTGGGATCGACGGAGCGTATCGCGGAGGTTTCAGCGGGAGCCGCAGGGGCGCTGACCGCAGGCGCGTCCAAAGGCACATGGACTTCCTGGTCGACATAGACGTCGAAAGCGGTTCCCGCCGGCACCTTCACGTCCCTCCCCCGCACCAATATGGCCAGAGGCAGGAAAACGATGCCCGCCCCCACCGCGCCGAGCGTGCCGGATTTGCCCTGCGCATTGCGTTGACCGCGCACGGGGATTTCCAGCTGGCCCGCTTTCACCCGATCGACCCTGATGTCGAGCTTGCCGGAACGGCCCAACAGGCCATTGTCCCTGGCTCGGGTAATTTCCCCGACGGCAGACGTTCCGGCGGAAAGCACGGTGACTCCATTGATCGTCACCGGCTTGGCGACGGCCAGTTCCACTTCATCTCCCACATGGGCCGATTTGGACGAAAGGTCCGCGCGCGTCTGCAACGAGATGGCCATGCCTTCGGGAAGCACCAGATATTGGGCGGATGCGGGCAAGGCATGGACGACGGAGAAGGCCGTGGCGGCGATCGCCCATCGCCGTGCCCAGCGCATGGCCAATGCAGCGCGAGTCATGAGGCCGTCCTTTCCCCAACCTGCCGCCAACTTACGCTTCCGGGGAAGGAGCGTCAACGAACGGAACCGTCGGATTGGGGCAACAAAGGCGGGGCGGTCCTTGAACGAAGCAAAGAAAAAGGCCGGCGGATCGCTCCGCCGGCCCTTCTCGTTTCAGCATCGTGCCGGACTTAGAAGTCCATGCCGCCCATGCCGCCCATGCCGCCGCCGGGCATGCCCATCGGCGCCTTATCGTCGGAGGGCAGTTCCGCGATGGTCGCTTCGGTGGTGATCAGCAGGCCGGCCACCGAAGCGGCGTCCTGCAGAGCAGCGCGAACGACCTTGGTCGGGTCGATGACGCCCGCGGCAACCAGATTCTCGTAAGTATCGGTCGCGGCGTTGAAGCCCTTGGTCTCGTCATTTTCGCGCAGCAGGTTGCCGGCGACGACGGCGCCATCGACGCCCGCGTTCGAGGCGATCTGGCGCAGCGGCGCTTCGATGGCCTTGCGGATGATGTCGATACCGCGGGTCTGGTCGTCATTGGCGCCCTTGAGGCCTTCGAGAGCCTTGGTCGCGTAGAGGAGAGCGGTACCGCCACCGGGGACGATGCCTTCTTCCACAGCGGCGCGGGTCGCGTGCAGCGCGTCGTCGACGCGGTCCTTGCGCTCCTTCACCTCGACTTCGGTGGCGCCGCCGACCTTGATGACGGCCACGCCGCCAGCCAGCTTCGCCAGACGCTCCTGGAGCTTTTCACGGTCATAGTCGGACGTGGTCGTCTCGATCTGCGCGCGGATCTGCTCGGTGCGGCCCTTGATCGCTTCGGCATCACCGGCGCCATCGACGATGGTGGTGTTGTCCTTGTCGATGGTGATGCGCTTGGCGGTGCCGAGCATGCCGAGGGTCACGTTCTCGAGCTTGATGCCGAGGTCTTCGGAGATCACTTCGCCCTTGGTCAGGACGGCGATGTCTTCCAGCATGGCCTTGCGGCGGTCGCCGAAGCCCGGAGCCTTGACCGCAGCAACCTTCAGGCCACCGCGCAGCTTGTTGACGACCAGGGTCGCCAGCGCTTCGCCTTCGATGTCCTCGGCGATGATGAGGAGCGGACGGCCCGACTGCACCACGGCTTCCAGGATCGGCAGGATCGACTGGAGGTTCGACAGCTTCTTCTCGTGGATCAGGATGTAGGGGTCAGCCAGTTCGACCTGCATCTTTTCCGGGTTGGTGATGAAGTAGGGCGACAGGTAGCCGCGGTCGAACTGCATGCCTTCGACGACGTCCAGCTCGAAGTCGAGACCCTTGGCCTCTTCCACGGTGATCACGCCTTCCTTGCCGACGCGGTCCATGGCTTCGGCGATCTTCTCGCCGACTTCACGGTCGCCATTGGCCGAGATGATGCCGACCTGGGCGACTTCGTTCGAACCGGCAACCGGCTTCGAGCGGGCCTTGATGTCCTCGACAACCTTGGCGACGGCCAGATCGATGCCGCGCTTCAGATCCATCGGGTTCATGCCGGCGGCAACCGACTTCATGCCTTCGCGAACGATGGCCTGGGCCAGAACCGTCGCGGTGGTGGTGCCGTCACCGGCGATGTCGTTGGTCTTCGAAGCGACTTCGCGGACCATCTGGGCGCCCATATTCTCGAACTTGTCCTTCAGTTCGATTTCCTTGGCGACCGAAACACCGTCCTTGGTGATGCGGGGCGCGCCGAAGCTCTTGTCGATGACGACGTTGCGGCCCTTCGGACCCAGGGTCACCTTGACCGCGTCGGCCAGGATGTCGACGCCGCGCAGGATGCGCTCACGGGCGTCGCGGGAGAATTTTACGTCTTTTGCAGCCATGGTAAAAACCTTCTAGCAAATGTGAATGTCAGGAAAATCGACGAAAATCTCAGGCGACGACGCCGAGGATATCGCTTTCCTTCATGATCAGCAGGTCTTCACCGTCGACCTTGACCTCGGTGCCCGACCACTTGCCGAACAGGATGCGGTCGCCGGCCTTGACGTCCAGCGGGGTGACCTTGCCGTCTTCCGACTTGGAGCCGGTGCCGACAGCGACGATCTCGCCTTCCTGCGGCTTTTCCTTGGCGGTGTCGGGGATGATGATGCCGCCAGCAGTCTTCTCTTCCGCCTCTACGCGGCGAACGAGAACGCGGTCATGCAACGGACGAAATGCCATGTTGAGTGCCTTTCCCTCTTACGACGTTTAAATGGGAAGGGAAGGAACCGCATGAACAGCGACTCCTGCTCCCTCTCCCGATGAACTCGGATTTGTTAGCACTCTCCATTGGGGAGTGCCAGCGCCGTTTCATATGGAACGGGCAAGCCGGGGGTCAAGGGTGGTCCCCGATATTTTTATGCCTTGCCGACGGCCAGGCCCTCGGCGGAAAAAGAGACAAAATATATCAGACGGCGCCCCTATAGGAGTTCCGTCGCCCGACAGACAGCGAAACTGTTGCAATTATGCTTCTACGTGCTGAAAATACGACGAATACACCGCCGTCTTTCGGAAATAGCGCTTTACGATAATAAAACAGAGAGGCAACAAATGCGAAGGCCGGTCCATCCTCCACCGGATTGTCCGGCAAAGACAGCGTGATATCGCGACATAGTCGATCGCGATACGCGCATCAGAGGGGATAGCCTGATGTCTATGATGAAGACATTTGCCCGGCTGCGTGATGGCGCGGCCCTTTCTGTGTTTGCCCTTGCCAGCCTGAGCGCTGCCACGGCATCCGCCCTGGCCCAGACGCCGCCACAATCCGCCAATGAGCCTGAAGAAGGCGCGACCATCGTCGTCACCGGGTCGCTACTGAGCCGCGCGAACGCGGAAACGCCATCGCCCGTCAGCGTGATCACCGCCGAGACCCTGACGCGGGCGGGCGTCACCAACATGGCCGATGCCATCCGCCAGGCGTCGGCCGATGGCGCCGGCTCGATCGGCATCGGCTTCACCAGCGGCTTCTCGGCCGGCGGCTCTGCGGTTTCGCTGCGCAATCTGGGCGTCTCGTCGACGCTCGTGCTGGTTGACGGCCTGCGGTCCGCGAACTTCCCGCTCAGCGATGACGGCCATAACAGCTATGTCGATCTCGCCAGCATCCCGCAGGTCAACCTCGAGCGTGTCGAAGTGCTGAAGGACGGCGCGTCGTCGACCTACGGCGCCGATGCGATCGGCGGCGTGGTGAACATCATCACGCGCAAGCAGTTCACCGGGATCGAAGGCGGTGCCGAATCCGGCCTTACGCAAGAGGGCGATGGCCAGAAATACCGTCTGCGCCTCCTCGCCGGCTATGGCGATTATGAAAGCCAGGGCTGGAACGTCTATATCGGCGGCGAATATGAGAAGGGCGGCAAGGTCACGGCCAACTCGCGCGGCTTCCCCTTCAATACGCTGGACCTGAGCTCCATAGGCGGTGTCGACAACAACCGCGCCGACGACACGCTGGGCACCGCGACAACCGATGCGGTCGTCACCCGCGTGACCCAGACCGACCTCAACAATCCGCTGGCGGGCAGCGTGGCGAACGCCACGACGCCAGCGCTCTTCACCTCGCTGACACCGCTCGGGAACTGCCAGTTCGGCACATATTCCGAAAACACGGGAACGCGTGTCGGTACGGCCTGTGCCCATGACTTGACCCGCGAATATGTCCAGATCATGCCGAAGCAGGAACGCTATGCCGGCGTCGCCCGCTTCAGCTTCCGCCTGAGCGACGATATCGAGGGCTATGTCGCGGGCAGCTATTCGCATAACAAGGTGGACATCACCCTGCTGCCGCGCTCGATCCGCCAGAATCAGGCGTTCGGCGGCGCGCCAGCCACCTCGACGACGAATCCCGGCATCGTGCTGCCCGTCTGGATCTGTCCGTCGGGCGTCAACTGCGCCGACCCCGCGACGCCGGGCCGTACGCTGAACCCGAACAATCCCTATGCCGCCGCTTTCGCGAACAACCCCGCAGCCGGCGCGGCGCGCATCTATTATCTGTTCGGCGACGTGAAGTCGGGTTCGGTTCGCACCAACGAACTGTATCGCATCACCAGCGGGCTGAAGGGTACGTTTGCGGACAGCTGGAACTGGAATCTGGAAGCGGGCTATTCACGCGACGACCTGAAGCTCGTCCAGACAGGCTGGGCCAATCTCGCCGGTCTAACGCAGGCGATCAACACCGGCTCGTACAACTTTGTCAATCCGAGCCTGAATAGCCAGGCCGTCCGGGATTCGGTGCTGCCGCCGATCACCTCTCTCTCCAATTCGAGCGAATTTACCGTCGATGCCTCGCTCAGCCGCAGCCTGTTCACCCTGCCGGGCGGGGACCTGCAGGTCGCCGTTGGCGGGCAGTATCGCAAGGAGAAGCTGGCCAACCGGAGCGCCAACCCCAATCTGGACGTTCCGGGCCTCTCGACCGCGCAGGCCTATGGCAATCGCGACGTCTGGGCCGGTTATTTCGAAATCGATGCCCCGATTCTCGACTCGCTCGAAGTCAATGCGTCGGGTCGCTACGACCATTATTCGGAAGGCTTCAGCCACTTCTCGCCAAAGTTCGGCGCGAAATTCACCCCGATCAAGCAAATCTCGCTCCGCGGCACCTATTCGAAAGGCTTCCGCGCCCCGACCTTTGCCGAGATCGATCCGCGCAGCTCCTTCTCGGGCTTCGTCGGTTTCAACCCGAGCACCTCGCCCGACGCCGTCGCGTTCGCCCAGGCCCACGCCGCCAACCCCGCGTACATCGCCAATTACTCGCTTGGCCGAGGCTATGTCGGCAATCCTGACATCAAGCCGGAAACGTCGCGCAGCTTTACGCTGGGCGCGGTCTTCGAGCCGACCCGAAACATCAGCTTCACCGTCGACTATTTCAACGTCAAGAAGTCCAACCTGATCGTAACGGGGCCGCAGGCCGGCGATGCAATCAGAGCCTATTACTCGGTCGCGGGCCAGACCTTCCCCTCGGCGGATGCGGCCGCGGCCGCCGGGTGCGCCGCCGTCGCCGCTGTTGGTGCCGGCTATTCGTGCAACGTCATCGACGGCGCCGATCCCTTCGCACTCAACGCGCTGCCGCGTCTGCTGGTGGTCAATGCGCCTTATGTGAATGCCAACTTTGACGTCACCACGGGTCTGCAGTTCGGCGCCAACGGTCAGTTCAATCTCAGCGATAACGTGCAGTTCCAGACTCGTCTGGATTTGCAGGCGACGCTGAAGTTCAATCGCCACCTGACAAACGGCGATGTGCAGCGCTTTGTCGGCACGGTCGGCCCGGCGGATCTCTCGTCGGGCGGCGGCACGCCGAAATGGCGCGGCAACTGGCAGAACACGCTGACCGTCGGCAAGGTGTCGCTGACCGCGACGACCTATTATGTCGGCAGCATGAAGGGCGTCGCGACCGATCAGGGCAATCTGGACACCTCCTGCGCCGCGACAATCTATAAGGATGCCAATGGTGGAAACTCTTTCTGCAAGATCAAGACCTTCGTCTATGCCGATCTGAACGCAACGGTGGAGGTCAACGAGAACTTCAGCTTCTTCGTCTTCGTCGGCAACGTCACCAATGCCGGGGCGCCGCTCTACGCGAACACGCTCTATACGACGCAGCCGAACTATCTGGCCTCGTGGCACTTGCCCGGGCTGATCGGCCGCACCTTCAAGGCGGGGGCGAACTTCAAGTTCTGATCTTCGACGGGGGGATCGGAGAGGAAGGGCGGCCTCCCTTGGGCCGCCCTTTTTTCGTTGTGCGGTTGCGGTGCGCCGGGCTGCTTCCTACCTGCGGTGGGCAATGCATTTCCGGAGCATATCCCCGCATGACCGACAGCTATACCCCGCCCCGCGTCTGGACCTGGGACAAGGATAATGGCGGCGCCTTCGCCAATATCAACCGACCCATATCCGGCCCGACCCATGACAAGGAGCTTCCCGTCGGCAAGCATCCCTTGCAGCTCTATTCGCTCGCCACGCCCAATGGGCAGAAGGTGGCCATCATGCTGGAGGAGTTGCTCGAGGCGGGCAAGAATGCGGAATATGACGCCTGGCTGATCCGCATCGGCGATGGCGACCAGTTCGGCAGCGGTTTCGTTTCGGTCAACCCCAACAGCAAGATTCCGGCGCTGATGGATCATGGCGTGTCCCCGCCGCGCCGGGTGTTCGAGTCCGGGTCGATCCTGCTCTACCTGGCGGAGAAGTTCGGCGCGTTCCTGCCGACCGATCCGGCCAAGCGGACGGAGGCGCTGAACTGGCTGTTCTGGCAGATGGGCGCGGGACCGCTGCTGGGCGGCGGGTTCGGGCATTTCTTCGCCTATGCGCCTGAAAAGTGGGAATATCCGATCAATCGCTATGCCATGGAAGCGAAGCGGCAACTGGACGTTCTGGACCGGCAGCTTGCGAACCACGAGTTTATCGCGGGCGACGAATATACGATTGCCGATATGGCGATCTGGCCCTGGTATGGCGGAGTGGTTCTGGACCGCGCCTATGATGCGGCGGAGTTTCTCGATGCCCAGAGCTACAGGAATCTGATGCGCTGGGCGCAGCAGATCGATGCACGGCCTGCGGTCAAGCGCGGGCGCATGGTCAATAAGACGAACGGCCCGCTGGAAGAGCAGTTGCATGAGCGTCATGACGCCAGCGACTTCCAGACGCGGACGCAGGACAAGCTGCAAGGAACTGCATAAACAGCCCCGGCGGGGTGGTGATCCTACCCCGCCGCCTTCACGATTTCGGCCCAGGCAGCCTCATCGATCACCTCAATGCCAAGCGCCGCCGCCTGCTTCAGCTTGGAACCGGCGCCAGGGCCGGCCACCACCAGATCGGTTTTCGCGCTGACCGAACCGGCCGCCTTGGCGCCCAGCCGTTCGGCCTGCGCCTTGGCCTCGTCGCGGCTCATGGTTTCCAGCTTGCCGGTGAACACGACGGTTTTCCCCGTTACCGCGCTGGCCGTCGTTTCGACCACATAATCGGGCGGGGAGACTTCACCCAACAGGTCGTTCCAGACCTCTCCATTATGGGGTTCGTGGAAGAAGTCCGCCAGCGCATGGCCAACCGCCGAGCCGACATTCTCCACCCCGATATGTTCGGCTATCGCCTTGTCGAGCCGGTTGCGGAAGCGGCTCTCCTCCTCCCCTTCAGCCGGGACTATGGCTTCGCGCAGAGCGATGATCTCTTCGGCCAGCGCGCGAATACCCGGCAGCGTCGTGTAGCGCTTGAGCAGGTCGCGGGCCGTCACCGCGCCAATGTGACGGATGCCCAGGCCGAAGAGCAGACGCGCGGCGTCGGGCTGGCGCTTGGCCTCGATGGCGGCGAACAGATTGTCGACCGATTTTTCCTTCCAGCCCTCCCGACCGAGCAGGTCGGCGCGATGCGACCGCAGGCGGAATATGTCGGCCGGTTCCGCGATCCAGCCAAGGTCGAGAAACTCCTCGATGCTCTTTTCGCCCAACCCCTCGATGTCGAGCGCGGCGCGGCTGACGAAATGACGCAGGCGCTCGAACCGCTGGGCCGCGCAGATGAGACCGCCGGTGCAGCGGATGTCGACCTCGCCCTCTTCCCGCACCGCTTCCGACTGGCAGACGGGGCAATGGTCGGGAAAGGCAAAGGGCTGGCGCGGATCGTTGCGGGTCAGGTTGTCGACCACCTGCGGGATGACGTCGCCCGCGCGCTGGACCACGATGCGATCGCCGGGGCGCACGCCCAGGCGCGCAATCTCGTCAGCATTGTGGAGCGTGACGTTGGAGACGACAACGCCGCCCACGGTGACGGGCGTGAGGCGGCCCACCGGGGTCAGCTTGCCGGTGCGGCCCACCTGGATGTCGATCGCCTCCAGCGTTGTCTGGGCGCGTTCGGCGGGGAATTTATGGGCGATGGCCCAGCGCGGCGCCTTGGCGACGAAGCCCAGTCGCTGTTGCCAGTCGAGCCGGTCGATCTTGTACACCACCCCGTCAATGTCGAAGGGCAGGTCGGCGCGCGCCGCCTCGATCGCGCGATAATGGGCGATCAGCGCCTCCAGCGTGTCGACGCAGGCCAGACGGTCCGACACAGGCAGGCCCCAGGCCGCAATCGCCTGCATCACGCCAAGCTGGGTTTCGGCGGGGACGGCGCTTACCTCGCCCCAGCCATGGGCGAGGAAGCGCAGCGGGCGGCTCGCGGTGACGGCGGCGTCCTTCTGGCGCAGCGAACCGGCGGCGGCGTTGCGCGGATTGGCGAACTGGCGGGCCTTTTCCGGGTCGTCCGCTTCGGCCAGCAGCCGTTCATTGAGAGCGACAAAATCGGCCTTGGCCATATAGACTTCGCCGCGCACCTCGAACAGCTCGGGAACGGCCTCTCCCATCAGGCGCTGCGGGATGTCGCCGATGGTGCGGACATTGGCGGTGACATCCTCGCCGGTCGTCCCGTCGCCGCGCGTGGCGGCAAGGACCAATTCGCCCTGTTCGTAACGAAGCGAGCAGGACAGGCCGTCAATCTTGGGCTCGGCGGTCAGCGCCACCGAGGCACCCTCCGGCAGCGCCAGGAAGCGACGGACGCGGGCAATGAACTCAGCGATGTCCTCATCCGAAAAACCGTTGTCGAGGCTCATCATGCGAACAGCATGCTGGACCTTCTTGAGCGCCGACGTAGGCGCCGCGCCGACCTGCGCATTGGGCGAATCGCTGCGGACGAGGTGCGGGAAGGCGGCTTCCAGCGCGTTATTCTCGCGAACCAGCGCGTCATAATCGGCGTCCGCAATCTCCGGCTCGTCCTGATCGTGATAGAGCCGGTTGTGGCGCGCAATCTCCCGCGCCAGCCGCATCAGGCGATTGGCGGCGTCAGCTTCGGTCATCTGGGCAGGATCGGTCATGCGCCTTCCTTAGAGCATCGTGCGAAAAAGTGGGCACCGGTTTTCGTAAAAACGATGCGACAACAAAGGAGGTGAGCAAGCGGCCCGCGTCTGATTTAGCGCTTGCTCTAGCCTCAGCGTCCGGCGGCGGGTAGCGGCAATTCGAGCGGGATCGATCTTCAGATTCCGGCGACGGGCACGGTTTCGAAATGCTGGGGCAAGCCCGCTATGATGGGGCGCGCCTTGCCAATGGCGGCGCGGACGGCGGGAAGCTTGAGCGAAGCGGCATGGCTTTCGCGGCTATCCCAGACCTCGGTGATCCACAGCGCATCGGCATTCGCCGCATCGAGCGCGATGATATAGGAAATGCAGCCCGGCATGACGCCCATCGCTTCCCGGAGATAGCCGACCAGTTCGTCCCGCTTGCCGGACCTGGCAAGCATTTGCCCGATCAGGCCGAATCGGTTTTGCGTTTCCTGTCCGGCGGCGGGGACAATGGTCGCGGCCAGTCCCGCGGTCGCGAGCGTGAGCATCCCGCGGCGATCATGGAGAGGCTCCTGTGAGGAGGAGGATTTTTCCTGTCCGTTCATGATCGAAGCCTTTCCTACAATTTTTCCAGCAGCCTTTCCGCCTGTGCGCGGGCCTCTGCAGTGATCTCCGCGCCGGAAAGCATGCGGGCGATTTCCTCGCGCCGTTCGCCATCGCTCAACGCATGAACCCCGGTGCGCGTCACCGTGGCGCCGTTCACCTCGGCGCTCGATTTGGCGATCAGCATATGATCCGCGCCGCGCGCCGCCACCTGCGGACTGTGGGTGACGACCAGTATCTGGTTGGTCCGCGACAGGCGCGCGAGGCGATCGCCGATGGCGGAAGCGACGGCGCCCCCTACCCCACGGTCGATCTCGTCGAAGATCAGCGTGTCCGCCCCGCCCTGCTCCGCCAACGCGACCTTGAGCGCCAGAATGAAACGGGACAGTTCGCCGCCCGACGCGATCTTCACCAGCGGCGCAAAGGGCGCGCCCGGATTGGTGGAGATTTCGAACTCCACCCGGTCCAGACCATGCGCGCCCCATTGCCCCTGTTCCTGCGGCGCGACCACGGTGCGAAAGCGGGCGGCATCCAGTTTCAGCGGCGCCAGCTCGGCGGCGACGGCGGCGTCGAGCTTTCCCGCGGCCATTTGCCGTTCGGCGGAAAGGGCCTGGGCGGCCTCGCGGTAAGTGGCGGCTCTGGCCTTCACCTCTGCCTCGAGCGCGGCGAGATGCTCCTCCCCACCTTCTATGGCGGCCAGTTTCGCCGCCATGTCATCGCGTAGGGCGGCGAGATCGTCGGGCTGGACATGATGCTTGCGGGCAAGGCCGCGCAGATCGAACAGGCGGGTTTCGATGGCATCGAGCCGGGCGGGATCGAAGCTCAATGCCTCGGCTGCTTCGTTCAGGCGGTCCTCGGCCTCGCTCGCCTCGATGACGGCGCGGTCGAGTGCGGCAAGAACTTCGGCCAGCGGCTCATATTCGCTGACCATGCGGTCGAGGCGGCGGGCGGCCTGCCGGAGTTGCGCGAGGCCGCCGGCCGAGCCGGTGAAGCAGTCGGTGACGGCGGTCAGGTCGTCGGCCAGCCGCGCGCCCTTCTGCATGGTTGCGCGCTCTTCGGCGAGCGTGGCTTCCTCGCCCGCTTCCGGGCCGAAGCGGGTGAGTTCGTCCACCGCGTGGGCCAGGTAATCGCGGTCGCGGGCGGCGCTCTCCACACTGGCGCGGCTTTCCGCAAGGCTATCGGCGGCGGCGCGCCATGCGTGATAGGCGCTGCTGACCGCGCCCGCATCGCAGCGGCCATAGGCGTCGAGCAAGGCGCGATGGCCGCGCGGGTTGAGCAGGCCGCGATCGTCATGCTGCCCGTGAATTTCGACCAGCGCGCTGCTGATGTCGCGCAGGAGGGCCGCCGAGCAGGCCTGGTCGTTGATGAAGGCGCGGCTGCCGCCATCGGCCTTGACCGTGCGACGGATGATGAGCGGTTCGCCCGGTTCCAGGTCGATGCCATTGTCGGCAAGCAGATCGGTCGCGCGATGGTCGGAGCGGGGCGCGTCGAAGGTGGCCGTGACGCTGGCCTGCGGCTCCCCGTTGCGGACAAGGCCACTGTCGGCGCGGGCGCCCAGAGCGAGGCCCAGCGAATCGAGCAGGATGGACTTGCCCGCCCCCGTCTCGCCGGTCAGTACGCCCAGGCCGGACCCGAAATCCAGATCCAGCGCCTCGATCAGCACGACATTGCGGATGGACAGGGCAGTCAGCATGGCAGGTTTCTACCCGCTAATGCACAAAAGGGGAACAAGCCAGCAGCTTATGGCAGCACCTTTATGCCTTGTTGGGATGTTCCCGCATCAGCTTGAAGCTGCGCTCATACCATTTGGAACCGGGATAGTTCCTGCCCAGCACGGCGGCGGCCTTCTGCGCTTCAGCGGGAATGCCGAGCGAGAGATAGCTTTCGACCAGACGCTCCAGCGCCTCGGGCGTGTGCGTGGTCGTCTGATATTTGTCGACCACCGTGCGGAAGCGCAGCGTGGCGGCGAGCCACTGGCCGCGACGCTGGTAGAAACGGCCGATCTCCATTTCCTTGCCTGCGAGGTGATCGTTGACGAGGTCGAGCTTGAGCCGCGCATCGGCGGCGTAGCGCGTGTCGGGATAGCGGCGGATCATCTCGCCCAGCGCATCCAGTGCCTGGCTCGTGATCTTCTGGTCGCGGGTGACGTCGGCGATCTGCTCATAATAGCAGAGCGCGATCAGATAATAGGCGTAGGGCGCGTCCTTGTTACCCGTGTGAATCGACAGGAAGCGCTGCGCCGCGCTGATCGATTCCGGATAATCCTTGTTCATATAATAGCTGAAGGCGGACATCAGCTGCGCCCGGCGCGCCCAGGGCGAATAGGGATGCTGGCGTTCCACTTCGTCGAACAGCGCGGCGGCGAGCTTGTACTGGCCGCGATCCAGCCGGTATTTGCCCGCATTGTAGAGCGTCGAAACGTCGCGAGCGACATATTGGGTGTCGGCCTTGTTCTTCGACGTGGCGCATCCGGCAAGAAGAGCGGCAAGCAGAAGCGGTGCAGTGGCCGCGCCGATGCGCGTCATGGTTTTCGTCAACATGGCCGGGTCATAGCCGAGCGAATGCGCCGCGCCAAGCGGCAGAATGCGGGTGACGCACACTATGCACGGGCAGGCAGGTCGAGCCATGCGATTGCGCCGCCCTGCGCCGAGGGCTTGAGCGAGAAGCGGCCGTTGAGTTGACTGGCGAGAGCATTGGAAATGCGCAGGCCCAGGCTCCTGGCGCCGCTATGGTCGAAATCCGACGCTATGCCCTTGCCGTCGTCGGTAACATGCAGCGCAAGCCCCTCCTCCGACACGTCCAGGCCGACGTGGATACGCCCGCCCCGGTGCGGCAGGCCATGTTCGATGGCATTGTTGACCGCCTCCGTTACGATCAGCGCCAGCGGGACGACGACATCGGGTTCGAGAATCAGCCCCCGGGGCGCCTCGACCGTCATGGCGATGTCGTCGCGGCCGCTCGCCTCCATCACATCGGCGGTCAGGGTGGTCAGGAAGGCGCTGATATTCTGTCCCTCCCCCGAAGGATTGTAGAGGGCCCGGCTGATGCGACCGACCAGCGCCAACCGGGCGGAGGCATCGTCCAGCGCGCGGCGAGCCAGATCATGGTCGACATGACGGCGCTGGAGCGACAGCATGGCCGCCACGACCTGAAGATTGTTGGACACGCGATGCTGCAATTCGTGGAACAGCAATTCCCGATTCTCAGCCAGCACGCGGCTGCGTTCCCGCTCCACCGCCAGATCGAAATTCGCCTTCTGCATCATATGGATGAGCGCGATGTCCACGGCCACGACGACGCCGTAAAAGCCCAGCGCCAGCATCACCCCCGGATTGAAGGAAAAGCCCATGCGCGGGGGAATGAAGAAATACCAGGAGATGAAGCCGCAAAGCACGGCCGCAAAGACGCCGGGCCACACGCCGAACAAAAAAGTCGCCAGGATGACGGCGGGAAAGAAGGAAACGAACGGATAACCGACCGGCATGGCGATCTCGGCGGCGCTACGCATCGCCAACGCCATCAGACACAGAGCAGCCGCCAGCAGATAAGCATGCCAGGGTCGGTGCAGGACAAGCGGCAGACGCTCGACAAAGCGTTCGTTTTTTCGCTGCATGTCGATCCCCCTAGGCCCTTTGTTACAGTAACATAACTTTTGCCTGCGCCAATTGATTGAGATCAGTAAAGTCTTCGATTCACCGAAAAGGGCGCCTGGATGATCCAGGCGCCCTCTTCTTTTCCGTCAAAGCCGATGGCTCGCGATCAGTCCTGGGTCAGGAAATCGGGCAGGCCGGCGTTGGAGCCGTCATCATCGCCGCCCTTGCCTTCGCCACGCGGACCACGGTCGCGGCGCGGGCCGCGATCCCCACGCCCACCCCGGTCGCCGCCGCGGTCACGGCGGTTGCGGTCGCCCCGGTCGCCGCGATCCCCACGGGGTTCGCGCGGCTCGCGGGCAGGACGGGTGTCTTCCAGTTCCTCGCCGGTTTCCTGATCGACGACGCGCATCGACAGGCGAACCTTGCCGCGCGGATCGATCTCCAGGACCTTGACCTTCACTTCCTGGCCTTCGGAGACAACGTCGGTCGGCTTCTCGACGCGCTCATTCTTCATTTCGGAGACGTGGACGAGGCCGTCCTTGCCACCCATGAAGTTCACGAACGCACCGAAGTCGACGATGTTGACGACCTTGCCGGTGTAGATCTTGCCGACTTCCGCTTCCTCGACGATGCCGAGAATCCACTTCTTGGCGGCTTCGATCTGGGCGATGTCGGACGACGAAATCTTGATGATGCCCTCATCGTCGATATCGACCTTGGCGCCGGTTTCCGCAACGATCTCGCGGATCACCTTGCCGCCGGTGCCGATGACGTCGCGGATCTTCGACTTGTCGATCTGGATCGTCTCGATGCGCGGGGCATGGGCTGACAGTTCGGTACGGGTCGTCGACAGCGCCTTGCTCATCTCACCCAGGATATGGGCGCGGCCTTCCTTGGCCTGACGCAGCGCGACTTCGAAGATTTCCTGCGTGATGCCGGCAACCTTGATGTCCATCTGCATGGTGGTGATGCCCGCTTCGGTACCGGCCACCTTGAAGTCCATGTCGCCGAGGTGATCCTCATCGCCCAGAATGTCGCTGAGGACAGCGAAATTCTTGCCTTCCAGGATCAGGCCCATGGCGATGCCCGACACCGGACGCTTCAGCGGAACGCCCGCATCCATCATCGACAGCGAACCGCCGCAGACCGTCGCCATCGAGGACGAGCCGTTGGACTCGGTGATGTCCGACAGAACGCGGATGGTGTAGGGGAATTCTTCCTTGGTAGGCAGAACGGGGTGCAGGGCACGCCATGCCAGCTTGCCATGACCGACTTCACGACGGCCCGGCGCGCCGAAGCGGCCGACTTCACCGACCGAATAGGGCGGGAAGTTATAGTGCAGCATGAAGCTTTCATAATGAACGCCGTTCAGGCCGTCGATCATCTGCTCGGCGTCCTTGGTGCCCAGCGTGGTGGTGCAGATCGACTGCGTTTCGCCACGGGTGAACAGCGCCGAACCATGGGTGCGCGGCAGGAAGCCCACCATCGCCTCGATCGGACGGATCTGGGTGGTCGTGCGGCCGTCGATGCGCTTGCCGTCCTTCAGAATGGCGCCGCGCACGATTTCGGCTTCCAGCTTCTTGGTCAGCTTGATGCCGGCCATCACGGTCTGGGCGTCGAGGCCGTCGGCCGCGAACTGGGCCTTCGCCTTGGCGCGGGCTTCGTTCAGCGCGTTGGAGCGGGCCGACTTGTCCGTCAGCTTGTAAGCGGCCGTGATGTCCTTGCCGATCAGCTTCTTCAGCTTCTTCTTCAGGTCTTCAAGGTCATCGCCCTTGGCGACGTCCCAGGGATCCTTCGCAGCCTTCTCGGCGAGGTCGATGATCGCGTTGACGACCTTCTTCGACGCTTCATGCGCGAACAGGACCGCGCCGAGCATGACGTCTTCCGAAAGCTCCTTGGCTTCGGATTCGACCATCATCACGGCATTGCCGGTGGCGGCGACGACCAGGTCGAGATCGCCGGTCTTCACTTCGTCGAGCGACGGGTTCAACTGATATTCGCCGTCCTTGTAGCCGACGCGGGCAGCACCGATCGGCCCCAGGAAAGGAACGCCCGACAGGGTCAGCGCGGCCGAAGCGGCGATCATCGCCACGATATCGGGCTCGCTCTCGCCGTCGAACGACAGGACCTGCGCGATGACGTTGATTTCGTTATAGAAACCTTCGGGGAACAGCGGACGGATCGGACGGTCGATCAGGCGGGAAACCAGCGTTTCCTTTTCCGTGGCACCGCGCTCACGCTTGAAGAAGCCGCCCGGAATGCGACCGGCAGCCGAATATTTTTCCTGATAGTGGACGGTCAGCGGGAAGAAGTCCTGTCCTTCCTTCACCGACTTTGCGGCGGTCACGGCGCACAGCACCACGGTTTCGCCATAGGTCGCCAGCACGGCGGCGTCGGCCTGACGCGCGATACGGCCGGTTTCGAGCGTGAGGGTCTTGCCGCCCAACTCGATTGATACCTTCTTTACATCGAACATAGATTTTTCCTTCGCCCACCTGGCCCTATTGCCGGGCGGGGCCTGTGTTGCGGGCTAACCGGCCCGCTGCGGTGTCGGGGCATCGTCTGGCCCCTTTATGAAACGGGGCGCCGGATTGCGCCCTATTCCAGAATCGGAAACGGCCCCGCTGGGGGGCCGTCCCTTCTTTAGCAGACTTACTTGCGCAGGCCCAGCTTGGTGATGAGGTCGGTGTAGCGACCCGCATCCTTCTTCTTCAGATAGTCCAGCAGCGAACGGCGCTTGTTGACCAGCATCAGCAGGCCGCGACGGCTGTGGTTATCCTTGTGGTGACCCTTGAAATGCTCGGTCAGGTTCGAAATGCGCTCCGACAGGATCGCAACCTGGACTTCCGGCGAACCGGTATCGCCTTCGGCGCGGGCATGTTCCTTGATCAGCGCTTCCTTGCGCTCAGCAGTAATCGACATCGGCTTCCTTTCGTAACATCTAGAGATTGAAGCCGCGCACCACCCTGATTTCCCTAAGGTTTTCTGGGCCACTGGCCTCCACCAGCGCGACGGGCGTTTCGCCTTCCATCGCCAGCATGAGACCGGTATGCGGTTTCCCCACAAGCGCCTTCCCCTGTCGGAGAGCCAGCGCGTCGTCGGGAGAGACTGCGAGAGCCGGGATGTCGTCCAGCCCCGCCGTCAACGGCAGCATCAGCTGCGCGATGCCGCCGCCCCTAGCAGCTTCGTCCAATTTGTCCAGCGAAATCGCGGATTCCAGGGTAAACGGCCCCGCCTTCACACGGCGGAGCATGGTGACATGGCCCACCGTGCCAAGGGCCAGCGCAAGGTCGCGGGCCAGGCTGCGGATATAGGTGCCCTTGGAGACATGGGCGGTCAGCGTGACGGAGCCCAAGCCCTGCCCTTCGGCCTCCCGATCCGTGACGGTGAGCGCATGGATGGTGACGGCGCGCGTCTTCATCTCCACATCCTGCCCGGCGCGGGCGAGGTCATAGGCGCGCTGGCCATCGATCAGGATCGCGGAATAAGCCGGCGGCGCCTGTTCGATGAGGCCGGTGAAGCACGGCAGGACCGCCTCGACCTCGGCCAGCGTCGGACGATGGTCGCTGATGGCTATTTCCTTGCCCTCAAGGTCCAGCGTGTCGGTCTGGATGCCAAAGGTGACGGTGAAATCATAGATTTTGTCGCTGTCCAGCATCCGCCCGGCGAGCTTGGTCGCCTCGCCGATCGCGATCGGCAGCACGCCGGTCGCCAGCGGATCGAGCGTACCGCCATGGCCGACCTTCCACTTGCCGGCGCCGCTCTGGCGCAGGGCGCGCTTCACCGCGCTGACTGCCTGCGTCGATCCCAGCCCATGAGGTTTGTCGATGATGATCCAGCCGTGCATGGCGGCGCCCTCTACCGGGAGCGCCGCCTGCTGTCAGCCTTTCTTTGCCTTGACGGGCGGACCGTCGCTCAGGGTGAAGCTCATGATCGGGCAGCGCTGGCCACGCACGATCACCGTGCCGAACTTATCGAGCGTGTCGATCCCGCGCGTTTCGAAGCCCACCGCATTGGCGAAAGGCAGGTCGAAGCAATTGCCCATCAGCTTCGCATAATACCAGCGGCGATGCTGGTCCTGGACATACAGGCCGTGCGAGCCGTCCGCCTGCCAGTTCCAGACCCCGCCATGATTGACGAAGGGGATCGAGGCTTCCGCGGGGACAGGTTGCCGGGCCGCCGCCATCGGCGCGGCGGATGCCATCGCCCCCGTCAACAGCAGCGGCGCGGCGAGAAAGGCGATCATTGTCTTCATGGTTCGTCTCCATCTTCCAGAGAGCAGAACCCCCAATTGCTCTATCCTTATCACGCCAAGATAGAGCGCCGACCGCCCGGCCGGGAGGCCGATGCGACACTTTAAGACAAATTAGTGGCCCGAACGCCGCTCGACAAAATGCCGGCGGCAGAGCGCGACATAGCGGTCATTGCCGCCGATTTCGGTCTGCTCCCCCTCGCGGATCGGATGCCCCTCCCCATCGACGCGCAGGTTCATCGTTGCCTTCCGTCCGCACTCGCAGATCGTCTTGATCTCCGTCAACGTGTCGGCAACGCCCAGCAGCGCGGCGCTGCCCTCGAACAATTGCCCCTGAAAATCCGTGCGGATGCCATAGCAGAGGATGGGAATGCCCAGTCGATCGCATATCGCGGCGAGTTGCCAGACCTGCGCCATATTCAGGAACTGCGCCTCATCGACCAGCACGCAGGACAAAGGAGTCTGGGCATGCTGGGCGGCGATACCCGCGAACATATCGGTCCCCGCATCGAACAGATGCGCCTCCGCCTCCAGCCCGATGCGCGAAACGATCAGGCCGTGACCGTAGCGGTCATCGACGGCGGCGGTCCAGAGCATGGTTTCCATGCCGCGTTCGCGATAGTTGAAGCTGGATTGCAGCAGGATCGTCGATTTCCCCGCATTCATCGAGCTATAATAGAAATAGAGCTTGGCCATCAGCGTGCCATGGGCGCGATCTGCTTGAGGAAACGCACCAGCGCGTCGGCCAGCGCGATGCGCTTGTCGGAAAAGCTGTGGTCGGTCGGCCAGACCATCAGGCGCGTGTCGGGATTGGCGGATTGCGCATCGGCCGTGACCTTGCGCGCCATGGCGCCAATGCCCCGCTCCGCGCCGATGATGGTGAGCGGACGGCGGCCATAGCCGACGAGCTGACGGCCCAGGTCGAATTTCTCGCCATTGGCGCGGATTTCGCCGGTCAGGCTTTCATAGGTGGCGCCCTTGAGCGGCGGGAGGTCGCCTGCCACCTCTTCCTTCCAGCCCGCCTCGCCTTGCGGGGTGGAGAGGGCGGCAACGGTCTCCGCCGGGTCCCAGGGGTCGATCAGGAACAGGCCCGCGACATGGGGTTCGGCGGCGGCGACATCGGCGGCCATGAAGCCGCCCATGCTGTGCCCGGCAATAACGATGGCGCTGGTATCGATGCGATATCGGGCGACATTGGCCGATCGCTGGAGGAATTGCAGCGCGTTCCATGCATCTTCCGAGGCATGGGTGAAGGAAAAGCTGCCGGGACTGCCCCAACTGCCGCGATAATGGAGCGTCAGCACATTCCACCCGGCGCGGCGCGCCGCCTGCGCGAGGTCCAGATTCTGCTCGTTGCCGGGGAAGCCGTGGAGCAACAGCAGTGTCGGGTGCAGGCCCGAACCGGCGGCGGTGTAGAATAGCGCATTCAGCGCGCCGTCTTCCGACGGGATGACGAAGGCGCTCATGCCTGCGGGATAGGCCGCATCGGGGGCGGGATCGCTGATGACGGCGGGATGGATCGCCGCTTCCTTCGCGGACAGCGGCGACGCGAACGCCAAAGCTGCGGCCCCGAAAATGCCGATCCTTGTCATGCCCCCTGCCCCTTTCGCTTCGCCTGCGGGAAAGACGCTGTTAGCCGGGCCGCGCCGTTCCGTCGACGGGGTTACTCTTCCTCTTCGGGCTTTTCCAGATCGCGGGCGACCTTGGGATCGCGCAGCAGCCTGTCGATATGGCTGCCCTCATCGAAGCTCTCATCGGCCAGGAATTTAAGTCTCGCGGCATATTTGAGGCGTATGCGGGTCGCGACCTCACGCTGGAGATAGGCCGTGTTGGTGCGCAGCGCCTTGATCACCGCCCCTTCGTCCTGCCCCAGCAGCGATTTCACGAACACGGTTGCGTGGCGCAGGTCGGGCGACATGCGCACTTCGGTGATGCTGACCACATGACTGGTCAGCACATCGTCATGCACGTCGCCGCGCTGGAGGATGTCGGACAGGACATGGCGCACCTGTTCGCCCACGCGAAGCAGACGGACAGAAGGGCCTTCATTTTGTTGAGCCATAGCCAAAAAATCTCCCCTCCCCCCGGAGTGATTTCGAAGCAGGCAGCATCATCTGCTGACTCGAAAATCACAAAAACAAATCTCCGGGAGGGCGGGTTTTCCTACATTATAGCGTGCGGGCGCGTTCCTCGACCTCGAACAGTTCGAGCGTATCGCCGACCTTGATGTCGTTGGTGTCCTGCAACACCGCACCGCACTCCATGCCGGCGCGGACTTCGGACACATCGTCCTTGAAGCGGCGCAGCGAGGCGATGTTGGTGCGCGACACGATGACATCGTCGCGGGTAAGGCGCGCCGACAGACCCTTGCGGATGATGCCGTCGAGGACGAGCAGACCGGCCGCCTTGTCCTTCTTGCCCGCCGGGAACACCTGAAGCACCTCGGCACGGCCGACGATGGTTTCGATGCGCTCGGGAGCCAGCTGGCCCGCCATTTCGCCGCGAACCTCTTCGAGCAGGTCGTAGATCACGTCATAATAGCGCAGCGAGATCTTCTCGCGCTCCGCCAACTGACGCGCCTTGGCATTGGGACGCACGTTGAAGCCGATCAGCGGCGCGCGGCTGGCAGCGGCCAGCGTGACGTCGCTTTCGGTGATCGCGCCGACGCCCGAATGCAGGATGCGGACCTTGATCTCGTCGGTCGAGATGCGGTTGAGCGACGACACGATGGCCTCGACCGAACCCTGCACGTCGCCCTTCACCACCACCGGATATTCGATGACCTTGGTGTTGAGCGCCGAGAACATATGTTCGAAGCTGGTCGGGGCGGCCGTGGTGCGCTTCTTGGTCGCCTGTTCCTGACGATAGGCAGCGACTTCGCGGGCGCGGGCTTCATTCTCGACGACGGTAAGCTGGTCGCCCGCCATCGGCACGCCGGACAGACCCAGCACCTCGACCGGGGTCGAGGGACCGGCGGTCTTCACCTGCTGACCCTTGTCGTTGATCATCGCGCGGACCTTGCCGCTTTCCGAACCGATGACGAAGGTATCGCCGATCTTCAGCGTACCCTTGCGCACGAGCACGGTCGCGACCGCGCCGCGGCCCTTGTCGAGCTGCGCCTCGATCACATTGCCTTCGGCAGCGCGATCGGGGTTGGCGGTCAGTTCGAGCAGTTCGGCCTGGAGCAGGATCTTCTCGAGCAGTTCGTCAAGGCCGGTCTTCTTGAGCGCCGAAACCTCCACATCCTGGACGTCGCCGCCCATGTCCTCGACCACGACCTCTTCGCTCAGCAGGCGCTCGCGCACCTTCTGCGGATTGGCTTCCGGCTTATCGCACTTGTTGATCGCGACGATCATCGGGACGCCTGCCGCCTTGGTATGGTTGATGGCTTCGATGGTCTGCGGCATCAGGCCGTCGTCCGCCGCCACCACCAAGATGACGATGTCGGTGACATTGGCACCGCGGGCGCGCATTTCCGAGAAAGCCTCGTGACCGGGCGTATCGAGGAAGGTGATGAGATCACCGCCCTTGGTCTTGATCTGATAGGCACCGATATGCTGGGTAATGCCGCCGCTTTCGCCCGACACCACATTGGTGCCGCGCAGCGCGTCGAGCAGCGAGGTCTTGCCGTGGTCGACATGGCCCATGATGGTCACGACCGGGGCGCGGGCCTTGAGCGTTTCGGGCGCGTCAACCTCACCCTCCATGCCGATTTCGACGTCGGCGTCCGACACGCGCTGGATGCGGTGGCCGAATTCCTCGACCAGCAGTTCAGCCGTATCCTGATCGATCGCCTGGTTGAGCGTGACAGCGGTGCCCATCTTGAACAGGGCCTTCACCAGATCCGCGCCCTTTTCGGCCATGCGGTTGGCAAGTTCCTGAACGGTGATGCTTTCCGGCACGACCACGTCGCGCGACTGCTTCTCGCGCGGCTGGGCGCCGCCCGAATAATGGGCGCGGCGTTCCTTCTCGCGGGCGCGCTTCAGTGCGGCGAGGCTGCGGGCGCGGGCGCTGTCGTCATCCGACAGGGCACGGGTGACGGTCAGCTTGCCGGCCTGGCGGCGATTGTCGTCGCCGCGCTTGGCGCGGTCGGGCTTGGCAGGCTCCGGGCGCTTGACCGGCGCGACCGGCGTGAAGCGGCGCGGCGGTGGCATGGTCGAAGAACTGGTGGTCGTCGCAGCGGGCTTCTGCTCGGCAGCGGCGGGCGCGGCTTCGGCCGGAGCGGCAGCGGCGCGCGCAGCCGGTTCCTCGACAGGCGCAGGCGCGGCGGGCGCCTTGGCAGCCTCCTCGGCGGCCTTGGCGGCTTCCTCTGCCTGACGCGCGGCATCCGCGTCGGCAGCTTCGGCGGCGAGACGGTTTTCCTCGGCGCGGCGCTTTTCTTCTTCGCTCGCGGCAAGACGCTGGGCGTCCTCACGGCGGCGCGCATCTTCCAGCGCGGCCATGCGGGCTTCCTCAGCCTCGCGCAGCAGCTTGGCCTGCAATTCCTGACGCGACATCAGGCTCTGCGGCGGCGCCTGACGCACCGGGGCGGGCTGTGGCGCGCGGGGCTGCTGCGGCGCAGGCGCGGGTGCCGGCGCTTCGGCGCGGGGTGCGGGCGCGGGATCGGCCTGCGGTTCAGGCGCAGCGTGGCCGGCTTCGCCCGGCTTGCCCAGGATACGGCGCCGCTTCACCTCAACCACGACCGTATTCTTACGGCCATGGCTGAACTGCTGCTGCACCTGACCGGACTCGACCGTGCGCTTGATCCCCAGCGGCTTGCGGCCCAGAACCGGCTTGTCTTCCTTGCTGTCACTCATACGACTGAACTATACCCTTCACTTCAACTCCGGCCGGTAAGGCCCGCCGGCGCCTCATTCCAAAAGCTGCCTCAGACGCCCAGCGCACCAGCGGAGTCCTGCTCCCCATGCACCGGCGCCCCGTTAGCGCAACCCAGATAGCTTTCCAAGCGGCTGATGGCCGCACGCAGACGCGACGCCGCACGCGAGTCGGTCACTGCGATATGGACGACATTATCCCGCCCCATTGCCATAGATAGGGCGTGTCGGTCCACAGGCAAGACGATGCCTGCCAAATCCGTGCCTTCGGCTTCCTGTCCGACGCGCAATGCCTGGTCCAGCTTGCGGTTGCCGTCAGCGGCCGCATCGGCGGCGTGGAGCAGCAGCGTGACATCGCCCTTGCGGCAGGCGACGTCGATCTTTTCCGAACCGGTGAGCACCAGGGAAGCCTTCGCCTCCAGCCCGAGCCGGTCGAGCAAAGCCTTGCGCAAACCGTCCTCGATCAGTTCGGGCAGGTTGTCCGGAATTTGCAGCTCGCCGGTCTTGAACGCGCGGGCGAGCGCGCCCTTGAGCTTGCCCTTGGCGAGCGCCTGTTCGACTTCGCCGCGTGATACGCCGATCCAGGCGCCGCGACCGGGTGCCTTGGCGCGGATGTCGGGAAGGACTTCGCCATTCGGACCGCAAGCAAGACGGACCAGCATGTCCGGGTCGGCGCGGTCGCCCGACAGGATGCATTTGCGTTCGGTCATGCCCGTGCCTCCCTTATGGGAGCGGCCACGCCGATCTTCGCGCTGTGGGAGAGCGTCAGCCTCTCATCGGGAAGTGACCGCAGCATTGGCGTCCTCCCCAGGCTTGGGTGCAGGCGCACGGTCAGCAATGAGCTGACCGGCCGCGCCGTAATTTTCCGTCGAAATTTCGAAAATCACCACCTGCACGGCAGAGGCCGGCTTCCCCAGCCGCTCGACGAGCGACTGGGTGACGTCGGCGACGATGGCCGCCTTCTGCTCGCGGGTGGCGTTTCCGGCCAGACGGATGTCGACAAAGGGCATATCGGCTTACGCTTCCTCGCCTTCAAACCAGTGGGCGCGGGCGGCCATGATGATCTCATTGCCCTGCTCTTCGTTGAGGCCATATTCGGCGAGAATCCCGCCCTTGTCCTCATTGCTCTCATTGCGGCGGCGGCGCTGGTCGACCCGCTTCTTGGCGATCAGCTCGTCGGTGGCGAGGTCGGCCAGATCGTCCAGCGTCTTCACGCCCGCCTTGCCCAGCGTCACCAGCATGGCTTCGGTGAGGTGCGGCATGTCCGCCAGAGCATCCTCGACGCCCAGCGCCTGACGCTCTTCGCGCGCGGCGGCTTCGCGGCGATCCAGCGCTTCCTGCGCGCGGCTTTGCAGCTCCTGCGCCAACTCCTCGTCAAAGCCTTCGATGGCGGCCAGTTCGTCGATACCGACATAGGCCACTTCCTCCAGCTCACCAAAGCCTTCGGCTACCAGCAGCTGCGAGAGGGTCTCGTCCACATCCAGTTCGTTCTGGAACATTTCGGAGCGGGCGACGAATTCCTTCTGACGCTTCTCGGACGCGTCGGCCTCGGTCATGATGTCGATGGCCTTGCCGGTCAGCTGCGAGGCGAGACGGACATTCTGGCCGCGACGACCGATGGCGAGCGACAGCTGATCGTCGGGGACGACGACCTCAATGCGCTCTTCTTCCTCGTCGATGACGACGCGGGCGACCTGCGCGGGCTGGAGCGCGTTGACGACGAAGGTCGCCGTGTCCTCGCTCCAGGGGATGATGTCGATCTTCTCGCCCTGCATTTCCTGCACGACGGCCTGCACGCGGCTGCCCTTCATGCCGACGCAGGCGCCCACCGGATCGATGCTCGAATCGCGGCTGATGACGCCGATCTTGGCGCGGCTGCCCGGATCGCGAGCGGCGGCCTTGATCTCGATCACGCCGTCGTAGATTTCGGGCACTTCCTGCGCGAAGAGCTTCTTCATGAACTCGGGATGCGCGCGGCTGAGGAAAATCTGCGGACCGCGATTTTCGCGGCGCACGTTCAGGATCACCGAGCGAATGCGGTCGCCGACGCGAACCACTTCGCGGGGGATCTGCTGGTCACGGCGGATGACGCCCTCGGCGCGGCCCAGGTTCACCACGACATGGCCGAATTCGACGGACTTCACGACGCCGGTGATGATCTCACCCACGCGGTCCTTGAATTCCTCATGCTGGCGCTCGCGCTCGGCGTCCCGGACCTTCTGGAAGATCACCTGCTTGGCCGACTGGGCGTCGATGCGGCCCAGATCGATCGGGGGCAGCGGGTCGACGATGAAGTCGCCGATCACGGCGTCCTTCTTCAGCTTCTGCGCCTGACGCAGATCGACCTGCTTGAAATAATCGTCGACCGCCTCGACCACTTCGACGACGCGCCACAGGCGCAGGTCGCCGGTGTCCGGGTCCAACTTCGCGCGAATGTCGTTTTCGGCGCCGTAGCGCGCACGGGCGGCGCGCTGGATCGCATCTTCCATCGCCTCGATGACGATCGCCTTGTCGATCATCTTCTCGCTGGCGACGCTGTTGGCAATCGCGAGCAGCTCGGCCTTGTTGGCGGAAATGGCGTTGGCCATGATCGTTGAACCCTTATTCTTCGGTTTCGAACTCATCCGCCCCATCGGAGGAGAGCGGCATACTAGCAGCAATCAGTGCGTCGGTCAGTATCAGCTTGGCGTCGCCAACCAGCGCAAAGGGGATGACCACGTCACCGGCCTTGGCGTCGGTGAACAAAATATTTTCGCCTTCAATGCCGTTCAGCACGCCCCGGAAGCTCTTGCGGCCGGACACGGTTTCTGTGGCGGCGATCTTCGCCTCATGCCCCGCCCATTCGAGGAAATCGGTGAGGCGGGTCAGCGGACGATCGATGCCCGGCGAACTCACTTCCAGGCGATAGGCCTCCTCGATCGGGTCGGCTTCGTCCAGCACATCCGACAGGCGGCGGGAGATGGCGGCGCAATCCTCGATGACGAGTTGCTTCGTTTCGGGCCGTTCAGCCATGATCTGAAGCGTATATTCGTCACCCGACCCGAACAGCTTGATGCGCACGAGGGCGAAGCCCAAGGCCTTCACCTCCGGTTCGATCAGGGCTGTCAGTTCGGCGATGTCCGCCATGGAGTCTCCAAAAAACAAAATATGCAGCTTCGTTGTTGCCGCAGGCGTTCCGCCCGCGACCCTGACATGTTTGACGATGTAAGGAAGCAAGGGCGATATAGGCGCGATGCGCCCGCGCTGCAACATTATTTGTGACGAGGTGTTTTACGTGCCGACGAGAGGGGATGCCATGCGCCAATTCGCCCTGATTGCCTTGCCTTTGGTGCTGACCGCCTGTTCGGCGGATCATGCCGTGGGGCAGAACAGTGCCTCGACGGGCAAGCCGTTCAAGACGTCGGTGATCGCCGATTTCGATTCTCCCTGGGCTATGACCTTCCTGCCCGATGGACGAATGCTGATCACCGAAAAGGCGGGCGAGATGATCCTGTTCGATCCGGGGAACGGGACGAAAATCCCGGTGGCGGGGATTCCGGGGGTCGACAGCGAAGGCCAGGGCGCGCTGATGGATGTGGTGCCGGCGCCCGACTTCGCGCAAACCAAGAGGATTTATTTCAGCTTTTCCGAAGCCGGTCGGGGCGGCAAGGGCGTGGCGCTGGCCATGGGCGCCTTCCATCAGGCCAGCGACGGCACGACCCGGCTGGACGGGGTTAAGGTGATCTTCCGCGCATCGCCCTATGTCGACGGCAATGGTCATTATTCCGGCCGCATCGCCTTTTCGCCGGATGGCAAATATCTGTTCTTCACCAATGGCGAGCGGCAGAAATTCGATCCGGCGCAGGACCCCAAATCAACCCTTGGCAAGGTGTTGCGGCTTAATCTGGACGGGACACCGGCTGCGGGCAATCCGCTGGCGGCCAAGGGATTCCATCCGGCGATCTGGTCCTATGGCCATCGCAATCTGCTGGGAATCGCCTTCGACAAGGATGGGCGGCTATGGGAGCAGGAAATGGGGCCGAAGGGCGGAGATGAGGTCAATCTCATCAAACCGGGCCTCAACTATGGCTACCCCCTTGCCTCCAATGGCAGCCATTATGACGGGCGCGACATTCCCGATCACAAGCCGGGAGACGGATTCGAGGCGCCCAAACTCTGGTGGAACCCGGTGATCTCGCCGAGCGGGCTTGCCTATTATTCCGGCGACCTGTTCCCGCAGTGGAAGAACTCGCTGTTCATCGGCGGGCTGTCGAGCAAGGCGTTGGTGCGGGTGACGCTGAATGGCGAGAATGCCGCCAAGGCCGACCAGTGGGATATGGGCGCGCGAATCCGGGAGGTGGAGCAAGGACCGGATGGCGCGCTCTGGCTGCTGGAAGATGGCGGGCAAGGGTCGCAGGGTCGGTTGTTGAAGCTGACGCCTGCGGCATGACATACATAGCGGTCATCCCACCGCAGGGATGACGGCAAGAAAACGGGGCCAATCCGGCCCCGTTCCTCTTACACCAACCGGCTTTGCTTGACGGCCGCTTCGATGAAGCTGGCGAACAGCGGATGCGGGTCGAAAGGCTTGGACTTGAGTTCCGGGTGGAACTGCACGCCCACGAACCAGGGGTGGTCGGGCCGCTCGACGATCTCCGGCAGCGTGCCGTCCGGCGACATGCCCGAGAAGATCAGGCCGCCCTTCTCCAGCGGCTCGCGATAACCGGCGTTGACTTCATAGCGATGGCGGTGCCGTTCGCTGATGTCGGTCGCATTGTAGATGCCCGCGACGACGCTGTTGCCGGTGAGTTTGGCCGGATAGGCGCCCAGACGCATGGTGCCGCCCAGATCGGTTTCGGCGGTGCGCTTTTGCAGACCCTCCTTGCTCATCCATTCGGTGATGAGGCCGACGACCGGCTCGCTGGTTTCGCCGAACTCGGTGGTCGAGGCGTTCGCGATCCCCGCCGTGTTCCGCGCCCCCTCGATACAGGCCATCTGCATGCCGAGGCAGATGCCGAAGAAGGGCACGTTGCGCTCACGGGCGAACCTGACCGAAGCGATCTTGCCCTCCGACCCGCGTACGCCGAAGCCTCCGGGGACCAGAATGCCGTGCATCGGTTCAAGGCTGGCGGCGAGATCCTCGCCCTTCTCGAACAGCTCAGCGTCGATCCACTTGATGTTGACCTTCACCCGATTGGCAAGGCCACCGTGATGCAGCGCCTCATGCAGCGACTTATAGGCGTCGAGCAGGCCGACATATTTGCCGACCACGCCGATGGTGACTTCGCCCTCGGGATTTTGCTGGCGATCCATGATGTCGTCCCAGCGGTCCAGCTTGGGCGCGGGCGCATTGGTGATACCGAAGGCGTTGAGCACTTCGTCGTCCAGCCCCTCGGCATGATATTGCTGGGGGACGGCATAGATGCTGCTGGCGTCGAGCGCCGGGATCACCGCTTCAGGGCGAACGTTGCAGAACAGCGCGATCTTCTTGCGCTCGCTCTCCGGCAGCGGATGTTCGCAGCGGCAGAGCAGGATATCGGGCTGAATGCCCAGCGAGGTCAACTCGCGCACGCTATGCTGGGTCGGCTTGGTCTTCAGCTCGCCCGCCGCGGCGATATAGGGGACCAGCGTCACATGGACGAAGATCGACTGGCCGCGATCCAGATCGTTATGAAGCTGGCGGATCGCCTCCATGAAGGGCAGCGATTCGATATCGCCCACCGTGCCGCCGATTTCGCACAGCACGAAGTCGAGATCGTCCGTGTCGGCGGTGGCGAACGCCTTGATCTCGTCGGTGACATGCGGGATCACCTGAACCGTCGCACCCAGATAATCGCCGCGCCGTTCGCGCTGGATGATGGTCTGGTAGACCCGGCCCTGCGTCACATTGTCCGACTGCCGCGCCGACACGCCGGTGAAGCGCTCATAATGGCCAAGGTCGAGGTCGGTTTCAGCCCCGTCATCGGTCACATAGACTTCGCCGTGCTGATACGGGCTCATCGTGCCCGGATCGACGTTGAGATAGGGATCGAATTTCCGAATGCGCACACGGAAACCTCGCGCCTGCAACAGAGCTGCAAGCGAAGCGGCCATCAGGCCCTTGCCAAGCGAGGAGACCACGCCGCCGGTGATGAAAATATACCGCGCCATGGGAGGAGAGGCTTAGCCTTTTACAAACGAGTTGGGCAAGCGCGCGAATCCACGCGCGAGCAAAAAAAGTCGAATTGAGCGTTCAGTCGCCTAGTTGGCGAGCGGAACCGCGCCATTGGAGGGGGTACCGCCCGGCGTACCCGCCGGCGGATTATTGCCCGTCGCCGGGGCCGGAGCCGACGCCGGCGCGCTGGGGGCCTGCTTCACCAGCGAGGTATCGATGTCGCTCGGACGATGCTGGACCGAGGCGATCACCGCCAGCACGATCGACAGCGACACGAACACCGTCGCCAGAATCGTGGTCGAACGCGTCAGAAAATCCGCCGCGCCGCGCGCCGACATGAACCCCGCCGGGCTGCCGCCGACGCCCAGGCCGCCGCCTTCCGACTTCTGCATCAGGATGACGGTGACAAGCAGAGCGGCAACAATGGCCTGCACGACGAGGATGAAGGTGAACATGGCTAGCGAATGGTCCGGTAAAGGGTGCGTTGCCGCGCACATAGCGACGATAGCGCGCGGGGGCAACCGCCCGCCTTCGCCAAGCGTCGCTCAGGCGAGGGCAGGACGCATGTCCCGACTTCGCCTGAAACGCCAGGATGGGCCTGAAACGCAAGGATGGGCCCGAAACGCAAGGATGGGCCTGAAACGAAAGGATGGGGCCTGAAACGAAAAGAGTGGCCCTAACCGAAAACAGGGCCGTTTTCAGGCGGCCGCCGCAATCACCGGGGCGAATTTTGCTGCCGTCAGGCTCGCGCCGCCGACCAGACCGCCATCGACATCGACAATCGCCATCAGTTCGGCGGCATTGTCGCCGTTCATCGACCCGCCATAGAGGATTCGCATCCCGTCGGCCTCTGCCCCGATCCGGCTCGCCAGCGCGGCGCGCAGCGCGGCGTGCATTGCCGCGACCGCCTCCATGGTCGGGATTCGGCCCGTGCCGATCGCCCAGATCGGTTCATAGGCAATCGCCAGCCAATCGGCCGCCGCGCCCTCCGGCAGAGACGCCAGCAATTGTTCCGACACCACCGCCTCGGCATTGCCCGCGTCGCGGACGTCGAGGCTTTCGCCGACGCAGAGAATGACCTTCAGGCCCGCAGCCTTCGCCGCCAGCGCCTTGGCGGCGATGTCGGCATCGCTTTCGCCCTGATCCTGCCGCCGCTCGCTATGGCCGACAATGGTCCAGCTTGCGCCCGCTTCCGCCAGCATCGTCGCGGACAGGCAGCCGGTATGCGCGCCGCTGTCCTTCATATGGCAATCCTGCGCCCCCACAAAGACCGCGCCCTTCACGCCGTCCGCCGCCGCGATCAAGGTCGCGGGCAGGCACAGCCCAACCTCGGCCGCCGCATGATCGCGGGCAAGCGCGCCAATCGCCTCGACCTCGCCCAGTTGGGCCCGCAAGCCGTTCATCTTCCAGTTACCGACAACCAGCTTTCGCCTGCTCATCCGCTGTTCCCCTTGTGATAGTGGCCCGCCCATTTGGACGAACTGTCGAGTTGTTCGAGCCGATGAACGGCGCTCGGCCATTTGTCCAGCCTTGCGCCCCTTGCCCGCGCGACGATCCGCCCTTAAAGCGGGCCGCCATCAAAGCCGCATTACGGACTTTCCTCCATGCTTTCAGTCTTTCGCCGTTTCATCCACTCCAAATTCGGCGCCTTCGCGGCCCTGATCTTCCTTGGGATCGTCGCCGCCGCCTTCATCATGGGGGATATTACCAGCGGCAAGTTCGGCACGACGCTGGGCGCCGGGGAAACCGCGGCGAAGGCGGGCGGATCGCGGTTGACCGTGACGGAGCTTCAGGACCGGGTACAGCGCGTGTTCGAAAATGCGCGCCGTTCCAATCCGGGACTGCAAATCGCTGATTTTCTGGCGCAGGGCGGCGCGGCGCAGGTCTATGACCAGCTGGTCGCATCGCTGACGCTGAAGGAATATGCGAACGATCAGAAAATCCATATCTCCAAGCGGCTCGTCGATGCCCAGATCGCGCAGATTCCCGCCTTTCAGGATGCGGCCGGCAATTTCAGCCAGGACAATTTCCGCCAGTTGCTGATGCGCGAACGGATCACCGAGCAGGCGCTGCGCGACGACTTCAGCCGCGAAATATTGGAACGGCAGATGCTGAGCCCCCTGGGCCTGGGCGTGAAGCTGGGCGATTCCCTGGTGCTGCCCTATGCCTCGTTGCTGCTGGAAGCGCGTCAGGGCACCATCGCGGCCATCCCGGCCAGCGCGTTCAAGGACATCAAGGACCCGACCGACGCGCAGCTCAATGCATTCTACAAGGCCAATGCCGGGCGCTACACCATCCCGGAACAACGCCGCATCCGCTACGCGGTGATCGACGTGGAGCGCTTCGCCCAGGCCGCGCAGCCCACCGACGCAGAGATCGCCGCCTATTATAATCAGAACAAGGCCGTCTATGCCGCCAGGGACAGCCGCAGCTTCGAACAGTTGATCCTGCCGACCGAAGCGGGCGCCAAGGCGATGGCCGATCAGGTCAAGGGTGGAAAGTCGCTCGCCGCCGCCGCGCAGGGTGCTGGCCTTTCCGTCTCGCAGCTTACCGACGAAAGCCGGGAGGCGCTGACCGCTGCCACGTCCGCCGCCGTCGCCAATGCAGGCTTTGCCGCGAAGCAGGGCGAACTGGTCGGCCCGACGCGCGGTTCGCTGGGCTGGGTGCTGCTGCGCGTCACGGCGGTCAAGACGACCCCTGCCCGCGCCCTGGACGCCGTGCGCGGCGAAATCGTCGCCACGCTGCGGACGCAGAAGGAAAAGAAGCTGCTCAGCGACTTCACCGGCAAGATCGAGGATCAGATCGCCAATGGCGGCAGCTTCGAGGAAGTGGTGAAGGATAATGGGCTCAAGCTCGAAACCACGCCCTTCCTCGTGTCCTCCGGCAAGCAGGTTGAGGATGACGCCGATCAGGTTTCGCCCGACGTGAAGCCGCTGCTGGCCCCCGTCTTCGCGATGAGCCAGGATGACGATGCGCAACTGATCCCCATCGCCGCCGACAAGCGCTATGCGCTCACCGCGCCCGGCGACATCCAGGCCGCCGCGCCGCCGCCGCTCGCCAAGATCAAGGCGCTGGTGGTGATGCAGTACAAGCTGGCCCAGGGCAATGAGAAGGCGAAGGCGCTGGCCGAACAGATCCGCGCCAAGGTCGCCAAGGGCGCGAAGCTGTCCGACGCGATCGCCGCCGCCGGTATCCCGCTGCCCGCGCCGCAGGTGGTGGGCGGCCGTCGCGCCGACCTGATGCGCGACGGGCAGCGCCCGCCGGCGGAAGTCGCCATGCTCTTTTCCATGGCCGCAGGGAGCGTGAAGACGCTGCCGGTGGGTCAGGATCGCGGTTATTTCGTGGTGCAGCTGAACGGCATCAAACATGGTGACGCGGCCAGCGACAAGGCGCTGCTCAATCAGGTCCGCGACCAGTTGAGCGATGTCGTCGGCCAGGAATATGGCCAGCAGTTCGAACGCGCGGTCGAGAAGGATATGGGCGTCAAGCGCAACGCGAATGCCGTCGCCAGCGTCCAGCGCGCGCTCGCCAGCACCAATAGCGGCGGTCAGTAAGATGGTCGCGGGGGGATCGGCCGCGATGGACGGCATCGACAGCGCGCGCAAGGCACTGGCGGCGGGACAGTCCGCGCTGGTGTGGCGGCGCCAGATCGCCGACACCGACACGCCGATTTCCGCCGCGCTCAAATTGTTCGAAGCCGATCGCGGCGATTTCCTGCTGGAATCGGTCGAGGGCGGCGCGGTCCGGGGACGCTACAGCCTGATCGGCCTCGCCCCCGACCTCGTGTTCCGGGCGCAGGGCCAGAGGGCCGAGATCAACCGGCAATGGGCGACCGACCGGGAGGCGTTTCAGCCGGAAAGCGTGAATGCGCTCGACGCGCTGCGGGCGCTGGTGGCGGAATGCCGGGCGGAGCTCGATCCGGCGTTGCCCGCCGCCCTGGCCTGTCTGGTCGGCTATTTCGGCTATGAGACGGTCGGACTGGTCGAAAAGCTGCCGCGCCCCGCCGAAAATCCGATTGCCCTGCCCGACATGCTGTTCGTGCGGCCAACCGTGATCCTGGTTTTCGACCGGCTGGCCGACGCGCTCTATCTGGTCGCGCCGGTGTGGAAAGACGGTTTCACCGATGCCGACCGCGCCATCGACCAGGCGCTGGAGCGAATCGACGGCGTTGCCGCGCGACTGGCGGCGGCCCTCCCCGCGCAGATCGCCGCCGCCGACATTGCCGATGTCGATGTGACGCCGGTGCTGGAACCGGGCCGCTATGCCGCGATGGTCAACAAGGCAAAGGACTATATCGTCGCGGGCGACATCTTTCAGGTGGTACTGGCCCAACGCTTCACCAGCCCCTTCACCCTGCCCCCGATTGCGCTCTATCGCGCGCTGCGGCGGATCAATCCCTCCCCCTTCCTTTATTATCTGGACCTGCCGGGCTTCGCGCTGATTGGGTCCAGCCCGGAAATCCTGGTCCGCGCCCGCGACGGCGAAGTCACCATCCGCCCCATCGCCGGCACCCGCCCGCGCGGCCGGAACGCAGTCGAGGACGCCGCCAACCGTGAAAGCCTGCTCGCCGATCCCAAGGAACGGGCGGAACATCTGATGCTGCTCGACCTCGGCC
The DNA here is from genome assembly GCF_008692605.1 of Sphingobium estronivorans. Lineage (GTDB taxonomy): Bacteria > Pseudomonadota > Alphaproteobacteria > Sphingomonadales > Sphingomonadaceae > Sphingobium > Sphingobium estronivorans. Next base: position 250,715 of record NZ_LFCT01000003.1, read on the forward strand.
GCAACGATGTGGGCCGGGTCGCGGCGGCGGGCACCGTCACCGTAACGGACAGCTATACGGTCGAATTTTACAGCCACGTCATGCACATCGTCTCGAACGTGGTCGGGCGGCTGGCACCGGGCAAGGATGCGCTGGACGCCCTTTTCGCGGGCTTCCCGGCAGGCACCGTTTCCGGCGCGCCCAAGGTCCGCGCCTGCGAAATCATCGCGGAGCTGGAACCGGAAACGCGCGGCGCCTATGCCGGCGGCGTCGGCTATTTCGGGCCGGACGGGAATATGGACAGCTGCATCGTCCTGCGCACCGCGGTCCTGAAGGACGGCGTCATGCACATGCAGGCCGGCGCCGGCATCGTCGCCGATTCGACCCCCGAATATGAGCAGCGCGAATGCGAGGCGAAAAGCGGCGCGCTGGTCGCCGCCGCGCGCGAAGCGGTCGCACTGGCACGCGAATCGGGCTTCGGCCAGTAAAGGTCAGTCGGCGGTCGTCGGATCGATCGTCGCCCGGACCTGCACGATGCTGTTGGCGGGGAAGCCCGCCATTTCCGCATGCTGGCGAATCAGAGCCTCGCTGGGCGCGCGATAGACGCAATAAATCTTGTCGTCCGTCACATAGCTGTGAACCCATTGAATATCCGGCCCAAGCTGGCGCAGGACCGTGCAGGACCCCTGCGACGCGCTCTTGAACTGCTCGCCCGACAACTGGCCGACACCCGGCATGTCCCGTTCGATCACGAATTGCGGCATGACATCCTCCCCATCTCGAAGGCGGGCGGAGTGTACGCCTTTCGCGATCCCGGTTCGAGAGGCGATATCACATGCCTTAGCCGCGCCAGGCCGCCTCCAAAAGTTCCGACGTCACCGGATAGCCAAGGTGGCTGGGGATGCAGAGACGCCGCTCTCCATCCCTCTCCTCGATCCAGGGAGTCACCTTCTCGACCGGGACGGACAGCGCATGAGCGGCGAGATCGTCATAGCAGGGAAACTGCGCCAGCCGTTCCAGATTGCGCCGCGTCGGAAAGATGATCTGGCCTTCCCCCCGCTCGCATCGTGCCAGCGTGTCCGCCGCGCCGCTCCAGAAGAGGCGCACATTTTCGGTTTCATCGACGCTTGCCGCCTGCCCTTCCGGCGCGCGTGCCAGATAGAAACGGGTGTCATACACGCGCTTCACCTGATCGAAACTTGAAGGGTGCCAGCGCGCGAACGGCACCAGCGCATCCAGCGCGATCTCCAGCCCATGGACGCTCAGCACGTCTCCGAAACCCGAGCCCGCGGCCAAAGCCCGCCGCATGGCGACGATCCGATCCGCTTCGACAGGACGTTTGAAGGCGATGGCAAGGCCGCTTTCCTCCAGCGTCTCACGAATGGCGGCAATGCGGGCCGCCGCTTCGTCCAGGGCCAGGCCGCTGCCGATCGCCGCCGCCAGTTCGCGGTCGTCCGCATCCACCGCCCCGCCGGGAAATACCAACGCGCCCGCAGCGAAAGCCATGCTCGACGCCCGTTCCATCATCAGGATTTCCGGCGCGGCATCGTGGCGATCGCGCAGAATCACCACGGTCGCTGCAGCGCGAGCCTGGATCGCATTGTCTGTCATGAAACCGCCATAGGCATGGACATCGCCAGCGGTAAAGTCCCTTCAGGCCAATCCCATGGAGGAATTGGTGGAGCCGAGGGGGATCGAACCCCTGACCTCGTCATTGCGAACGACGCGCTCTCCCAGCTGAGCTACGGCCCCGAAGGAGCGCTGCCTATAAGCGAGCGATTGCGCCCGCGCAACGGTCTTTTTGCGCAAAACCACAATTCCTCGCTGCGTTGCGGCCCCTCGGCTGGAACAAGGACAAAGCAGGAACGTTGATGTCGCGCAACAACTGGAACGATGCGTGTCCCCGCTCATTGGTGCGACGACGGGGCAGTCCATGCACCGTGGAAAGGATAATCAAAGGAGAAGGACCATGGCTTACCAAGGCGGGCGCCGCTATGGCGACAATGACCGCATCTACAGCGATTGGGATCGCGGATCGGACCGTTACCGGATGTTGCGCGGCCATCGATATGGCGCCGGGATGCGGAGACCCGCAAGCGGCCCGGATTTCCAGCATTACCCCGAAGGCTACGATCCGGATATGCGCGGCTTCTTCGACCGGGCGGGGGATGAGATCCGAAGCTGGTTCGGCGATCATGACGCCGAAGTGCGCCGCGAATATGATGAATATTATAACCGCCCCTATGGCGATCCGCGCGATGAAAGCAGTCGCGTCGGCTTCGCCTCCGCCTCCAGCAGCAACCGCTATCTGCCCAACAGCGGCTATGCGCCGTTCACCGGCGAACGCAGCGGCTATGGCAGCGAGGATCATGGCTCGGCCATCCGCTCCTATGGCCCGGTGCATGATTATGGCGGGCATCACGACGCCAACTATTATCTCTGGCGGCAGGACCGGATCGCGGAACTGGACCGCGACTATGCCGCATATCAACGCGAAAATCGCGAACGCTTCAACCGGGAGTTCGGCGATTGGCGCAGTCGGCGCGGCGATCAGCGCAGGGCCATGGCGCAGGTGCGCGAAAATATGGAAGTGGTCGGGGCCGATGGCCTGCATGTCGGCACCGTCGATGCGCTGCGCGAGGATCGCATCATCTTGACGAGAAACGATCCCGATGCGGGCGGGATGCACCATTCCATCCCCTGCTTCTGGATCAAATCGGTCGATGCCCGCCTTGTGACATTGGAAAAGACGGCCGCGGAAGCCCATGCCGCCTGGTATGTCGAAAGCGGTCAACATGCCCACCGCCGCGGCGATGCCGGCTGGGGGATGGAGGATCGGAGCCGGGAGGATCGCGGCAGCCTCAACGCGCCCGACGACCAGGGCCGTCCGCATTAGAACCAGGCTCTCATGGGGTGTCTGAGCATGTTGAGGGCAGCATATGCCCTGAAATAACCGGGGCGCGGCGAAAGTCGCGCCCCTCCCTGCCCGCCTATTGAGCCCCCCGCCTATTGAGCCGCAGCCAGAACCCGTTGCGCCTGGATGAGATGGGGCCGGTCGATCATCTTGCCGTCGAGTTTCAGCACGCCAGCACCGGGATGGGTGGCGAATGCCTCCACCACCGCCCTTGCGTGCGCGACTTCGGTTGCGCTGGGGGTAAAGCCTTCATTGATCACGGCGACCTGTACCGGATGGATCGCCATCATGCCGGTGAAGCCATCGCGCCGCGCCCGTCCGACATAGGCCTTGAGGTCGTCCATCGCCCCGATCCGGGGGAACACCGTATCGATTGCGGGCACTCCGGCGGCGTGCGCGGCAAAGAGCGTCAGGCCGCGCGCCATTTCGAAGGGCGCAGTATAGCGTCCATCCTCCTCGCGCGAAGTCGAGGCGCCGATCGATGCCGGCAAATCCTCAGCCCCCCAGGTCAGGCCCGCCAACCGGTCCCCGACCTGTCGGAAGGTGCCCAGTTCGAAAATGGCGACGGGCGTTTCGGTTGCGATGGGAAGGATCGGCGGCACGGTCCCGCCATCGGCCAGGCCGATCAGTGCATGGACGCTCGCCGCGCCTTCCGCCTTGGGCAGCATGATGCCGTCAGGCGCCGCGGGCAGGATGGCGGCAAGGTCGGCCCGGCTATGATCCCCGTCCAGCGGATTCACCCGGACAAAGGCCACGCAATCGCGCGGGCCGGCTAGCCATTCGGCAATGGCCTCGCGCCCGAAGGCCTTGCGTTCCGGGGCGACCGAATCCTCCAGATCGAGGATGATCGCGTCGGCGCCGCTGGCCGCCGCCTTGGCGAAGCGTTCGGGGCGGTCGCCGGGCACGAACAGCAGCGAGCGCAGCTTCATGCGGGCCTCTTCCGCAATAATGCCGTCCGCAGGCATTGGCAGACGACCTCGTCCCGCTGGTTATAGAGGCGGTGCGTGAATGTCACGATCCCCGCTTCGGGGCGCGAGCGGCTTTCCTTGAGGTCCGTGACTTCGGTTTCCGCCCGCATGGTATCGCCGATGAAGACGGGCTTGGGCATGACCAGCTTGTCATAACCCAGATTGGCAACCAGCGTGCCCAAGGTCGTATCGCCCACCGACAGCCCCACCATCAGGGAGAAGGTGAAGGTGCCATTGACGAGAATCTGCCCGAACTCCGACGCCTTGGCCGCTTCCGCATCCAGATGCAGCGGCTGGGGGTTATGGGTCATGGTGCTGAACAGCAGATTATCGGTTTCCGTCACCGTGCGGCGGATTTCATGGGTTATCCGGTCGCCAATCTGCCATTCGTCAAAATAGCGGCCCGCCATCAACCTTCCTCCCGCTCGACCAGCACCAACAGCGTGCCTTCGCTGACCTGCCCGCCTTCGCTGGCATCCAGTTCCGCCACCACGCCATCGAAGGGCGCGACAAGGCTATGCTCCATCTTCATCGCCTCCAGCGTGACCAGCTTCTGGCCCTTGGCGACCCTGTCGCCCTTCGCCACGGCGACGGCGATGATCCGGCCCGGCATGGGGGAGAGGATCGCGCCGTCCGATGCCGCCGCGCCGCCCGCCTTGACCGGCGGCGTCTGGCTGAAGAACCAGCTTTGTCCCGCCTCGGTCACGATGATCGTGCCGTCCCGCTCCATGTCGGAGCAAAGACCGGTGCGAAGCTCGCTGGACTTCGCCTCCGCGACGACAGGACGGCCATCCACGAACAGATCGACTGAGGTTTTGGGCGCTGCGTTGAGGCGGAAACCGAACAGCCCCTTCCCTTGCCATTCCCTGCGGAAATGCTGGCCAGCCGCCGCAAGAACGCGATCGGAGGGGCCATCGATCGCCGTCAGCGCCTCCCCCTGCCGCTCGATCATGCCGGTGTCGAGCCGACCTTCGGCAAAATCCGGCATGGCGAGACAGGCGTGCAGGAAAGGCTTGTTGGTGCGCAGCGGCCCGACGAAGCTGCTGTCCAGCCAGCGGAGCAGACCAAGCCGCGCCGCGTCCCGATCCGCGCCATGGCAGATGACCTTGGCGATCATCGGGTCGTAGAAGGAACTGACGGTATCGCCCTCTTCCACCGCCGTTTCCACGCGGGCGTGATGGTCGAACGACAAGCGGTCGATCCGGCCGGGACTGGGCAGGAAACCCCTCACCGGGTCCTCGGCATAGAGACGCGCTTCGATGGCATGGCCGTTGATCGACAACTCGCCCTGCTTCTTTGGCAGCGGCTCGCCACTCGCCACACGAAGCTGCCATTCGACCAGATCGACGCCGGTAATCTCCTCCGTCACCGGATGCTCGACCTGGAGCCGCGTGTTCATCTCCATGAACCAGATGCGGTCGGCGCGCAGGCCCCCACTCTCTTTGGCGCTGGCGTCGGCGATAAACTCGACCGTGCCCGCGCCGACATAGTCGACCGCCTGCGCCGCCCGCACCGCCGCGGCGCAAATGGCCTGGCGGGTCGCCTCGTCCATGCCGGGCGCGGGGGCTTCTTCGATCACCTTCTGGTGGCGGCGCTGGAGCGAGCAGTCGCGCTCGAACAGATGAACCACCTGACCGTGGCTGTCCCCGAACACCTGCACCTCGATATGGCGCGGCGAGAGGATATATTTCTCGATCAGCACCTGATCATTGCCGAAGCTGGAAGCCGCCTCCCGCTGGCAGGAAAGCAGCGCGTCGGCAAAATCCGCCGCCGCGTCCACCCGCCGCATGCCCTTGCCGCCACCGCCCGCGACCGCCTTGATCAGTACGGGATAGCCGATGGCGTCGGCTTCGGCTTGCAGGCGGTCAGCGCTCTGATCCTCGCCCAGATAGCCCGGCGTGACCGGCACGCCCGCGTCGGCCATCAGTTTCTTGGCGGCGTCCTTCAGCCCCATGGCGGTGATGCTGGACGGGTTCGGACCGACCCAGATCAGGCCCGCGTCGATTACCGCCTGCGCAAAGGCGGCATTTTCCGACAGGAAGCCGTAACCGGGATGGATCGCCTCTGCCCCCGTCGCCCTAGCGGCGGCGATGATCCGCTCGCCGATCAGATAGGATTGGCGCGCCGGCGACGGACCGATATGCACCGCCTCGTCGGCCTGCCGCACATGCAGGCTGTTCGCGTCGGCGTCGGAATAGACCGCCACGGTGCGGATGCCGAGGCGGCGCGCGGTGCGGATGATACGGCAGGCGATCTCGCCGCGATTGGCTATGAGCAGGGACTGGATCACATGCGGAACACCCCGAAGCGGGGCGCCTCCTCGACTGGAGCGTTGAGCGTGGCGGCAAAGGCAAGGCCCAGCACGTCGCGGGTCTGGGCGGGGTCGATCACCCCATCGTCCCACAGCCGCGCGGTGGCGTGATAGGGATTGCCTTCATCCTCATATTTCTGGCGGATCGGCGCCTTGAAGGCTTCGGCCTCCTCCGGCGTCCACTTCGCGGCGTCGCGGTGGACGGTCGCCAGCACGCTCGCCGCCTGCTCACCACCCATCACCGAAATCCGGCTGTTGGGCCAGGTGAAGAGGAAACGCGGGCCATAGGCGCGCCCGCACATGCCATAATTGCCCGCGCCGAAGCTGCCGCCGATCAGCACGGTGATCTTGGGCACGCTGGCCGTCGCCACCGCCGTCACCAGCTTCGCGCCATGCTTGGCGATCCCCTCCGCCTCATATTTGCCGCCGACCATGAAGCCGGAGATATTCTGGAGGAACAGCAGCGGGATGCGCCGCTGGCAGGCAAGTTCAATGAAATGCGCGCCCTTCTGCGCGCTCTCGCTGAACAGCACGCCATTATTGGCGAGGATCGCCACCGGCATCCCCCAGATATGAGCGAAGCCGCAGACCAAAGTGGTGCCGTAAAGCGCCTTGAACTCATGAAATTCAGAGCCGTCGACGATCCGCGCGATCACCTCGCGCACATCATAGGGCGCCCGGACGTCCTGGGGCACGATGCCGTAAAGCTCCTCCGGATCATATTTCGGCGCTCTCGGCTCACGCAGGTTGAGGTCGATGCCCGGCGCCGGCTGCAACGTCGAAACAATGTCGCGCACGATGGTCAGCGCATGTTCGTCATTCTCCGCGACATGATCGACCACGCCGGAGCGGCGGCCATGGACTTCCGCGCCGCCCAGATCCTCGGCGGAGATCACCTCGCCCGTCGCCGCCTGCACCAGCGGCGGCCCGGCAAGGAAAATCGTGCCCTGATTGCGTACGATCACCGTCTCGTCCGACATGGCGGGCACATAGGCGCCGCCCGCCGTGCAGCTGCCCATGACGCAGGCGATCTGCGGGATGCCCCGCGCCGACATCTGCGCCTGATTGTAGAAGATGCGACCGAAATGATCCCGATCCGGGAAGACCTCCGCCTGATTGGGCAGGTTCGCGCCGCCGCTGTCGACCAGATAGACGCAAGGGAGCCGGTTCTCCAAAGCAATCTCCTGCGCGCGCAGATGCTTCTTCACCGTCAGCGGATAGTAAGTCCCGCCCTTCACCGTCGCGTCATTGCAGACGATCATCACCTGCCGCCCCGACACCCGACCGATCCCCGCGATCATGCCCGCGCCCGGCACCTCGCCATGATACATGCCGCCTGCGGTAAGCTGGCCGATTTCCAGAAAGGGACTCCCCGGATCGAGCAGCCGTTCCACCCGCTCACGGGGCAACAGCTTGCCGCGCGCCACATGCTTGGCCCGCGCCGCCTCGCTGCCGCCGAGCGCCGCCTGCGCGACCCTGGCGTGCAACTCATCCCGCAGCGCCCGGTTATGCACGGCGTTGGCGCGAAAAGCCTCACTCTCCGCCGAGAGCTTCGTGTCGAGAACCGGCGCACTCATGCCCTTGCGCTCCCCTGCCTTGCGTTCCCCTGCCTTTTGATTGCATATCCGAGGCCATTCATGCCGACCATCCTGCTCCTCACCATATCCAACCTGTTCATGACCACCGCCTGGTATTGGCACCTGAAGGGCGGGATGAACAAACCCCTGTTCACGGTCATCCTGATCAGTTGGGGCATCGCCTTCGTCGAATATTGCTTCGCCGTGCCCGCCAACCGCTTCGGCTTCGCCAGCGGTTGGAGCGCGGGCCAGCTCAAGATCACGCAGGAAGCCATTGCACTGCTGATCTTCGGCGGCTTCATGGTGACAGTGCTGGGCGAGCCGCTGCACTGGCGCCATCTGGCCGCCTTCCTCTGCATCATGGCAGCGGTCGGCTTCCTGTTCGTGGGCCGCGCGTAGAGAGCCCGCATCGTTTTGGCGAAAAACCGGTACCCACTTTTCCGCACGATGCTCTAAACCCCGATCAATTCGCGGCCGATGAGCATCCGGCGGATTTCATTGGTGCCAGCCCCAATGTCGAGCAGCTTGGCGTCGCGCATATAACGCTCGACCGGCCAGTCCTTGGTATAGCCCGCGCCGCCCAGCGCCTGAACCGCCTCCAACGCGACCTTCATCGCATTTTCGCTCGCCAGCAGGATCGCGCCCGCCGCATCGAAGCGCGTGGTCCTGCCCCGGTCGCAAGCCTGCGCCACCGCATAGACATAGGCCCGCGCCGAATTGAGCGCGACATACATGTCGGCAATCTTGGCCTGCATCAGTTGGAAGGCGCCGATGGGCTGGCCGAACTGTTTGCGCTCGCGGACATAGGGCAGCACCACGTCGAGACAGGCTTGCATGATACCGAGTTGAATGCCCGACAGCACCGCCCGCTCATAGTCGAGACCCGACATCAGCACACCGACGCCGCCATGAAGCGGCCCCATCACATTTTCCTCCGGCACTTCGCAATCGTCGAACACCAGTTCGGCGGTGGGCGAACCGCGCATGCCGACCTTGTCGATCTTCTGCCCGATGGAGAAGCCCGCAAAATCCTTCTCGATCAGAAAGGCAGTGATGCCGCGCGACCCTTCACCCGTCTTGGCATAGACGACCAGCGTGTCCGCATAAGTCGCGTTGGTGATCCAGAATTTCGTGCCATTGAGTACATAGCGATCGCCGCGCTTCTCCGCGCGCAGCTTCATGGAAACAACGTCCGATCCGGCGCCCGCTTCCGACATGGCGAGCGATCCGACATGCTCGCCGGAAATCAGCTTGGGCAGATAGCGCGCCTTCTGGTCCGGCGTGGCCCAGCGACGAATCTGGTTGACGCACAGATTGGAGTGCGCGCCATAGCTCAAACCTATGGAGGCTGACGCCCGCGCCACCTCTTCCTGCGCGATCACATGCTCCAGATACCCAAGGCCAAGCCCGCCATCCGCCTCATCGACGGTGATGCCATGCAGCCCCAGCGCGCCCATTTCGGGCCATAATTCGCGCGGGAACCAGTCCTTGGCGTCGATTTCCGCCGCCAGCGGGGCGATGCGGTCAGTGGCGAAGCGCGCGCTCGTCTCGCGGATCATCTCCGCATTTTCACCCAGCGCGAAATCGAAATCGGTCATTGGCTTGGCTCTCCTTGGCGCGCATCCTAACCCTCAACGCACCCCAAGAAAAATTGAAACCGCGCAGGATAGTGTATAGTTTCTGTCTATGATCGAACGCTATCTGCTGCGCTATTTTCTGGCCGTGGTCGACCAGGGCAATTTCTCCCGCGCCGCCGCGCATTGTCTCGTGTCGCAGCCGACGCTGTCGGTCGGCATCGCCAAGCTGGAACAGGCCGTCGGCGCGCCGCTGTTCCTGCGCAGCAACCAGCGGGTCGAACTGACCGAAGCCGGAGCGCGCCTCCTCACCCATGCCCGGCGGATCGAGCGCGAATTCAACCTCGCCGAACTGGCAGGGGAGAAGGCGGAACAAGCCCCGGTCCTGCGCATCGGCCTGCTGCTGAGCATCCCCGGAGAAGCCGTGGCCCGCGCCGTCGCAAGCTGCCCGCCCGCGCAGCAGGGCCGGATCGAGTTCATCCCCGGCAGTGAGCGGGAATTGCTGGGTCGGCTCGACGCAGAGCGGATCGATGTGGCGCTCAGCCTCATCCGCCCCGGCACCGATCGGTTCGGCACCCACACCATTATTGAGGAAGGCTATGGCGTTGCGATGCCAGCCACACACCGTTTGGCTGGGCGCGACACCGTCTCGGCAGAGGAATTGGCGACCGAAACCATGATCGTGCGCCGCCATTGCGAAGCCCTGTCGGCCACCAGCCGCTATTTCGTCGACCGCGGCGTGCGACCGCATTTCGCCTTCCGGTCCACCAATGACGAACGGGTCATGCAAATGGTCGCCGCAGGACTGGGCGTGACAGTGATGCCGATGAGCTATGCTTGGCCCGATATGGTTCACGCACAGCTCAAGGATTTTGGCGAGCGCCGGACCATCGGCTTCCTCCATGGCGCACGTGCTGACGGTGTACGCGGAGCATCGATACTGGCCGCACTGGAAGCGGCACTCAAAGCCCCTCCACTTCGACAACGCATTGACAACAGGTAAAAAAATATTACCCGTCGGGGCCATTTTATCGGGGGATATTACACAATGCGTTACCGGCTTTACGCTGCCTTGGGTGCGGCATCCTTTTCCCTGTCTGCGTGCGGCGGGGGCGGAGACCAGGTCAATTCGACACCGCCGGCACCGACCAACGCAACCCTTGTCGATCTGCAATATAGCCAGACCTTCAGCGCGCGCGGAGCCGAAATCAACTATAGCGTCGCACCCAATGGCTCTGCCACTCCCCCAACAAGCAGCGGGGGCATTCTGGCTGGCAGCGACTATGGGACCGAAATTCGCTACGACGCGAGTTCCAAATCCTACACCGTCAAAACCGTCGGCCCGTCCAATGCCTCAATGCAGTTTACCGAAGCTGACCGCGTCGCTGCCCAGTCCAATGCCGCGATCACGGTATATGAGAAAAAGAGCGGCGCCACGATCGATAATCTGGTGCTGTCCAACCCAGGCAGCGGCAATCCGACGCGGGCCCTCACCTATACCAGCTATGGCGCCTGGCAGCGCATTGCGCAGGGCACATCCGGCCTGGATGTTCGGACAGTCTTTTTGAGCTATGGCCTGAAAACGGCTGCGTCGGACATGCCACGAACAGGCGCGGCAAGCTATCAAACGACCATTGACGGCCAGTTTGCCGATGCAAGTGGTGTTTACGCCGTGAGCGGGAACAGCAGCTTCGGGGCAGACTTCGGCGCGGGAACCGTCAATTTCTCCATGACTCCGGTGGGGCAGCACGTGCTCAACGGAACGAAGCTATATTTTGGAACGCTCGATGGAACCGGCACCATCGACTTCAGCGCCTCATCCTTCAGTGCCAATCACTGTCCGCCGTCAGCGCCCATGGC
>NZ_LFCT01000030.1 GCF_008692605.1 Sphingobium estronivorans
GCCAAATGTTCTGACGACGGACAGTGCGGGATAGTTGAACTGGTCGCCCATCATGTCCGATGGCCCCCAATAGAGCACATCGCCTAAACGTTTCCTGAAGCGCCAGACGCCCTCGTCAATCACGCATTCGTCCAGATAATTTGCCAGATAATAGGTGCCGACGCCCCGAAGATTGCTGATTTCCACGGTGTAGGCGCGCACTTTGGCCGTGTCAGCGGTATGTTCCAGAATGTGGAAGCGGGGCGGAACCTGGAAGAGGAATTTGAGCCCGAATGCCTCAGGGTCTGCCTTCCCTCGAATGGCGTCGCGGCCTATCATCGGGTTGCGTCCCGTCATGCGGATTTCGCCATCTTTGCAAAAGGTCATAGAGTAGCGTTGGGGATCGTTCGAATTGATCGCTTCGCAATACTCAAAATACAGGCCGTTGATCCCGTTCCATATGTCTGACATGCACTCTCTCCGTTAGGACGAAATTCGATATTGGGGTTCCGCAGCGTCCGACAGCGCGACGCATGATCCGCATCCTCGACCACTTGATAGCAGGAATAACCTATCAACAGGGAGGCTGGACTTGGGGGCTGGCTTTTTCAGGGCCGCCGGGAGCAGGACGCCATCGATAAACGCCTTTCTAAAGAGAGGTTCAAACGCCAGGGGCTGTTTTAATTCTTGACGCTCGCAGCGGTGCATGAGGCCGACAATCGGACCATGCACGGCTGATACGAGGATCACGCCATTGTTGGGGGGAGGGTGCCATGTCAGTCGTCCGGCCGACCGCGATGCGTGCTGTTTGGGGACAGAGCCTATGAGTTTTCAGCGTCGTTCTGCCGCAGTGGTAGGCGTCTACACGACCGAACAGGGGCGGTCCCTCAAGCGATCATCGACGTCGCTGCAGATAGAAGCGGTCAAGGGTGCGCTCGATGATGCAGGGCTGTCTCTGGCGGATGTCGACGGTATTGTTGCGCCCATCACGATGGAGGCGGCGGGGCTGAAGCTGCCTTCCGCGCAGCACTGGGCAGCCCAATTGGGTGGTAGGGCGCTGACCTATACGGACAGCGCCGGGGGACATCTGGGCGCTCAGAAGGCTGCTGCGGCCATCGCCGCCGGTCTTGCCAATGTTGTCGTCCTGTTCCACGGCAAGGCAAATCTGGAGATCGGCCCGCGCGGCAAGATCAACCAGACCATGCATGCCGAAACCTGGGAAAGCATGGCCTGGGGCGGCTATATGGCGCCCTGGTATGCCATGTGGGCGCGGCGTTACATGCATGAATATAATGTCACCAGCGAAGACCTGGCGCAGGTTCCGGTCATTCATCGACATCATGCGACGCTGAATCCGGCATCGCTCATGGGGTCTCGCGGTGAATTGACAGTCCAGGACGTGCTGGAGTCCCGGTTGATCGCCGACCCGCTTCGCCTGCTGGATTGTGCGCTGGACAATGACGGCGGATGGGCGATCGTGATCGCTGCGGCCGACATCGCCCGCGATTGCCGGAGGAAGCCGGTCTGGATCATCGGCGGTGCAGAGGCCGTGGACTCCGACCTGTACATGACGATCGACACGCCCTGGATCGGACGTGAAGGATCGGCTGCGAGCAAGGTGGGCGAAATTGCCTTCGCGCAGGCGGGGATTACCCCAGACGAGGTTGATGTCGCAAATCTTTACGACTGTTTTTCAGTCACATTCCTCCGCGACCTCGAAGAACTAGGCTTTTGCAAATTGGGGGAAGCGGCGGATTATGTCCGTGCCGGGCATACCCGCCTTGGCGGTTCCATGCCGTGCAACACGGACGGGGGCCTCTTATCCAATACGCACAATGGCAATCCCACCGGGATGATGGCCATCGAGCTTGTACGCCAACTGCGCGGCGAGGCGGGCGCCCGGCAAGTGCCGGATGCGCGGATAGGCTTCGCCTTTTCACAGGGCGCCGCCGTCCACGGGGTCTGCGGCAGCTTGGTGCTCGCGGCCGACTAGGCGCGCTTCCCATGAAACCAAGTTAAAGAAGAGGATATAATGAATAATCATCAAGCACTTGCCGGAGTTCGGATTCTCGATCTGAGCGGCACCATTGCGAGCGCCGTCGCAGCCATGCTGCTGGGCGATTATGGAGCGGAGATCATCCATATCAAGCCACCGACCTGGACGGCGTCGGCCGACCTTCCCGGACTGGCGGTCTGGCATCGCAACAAGCTATGCTCGTCGTTGGACTGGGATACGGAAGCCAGCGTCGATGAGGTGCGCCAACTCCTCCGCGGCGCGGACATTTGCGTCACCAGCGACGAGGCGACCGTTGCCCGGCTTGGTCTTGATGCCGGTGCGCTGCCAAGGCTGGTTCACCTGCACATGCCCTCATGCGTTCCGCTTGATGCCGGCGGTTTTGATGTCGACAATCTTCTGGCGGCGACATCCGGGGTTGCCCTCCGCCAGGGGTCGTTCGAGGGCGGTGCCATTGATCTCGTGACGCCCTATATCTCCTATGAACAGGGTCTGTGGGCTGCGACGGCTGCGGTCGCCGCGCTGGTCGAAAGGGAAAAATCGGGTTTCGGCCAGCAGGTGGTCGTCGATGGTTTCCACGGGTCGATCGTGGCCAATATCGCGACGCTGGTGATGGACCCCGACGCGCCGTCGATCAACACGGCGGTCGGGCCGGGCGGGCCGAACCCGCCTTATTCCTCCTATCGCTGCGCTGACGCCAAATGGGTATTCCTCGGTGCGCCCACGCCCAAATTCCAGCAAGCCGCCCTGGCTGTGCTGGGCATCCCGGAGCTCTGGAACGATCCCCGGATCAACGGGGTATTCACGAACCTGCACAGCCCTGAAAATCGCGGCTGGGTTCGCAAGGCGTTCGAGGATGCCTTCGCTGCCCAACCAAGCAAATATTGGCTGGAGCAGCTTGAAGCGGTTGATGTCCCCGTCGGCCTTGTCGGGGAAAGCAAGGACTGGCTTGACGATCCGCAGATCCGGGCGGTTGGTCAACGTCAGGTGCTGACGGACCCGGGCCATGGCGAAGTGGTGATGGGCGGGCTGCTCGTCGACCTTTTCGGCACGCCTGCCAAAGCCTCCTCGCCCCGTCGTTTCGTCGCGCTGGATGAGCTGCCGTCTTGGTCCGAGCAGGCGGTGCCGACGAAACAGAAGTCCCCTCCATCCGGTCGCGGGCCGCTGGACGGCATCCGGGTGCTCAATCTCGGCGCAATGCTCGCCGGGCCTTATGCGGGCATGCTGATGGCGGAACTGGGCGCGGACGTGGTGAAGGTGGAGCCGCGGGGCGGCGATGTGTTCCGAATGGTCGGATCCCACTATAACCGCGGCATGCGTAGCCTGGAGGTCGACCTTCGCAACAGTATCGGACATGCGTCCTTTCTGCGGCTGGTGGGCGTGAGCGACGTCGTCATCGACAATTACCGGCTTGGCGTTCTGGGGCGCCTGGCGATCGATTATGACTCGCTGACCGCCGTCAAACCGGACATGATTTCCGTTTCGGTCACCGGTTTCGGCGAAACCGGTCCATCTGCCTACCGTCCCGCTTTCGACCCAATGATTCAGGCCACGTCCGGCATGCAGAAGGCCCAGGGAGGAGACAGTGATCCGGTCTTCATCGGCGTCGCCGTCAATGACGTTTCGAGTGGATGCGCCGCCGCTTTCGCGGCCTGCCTTGCGCTGTTCCATCGCGCGCGCACCGGCATGGGGCAACGCACTGGCACCTCGCTGGCCGCCGCTTCGGTGTTCATGCAGTCGGGCGAACTGGTTCAATATCCGCACTGTCCAGCTCCGCGCGTCGGCGGTCGGGACTTTGCCGGCCCCTCGAAGATCGATCGCTTCTATCCCGCTGCCGACGGCTATGTCAGGGTGCTGGCGAACAGCATCGACCAGTTTGTGGACGCAGGCTTGCTGCAATCTTCGGCTGTGTCGGACGAAGCGGCCGTCGGCGAGATTTCCAAGGCCTTGCAAAAACTGTCCCGGCAAGATGCGATCTCGTTGCTGGAAGCGCATGGAATCACGGCTGTTCCCGCGCGCAATATCAGCGAACTACCAGCTGATCCGTTGGTACGGGATGGCTACCTCACGACCGTGCGGGGCAATACAGGAGGCGACTTCTATGTGCCGCAGCGCCTGGCCCGCTTCGCACGAACCGAGCGGTCGGACACGCTGCTGACGGCGGGTGCGGGGGAACATAGTTCCGAACTGCTCGAAACGGCGGGTCTCTCGGCCAGCGAGATAGAAGGCGCAATCGCCAGCGGGGCGATTCATCAGGGCGAGCCACTGGCGGGCATCGGCGGGGTGTCATACCGATAGGGCGGTTGAAGCCCTGCCGGTCAGGAAGGCCGCATGATGATGTCATGCGGCCTTCAGTTTTTCAGGCTTGCTTCGCTACCGCCGCCGTTCGATCCGTCACAGGTTCATCCTGCACCGCGCTCCAGTCAGGATATTTGCCCAGTCCAACCAGCAGCATGGCCGAAAACAGGCTTGCGGGAATGGAAGCCAGGATGAAAAGTGAATAGCTGCCGGTAGTATCGTAGATCACGCCGCCCAGCATGGGGCCAAGGGCGCTGCTGATGGCGATGATGCTGGCCATCACGCCGAATATCTTCCCGTAATTCTTCATGCCTCCATAAATGCTGGTCAGATAGCCGCAGAGTTGCAGCTTGGTGCCGCTCGCATAGCCGATCACCAGCATGGCGGTTACGATCAGGGCTGGGGTTCGGAACGGTTCCAGCAACAGCAAGAGGGCGGCTGCGGCCATCGCGTTGGTTATCGCCCCCACCGTCCCGGCATGGAAGCGATCCATCAGCCAACCGCTGACAAGGCTTCCGGCAATGGCCCCAAAGCCGGACAGGCTTGCCAGATAGGCTGCGGATGTGCGGCTGAGCCCCGCCTCGATCAGCAGCGGCACCTGGTGCACGACAAGGCAGGCGGTCAGCAGCAGCGTGATGAGCGTTGCGGCACCGACACGGATGATCGGACCGCTGCGAAGCGCCTGACGGATCGACAGCCCGTATGCGTAAATCTGTGGCCCGCCGGCTTCGCCCTGACCGCCCCGCCGTTTGTCATCATGTCCATCATACAGAAATAGCGCGCACAGGACGAAGACGGGCAGTCCCCAGCCAATGCCCATGACGACATAGCTTGTTCGCCACCCGAAACTTTCGATCAGCCAACGGACGAGCGGCGGCGCGACGATATTCGCGAAAGATACGCCGCAAAGTGTTACAGCGACCGCAAGGCTCCGCGAGGCCACGAACCGCGACATGACGGCGGCGGTCCAGATGGTCGTTTTCAAAAAGGCCTGGCAAAGGGCGAATATGACCCATAGCATGGCCCATTGCGTCAGGTTCCCGTTTGCGATCGCAAAGGAAGCAATGCATGCGCCAGTCATTATCGTGCCGGGAAGAGCCAGGAATCGAACTCCCCAGCGATCGACAAGTACGCCCACCAGCGGCATCAACGGGACCGATATGATTGCGGAAATGCTGGCGCCGATGGCAATCTCGGTCCGGTTCCAGCCAAAGTCCCGGCTAAGCGGTTCGATGAACAGGCCCATCGAATAATATGCTATCGGCGGGTAGGACATGCCCAGAAATGCTGTCAGAACCAGCGGCCAATGTGCCTTCCATTCCCTCAGTCCCGGTGATTTGCTGTCCATTGAGAACTCTTTTCGATTTGAGTCAGAGAGATGTCGGCGATCGCCATGCGACCAGTTGACGCCCTGGAAATGCGGAAGGCATCATTCCCTGAAAGAACTCCCGCCGTTGGCGGAAAGTATCTGTCCGGTGATCCAGCCGCTTTCCTCCGAAATCAGGAATGTCAGAACGCGCGCGGCGTCGTCGGGCCGGCCGATGCGGTCCAGCGCATTGATCGGCGCTTCATGGTCGCCTTCCTTGACGATGCGTCCGGGATTGACGCCGTTGCAGCGCACGCCGAACTTGCCATAGGCAAGGGCGACGCTTCGCACCAGCGCGCCCAGCGCCGCCTTGGAGGAAGCGTAAGCGGGCCAGGTCGGCGACCCCATGAATGCCGCTCCGGAGGTGACAACGGCAATGGCGCCTCCGCCCGCATTTATCATGTGTGGCATGGCCGCCTTCATCAGCCGGGCGTGGCCGATCGTGTTGACCCGGAACACATGTTCCCAGACTCTTGAGTCCATATCCAGAACGGGACGATCTGCGTCCGCTGTCGCGGGAGACAGATCGGCCCCGGCGATCGCGAGGCCATCCACGCCGCCGAACCGATCGAGGCAACGCTGGACGAGGCGATCGATGGACGCATCATCGGCCAGATCGAAAACGACCGGCAGAGCCGTTCCCGGACCTTCCAGACCGGGCATCAGGGCATCGAGCCCGGCACCGTTGATGTCACCGACGACGACATGCGCGCCGCAACCTGTCAGGCGCGCCGCCAGAGCCGCCCCGATTCCCGTCGCGCCACCGCCGATGATGATGCGTTTGCCGCGCAAGTCGTGCACAGTCACCTCACCACTGTTTCATGGCTGCGCCATCGAATGGCCCAAGGCCGCACGGATCACTCGCGAACGACCCAGCGGTAGGACGTGGCGTTTGCGCCCGGCACGTCCACAAAGCCGATTTGCAGCGGCTGACCGATATGGATATCCTGCCAGGGCGTGCCTATCAGTTGCGCTATGACGATGCAGGGGCGCGGCTGCTCAACCAACTCGCCCATTGCCACGACATAGGGTGCTTCCTCCGCGAATGCGCCCAGCCCGCGGTGCACAACCGTATAGGAATAAAGATGGGCGTTGCCGGAAACGGGAGTCCAGTTCAAGGCATCTGACAGGCACGTCCGGCATGCCGGATAGGGCACCCAATGATAATCGCCGCAGTCCCGGCACTGCGGCACCAGAAACTCGTGGCGTCGCAGCCCTTCAAGGAAAGGTGCGTTTCGACCGTTCAGTTCTGGTAGCGGTTTTGAATGGACCGCGGTTTCCGGCTCAAGCACGACCATGACTGTTTCCTGTGACTTGGCGGTTAGAAGCGTTCGACGCCCGGAAGCTTGAAAAATTCCGGATCCTTTTCCAGCCCGGCGACAAAGAAGTCGTTCATCTTCTGGTCCATCCAGACGCGTTCGCCCACCATCTTGCCATCCTGAAACGTGATGACCGCGTTGAAGTAGCAACGTTGTGGTTCACCCGTCCCAAGCTTGAACATGGTGCTGATTTCCGTGGTGAAGCTGTTCTCGCCGAAAGATCGCGTGAGGGTGGTGCCTGCATCTGCGGGCGTCTCCCGCCGTTCGGGATCGACCTGTGCGATCACGATCTCATAGTTCAGTTCATGATAGCGGTGCACCGCTTCCTTGCCCTTGACCCGGATGCGGGCGGGAAGAAATTCGTAGACCGGATCGTCGATGAGGGAATGTTCCATGATGCCGTCGAAATCACCGGCAAAGAAACGACGGCTATGTTCCCCATTGAGTTCGATCATTTCGAGCGGCGTCATACGAGGACCGGGGCGCTTTTCCAGCGGCATGAAAACCGCACGGTTTTCGGGCTGCATGGCCGCGAGCAGTTCTTCGTCGTTCAGGGCAATCATGATCTATCCTCTCAATTGTTTCAGTCTGACGGGCGCGTTCGGGAACGGACCCCGACACCCCGGCCGTATGCGAAGAGGAGTGATCGCCCCCCTTCGCGAAGCATCACGGGGCTGGCGTCACTCCCAGAGTGTGAGCCCTGGAATATTTGCCCCGCAGGAAGGCCCGGTCCCATTGATCCGGGGTCATCTTGGCGGCGCCTTCATGATTGTCGAGATCGAATTGCCCGCTCTTTTCGATGGCACGGGCCACCGCCGGGCGCTGGGCAATCTCGTCCATCCAGCGGTTCATGTTGGGATAGGCGGATCGGTCAAGGCCGGTGACGGTGACGTATCGAAGCGGGGGAAAGGCCGCCATGTCAGCGATGCTATATTCGTCACCCGCCAGATAGCGGCTTTCCGCCAGCCGCCGTTCGACGACATCGTAAAGGCGCAGCACTTCGTTGGTGTAGCGTTCAAGGCCGTGGGGCTGGTCCTTCACGCGGCGGCTGAAATACACATATTGGCCGAACATCGGGCCGATGCCCGACATCTGGAACATCAGCCATTGCATGCAGGTATAGCGGTCGGCCGATGCCTCCGGCAGGAAGGCGCCATGTTTTTCCGCGAGGTAGAACAGGATCGCACCCGATTCCCCCAGCGGGAATGACTTGCCGCCGAATCCGTCCTGATCGATGATCGCGGGGATACGCGAATTCGGGTTCACTTTCCGAAATTCCGGTTCGAACTTCAGATTTATGATGTCCACCTTGGTGTGGCGATACTCCAGTTCCAACTCCTCAAGGGCAATCACCACCTTCAGGACATTTGGGGAAGATCCGCCAAAAAGCTCAATCACCACCGCCTCCTTGACTGTATTTGCAAATTTTCTTTCAGAGGGAGTAGCGTGCCAGATGCGCAATTGACCTATCTTTCAGTTGGCAGGGTTTGATCCGTCCTGACGCCCGCCGGTCGAAAATCCTGACATTGGATAGGTTGCGAACCGCAGGCCAGGGCTAAAAGCCCATAGGGTTTGCCGACCTCGCGGACAGCCGGACGCTGGAAGCCGATGTTGCTTTGCTTTTACTGTCATTGCCTGGCTTTGCGGCATAATTGATGTTCGGAGGCAAATTTGGGAGAGGTGCCGATGTTGAGTGAAAATTCACCCCAGATGAAGGTCCTGAAGCTCACCTGGGCGACGCTTGACTGGGACAAGGAAGGGGAAGGGCGGGACATGAGCCGCTTTCTGCCCCTGCCCGCGAAGGAGACGCTCAGCGAGAGCGAGCGCAAGGATCTCGATTGGGTCGTGGCGCGCGACCAGCGCAAGTTCGATTGCATGCCAATGCTGCGTGATGAATATCCGTTCGAGGTGGCCCCTCTGTTCACCGGCCTGTTGCAGACGCCTCGCCTGGCCCGTCTCTGGGCTGAACTGGGCGACTATTACATGACCGCGAGCATTCGCGGCACCATGAACGAAGTCGAACGCGCCTGGATCGATATGGGACTGCTGCCGCTGCTCGTGAACGGATGGGTACAGGCCGGCAACATCGCGGTGGCGGCCGCGAACGGCATCTCCGCAGAGGATATTCAGGCAATTCGGGATGACCGGCTGGATGCGCTCCCTTCGGACGGGAAGGATCTGGTGGAACTGGTGCGGCTCACGGTCGAAGGCACTTTGACAGCCGAGCGATTCCGCGAACTGGCAGATGGCCGGGGCACGAAATGGGTTATCGAAGCGATCGGATACACAGTGTTCCGCTATGCTTCCGCCATCATCGATTCCATCATGTGGAAGATTCAGAAGATCGAAGTAGGCGACGAACTGATCGACGAGATGTTCACCGCCCTGAAAGAGGGCAAGCTGGGTGCCCAGAACATGATGGACAAGGAGGCCTTTGCACGAGGTGCGCTGGAACAATAGTAAAGAGTCCAGCTCATCGGACCTTGGCATTAGGTCGCGCCTTTGTTGAACCCGCTGAATATCAGTACGGGCGTTTGAATATATCTTGGGAGATGGACGAGCATGAATGGACTGTCCGGCAAGGCGATTATTGTCGCGGGTGCTGCGACCGGCATCGGCCTGGCGACTGCGCGCAGGCTGGCCGCCGAAGGCGCGAGGGTCGCCGTTGGCGACATCAATGCCAGCGGCGCGGATGAAGCGGCTCAGCAAATTCGGGATGCCGGGGGCGAAGCGATCGCGATCGCCTACGATCAGGCATGCGAGGCATCGACCGATAATCTTGTCAAACAGGCAGTCGGCCATTTCGGCCACCTTGACGGCCTTCATGCCAATGCTGCCGACCTTCGCCAGGAGATATTCGGCCGGGACATCGATATTTTGCACATGGACGTGGCGATCTGGGAACGGACGCTACGGGTCAATCTGATCGGCTATGCGACATTGATCAGGTCCGCACTTCCCCACCTGCTCAAGAATGGCGGGGGGAGCATCGTCTGCACGACAACCTCGACCAGTTCTCCACCCATCGGGCGCGACCAGGCGCCTGTAGCCTATTCTTCATCCAAGGCGGGGGTAAACGCCATGTGCCGGCATGTGGCGTCACGCTGGGGCCAGGAAGGCATTCGGTGCAATGCCGTTGCCCCCGGTGTGGTTCTGACCGAAAAAGCGAAGGAAGTCATGCCTCAGGAATTTATCGATGAGCTGAAGGCGGGCTTGCGTAGTCCGCGCCTTGGCGTTCCGATGGATATTGCGGCCACCGTCGCGTTCCTGCTTTCCGATGACGGCGCATGGGTGAACGGTCAGGTGCTGGGCGTCAACGGCGGGGCCTATCTGACGCCTTAGGTGATGATCGTCATCCGCCGGGGTTGAACGCCGCGTCGTCCATCTCCGTCAGCGCGCGCGCGAGGAAGGATTCGCGCGTCAGCAGGCAGGAGCGGGAAAGCGCGGCATCGGGGGCGACGATTTCAAACCCGTGGAATCCGCCCATCCAAGAATGTATCTCCACCGGTACGCCCGCCTCAGCCAGGCGGCAGGCATATTGCAGGTCTTCGTCGCGGAATATCTCGCTCGACCCAACTTCGACATAGGCGGGGGGCAGGCCCTTCAGGTCTGTTTCACGGGCTGCCGCAGCATAGGAATCCACATTGGGTCCGCCGGTGGCATCGCCCAATATCGCGTTCCAACCGATCTGGTTATGGCGTGGTCCCCATCCGGCGGCGGCGTAGCGACTCGACACCGTGACCGTGCGATCGTCGAGCATGGGATAGATCAACATCTGATAGGCGATCGGCGGCCCGGCTCTGTCACGCGCATAGATTGCCGTCGACGCGGCGATCCCGCCGCCGCCGCTCTTGCCCATGATGATGACCTTCGCCGGGTCGATGCCGATCCGGGTAGCATTCTGGTGGATCCACTCCAGACCGGCATAGGCATCCTCCACCTGTGCGGGGTGGCGATGTTTTGGCCCGACCCTGGGCGAAATACTTACCAGCACGATGCCGTGCGTGGCGACCAATGCCGTGTCAAAGGGCGTGACGCCAGCCGTTGCCCCCTGCCTGATCTTGCCGCCGTTTGCCGTATAATAGAGGCACGGTAACGGCCTGCCGGTCCTGCCGGACGGCTCGACGATCAGGACGGGTATCTGTTCTTCGCCGTTGGCCGCCGGGATTTTCAAATGGGTCAGCTTGACGTCCCCGTCCTGGTCGATCACCGCGTCGGGTGTGCCCGGATCATTTCCGACAATGTTCAATAATTGTTCGGCGCTTATGTCGGGAGAAGCCATCGGGTTTGAGCCGAGCTTTTCCTGCATGATGCGATGAAGCTCAAGGTTGAGCGGCGGCGGATCGGTTGGGTTGTTCAACTGCGGCCCTCCTGCGCCAGTTGCCGGCAAGCCTGAGCCTTGGCCGTGTCGCTCTGCCCCAGGGTGGTGACGAAGCTGTCGCGCAACATCTACCATGGCGACGGAGCCGCACAGCCTATCTTTGGTGAGGGCGCGGAGGGTCGTCGTGCCGTTGACGGGGAAGCGACGGAACCGGCTCCCGAATCAGCAGCAAAGATCGCTGATATGGTCATCCGCATGGGACGCCAGCAGGTCTACCGCCTGCTCGACATGCCGTTCCATGAGGGCGCTCGCCTTTTTGGAGTCGCCCGCAGCGAACGCATCCACGATTGCTTCATGACTTTGCCAGACGACATCGCGGGAATTTTTTTCCTTGTAGAAGGAATCGTTGAACGATTGCGGCAGGTCCAGTGCCTCCAGAAAGCGGACCAGCGTCATGCTGCCTGAACCGACCCAGATCATGCGATGGAAGCTGCGGTTGAGTTCCGCGATCATGCGGGCATTTTCCATGCTCACGGGCCTAGCGGTCTGGCTTGCCTTCTTCACCTGCGCGCAGTTGCCCCGCAGGGCGGCGACCAGCTTTTCATCCCCTTTCGCGCAGGACAGTTCGGCCGCATAGCCTTCCAGCAGGCTACGCATCCGGTAGCGGTGATGGATTTCCTGCCAGACCTGCGGTTCGACGATGGCGCCGCGATTGGCCTGGATCTGGACCAGTCCTTCCGTTTCCAGCGCCTTCAGCGCCTCGCGGATGGGCGTACGGCTGATGCCGAAGGTTTCGGCGACCCGCTCGATATTGATCTTGTCCCCCGGCTTCAGTTCACCTTCCAGGATGGCGGCGCGAAGGCGGTCGCGGGCCTTGTCCGACAGGGGCGGGTTTCTCAACTGGTTATCGGGTGTTGCTGCCACTGACGTTCCTAGAAATGACGTATCGCTGATATGGGTCGTTCTTATGCGATATTGTATCTTACAAGAAGATGGGACAGCGCCAAACAGAATAGTATCCGGACGATCGCCGTACGACGTTGCTTCGTGCGAAGAAATGCTCTGATTGACCATTCCGATAAAGAGCATCGCCGTGGCGTGTCAAGCCGTCGAGGTAAATGCGAAGGACGAGCGCGTGGGCAAATTGCCACCCGTCCTATCTTACGACAGGCAATTGCGAACGCGCTCCGGCGCAAGAAGCCTTATGCCGTTCAGGCTTGACGATTAATCATTACATGCAATATGCAATCTTGACATATGTCGGACTGGTCCGGACAGAATTTTAACGGGAGTGGATCACTTGAAAGCCGTAGGTTTGACCGATTTTGGCGGTCCTGAAGCGCTTGAGATCCTGGATTTGCCGGACCCGGTGGCCGGCCCGGGACAGGTGCTGATCCGCATCCATGCGGCAGCCGTCAACCCGACCGACGCGCTGATCCGCAGCGGCACGCACGTCAAGATGTTCGGGCGTACCGCGCCGCCGCCCTATGTGCCGGGGATGGATGCTGCAGGCGTGCTGCTGGCGATCGGCGAAGGCGTGGAGACGGACCTGAATGTCGGCGATCCCGTCATCGCCTTCATCGCGCCTAACGGTTCCTATGGCGCTTATTCGGAGATGCTGGCGGTCCCTGCCAATTCCGTGGTGAAGGCGCCGCGCGGCATGAACCATGTCGAAGCGAGCACCATCCTGATGAATGCCATGACCGCCCGGCTGGCAATCGACCTGCTGGGCCTGAAGCCGGGCAATACCGTGCTCATCAGCGGCGCCGCCGGAACATTCGGCGGCTATGCGGTGGAACTGGCGAAGGAAGACGGGTTGGTGGTGATCGCCGACGCGTCCGAAGCCGATGAGGGCGCCGTCAAGGGCTTTGGCGCCGATGTGGTGCTGCGCCGTGGCGATGATCTTGCCGGGCGCGTGCGGGAAAGATTCCCCGATGGCGTCGACGGCGCGATCGACGGCGCGCTGTTCAATGAACGGCTCGCCCCGGCGGTACGCGACGGCGGCACCGTCATCACGCTGCGGATGCAGACCGGCGAGGCGGATCGCGGTGTCAAGCTGGTCCCCGTCCGGTCGAAGCTGCATTCGGAGGAACGCAACAAGCTGGATGGGCTTCGTCGCCTGGCGGAGGAAGGCAAGCTGACCATTCGCGTCGCTGGCACCTATCCCAAGGAACGGGCCGGCGAAGCGCACCAGCGGCTGGAGCAGGGCGGTTTGCGCGGGCGGCTCGTGCTCGAATTCTGATCGGGATTCAATCCCGATGACGCTGTCCAGATCAAGGATGACTGAACGACATGGCTTATGATTTCGATCGCTTGCTGAACCCGGCTTCCATCGCCGTCGTCGGCATTGGCGCGCGACCCTCCGGCCCGGCGCGGCGGATTGTCGCGAACCTTCTGTCGCTGGGTTACGAAGGGGAACTTTACCCGATCAATCCCAAATATGACACGATTCTGGACCAGAAATGCTATCCCTCGCTGGAGTCGATCGGCGCGCCGGTGGACCTGGCCATCATTTCGGTCCCGGCGACGGATGTCGCGGGTGTCCTGCGTACAGGGGCTGCGCTGGGCATCAAAAACTATATGATCATCAGTTCGGGCTTTGCCGAAGTCGGCGGCGAAGGTCATGTGCTGGAAGGCGAGCTGAAGGCGATCGCGCAGGAGCATGAACTGCTCATCATGGGCGCGAACTGCGCGGGCAGCATCAATTTTCACCATCGCAAGCACCTGTCCTTCACCGCCGTTTTCGAAGGCGATGAATTCAAGGCCGGGCCGGTTGCCTATATCGGGCAGAGCGGGGCCATGGGGCCGATCTTCTATTCCATGGCGGTCAAGCAAGGGATCGGTTTCAGCCACATCATCAGTTCCGGCAATGAAACGACGCATGGCCTCACTGATTTCGTGGAATATCTGGTCGACGATCCGAACACCAAGGTCATCGTCGCCTATGCAGAGCAGCTCAAGAACGGCCGCCGCCTGCTGGAACTGGGCAGGAAGGCGAGGGCTGCAGGCAAGCATATCGTCGTGTTCAAGTCCGCCCGTGCTTCGGCCGGCGCTCGCGCGGCGATCTCGCACACCGGCTCCATGGCAGGAAACGACGCCATCTGTTCGTCGCTGTTCCGGCGGACGGGCATCGTCAAGGTCCGCACGCTGGAGGAACTGGTCGCAGTTTGCAAGCTGCTGCTGGCGAAGCGCCCGCTGCCGACCGGGCGACGCACGGCGATCCTTGCCATTTCGGGCGGCACGGCGGTGATCGCCGCCGATCTGGTCGAGGAAAGCGGCTTCGCGGTGCCGACACTGCACCCGGACACCAGGGAGCGGCTGAAGGAATGGCTGCCCGAATTCGCCTCCTTCGACAATCCGATCGACGTGACATCGGGCCTGTTCTACCAGCCCGACAAGTTCGCCAAAGTGCTGGAGTGCCTGATCGCCGACCCCGGTATCGATCAGGTCGTCGTGTTCGGCGCCTACAAGCATGCGATCGGTCAGGCGCTGGCCGAAGCATCGGCGAAGGTGCTGGCCGACTGCCGCAAATATGCGGTGGCGGCATGGATTTCCGGCGGGCCGGAGGTCGAGGCCTATTTCACCGATGCAGGCGTGCCCTATTTCGACAATTTCGCCCAATGTTTCGAAGCGCTGAACCTGATCCTGCCGCCAGACGATGGTGCGAAGGCGCCGGGCAAGGGCGATGGCGGCCATGCCGCGTCCCGCGATACGCATCAGGAAGTGCTGACCGAGGATGTCGTCAAGGCGCAGCTCAAATCCTTCGGCGTGTCGGTGCTGGACGAAGTCGTCACATCCTCCGCGCAGGACGCGGCGGATGCGGCGCGCAAGGTAGGTTTCCCGGTCGCGATCAAGGTCATCTCGCCCGACATCCCGCACCGCGCCAAGGTGGGAGGCATCGCGCTCGGCCTGCACAGCGGGGAGGCCGTGGCCGACGAGTTCGGCAGGATGCTGGCCCGCGTGAAGGAGCGCGCGCCGGATGCCGCGGTGGATTCCGTCATCGTGCAGAAGATGGTCGCGCCCGGCCCCGAACTGTTCCTGGGCATGTCGCATGATCCCAGCTTCGGCCGGGTCCTGACCTTCGGCCTGGGCGGCATCCTGACCGAGGCGTTGCAGCAGATCAGCTTCGCACCGCTGCCGGTCACGCCGGACGATGCGCGCGCGCTGGTGAAGGAGGTGCCGGCGGTCAAGGCGCTACTGTCCTTCAACCCCGGCGCGGAAGAAGCGCTGGCGAATGTCATCGTGCGCGTCAGCGACTGGTGCGTCAGCAAGGGCGAGGGCCTCAAGGAACTCGACCTCAACCCCATCATGCTGGACGAGGGCAAGCCCGTGCTGATCGACGGGCTGGCGGTGGTCCAGCACGCAGAGGCGCCGGCGCTGGCCGCGGCGCATTCGTAGGAAGACGAACATGCTCAGGGACAAATGCGCCATCGTCGGCTTGGGTTACACGCCCTTCTCGTCGAAATCCGGCGTAACCACGGAAATGCTGGCGGTCGAGGCGTGCCAGAATGCGATGGCGGATGCGGGGCTGAAGCCCAGCGACGTGGATGGGCTGCTCACCTATCATATGGGGGATAGCGCGCCGGTGCAGGTGGTCGCCAGTTCGCTCGGCATCCGCGAACTGCGCTGGTACAATGAAATCGCGCAGGGCGGGCCGGGCAATTGCGCGGTGATCCTGGAAGCGGCGATGGCGGTGATGGCGGGGCTTGCCGAAACCGTCATCTGCTATCGCGCGATGAACGGCAGGTCGGGGCAGCGCGCTGGCGAAACCGGCGCCGCGGGCAAGGCCGCGGGCGAGATGCAGTTCCTGATGCCCTATGGCATAATCGGCGTGCCGGTCTGGTATTCCATGTGGGCGCGGCATCACATGGCGACCTATGGCACCACCAGGGAACATTACGGCCATGTCGCCATCGCCCAGCGGCAATGGGCGATGAACAATGAGCGGAGCTTCAACCGCGATCCGTTGACGATGGACGAATATCTGGCGACGCCGCTGATAGCCGATCCCCTGTCGCGGCTGGACTGCTGCCGGGAGATTGACGGCGGTTGCGCCATCATTGTCACCAGCGCGGAACGGGCGAGGAATTTGCGCCAGCCGCCGGTCTATATCCGTGGCGGCGCATACGGCATGGGTCCGGGCGGCGGCCGCAACTATGAAAAATGGGAAGATTACAGCCAGCTTTTCTCCCACTATGTCGGGCCGCGCGTGTGGCAGTCGGCGGGCCTTGGCCCCGGCGACATGAACTTTGCCCAGATCTATGACGCCTACAGCTTCGTCGTCGTCCATCAGCTTGAGGATTTCGGCTTCTGCGCGAAGGGCGAAGGCGGCCCGCTGGTAGCGTCCGGCGTCACGGCGCCGGGCGGCAGCCTGCCGCTGAACACGGGCGGGGGCATGCTCAACGAAGGTTATCTGAACGGCCTCAACGTCGTGGCCGAGGCAGTGACGCAATTGCGTGGGCAAGCGGGCGTCCGTCAGGTCGCGGACGCGGAGGTCGGGCTGGTGAGCGGCTTTGGCGGCCCGCAGGGCAGCGCAATGGTTTTGAGGAAGTGAAGATGGCGCCTTTCGTCCCCGTTCCCGACATATTGACCCAGCCCTATTGGGATGGATGCAGGAACCATGTCATCACCGTGCAACAATGCCGGTCCTGCGGTCGCAAGCGGCATCGCCCGGCGGCGGGGTGCCATTGGTGCGGGGGGCAGGATGTCGACTGGGTCGAACTGTCGGGCCGCGGCTCGCTGTACACCTACACGGTCGTCCACCGCGCCTTTCATCCCAGCCTTGCCGACGAAGTGCCCTATGTCGTGGGCCTCGTCGCGGCGGAGGAAGACCCGACCGTGCGCTTTCACACCCGCATCCTGGAGTGTGATCCGGCCGATGTGCGCGTCGGCATGCAGCTGGAGGTGCTGTTCCGGGAGGAAACGGACGGGATCGTGCTTCCCTATTGGCGGCCACGCGCTGCGTAAGGCGACAATAATTTTTTGCAAATAAAGGAGAGTTTATGGGCCTCTATTATGATGAGATGGAAGTCGGCCAGGAATGGATTTCGCCGGGCCGGACCGTCACCGATTATGACATTCTGGCTTTCGCGACGCTGACGTCGGACATGAATCCCATCCATGTCGACCATGAATATTGCAAGACGACATCCTTTGGCGCGCCGATCGCGCATGGTTTCCTGATCGCGTCGCTGGCGGCGGGCTTCGGCGCGCGCATGGGCATTGCGGAAGGCACGATCGTCGCCAATCTGGGCATCAGCTGGCGCTTCCCGAACCCCGTGAAGGCGGGCGACACCATCCATCTGGTGATGAGCGTCAAGGAAAAGCGCCCGTCCAAGTCGCGTCCAGGCGAAGGCATCATCATCCGCACCTATGACGTGAAGAACCAGCGTGGCGAAACCTGTGCGCTGGGTGAGGTTGCCGCGATCTTCAAATGCAAGCCAGTGGCCTGATCCGCGCATCGCTCCCACATGGCGGCCGGGCGTCGTTGCCACCAGGCGTTTGAGCTGACTGGAGGCGCCATCGTCGCGGCTGATCTCAATGCTCCCTTATAACAACAGGAGCATCGGGATGCAGTCTCGACGGATTTTTGCCGGACGTCCGCCGCCCGGGGGAGTGAGTCAATGCGCGCTTGGCTTTTCAGGACGTTAATCGGGTTTGGCCACCCTGAGTATCGCGCTGTCCGGGCCTACCGTCACTATCCAGACGCGTGACCCCACGATGGTCGCACCGCTAACGAAATTTTCGCCGTGGCCAAGCGGCAGGTCTTTCAAGGCGTAGCGGATTTTTCCGGTCAAGGGGTCCAGGATCACTGCGCTTGAATGGATATCCTTGCAGCGATGTTCGAACGAACAGTCGTTCAATATGGATTGGACGCTTGCAGTGTGTCCCCCGATCACGAGCGAGCCATCGGACTGGCGCCGGATATTATCCGGCCTGAAATCAAGTTCCGTAACGACGCTGGGCGGTCGCACTTTGCCGCGCTTGAACATGATGATTCGGTTGCGCCCCCATTCGGCGACATACAGAGTTTTACCGTCTTTCGAACTTTCGATACCGTTCAGGCCCGACCCCTCTGTCCCGGGAATCTTGGACCAGCCCTTGTCAGGTCCCCATTCCCACAGTTCGCCGGTCGGTTCTGAATTCGACAAATTGCGGATCAGACTGGCCCGCCCGTCCGGTGTGGCGAAGCTGCCGAACGATGCGCTCGCGAAATTGGTGGCAACCAACCTTTTGCCGGGTAATGGAGCTATCGCGTTGAGGGACAAGCGTTGCGGTGTAGGAACGCAACCGACCCACGTGAGGTTGGGAATTTTGGGCCTCGCGTCGAGATCGAAAACCTCAATTCGTCTTTCGGGGCCACGCATATAGAGCGTGTAGGTGCCTGGTTTCCCGACGCGCAGATTGAGTGCACTTCCGGCATAGCCCATTTGCCCCGCACCTGTGGGAGCGATAGGCCCGGGGCAACTGCGGTAGGTCGCGTGATCGAACTTGATCGCCACCTCGGACACCACATGGCTCTTGTCGGAAACCGTGTCGACGAGCCGCAAAGGATTGGAGATGATGAGCCATCTGGTTTCAGGCAACTGGACCAGATCTTCAGAATGCGTGGAAAGGCATAAGATATCCAATCCATCATAGACGCCGCATTTTCTGCCAGTTTCGGCATGCGTGCTGCAACTAAAGGAAAAGAACAGGAGCAATATGCCTTCAGGCAAGAATTTGTGCATGCGTTTCTCCAAACCCCGCGAAGGAAATGAATTGCCCCCATTCAGCGACTGATCATCTGGTCAAGGCCGCCATGCTGTCCTGAATCTTGGAGGCCGAGGCGGGCGCCCTGCATGTCGCTCCCGCAAGCAGGAGGAGAACTACGACCGTCATGTGCGACACCATGGCGTCGTGGAAACCAAACGCCAACAAGGTGGTTGCCGCCGTTGCACCCAGCGTCTGACCCATCAGGCGGGTCGTGGCGATCAATCCGCTGGCGGCGGCGGTGCGATCGCGCGGAACGGCGCCGATGAACATGCGCGTGTTGGGGGCGGTGAAGAAACTGACCCCCACACCAAGCAGGACAAGCCTCCAGAGAATATCGAACTGGCTGGCATCGGCGGGAATCCGCGCCAGCGCCGTGACGCCCATTACCGAAATCAGCGATCCAAATAGTGCCAGCCGATCGGGCCGGATGCGGTCGGAGAGGATGCCCGCGACCGGCCCGACAAAGAAAGACGCTATCGGCATCGACGCCATCAGGGTGCCGACTTCCATCGGGCTGAAGCCATGGGCCTGCTGAAGCTGGAAGGGGAGCATGACGATCAGGATCGTGAAACCCGTGTAGATCAGCGCCGCCCCGGCGGTGGGTAAGGCAAGCCGGGGCTGGGCAAGCAGGTCGATCGGCATCAGCGGCCTGGTCCGAGCGCGTTCGCGACGGACGAAGAAATATCCGAGGAGCAGGCCCGCGGCGACGATGACGGCCGCCATGTGCAGGGCGCCGCCCTGATTGGCATATTCGATGCCGGCGATGGTCAGCCCGAACATGGCGGCGCAAAGCAGCGCGCCCCATAGATCATAGGTGCCGCCCTTTGGCTCTGAAGGGGGCAGTGCCTTGTCGAGTAGGAGGGAAATGATCCCTAGGGGCGCGCCGATGACGAACACAAAGGGCCAGGGCGCGACGCTCAGCATGAATCCGCCCAGTGTGGGCGCGAGCGCTGCGGCGCTGGCGCCCACGATCGTGTTCAATGCCAGGCCACGGCCCAGTTGATGCGCGGGATATATGGCCTTCACGATCGCCATGGAAACGCTCAACACCGCTGCCGCTCCCAGCGCCTGTAGTGCGCGAATGGCGAGCAGGAACGGCAGATTATGGGCAAAGAAGCATAGGCCGGTGGCTATGGAGAAAAGCAGCAGCCCAAGCCGGTAGAGCCGATTGTGACCGATCTTGTCTCCAAGCGCCGACAAGGGCAGCAGACCCATGACGAGAACAAGCTGATATATGGTTACGACCAGGACGACGGCGGAATTGTCCACGCGCAGGTCGGAGGCGATGGTCGGCAGCACGATATTGGCGACCGAACCATCCATGATGCACAGGGCCTGACCGAAGCTGACCGCCGAGATGGCGAGCAGGCGGCGCGGCATCGGGAGGCCGTCTTGTCCGGCGGTCATGCTGCAACTCCGATCGTGGATTGGTCCAGACGTCGTGCGAACCCCCGGCTGAGGGCGAGGACGATCAGGCCGGCAAGGCTCCAGCCGCTGATCCAGATCGTCGCGCCCAGCGACGAACCTGTGGCAAAGACAAGCGCGGCGGCCGCGAATCCGCCGGAACTGCCCACCAGCACCGCGCCCACATTGGCGGCAAGCGTCGAGCCGGTGTAGCGCACGTTCGCCGGGAACAGCCCGGCAATATAGCTCCATGCCGGCACGGCGATGAATTGGCTGAGCGCCAGATGCAGGCTGAGTGTCAGGCCCAGCACCAAAAGGCTGTCGGTCGTCCCGATCAGCCACAATATGGGGAAGGCGAGGGCGAAAAACGCGGCGAAAACCAGCGCCAGCATCGAACGATTACCCAGCCGATCGGTCATCAGACCAGCTATGGGCGGCGCCAGCAAGGTAAGGGCGCAGGCAATGGAATTCACCATCGCCACTTCAGCGAATGGCAGGCCACGGGTGCCGACCAGATAGGGAATGTAGAAGGTGCCAGCGCTTGCCGGCCCGTTGACCGTGATCGCCACGGCGCTTGCCAGCAGCAGTTGCCGCCAGTTGGGGATCACCGCTTCGCGCAAGGGCGCCTTTACCGTGTGATGGCTGCGCGCCAGTTCGGCGAACTCGGGCGAGTCCTCTACTCGCCGGCGCAACAGAAAGGCCGTCAGCGTCAAAGGTATGACGAGCACGAAGGCGATGCGCCAACCATAGCTGCTCATCTCCGAAGGCGACAGGAGCGCACTGGCGGTCGCCGCGACGGCGCTCCCGAAAAGGGCTCCCGACGCCATGCCAAGGGGAGTCATGGACGCCAGGAACCCGCGGCGCGAGGGCGGCGCCGTTTCGATGACCAGAGTTACAGATCCCATGATTTCCGAACCGGCGGAAAGCCCCTGCCCGAAACGAAGGATGACGAGGAGCACCGGAGCGGCCAGGCCGATCGCTGAGTGGCTCGGAAGCAGGCCGATCAGCGCGGTGCACAGGCCCATGAGGCCGATGGTCATCATCAGCGCCGTCCGCCGCCCGCGCAGATCGCCGATGCGCCCGAACAGGATGCCGCCGAGGGGGCGACCGATGAAGCCCACGCCATAAACCGCCAGCCCCGCCAGAAGGGCGCTGTGGTTGGCCCCGGGAAAGAAGAGCGGCGAGAAGTAGACCAGCAGGACGTGGAAGATGGAATAGTCATAAAATTCGATGAAGCTGCCTGCAAATGCGGCAGTCGCGGCGCGCCGTGCCGCCGACGGGATCGGTTCCTTTTCAGCCCTGGTCCGTCGTTTCCACATGATGTGCCCGCTGGAGCCAATATCTTCCATCGCCTTCGTCACCCCACCCTCCACTCTGTTATTCCACAATCCAGCCGTTGCGCGTGGTCAGGGACTGAGAATGGAATTGCCGCTGTCGACAGGAAGAAGCACGCCAGTGATGTGCGAGGAATCCTCGCTTGCTAGGAAGAGGGTGGCCCGCGCGATGTCCCAGGAGTCGCCTTCGGTGCTGAGCGCGGCGACGCGCGGGATATATTCGCCCGGCACCGTCGCCCGCCGTAGTGGCGTGTCGAGCGCGCCGACAATGATCGCGTTGCATCGCACGCCCTGCCGGCCATAGCCCGCCGCCGTGCTGATGGTGAGGCCGGTCATGCCCGCCTTTGCGGCCGAATAGGCGGGCATGGCGGCCGCCCCCCTGATGGCGGCGAGCGTCGAGATATTGACGATCGCGCCGCCGCCCACCTTGATCATCTCTGGAAGTGCGGCTTTGGTCAGCAGGAAAGGGATGGTGAGGTTGACGGTGATGCTGTTTTCCAGATCCTCGACCGTAGTTTCGAGCAGCGTCTTCAGCGGGGAGACGGCAGCATTGTTGACCAGAATATCGACCCTGCCGAAGGCGGCGAGCGCTTCCTGAACGATCCGCTGGCAATCCGCCTCGGTGGCGAGGTTGGCCAGCACGGTGACCGCTTCCCCACCCGATTCCTCGATCAACTGCCTGGTGCTATCGGCGCGATCCTGATGGCGGTCGACGACGACGACCTTCGCGCCATGCTGCGCGAGCAGGAGGGCGATCGCCTTGCCGGTGCCGAAAGAGCCCGTGGGGGATGGCTTTCCTCCGGCTCCGGTAACGATGGCGACTTTGCGTTCAACTTTCAGTGTTTGCGTCATATCTGCCTTTCCGACGGCGTCCCCGCCTTTTGCGAAGGGGCCGAAACTGATGGGAATGGCGCGCCGCAGCCGGGGGAGTGGGGTCACGGCGCGCCGCCCCTCCTATTCGCCGAACCGGTATCTGAGGCGCAGACCGTACATCCGGGGCGGGCTCATCCCCACTTCAGCGACGCCGGAAACCGTGTAGGAATTCTGGTTCGGCAGCTTGATCTTTTCCTTGGTGACGTTAGTCGCGAACAGCGCGAGATCGATGGGGGACCCGCCCACGCTGTTCCAGTCCAGGTTCAGGTTGACCAGATTGCTCGACGGGGTGATCCCCATCGGGAAGCCGTTGACATATTGCGGCTCCAGCGCGTTGGTGATGTATTTCGACGTGTAGACCCATGTCGCGCCGATCGAAACCTCGCCGACGCTGCTGTCCAGCGGCAGCGTGTAGGTGCCGGTGACTGTCAGCCGGTGCTTGGGACTGTCCAGAAAGCTGCTTCCGCTCTTCACGCGGGGCGTGGCCGATGCCCAGGGCGTGCCGACCAGCTTTGGCGCCAGGTCCGTCGCGGTCGCCACCTCGACAATCTTCGTATTCAGATAAGTATAGCCGGCAGACAGGCGGAGACTGTCGAAGAACAGGGCGGACGTGTCGACTTCGATGCCGTAGGACCGGGACTTGCCCGCATTGATGATGGACGAGCCCGCATTGATACCGCGTGCCTGCGCTTCAGGCGTGGCGACAAGCAGGGCGGCAACCTGCTGGTTGGTGAGGTTGTTGTAGAAGCCTGCAATGTTGAAATATCCACTGACCGCGCCATGGAAACTGGCCTTGCCACCGATTTCGTAGGAATCGAGCTTTTCGGGCTGCCAGGCTTCGAGACCGATGAAGGCGAAGTTTATGCCCCCCTGACGATAGCCGCGCGAATATTTCGCGTAGAGCAGGTGATCGGGCGACAGCTTGTAATCCAGGCCGACCGTCCATGTCGGCGCATCCGATTTATTGGTGATGGTCTTTTCGCATGCGGACGGATCCGTGCGGGCGATGTTGGTGAACCTCGCTGTGTCCGCGCATGTCCGCCGGATGGATACGCCCGTTCTGGGATCGATGAACGATCCGGCGGCGGTGGTCAGGGCAACACGCGTCGTACGGTCGGTGGCAACGATCTTGTCGAACGTCCACCGCAGCCCGCCGGTGAGGGTCAGCTGGTCAGTGACTTTGTAGGTCGCCTGGCCGTAGATGCCGTGATTGTCGAAATTGAACCGGGTGCGGCTTTCGCCGACGCTGCCGGCCAGGATCGGGTTGGTGCAGGACAGGGTGCTGGGACGGTCGCACAGGGTGAAGATGCCCGTGGCGCTCTGGTTCCAGCTCAGCGGCCTGCTGAATTCCAGATAGCCGCCGATCGTGTAGTTCAGGCGGTCGTCGGCGGTCTTGCCCTGGATTTGCAGTTCTTCGATGAAGCTGCTTTCGGCGCCTGCGGGAGCGCCCGGTGCGATCACGTCCAGGACGACGCGGTCATAGGCCGTGCCGGCGGGAATGACGATGTCGGGAAAGGCGGGACTGATGTTCCGCGCGCGAAACCCGCCTTGATTGTTGACGTTGGCGACGACGAAATTGCTGCTGCCGGCGTCGAAATAGTCGAACTCCTTATATTCGCCGTAGCTCATGATGTTCTTGATCGTCAAATTGTCGCTGGCCTGCCATTTGGTGGTGTTGATGGTTTGCCACGTATCGATCTTGATGAAGGGATTTCTGATCCGCGTTTCCACGTCGTAGAGACTGTCGCCGCGCGCGTTCTGACGGGCCAGCTGGTCGGCACAGGAGGTCGCCTGAAGCAAGGCGAGGCCCGTCGCATTCAGGTTGCAGCCAACCATGCGCGACGCATAGCCGTGAGTATTCGAATGGCTATAGTGGAAGATCAGATAGTTTTCGAGATTGGGCGTCAGATCGCCGACGATGCTGAGGCGTCCGTACAGATAGTTGACGTCGTTGAAGTCCCTGGCGCCAATGCCGGACCGGTTTTTCATATAGCCGTCGCGGTCGTGGCGCTCGACTGTCGCCCTGATCCGGAATGTATCGGAAAGCGGCACGTTCAGGACCGCGGCAACACGCTTCTGGTCGAAATTGCCATAGGTGCCTTCGGCATAGCCTTCCAGGCTGTCGGTGGGCTTTTGCGGGGTCAGCAAGATGGCGCCGCCCGTCGTGTTTCGCCCGAACAGCGTCCCTTGCGGGCCTTTGAGGACCTGCACGTTGCCCAGATCGGTGAAGGAACCCGCGCCAACCGTGTTGCCGCCGGTCGTGCCGCCCTGTGCGCGCACGCCCACGACTTCGGCGAAATAGACGCCCGTAGACGGCGCGGTGGACAGGTCCTGGTTGAAGCCGCGAATGCTGAAGGATGCTTTTTCGGGGCCGTAACGCTGGTTGACCGACAGGGACGGCGTATAGGTGGCAAGATCCGTCGCGACGGAGATGTTCCGCTTGGTCAGGTCTGCCTGGCTATAGACGGTCAGGGACGCGGGAACATCCTGCAGGCGCTCTTCGGTCCGGCGTGCGGTGACGATGATATCGCCCGCCGTCGCTGCTGGCGTGGCCTCGCTCGGAGCCTGAGCCTGTGCCTGATGGGCCAGCCCTACCGATGCAAGCGCGCTGCATCCAAGGAGCAAGGCGCGGATAGCCTGTATATGCATGGTCTGTCTCATCTTATCCTCCCCTATTGTCCGCCTTGATTGGCATGGCGGTTATTGCTTCAAACCCATCTTGCGGCCGGGTCCTCAAAGCCCCCGCAGGCGTGGATACTGGTCCTGAAATGCGCACTTCCGAGCAGTTCGGACGCGCTCGGCCGGTGTGTGGCGATGCGCGGGACGATCTTCCCGCGATTGCAATGGCCTTGTCTGGCAAGGCGCTTTCGAAGGGTTTCGCACTTGCCGGGATAGACGAGGAAGGGTGGACGATCTATAGCCAGAAGTCCATAAATCATTAGCAGGAGTCCGGCATGGTTGATCCGGTGGCGGAGATCGTCGCGCTGCTCCAGCCAACCGCGCCCCTTTCGAAGATGGTGAGTGGCAAGGGGCGCTGGAGCACGCGCCGTTCGGGGTTCAGGCAGCCTTTCTTCTGCCTCACCCTGGAGGGGTCCGGCCGTCTGGCCGTCGACGGTCATGATCCGATCATCCTTCAGGAAGGGGATTTCACGCTGATCCCTTCGGGCGACGATTTCACCATGTCGGATCTGGAGACGGTCGCGCCCGAAACCCTGGATGTATCGATGGGCATGCTGCTGGATGGCGAGGTGCGGCATGGCATAGCGACCGGCGCGCCTGACGTACGCTACCTGGTCGGATATTGCATTTTCGGATCGCCCGACGCGGCCCTGCTGCTGTCGCTGCTACCGCAACTGGTGCATATTCGCGGCGAAGCGAGGCTGTCGACGCTGGTGCAACTCGTCGCCGAGGAAGCGCGCGGGCTGCGACCCGCGCGGGAGGTGATCCTGGCCCGGCTGCTGGAGGTCCTGCTGATCGAAGCGCTTCGTTCCACGGCGGGGACCGCGGCGTCGCCCGGCCTCTTGCGCGGGCTGGCCGACGAACGGCTGGCGCAGGCGATACGCAGCATCCACGAAAGCCCGGCCCGTCGCTGGACGATCGCGGAAATGGCGAAAAGGGCCGCTCTCTCCCGCTCGGCCTTCTTCGAACGGTTCAGCCGCGCCGTGGGCGTCGCTCCGATGGAATATCTGCTCGCCTGGCGCATGGCCATGGCCAAGGAACTGCTCCGCCGAAGCGAAGGCGATGTCGGCGTGATAGCGGAACGCGTCGGCTACGGCTCCGCGAGTGCCTTCAGCGTCGCATTCAGCCGGCATGTGGGGCTGTCGCCTACCCAATATGCGCGAGGGCAGATGGCTACCTGAGCTCGGCGTGCCGGGCTATTGTTCGGGCGGGTCGTAGATGATCGGGAAATTGGGGTGAGCCAACGGCCCATAGGCCTTGATCCCCAGCCCGTCGGTATATTCGCTCTGCGCGCCGGTATAGCGCGCGTCGCCCGGCACGAGGACGCCCGCCCATGACCAGCGCGGCCGCCCACCGCGATTGGGAGCCGTACCGTGGATCGTGCCGTTGGCGTGGACCGTGGCATCGCCCGGTTGCAGCGCAATCGGTTCGGTCAGCGTGCAGAAACGATCAATATAGGGCGCCCATTCGTCCCAAAGCGCCCCCACCTGACCGAGATTGCCGAGCTTGTGCGACCCGGAATAGAATTGCATGGCGCCCATATCCCGATCGACCCTGTCCAGCGCGATCCAGGGGGTGAGGAAGTTTGATTCCAGATACATGTGGCCGGGCGTGTCCTGGTGGAAGTCCGTGCCATTGCCCTTGCCGCTGTCGCCGGGCAGTTTTGCCATGGTTGCGTCCATCATCATGCGGATGGAACTGTCGCGGCCCAGCAGGCGCGCGGCGTTGCGGCCGAGTTCGCGCGATGTCCGGAGCGCGGCATAATGGTCATCCCGCCCGCAGTCGGGATTGCTGCGAAACCATGTCTGCCAATATTGTGTCGCCGGCGTTTCCTGCTCCAACCCCTTGCGGCCATCCACGCCGAAGGTCCGTTGGGCGCGTTCCAGCAGGATGGCGGCGCTCTGCGGGTCGATGAGGGCGGGCAGCTTTACCCATCCATGTTCGAAGAAAAAGGCGATCTCCGCATCCGTGACGGGACGAACCTGTATCTCTGCGCCTGCACCTGCCACCATCATCCATCTCCCCGCCCGAGCCTTGCCCGAGCATATTTGACAGGAAGTCGTGCAGACTGGAGAGGCGGCTGAAACCTATCTTCCAGAAGGCGCAAAGGCTTGCCAAGTCGGTTCCGTTCAGCCCATCATCCACATCCGCCTGCCTTCGGATAGGTTCACCCTGTAACGACCGACGTCCAGAATGGCGGTCGTCATCCGGCCGTCCTGCGGATTGGATTCCAAATATAATAATGCAGATGGAGTAGTTCGATGTCCGATGCCGATTTCAAGGTCGAAATCCCCGATCATCTCTGGAAGAAACAGTTTGCCAGCGACACGGTGATGAGCGCGCAGGAAATGATCGATTTCAACCTGGAACATTCGCGCAAGTTCATGGAAGGCGATTTCGACGGGATCATGGCCGAATCCATCACGGACGACGCGGTATGGGAATTCTACCCCAACCGCATCCGCATAACGGGGAAGGAAGCGCTGCGCCGCTATCACGAGATCAATTATGGCGTCGTGATCGAACAGATCGATCCGCGCAACGGCGAGGATACGCGCGAATATTATTCCACCACGACCAGCCCCAATATGTTGGCGCACGAGTTTAGCTGTGTCTACACGCGCAAGGACGGATCGACCTTCCGTGGCTATACCAACGCCGTGATCCCCTTCGCCAATGGCAAGATGTGCGGCGAGCGCATCTATCTGGATAAAGACATGGCCGAATGGTTCGAAGATGGCATGGGCGAGGAATTCTTCAATATGTCAGGCGTCGAACGCTTTTGATACCGTTTCCTGGACTGGCGGCGCGTCGACAGGTGCGGGTTCCGACGGGATAGGGTGGAAGGGCGCGCAGGCCGGACCCGGCCTGTGCGCGAAATTTCGTGAACGGTTCGTCGCGTCGATGGGATAAACGATAAAAGAGGGTGGGGGTGAATGCGCAGGCATAAGCGAATGATCATTCCGGTGGGCATCGTGCTGGCGGCGGGGGGCGGCGCGATTGCCCAGGCGGGCGGCGAGACGGTGGCCGGGGGCGGTGGCGCTTCTATCTATGGCGCCAAATGCGCATTGTGCCACGGCCAGTCGCTTCAGGGTAGCGGCGGACCGACGCTCAAGAGCGCGGCCTTCAAGGCGAAATGGGGCAGCGCGGGCGTTGACGGGCTTGCTGATTTTATCGCTCGGTCCATGCCGCCTGCGGCCGACCCCCCGCTCGACGCGGGAACTGCAAAGGAGCTTGCATCCTATCTGCTGGCGGAAAACGGTGTCGGCGCACAAGCGGCCGGTGGACAGGCTGAGGCATCCTCGCCCGCCCCCGCGCCGACCTCCTTCGTGGATGATATTTCCCGTGCCGCCGGCGAGCGGCTGAAGGCAGTCGCGGCCAGGCTGCGACCCGTCACCGACATGATGTTGCGGCATGAGGCAGGCGACGACTGGCTCGTCTGGCGGGGCAGCACCAATGCGCTCGGCTATAGCCAACTCAGCCAGATCAATCGATCTAATGTCGGGCGGTTGAGGCCGATCTGGAGCAAGTCGCTGGGATCGAGCACGAATGGCATCGGCCCGCTGGAACATGATGGCGTGATTTTCCTGCACGGCGGCGGGCACATCACCGCACTCGACGCGCTGACAGGCGACACGATCTGGAAGCGGGAGGACAAGGCGGTACCCCGGGGCCTCAGCCAGCCACGCGGAATGGCGCTCTATGGCGATGCGCTCTACGCATCGACCGTCGACAATCATCTGATGGCGCTGGACGCCCGAACTGGCGCGCTGCGCTGGGACAAGGTGATCGGTGTCAAGAACTCGCTCACCTCCGCCCCGTTGGTGGCCAATGGCCGGGTGTTTCAGGGCGGCGCTGTTTGTTTCGGCAAGGGGATGCGTTGCTTCATGGCAGCGTTTGACGCGAAGTCGGGTGAAGAGCTGTGGCGCTTCGACACCATTCCTGGCGACAATGCGCCCGGCGCGGAAAGCTGGGGCGGCGCCCCGGCATCCGAGCGCGGCGGTGCTGGCGTTTGGACTGCGCCAAGCTATGATTATGCCAATGATCAGATCGTCTTCGGCACCGGCAACACTTATTTAGTCAACACGCTGCTGAAAAACGATCCTGGAAAGCCGGAAGCGGCGCTCTATACCAATTCCACGCTGAAGCTGGACGCTCGAACCGGGAAACTCGCCTGGCATTTCCAGCATTTCCCCGGCGACGTCTGGGATGAGGATTGGGCTTTCGAGCGCATGATTGTCAAGGACCCGCGCGGGTCCGGCAGACAGGTCGCGATGTCCATGGGCAAGCTGGGCGTGCTGGAAGCACTCGATATCAAGAGCGGCAAGTATCTCTGGTCCTATGACTATGGGATTCAGGATATCATCACCGCAATCACCCCAGTCACGGGCGCTAAAACCATCAATTTGCACAAGATTCCAGGCGAGGGCCGGACTACAAAGGCTTGTCCATTCGCTGCGGGCGTCCGCAATTGGCCTGCCACATCCTATGATCCGCGCAGCGGGGTGCTGTTCATCCCGGCTCTGGATAGCTGCATGGAAGTGACCATCGACAGTTCCAACATCGCAGGGTCAGTTTGGAAAGTCACGCCGCGTCCCGGTTCCGACAACAAGTTCGGGCGGGTGACGGCGGTCGATCTGCGTACCGGCAAGACGCTGTGGGAAAACAGGCGCCGCGCGCCCGAAGCCTCGGCAGTGCTGGCGACGGCGGGCGGGTTGTTGTTCGAAGGGTCGCGCGACCGCTGGTTCCGTGCGCTGGACAGTGGCACCGGCGAGACGCTCTGGCAGACGCGGCTCAATGACACGCCCAATTCCTTCCCCATCACCTATACAGTGAAGGGCAGGCAATATGTTGCGATCGTCACCGGTGGCGGCACCTATCAGGATAATTTCGTCGCTCATCTGACACCGGAGATAGAAGCATCCACGGGCGGGCCTGCCCTGTGGGTCTTTGCCTTGGACGGAGGCGATGACGAACCGGAGCGCCTATCCTGGTTCGATCGGCTGTGGGCGGCTATCAAGAGCGTGCTCGGCCTGGGCGCGTGAATGCCATCGAAGGAGACGCATGTTGGAAACCGAATTCGAAGTCCTCGCCGAAGGGCTGAAGGCGCCCGAAGGTCCGGTGGTCATGCCGGACGGGTCGGTGCTGGTCATGGAGATGCATGCCAACCGCATCAGCCGCGTCTGGGGCGGCGGCAAGAGCGAGGTGGTCGCACAAATCGGGGGAACGCCCAATGGCGCGCAGATCGGTCCCGACGGCGCGCTCTATGTCTGCAACTGCGGCGGGGAGGGCAACAGGCCAGGCGAACATGGCGGGGGGGGGCGGATCGAGCGCGTCGATCTTGCCACCGGGAAGGTCGAGCGGATGTACGACAGTATTGATGGCCGGCCCATCAGCGCGCCCAACGATCTGGTGTTCGACGCAACGGGCGGCATGTGGTTCACCGATTTCGGCACCGTGCGCGAGCGGGTGATCGAAAAGAGCGGCCTCTACTGGTGCAAGGCGGATGGTAGCGAGATCCGCGAGGGCTATTTTGGCGGGCTGGGCTATAATGGCGTTGGCCTGTCGCCCGACGGCGGGACATTATATGTGACGGCGAGTTGGACGGGGCGACTGTTCAGCTTCGATGTGGAAGCTCCGGGGCAGCTGCGCAAGGATGCGGAAACGGACATGCCGGTGCCGGTATATGTGGGATCGGCCGCAGGGGAATCCGTGTTCGACAGTCTGGCCGTTACCGAGGCCGGCGCGGTATGCGTTGCCACCATCATCGGCGGCGGAATTACGACGTTCAAGCCTGGCGGAGAGACGCGCTTCCGGCCCTTGCCGGACCGGACTGTCACCAACATTGCCTTTGGCGGCGATGACATGCGCGATGCTTATGTGACCCTGCTGCGAACAGGCCGCCTCGTCAAAATTCGCTGGGACGAACCGGGGCTGAAGCTCCATTTCGGTTGACGGTCAGAGGGGGCTGGCCCGCGACTTTCAGGGGCGCGGGCCTTTTTCCCTCAATTCGGCTTGAGCGGGAAGACGGCGATATTCATGCCGCTGACCGAACTGACCCATAGTTCGCCCCCCACCCGCAGCGCTGTGGTGGTGAGCGGCATGGGCCGGGGTTCGAAGCGGCCGGACAGGCTCTTTGCCGCAAGCGTTTTCGGCGTGATCTCATAGACGTCGAACCGGGGCTGGCAGCTCTGGCCTTGGAAGCAGCGCGCATTGACCTCCGGGTCGTAGCGCATGCCAGTGGTGATGAGCGTTCCTTGGGCGGTCCAACGCAGATTGTCCGGCAATATGTCGATTTGCGCGGACCGAACCGGCTTGGTCTTGCCGTCCAGGGCCATGCGGACGATTTCGCGGCTGCCCGACATGGCGACATAGATGGAGCGTTCGTCCGGCGCGAGCGCCAGGCCGTTCGGGCCGGAGCCTTGCGAATAGGGCAGGGTGCGCCAGCCCTTGTCGCGCGACCACAGCCGAACGTCGCCGCCTGTCGGCCGGCCGGCGACAATGTCGGGCAGGAAATTGGTCTTCGCCTTGCCGAGGCTGGTGACGACCAGCGCGCCCGATTTCAGCTGCGCGAGCGAGTTCGCCATCATGTCGGCGGGGAGCGGCACGCAGCCCACCCAGGTGAGCGATGCGTCCTGCCGGCGCACCCGGTAAACCTCTATCGCTTCGCGACTGCCGTGATTGATGACGAAGAGCGACGGCGCGGCGCTGTCGGTGAGAGCGATGCCATGTGCCGTCAGCGCGCCCGACGCGAGAGGCCCGGGACAGTCGGCATAGGACTTTCTGTCCCAGCGGGCGCGGACGCCGGGGACCAGATTCACCGCCTGACGCGTGCGGGGGCTGACGCGGTAGAGGGCGTCGGGCGCATAACCGCTGACGATAATCCATTCGCTCCGGGCGAGCGGCGCCATGTCTTCGGGATTGGAAATGCCACAGATCGAGCTATCATTCCCATTGGCAGGGCATGTGCCGGCGGGCTGCGCGTCGGCCTTCGCGCTGGCGGCGCTGCCTGGCAGCGACGCCGCGCCCAGCATCATCGCTGCAAGGGTCGTGGCGCGGGTTCGCGCGCGCTTCGACATAGGGATGCCCATCCATTTCTCTCCTGCCCATGTTGGCGGATTATCGTTGCCAACCACATGAAATCGCGGCTGTACCCATCGGGGCTAGCATCGACAGGCTCTAAAGGCGAACAGCCGGCTGTCCTCTATCTTTGGATTGGTGCACTACGGACAATCTCAGGCTTTGTTGCGCCTCATGTCAGGGTTCGAGCCGATCCATGCAGGTCTTCACAAATGCAATGCTGTCTTCATGACCTGCGTTGATGCCGACGCTCCGATCCATGACCAACGCGGTCGTCACGGCGGTGAGGATGAAAATGGCGGCGTCGGGCGTGCAGCCCGCAGCGGCGGCATGCGGGCGAAGCGCCGTCTCGAATGCCTGCGCCTGCATCGCCCGGAAATTTTCGACATGGGCGGCCAACTCCGCCCGAACCGCTTCGTTGCGGTGGCCAAGGCCGATCATTTCCGCCATCAGCCGCCCTGCATCGCGGGCGGTGTTGACGTCCCACAGGGCATGGATCGGCCGGTCCGACGCCAGCGCTGCCTCGATATTCAGCCGATGCTTCTCACCGATATAGCGGTAGAAGGCGATCAGCAGGTCTTCGGTCGTTTCAAAATGATAGTGGACGAGTGGCGTCTTCATGCCCGCCTCTGCAGCGACGCCGCGAACGGTAAGCGCGTCATGGCCCTGCGTCTGCAAAAGACGTTCCGTTGCTTCAAGAATGAGCATCCGCGATTGATCCGCAGACAGACGCCGCCGTGTCGGCTTGTTCTTATCGACCAAATTATCGTCTCCCAATCGCGTCGACGGACCGGCTAACAAAGGTTGACAGGGTGGTCAACGAGACGTAGTCACACGCTACTGACCAATTAGTCAGTAATATCTTCAGGAGAGACAGAGCCATGTCAGGCGAAGCGATCCTCGATCCCGGCGTGCGCTCGGTGACGGATGAGGAAGTTCGGTTCTTTTTCGAAAATGGATGGGTGAAGCTGGAGCGACTGATCAGCCGCGACTATGCCGCGCAGTTGTTGAAAGGTGCCAAAAGGCTGTTTGGCGATGACGGCAATGCGCCGAACGACGAG
This sequence comes from Sphingobium estronivorans, assembly GCF_008692605.1. Lineage (GTDB taxonomy): Bacteria > Pseudomonadota > Alphaproteobacteria > Sphingomonadales > Sphingomonadaceae > Sphingobium > Sphingobium estronivorans. Next base: position 33,484 of record NZ_LFCT01000030.1, read on the forward strand.
CCTGAACTGCCAGAGGGATATCGCTGGTTTCGCACGCATGTCGGACTTGGCGACAGCGATCCGCATTACCGCGCCCTTGCCACCTCGCAGACACTGGGCCGGAACTTCGCGTGCCTGTTCGGGCGGGAAAGTTCCATTCGCAAGATGCGCGATTCCCTGCTTTTGAAACATCCGGTCGGCGGCGGGATGGCGGAGCCGACGCGTTATCATCAGGACACGCTGCAGAACTTCTTTTCGGAGGCGAACACGCTCAACATCTGGATGGCGCTCGACGAGGTCAGGCGGGAGCAGGGGGCGCTCCGCTTCTACAGCCGCTCTCATAAACTCGGCAATCTGGGCAATTTGCTGAACCCGGAAATCTGGGAGAGTTGGGCGTCCTATTTGGAAGAACATTGCACCCTCACCGACCCCATCCACTTGCAACCAGGCGATGTGACAGTGCACAGCCACTTCACCATCCATGGCACCGGGGCGAATAGCAGCCCCCATCCCCGCTGGTCATGGGGGGCGCTCTATCTCCCCGGGGACGCGCGTTATACCGGCGCGCAGAGCCCGTTCACGGACGGGCTGGGGCTGGAGCCGTTCGGTTCGCTCGACCATCCTGCTTTCCCCATCATCTACAGCCCGGGCGGACGTCATGCCGAGTGACGTTCTGGGATCCTTGCTGGCCGAGCGCGAGATCCGTCAGCAACTCTACGCAGCCTGCCGGGCTCAGGACCGGCTGGACCTGCCTCTGCTTCTGTCCGTTTGGCATGAGGGTGGGACATGGGATGATGAAGTCTTGGAAACGGGCGACCCGGTTGTGGAAGTGGCAGGCGCGATCATTGGTCAACTGGGCGCCTCCCAATGCCATGCGCATCATCTGTCCAATGTAGAGATCGTGGTCGATGGAGACCGTGCGGTCAGTCGATGCGACCTGTCTGCGGTCCGTCGATCCGCCATGATGGTCGACAGCCATGATTGGGCACAATATCTGGATCAGTGGTCCAGACGCGACGGGCGTTGGGCGATCGACGGCAGGCGGATGGTCGGGCGCGAAGCATGGACGCAGCCGGTCGAAGATGGCGGACGCGGTGAACGGTCGCGTCGGGACCTCGCCGATCCCGTCTATGCGTTGTTCGCCTTTCCGGGAAGCGATAGGGACGAAGATGCCGAGGAAGAGCGAGACCGCCGTGAAATCCTGATCGCGGAAAGGGAAATTCTGCGCCAGTTGAATCGCTATTGCCGTGGCATCGACCGCTTCGACGTCGAGCTGTGGAAATCGGTCTGGCATGATGATGCGACGCTGGATTATGAATCCGGACAGTTGAAGGGGCGGGCCATGGCAATGGCCGTCCAGATGACATTGGGACACGACGTGTACGCCGCGCATTCGCACCAGATCATGAACCCGACCATCAGGATAAAGGGCGATCGGGCCGTTAGCGAGACATGCGCGCACGCGGTACTCCGTGGATATCCCGACAGGTCCGGGATGGTCACCGACAGCCATTATCGCGGGCGATATCTGGATCGCTGGTCGTGCAGGGATGGCCGCTGGGCAATCGATCATCGCACGCTGACCGAAGAGCTGATGTGGAACCAGTCGGGGCATGGGCGGATGGGTCATGAAGCCCGGCGGGACCGTGAGGACCCATCCTATCGACTTTTTGCATCGGTGGAAGGCGGCGAGGGCGAAGAAATCGAACAATTGTCGGCCGAGCGGGCCATTCGCGCGCAAATTCACGCGCATGGCCGGGCCGAGCGCCATCAGATCGGAAATATATTGATCGTGGTCGATGGCGATCGGGCCGTCAGCGAAACCGGCGCGATCATCCTGCGTCAAGGGGAGGCTGAAGGCAATGGGCGAACCGATGACCATTGCCGCGGACGTTATCTTGACCGTTGGGCGAAGCGCGACGGGGGCTGGACGCTCGACCAGCGTCGTTTCGTCGAGGATTTCATGTGGTACCAGACTGTCGAATCCGCCGCGATCGTGCCCTAGAACCAGCTGATAACCCTGATTATCACATGTTGCACGTGATTTATCGAAAGATAGGTTTGGCAGGCCAGATACCTAACATAAAATCTCGGACGTTTCGATCGATCCGCGAACGTAGGACAAGGCATTCAGCGGACCCATGATCCGCCTGAAGACTAAAAAGGGGGAGGAAACTAGGATGCAGAAGAAATATCAGAATGGAGTGAGGCTCGGCCTCTTTCTCGCCTCTGCAATGACCAGCGGTCTTGCAGTAGCCCAGACCAACGATGTCGGCATCGACGAGATCATCGTCACCGCGCAGAAACGCGAGCAGAATCTTCAGGATGTACCGATTTCCGTCGCCGTGATCGGGCAGCAGGAATTGACCGCCAGCCGCATCACTAGCTTGCAGGACGTAGGTGCTGTGGCGCCGGGCGTTTCGGTGCGCAAGACTCCGGGCGGGCTGGGTGCCCCGCAGATCGTTGTGCGCGGCGTCGCCAGCGCGGGCGGCCTGCCAGGGTCTGACAAGTCGATTTCCATCAACATCGACGGCGTTTATGTGGGCGCCAATTATGGCTTGACCACGGACCTGCTCGACCTGGTCCGCGTCGAAGCGCTGCGCGGTCCTCAAGGCACGCTGTTCGGCCGGAATACGACCGGCGGCGCATTGAGCTTCGTGACGGCCGATCCGACGGGCGAATTCGGCGTTCGCCAGGAAGTGTCGGTCGGCAATTTCGACCAGTTCCGGTCAATCACCCATCTGGAACTGCCGCAGTTCGGGGCGTTCAGCGGCTATCTCAGCTATATGCGCAACGAGCGGGACGGTGATATCAAGAACCTGGATGCCGGCATCGTCTTCGATCGAAGCGCCGCGGGCCTTGGCCGTCAGATTTCACCCAAGACGCTGGGCGCCAACAAGACCGACGCATTCCACGCCGCGCTCAAGTTCGAACCGAGCGACAGGTTCAACCTTGTCTACAAGTTCGACTGGGCCAAGGCGATCACGACCGCCGAGGGTTCGGGCGTGATCGCCTATGATCCTGCCGTGGCGGCCGGGTTCGGGCTTTCGGCGCTCAACGTGGCGATCGCCGCCAACCCGCCCCTGTTTTCCGGGGATCGACGCCCTGACGCGGTGCATAACGCCTTTGCGGTTCCGGGGCGAATGAAGACCCAGGGGCATGTCCTGACGGCGAATCTGGACATCAATGAGGATCTGGCGCTCAAGAGCATCACGGCCTATCGCAAGGTCGATGTGTTCGGCACGCTGGACAATATCGGTCTGGGTCAGCTCTTCTATCCGGGTAATCCTGATCCCTTCTATTTCAACGTGAACCAGAATGCGAGCCGGCAGAAGCAGTGGAGCGAAGAGCTTCAACTAAACTATAATTCAAAGTTGCTGACGCTTACGTTGGGTGGCCTCTATTACAAGGAAAAGATCTCCACCGGCGCGCCGGATGGGCTGGCCGGGATTGCGAATTTCTTCACCGTTCCTCTGCCGGGCAACGTCCTGCCGGCCGGTCGCGACATCACCTTCCTCACGGCCAAGTCGGCTGCGGCCTACGGTCAGGCCGAAGTGCATATCACGCCTCAACTGGATATCGTCGGTGGTATTCGCGTGACGCGCGACACGAAGGATGGCACTTATTACAGGGCCATTCCTGCTTATGGCATTCCACTGACCGCAACGCCCTTCACCTACAAGAAGACCAAGCCGACCTATCTGGTGGGGGTCAACTATCATGTGACGGATGATATCCTGGCCTATGCCAAATTCTCGACCGGCTATATTTCAGGCGGTTCGGTCGGAGGCGTCGCTTTCGATCCGGAAACGGCGAAATCCTGGGAAGCGGGTATCAAGTCCGACTTGCTGGACCGGCACGTGCGGCTGAACCTGACCGGCTTCTTCGCCAAATATGGCAATCTGCAGCAAAGCGTGCCGGGCTATCTCGCGAACCATCCCGAACTCAACCTTGCGATGGTCAATTATGGCAATGCGGAGGCCAAGGGTTTCGAGGCGGAAGCGACCGTGGTTCCGCTCCATGGCCTGTCGCTGTCCGTTGCTGTGTCCTACACCGACTTCAAGTTCACCAAGTTCACTCCGCTTTGGCTCAGCACCATCGCCCAGTTCGGCGGATCGCCGGACAGCTTCCCGGTCTGGCTGCGTCCTTCCACTACCGCGAATCTGGCGTTCGATTATGAGTCGGATCCCAATCCAAGCCTTGGCAATGCGCGCCTGGCGATCCGCTTCGATGCCAATTATCGTTCGAAGGTGATCACTCCGGGTATCTTCACGACCGCGATCCAGCCAAGTTTCCAGAGCATCTACAAGACAGGCGGCAACTGGATCGGCAACGCCCGCGTGGCCCTGAAGGACATCACCCTGGGTTCGGGCAAGGTCGAAGTCGCGGCTTGGGCGCGTAACCTGCTGAACAATCGAGGGTCAATGTGGGGCAATTATTCCTACTTTACGGCTGGCACGACCTATGAGGCGGCGCGCACCTATGGCCTGGACATGACTGTCAGCTTCTGACCGTCATTCCCTGCTGCTTGAAGGCGCCGTCGTTCTTGAAGAGAAAAGCCCGGCCTCGTGCCGGGCTTTTTGTCGCCGGGCAAGCCGGGCCAGCGACGGCAAGGCGGCGAGAAGGGTAGATTTCGGCCATGGGCGGCGCCCGTTCTAGATTGACGTGGGGCCAGAGATAACATATTACATGTGAAATGGCATGGCGGGCAGAAATGGGTTCCGGCCTGGAGTCGGACCTGGCACCTATGTTGCCCACAAGACTAGCAAGAAATACCGGACAGGCCGAATTAGGAGGCGATCGTGACCGACGTGAAGGCAAAAAGTACCGTTATCAAAGCGAGCGAGGATGACGCGCGCAAATATTGGCTGGATGAAGGCCGTCAGCCCGGCGGCACCGTCCGCGAAATAGATCATTCCCAATATCATGAAGGCGTGCATCCGCTGTTCGAAGGCATCAAGATCATCGACTGCGACACCCATTTCACCGAGCCGCCAGATCTTTTCCAGCGCAATGCGCCCGCCCACCTCAAGGACAAGATGCCGCGTGTCGTCGAAAAGAACGGCATCGTGCGTTGGTATGTCGGTGACAAGGATTTCGGTTCCTATGGCGGCAATGTCGTCAGCAAGGAACGTAACAAGCTGCTTGGCCGCTTGTCCTATACCAATTACGACTTGATCCACCCCGGCTCGTTCAAGGTGAAAGAGCGGCTGGAGGAAATGGATCGCATGGGCGTCTGGGGCCATATCTGCTTCCAGAATGGCGGCGTGACCCAGGCCGGTGCGCTGCTGGGTCTGGACAAGGATCTCCGTGATACCATCATCCGCATCTATAACGACGTCTGCATCGAGCGGATGGAGGAGTCGGGTGGTCGGATCATGGGCATGGCGCAGTTGCCCTATTGGGACAACAAGTTCCTGCTCGAAGAAGCGCGTCGCATGATCGATATGGGCATCAAGGGCTTCGTTCTGCCCGATCGGCCCGAGCGCGCAGGCGATTCCTATCTTGGGGAAGGCGGCGTCATTAACCCGGTTTGGGAAGAGTTTTTCGATCTGTGCAACTCGACTGGCACATCGATGAACTTCCACCTGAATTCAGCGCTGGATTCGAGCACGGCGATCTGGGACAATCTGAATTTCTACCAGACTCAGACGGTCGTGACGATGCTCCACACGCTGGCGATCTCCGTCAGCATGGCGACCTTCATGGTTTCGGGCATTCTGGACAAATATGAGGATCTGAAGCTCGGCTTGATTGAAAGCGGGATCGGTTACATGCCGTTCGTGCTGGAATGCCTCGACCATCAATTCAATGAGATGCTGGTGCCCGAGATGACCGGTCTCAAAAAGCGCCCGAAGGAATATTTCGCTAAGAACTTCTGGGTCTCCTACTGGTTCGAGAAATATGGCCCGCAGAAGATGCTCGAAGAGATCGGCTATGATCGCGTGATGTTTGAGACCGACTTCCCGCATCCGACTTCGATCTATCCGGGCATTCAGGAACGCGCGGTCGAATCAATCGGACATCTCGATTATGAAAAGCGTAAAATGGTACTCTCCACCAATGCGGCTACACTGTTCAACATCGACCTCTGATTGAAAGCGAACGTGAATAGATAGTGAAATCATCACGAAGAACCGTATAAGATCAGTTAAATGTGAAAATTCCAAAGTACCAAGAGCGCTCCCGTGTTATGCGGAAGCGCTCTTTTTTTCTGGGTCAGGGACTGAACCGATCTCGCTGCGGAAGGCTGCGGCAGCCTGCGGAAAGATAGGTTACGCGCAGGAGCGGTGATGAGATGCATAGTCTCCCAAACCATCAGACAGCACATGAAGTGCAATGCATTTTACCAGGGGAGAGGAAGCCATGACGCTTAAGGAGAAAGCCCGAGTCGGCCTTCTGCGAGGCACATTTCTGGCCGGAAGTGCACTGTTCGCGCTTGCCGCAACCGCTGAGGCGCAAACGGCGGAAGACGCGCCTGCTGCATCCGCAGGCGACATAATCGTGACTGCACGTCGGTCCGAAGAACGGCTTCAGGATGTTCCGATCTCGATCAGTGTTTTCAATCAGGAAGATCTGACGAAGCGAAATGTTGCCGTTGCCACGGACCTGGCGACTTACACCCCTTCGCTCAGCGTCAACCAGCGCTACGGCCCGGAAAAGGCATCCTTTGCCATTCGCGGCTTCAACCAGACCAACAATACGGCTCCCACCGTAGGCATGTACTTCGCCGAAGTCGTCGGTGTGCGCGCCCAGGGCGGCACGACGTCCGGCAATACGGTGGGCGCCGGCGCCTTCAGTGATCTGGCCAATGTGCAGGTTCTCAAGGGGCCACAGGGCACGCTGTTCGGCCGCAATACGACCGGGGGTGCCATCCTGCTCACGCCGCAAAAACCCACGGACAAGTTCGAAGGATTTGCCGAGGGGACTTACGGCAATTATGATCAGGTCCGCCTGACCGGCGCGCTCAACGTCCCACTCGCCGATACCTTCAAGGTTCGTTTGACTGTAGAGCGAAATTCGCGCGACGGTTATATGAAGAACCATGCGCCCGTTGGCGCAAGGGACTTCAACGACGTCAATTATTTCTACGGGCGGCTCAGTGTTGTTGCCGATCTCACGCCGAACCTCGAAAACTACATGATTGCGCACTATAGCCGGTCGCGCACCCATGGTTATGCCTCCCGCATAAACAACTGCAATGTGGGTGGCACTGGCACGACCCTCTTGCAGTCATTATCCTGCCAGGATCAGCTTACGCGACAGACAGCGCGAGGCGATGGCCCCTACGATGTCGAAAATAGCCTAGTCAATCCTTTCGAGCATCTTGAACAGTGGCAGATCATCAACACTACCACATGGCAGGCAAGCGATACGATCACGCTCAAGAATATCGCCAGCTACGGCGAATTTCGTGAGAGGATGAATCTCGCTTATCTGTCCACCAACTTCACCACGCCGAATCAGAATAATAGCGGGGGCTTTACCCTGTTCGGCAATTTTATCCCGGCGGGTCAGCCCTATATTCTTTTCGCTACCAACGGGGCGGGGAAGGGCAGCTATGCCGCCGCCGAGTCCACAGTTACGGAGGAATTGCAGCTCCAGGGCAAGAGCGCAGATGGCCGCATCAATTATGTTCTTGGTGGATATCTGGAGTTCAGCCGGCCGATCGGGTTCAGCAACACGATTTCGCCCAACTTCCTGAACTGTGTCGATGGTGAGAATTTCAACTGCACCAATCCTCTGGGTTTCGGAAACTTCTCCGAGGCGCGGACGAAGATGGCCTTTGATAATCATGGCATCTACGGACAGGGCACCTATAAGTTCTCCGACCAGCTATCCTTGACGGCAGGTGCGCGTTGGACCTTCGACAAGATCGTGGGGACCGGGCAGGGAACTCGTATTTCCTTCTCGACGGCACCGGGTTCATACATCGATCCGCGTACCGGCATGTCGATCCGCCGGACCTGCACGGACACTGTGACCTATCCCGGCAAGGTCGTTCAGGCTTCTAGCCAATGTTCAACGCATCGTGAGAATAAATCGGACAAGCCGACCTGGGTCATCGATCTCGACTTCAAGCCGATTCCTGATCTGCTGCTTTATGGGAAATATGCGCGCGGTTACCGTCAAGGTGGCATCAACTTCAATTCCGTGGGCTTTGAGACCTGGGGTCCGGAAAGCATGGATAGCTATGAAGGCGGCGCCAAGTTCAGCTTCAATGGCGGGATTAAGGGCTATTTCAATGTCGCCGGCTTCTATAACAAGCTGTCGGATGTCCAGGTGCTGGCACAGTTGATCCCCACAGCGGCGTCTCAGCAAGCAGGAATCAGCGGTGCTTCAGCAATCCTGAACGCGGGTAAAGCGCGCTCCTACGGCGTAGAAGTCGATACGTCCCTGTTGTTCTTCGATCGGCTTCGCCTGTCGGCCAGCTACGCCTATCTGAACACCAAGATCGTGAAGATCGACTCTCCGTCGGAATTGGCTGCCCAACTGGTCGGGACGCCATTTGGGTCGGTCAACCCACAAGTCGCCCAGGGAACTGGCTTCCTGGATACGCCCAAGCATAAGCTGAGCGTCGACGCAAATTACACGCTACCGCTGGATGAAAGCCTGGGCTCGCTGTCGGTCGGAGCGACCTGGACCTATACGTCGACGGTCGTGACCAACTATAGCGATCCGCGATATGTGAGCGGCTATCCAGTCGGGATCACACCGTCCAACAATCTGGTCAACTTGAACCTTGACTGGAAAGAAGTGGCCGGCACGCCGATCAACCTTTCGCTCTTCGTCACCAACCTGACGAAGGAGGTGATCAAGATCCCGAACCAGTTCCCTTACGCCTTCTCCGGTGGTGCGGTACATTCGGGCTATCTGCCGCCGCGCATGTATGGTCTGCGTCTGCGGTATAATTTCGGCGGGTAAGACTGGTCTGGCTCAGGTCGGAGTCGATCCTGAATGGAGGAAGGGCGCACATTTCCAAAGCGTGTGCGCCCTTCCATTTTTCTGCTCGTGCCGGTTCCGCGGCCGCCCGGTTTCAATCCGGCACAACAATTTGGGGAGAGGCGATTTGAAAACGAGAATTGTGACCGTGCTGGCCGGGCTGGCCGTCTCGCTTCTTCCGGCGCAATCCGCTTCCGGCCGGCCATCACCGTTGGAAACTGTGAAGCCGATCGCGCTGCCGAATGTGGAGGATATGGCCGTCCTGCCGGGCGGGCGATGGCTGATCGCCAGCAGCATGAGTTCCGACGACATCAAACCCGGCCTCTATGCCGTGGAAACCGCAACAGCGCGGTTCGAGCAACTTTATCCCGACAATGGCGCCACTTCTCCGGCAGCTTCGTCGCTACGCCCCTCCAGCACCGCCCGATCGGCCTGTCCGGCTGAACTTGCCTCCGGCGAATTTTCCGGTCACGGCATATCCTATCGGCCGACGTCCGCTCGCGGCGGCGAGCTATATGTGGTCAATCATGGAGGTCGGGAATCGATCGAAATATTCGATGTTGAGTTACCTCGCGCAGTTGGCGTCGCACCGAAGCTGAGATGGAAGGACTGTATTCTGGCGCCTGCCGGGACGGTAGGTAATGCTGTGGCATGGACCCATGACGGACGAATCTATGCGACGGTGACGCCCGTGGTGAATGGCATGCCCCAGACCGGCGACATCCGCTACTGGACGGCTTCGTCCGGTTGGACGAGCTTGCCGGGCAGCGCGGTGGAAGTTCCTACCGGCATCGCGATCGCCCCCGATGGGCGGAAGATCTATGTCTCCTCCTTCCCGACGCGCAAGGTGATAGAGCTGACGCCAGGCAAAATCCCCGCGCGGCGCGAGGTTGCGGTAACGTTCGGTGCGGACAATCTCAGCGTGGCGAAAGATGGAGCGATCCTGGTTGGCGGACTAGACGGCAAGCCTGCAGATATCATGCGATCCTGTCCCGGATCGGACAGTCCGACATGCCGATTCACCGGCTATGTCGCTCGCATCAATCCAGCCTCGCTTACAGTTAGCTGCACGCTGTCGCTTGGCCCCACAGTGACAACGACCGCCACCCAGGTCGGAAAGTTGCTGTGGTTCGGTTCGAGCCGCGCCCCACGCATATGGCGCGCACCCGTCGCAGCACTGAAAAACTGCCCCGGCTCGTTCGATGTCGGTGCGGGTCGGGCAGGAGATGAGTAGATTTCAAATCCTACCGCACCTACGCCGCCAATGGAGCTGTATCGTCAGAAAGGCCTGTCATGAATGAATCCCAAGTCGGACAGGCGGACGGAGAATTGTCCCTCGGCTGGCGATTGCTACTGGCGAGTGCCTTTGGGGTCGGATTCGGATCAATCGGATTCGTCACTTATTCGATCGGTGCGTTTATTGATCCGCTGGGGCGGGAATTCGGATGGACGCGCACGCAGGTCCAGGGGGCGATAGCTTTCGGCGTCGGCCTGGGCGGCTTCTTCGCCCCGATCGTGGGCTATATGATCGACCGTTATGGCGGCCGAACGATCGCGCTATGGGGACTCGTCGGTGTCGCCGTCGGATATTTGATGGCGGGCGCTTCGCAAGGTTCGCTCAGCTTTTTCTACCTTGCTTATGCCGCTGTCGCGCTGCTGGGAGCGGGGAGCGGCCCGGTAAGTTGGACCCGCGCCGTTGCGAACCATTTCCACGAGCGCCGGGGACTTGCCCTGGCATTGACCCTGTCGGGAACAGGCATGGCGGCGATTTTCGTGCCGCCCTACACAGTCTATGTCGTGGAAAATTACGGCTGGCGTGTGGGTTATATAGCGCTGGCCCTGCTGCCCATGATCGCCCTCGCACTGGCGGCGCTTTTCTTCTTCCCTGACCGGTCCTCCCGGGGACGTATGGCGGCGGTCGATGAGCGGACGCTGACGGGCTTCACCTTGCGCGAGGCAGTTCGCTCCTTTCGTTTCTGGTTGCTCCTGGCATCGATCCTGACCATGTATATCGGAATCACGGGCATAGTGCCTAACCTCATTCCGGCGCTGACCGACAAGGGGTTCACTCCCGCGGCAGCGGCATCGATACAGAGCGGCTATGGAATCTCACTCATCATCGCGCGTCTGGGAATCGGCTGGCTGCTGGACCGTTTTTGGGGGCCAGGGGTCGCCGCCGTCACGCTGACCTCTCCGGTCATCGCCTGCCTTATATTGATGGGCGAGCCGAGCTATGCGGCGGCAATGCTGGCATCGGTACTGGTCGGCGCGGCGGCGGGCGCGGAACTGGACCTGCTCGCCTATTTCGCGGCGCGCTATTTCGGGCTGCGCAACTATGGGCGGATTTACGGGTTGCTTTACACGGGCGTCGCGCTGGGGGCGGGCCTAGGCCCGATATCCTTTGCCTATCTGTCGCAGATCAGCGGTTCCTATACGGCGAGTTTTCAGGTCGCGCTTGGCCTGTTCGCCTTCGGCGGCGTCAGTATCCTGTTCATGGGCCGCTATCCGCAAGGGCATGTCGGCAGCAACGCCAGACGGACTTGAACTTTCACCTAAGCAGTACCAACTCCTCAGCCATGCTGGGATGGAGCGCGATGGTGTCGTCAAAGGCCTGTTTGGTAAGACCTGCCTTTACCGCGACGGCCGCCGCCTGCAATATTTCTGGCGCGTCGGGGCCAATCATGTGCAAGCCGACGACACGCTCAGTCGCAGCATCGACCACCATCTTGTAGAGCGCGCGCTCGTCCCGCCCGGCAAGCACATTCTTCATAGCCCGGAAATCCGACGTGTAGACCTTGACCGCGCCAAGCCTGTCGCGCGCCTCCGCCTCGGTCATGCCAACGGCGGCAATCGGAGGATGACTGAACACCGCCGAAGGGATGCAGCCATAGTCTACCGTGCGCGGGTTGCCGCCGAAGACGGTATCAGCAAAGGCATGTCCTTCGCGGATGGCGACGGGGGTCAGTTGCACCCGGTCGGTCACGTCGCCCACGGCGTAGATGCTCTCGACGCTGGTGCGGCTATGGTCATCGACCCTGATCGCGCCCTTTCCGTCCAACTCGACGCCGACATCCTCGAGCCCCAATTCGTCGCTCTTGGGCCTGCGTCCGGTCGCGAAGATCAGCAGGTCGCAATCGATGGGATCGCCATCCCTGATATGGACGCGCAGCGTGCCATCCTCCCGCTTTCCCACCCGTTCCAGCGGGGCGTTGAAGCGGAAGTTGATACCCTTGCTGAGGCTGATCTGGAGCAGCCGGTCGCGAATTTGCGCGTCATAGCCGCGCAGCATCTGGTCCGATCGGTTGACCAGCGTCACATGGGCGCCAAATTCGTTGAAGATGCCCGCAAATTCATTGGCGATATAGCCGCCGCCCGCGATCACGACGCGCCTTGGGCATTCGTCCAGATGGAAGACCTCGTTGGAGGTGATACCATGCTCCGCGCCCTCAATCTCCGGGAGCATCGGCCAGGCGCCGGTGGCGATGAGAATATATTTCGCCGTGATCGCCCGGCCGCTGGCGAGCGTTACCGAATGGACGCCAGTGATTGTCGCCCGTTCCCGGAACAGCCGGACGTTGTGGCTTTCCAGCGTATTGCCATACATGCCCTCCAACCGGTCGACATCAGCCAGCACATTGTTGCGCAGCACCGTCCAGTCGAAATCGCAGTCGGGCACGTTCCAGCCGAAACGGCGCGCGTCCTTCAGGTCCTCGGCGAAATGGGCGCCATAGACGAGCAGCTTCTTGGGGACGCAGCCGCGAATGACGCAGGTTCCCCCGACGCGATATTCCTCTGCGATGGCGACGCTGGCGCCATGGCTCGCCGCGATCCGCGCCGCCCGCACGCCGCCCGATCCGGCGCCGATGACAAACAGGTCGAAATCATAGGGCATGGCGGCGGCTCCGTTCATAGTTTCTCCGGAGCGTTTCCTCAGCGACAAGCGTTCGCCCCGGACCTGCCGAAGGGAAGGATAGCGATGCGATCACCCCCCTTTTTGTGTCCGTCCGCATCGTGCGACCGGACGTTAGATAGGTGGCGTGGCCCTGCCATTGCCGAAACTCCCGCTTCGAAGAAGGCCGATGCCGCCGTCTGTCTGGATTAAGCCGGGCGAGGGGGCTAATCGCCTTATCTTGATGAAATAAGGAAGAGAGGATCAACATGCTTCCGCCAGTAAGACGCGTCGTCACCGGCCAGACGGGCGATGATCGCCATATCTATACCCATGTCGAAGAAGTTGCGCCGATGGAGATGGGCGGCGGCGCCAAATGGTATGGCATGTGGGGGTGGGAGGAACTCCCGACCCTTCCGTTCAGCCCGGAAGGTCCCTATCAGCCGCGCAGCATCTTTCCAGAAGCTGGCGGCATGCGCGCCAATATGGTGACCTTCCCGCCGGGCTTCGGCGTCAAGGGCGTCGAATTTCCTGCCATCGCCCCTGATCCAGAATATCATCGGCTGCAGGCGGCCGTATCCTCGGGCGGCGAGCACGATTTCGACGTCGGCATGCACTCGACGGACTCGGTGGACCTGGGCTTCGTCTTTTCCGGCGAGATCACGCTGATCCAGGGGGACGGCAGCGAGGTGACGCTGCGGCGCGGCGATGTGATGGTCCAGAATGGCGCAAAGCATGCGTGGGAAAATCGCGGCAGCGAATCGTGCATGATCTGCTTCGTGGTACTGGGCACGTCGCGCAAGGGTTGAACCGCCCGCAGCGGCGGAAATGGAGATGAGCAATGTCGGATAACGGATATGGCTTCGCCTACACGCGCGGCCTCAACCTCACCAATGTCCATGAGACGACCGATCAGGAAAAGGCAGAATTCTGGGCGGACAAGATGGCATGGCGGCCTGGCAAAATGGCCTATCCGCTAACCGCCTACAGCTTCCTGATCCAGAACCGGCCAGACATGTTGAAATATCACATGCGGCAGATGCAGTTCCTCCACGCGGTGCCCGCCAATGGCGAGATTCCGATGGGGATCACGATGCTGACCATGCTGCACTGGTATGCGTGCAACCGGGTGCCGGGCGGCGTCCTGCACGAGGTGATGGGCTGCCAGGAAATGGGCGCGAGCAAAGCGCAGGTGAACGAGATTTTCGGTCTGGCCTTCATGCATTCGGGGCCCTGCGGCTTCAACGAGGTGTATAATCAGGCCTTCGACTATATGGCGAGCTATCGCGAACCGGCGAATGCGATCCAGTGGCCCAAGGGCTGGGCGCCCGACGCCGCGGCCTTCCGCAGCGGGCTCGATTTCGACAATCCGGAACTGACCAAGGCGGAGCTGGAATCGCTCGACCAATGGTATACCGACACCATCGGCTATGTACCCAAATCCATTTCGACGCTGGCCAAATATAATCCGGGCTTCGTCAAGCAACATCGCGGCAAGTTCGAAGGCGCGCTGGCGACCAGCGCGCTACCCAAGCAGATGGTCCCCTATATCCTCATCCACTACAACATGAACCGGGGCTTCCGCGACGGCATCCGGGAGGCGACCCTGCTCGGCAAGGCATGGGGCATGAGCCGCGATCATGTCATCAACGCGGTGACGCTCGGCACCGGCTATATGGCAGGGATCGACGGCATGTATATCGTGGAAGAGGCTATCGGCGACCTTCTGGAACATTGGGACTGAACAGCGCGGTGGCAGCGACCGGATCGGCGCGGATGATCCGAGCCGATCCCGTTTATAGCCAGAATGGCCGCGTGTATTTCGACCACGCGGTCACACTGTACAGAAAAGGTTTTCCCGACAACTCATGCCTTTGGATAGAGCAACCATGTCAGCCAGGATAGGGGGTTGTTCGGTGTTTGGTTGCCGACCTGCTCTGCGGATGTAGCGCTCGATTGGGAAGGCGGCAAGACAATGGTCGCAGTTGCCGAGTTAACCATCCCGCGATCCTCGCTGTCCAGCCTGACGGAGCAGGTCACCTTGCCGCCCTCTATCGCATCGACCGTTGCCTTGGCGACGATCCTTTCCCCACCATAGACATTGTCGAGGAAGCGCGACGTCATGTTGGCGATCTGCCCGCCGGGGAACGCTGACAACAGGCAGTTCATCATATAGGCAATGTTGATCGGCCCCTGGTTGATTACCCTGTCGCCCAGTCCCTTGGCCTTCACGAACTCGACGTCGAGATGGATCTGGTTCGGGTCGGCCAGAAAGATGGCCCATTCCTTCATCGCCTCGGGATCGACGTGATCTATGATGAAAGGTGGCAGTTCGTCGCCCACTGCATAGGTCATGCCAGCTCCCTCCTTGGAAGCACCCACACATTGTCGGTTTCCAGCGCCGCGCCGCCCTCCGGTCCATGGAGGCGCAATCGATAGGTGAGCACATCCATGACGCCGAGCTTGCGGCTGCGCTTGCGCTCCAGACTCAGTACCTCGCCCGAGACGGTATAGGGCAGCCCGGTTCGCAACGGCGTGGAAAAGCGCACCTCGCTACTCCCCATCATCGGGCCATCGTCGACATCGAAATCGCAGGCGGCACAGAGTCCGGCCACGGTCTTGCCCATGGCCACCTGCGTCGCGACATAATAATAAATGGGGTGTGCTGTGCCGTCGTCCGCGGGTGCTATCCCCGTTGATCGGCACAGGGCGTCATTCTCCTGGGCTGAGATGACATAGGCGTCCGTGCCGTCCAGCCGGAGGCCGGCGACCTCGGGAGGCGGCGGCAAAACGTCCATATCGGGCAATGCTTATCTCCCTCAGAAGGAGCGCGGGTTAGAAGGATCTCGGCAGGCCGAGGCTTTCGGCGATCGAGTTGCGTACCATCTCATTGGAAATGGGCGTCATTCGAAGGATGCGATGGTCGCGCCAGTAGCGTTGCATGTCGGTTTCCGCTGAATAGCCCATGCCGCCCATGATCTGAATGCCCAGATCCGCCGCCTTCACGGCATTTTCTGTCGCCACCATCTTCAGCATATTGGCTTCCACGCCGCATTGTTTTCCGGCCGCCTGCAGGCTGGCAACGTAATAGAGCAGCAGTTCCGTCGTCTTCTGCCAGGTTGCGATGTCAGCGATATAATGCTGGAGGATCTGGAAACGGCCGATGATGCCGCCGAACGCCTTGCGCTCCTTCACATAGGCGAGCGCGTCCTCCAAGATGCCGTCCATGGCGCCCAGGCACTGCGCGCCGACCATGATCCGCTCGTTATTCAGCGTCGGCAGCATCATGTACCAGGCGTTGCCGGGCGTGCCGAGCACGTCTTCATCGGGGATGAACACATCGTCGAAAGTGACCGAGCAGGAACCCATGGCCCGCATGCCGAGCTTGGGCAGGAGCGAGGCGGTGATGCCCGGCGACTTGGCGTCGGCGAAGAACAGGGTCAGGCCCTGATGCCGCTTTTCCACATCCTTGTCGGTGCGGGCGAGCAGCAGGAGCCGGTCGGCGACCTTGGCGCCGGTGGTCCACATCTTGGCGCCGTTGACCTTCCAGCCGCCCTCGACCTTGACTGCGTTGGTTTTCATCGCGCCCAGCACGTCGGTTCCGCCATCGGGTTCCGTCACGGAGATGGCGACGCGCAGATTGCCCTCCGCCATGGGGCGCAGCCAGCGTTCCTTCTGTTCGGGCGTGCCATAGAGGCCGACCGATTTGGCACCGGCGAATGAAGTCACGCCCCAGGTCCAGATGAGGCCGCCGGCGGTGCGGGCCAGTTCACGGGCGAAGATCATCTGCGTCATGACGTCGCCGCCCAAGCCGCCAAATTCCTCCGGGATGCCGATCCCGAAGAAGCCCTGTGCCTTCAGCTTGTCCCAGAGCGGGAAGGGATAATTTTCCTCGTCCGCTTCCAACTGGCGCATGAGGTCTTTGGGTGCTTCAGCATCGACCCAGCGCCGCACCACGTCGCGGAACGCTTCCTGTTCTTCCGTCAGCGAGAAATCCATTGTCGTCTCATCATGGCTTTTGTGTGTTGCCTACCATCGGCGCAAAGCGCGTCGCGACAACCTATCGGAAGTCGGGCGATGGGGATCAGCGCAACATGTCGCGCGCGACGATCATGCGCATGACCTGATTGGTGCCTTCCAGGATCGAATGGACTCGCAGGTCGCGCCAGAAGCGCTCGACCGGGTAGTCCATCAGATAGCCATATCCGCCATGCAGTTGGAGCGCGCGGTCCACCACCGAGGAACCCGTGTCGGTGGCGAAACGCTTGGCCATGGCGGCAAAGCGGGTCTTGTCGGGTGCGTCCTCTGTGACCTTGACCGCCGCGGCATAGAGCAGGGCGCGCGCTGCCTCCAGTTCGGTCTGCATGTCGGCCAGCATGAACTGGGTGTTCTGGAAATCGGCGATTGACTGGCCGAACTGCTTGCGGTCCTTCGTATATTGTACCGCCTCGTCTATGCAGCGCTGCGCGCCGCCCAGCGAGCAGGCGCCGATGTTGAGTCGGCCGCCATCGAGCCCCATCATCGCAATTCGGAAGCCTTCACCTTCGGCCCCCACCAGATTCTCCGCCGGCACGCGCACGCCGTCGAAATTGACCTGGGCGGTCGGCTGCGAGTGCCAGCCCAGCTTGCGCTCCTGTGCGCCAAAGCTGACGCCGGGCAAATCCCGCTCGATGACGAGGCAGCTAATGCCCTTGGGGTCCTCGCCGCCGGTGCGCACCATGGTGACATAGACTTCGCTCTCGCCGCCGCCCGAGATGAACTGCTTGGAGCCGGTGACGATATAATGATCGCCATCGCTCACCGCCTTGGTCTTGAGCGCTGCTGCATCCGAGCCGGAGCCCGCTTCGGTCAGGCAATAGCTCGCCACATGCTCCATCGGCACGAGCATCGGGAGATATTTGTCCTTCACTGCCTGTCCGCCGAAGCGGTCGATCATCCAGCAGGACATGTTGTGAATGGAGATGAAGGCGCTGGTCGAAGGACAGCCATAGGCCAGCGCTTCCATGATCAGCGCTGATTCCAGCCGCCCAAGGCCAATGCCGCCCGCTTTCTCCGACACATAGATGCCGCCGAAGCCCAGCGCGCCCGCCGCGCGAATCGTGTCGCGCGGGAAGACATGCTGTTCATCCCACCCGCCCGCATGCGGCGTGATCGCGTTCGCCGTGAACCGACGGGCCATTTCCCGAATGGCAAGCTGTCCGTCGTTCAGGTCAAATTGTGACATGGTTACCCCTGTTTCTCGATGTCCCATCGGGAAACATCTATGCAGGGGGAGGGGTGGACGGCCCTATCTCTCGGCGGGGACGACCTGATCGAGATAATGTTCGACGACTTGCGCCAGGATGGAGAGGCCCAGGGTGCGTGCGTCCTTCACATGGGGGATGAGGCCGATCGGCCCGTGCAGGCGCGCCATGTCCGCTTCGCTGACCCCACGCCGCCGCAGTTCCGCCTGGCGCCGTTCGGACGTGCGCGCGCCACCCATGGCACCGACGAAGAAGGCATCGGATGCGAGCGCCCAGGGCAGGATGCCGGATTCCCACTCATGTTCGTGGAAGAGGAGGATGATCGCGGTCCAGGGATCGACGGAGATGTCGGGCGGGCTTCCCAGCCAGAGCGGCTGGGCGCTGGGCGGCATTCCCTGCCGGCCCGCCGGCCAGAAACTTTCCACCTGACAGCCATGGATCTGGGCAAAGCGTGCGACCGCGTGCATTTCCGGGCCGATGCCCAGCAGCAGCAGGCGCAGGCGCGGATGGAAGATGCGGGTGAAGCGGCCGCCATCTTCCCCGAAGCCAGAGACGCGCCCGGGTGGCGCTGCTTCCAGCCGATAGTTCGCCTTGCCCTCTTCCGTCGCGAAGGACAGGGCCACGGGCGCGCGCCCCTCCAGCCGGGCGAGCACATCGGCGAGGAGCGCGCGGTCGGGAGCGGGATCGATAAAGCAATCGACGCCGCCGCCGCAGGGCAGGCGGATGTCGATGAAGGGCGAGCCGAGGCCATAGCGCACGCTGCGTGCCCGACCGGTCTCGCGGACACCCTGCGCCTCCGTGATGAGCGCCGCTTCCAGGCATCCGCCCGTCATGTCGCCCACGGTGGAGCCATCCGGCTGCACCGCGAACTGCGCGCCGACGCTGCGGGAAAATCCGCCTTCCACCCCCACCAGCGTGCAGAGCACCGCCCCGTCGAACGTGGCGGCACGCAGGGCGTCCGTGTCGGCTGCGAGCATATAGGACGCCGCGTCGATCATGACCGAATGAGGGCGCGGCCGACGGAACCTTCGGGCGGACGATAGGACAGGACATAGCGCACGTCGCGCGGCGATATCGGGTCGTGGCAATGGTCGCAGACCAGCAACGGCTGGAAATCGCGGCCGCATGACCGGTGCGTCAGGATGAGCGGCGGGGGACCGTCCATCCAGCGATCTCCCCAGCGCAGCATCTGGATGAGCGGCAGATAGAGGTCGAGACCGGTCGGCGTCAGCCGATATTCGAAACGGGGTGGATTGGTCTGATAGGGATGTTTGGCCAATATGCCCGTGGCGACCAGAGTATTGAGCCGGTTGGCAAGAATATTGGGCGCGATCGCCAATGCTTCCTGAAACTGATCATAGCGTTTCACACCGAAAAAAGATTCGCGCAGGATGAGGAAGGACCAGCGATCGGCGAGGATGGCGACGGTGCGCGACACGGACGAAGGCCGGCCGCGCTCGAACGCGCCAGCCTTGCTCGACCGGCGGCGCTGGGGAAGATCGGGCGAGGGCGATTGGCCCGCCCCAGGGCCATCGCGATAACTGACCTCAAGCGCGGTGACGGGCTCCTTGCATTCTGAGCAGACCGTCTGCGGCCGGAAGTCATGGTCGCATTTGATGTGATGCAGCCGCAGCGGCGGCGCGTCCTCGCCAGCCAGATGATCGTCGCCGAAGCGGAGCAGCGCCAGCATGACCAGATAGAGATCGAGGCCCCGCTCCGTCAGCCGATATTCGGGGCGACCGCCGGGCGTCGTCACGCGATCTAATATCCCGGCATCGATGAGGCGGGTCAGCCGGTCGCTCAGCGTGCTGCGCGGGCAGTGGAGGACCGTCTGGATCTGGTCGAAGCGGCGCGCGCCCATGTAGAATTCGCGCAGCACCAGAAAGGACCAGGCGTCCGACAATATGTCGATTGTCCGGGCGACGGAACAATTGCGGACAAGCCGGGACGCGGACAATGACTTCACCTCGTTTCTGGCGCGGGATACGGAAGGCCGTGCCTTTAAGATCGACAGCACGGCCCCCGTCATTCGCGCAGATGCTATATGTACGGGCGGATCAGTCTGCGCAACTTGGGTCAGCCTTTCCGGTCGAGCCTTTCGATCACCATCGCGATGCCCTGGCCGCCGCCTATACACATGGTCATGAGGCCATAGCGGCCGCCGATGCGCTCCAGCTCGTAGAGCGCCTTGACGGTCAGGATCGCGCCGGTCGCACCGACCGGATGGCCGAGCGAGATGCCCGAACCGTTCGGGTTGACCTTTTCCGGGGGGAAGGCCAGCACGTCCGCCACCGCGCAGGCCTGCGCCGCGAAGGCTTCGTTGGATTCGATCACGTCGATCTGGTCGAGCGACAGCCCGGCCTTTTCCAGCGCGATCGGAACCGCCTTGATCGGGCCGATGCCCATGCGGTCGGGCTGCACTCCGGCATGGCCCCAGCCGATGATCCGCGCCCAGGGATCGAGGCCGGCGCGCAAGACACCCGCCTCCGAAGCCAGCAGCACCGCCGCCGCGCCGTCATTGATGCCCGACGCATTGCCCGCCGTGACGCTGCCGTCCTTCTTGAAGACGGGGCGCAGCGTCGCGAGGCCGGCCACGTCCGTTTCCGCGCGAACATGTTCGTCGGTGTCGAACAGGCGCGTTCCCATCTTCGCCTTGACCTCAATGGGGAGGATCTGGTCGGCGAAGCGGCCTTCCGACTGGGCGAGGGCGGCGCGGCGGTGGCTTTCCGCCGCCAGTTCATCCTGCCGTTCCCGGCTGATGCCATGGTCGCTGGCGACATTTTCGGCGGTGATGCCCATGTGCATGCCCTCGAACGGGTCGCTGAGAACCGTCAGCAGGGCGTCCGTCATCTGCACATCGCCCATCTTCTGGCCGAAGCGTGCCGCGCTGACGATATGGGGCGAGCGCGACATCGACTCCGCGCCGCCCGCGACGGCGATGTCGCAATCGCCCGTCACGAGCATTTGCGCCGCCGAGATGATCGCCTGAAGCCCCGATCCGCAGAGGCGGTTGAGCGTCAGCGCGGGCACTTCGACGGGAAGGCCCGCGTTGATAGCCGCCACGCGAGCCAGGTAGGCGTCCTTCGCCGTGCTGGGGATGACATTGCCCATGACCACATGCCCGACCTGGTCGGGTGAGGCGTTGCCGCGTTTCAACGCTTCGGCGATCACCGCCGCGCCCAATTGGGCGGGCGGGATATCCTTGAGGCTGCCGCCGAAATCGCCGATGGCGGTCCGCACGGCGGAGATGATGTAGATCGGCGTCATAAGGTCCTCGATAGTTTCAGTGCTCCGATGGCCGTCAGACCATCGCGAAGCCGCCGTTGATGCTGAAGGTCTGGCCCGTGATCCAGCTAGCGCCTTCCGACGCGAGGAAGGCGACCATCGGCGCCACGTCGCCAGGCTGGCCGATGCGCTTCAGCGGATAGTTCTTCACCATCTTGGGCATCATTTCCTCCAACCATTTGGGGTCGGAATGGGCCGACTGGATCATGCCGAGCGTGATGGCGTTGCAGGTGATGTCGTAGCGGCCGAATTCCTTCGCCAGCGACTTGATGAGCGCGATCGTGCCGGCGCGGGCGGCGGCGGCCATGGAGAGGTTCGCTTCGCCCACGCGCGAGCTGTCACCGCCCAGCGAGATGATGCGGCCGCCCTTGCCGGCGTCGACCATATAGGGCAGCGCGGCGCGCGAGGTGTAGACCGTCGCCAGCATGCCGATGTCGATATGACGCTGCCACTGTTCGTCGGTGGTTTCCAGGAAGCGGGCGCGCTGGGCGACGCCGGCATTGTTGACGACGATGTCGATGCCCCCGAAGGTCTTGACGACATCGTCGACCATCGCCTTGGTATCGGCCGAGCTGCCGACATCGGCCTTCCATGCCTTGGCCTTGCCGCCTGCAGCTTCGATATCCTTGACGACGCCTTCGGCCGCATCGCCGCTCGACTGATAGTTGACCGCGACCGCCGCTCCTTCCGCCGCGAGGGCGAGGGCGATCTGGCGTCCTACGTCCCGCGCCGCGCCAGTAACCAGAGCGACCTTTCCTGCAAGCTGTCCTGTCATGTCATTGTCCTTTCTGTAGATGTGTGGCCCGGCTCTGTTCAACCAGCCGGAACAGCCGGTCGGGGGTTGCGGGCAGGGTCTGGATTTCGATCCCGAGCGGCGAGAGCGCGTCGGATATGGCGTTCGCGATGGCGGCGGGCGCACCAATCGTGCCGCCTTCGCCCATGCCGCGAAAGCCGCCGACATTGTTGGGCAGGTCGGCCTCGATATGGACGATGCCGATGTCGGGCACGTCGGTGGCGAGCGGTAGCAGATAGTCGGCGAGGCTGGCCGTCACCAGCTGACCCTCATCGTCATAGTGGATTTCCTCAAGCAGCGCGGCACCGATCCCCTGCGCGACGGCGCCATGCACCTGCCCGTCGACGATCATCGGGTTGATGATGCGCCCGCAATCCTCCGCCACGACATAGTCAGTGACGCGCACTCCATAGGTTTCGGGGTCCACTTCCACGACCGCGACATGGCAGGAGGAACAGGCGGTGCCGAGATAGGGGTCGTAGGATTCGGAACCCGTCAGATCTTCGCGCTTGTCATGCGGGATGCGGCCCATCTGCATATAGACGGCGTTCGCCAGTTCCTTGAAGGTCATGGCGGCATTGGACGAACGGGCGCGGATGATGCCGCCCGATGCGTCCAGGTCCTCGACCGGCACGTCCATCAGGATGGAGGCGGCGCGCAGCACCTTGGTCTTCACCACGCGCGCCGTCTTGATGGCGACGCCGCCGGCGATCACGGCTGACCGGCTGGCATAGGTGCCGGTGCTCATGGGCACGAGCGAGCTGTCGCCCTGGCGGATCTCGATATCCTCCAGCGCGCAGCCCAGCTCGTCCGCGATGATTTGGGCCAGCGTGGTTTCCAGGCCCTGCCCGTGGGATGCGATACCAAAGGCGCCGATGACCGATCCGGTCGAATCGATGGTAATGGTGCCGGTTTCCGTGCCGGTGTTGATCGGCATGCCCGGCGCCACCGCGATGCGCGATCCGATGCCGGTGAGTTCGGCGTAGCAGGATAGGCCGATGCCGATCCAGCGGCCCTGCTCACGCGCCTTCTTCTGCCGTTCGAGCAGGGCGGGATAGTCGAGATGAGCGCAAGCCGCCTCCAGACATTCCATGAAGGCCGACTTGTCCCAGATGATGCCGGAGCCGGTGCGGTAGGGAAATTCCTCCCCGTCGATCAGGTTGCGGCGGCGGATTTCGGCGGCATCCATGCCCAGCTTGCGCGCTGCCATGTCGACCAGCCGCTCCATCGCAAAGGTCGAGGATGGGCGGCCGACGCCGCGATAGGGACCGGTCGGCGGCTTGGGCGTAAGCACGCCGCGAACCCTGCCGCGATAGTGTTCGATGCGATAGGGACCGGGCAGGAAGCTGACGACCTGCACTGGCTCCAGCCCCGCCGTCCAAGGATAGATGGAATAGGCGCCGATATCGCCGATCACCTCGGCCCGCAGAGCGAGGAAGCGACCTTCTTCGTCGACAGCGAGTTCCGCGTCGATCAGCTCGTCGAAAGCCTGGCTGGACGCGGTCAGTTCCTCCAGCCGATCACCCGTGAACTTGACCGGCCGTTCCAGCTTGCGGGCGAGCGCGCAGACCAGCATTTCCTCATGATAGAGGGAGCCCTTGCCGCCGAAGCTGCCGCCCACATCGGGCGCGATCACGCGCAGGCGGGCGCCGGGGAGCGAGAGGCTGTCGGCAAGAGCGTCCTTGACGATGCCGGGGATGTTGCTGCTGGTCCACAGCGTCACTGCCATGCGCCTGCGATCATAGTCGGCGAGATAGCAGCGATTTTCCATCGACGTCGCGGTCTTGCGCGTCATGCGGAACTGCGCGCCAACCCTGACCGGCGCGGTCTCGAACACGGCATCCACCTCACCGCGCCCGAATTCGCGGGCGATGATGATGTTGGTGCCGGCTTCTTCATGGATCAGCGGCGCGTCGTCCGCGACCGCGTCCACCTGCCGGATGGCGAAGGGCAGCGGCTCGTAATCGACCTCGATCAGCGCGAGTGCATCCTCGGCGGCGTAGCGGCTTTCCGCCACCACAGCGAGTACGGGTTCGCCCACATACCGTACCTTGCCGCGCGCCAGCGGCCAATAAGGCGTGGCATAATAGCCCTTAATCCGCGAACTGGGGATGGCGGGCCTCACCTCGCCCTCCAGATCGGCGGCTTCGAAGATGGCGATGAGGCCAGGCACGTCCATCGCGTGATCGACGCGGATGTCACGGATCAGCGCATGGGGCTGGTCGCTGCGCAATATAGCGACATGCGCCGTGTTTGGCAGTTTGATGTCATCGACATATTGACCGTTCCCCGACAGAAGGCGCGGGTCCTCGGTGCGCTTGACGCGCTTGCCGACCAACCCCGGCCGCATTTCGACGGAGAGGTCGGCTTGGCTCATATGTAAAATTCCGCTCCCTTGCGCAGCATCTGCCATTGCTTGTCGTCATGGCCGTAGATCACCTTGACGCCCCGGTCCCGGGCCGCCTTGATGTCCGCAAGCGACTTGGTCGCTCGGTCCATGTCCCAGCTGTTCCTGGGGGCATAGCCTTCGACCAGATTGGCCTCCACCGCGGCGGCGTCGGACGCCAACAGGAATTCACCTTCATGATTGAGCCTGACGAGAGCGGCCGTCATGCCTGGCGTGTGGCCGGGCACGGGGTACAGGATGATGTGGCCGTCGCCGAACAGGTCGCGAGCTCCATCAAATGTCTCGAAGCCGCGCTGTGGATGGTTCCATTCGACCGGCAGATAGCCTTGAGCGGCACCGTCTTCGCTTTGCGCGGCAGCCAGTTCATCGACGTGGCAAAGGATGGACGCGCGCTTGAAATGCTCATTGCAGCCGCAATGGTCGGGGTGGAAATGCGAACAGATGACGACATCGATATCGTCTGGAGTAAGCCCGGTTTTGCCGAGCTGATGGATCACCGTGTCCTGCGGGTTGAACATCGGCACCATCGCGCGTGCGACGCCGCCCCAACGGGCTTCTGCATTAACGGCCGCGTCGGGACTGCATCCTGTGTCGAACAGCACATTGGCCTGATGATGCTTCAGCAGCGTACACATCACGGGAAGCTCGACCGTCTCTTCCCGCGCCGCGCCCGGATAATAGACGGACCGGCGCATGCGCAGCCTTCCGCCGGACAGGAAATGCATCTTCATTGCAGTGGACCTCTTTCTTTCGCCAGTTCGCGCACGGCGTTGACGATGTGCTGATAGCCGGTGCAGCGACAGATATTGCCCGACAGCGCGTCGCGGATCTGTTCGTCCGACTCCAGCGGATGATGGTGCAGCATGTCGGTGATGGTCATGATGAAACCCGGCGTGCAGAAACCGCATTGCAGGCCGTGATGGTCGCGAAAGGCAGTCTGGACGCGGCCCAGTTCCTCACGGCTGCCCTGGCCCTCCACCGTCTCGATCTCCTGCCCGTCGACCTGCACCGCCAGCGTCAGGCAGGACCGCGCGCTGCGGCCGTCAAGCAGGATGGTGCAGGCGCCGCAGACGCCATGTTCGCAGCCCACATGGGTGCCGGTCAGTCCCAGCTCGTGCCGCAGGAAATCGCTCAGCAACATGCGTGGCTCAACCGAGCGGTTGTAGCTTGCGCCGTTGACTGTGACGCTGATATCGATTTTGCCGCTCATGCTGCCCCGCCTTCCTGCGCGCGTGTCCATGCCGCCCGGAACACACGCGCGGCGAGTACGCCCGCGAGATGGCGGCGATAGTCGGCCGATCCGTTGAGGTCGCTGTTGGGCTCGATCTCGGCGCGGAGCCTTTCGACGGCGCCCGCGATAACATCCTCGTCCACGCGCTGCCCCTCCAGAGCCGCCTCGACGCCGGGCAGGCGCGTCGCGGTGTCGCCCACGCCCATCACCGCGACGCGCACGTTGCGGGCACATCCGTCGCGCCCTTCCATGGTCGCAACCACGGCGGCGAGTGCATAGTCGCCGTGACGGCGGGCGAATTCTTCGAAACCCCAGCCGGTGCCGGGGGGCAGCGTGTCCAGAGCGATCCCCGTCACCATCTCGTCTTCCTCCAACGCGGTGGTGAGCGAGGAGAGCAGGAAATCGCGCGCGGCAACGACTCGCTCGCCGCGCGGGGAGGCGACATGCACCCCGCCGTTCAGCAGCAATGTCATCATCGGCATTTCGGCGGCCGGGTCGGCATGGCAGACGCTGCCGCAGAAGGTGCCGCGATTGCGGACGGTGAGATGCGCGACATTTTCCATCACCGCATGCAGCACCGGCAGATGGCGGCCGATAACGGGATCGCTGGCGGTCATGCGATGACGGACCAGCGCACCGACATGCAGCCGCTCGCCCCGTTCCTCGATCCGGTCGAGGCCGGGGATGCGGTTGATGTCCACCAGCACGGACGGGCGGACCATGCGGAAATTCATCATCGGCATCAGGCTCTGGCCGCCGGCGATCACCTTCCCCTCGCCACCCGATGAGGTGAGCGCCGCCACCGCCTCGGCGACGGATTGCGCGCGGACATAGTCGAACGCGACCGGCTTCATGTCATTCGCCCGTGAAGCGGGGAGACCGCTTCTCGCCAAAGGCCGCCCGGCCTTCCTGATAATCGGCGCTGGTGAGGGCACGGTAGGTCACCTCATGCGTCAGCGCCGCATCGAATGGCCTGTCGGTCATGGCCGCCATGTTCAATATGGCTTTGGAACCCGCGATGGAGAGCGGCGCGAGGTGCGCAATTCCCTCGAACCAGGCCGATGCTGCCGCCACCGGATCGTCCGCCCGTTCGTCGGCAAAGCCGTTGGCAATGGCCCGGTCAGCGTCGAAGGCATTGGCGGTGAAGAAGATGCGCTTGGCCTCGCTGACGCCGACCAGCGACACCAGCCGCGTCATGCCGCGCGCGCTGTAGACGATGGAGAGTTTCGCAGCAGGAATGGCAAAGCGCGCGTCGGGCGACACAAAGCGGAAATCGCAGGCCATGGCGAGATTGCAGGCGCCGCCATAGCAATAGCCCCGGATCGCCGCGATGACCGGCACGCCGAGCGCCGCAATTGCGTCGCAGGCCGCATCGACGCTCGCTTCGTAATCGATGCCCTGTTCGGGCGTCCCGCGCGTTTCGTCGAAGTCGGCAATATCGGCGCCCGCTGAAAAGGACTTGCCCGTTCCGGTCAGGATGACGCCGCGCAGGCTCTGGTCGGTGGCAAGGTCGCGGAAGATCGCCTCCAGCGACTGCCACATGACGAAGGAAATGGGGTTATGTCGCTCCGGCTTGTCGAGCCGGACGGTGACGATGCCGTCCGCGCGTTCGATACGGATGCCGTCGACCGTGGTCATGTCGCGTCCCTCACCAGCGTGGCGAGGCAGGCGCGCAGTTCCTCCGGCAGGGGGGTCGGGCGCCGCTGCGCTCTGTCGACATAGACATGGACGAAATGGCCTTCCGCCACGGCTTCGTCCTCGCTCGCCTTGAACAGGCCGATTTCATAGCGGACGCTCGATGATCCGAGCTTTGCCACGCGGACGCCCGCATCGATGGTTTCGGGAAAGCTGACCGGTGCGAAATAGCGGCAGCCGGTTTCGACGACCAGTCCGATGACCGGGCTCGACTGCGGGTCAAGCAAGCCCCGTTCGATCAGCATGGCGTTCACCGCCGTGTCGAAATAGCTGTAATATTCGACATTGTTCACATGGCCGTAGACGTCATTGTCCTTCCAGCGCGTCGTAATGGAGCGCCACTGGACGTAGCTGTCGCGCCGGCCCCGGATGGCTCGCTGATCCTCTTTTCTCGACATCGCTGCGCTTTCCCATTTTTCGCCGGAATCGGCGCTCATGGCTCATTGCCGTAGTGACTTGCATTAGTGGACTGTGCTACCGATCGTCAAGCGCCAATAGAAATCGCCGCGCAAACGCGGGCTGGACGAAGGATGTAAGAAATGAAGGTTAAAGCCGCTGTCCTGCGCCAAATGGGGGCCAGCCATCCCTATGCCGAATCGAAGCCGCTGGGGTTGGAGACGCTGGAACTCGACGCGCCGGGTCCGGGCGAAGTGCTGGTGCGAATCGCGGCGGCGGGGCTGTGCCATTCGGACCTGTCGGTCATCAACGGCAGTCGGCCCCGGCCCATGCCTATGGCGATCGGGCATGAGGCGGCGGGCGTCGTCGTGGCGATCGGCGACCATGTCGAAGATCTCGCGCCGGGCGATCATGTGGTGATGGTCTTCATGCCCAGCTGCGGCCATTGCCTGCCCTGTTCGGAGGGGCGGCCCGCCTTGTGCGAACCGGGCGCGGCGGCGAACGGCAAGGGCATGCTGCTGTCAGGTGAATGTCGCTTGCATGATGGCGGGGACGGGGCGCTGATCCATCATCATCTGGGCTGTTCAGCCTTTGCCGATCATGCCGTCGTGTCGCGCCGGTCGCTGGTGAAGGTGGACAAGGATCTGCCGCTGGACACCGCCGCGCTGTTCGGGTGCGCGGTGCTGACGGGCGTGGGTGCGGTGGTCAATACGGCGAAGGTGCAGCCAGGCCAGTCGGTCGTCATCATCGGGCTGGGGGGAGTCGGCCTTGCCGCCCTGCTCGGCGCGATCGCGGCGGGCGCGGCACAGGTGATCGCCATCGATCTGTCCGAAGACAAGCTCAGCCTAGCGAAGCAACTGGGCGCGACTGCGACGTTCAACCCTGCCTATGTCGACGCGGTGGGGGAGGTGAAGACGCTCACCAACGGCGGCGCTGACTTTGCCTTCGAATTTGCCGGCGTCGTCCGCGCGCTGGAAAATGCCTATGCGATGACGCGGCGGGGCGGAACGACCGTCACCGCTGGCCTGCCTCCGCCGGACGCCGCGCTCGGCGTCAATGTCGTCGGGCTGGTCGCAGAGGAACGCACACTCAAGGGCAGCTATATCGGCACCTGCGTGCCGGTGCGCGACATTCCGCGCTATATCGCGCTCTACAGGCAGGGCCGCCTGCCGGTTGACCGGCTGCTGAGCGGCATCATCTCCCTCGATGACATCAACGCCGGCTTCGACCGGCTGCACGACGGCAGCGTCGCGCGGCTGGTCGTCCGCTTCGACGAGCAAGGAACAGCAGCATGACCGCGCAGACCAGCTTGAACAACCTCAAGGATCCGAGCCTTTTCCGGCAGCAATGCCTGATCGGCGGCGAATGGGTGGACGCGGCCAGTGGCGCCGTTACCGCCGTCACCAACCCTGCGACCGGCGCGGTGATCGGCCATGTGCCCGCCCTGTCGCGCGAAGAAGTGACCCGCGCGATCGACGCCGCTTATGCCGTGCAGGCCGCATGGCGTGCGAAGACGGGCAAGGAGCGCGCGGCGATCCTGGGGCGGCTCTACCAGCTGATGATGGAAAATCAGGATGACCTGGCGCTGATCCTGACCACCGAACAGGGCAAGCCGCTGGCCGAGGCAAGGGGCGAGATCGTCTATGCGGCGGGTTTCATCGAATGGTTCGGGGAAGAGGCGAAGCGCGTCTATGGTGACACCATCCCCAATCATCTGCCGGGCAGGCGGATCATCGTGCAGAAGGAGCCGATCGGCGTCTTCGCGGCGATCACGCCCTGGAATTTCCCGAGCGCGATGATCACGCGCAAGGCCGGGCCGGGCTGGGCGGCAGGCTGCACCGGGGTCATCCGCCCGGCGAGCGAGACGCCCTTTTCCGCGCTGGCGCTGGGCGTGCTGGCGGAGCGCGCAGGCATGCCGGCGGGCGTGTGCAACGTCATCACCGGCCCGTCGAGTGTCACGGGTCAGGAGCTGTGCGAGAATCCGAAAGTGCGCAAGCTCTCCTTCACCGGCTCTACCCGCGTGGGATCGCTGCTGCTCGCCCAGTGCGCGCCGACGGTCAAGAAGACCAGCATGGAACTGGGCGGCAACGCGCCCTTCATCGTGTTCGACGATGCCGATGTCGACGCGGCGGTCGCCGGCGCGATGGCGTCCAAATATCGCAACAGCGGCCAGACCTGCGTCTGCGCCAACCGCTTCCTGGTGCAGAGCGGCATCTATGACCGTTTCGCCGCGAAGCTGGTGGAAGCGGTCAACGGCCTGAAGGTTGGCCCCGGCACCGATGACGGTGTGACCCAGGGTCCGCTCATCAACGCCGCCGCCGTCGCCAAGGTGGAGGAGCATATCGCTGACAGCCTCGCACGGGGCGCGCGTATTCTGACTGGCGGCAAGCGCCATGCGTTGGGCGGTTCCTTCTTTGAGCCGACGGTGATGGCCGACGTGTCACCTGACGCGGCGGTGATGGCGGAGGAAACGTTCGGGCCGCTCGCCCCGCTGGTACGTTTCGAGACGGAGGCGGAAGCGATCGCGCTCGCCAACGACACCGAATTCGGCCTCGCCGCCTATTTCTACAGCCGTGATGTCGGCCGCATCTTCCGTGTGGCGGAGAGGATAGAGGCCGGCATCGTCGGCATCAACGAAGGCATCATCTCGACCGAGGTTGCACCCTTCGGCGGCGTCAAGGCATCGGGCCTGGGCCGCGAAGGCTCCAAATATGGCATCGAGGACTATCTGGAAATCAAATATCTCTGCCTTGGCGGCATAGACGGCTGAGGCAAGGGAGGATTTCAGCATGGACATGACGGGCGAACAGCGCATCCCGGCGGATCGCGACACGGTATGGAAGGCGCTGAACGACGCCGACATATTGCGGGCGTGCATCCCCGGCTGCCAGGAACTGGTCAAGGAATCGGACACGGAGATGACGGCCATCGCCGTGATCAAGGTTGGTCCGATTTCCGCGCGCTTCCAGGGGCGGGTGACGCTGTCGGATCTAGATCCTCCCAACGGCTATCGCATCAGCGGCGAAGGGCAGGGCGGCGTCGCCGGCCACGCCAAGGGCGGAGCGGCCGTGCGGCTGACCGAGGATGGCGACGGGACCATCCTGCATTACGATGTGTCGGCGCAGATTGGCGGTAGGCTGGCGCAGCTCGGCGGGCGGATGATTGACGCGACTGCCCGGTCGATGTCGGCGGCCTTCTTCAAGAAGTTCGCGGAGGAGATCCTGGCCCGTCAGGCCGGCGCCGCCGTCGGGGCGCAGGCGCAGGCGCAGCCGGAAGCGGTCGCGACCGCTCCAGCAGCCGCTCGGGTGGCGGCGCGCGCGGCTCTCGCACCGGTTCCCGCACTCCAGCCGGGGGGCAGCCTCCTCTGGGCGGTCAGCGGGATGCTCCTGGGCCTGCTGCTCATGGGCCTGTTTGGCCTGCCGCTGCTGGGGCGCGGTATCGCTGATGACACGAATGTCCATATCCTGTCGCTCGTCGCCGTTATTCTCGCGCTGCTTCAGGGCTATCTGCTCGGCCGTCAGGCACCGGCCCGGCTCTAATCGCAATTCAGGCCGGACCGGCCTCATCTATCAGGGAAGGTGCAGACATGAATATCGAAGGATTGCCCGCTATCGTCACCGGCGGCGCATCGGGCCTTGGCAAGGCGACCGCGAAAATGCTGGCGGAGAGCGGCGCGAAGGTCGCGATCCTCGACCTCAACGAAGAAACGGGCCAGGCCGCCGCGGTGGAGCTGGGCGGCATCTATGCCAGCGTCAATGTCGCCGACGACGCCAGCGTCAATGCGGCGCTCGACGCGGCGGAGCAGGTGCACGGCGTCGCCCGCATCCTGGTCAATTGCGCGGGCATCGCGCCGGCCATCAAGACGGTCGGCAAGGAAAATGCGCCACACCCGCTCGACATCTATCGCAAGACGATCGAGGTCAACCTGATCGGCACGTTCAACATGATCTCCAAATTCGCCTCCCGCGCGGCAGCGGCGGAGGAGATTGAGGGCGAGCGCGGCGTCATCATCAACACCGCCTCGGTTGCCGCCTATGACGGGCAGATCGGGCAGGCGGCCTACAGCTCGTCCAAGGGCGGCGTCGTCGGCATGACCCTGCCGGTCGCGCGCGACCTTGCCCAGCACAAGATCCGTGTCATGACCATCGCGCCGGGCATCTTCCTCACCCCCATGCTGGAAGCCTTTCCCCAGAGCGTGCAGGATGCGCTTGGCGCGCAGATTCCGCACCCCAGCCGCCTCGGCAAGCCCGCCGAATATGCACAGCTGGTGGAATCCATCATCCGCAACCCGATGCTAAACGGGGAAACTATTCGTCTCGATGGCGCTATCCGGATGGCGCCGCGATGAGTGATAGTGGCATCTTGATCACGGTGGAGGACGGCATCGGCCGCATTCTCCTCGACCGGCCGGAAGCAGGCAATGCGATCGATCTGCCTTTGGCCAAAGCTCTGTTGGCGGCGGCAATTAGGTGCGAAACCGATCCTTCAGTTCGCTGCATCATGCTCACCGGTAAGGGGCGCCTGTTCTGCGCAGGAGGCGATATTCAGCTGCTGGCGGGTGCTGGCGAACGGCGACCGGAAGTGTTGAGCGAGCTGATCTCCGTTTTCCATGCTGCGGTGCAACGCTTCGCGAGAGCGTCGAAGCCTCTGGTAACCCTGGTGAACGGTCCAGCGGCCGGGGCGGGGTTCAGTCTTGCGCTTCTCGGGGATGTGGTGATCGCCGCGCGCTCGGCCCATTTTACTGCAGCTTATGGCGCAATAGGTCTGACCGCAGACGGCGGGCTGAGCTGGCTGTTGCCGCGCCTCGTTGGACTTCGCAAGGCGCAGGACATCATGCTGACGAACCGAAGAATCAAGGCTGTCGAGGCCGAGGCGATAGGGCTTACCACGCGGATCGTAGATGATGAGGCGCTTGTGCAGGAGGGAGAGCGCGTGGCGAAGGCGCTGGCCGATGGCTCGGTGACGGCGCTGAGTGCGACGCGCGCGCTTCTGTATGACAGCTTCGCAGCGAGTTTAGAAACCCAACTTGATAGTGAACTGCGTTCAATGGTGACAGCGGGCGGCACCCCTGAGTGCGAGGAAGGATTGATAGCGTTGATCGAGAAGCGCGATCCCAATTTCAGATAGCCGAGAACGAATCCAAATGGCCGTAGACAATTAAGATAGTCACCTTGGTAGCCTCATTGGGACATTAGCTCTTGCGCTATTATGAAGACATTCTGGTGAACGAAAAGCGGATATCTCATCGGCATATCGTCACCGAATCGGAAATCATTGCGTTCGCCCGAGAATTTGACCCGCAATGGTTTCACACTGAACCATCGAGGGCGAAGGACTCCATGTTTGGCGGCCTGGTGGCAAGCGGCTGCCATATCCTTTCCTTGTGGCGAAAGATGGACCACTCCATGAATGGTGATATTCAGTATTGCTGCGGTGTTGGCCTAGACGATATAAAATTCCGTAAGGCAGTTCGGACCGGTGATGCTCTTACATTGGAATCGGAAGTTGTTGAGAAGAGGTTGTCGAAATCCGATCACCAATTTGGAATTGTTCAAATGAGTTATAAGATGAAGCGCGATGAATCTGTCGTCATGACTCTAGAGGCAGTTAATCTCGTGTATCGTGATTGTTTGCGAAAATAGCCGAGCAATCGAGTTGAATTTTTTCTGGACGAAGGCGCGGCGATTAGGCGCCTATTTTAATTTGACGGCTGCACCATTTAGTGAGGGTCTCCCCTATGGACCGCGTCGATAGTTTGGCCAACGACTATGGCCGCCTATTCTTGCGCATGCATCGCCTCCTCAATCTGCGGATGGCAGAGGCTGGCGCATCACTGTCGCGAACCAAATTGCTCATGTTCATTCAAGCCCGGCCGGCGGTCCGTGCCGCCGATATCGCCGAGTTCTTCGGGTACGCACCGCGCTCCGTCACCGACGCGATTGATGGATTGGAGCGCGACGGCCTTGTGCGGCGCGAGACCGACCGTCGGGATCGGCGTGCGAAATGGATCTCGATTTCAAATGAAGGCTTGGCTGCCATCGCCGCAACCGAGCCGCTACGTCTGAAAGTGGTCGAGCAGATATTCGGTACGCTCGACACATCGGAGCAGAGCCAGTTGCACGGTTGTGTCACCAAGCTCATGGCCGCTGTCGAACGACTAGAGGCGCTCGATTAGTGAGGTGGTGCCGGAAATTCGGA
>NZ_LFCT01000031.1 GCF_008692605.1 Sphingobium estronivorans
GCGCCAAATGTTCTGACGACGGACAATATGCCAAAAAAGACTTACAAAGAATGCGTGATCGGAAAGTGTAGAGATTGTAATTACGATGAAGGATCGGCAGGTACCTTCTTAGAGCAAACCGCCGCTTGCGAAAACGCCGGCTGCTCTAACCATGATCGGCGTCCTGTTCCCCGGTCTTGCTGGAAAGATGGTGATTTTGACCCTGTTGCAATCGCGGCGGTCAGAGAAAAGCTCGACCGCATAAATCGGGAGCGGGCATCGCGTTGAAACCACCGCGATATGGCAGGAAAACCGTGTAATATCACGCGCCAGAGCATCAAAAAGGCCTTGCCATATACGGCAGGGCCTTTTGCTGTTGGTGAAGCGGAGGCGCTTCAAATGTCGGCATTGCGATAGCGCCTTCAAGAAGCAGGGGGCCTTCGTCGAAACGTTGATCGGCGGCGCGTACCGGCAGTTCCAGAGTTTTGCTCCGTCTGCCGCTCCCGAACTTTGCGTGCGCGCTCTGCCAAATATGAGGATGCTTGGCCGTTTTCTATGAAATCAAAAGCCCAAACCTGAGCATCTAAAAAACTGGCATGCTCTATCTTCCCTTCTATATTGTTGAGGGAAAGACGATACCTGCCTTCGTTAATCCTATTAATCGCTAAAAATATTTCCCTATATGTTATTGAAAAGGAATTATTAAACCTGAACCATCGGGGAGATTCTATAAAGCTTTTTCGACGCCTTATTCGGTTATTGTGCTCACGGTGATATTCGCTAGCTATTGTTGTACATGTTAACTGGTCGCAACAATCCGTTCCAACTTCCAATGAACCCCAATTGGGGTGAGTGATAAGGTGGATATATCTAAGCTCAGTATCGCAGTAATCGCAGTTTCCGCTTAGATCGCCGAGGTCTTCCCGGCCTATAAATTCCCATCCCACGGTCGGCATGATGATACCATGCTCTTTTGCATGGCATCCCCTGCACAAAACCTCGCATTCGGAATAGCTATATTCCCAAGGTTTCCTTCCGCTTATGTAAGATGGATGATGGACTTGTAGAACGGACCCTTGCTGTCTTGTGGTTAGGCAGCGTGTACATCGGCCTTCATGAAGCTTAATGACGTCCTCTGCGAAAGAGTGCCATTCTTTCCTTCTGTAGAGCTTCATAGACTTCACACGCCGCAGCTACCCTGAATGTTAGACGGTTATCTCATATTCGTTTCCTTGGATGATATGAGATACAAGATCGACCGCTTCATGAGACCACTTCCGAGTATTGCTACTTTCCTTGGTACCCGTTTTGATTTTGCAATGATAGCGATTGTCAAAGGATCGAAGGTCTATGCCTTTCTCTTCCTTGATTCTGTTTAGGACCTTGTTGACTTCTTGCCAATTTTTGAGTCCCAATCGCGTAGCTACCTGAGTTATGGTATAAGGATGAGACTGGTTGGGATTGTCCACAACCGTAATTCCTAAAAGCTTAGGAAGCTCATCTTTATCCTGAGCAACCCTCTCAAGAACATCATAGTCTACTGCAACGCTACCAGAAGGGATATCATGCCGAATTAACTTCATTGTCCGTGCAGCAAGTGCGCGTACTAATTTCGGATTTATAGAGGTTAAAGCCGATTGGCTTTTTAGAGCATCAAAAATCCACTTCAATTCGTTGGTGTAAATGGCTCTTGTTCGGTAATCTTTACCATCTACCGAAAAGATGGCCTGATCCGGCGGATGCTTCCCTACCGGTTCTGCCTGCCAGATTATCTGGTACACATTCGGAATAAGACCGCTCTCATCAGCGACCAGTTCACCAATGTCGCGCATGATGGCTTTGACATTATCGTCGCCAAGACCATACCCAAATATGAAAACAGGATGCTCAGCAAAATAAGTGAGCAACTTTGCTGAAACATACTTCTTTCTTTCGGTCCACTCGTCATAATCTGATTTTGTAAGAACGATAGAAGAAGGGTCGGATATATCTCCGTGAATATGGAATATTTCACCAAAGCTATTTGTGTTGTACTTAAGAATTGTCTGCCCCGTTACCGGCGCGTATCCATCGAAAACTGTCTCAAGAAATAGATCATAATTTGTCGTAATAATAGCGTGTGGTTTAATATCAGATAATGATGAAACTTCCCGATCGAACCCTTTTACATCTTTAGTCGA
The DNA here is from genome assembly GCF_008692605.1 of Sphingobium estronivorans. GTDB lineage: Bacteria > Pseudomonadota > Alphaproteobacteria > Sphingomonadales > Sphingomonadaceae > Sphingobium > Sphingobium estronivorans. The sequence continues at coordinate 2,160 of NZ_LFCT01000031.1, forward strand.
TAGAGGGGTCATAGACGACAGTAGGTCACACGCCATATATTTAATGAACGTGTCCTTTCGGGTGTTCGACTTGAAGAATTCATCAGGAAAGTTAGGTTTACCTTCTTTCCAAGCCCATTCGAAAAATAGTTCGGATAACTCTGTGCCGATTTTGACCGGATCATCCTCATGTTTTTGCCGAAGATAGTCGAATTGCTGCTCCCCGTTGGGAAGAGCGGTGGCGAGTGACTTAAGCAGGTTTCGCCAAGTTGGTGCGCCGAAATACCTTTGGGGAATTCCGCTTCCTACAAACAGGATAGGCTGACACTCAAATTCCATCAGGAGATCGCGAATAGCGTCACTCGCCTTCTGGCGGTATGAGGTTTCCTGATCTGAGGTTGCGCTGCTTGTCGTTGTCATGCCGTAATATCTGCAATGGCTTATGCGCAGCGTCAATCCGGTTCGCTCAGGCCAATTTCCTTGAGCGGTCTATCGATGATCGGATTTGTGGAGGTTGTTTTGCAAGTCCGTTTCGTCATACCAAAGCGGCTATGGCTTTTGAAATCGAAGCAGCATTAATCGGCCTGTCTGGTGTCGTTGTAGGAGGCGCGATCTCAAGTATCACTACGCTTCTGATCCAGCGTACCGAGCGTCAAAGATATTCGCGGGAACGGTCATGGGATTTGAGACGTGAAGCTTACACCGAAATCATAGGGAGCCTTGATCGCGCTCGCGCAATTGCGGAGCATATCGACGAAGGATATCGCGATGATGCCCATGGATGGGACGCTAGCGAGGGTAACAAGAAGGCTCAATCCCAGATGATTGAGCATTTTCATGAGGCCAGAATGGCATTCCATGCCAAGCGGCTCATGCTTTCTGGTCCTTTCATTGGGCAATACGAAAGAATGAACCGAGAACTAGGCGAGGCGAGCAATCCGAACCTCATCCCACCAGAGTCTTCTGAAATCTGTTCAAGCGTAATGCGGCGGATCGTACCAGAGTTAGAGAAGCTTGCTCAGGATGAACTGGGCATGCGGCCCTAGGGATGCTACAAAGGTTTGTAACAACCGTAGCAGGTATGTCGGCGTAACCCTTTGATTTTTCGTAATGCGGGGGTCACGTGTTCGAGTCACGTAAGCGGCACCAGCCTTTCAGTAGGAACTTCCTGAAAAACCTAGCGAAAGTGCCTTTCGGCTTATGGCCGGGAGACTGCCTAGTTTATGTACCTTTGGCTTGATCCTACAGCAACCCAATGGGTGAAGCGTGGGGAGAGATGGGGCGAGCCTGACATGCGCTGGGAAGATGAATCATGCCGTTTTTCGCATCCCATGACCGAGAATGGGCGTAAGTCTGCTCTACAGTCCGGCGGGCGCTGAGCCGACATAGCAAATCCCGCGTTCAAGCGCGGAAACAACACGCGTTAGGATTATCGCCGATAAGGCTCGCAAGCAATTCCGTCACTGTCACCATCCATATGTGAGCCATAGCCAGGTTGGCCGCGATATAGCGGCGCTGCACCAGCTGCACGGGCCTCTCGACAATTGCGATATGACCACGACGAAGCCGGTTCTTGCGCTTGTCGTTTCGGCGCGAAGGCTATGGCGTCGGGTTGTTGCCCGTCCAGGTCAGCAGCCGTCATTGGTTGCTCGCGCTTGATCGTGTTGCGCGGTTTCCAACTTGCATCGGTGGGTTCAGCACGTGGCGCGGGAACGTTTCGCGGCAACATGGCCCCGCCGACCAATCCGACAGCTAGGGCACCAGCAAGGATGATGTGTGATTGGCGCATGGATCGTCCATAACTTGGGATCGTAAAGCAATTGCTACGCTTTGCCCGCGCGACAAATCCGCCATCTTATATGAACAGGCGAATTCAAACGCCTATTGCGAAGCTGCTCTAATCCCGCCAGAAAAGTCCTGCCTTCCGTGAAAGCCGGAGGGTGGGGCGTAGGAACCCCTTTTCAGAGAACTCGGTCGCCAGATTTTGGAGGCCGGGTGGCATGCGCGCATGTCCAGCCGGTAACGGTAAAGGCGCATGCGCCTGCTCTCTGATCAGGTTCCTAACATCCGGCTTCGGCCGTCGCTCCAAGAGGCACATAGGGGTGACACGAGGTTGAAGCCGAAGGTCGCCTTTCAAGCGGGGGCGAGACGTGGATTATCAGCAGCAATAGCGATCGCCTGTTCAGCCGTGCCCGTCCGGGTCCGGTTCAATTCCTCATGCAAATGGAAACGAACATGAAGCGCAAACCTGCAAAGCGGAATCGCCATGAATATGCCAAGGCGCTGGCTCTCTTCCTTCTCATCAGCCTTGCTGCCGAAATCGTGCGAGCGCAACCCGTCAATAATCCACCAGAGGTCCAAACTGCGTTTGAAGCTGCTGCAGCGAAAGTGCGCAACCTTGATGATGGTACTTTGAAAGTAGGTGAAGTGATCTTTGGTGATCGGTCACTGACAATACGCTTTCAACCATCGGCGGGAGCATCTCGTGAGAAAGCGGAGAAGAAGGTCAAAGCGCGGATGGCCAGCTGGGCCGGGAGCCTTTGCTCCCATGATGGCATGCCTGATTTTCTTCGCCGAACGGGCGCTAAGTTCATCACCGAATTCGAGACTGCGCCCGGTGCCTATGAAAAGGTCAAGGAAGTCTCCGCTGCCGCCTGTGATGGCACTACAGACCTCCGACTGATAGATGGCAAACCGCTTTATCCGAAACCTACTTATGAAACGGCCATCGGAGTCATCAAAGCCCATCTCAAGGGCAGTCTATTGGATTATGATTCCGCGAAGCTCGAATGCAGCGAAGTTTCCGCGCCGCTATGGATCAAGTTGCCCCTTGAACCTCGCCGCTACGGCTATGTCGTCGAATGTGACATCAACGCGAAAAATGCATTTGGCGGATATGTAGGCTATCAAAGAAGATGGTATTATTTCAATGGCAATAATTTCCAAGAAATAATCAATGAGCCGAGGGCGGGACTCGTCGAACAATGAGTGGTGCGCAGATCAGTGTTCCTGCCGTGATGCTGCTTGGGACTTGCACCTTCGCTTTGGGCTACTGGGTCGCGCCAAAGGAAATCCTCGACAATGAAGTGGTCCACAAAGGCTTCTTCCGAACCGACACCAGAAAGGTGCTGTCGGCCACGGTCGAGAGCCTGCGCCTGGACAACAAACTTCTGGTCTTTTCATACAAGGGCGCGGCCGATGTCGCGGTCGCCCGCTCGCGCTGGATCATCTTTGAAGGGCGGCAGCAACTCAAAGTTCCGGCGGTGGTCAACTACTATATCGACCTGTCGAAGCTGACGATGGCGAATGTGGCGTTCAATGCGCAGGCGAAGCTCGTGACCGTGAAGCTGCCTCCGCTGGAGATGGGTGACGTTGCCTTTGAGCCGGAGAAAGCCACCACGATCAACGGGGGCATTCTGACCTTCAGCGAAGATGAAGTCGAGGAATTGCGCAAGCTCAACTACGTCAGCGCGCGAAGGGCGATGATCAAGCAGGCTCAAGGAAAGGGTCTGATTGACGTAGCCAAAAACAACGCCCGAACAAACATCCAGACCTACTTTGAAATTCCACTCCGTATTGCTGGGCAGCCGGACGTGAAGGTTGTCGCGGCGTTCGAAGGAAAGGGAAGAACATGATTGCCGAAAAGGGCATCACCCTGAAGCACTGATTTTATCCACCATCAACCAAACCAACCCGTTCGGACCAGCTCCGGGCGGGTTTTTCTTTGTCCGGAAAGGACACACCTATGATTATCCTCAAACATACTGACGCCTATCACGGCGTTCTGGCCGATGTGCGCAATGCCCGGCTGGATCAGCTGGGCGAATACAGCGATCTTGCCACCTTCATCATCGTGGAGCCGGGAGACCGACCGGAAGACATTCAGCCCGATCCAACAATCAACCTCGTTGACGGCTTGGCATTCGGTCATCCCGACTACGTGCCGAGCTGGGAATCGTGCGAACGACATGATGATGCCTGGGAATTGTGTTTCATCCTTTCCGACGACGGGTTTGGCCACATCATCCTGATCCCTGATCGGGAAGGGATCGACCCAAGGCTGTTGGCGCTCTGCCGCGAACACGCCTGACCCAAAATCATACCTCATCAGCAAGCGGCGTCCTTCGGGGCGCTATTTTTTTATCTGGAGGGAATCCATGCTTTCATTCTCCGACACATTCGCGCTACGGCGCGCGCTGGTCCAGCCATTGCCGGGCACCATTCAAGGCCTGCTCCGCCTGCGGATCAACCGCATCCTTGCCGATGGCTTGGGCGATTACACCCATCTGGTGGTGCTCACAGCAGAAGACACGGAGGCCATGCTGGTCGCCGACATAGGCTTTTCTCCATTAGAGCATGATGGCCTACGCTATGGCGCGCCCGGCTTCATCCGGCGCTGGGACATTCTGCACAACCACGGAGGCTGGTTCGAGATGGTCTTTTGCATCGGCAACGGCGGCTGGGCCGTCGTGCTGCTGATCGAGGAGGCTCAGGATTCCAGCTTTCCAGAAATCCGGGCTGCGTGCCGTGCGGAAAGCTGAAAAGCTGGCAGGCTGGCCACCTAGGCGGTTGCCGGGGAGGCATGAAAAGGGGGCGGCATGGCGACCGCCCCCAAGTCAGTTATCAACCTTCAATTGTTGGCGGCAGGGAAAAAGCGTCCGAACTCGTCCCGGTCCCAGAGATAGTTTCTGGTCGAGTGCCTGCAAAATTTATTCAGCATATACTCAATCATGACGGTGTTCCCGAAGCCGCGTCGGCGGAAATAATAACACAAGTCCTCCTGTGTCATTGGCGTGAAAGCCGTTATGGCGCGTATTCTGGCCGCAATTTGTATTGCGTTGATGTGAAGTAAGGATTGGCGGTCGTCACCGTTTTCAATCCACAAGATAATGTCTGCACTGGCCTTCAGTACTTCAGCTACATCAATGTTCATTAAATCACGCCTTATATCCAAAGCTACGTTTGAGATGATCGCGGGTTGCTCGGATCAAATCGCCATGCGGCGCAAAGGCAGGTAGAAGGCGAAGCCGAAAGACTACACCGGCCGATAAAGCCAGATCAGCGCCATTTGGAAGTGCCCGTCCCGGATTTCAAGGGGTTCACCATAGGGCAGATAGGCCACGCAAATGGGTGCGACATCCTTCCGGCTAACATCTTGAAATAAGGCAGTCTCCAGACTCGGTTTACTTAGCCCTATGGGCAAATGGCGTTCGGGTTCAATCCAGCCATCGCCAAGGCGGTCTGGCGCTGCCGATCATGCCCATCGGGACATCACCAAAACATCCAATGCGGTGGCGCTCTTGCAGGGCCAGCCGGAGGCATAATATGACATCATCAAATCCCGCCCCTCCGGGCGGCATAGACTTTTGGGTCGAGTTCGGCCTGGAGATCATCCCCATCAAACAATTATCACCAGTCGCCGCTGTTGAGGCAGACACATGGCGCGCAAACTATTCCGGGTCTGCGGTCAAAGATCATTTCGTGGAGCATCCGCGCGATCGCGTAGGTGCGGTGGTTCCTGACGGTATCATTGGTTTCCGCACCGCCAGTGCGGAATTCGATGGTGCACTTAGCAGCTTCCTCCGTTCCCTGGGCGCTGCACCGATGCTTTGGCTACCAGCCGGATCATTTTACCGCCTCGCGGATGGCGAAAGCATCAGCGATTGGTCCGGAGTGCTACCTGAAGGCATTCTGGCGATCGGTCCGGGCGACACTATCCTCCTGCCTGTCGGTGAAAAGTTGGAACGCGGTCACTTTGGTGGATCGATGGATGATCTCGCGATCATCAGTCTGCCTATCGAAGAAGGGAATGGCGATGCCGATCCGCCAGCCATGGAACTGGTGGACACGCCTCTTGCCGAAATGAGTGTGCGAGGGTCTGCTTCATCGTTCGAAGAACGGGCGCTGAAGCTCCATCCGCTTTTAGGCAATGTCGCCATGCTGGGTCAGGCTACGGTCTGGTATGCACCGCCCAATAGCGGCAAAACGCTGATCGCCTTGGCGTTGTTGCTGGAGGCTGTCCGCTCCGGGCATATTCTGGCTGGCAACGCCTATTACCTCAATGCCGACGACAACGGGAACGGCATCGCCGAGAAGGCCCGCCTGCTCGATGATGCTGGTGTCCATACGCTCATTCCCGGCGAAAACGGGTTTGAGCCGTTTATGCTGGCCGGTCGGCTGGACGAAATGGCCGCTGAGGATCGTTGCCGGGGCGTCGTCATCATCATCGACACAATCAAGAAGTTCGTTGACGTGATGGACAAGCGGCAAACCGCAATCTTCGCCGGTTCGGTTCGTCGGTTCACCCAGAAGGGTGGCACCTGTCTTAGTCTGGCACACACAAGGAAGAACCCGAACGCCAACGGCAAGGCGGTTTACGGTGGGACCACCGACCTCATAGAAGATAGCGACGCAGTCTACATGTTGAGCGAAGCCGTAGACGTCGAAGCCACCGGCGAGAAAGTCGTTAAATTCGAAGGCAAAAAGAAACGGGGCGGGGGTGCCGATGAGGCTTACGCCTTCGCCGCCGATCCCGAGTCTTATGATGAGCTTCTGGCTTCGGTCCGTCTGGTCGATGCCGATCAGATGGAGCGCATCACCGCCAGCGCCCGTCGAGCTGATGACCAGACCATCGTGGATATGGTCTTCACCTGCATTGCGGAGGGCATCGACAAAAAGATGTTCCTCGCGGTCGCCGTAGCCGAACGCCTCAAGATCAGCAGGCGTGCTGCCGTGCAGGTGATCGAACGGTACGAAGGCAACCTCTGGACCTACTCGGTGCAGGCGCGCGGCGCGAAGGTCTACCGCATCGCCGACTGATGTCGTCGCCCCGGCGGCCGTCAGGTTTCCAGCTTTCTGTGTCCATCGCGGGCGCAGGGGGCGACGGAAACCTGTCGTCGGCGGGGAGGGGCGGTCCCTCAGCCGCATAGCCTTGGCGATTTGCCGTTTCGCCAAACCCAGGAGGCCCGACCCGGCCGCCCCGCACCTCCACTCCCATCCGGCCTCGGCGACGTCTGGCGGCCCTGAACTATCGACACTTGGAAAGGAAAATCGCAATGCCTGTTGTATCAATGGACGCCACCTTCGTCCTGACCGCCACCTGTCCGCCCGACAAGCGCAAGGTGGACTATTATTCGGACAAGCTCTCGGGCTTCATCCTGGAGGTCCGGGCGAACGGCGGGAAGTCGTTCCACCTTCGCTACAAGGACAGTTACGGCCGTCTGCGCCAGATGCGGATCGGGCCTTATCCAGACATCAGCTTTGAAAAGGCAAAGCGCGAAGCGACCAAGATTCGGTCGCGTGTGGTGGTCGGCGAAAATCCCTTGGAGGAGAAGCAGGCCAAGCGGTTGGTGCCGACCGTGCAGGAACTGTCCGTCCGTTACCTCGACTATGTTCGTAACTACAAGCGCAGCCACGCCAATGATGAACGGGCGCTCCGCAACCACATCTTGCCCAGGTTCGGCCGGATGCGGCTGGACGAACTGGAGCCGGAGGCGATCGCCGCTTGGTTTCGCAAGAAGGTCGAGGAAGGGCTGTCTCCCGCTTCGGTCAACTTCCTGCATGTCGTTTTGGGGTACATGTTCAAGCTTGCGGCCCAATGGAAAATCCCCGGCGCGGAGGTGAACCCGCTGGGCACGATCCCGCACTTTCAGGCGAACAATGCGAGGGAGCGATACCTTACGGCGGCTGAAACGGAACGGGTGAAAGCGGCGATTGAGGCCAGTCCGAATCGGCAGCTTCGTTTCATCGTGCCGCTGCTGTTGCTGACGGGTGCGCGCAAGCGTGAACTGCTCGACGCCAAATGGGAGCATTTCGATCTGGAACAGCGGCGCTGGCGGATTCCGCACAGCAAAAACGGCAAGGCGCGGCATGTGCCCTTGTCGCAAGCTGCTCTGGATGTGCTGGCAAAGGTGCCTCGTTGGGAGGGCTGCTCCTTCGTGGTGCCGAACCCGCAGACGAAGTTGCCTTACAAGGACGTCTTCTACGTCTGGAACAAGGCGCGAATCGAAGCGGGAGTGCCGGACGTGCGGTTGCACGACTTGCGCCACACCTTCGCGAGCAACGTTATATCGAACGGCCAGTCGCTTTATGTTGTCGGGCAGATTCTGGGGCACGCTCGCGTGACCACATCGCAACGCTACTCGCACCTCAGTCAGGAGTCGCTGCTGCTCGCGGCTGACGTTGGTGCGGCGGCAACGGGAATCGACTGGACCGCCTGATTCTGTCGTGCCGCTCGGATTGCGCTTCGCTGGGTGATCTGGGCGGGCGATGGGCAGCGTTTTCAGAATCGCAGTGGCAACGCGCTTTCAAGTGGACGCGGGCTGAACCGGACGCCACACAGGTTGGGCAGGCGTTGGGTCATGATGCCGGATGGGCCAAAAACGACCGGGAGCGCGTTGAAAAAGCTCAGAAAAGGAAATCCGATGCCTAATTTGGTGCATATCAGCCCATGGGCGGCGACGCTCGGTTTGCTGCGGGGGGCGGGGGCGTATCTGCCTCCGAAGGGCCTGCTCTACCTTTACGGCCCCTATGTGCGGGAGAGCGTGGAAACGGCGCCCGGCAATCTCGCCTTCGATGCGTCGCTCCGGGCGCGCGATCCGCAATGGGGCCTGCGCCGGGTGGAGGATGTGATGGTCGCCGCCGCCGCCGAAGGACTGCGCCTCGACCGTCTGGTGGAAATGCCTGCCAACAACCTGTCATTGCTTTTTCGGCGGCGGGATTGAAAGACGGTCGCGCGCCTGCGAAAGCAATGCGCTGACGCGCGCTGTGTTCAATCCGACGCGGGACGCGCGCTCTCAATCTTTGTGGTCGCATCGTTTTTTGCGGAAAACCGGTTCCCCCTTTTCCGCACGATGCTCTAGGGTGTGTAGGGATTGAGTTCAGGGTGAGGCGCAAATGGTGGCGTTCGAGAACCGGCGCGCAGCGTACTTAAAGTAGGTGAGGACCGGAAGCGCAGAACGCCGCCATTTGCAGCCCGCCATGGGCTGAATCCCCACACACCCTAGATCAGACGGCGGACCGGCCTCCTGCCCGCGCAGGAATAGGGGCCGCCAAAGCAGGACCGATGCCCGAAACCCTTCTCGCCCTCGTGACAGCCGAACTCACCGCGCCCGCCGATCCGCGCGCGGCGGCGATGGCGGGCGCTCTGGCGGCCAAATATCCCCGCGCCTCGCGCGCGGTGCTGTTCTACGGCTCCTGCCTGCGGGAAGCGAATCTCGACGGGCTGATGCTCGATTTCTATCTGATCGTGTCGGATTATCGCGCCGCTTATGGCAAAAGCTGGCTGGCGACCGCCAATCGGTCGATCCCCCCCAATGTCTTTCCGTTCGAACATAATGGCCTGATCGCCAAATATGCCGTGCTGTCGGAGGCCGATTTCGCCCGCCTCACCGGCCCCGCCGCCGACAATGTCTCGGTCTGGGCGCGCTTTGCCCAGCCGGCGCGGCTGCTCTGGGTAGCGGACGATCTCGCCCGCCAGCGCGCCATCGCCGCCGTCGCCGGCGCCGCGCCGACCCTGCTCTCTCTGGCCCGCCCCATGGCGCAGGCGGCGGACGCGCTGTCGCTCTGGAAGGCGGGCTTCACGCTGACCTACAATGCGGAGTTGCGGGCGGAGCGGAAGGGGCGCTCGCTCTCGATCGTCGATGCCGACCCTACCCGCTATCGCCGCTTCGGGGAGGCGGCGCTGGCGCAAGGTCTGCCGCCTTCGCCACCGGACGCGCCCGCCCGCTGGCGCCAGCTTCAGCGGCGCGGCAAATGGCTCTCCGTCATCCGTCTCGCCAAGGCGAGCTTCACCTATGCCGGCGGCATCGATTATCTTGCGTGGAAGATCAACCGCCACGCCGGAACCCGGATAGAGATCAAGCCCTGGCAGCGCCGCTGGCCGCTGATCGGCGCGCTTACTCTGCTGCCGCGGCTGTTCCGGGGCGGTGCGATCCGCTGAGCGCGTTGGACAGCGCGTGCGACAGGGCCGCCAGCGTATAGGGCTTGCGCAGCACTTCATGCCCGGCGAAATCCGCCCGCTCGGCCGTATCCCCGGCATAGCCGGTGACGAACAGCACCGGCAGATGGGCATGGGCAGCGGGCAGGGTACGGATCATTTCCGGCCCCGTCATGTCGGGCATCAGCACGTCGCTGACGATCAGGCCGATGTCGCGATGGCTCATCAGCAGCCTGGCCGCCTTCGACGGATGGTCGCAGGCGACGGGCAGGTGGCCCAGTTCCGCCAGCGCCGCCATGGTCTGGTTGAGAACGCGCGGATCGTCCTCCACCACCAGGATGCGCGTCGGCGGTTGCAGCACGGGTTCGCGTTCCGGCATGTGCGCGTCCAGCCTCGCCTCGCCCTCGGCACCGATATGGCGGGGCAGGTAGATGTGGACGCTGGTGCCCTTGCCGACTTCGGATTCGATGCGGATTTCGCCCTCGCACTGGTGGACGAGGCCGAAAATCTGGCTGAGGCCCAGCCCCGTGCCCCTGCCGACCGGCTTGGTGGTGAAGAAGGGCTCGAACACGCGCGACAATATGTCCGGCGTCATGCCGCAGCCGTCGTCGCTGACGGTCAGCGTCACATAGTCGCCCTCGACGCATTCGCCGATCTCGTTCGCGGCCAGATGGAGCTGGCCGGTGCGGATCACCAGATGGCCGCGTCCCTCCATCGCGTCGCGGGCATTGACGCACAGGTTGAGGATCGCATTTTCCATCTGATGCTGGTCGACGAAAATCCGCCAGCCCTTCGCGCCATTGTCGAAGGCCATGGTGATCTGGTCGCCGATGGAGCGGTCGATCAGTTCGCCGATGCCCGACACCAGCGCGTCGGGATCGATGGCGCTGGGCAGCAGCGGTTCGGACCGGGCGAAGGCCAGCAGGCGGCGGGTGAGGGCGGCCGCGCGGTTGGCGCCCTCCATCGCATTGTCGAGATGGCGGCCCGCCTCCTGCGGCTTCAGGCGCAGCTTGCGCTTGGCCAGTTCCAGCCCGCCGACGACCACCGCCAGCATATTGTTGAAGTCATGCGCGATGCCGCCGGTCAACTGGCCCACGGCGTCCATCTTCTGCATCTGGCGCAGATTTTCCTCGGCCGCCGCGCGCTCGGCGGTTTCCTTCTTCAACTGTTCATAGGCCTCGGACAGTTCCCCCGTCCGCGCCGCGACCGCCGCCTCCAGCCGGTCGGCGCGCTCGGTCTCGTCATCCGCCTGCCGCCGGGCCTTGCGCCGTTCGGTATAGGCGGCGTTGGCCAGCCACAGCGCGAACAGCACGCAGACCAGCAATACCAGCCCGAAAAGCTGCGATGTCTTGCCGACCCATTCGTTGCGGTCGCCCGCCAGCGACACCGCCTGGCTGCGTTCCTGCAACCGGGCGTTTTCCGCTTCGATCACGCGGTCCAGCAGCAGCGTGATCTGCCGCAGATCCTCCGACTTGCCTGCCTGGTGGAACTTGGCCAGCGCCGCCATCTTCTGGTCATAGGTGGTGCGCAGGCCGATGTCGCTCAGCGTCTTGCCGCGCTGGTCGAAGGCGATCTCAAGGGCGCGGACATTGTGCCGCTGCCATCCCGACTGCCGCGTGGCATAGCTCATCGTCTTGAGCAGGCTGGCGGCGCCGCGCCACTGGTCCTGAAACAGGCGGCCGGTATCGGGATCGAGGCTGATGACATAGCGGGCCAGCGTCACCTCCGCCCGCGCGGTCTTCGCTTCGAAGGCGCGGGCGAGGGCGATGATTTCATAGCTGCGGCGCTGTTCGTCCAGCGCCTGCTGATGGTCGTGCGACGCATTGCTGGCGCTGTAGAGCAGCGTGCCCAATGATCCGATCAGCAGGATCACGAGCAGGAGCGGCAGAAAGCGGCGTATCGCTGCCCTCCATCCGGTCGCCTGGTCATCCATGAAAAAGCCGTCCGTCATCGACAGTTACGTTAGACGAACAGCATTACGCGAGAAATGCCGCAGGGGAAAGGTTCCGATTTTCTGCGATGGTCCGTCGCGTTAAATAACCGCTTGGACGAGGCGCCGGGAGGGCGGTGCGATCAGCCGATCGTGCCCGTCGCCTTGCCCGCCGCCTCGAACATTGCGATGATCTGCTCGACCTGCTCGTCGCTATGCTCGGCGCAGAGCGAGCAGCGCAGCAGGAAGGTGCCCGCCGGAGTCGCCGGGGGACGCGCCATGTTGACGTAGAGACCCAGTTCCAGCAGCGCCTGCCACATCGCCACCGCCTGCGTCTGGTCGGTCAGGATGACGGCGATGATCGCGGATTGCGGGGTGTCCGTGCCCAGCTTGAAGCCGAGGTCGGTCAGGCCCTTGTGCAGCCGCTGGCTGTTCTTCCACAGATGGGCGCGCTTCTCGCCCGCATGCATCAGCTTGCGGATCGAGGTGGCGGCGGTGGCGACGACGCTGGGCGGCAGCGAGGCGGTGAAGACATAGGGGCGGCAGACGAGGCGCAGCACCTCGAACTTCGGATGGTTCGAAACGCAGAAGCCGCCCACCGTGCCGACCGATTTGGAGAAGGTGCCGACGACGAAATCGACATCCTTTTCCACGCCCTGTTCTTCGTAAACGCCGCGGCCATTGGGGCCGAAAAAGCCCATGCCATGGGCCTCGTCCACCAGGATCATGCAGTTGGGATGCTTGCGCACGGCGGCCACCATGTCGGGCAGCGGGGCGATGTCGCCCAGCATCGAATAGACGCCCTCCAGCACCACCAGCTTCAGCGCCTCGGCGGGCAGGCGGCCCAGGCGCTTGTCCAGATCCTCGACGCTGTTGTGGCGGAACCGCACGATCTCCGCATTGCCGAGACCACAGCCGTCATAGATGGAGGCGTGGCTGTCGGCGTCCAGCACGACATAGTCGCCCTTGCCCGCCAGCGTGGAGATCATGCCCAGATTGGCCTGATAGCCGGTCGAAAAGACCATCGCGCCGGACGTGCCGTAAAAGTCCTTGAGCGCGTCCTCGACTTCCTTATGCCCCTGATAGGTGCCGTTGAGGACGCGGCTGCCGGTCGTGCCCGCGCCGAATTCGTCCAGCGCCTTCTTGCCCGCCGCGACCACGTCGGGGTCGAAGGTCATGCCCATATAATTATAGGTGCCGAGCAGGATCGTGTCCTTGCCCTTGATGACGGCCTGGGTCGGGGACTTCACCTCATCCATGACGATCGCGAAGGGATCGCGCACGCCGGTCGCCAGCAGCGCCTCGCGCTCGGCGATCAGCGGATCGAATTTGGAAAAGAGGTCGCGGGTTTCGGTGGTCATATTGCGGTCCCAATAGCCGTTCGTCCGGGGGAAAGCCCGGCGGACGTTACGCGAACGGGCAGGCCCTGTCTGCCTGCGCCGGAATAGATCAAGGCGGCGTCAGCCCTTCAGCTTCGCCACGGCATCGACAAGCTGGCCGACGGTTTCGATTTCGGCCTGCATGTTCATGGTGATGATGATGTCGAATTCATCCTCGATGGCCGCGACGAAATCCATCACGGTCAGGCTGTCCCACTCCAGATCGCCCGCGAAAGTGGTGGCTTCGCTCAGCTCCACGCCCTTTTTGTTGAAGGGCGCGATCTGGCTCACAACGCTGTCGAAAATCTGCTGGCGATCCGTCATTATCCGTGGTGCTTTCCATGAAAGGGCGGCTTTTGCCCTCAAGCGCCGTTCTTTGGCAAGGGAATAAGGCGGCAATCGGGCATGACTGTCGCGAAAAAGGAGCGCCGGGGGATATTAGCGGAAATTATCCGCGTAGGCCTGAAGCTTCAGCGTCTTGGGTGCGGTCGCGATCACCGAATAGGCGATCCCTTCGCGCTCCGCATAGGCGCGGGCCGCGGCCTCCGACGAAAAGTTCAGCCTGATCTGCTGCTTCATGTCGCCGGACCCGGCCCAGCCGGTCAGCGGATCGGGCTGCTTCGCTTCGGCGGGCACATATTCCAGCACCCATTGATGGGTCAGCGCCTTGCCGGATTGCAGGGCGTTCTTCTGGATCTGATAGATGCGCGCGCTCATCGCGATGGGACTCCTGAGGGATTGCGGTGCTGCGTTGCACCAGCGGACGCGCTCAAGTCAAGGCTTGCCCTTGGCGTCGGCGCGTTTCGTGCGCAAGGTGGCGCTGGCCGCCGCCGGATCGTCGGGCCAGGGATGGCGGGGGTAGCGCCCGCGCATCTCCTTGGCGACGGCGCTCCAGCTTCCCGCCCAGAAGCCCGGCAGGTCGCGCGTCGTCTGGATCGGGCGGCCAGCGGGCGAGGTGAGGGAAAGGACCAGCGGAATGCGCCGGCTGCCGACCACCGGATGTTCGCTGAGGCCGAAAAGGGCCTGTACGCGCAGTTCGACGCGCGGTCCCCCTTCCGCTGAATAGTCGATTTCATGAGTGCTGCCTGCGGGCGAGCGGAAGTCGGACGGCGCGAGCCGGTCGATCTGCTGCTTGCCGTCCCAGCCGATCAGCCCTTCGAGCACGCCGGAAAGCTGCGACCTGTCGATGTCGGACAGGCGACGTTTGCCCTGCAGCAGCGGCGGCAGCCATGCGTCCAGCGTCGCTGTCAACGCGGCCTCGGACAGCGCCTCCACCCCGGCAAAATCCGCGCGCATCCTGAGCGACCGTGCCGCGTCCGACCAGGGGAGCAGGTCCAGCCCGCCCTGCCGCACGCCTTCGGTCAGGGCCGCGACCACGGCTTCGGGATCGGGCCGGTCGTCGGAGCCGGAGGAGAGCCGCACCGCGCCCAGCCGCCGTTCGCGTAGCGCCTCGATCCCCGCATTGGCGGCGCGGAAGCGGACGGTGCGATGCTCCGCGATGCGCGCGCCGAACAGGGCGATCACGTCTGCCTCGCTGATCGGCGCGGCGGAGAGGATGCGGGCACCGGCCGCGCTGCCCTGCACTTCGCCCACCGCCAGCCATTCTTCCCGCGCCAGGGGACTGAGCGGGTCCAACCGGAAACCGCGTCCGCCGACGCTGGCCCAGTCCGCGCCGTCGCCAGAACGGCGCCTGGACACGCGATCGGGAAAGGCGAGGGCCAGGCAAAGCCCCGTGGCATGGTCGGCAGCAACGGCGGGCGTGCCCGCCTTGACCAGCCTGGCCCAGCGTTTGGCGAGGCCCCGCGCCGCATCTGCGCGCTTTCCGCTCTCCCGCCGCCAGCGTATCCGCCGCTGCGACAGGTCGTTGTCCTGCCCGCCAATGCCCCGCTCACCCAACAGCACGGCGATCTCCGCCGCGACCTCCGCCAGCCCCCTTTCGCCCGCTCGCACCAGCATATGACCGATGCGCGGCTCCAGCGGCAGGCTCGCCAGCGCCTTGCCATGCGCGGTGATGCGCCCGTCCGCGTCCAGCGCCTCCAGCACCGTCAGCCGCTTGCGGGCCTCCGCCACCGCAGCGGCGGGCGGTGCATCCAGCCAGCGCAGGTCCGCCGGATCGCCGACCCCCCAGAGCGCGCAGTCGAGGATCAGGCTGGAAAGATCGCTTTCCAATATCTGCGGTGGGTCGAAGGGCGGCATCCCCGCCGTCGCCGCTGCTTCCCACAGCCGATAGGCGACGCCGGGCCGCTGGCGCGCGGCGCGGCCCGCGCGCTGGGTCGCCGCCGCCTGACTGGCTCGCTCCGTCACCAGCCGCGTCACCCCCGCCGCCCGGTCATAGCGCGGCCGCCGCGCCAGCCCGCTGTCGACCACGATCCGCACGCCGTCGATGGTCAGGCTGGTTTCCGCGATGGAGGTGGCGAGAATGACCTTCCGCCGCCCTTTCCGCGAAGGCCGGATCGCCATCCGCTGCGCCGCCGGGTCGAGCGATCCGTGCAGCTTGTGGACTTCCACGCCCGCGCCCTCCAGCCGCTCCGCCGTCCGTTCGATCTCCGCGACGCCGGGCAGGAAGGCGAGCAGATCGCCCTCGGCCTCCTCGCTCAGCGCCCGGCGGATGGCGGCGGCCATTTCGTCCTCGACCCGTTTTTCCGATGCGCGCCCGACATGACGGAGCTCCAGCGGCTGGATGCGGCCTTCGCTCTCCACCACCGGCGCGCCGTCCAGCAGCGCGGCGAAGCGCGCCCCGTCCAATGTCGCGGACATCGGCACGATCCGCAGATCGGGCCGCAGCGCGCTCTGGGCATCGAGGGCCAGGGCCAGCCCGAAATCGCTGTCCAGACTGCGCTCATGCACTTCGTCGAAGAGGACGGCGGACACGCCCGACAGTTCCGGGTCGTCCTGAATCCGCCGGACGAAAATCCCCTCGGTCAGCACCAGGAGCCGCGTTCTGGCGGATTGTTTCGAATCCATGCGCGTCGCATAGCCGACCGTGCCGCCCGGCTGCTCGCCCATCAGTTCGGCGATCCGCTCCGCCGCCACCCGCGCCGCCAGACGCCGGGGGGAGAGCAACAGCACCTGTCCCGTGCACCATGGCTCATCCAGCAGGGCAGGGGCCACGGCGGTCGTCTTGCCCGCGCCCGGCGGCGCCACCAGCACGACATTGCGCCCTGTGCGCAAGGCGGCGAGCAGTTCGGGCAGCACGGCATGGATGGGCAGGGGAGCAAGCGGGGTGTGCATCGCCGCTTCCTCTCGCGCCATTCGCGCTTCAACGCAATGATTCAGCTTGGGGGTTCAGCTTTCGGGTCAGGCGAACAGCAGCGCGTGGATCGGGTTCTTCGGGTCCAGCAGCATCTTGGCGGTCAGCGCCAGCGACATGACGATGAGCAGCGGCCGGATCAACCGGCTGCCGAAGCGCATGGCGAGGCGCGACCCGATCTGCCCGCCGGTGATGCTTCCGACCGCCATGGCGAGGCCGACGATCCAGATCACATGCCCGCCCACGATCATGATGAGCAGCCCGGCGAGGTTGCTGGCGAAATTGGCCGCCTTGGTCTGCGCCGTGGCCCGGACCAGGCCGAGGCCGCCCAAAGCGACGAAGATCGTGGTGTAGAATGCACCCGCGCCCGGCCCGAAAAAGCCGTCATAAAAGCCGATGACGCCGATCAGCAGGCTGAGCGCGGCCATGCCGACCCGCTGGTGCCGGTCCATTTCGCTGACCTTGGGCGAGAAGGTGAAATAGGCGGCCAGCGCGATCAGCAGCGCGGGCATCAGCCCCGCCAGGATCGACGGATCGACCCGCTGGATCAGCCAGGCCCCGCCCGCCGATCCGGCAAAGGCAGCGATTACCGGCCAGCGATAGGCCTTCAGATCCATATGCCCCGCCCGCGCATAGGCGATGCAGGCGCCGAAGGTGCCGAGCGAGGATTGCAGCTTGTTGGTCGCCACCGCGGGGACGGGCGGAATGCCGGCGGCGAGCAAAGCGGGCAGGGCGATCAGCCCGCCGCCACCCGCCATCGCGTCGATGCACCCCGCCATCAGCGCGGCGGCCATCAGGAAGACGATGGTTTCAGGAGACGGGATCATGGGCTCCTCAAACGAATGAAGCGCGCAAAATCGTCAATAGGCCCGCGCTATCGCAAATTCCACCGCTTCGGTCAGCGACGCCTTGGCCTTGCCATTGTCGAACATGCCGAGTGCATCGATCGCGCGCTGGCCATAATGCCGCGCCCGCGCCAGCGTGTCGTCGATCGCGCCGGTCTGACGCAACAGGGCGGTCGCGTGCGCAAGGTCCTCATCGCTCACCCGATTGCCGGCCATGGCGGCCTTCCAGAAGGCACGATCCTCGTCGGCCCCCCGCGCATAGGCCAGGATCACCGGCAGCGTCACCTTGCCGTCGCGGAAATCGTCGCCCGCATCCTTGCCCATGGTGGCGCCGTCCGATTCATAGTCGATGGCGTCGTCGATCAGCTGGAAGGCGATGCCGAGATTGCGGCCATAGACGTCGAGCGCCTGCTCCTCCGCCTCGTCACGGTCCGCCACCACGGCGGAAATCCGGCAGGCCGCCGCGAACAGGGCGGCCGTCTTGGCACCGATGATGTCGAGATATTGTTCTTCGCTGGTGTCGATCTTGCGCTGGGCGGTGAGCTGGTTGACCTCACCCTCCGCGATCACGGCGGACGCGTTGGAGAGGATCTTCAGAACCTTCAGCGATTCCGCCTCGACCATCAGCTCGAAGGAGCGCGAGAAAAGGAAATCGCCCACCAGCACGCTGGCACTGTTGCCCCAGATGATGTTCGCGGTCTTGCGGCCCCGGCGCAGGCCCGACCCGTCGACCACATCGTCATGCAGCAGCGTCGCGGTGTGGATGAATTCGACGGCGGCGGCCAGCTTGTAATGGCGCGACCCGGCATAGCCGACCAGATCGGCGCAGGCCAGCGTCAGCATCGGCCGCATCCGCTTGCCGCCGCCCGCGATCAGATGACCGGCCAGTTCGGGAATCAGCGGAATGCGCGACTGCATCCGGTCCAGGATGACGGCATTCACCTGGTTCATGCCCTCGGCGACCAACGCCATCATGGGAGCGAGCGAAGGCGCGCTGTTGGCGCGGCCGATGGGATGGATATTGCCGGTGGCGGGTGCAGTCATGACAAGCGCCATGTGGCGGGGCAAAATGCTAAAGGCAAGCGGGAATAGCTTGCGCGGGCGCCCGGAAGCGGCAAAAAGCGCGCGTTATTTGATTGACGCATCGCTCGGGCGGAAAACCTGTACCCACTTTTTCTAGCGATGCTCTGCCGGAGGACGACAGTGGACGAGACTTTGAAGCGCTATCGCGAGAGCATCGACAATATCGACGCGGCGCTGGTCTTCATGCTGGCCGAGCGGTTCAAGATCACCCAGGCCGTGGGCGAGTATAAGGCGACGCACGACCTGCCGCCCGCCGATCCGGGACGGGAGGAGCGCCAGATCGCGCGCCTGCGCCAATTGGCCACCGATGCCAATCTGGACCCCGACTTCACCGAAAAATTCCTGCGCTTCATCATCGACGAAGTGATCCGCCACCATGAGCGGCTGCGCGAGCAACAGGGCTGAGATTGATGGATTGAGGTCGCATCGCTTTCACGATGCCTAGGCCGGCTCGGCGATTTCCCGACTGCGCGCGGGTCGGGTGGAGCGGCCCAGCATCACCCCGCCCAGCGCCAGCGCGAAGCCGAGCATCTGCACCGATCCCAGCCGCTCCCCGAACAACAGCCACGCCTCTATCGCCGCCAGCGGCGGGACCGTCAGCAACAGCATCGACATGCGCGTCGGCCCCTGATGCCGGACCAGCCAGACCAGCAGCGACAGCCCGGCGGCGGACAGCCCCAGCACCGCCCAGCCAAGGCCGATCCACAGCATCGGGCTGCCGTCCCAGCGATAGTCCCCGACCAGCAGCGTCGCCGCCAGCGCCACCAGCGCGCCGCCCGCATTCTGCACCGCGCCTGAAATCGCGATCCCGTCCCCGGCAATCTCGCCCCGCTGGATCAGAGTTCCGCCCGCCATGCCCAGCACGGCGACCATGCCGGCCAGTGCCGGCCAGATGGTGATCGATCCCGCGCCCGACCGCTCGATGGCGGGGAGGAGCACGCAGCCGGCCCCGACAATCGCGATGGCCAGGCCGCCCCAGGCACGCCCCGCCAGCCGGTCGCCCAGAAAGGCGACGCTGCCCACCGCCACCATCAGCGGCTGAAGCGCACCCAGCAGCGCCATGATCCCGGCGGGCATGCCGTTGTTCAGCGCCCACCAGCTCAGCGTCAGGTAGATGCCGTGCAGCATCGCGCCCGCCGCCAGATGCAGCCCCAGCCGACGCCCGCGCGGCAGAGCCTGTCGCGCGTAGAGCGCCGCGCCGAAGAGCAGCAGCGTGGACAGCGTCAGGCGAATGGCGAGAATGAGTTCGGGCGCGGCGTGAGGAACCATGGCCCGCGCGACGATGAAACCGGTAGACCAGATCAGGACGAAGAAAATGGAAGCAAGGACGGCAATCATGCCTGCGCCTTTGGCCTATCGGCGCGGGCCTGTCGAGTTGTGATTTAAAACTATTCCCGCCCGGCCCGGATTGCCGCCCCGCCGGCAAAGGGCGTGATCGCGACCAGCAGCAGCGATGCCGCGCCCAGGAATTTGAACGCCGCCCCGCTGCCGTCGCCCAAAGTCCCGGCGCCAAAGATCAGCAACGGCACCGCCAGCGGCAGGGCCAAAAGGCCCGACAGCGCGCCGCTCGACCGCAGCCCCGCCGTCAGCGTCGCCACCAGCAACCCCAGCGCCGCCAGCGCAGGCGTCCCGATCAGCAGGCCCAGCTCCAGCAGGGCGATGGTCGCGCCGTCCAGCTTCAGCAGCGCAGCGGCGGGCAAGGTCGCGATCATCAGTGCCGGGCCGAAACCCAGCCAATGCGCGATCAACCGGGCGAGGACCACCATCTCCTCCCCGATGTCGCGCAGCGCGATCTGGTCCAGAACGCCTCTCTCCCGGTCGGGCGCGACCAGCCGGTCCACCGGCAACAGGCTGGCGAGCAGCGCCGCGATCCACAACATCCCCCCGCCGGTCCGTCGCAGCAGCGCCGCATCGGGTCCGACCGCGAAGGGATAGAGGCTTGCCACCAGCAACAGGAAGGCGACCGGCAGCCACAGTCCCGCCGACTGCCAGGCCTGCCGCAAGTCCCGTGCGGCGAGCGTCAGGAGGACGGTCATTCTCCCTCCTCCGCCGCGACATGGTCCTGCATGGCCATCACCACCGGCGTCACCAGCGGCAGCGGCTGGTGCGACGCCGCGACGACGATCCCGCCCCTGGCCAGATGCCCCGCCACCGCATCGCCCAGCAGGCCCAGCGCGGCATCGTCCAGCCCATTGCCCGGTTCGTCCAGCAGCCAGATCGGCGCGCCCGACGCAATCACCCGCGCCAGCGCCGCCCGCTTGCGTTGCCCGGTGGAGAGCATGCGCACCGGCACCTGCGCCAGCGGCTCCAGCGCCATCGCCTCCAGCGCCGCGTCCAATGCCTGTGCCGTCGCTCTGTCCAGTCGCGCCCAGAAATCCAGCGCGGCGCGAAGCGGCTGTTCCATGTCCAGCGCCAGCCGTTCATCGGTCAGCGCGACCCGCCCATGCCGTTCCACCATGCCCGCCGAGGCACGCAGCAGCCCCGCGCAAATGCGTATCAGGCTGGACTTGCCGATGCCATTGGGGCCTTTGAGCAAAGCGCTGCCGCCCGGTTCCATCGCCAGATCGACGCCCCGGAACAACAGCCGCCCGCCGCGCACGCAAGCGACGCCCGACAGGCGCAATCCCACCCGGCTCATAGGGTGACCATGTCCTCCAGAACATGCATGTCGAGGTCGGAGAGGCCGAAATGATGGCCGATCTCATGCACCACCACATGGGTGATGAGCATGTCGAGCGGCACGCCGGTTTCCACCCATTCGTCCAGCAGCGGGCGGCGGAACAGGTGAATGGTCGGCGGCAGGTCGCCGGTCTGCGCCGCTTCCCCGACGGGACGCCCGGTATAGAGGCCGGTGAGGCCGAAGGGATCGTCTATCTCCATCTCCTTCAACACCTGCCGGTCGGCGAATTCCTCGACGAACAGCACGACATTGGCAAGATACGCCCGGAAGGGTTCAGGCAGGCGCGCCAGGGCGCTCAGCGCCAGGCTTTCAATATCCTCGCGACTGGGCGCAAAACGGGGAGGTTGACCGGCATCGTCCATGGAGGAGACATAAAGCATGTTCCGAATCGTCTGGAAACAGCCGAAGATCGGGAAAATGCGTTAACGGCTCGCAGGAGCGGAGAGGACGACAAGTGATCGCGAAACTGGATGAGGAAGAACGGGCGCTGGCGTTGCGGAATCTGCCCGAATGGACGCCGGTGCAGGAGCCGGAGGGCATTCGCCGGCTGTTCACTTTCAAGGATTTCGTGGGCGCCTTCGGTTTCATGACCAAGGTCGCGCTGCTCGCGGAAAAGGCGGACCATCATCCCGAATGGTCGAACGTCTATAACCGCGTCGACGTCACGCTCACCACCCATGACGCGGGGGGGCTGTCGCGTCGCGACATCGACCTTGCCGCGCAGATCGACGCCTTATTGTGACGCATTCCCCTCGATCCGGTCCTCATAGCCGCTGAGCGCGGCCATGACGGCCGGATCCTGGGCATAGCGGTCGCGCAGCCGGGCCAGGCGCGCGTCGGCGCCGGTGCACAGTTCCACGATATTTTCCTGGAGGAAGGCGCGCCGCTCCATATCATAGGCTTCCTCCCCCCGGAAATGGTCGCAACTGTCGCGGTCGACCATGTAGCGGGTCACTTCCTCGGGGAAAGGCCGGGGGTCGGCGGCGCCGGCGGACGGCGGCAGATCTGGGACATAGGCGGGCGGCGGGATGTTGACGACCGACGGCTTGATCGGCGGGATCGCCGGATGACCGGTCATCGCCACCCGCGGCGCCTCCGGGCCCCTGGGGGCGGGCGGGCGCTTGGTGGTCACGGTGGGATCGAGATCGGGCAGAATGCGCGTGGGCCGCGTATCGGGACCCGGCGCCCCATTCCCCATCGGCCCATTCATCGTCACCCCATCCGCCGTCACCCTGTCCACTGGCGCGGCGGCACGGGTCCGTTCCTGTCCGCTGGCGTCGGCATGGCCGGTGGAGGTGGGCGAGCAACCGGCGGCCAGCGCCAGCATCATCGTCGGAAACAGCTTCTTCCCCGCGTTCACCCGATCTCCTTCCGCAAGCCGGCGATCAGGTCCGCGGCATGTTTCAGCCGCGTCTCTTCCTCATCGAGGATCGCCATGAAAGCGGTCCGCCTATAGTCGCGCACCGTTTCCTGCGAAAGACGGTTTGCCGCGGGCAATGCCGAAATCACGATATCCAGCAGCCGCTCCACGCCATGGAGCCGCCCCCACAGATAGTCATTTTCCCGATAGGCGCGGCTGAAAAAGGCCCCGAAATTATTGAATTCAATGCCTTTCAGCGTCGCTTCCGCGCCGCCCGACCGGATCGCGCTGCAATCTTCGGGCGAGATGCGGTCGACCTTGATCGGGTCATATTCGTCCATGGCGTGGCCCTGGAGCAACGGCAGGGTCGCGATGTCGTAGAAGGGAAAGCCGAGATAGGCGAGCAGCATCGTCCGCCGCTCCGCCCTGGGCAGCGCGGCCATCGCATCGGCCAGCATCATGTCCGCCGCCTCGTCCCGCTCGCGCAGGCCGCGCAGCTGCGCCACCGCCGCCAGCGCGGCGCCCGGATCATTGGGCACCTCCCGCGCCGCCGCCCGGATTTCCCCATTGTAGAAGTCGGTGCCTTCGCATTCGGTATAATGGGACATGGCGGCATAGATGGCGTCGTGCATCTTCAGGATGACCGCCTCGTCGGTGTTTGCCTCCACCTCCAGCGTCTCCGCCAGCCGCCGCGCCAGGAAGCGCAGGCGGCGGATGCGGAAAGCCAGGTCATGCTGGCGGAAGAAGGCGACCGGCGCGGAATCGCGCCCGACATCCTCAGTCAGCCGGTCCGCACCGATGGCGCGAACATGACCCCAGAGCGCCTGACGGTAGCTTTCGCGCATCAGCGGGCTTTCCTCCGCGCCGAGGCGGAAGAGCAGGGCGGCCAGATCCTCGACAATGCCGGAAAGCTTGAGATGGCCATAAGCCGGGAAGGCGAAGCCGGCGGAATTGGCGGCGCGCTGCTGCGCCTTGCCGCGCCAGGCCGAGAGCCGCGCCGGGGTCGGCCGGTCGAGGAACAGCATGCCGCCGATGGTGCTTTCCACCTCCGCCTCGATGCCGGGGCGCAACGCGGTCAGGATGCGCGCCATCCGCCGGATGCGCCCGCTATGCCGGTCGATCGCATCCAAATTGTCGCGGATCGGCTGTTCGCGCGGAATGTCGCTCAAGGCGCCGAAGATGGTGCGGAAAAAGCCGGGCAACGGCGCTTGCTCGCCCGTCGTCGGCACGGCCTCGCCCTGGCGGTTGAGCTGGATGGAGCGATGACCGGGCTTGGGATCGATATAGACGAAGCGCCGGTCGACCTCCCGCCGCGAGGGACGGTTCTTGAGCGCGCCGATGGCCTGCGCGAAGGGCGCGTTGGCCAGCACCGATCCGTCGATCAGCACGGCATCCTCGGCCCGGCCCTGCGCCGTATGGCGGGGCAGGGCGCGGGCCAGGAACGTCTCCCGCGACGGCCAGGCGCGATGGCGGCGCTTCAGCACGCGGTCCAGTTCGCGCACGGTGAAGGGCGGGAAGGCGCCGGGAAAGCTGGCCGTCGCGCGCGCGGCGAACACCAGCTCGGCGGGATCGGCGAAATCGCGGCCCTGCCCATGGCTCTTCGGGCCCCGCGCGCGGAAGCCGATGGAGAGGCGATGTTCCGTTTCCACCACCTGCGGCGGGCTGTTGAGGTTGAGGCTTTGCGGATGCCCTTCGAAATCGGTGACGGTGACGAACAGGTCCAGCGGGTGGCCGGCGGGCAGCAGCGCGGGACCGCGCCCGGTCGCCGCCATCGCGTCGAAGGCGTCCAGGATCATGGCGGTGAAGACCTCCCCGCCAAAGGGCGGCTCGAACCAGCGGGACCGGATGAAGTGGGACAGCTTGTGCCGCACCTCCTCCCGCGTGTCGGGGGCGACGGTGCGCTCCACCGTGTCGCCGGGATGCCGCGCCGCCATCCAGACGAGCGGCGTCGCCCAGAATTTGGTGATCCGTCGCGTCGGCCGCGCATCGGGGTCGAGCAGCTTTTCGACATCGGCATTGTCCAGCCACATGTCGGTCAGCGGATCGAGCGATTGGCCCGTCTCGATCGCCTGCGCCAGGAAGATGCCGTTGATGCCGCCCGCGCTCGCGCCCGCAATGATGTCGGGCATGACGCGCAGCCGGATGCCGCTTTCCTTTTCCAGTTCCTCCAGCAGCCGGCGATAAATGGCCTCGCTGCTGTTACCCGATGGCTCGCCGTCGTGAAACGCCCGGCTGGCGCGGGCCAGATGCCAGATTTCCTTGGTGATGCCGTGCATGTAGACGGCCAGGCTGATCCCGCCATAGCAGACCAGTGCGAGCCTGAGTTCCCGCTCTTTCATAGGCTTGAGAGTTGCAGAGCCGGATGCGCTTGTCGAGGGCCGGAAGGATTTGTCGGGAGCGTCAGGATAGTTTGAACTCCGCCCAGATCGGAAGATGGTCCGACGCCCGCCGCGCCGCCGCGCTTTCATGGACACCGCTGGCGATCAGCTTCAACTGCCCGCAATGCATGATCCGGTCGAGCTGCGCCACGGGCCGCCGCGCATGGAAGGACCGCCCGCATGGCGCGAAGCTGAAATGCCGCGCGAAATCGGCCAGGCATCCCCGCCCGGCGCTCCATTCGTTGAGGTCGCCCATCAGCACGGTCGGCATCGTGTCGCGCAGCCCCGCCGCATGGATCACCGCCGCCGCCTGCTTGCGCCGCCACAGGCCCGACAGGTCGAGATGCATGCCGAAGATCCGCAGGCCCGTCTTGCCCCCCTTGTCCGGCAGCCTCACCTCCGCCATCGTCGCGCCGCGCGGCTCCAGGCAAGGCAAGTGCAGCACGTCATGCGCGCCGACCTCCGCCTCCTTGCGCACCAGTATCGCATTGCCGTGCCAGCCCATGGAATCGACATGCACGTTGAGCGGCACCGGCTTGTAGGGGCTGAGCGATTCGAGCAACCAGGGTGGCAGCGCCGCCGAACGCACGCCGAAGCGCCGGTCCGCCTCCTGAAGCGCGATCACATCGGCATCGACCTCGTTCAGCACGTCGATCACCCGTTCCGGCACCCGGCGGCGATCGGTGCCAATGGCCTTGCGGATATTGTAGCTGGCGACACGAATGGATTTCATACCGAAACAATGCGCCACTCCGCGCAGGGTTTCCATGGGAAGATGCAAAGAGGATTTGTGTTCCGCATATGTTCTGATATACGTGCGCCATGGCAAAGGCAAAGCGCAAATTCGTCTGTCAGCAATGCGGCACCGTTTCCGGCCGGTGGCAGGGCCAATGCGACGATTGCGGCGAATGGAACAGCATCGTCGAGGAAGCGGCGGAGACGGTCTTTTCGGCCCGCCATGACCTTCACACCGGCGGTCGCGCGCTGAAGCTGGTGGGACTGGACGACAAGGTCGAACTGCCGCCGCGCACCACCACCGGCATTGCCGAATTCGACCGCGCGCTGGGCGGCGGCATCGTGCCGGGTTCCGCCACGCTGATCGGCGGCGACCCCGGCATCGGCAAGTCGACGCTTCTGTTGCAGGCGGCCGCCCGCATTGCGTCGGCCGGGCATAGCGTGGCCTATATCAGCGGGGAGGAGGCGTCGGATCAGGTGCGACTGCGCGCCCAGCGATTGGGGCTGGGCAATGCGCCGGTGCAACTCGCCAGCGCCACCTCCGTCCGCGACATATTGACGACGCTGGGGGAAGGGACGCCGCCCGCGCTGCTCATCATCGATTCGATCCAGACCATGCACAGCGACCTGATCGAAGGCGCGCCGGGCACGGTCAGCCAGGTGCGCGCGTCGAGCCAGGAATTGATCCGCTTCGCCAAGCAGCGCGGCACGGCGCTGATCCTCGTCGGCCATGTCACCAAGGACGGCAGTATCGCGGGCCCCCGCGTGCTGGAGCATATGGTCGACACGGTGCTGAGCTTCGAGGGCGAGCGCAGCCATCAATATCGCATCCTGCGTGCGATCAAGAACCGCTTCGGCGGCACCGACGAGATCGGCGTCTTCGCCATGGTTGCGGAGGGGCTGGAGGAAGTCGCCAACCCTTCCGCCCTGTTCCTGACCCATCGCGACGAGAATGTGACGGGCGCCACCGTCTTTCCTGCGCTGGAAGGCACGCGTCCGGTGCTGGTCGAGATCCAGGCGCTGGTCGTCCGCCTTTCCAGCGGTGCGACCCCCCGCCGCGCCGTGGTCGGATGGGACAGCGGGCGTCTCGCCATGGTCCTTGCCGTGCTGGAGGCGCGTTGCGGCCTCAGCTTCTCGACCTGCGAAGTCTATCTGAACGTCGCGGGCGGTTATCGCCTGTCCGACCCCGCCGCCGACCTGGCCGTCGCTGCCGCCTTGATGTCGGCGCTGTCGGAGCGTCCGGTTCCGTCCGATGTGGTCCTCTTCGGGGAAATCGCGCTGTCGGGCGAACTGCGTCCCGTCGCCCATTCGCCGCTGCGACTGAGGGAGGCGGCCAAGCTGGGTTTCAGCCGCGCCTTCGTCCCCGCCGCCGTCGCCGATGGGGTGAAGGGCATTTCGGTCAGCGGCTATCGCGCGCTGGCGCAACTGGTTGACCAGATGCTTGGTCGCGGATAGCCAGCAACGCGATGAACGCGATCGATATTCTCGTCCTGCTGCTGATCGGCGGCTGCTCGATCTTCGGCCTGTTGCGCGGCTTTGTGCAGGAAACCCTGTCGCTGATCGCCTGGGTTCTCGGTATTTTCGCGATCCGCCTTTTCCATGCCTCGGCCACCGAAAGGCTGGATTCCTTCGTTGGCACCACCAGCGGCGCGGCGGTCCTTGCCTTCATCTTGGTGTTCGGTGTCACGTTCGGCGCGGGCAAGCTGCTCGCCCATGCCATAGGCCGCCGTACGCGACAGTCGGTCCTTGGCCCGGTCGACCGGGTGCTCGGCGCGGGGTTCGGCGCGGTCAAGGGGCTGATTGGCGCGACCCTGATATTCCTGGCGTTCAGCCTCGTCTACGACACGGTCTACGGCGGCGGCAGCCGTCGCCCGGACTGGCTTTCCGACGCGCGCACCTACCCATTGCTCAATGCCAGTGGTCAGGCGATCAGCGAATTCGTGGCGGAACGCCGGGCGCACAAGCCTTCCGCAAACTGACAGGCCTGAAACCGACAGGCGTGGGGTTGGCGTTAGGCGGCTGTCTAACCCCTACAACCACCCCTTCGCCCGATACGCCTCGACTGTCGCCTTCAGCCCGTCCTCCGTCGTCACCTTCGGCACCCAGAGCTTCTTGGGCGGCTGCTTGCGCTTCTGCACCACCCAGTCGGGATGGCAGAAATAGCTCACCCGATCGAGCGTCAGCTTGGCATTCCTGCCGCGCACCATCCGGTCCAGCCGCGCCCCCATGCCCAGCATCCATTCGGGCGTCGAGAAGGTCCGCACCGGTCGCCCGACCGCGCGGGCAATGGCTTGCGCGAATTCCAGATGATCCCAGCCGCCCGGCGTGCCGTCATCGACTTCATAGACATGGGTCAGGCTCTTCATGTCCTTTTCGACCGCGAGCGTCAGGAACAGACGCGCCAGATCGCTCACTTCGATCAGAGATAGTCGCCCAGCCGGCGGCATCAGCATGATGCCGCGCTTGGCCATGCGGAACAACTCCAGCATCTCGCGGTCGCCCGGCCCATAGATTGCGGGCGGCCGCACGATGGTCCAATCGAGGCCACTGGCCTTCACATGCCGCTCAGCCAGTTCCTTCGACCAGCCATAGTCCGACAGTTCCGGCTCCCGCGCAGAGAGGGAGGACACGTGGATCAGCCGCTTCACGCCGCGCTGCCGCATGGCGTCGACCACCGCCATGGTCCCGCGCGCATTGCCGGTCTCGAAGCCTTCGCGGTCCGGCGCGTTCACCACGCCCGCGATATGGATCACCACATCGGCGTCGCGCACCAGCGTGTTGATCGCCGCCCGGTCCTCCAGCGCGCCCGGCACCCATTTCAGATGCGCGCGGGGCGGCTGCGCCCGGCGGGTGATGGCGGTGACATGATGCCCCGCCGCCAGAACCTGATTCAGCGTCTCGGCGCCGACGAATCCCGTCGCGCCCGTCATCGCAATGCGCAGGTTCATGGCCTCAGACCATCGCCATATGATCGCGGTGGACCAGCACGGAGCGGGGGAGGTGCCCCAGTAGCGCCGCGATATCCTCGCTGCGCTTGCCCGCGATCCGCGCGGCTTCCGCGCTGTCATATTCGATCAGGCCCCGCGCGATGACCCGGCCATCCTCGGCCAAGATGTCGACCACGTCGCCGCGTGCGAAAATGCCTTCCACGCGCGCCACGCCGGCCGGCAGCAGGCTGTTGCCGCGTCCCAACGCCGCCTCGGCGCCGGCATCGACCACGATCCGCCCGCGCACCGTCAGCCGCCCGGCGAGCCAGCCCTTGCGCGCGCCTTTGGCCTGCGCCGCAAGGAAGATCGACCCCTTGCCGCCCTCCGCCCAATGCGACAGCGGCGAATCCACCTTGCCGGAGATGATCGCCAGATGCGCCCCGGCGCCGGTCGCAATGCGCGCCGCCTCGATCTTGGAGGTCATGCCCCCCGATCCCATGCCCGAAGCGGAGCCGCTGTCCGCCATCCCGGCAATGCGCGCATCGATGCGCTCGATTGTCTCAATCAGCATGGCATTCGCATCGACATGCGGATTGGCGGTGTAAAGCCCGTCGACGTCCGACAGCAGCACAACTGCGTCAGCCCGTGCCGCCTGTCCGATGCGCGCCGCCAGCCGGTCATTGTCGCCGAAGCGGATCTCGGCCGTGGCGACGCTGTCATTCTCATTGACCACCGGCACGACGTCCAGCGTCATCAGCCGCTCCAGCGTGGCCGACGCATTCAGATAGCGCCGCCGATGTTCCAGATCGTCCAGCGTCACCAGCATCTGCGCGGCGGTGATGCCGTTTTCATGCAGCAGGTTCGCCCAGCATTGCGACAGCGCGATCTGCCCCGTCGCCGCCGCCGCCTGCGCGTCCTCCAGGGAGCCGCGTCCGCCCTTGGGCAGTTTCAGCCGCCGCGCGCCCAGGGCGATGGCGCCGGAGGACACGATGATGATCTGCTGTCCGGCCGCCTTGCGCGCGGCGACATCGGCGACCAGCGTGCGCAACCAGGCCTCGCGCACCTGGCCCTGCGGATCGACCAGCAGCGCGGAGCCGATCTTGATGACCAGGCGGCGGATTTGAGCGGGAGGGAAGCCGGAGAGGGGAGCGGTCATTTACCTTTTCCTCCCCTCCCTTTGAAGGAGGGGTCGGGGGGAGGGTGCGAACGAAGCGAGCTTGGGATGCCGGGTCAGATCGGCGACCACGGCGCCTCGCTTTCCTCGCCTCCATCCTTATCGTCATCCTCACCGCTCGTCGGCTGATCCAGCAACGGCAGCACCGCATCCATCAACCTGGGCACGCCTTCGCCCGTGGCGCCGGAAATGATGAACACATCCTCCACCCCAGCCTCATCGCGAAGCTGTTCGGCAATGTCCTCCATCAATTCCTGCCCCAGCAGGTCGCCCTTGTTGAGCGCCACGATCTGCGGCTTTTCGTCCAAGCCGCCGCCATAAGCCGACAGTTCATCCTGCACGATGCGGAACTGTTCGACCGGATCGTCCCCGGTCGCGTCGATCAGGTGCAGCAGCACTCGACACCGCTCGATATGCCCCAGGAAGCGATCGCCAATGCCCGCGCCCTCGGCCGCGCCCTCGATCAGCCCCGGAATGTCAGCCAGCACGAACTCCCGCTCGCGATGCAGCACCACGCCAAGCTGCGGCTTGGTGGTGGTGAAGGCATAGGCGCCGACCTTCGCCTTGGTATTGGTGACCTGGTTGATGAAGGTCGACTTGCCCGCATTGGGCATGCCCACAAGGCCCACATCGGCCAGCAGCTTCAGCCGCAGCCACACCCACATTTCCTGCCCCGGCCAGCCCGTGCCATGCTGGCGCGGGGCGCGGTTGGTGCTGGTCTTGTAGGACAGGTTGCCGCGCCCGCCGTCGCCGCCGCGCAGCAGCATGAGCCGCTGCCCCACTTCGGTGAAATCGGCCAGCAGCTCCTGCTCGAACTCCATGGTGCCGTCTTCGTCCTCCGTGCCCTCTATGGGCGTGGGATCGGACAGGATCTGCGTCCCCACCGGCACCTTGACGACCAGGTCCTCGCCACCCGCGCCATAGCGGTTCTTGCCCATGCCCGGCATGCCGCGCTGCGCCTTGAAATGCTGGGTGTAGCGGAAGTCGATCAGGGTGTTCAGCCCCGCGACCGCCTCGAATATGATGTCGCCGCCCTTGCCGCCGTTGCCGCCGTCAGGACCGCCATATTCGACATATTTTTCGCGCCGGAAACTGACCGCGCCAGGACCGCCCCAGCCGGACTTGATGTAAATCTTTGCTTGATCCAGAAAATGCATGGCGCGCCCATAGCCGCTTATGCGACAAAATTAAACCACGCGTGCCGCAAAAGCCGCCGCTTCTTCCATCATCGTCGAAATCAGGTGCCGCGTGGCCAGGTGCCGAACCTTTTCACGCGGCCATTCCGGCGCCCAGACCCTTTCTCCAGCCGCTTGACCGGCGCGCGGGCGCACAGCCATATTTGCCCATGACCCAAGCCCCGATATTGCAAACGGACCGCCTGATCCTGCGTCCCCACCGGGCAGAGGATTTTCCCGCCTGCCGCCTGTTATGGAACGATCCCGCCGTCGTCCGCCACATTGGCGGGCAACCGCAGGACGGGCAGGCCACATGGTTTCGCATCCTGCGCTATGCGGGCATGTGGTCGCTGCTGGGCTATGGCATGTGGGCGCTGGAGGACCGGGCCAGCGGCGCATTGCTGGGCGAAGCGGGGTTGCTCAGCGCCGCGCGGGGCATCGCCGAACTGGAGGATGTGCCCGAAGCGGGCTGGGTTCTGGCGCCGACGGGCTGGGGCAGGGGACTCGCCACCGAAGCGATGCGGTCGGTCCTGCATTGGGCCGACCGTCATCTCGACGCGCCGGTGACGCGCTGCATCATCCAATCCGATCATGCCGCGTCCATCCGCGTCGCCACAAAATCAGGCTTCACCCATTTCGCCGACCGGATGCTGGGCGCCGCGCCGATTCGACTTTTTGAGCGTGTCCGGGCGACCGGGGCCGAAGGCGGCATTGACGTGCCGCCTTCGGCGTTCCGGGATCATGCCGCCAGCGCCGGCAGCGAATCCCCGTAAAGGTCGATCGACATGTCGGCCATCGCGCGGGCGTCCGCGCCCTCTTCGGAAACGCCTTCCTCGAAGATCAGGCAATCCGCCGCAGCGCCCCGGCCCATGCTGAAGCGGCTTTCGATTCGCCCGGTGTCGCGGAAGCCGATCTTGCGCAGGACATTGCCCGATGCCGGATTGTCCGCGAAATGGAGGGCCCGGACATCGCGGACGCCCGCCGCCCGCGCCATCTGCATGACGGCGCGCGCCGCTTCGGTCGCGAATCCCAGCCCCCAATAGGGGCGCGCGATCCAATAGCCCAGTTCCGGCGCGCCATCCGCCGCCAGATGAATGCCGCAGCCGCCCACCAGCCGAGGCGGGCCCTTGGTGCGGGTGAAGGCCAGCAGACGCGGCAGGCGCGCATCCTGCGGCAGGGCCAGAAAGGCTTCGGCATCGGCCAGGCCATAGACGGCGGGGGCGCGCGTCAGATTGCGCAGGACCGACGCGTCGCCGATCGCCTCGGCCAGCGCGGGCGCATCTTCCATCCAGCCGGGCCGCAGCAACAGGCGAGGGGTACGGGCAAACATTCAAACATCTCCTGATTTCCGGCGCGCCAATGGCCGCAAAAAGTTACGGCTTGACGACGCTTGGCTCTGGCTGGGCCCCGCCGCCTCGACGCGTGAGCGGGGCAGGGGTTCCAAAGCCCTGAGGGAAAATGTGGGGAGACGCCGACGAATAGAAAAAGGGGCGCTCCCGGATGGGGCGCCCCTTGTTTCCCTCGAACACCGGCGGAGTGACTAAAAGCCGTTCCGCCAGGAGGATCGCCCCGATTGCGAGGGACGATCCGTCATCGATCGTCCGTTATTCGGCTGCTTCGGCCATGGCGTCGACCGATACATATTTGCGGCCGAGCTTGCCGGTGTGGAATACCACGCGGCCTTCACCGAGCGCGAACAGCGTGTGGTCCTTGCCCATGCCGACGTTCCGGCCCGGGTAGACGCGCGTGCCGCGCTGGCGAATGATGATGTTGCCGCCGATCACTTCCTGACCGCCGAACTTCTTCACGCCAAGGCGCTTCGATTCCGAATCGCGACCGTTACGCGACGAACCGCCAGCTTTCTTATGTGCCATGACCTAAACTCCTTGTTTCAGCTGCGCTCAGGCGATCGACACGATCTTGAGGATCGTGTGATTCTGGCGGTGGCCGTTCTTGCGGCGGTAATTGTGACGACGGCGCTTCTTGAAGACGATGACCTTCTCGCCCTTCGCCTGCGCGACGATTTCAGCGGCAACGGTCAGCTTGGCTGCGTCCTTCACGTCGCTGCCTTCGCCGGCGAACAGGACGTCATCCAGAGTCACCTTGTCACCAGCCTCACCGGCCAGCTTCTCGACGACGATCTTGTCTCCGGCGGCGACGCGATACTGCTTGCCGCCCGTGCGCACGATTGCGAACATGGCTCTTCTCTTCTCGTTCAAATCTGCTTTACGCAGATCGACGAGGACATAAAGACCTTCCGACCCGCGCGGGAATGTGGCCCGCTACTGGAATGACTCGCTTCTGTCAACCGGCAACACCGGCATTCGGGGCTGGTTTTTAGCCGGGTCACTCCCTATCTGTGTCGCGGAAGGGATAATGTCACGCATGAGGCCAGCGCCATACAGGAATGACGTCGGGCAGGCCCGGCTGTTCTTCATCCTGTCCCTGTGGCTGTCGCTCGGCGTGGCGCTGCTCAGTGCCCTGGCGCCCCTGGGGCCACCTTCGAGCCGATTGATGGGTTCGGCGTTCAACCCCGCGACGACCAGCGTCGTGCTGAAGGCGCGCGGCCAGGCGAATCCGATTGTGATCCGGGTGATCGAGCCGGATGGCGATGGGCGGGCGCCCACCCTGGCGCCCGCCGCGATCCGGCCGCCGGCCATGGCGGTGCTGTTGCCGGCTGTCCTCGTGTTCCAGCGCGTCCGCCGCATCCCGTCTTTCCATTCCCTGCCGTCCTTTCACCTTCTTTCCCTCGCGCGCGCCCGCGCGCCGCCCGCTTTTTTCTGACGCATCGCTTTCAGGCGGACCCTCCGGTCCCCCGTCAGGAAAAAGGAGCCTCCCATGACCCGCAGAAGATCGGGACGCGGCGACCGCCGTCCGCCCCGTTGGTTCATGCCCGCCGTCATGGCGGGCCTCGGCATTGCCGGGGCGCTGCTGTCGGTGGCGATGCTTACGGTCGCTGAATAATGTAATACGCTGCTGGCGGAGGACAGGCTCCCCGCCCGCGGCCAGGGAAAGACAGTCTATGCCCCACCACACGCCCCTGATCGGAACGATCGTAGCGGGCCTTGTCGTTGCCTTCATCATGGGCGCCATCGCCCATCGCCTGAAATTGTCGCCGCTGGTCGGCTATCTGGTCGCCGGCATCATCGTCGGCCCTTTCACCCCGGGATTCGTCGCCAATGCCGGGCTGGCCAATGAGCTGGCGGAAATCGGCGTCATCTTGCTGATGTTCGGCGTCGGCCTCCATTTCTCGCTGCGCGATCTGCTGTCGGTCCGCCATATCGCGGTGCCCGGCGCCATCGGTCAGATCGCCGTGGCGACGCTGATGGGCATGGGCCTGGCCCATTATATGGGCTGGCCGTTGATGGGGGGGCTGGTCTTCGGTCTGGCGCTGTCGGTCGCGAGCACGGTGGTCCTGCTGCGCGCGCTGCAGGGTGCGGATCTGGTGGAAACCCGCCGTGGCCGCATCGCGGTCGGCTGGCTGATCGTGGAGGATCTGGTGATGGTCCTGGCGCTGGTGCTGCTTCCCCCCTTGGCCAGTGTCATGAACAACACCGATGCCGCCGGCGGGGCGGGGGCCTTGCTCGCGCCGCTGCTGGGCACCTTGCTGAAGGTCGCGGGCTTCGTCGCCCTGATGCTGGTGGTTGGCCGCCGCGTCATTCCCTGGGCGCTGCACTGGGTCGTGCACAGCGGCTCGCGCGAGCTGTTCCGTCTCGCCGTGCTCGCCATCGCGCTGGGCGTCGCCTTCGGCGCGGCCCTCGCCTTCGACGTCTCCTTCGCGCTGGGAGCCTTCTTCGCAGGCATGATCCTGGGCGAAACGCCGCTCAGCCGCCGGGCGACCGAGGAAACGCTGCCGTTGCGGGACGCCTTCGCGGTGCTCTTCTTCGTTTCGGTCGGCATGCTGTTCGATCCGTCGGTCCTGATCGAACAGCCGTTGCCGCTGCTCGCCACCGTGGCGATCATCATTGTCGGCAAGTCCATCGCCGCCTTCGCCATCGTCCGCGCCTTCGGCCATCCCGGCGACACCGCGTTCACCATCGCGGCGAGCCTGGCGCAGATCGGCGAGTTTTCCTTCATCCTGGCCTCTTTGGGCACGGGCCTGGGCGTCCTGCCCGCCGAAGCGCGCGACCTGATCCTGGCGGGCGCGATCGTGTCCATCCTGCTCAATCCGCTGATCTTTTCGATCGTGGTGCGCGGCCACAAGCCGGAGGAAGAGGAAAAGGCGCCGGAAAAGCCGCTCATGGGCCATGTCATTCTGGTGGGCTATGGGCGGGTCGGCAAGCTGATCGCCACCCGGCTGGCCGAGCGCAATGTCCATTTCGTGCTGATGGAGGGCGATGCCGACCGCGCCGAGGAAGCGGAAGAGGCCGGCTTTTCGGTCGTCCGCGGCAGCGCGCTGGAGGACCGCCACCTCCTCGCCGCCGGCATAAGCGAGGCTCGCCGCCTGCTGATCGCGGTGCCGGAGGGGTATGAAGGGGGCGCGATCCATGACCATGCGCGCCGCCTCAACCCCCATCTCCAGGTCATCGCCCGGGCGCATTCGGATGCCGAGGTCGCGCATCTGGAAGGGCTGGGCGTGCCCCATGTCGTCATGGGCGAACGCGAACTGGCGGCGAAGATGCTGGCGCTCTGCGGCGCGGGATAGATAGGGGAAGGGCCGCTCCATCGGGGAGCGGCCCTTTTTCCTGTCAGCGCGGCTTGCGCGGCCCGCCCCGCTTGGGACCGCCCTTGAAGGGGCGCGGGCTGTGCGCGGGCGGGCGCGGGCCGCGCCCGCCATTGGGGCGGCCCTTGCCGCGCGGACCTTCGCGCCGGTTTTCGCGGGCGGCCTCGCGGGGCGTGCCCTCGACCTGTTCGAAGGCGACTTCCGCGCCTTCGTCGCTCGCTTCCCCGGTGCGCTTCACCGCGCTGATGAAGCGGGAGGCGATGGCGCTGGGAATCTCGAACAGCGTCTCATTGGCGGCGATGCGGATCGCGCCGATGTCCTGCCGCGACACATGGCCGCGACGGCAGATCAGCGGCAGGATCCAGCGCGGATCGGCGTTCTGCCGCCGCCCGATGTCCATGCGGAACCAGACAGTGTCCTCGAACCCCGGACGCGGTCCGTCGCGACGGGGCGGCGCTTCGCTGGCGTCCAGTAGTTCCTCGGGCGCGGGCAGGGCGGCGCGGGCGCTCTTCACCAGCATCGCGGCGATTTCCTTGGCGGACTTCTGTTCCAGCAGCTCGGCGCCCAGCGCCCAGTCCTGCTCGTCCAGTTCGGCCCGCTCCATCAGCTTTTCGCGCAGACGGGCATTATCCTGTTCCTGGATCGCCTCCTTGCTCGGCGGGGTGCCCCATTCGACCGGGATCTTCGCGCCGCGCAGCATGGATTCGACCCGGCGGCGGCGCGGATAGGGCACGATCAGCACGGCCGTTCCCTTCTTGCCCGCGCGCCCGGTGCGGCCGGAACGGTGCTGCATCGTCTCCGCGTCGCGCGGAATTTCGACATGGACGACGAGCGAAAGATTGGGAAGGTCGATGCCGCGCGCCGCCACGTCGGTCGCCACGCACACCCGCGCCCGGCGGTCGCGCAGCGCCTGCAACGCATGGTTGCGCTCATTCTGGCTATGTTCGCCCGACAGCGCCACCGCTGCGAAGCCGCGCTCGGTCAGGCTGGAATGCAGGTGACGCACATTGTCGCGGGTCGCGCAGAACAGGATCGCCGTTTCCGCCTCATGATAGCGCAGCAGGTTGACCACGGCGTTCTCAATGTCGGCAGGGGCAACCGTCACCGCCTGATAGCTGATGTCGCCATGGCCGCGCTCGTCGCTGACGGTGGAGATGCGCAGCGCATCTTTCTGGTAGCGCTTCGCCATCGCCACGATGGGCTTGGGCATGGTGGCGGAGAACAGCAGCGTGCGCCGCTCCTCCGGCGCGCCGTCGAGAATCTCCTCCAGATCCTCGCGGAAGCCCATGTCGAGCATTTCGTCGGCTTCATCGAGCACCACGGTTTTGAGGCCGGACAGGTCGAGCGCGCCCCGTTCCAGATGGTCGCGCAGGCGGCCCGGCGTGCCGACGACGATATGCGCGCCATGGCTGAGCGCTCGGCGTTCCTTGGCCGCGTCCATGCCGCCGACACAGGTCGCGATCCGCGCGCGGGCCTCGCCATAGAGCCATTCCAGCTCGCGGCTGACCTGCAACGCCAGTTCGCGCGTCGGCGCGATGGCGAGCGCCAGCGGGCGGCTGGCGACCGGAAGGCGGCTTTCCTTGCCCAGCAGTTCGCCCGCCATGGCCAGGCCGAAGGCGACGGTCTTGCCCGATCCGGTCTGCGCCGACACGATCAGGTCGCGGCCTTCGGCTTCGGGCTGGGTGACTTCGGCCTGCACCGGGGTCAGATTTTCATAGCCCTTCCGCGTCAGCGCGTCGGAAAGGAGGGGAGGGAGGTGTTCAAAACTCATTCTATCATATCCGTCGGAGTGCGACCCGCCTCTGCCGACGGTATCTTATTCTGTGCCTGGCCCAAGTTTCCAGGCGTCCCATCCGGGTAGCGTCCCATCCCCCTCATCCGTGCGGGCGAAGCTTCGCAAAGCCGCGCTCATTCTTATGAAGTAGCAGAAGGTGGAACGACCCTCGACCTTGCCCTGCAAGGCACCTTGGCATTCTCGCAAAAAGGAGAATGAATTGGGAAAGCCCCATATCACAGGACTGCCCAAAAAAGAAGAAAGCCTCCTTCCCCACGCGGAGGAAGGAGGCTCCCCTTAACTGTTACAGCGTCGGATCAGACCGAAGCGACTTCCGCCACGTCGACCTTCACGCCCGGACCCATCGAGGACGACAGGGCGATCTTGCGGACATATTTGCCCTTCGAACCCGACGGCTTCGCCTTGACGATGGCGTCGACGAACGCGTCGAAATTCTTGCGCAGGTCAGCGGCCGAGAAGCTCGCCTTGCCGAGGCCAGCGTGGATGATGCCGGCCTTTTCGACACGGAATTCGATCTGACCGCCCTTGGCGGCCTTCACGGCTTCGGCGACGTTCGGCGTCACGGTGCCCAGCTTCGGGTTCGGCATCAGACCCTTGGGACCCAGAACCTTACCCAGGCGACCGACCAGACCCATCATGTCGGGGGTGGCGATCACGCGCTGGAAGTCGATGTTGCCGGCCTGGATCGATTCCAGCAGGTCCTCGGCGCCCACGATGTCGGCGCCAGCGGCGGTCGCGGCATCGGCCTTGTCGCCACGGGCGAACACGGCGACGCGGACGTCCTTGCCGGTGCCGGCGGGCAGGGTGACGACGCCACGGACCATCTGGTCGGCGTGACGCGGATCGACGCCCAGGTTGATCGCGATTTCGACGCTTTCGTCGAACTTCGCGGTCGCGTGGGTCTTGATCAGGCCCAGCGCTTCATCGACGCCGTGCAGCTTTTCCTTGTCAACGGCAGCGGCCAGAACCTTGGCCTTCTTCGTCAGCTTTGCCATGGTCTTAGCCCTCCACCACTTCGAGGCCCATCGCGCGGGCGGAGCCTTCGATGATCTTCGTCGCCGCGTCGATGTCGTTCGCGTTCAGGTCGGCCATCTTGGCCTGCGCGATTTCAGCGAGCTGGGCGCGGGTGATCTTGCCGGCGACGACCTTGCCCGGTTCCTTGGAACCCGACTTCAGGTTGACGGCCTTCTTGATCAGATAGGTGGCGGGCGGCTGCTTCGTGACGAAGCTGAACGAACGGTCCGCATAGACGGTGATGATGGTCGGCAGCGGGGTGCCCTTTTCCATCTTTTCCGTCGAGGCGTTGAACGCCTTGCAGAATTCCATGATGTTCACACCGCGCTGACCCAGCGCCGGACCGATCGGCGGCGAGGGGTTGGCGGCTCCAGCGGGCACCTGGAGCTTGATATAGCCCGTAATCTTCTTGGCCATTTTCACTCTCTTTCAAGTTAAGCGGTCAGACAGCGGACTTAAAATCCGCCTCCCGCACTTTCCCCTGTCGTCATCCCAGCGCAGGCTGGGATCTCAGACCGCAAGGGAACGGTCTGAGGCACGAGATCCCAGCCTGCGCTGGGATGACGTGAATTACTTCGAAAGCTCGACCTGCTCGAAGTCGAGCTCGACCGGCGTGGCACGACCGAAGATCGACACCGACACCTTGACGCGGCTCTTTTCGAAATCCAGCTCCTCGACGGTGCCGTTGAAGCTCGCGAACGGGCCGTCCAGCACCTTGACGCTGTCGCCGATCTCGTAATCGACGTTGACCATGTGCTTGGGCGCGGCCTCGGCCGCCTTCTGCGCGCCGAAATAGCGCGCCGCCTCGGCTTCGCTGATCGCCTGCGGCTTGCCCGACGAACCCAGAAAACCCGTCACCTTCGGCGTGTTCTTGACGAGGTGGTAGATATCGTCGTTCATCGCCAGCTTGGCGAGGACATAGCCGGGCATGAACTTGCGCTCGACCTGCACCTTCTTGCCGCGCTTCACCTCGGTCACGGTCTCGGTGGGGACTTCCACCTGCTCGACCAGCTGGGAGAGGCCCATGCGCTCGGCTTCGGACAGGATCGATTCCTTGACCTTGTTCTCGAAGCCCGAATAGGCGTGGATGATGTACCAGCGCGCCATGTTACCGTCTCAAACTCCCGACCTTAGCGATTTACTTGAAAATCGCGGCAATCTCACAAACCCAGCGCGATTTACTTGAAAATCGCGGCAATCTCATAAACCCAGCGCGATTTACTTGAAAATCGCGGCAATCAAAAACTTCAGGCCTGGCCAGCGGCAAAGGCCAGCAGCCATTGCACGATCGCACCGAAGAAGGTGTCGATGCCGAAGAAGAACAGACCCAACAGCGATGTCATGATGACCACCATCACGCCGGTCATGATCGTTTCGCGGCCGGTGGGCCACACGATCTTCGACGCTTCGGTCTTCACCTGATTGACGAATTCGCCCGGAGAAACCTTCGCCATCGCCTGTCTCAAACCCTTCGAACAAACACCAAAGCGCGAAGCAACAGTCCGCCCTCCCGATCCCGCCCATGTCGGCGTCCGGGGGTGCGGCCGCGCTTCGCGACCCATTCTTCGCCCGGAGTGGCGCAGCGCCGCTCCAAACACCATCAACCGCGCTTAGCCGCGAAACCTTGGCTTTACAAGGCTTCGCGGCTTAATGCTTGGCAGGAGTGGAGGGACTCGAACCCCCGGCATTCGGTTTTGGAGACCGACGCTCTACCAGCTGAGCTACACTCCTGTGCCGGCGAAGGAGGGCGCTTTAGCGTGGCCCGCCGGGGAGGGCAAGGGGGGAAGTTACAGGAAATTTCCGCCCTTCATGATCCGTCGCACGCGACCCTGCACCGGAAGGCGATCGAAGGGCGTGTTTCCGGCCTGCGCGGCCATTTTTTCCGAATCGACGATCCAGGGGGCGTCGGGATCGATGAAGATCAGGTCCGCCGCGCTCCCGGCGGTGAAGGCGCCCGCGTCGATGCCCAATATCCTCGCCGGATTGGCGCTGAGCAGCGTCATCAGGCGGTTGAGGCCCAGATGCCCCTCCCGCACCAGATTGAGCGCGAGCGCGAGAAGCGTTTCCGCCCCCGCCATGCCCGGCGCGGCGTCGGCGAAGGGCAGGCGCTTGTCCTCCGGCCCGCGCGGGTCGTGGCTGGAGGTGATGACGTCGATCGTGCCGTCCGCGACCGCCGCGATCGACGCCTTGCGGTCCTCTTCCGACCGGAGCGGTGGCGACAGGCGCGCGAAGGTGCGGAAATCCGTCACCGCCTGGTCGTTGAGGAACAGATAGGCCGGGCTGATCCCGCATGTGACCTTCAATCCTTCGGCCTTGGCGGCGCGGATCAGATCGAATCCCGCTGCGGTCGTCACCAGCCGGAAATGGATCGCCGCGCCTGTCGCCCGCGCCAGCATGATGTCGCGCGCCATCGCCATCGCCTCGGCGCAGGCGGGCGCGTGCGACAGGCCGAGGCGCGTCGCCGTCTCGCCGCTGGTCGCGACGGCCTTGCCCGCCAGCCCGCCATCCTCGGCATGGGCGATGACGGTCAGTCCGAGGCCGGACGCATAGGCCAGCACCCGCATCATCACGCCCGAATCGGCGATCCACTGGCGCCCGGTGCCCACGGCCTTGGCGCCGGCTGCCTGCATCATGCCGATCTCGGCCAGTTCGGCGCCCTTCAGGCCGCGCGTCGCGGCTGCAATCGGATGCACCCAGAAATCGGGCTTCCCTGCCCGCGTCGCCTGCCGGATGAGGGCGGCATCGTCCAGGGCCGATGACTGGTCGGGCATCAGTGCGGCCCGCGTGATCCCGCCGAAATGGAAGGCGGGCTTGTCCGTGGCGAAGACGCCGAGGTCGATCAGGCCCGGCGCGACCACCAACCCGGCGGCATCGATCCTTTCCGCGTCCCCCGGCACGGCCACATCGCCCGCCGCGACGATCCGGTCGCCTTCGATCAGGATCGTGCCGTCGGTGACTTCCTTACCCGCCGGGTCGGCCAGCTTGCCGTTGATGATGGCAATAGTCTTCATCGCCACCGATTCCTTATTGTTGACCGGGATGCTCACGACCATCCCTCCACCCCACGCGCGCCTCGGGTCAGCACGTCCAGACAGGCCATGCGAATGGCTACCCCCATTTCCACCTGCTCGGTAATGGCGGAGCGGTCGGGATGATCGGCCACCACGCTGGAAATCTCGACGCCCCGGTTCATCGGCCCGGGATGCATCACCAGCGCATCGGGCTTGGCGATGGCCAGCCGCTCCGGCGTCAGCCCGTAGAGCATGTGATATTCGCGGGGGGAGGGGATGAAGGCCCCGTCCATCCGTTCATTCTGGAGCCGCAGCATCATCACGACATCGGCGCCCTCCAGCCCCTCGTCCATGCGGTGATGAGGCGTGGCGCCGAGCATCTCGACCTCGGGCGGCATCAGCGTCGGCGGCGCCACCGCGCGCACCTGCGCGCCCAGCGCGGCAAGGCACAGCATGTTCGACCGCGCCACCCGGCTGTGCAGCACATCGCCGCAGATCGCCACGATCAGCCCCTCGAACCCGCCCTTGCGCCGCCGGATGGTGAGCGCGTCCAGCAGGGCCTGCGTCGGATGCTGGTGCCAGCCGTCGCCCGCGTTCAGCACCGGGCAGTCCACCTTGTCCGCGATCAGCGCCACCGCGCCCGAACTGGCATGGCGGATGACGATCACGTCGGCCATCATCGCGTTCAGCGTCATGGCGGTGTCGATCAGCGTCTCGCCCTTCTTCACGCTGGACGTGGCCGCCGCCATGTTGACGACATCCGCGCCCAGCCGCTTGCCCGCAATCTCGAAGGACAGCAGCGTGCGCGTCGAATTTTCGAAAAAGGCGTTGATCTGCGTCATGCCCGCCAGGCGGTCGTCATGCTTGCGCGCGCCGCCCCGGTTGCTCCTGGCCCAATGTTCGGCCTCATCCAGCAGGAAACGGATTTCCCAGGGCTTGAGGTCGGCGATGGACAGCAGATGCCGATGCGGGAACAGCGCCCGGCCTTGGAGGTCAGGCGAGGCGGAAGGAACGATGATGTCGGGCATGAACCGACCCTTTAGGGGAGCGCAGGGGGGAGGGCAAGGCACGGCGTCGATGAAAGCGGCGCTTCACCCCCGCCCGAGCCACCGCCCCAGCAGCGCGCCGTCCTTCATCACCTCCCGCGCGGCATTATGCCCCGGCGCCCCGGTCACGCCGCCGCCCGGATGGGTTCCCGCGCCGCACATATAGAGGCCCTTCAACGGCCCGCGATAGGCGCCATGCCCCAGTACCGGCCGCGCCGCCCAAAGCTGATCCAGCGTCATATTGCCATGCATGATGTCGCCGCCCACCAGCCCGAATTTCCGTTCCAGATCGAGCGGGGAGAGGATGTCGCGCGCGATCACCGAGCGCGCAAAGCCGGGCGCATGGGCATCCACCGTCGCGACGATATGATCCGCCGCCGCCTCGCGCTCCTCATCCCAGTTTCGGCCATCTGGCAGTTCGGGCGCGAACTGCTGGCAGAACAGGCTCGCCACATGGCATCCCTCCGGCGCCAGACTGTCATCCACGGTCGAGGGGATCAGCATCTCGACGATCGGCTCCTTCGACCAGCCGTCGCGTTTTGCATCGGTAAAGGCGCGGTCCATATAATCCAGCGTCGGCGCGATGACGATCCCGGACTTGTGATGCTCGCCCGCGCCCGGCAGGCAGGTGAAGTCGGGCAGCGCCGACAGCGCCACATTCATGCGGAAGGTGCCCGATCCCGCCCTGAACCCCCGGATGCGCTTCAGGAATTCCGGCGGCAGGTCGCCCGGGGCCATCAGCCGTTCATAGAGCAGCTTCGGCCCGACATTGGCGATGATCGCCTTGCCCATCACCTCTTCGCCGCTTTCCAGCCGCACGCCGACGGCCCGCGTCCCGTCGACCAGCACGGACGCGACCGGCGCCTCCAGGCTGATCTCCACGCCCAGCGCCTGCACGACCCGCGCCATGATCCGGGTGATCGTCCCCATGCCGCCGACGCTATGGCCCCAGCTGCCCTTCTTTCCGTTCACCTCGCCAAAGACATGGTGCAGCAGGACATAGGCGCTGCCCGGCGTGTCGGGTGAGGCATAGTTGCCGACCACCGCGTCGAAGCCGAACGCCGCCTTCACCGCCTCGCTCTCGAACCAGCCGTCGAGGAAGGTGCGCGCCGATTTGGTGAACAGTTCCAGCACGTCGCGCTGCTGCTCCAGCGTCAGCCCGCCCAGCCGCCGTCCCTGGCCGAGCGCGCTCACGATCATCGGCAGGCCGTCGCCCGCATTGGGCGGGGCCTTCAGGGTCATGTCGCGCAGCAGG
Organism: Sphingobium estronivorans; assembly: GCF_008692605.1. GTDB lineage: Bacteria > Pseudomonadota > Alphaproteobacteria > Sphingomonadales > Sphingomonadaceae > Sphingobium > Sphingobium estronivorans. The sequence continues at coordinate 45,776 of NZ_LFCT01000031.1, forward strand.
TCCGCCACGACCTCCAGCGCGTCATAATAAGCGGGGAGGGCGGCGGCGTCCTTCGCGCTGAATTTGGCGAACTCGGCCTGCGTCCGTGCGATGCCGCCGCCCAGCTTGAGGTAGCGTCCATCGGGCTGCGGCAGGAAATTGCTGATCGGGCGCTCCAGCACGCGATAGCCGTGATCGGCCAGCGCCATGTCGCGGATCACCTTGGGATGGAGCAGGCTGACGGTATAGCTCGCCACCGAATTGCGGAAGCCGGGGTGGAACTCCTCGGTGACGGCGGCCCCGCCGACAATGGCGCGGCGCTCAAGGATGCGGACCTTATATCCCGCACGGGCAAGGTAGAAGGCGCAGACAAGGCCATTATGGCCGCCCCCGATGATGACGGCGTCGTAGCGTTGCGTCATGATCTTACCCCTTTCCGGTCAGGGGAGGGGTTGGGGCGGGGCTGTCCCTTGCAACCGCGCCCTGCCAGCGCTGCTAAACTTATACATTCGTATAACATGGGCGATGGCGCGGCAATGGGTCTATTGCGTCCGTTCGGGCACGGCGCTCCAGTCGGCCACCATGCTCTCCCGGCTGGCCACCGCTTCCCAGGGAAAGACGAACCAGTCCTTGGTCACGGCGCGGTCGATGATGTCCGCCCGATAATCGACCGTCGCCGCCGACTGGATATTGTCCATCAGCACCGCGAAGCGCACCGTCTGCGCTCCCCCCATGGCCTCGCGCACGAGAGTGATGGTCCGTCCGCTGTCGTTGATGTCGTCGATGAACAGCAGCTTCTCGCCCGCCGCTGCGCGCGCCGCCAGCTTCGCCAGCAGCGCTTCGCCGAAATCGGGCAGCTTCGCCGACATGTCGACCGACAGCATCGGCAGGTCCGTGGCATGGCTGAGATAGGCCGCGGGCACCAGCCCCCCGCGTCCGATGCCGACCAGATGATCGGGCCGCCATCCCGGCGCCTGCAACGCCCCCGCCAGCACATCGATCTGGCGCAGGAAGCTGTCCATTGTCACCGGCGTGAAGATCGGCTGGGTCATGGCCTATTCCGCCGCCGCCAGCCGGGCCTGCGCGTCCACCTGCGCGCCATAGCGCCGCGCCAGCACCGCGCAGGCCATGAGCTGGATCTGGTGGAACAGCATGACCGGCAGCAGGATCGGTCCGACCGCGCTGGCGGGGAACAGCACGCCCGCGATCGGCACGCCGGACGCCAGGCTCTTCTTCGATCCGCAGAATTGCAGCACGATCGCATCTTCCCGCGTAAAGCCGAACAGGCGCCCGAGCATGAATGTGAACAACAGCACCAGGATCAGCATCGCGATGCTGAGGACGGTGAGCAACAGCAGTTCGCCGCGCGAGACCGTGTGCCACAACCCCTCGACCACCGCCGCGCTGAAGGCGGCATAGACCACCAGCAGGATCGACCCCCGGTCCACCCGCCCGACCAACGCCTTGTGCCGGGCGACGAAGCCCCCGATCCACGGTCGCGCCAGATGTCCGACGATGAAGGGCAGCAGCAATTGCAGCACGATATTCTCGACGGCGGACAGGGAGACAAGGCTGCCGGTCCCGCTTCTTTCCATCAGCAGCGCGACCAGCAGCGGCGTCAGCACGATGCCCAGCAGGTTGGAAAAGGATGCGCTGACCACGGCGGCGGCCACGTTGCCCCGCGCGATGGCGGTAAAGGCGATGGACGACTGCACGGTGGAGGGCAGCAGGGTCAGGAACAACAGCCCCGCCCGCATCGACGGCGGGATCGCCGTCACCTGCTGCGTCGCAAGGCCGATCAGGGGAAAGACGGCGAAGGTCGTCGCCAGTGTCGCCAGATGCAGCTTCCACGCCTTGGCCCCGCTCCAGATCGCTTCGCGCGACAGCTTGGCGCCATGCAGGAAGAAGAGCAGCACGATTCCCGCATCCGCCGCCACCCCGGCGAGGGCGGCCCCGTCGCCCCGGGCAGGGAGGAAGGAGGCCAGCGCCACCGTGCAGATCAGCGCCAGCAGAAAGGGATCGAAAAGGTCACGCAGCCGGTTCATGGCGTCGCCTTTAGGCAGGAAGAGGGGAAAAGGATAGACGCGCCGCCGCCGATGCGCCAACAGTCGCCCGTCGAACAGCACAGGAGAGATCGACCGTGAGCGAAGGGATCGCCATCATCGAAAATCAGGGCGTCATCGAAATCCATATCGACCGTCCCGACAAGAAGAATGCGCTGACCGCCGCCATGTATCGCGCCATGACCGCCGCGCTGGCCGATGCGTCGGCGCGCGCCGACATCGGCGTGGTCCTCTTCGCGGGCAAGGGCGATGCCTTTTGCGCCGGCAACGACCTCAAGGATTTCATGGCCGGGCCGGAGGGCGGCGCCGCTGCGTTCGACTTCATCCGCGCCCTTGCCGCCTTCGACAAGCCGATGGTCGCCGCCGTTCAGGGTCTGGCCGTGGGTGTCGGTACAACCATGCTGTTCCATTGCGACCTCGTCTATGCGACGCCCGATGTGCGCTTCATCACGCCGTTCGTGAACCTTGGCATTGTGCCGGAGGCGGGGTCCAGCCTGCTCGCACCCGCGACGCTTGGACATGCCAAGGCGGCCTCGATGCTGCTGCTGGGCGAGCCGATGGACGCGGAGACGGCGGACCGCGCCGGGCTCGTCACCGCCATCGTTCCGGCCGATGACCTGCTCGACCATGCCCGGCGGAAGGCGGCGGCACTGATGGCGAAGCCGCCACAGGCGCTCGCCGCGACGCGCCGGCTGATGAAGGGCGATCCCGTCACGCTCAACCAGCGGATCGAGGAAGAAGCGCGGCTGTTCAGGGAAACGCTGGCCTCGCCCGAGGCGCAGGAGGCTTTCGCCGCCTTCTTCGAAAAGCGGCCGCCAGTCTTCCGCCGCTAATTCTTCCCGAGCCGGATTTCGCTGATGATCACGGCGGCGACCACCAGGGCGCCGCCCAGCAGGGCGATGGCCGGCAGGCGGTCGCCCGCGATCCAGCCGATCAGCCCCGCCCACACCGGTTCGCCTGCATAGATCAGCGTGGCGCGGGTCGCCGACACGCTCTGCTGCGCCCAGTTCATCACCAGCTGGATGATCGCGGTCATCAGCCCCAACCCGCAGGCGGACATGACGACCACCCATGAAAAGGGCGGCACGGCCTCGCCCGCCGGAACCATGCTGGCAAAGGCGAGGAGCGACGTCGTCATCAACTGGATCAGCGTCACCCGCGCGACATTCACCCGGCCCGCCCACAGGCTGATGAAGATGATCTCCAACGCGATGGGCAGGGTGCTGATCAGCGTCAGCGCCTCCCCCTTGCCGAGCGACAGGCCGTCCCGCGGCGCCGCGATCAGCAGCAACCCGACAAAGGCCAATGCCACCCCGGCCCAACTCGCCAGCCGGGGGCGTCGCCGCAGGATCGCCCACTGGAATATCGGCACCAGCGGGACATAGGCAGCGGTGATGAAGGCGGAAGTGGTGCTGGCAATGCTCTGGAGGCCCCAGCTCTGCAACGAATAGCCCCCGAAGATGCCAAGGCCGATCATCCCGCCCGCCAGCCATTCGCGCGCCGTCACCCCGCGCAGCACCGGCAGGGCCAGGGGCAAGGCGATCAGCGCCGCCGTCCCGAACCGCAGGCCGACAAAGAAAAACGGCCCGCTGTGCCGCATCGCCTGGTGCACGATCAGGAACGTGCCACCCCAAAGCATGGTGATGCCGATCAGCGCCAGTTCCGGGCGGCCGATCATCAACCGGGGAGAAAAGGATGGAGGGGAGGCCGCGTCGGACATGGCCCAAGCTGGTGCTGCCGATGATCGTTCAGGTCAAGCGCCGCCCGCGCAAAAGGCGGGCGACGCGTCCGGTCAATCCTTCTTCAGGTCATTGCCCGCGCGTTCCATCGCGGCACCGACATCGCGCTTGGTCTCGTCCGCCTGCCGCCGGGCGTCGCGGGAGGCATTGTCCATCGCTGCGCCCATCCGGTCGCTACTTTCGTCAATCGCATTGCCGGCCCGGTCGAGACCCCTGTCGATCTTCGCGCCGGCCTCGTCCATGGCGTTATCCATGTCGTTGCTCATGGCCGATCCGGCATTTTCCAGATTGTCGGACGCCTTTTTCGAACAGGCCGACGTGCCCAGCACGGTCAGCACCGCCATGATCGCGAGAAATGATTTGCCCATAATATATCCCCATTGCCGTCAACGGACCCCGTCATAACCGTTGCAGAGGCGAAAAGGTTGCGGCGGGGCGGTCAGCGGCTGCGCAGCGCAAACACCATCGATCGGTCCTGATCGGCGATCAACCCTTCCAGCACGCGCCAGAATCCGGTGACCGATCCTTGCCCGGCCTGGGCATAGGCGGCGGCCATCTTCTCCCGCAGGGCGCGGAACAGTTCGGCCTCCAGCGCCTTGCCGGCGGGGCTCAGCCGCAACAGTTTCTGCCGCCGGTCACTGGCGCCCTGGCGGGTTTCGATATAGCCCCCCTCGATCAGGTCATTGAGCACGCGGCCCAGCGATTGCTTGGTGATCGCCAGCAGTCGCAGCAGGTCCTTGACGGTCAGGTCGGGCTGGCGCGAAATGAAGTAGAGCGCGCGATGATGCGCCCGGCCCAGCCCCTGCGCCGCCAGCCCGTCGTCGATGGACCGGGTGAGCGCCGAATAGCCGAAATAGAGCATCTCGATCCCCCGGCGGATCTCATCCTCGCGCAGGAACAGCGGCGAAGCGGGCGCGATCTGGGACGGTGAAGCGGCCGGGGAAGAGCTGGGGTGGGACATGCCGGCTTTTTCCAATATGACGGATGGACGAGCGTATATATTGGCGTCTCAGGAAAATAATGACTAGGCTTTCCTTTCGCGCAGGAGCCGTTATATGGCGGTCCGCGCCGGCGATGGCCGGCCGATGCTGGGGCGTAGCCAAGCGGTAAGGCAGCGGTTTTTGGTACCGCCATGCGCAGGTTCGAATCCTGCCGCCCCAGCCAGCCGAATCCTCTAATTTCAGCCCGTTTTCCAGGAACTTGCGCAACGGATCTGGGATAGCGCGGAGCGGTAGGGCAGGATCGGGACCGGACGGACAAGCGGCAATGGCCAAGCATATTTCCAAGCCTGCCAGCAAGCGCCCATCCCCCGCGCTGGCGCGCGTGCTGCTGTTGCAGGTCGAGGAGGCCGGGGGCGATGCGGATGCCATCCTCGCGCGGGCGGGCGTGGCGCGCCGCGCCGGTTCGCGGCACCTATTCCCGTGGAGCGGCCCGCTGTCGCAGACGGCGTTCAGCGCCATCTACCATGACTGCATCGCGTTTCTGGAAGTGCAGGCCAGCCGCAGTGCGCATCGTCCGCCGATGACCCGGGCGGAATTCGAGATGCTGTGCCACTGCGTCATCACCTGCCGCACGCTGGCGGACGCGATCGATCGCGCCGCCGCCTTTTGCGACATGCTGAACGGCCGGGGCGGGCAGTTGTCGGTCCGCACCCTGGGCGCGCAGGCCGAATTCAGGATGCGGTCGCTGCGCGCGACGCAGTGCGCCGGCGCCTATCTCGCCGACCTGACGGGCCTTTCCACCTATCACCGGCTGTTCGGCTGGCTCATCGGCGAGGACATCCAGCCGCTGGTCGCCCATGTCTGTTACCCGCCCCTGATCGACGCGGCCGTGGCGGCGCGCCTGCTGTCCTGTCCGGTCGTTCATTCGGCTCCGGACAATCTGCTGCGCTTTCCCGCGCGCTATCTGCAACGGCCGGTCGTGCGTACCCCGTTCGAGCTGGCCGAGCTGTTGCGGAGCTTTCCGTTCGAACTGACGACCATGCAGTCCAAGACGGCGCCCTTGTCCGAGCGCGTCGGGGCGATATTCGGCGCGGCCATCGCGCAGCGCCAGCCGCTTCCCGCGACCGCCGATCTGGTCGCGATGTTCAGTATCAGCGCCACCACGCTCAAGCGCCGGCTGGGCGAGGAGGGGACGTCGTTGCAGAAGCTGAAGGATCGATGCCGGTACGAAGTCGCGCGAAACCTGCTCGACGAGGGCAGGCTTTCCCTCGGCGAGATCGCCGTGCGCGTCGGCATGAGCGACGTGACGACGTTCCGGCGGGCCTTCAGAAACTGGGCGGGACGGTCGCCATCGGCCTATCGGCGCGCCGTGGCAGGGCCGATGGCCGGCTGAAACAGGCGGACGAGGTTGGTCCGTTCTGTGTCGGTTTTTGGTCCGTTTCGCCATTTCTCATTGGCCCGTCCGAACGCAAGATCATCCCTGCGTCCCGCTGCCCAAGACGTGGCAGACGGCAAAGGAAAGGTCCGCAACGCCCATGTCCGTTGAACAAAACGCGATCTATGTGATCGACGAACTCGTCGCCCGGCCCGGCCAGGGCAAGGCGCTCCACGACGCCTATATGCAGCGCTATGCGCCCGGCGCGCGCGAGCGCGGGATGGTGCTGGCGCATCGGCTGGTCGAACCGGCGATGTGGTTGCCCGAAGGCGTCAACCGGCTGCTGTTCATCTGGACGCAGCCGGATGTCGGGGCCGTATGGGGCGCCAAGCAGCGTGCGCGGCTCGATCCCGATGTCGATCGCTGGTGGCAGGAGGAGGCGCCCGCGCTGGTCGAGACCCGGCAGCGGTACACGCTGGCCGAAGCGGAAGCACTGGGGGAGTTGGACAATGTATAATCTTCTCAAAGTGCTTGGGGTGACGGAAGAGCAGCGCGAGCGCTTCGGCGCGACGCTGGGCGAGGCGACACGGCGCCTGCCTAGCGCGATCACCCGGCTCGCCGCGCCGACGTTGCCCGGCACCTATAATGGCGGCGATTTCATCTGGCGGGTGAGCTTTGCCGATCGCGCGGCGGCGGAGGCCGCGCTGGCGAGCGAGGCGGGCGCCGCGATCCGGGCTCTGGTCGGGGACGCGCAGGCGGTACGCTCCTGCGAGGATGCGGCGTTCGAAACGGGCTGGTCCGGCGGGGCCGCCGATGCGCGCACCGGGCTCTACCGGGTCGCGATGTTCTGCGCCAACCGCAACCCGACGCCGGAGCGTCTGGCCGCCTTCGCGCGCGACACGCTGATCATGCCCGATCATGCCCGCACCATCCTGCGCTGGGAATTGTCGCAGGCCGCGACGGCTTCGGGCGCGATGCCGTGGACCCATTTGTGGGAACAGGAATATGCCGACCGCACCGGGCTGGAGGGAACCTATATGATCCATCCGGTCCATTGGGCGCATGTCGAACGCTGGTTCGATACCGAATATCCCGACTATCTGGTGGCGCCCCAGCTGGTGCACACCTTCTGTGCGATCGATCAGGCCATTCTCAATCAGGGCCCGGAACAATGAAGGAGACGATGATGCGAGCAATGGTCCTGGATCAGTTTGGCGGCCCCGACGTGTTGCGGCTGGGCGAGATCGAACGGCCCCGCCCCGCGCCGGGCAACGTCGTCGTCCAGGTCGCCTTTGCCGGGGTCAACCCCGCCGACTGGAAGGTGCGCGAGGGCTGGCTGTCGTCCTTCCTGACGTATGGCTTTCCCTTCGTCCTGGGCTTCGACGCGGCCGGTATCGTCGCGGAAATCGGTGAAGGCGTGAGCGGGCTTGCCGTGGGCGACCGCGTGGTCGTCGCCTGCAACCAGGGCCGGGGCGAGCGCGGTTCCTATGCGGACTATGTCGCGTCCGATGTCGAGCGGGTCGTGAAGCTGCCCGATCATCTGTCGCTGCGTGACGCCGCCGCCCTGCCCACGGCGGGCATGACCGCATGGGAAGCCGTGTTCGATGTGGGCGGCGTCGCCAGCGGCCAGAAAGTCCTGGTCAATGGCGGGGCCGGCGGCACCGGAAGCTATGCGATCCAGCTGGCCAAAGTGGCGGGCGCGCAGGTCGCGGCGACATGCGGGCCGCACAATCTGGACTATGTTCGCGGCCTCGGCGCGGATCTGGCGATCGATTATCGGCAAGGCGGGGTGCTGGACGCCGTCCGCGCCTGGGCGCCCGATGGCGTCGATCTGGTGATCGACACGGTGGGCCAGGGCAGCCTGCTGGATGCCGTGGAAATGGTGAAGCGCGGCGGCCTCATCGTGCCGATCACGACGCTGATCGCCAATGAGCCGATGGCGGACGCCGCGCGCGCCGAGGCGCTGGGCGTCAAGCTGGCGGTGGCGTCATCGACCTTTCCCAATCAGGAACGCCAGTTGAAGGCGCTGGTGGACACGCTCGCGCGCGGCGTCATCCGTACGCCCGACATCCATGTCATGCCGCTCGAAGCGGCGGCGCAGGCGCACGAACAGGTCGCGGCGGGGCATGTCCGCGGCAAGATCCTGCTCGACGTCGACAGCGCATTGGATCGATAGCCAGCCTGTGGCGGGCTGCTCACCGGCAGCCCGCAAAAATTCTCCGGCGATCAGAGCGATTTGGCCAGCATCTGCAAGGCGGCGGCATAATAGTCATTGGCCAGCGGTTGCCGGTTCTTCAGGCCCAACGACCGGTCTGCGAGCGCGATGCCGCCAGGGGACAGGCCATAATCCGCTTCCTCGCCCGACCGAATGTCAATCCAGGCCGGTATGACGCTGCCGCGGCGGCGATAGTCGCGCCAATAATCGATGATGGGCGATACCAAAGGCTGACGGCCGCTGGCGAGCGCATAGAGCGGAATCCGGATCGCATCGAAACCGAAGCGCGGCGGCTTTGAGGCGGCCGGCACAATGCTGTTGGCGCCTGCAATATCCACCCAGTCTGTGGGCAATTGCCGGGGGCCGAAACGGGCAGCGGACAGCAGATGCTCGCTGTCAGCGATCAGCGGTCCCCACAGCGATGAACCGTCCAGCGATCGGAACCGGTCCAACGCGGGCCAGATGATATAGGACGGGTTGACCGTCACCAGATTGGGCGAGGAAAAGCCATCCAGCCCCGGCAGCAGCACATTGCGGCCGAACCGTTCGACGACCAGATGGGCAAGTATGGCGGCGCGGATTTCTTCGGACCGTCTGGCATAGGCGGGTTCGCGCCACGTCTCGGCCGCGCGCGCGAGCGCCCAGGCGATAAAGATGTCGCCGTCGGTCGCATTGTTCCGGTCCGCGACGGGGTCGGGCTGGCGCGGATCGTACCGCCAGGAATAAAGGGCGATGTCCTTCCGCGCGAGGGTCGCTTCGGTCCAGCGAAGCATGGCGTCGAACGCGTTTCGGTCGTCGGCCCACAGCGCCAGCCACAGGCCATATCCCTGACCTTCGCTATGACTGATGCCGCCATTGCCATTGTCCACGACGCGGCCTGTCGGATCCAGAAAGCGGGCCTTGAATTGCGGCCACATAAGGTCGCTATCGCCGCGCGCAAGCCGCCTTTCGCCAGCCCGGGCGCAGGACCCGGTCAGGGCCGCCAGCGAACCGAGGGCGAAGGTCCGGCGATCAACGGCCATGCCACAGATCCAGCGTCCCGGCGTTAAAGTCTATTCGACGCGTGTGCAGCGCAGGTCCGCTGCCCAATGCCCGAAACCAGCCGTCATAGGCGCCTTCCAGCACGGCGGCGATCAGTTCGGGCCAAAGCCCGTCCATATCGCCGTCCAGCCCCGGAGGCAGTCCCTGATGCCGGATGACGATGCCCTCATCTTCCATGTGAAAGATGACATGACCCCAGTCGAGCGCCGACCAGAGCCTGTTGAGCCTGCTGCCGAGCACGGAAAGATCGGCGGCGTCCCCGGCCGGTTCGATCGCCGCCAGCCGATGGCCGACGGCGAGATAGAATCCCCGCGCCTGAGCCGGCGATGCCTTGTCCCGGATTTCGGCAGCCGTCAGCGCCATCAGCAGGGCGAAGCCCTGGGGGTGGCTCGCAGTGTCCGCCGGGACGGCCGTGCGCGTCGTTTCGTTCACTGACCGCCTCCAAGCGACTGGCGAATCCCGAGCAGCGAACGGAATTCGTCATAATTGCCGAACGTGTTGATTCCCATTTGCCCCCCCACTCGCATGGAAGGGCTTACGCGATAGTAAATGGCCCCGTCGGCCGACAGCGCGAAACCCGTTTTGCTGATGCCGTCATAGGTCGAACGCACATCGTCATTCACAAGTTTCAACCGGTTGAGCAGCGCCTGCGCGGCATCGCTGGTGGGATAGACGTTCGCGCCTGCCTGATCGTAGCTCTGATAGCCCGGCGCGAAGTTGCCGCGCACTTCCCACCGGCGGTCGTCATAGGCGTAACGGATCGGAAAGCTGACGCTCAGGAAACTTTGCGGACTGAAATAGCCGCCATGGCCGAAGGTGAAGAAATTCTGATTATTGTCATAATCCTGATAATTGACGTTGATCCCGCCCGTCAGCGTCGAACGGTCGCCGCGCCACAGGCGCATATAGCCGCCGGCGTTCAACTGATAGCCCCAGTTGCGGCGCACATTGTCGCCGCGATAGCGGTGGACGCTGCCGTCGCCATAGAATCCGGTGCCGTCGCGGTCGTAACTGAAGGACAGGCCGCCGCCGGTGCGCATCACCTGGCCCCACCGTTCGCCCATGCCATAGGGTCCGAAAAGGCCGGGCACGTCGAGCAGCCGCTGACCGGTGACAGGATCGCGAGCGCTCGCGTCGGCGGCGATCGCGCTTGCCGCCCCGACAAGCTGCGCGTCCGTGGCCGGGTTGCGCGCGCCGGCATAGGACAGCACGCTATCCTTCACCGGCTGGCGTTCGAACCAGATCTTGCCCGAAGCGACGGACGAGAAGCGCGGGGTGACGGCGGCATGCCACACTGCCTTTGTGTCGCCGATGCCCAGCGGCGTCGTGCCGGCCTCCAATTGCACCAGCCCGCTTTTGTAGGATGCCGACAGGGCGACGCCGGAGGCATGCTGCGCCGCCACGGCGGCATTGCGTGGATCAACCTGTCCGACGATGGCCGCCGCTTCGCTGATCCCGTTGCCGCCGAAACGCGCGGCGCCCGAAGCCTCCGGCGTGCCGGCATCGAGCACGACCGCTTCCGCCTTCACCGCGACACGGCCATTGCCAACGCTGGTGGAGACTGCCGCGGAACCGGTCAGTTCCTTGAGGCTGGAAAGTCCCTTTTCGCCCGACCGCTCGCGATAGCCGGTTTCCACGTCCGCCCGTGGGCCCGTGTCGCCGGTGAGCGAGCGAATGTCCGATTCCAGCCGGGCGAGCACCGGGTCGCCGATCGGTTCGGACGGCGGCCCCCCCACGAGAGCGGCGAAGGGCGCGTCGCCCGCAAATTGCCCTGACGCCGCGGGAGCGGACGGGACCTGACCGGGCGGGGCGGCATAGGCGGGCAGGCGGGACCCGCCACCCAGCGCGAACGGATTGACCGGCGCCGGCGCGGCGACCGCTCCCTGCGCGCGGAACGGATTGCCGCCGGCGCTGACCGTGCCGAACGGATTGGCGGCGGTCAGTTGCCCGGCATCCCCGCCGCCTGTCTGCTGGGCGTAGATTTCACGGGCGCGCTTCAGATACCGGACCGCCGCGCCATCATTGCCCCGGGCCTGCTCCATGCGGGCCGCGGCGATATAGACCTCGTGATCGTTCGGCATCTGCCGGATCGCGCGATCGACCGCCTGCCGGGCCAGCGTCGTGTCGCCCGCCGCGCCGGCCGTTTCGATAAGGGCGAGAAGGGCGTCCCGGTCATGGGGCGATTGCGCCAGGATCAGCTGATAGGCCTGGGCCGCGCGGGCGGGCATGCCGCCGGACCGATAGAGCCGGGCGAGCGCGGCGAGTACCTCGCGGTTGCCCGGGGCCGCGTTCCAGGCCGACTGGAGCAGATCGAAGGCCGGCGCATATTGCTGGGCGAGGCGAAGCCGGTCGGCCTGCGCGGCGGCCATGCTGCCGTTGATGCGGGCCAGGACCAGTTGCCCCTGCGCGGAGCCGTCCGCCATTTGCCGGGCCCGCTGGAGCGCGGCGGCGGCAAGGTCGTCGCGGCCCGTCTTGGCGAGCACGCGCATGATCGGCTCATAACCTTCGACATCGCCGATGTCGCCGGACATCGCCTGCTGCGCCAGCGCAGCGGCTCCGTCGGTGTCGCCCAGGTCATACAGCGCGTCGGCGATGGCGGCCTGCTTGACCGCGGCGACGCCGGCGGCGCCGCTCAACTGTTGCAGGGCGGCGCGCGCCTCCGCCTGTCGCCCGAGCGCGGCGATGTCGCGCGCCCGCTGGATCGCCCGATCCGTTTTCAGTCCGGCGGCGAAGCTGCGCATCTGCGTGGTGCGCTGCGCATCGGGAATGCGGTCGATCAACGCCTCGGCGGCGCCGGGCCGTTGGAGCGAGGCGTTGAGCAGCGCGGCGGCGTACAGCGCATCGGGATTGGCAGAGGTCGACAGGGACCGGATCAGCGCGTCCGCATCCGATACCCGGCCGCGCCCAATCATGAACCGCGCATATTCATAGCGGATCCAGGGATCGTTCTGATCGAGCAACAGGCCGGACTGGAATTCCTGTTCGGCACTGACCTCATCGCCGCGGGCGATCGCGGCAAGCGCGCGGCCCCGCGCGGCTCTGCTCTTCAGGCGAAGTTCGGACTCTTCCCCGGCGGCGCGACCGGTCGACGCCTGGCGGTAAATGTCCGCCGCGTCGGCGTAGCGACCCTGTCGTTCGTAGATGGTGGCGAGCAGTTCGAGCGCCTGTTGCCGATCCGCATAGCCCGAGCGGACCAATTCCTCGGCCTTGCCCTGGGCATCGACCAGCCGTCCGTCCGCGAGCGCGGCGCGGGCTTCGGTCAGGCCGGCGTAGAAGCGCGACGTCGCCAGCGCGTCCGACCATTTCGAGGTCGTGCCCCGCCGCGACGCTTCCGCCAACAGGTCGCGTGCCTCGGCGAAGCGGTCCTGACGGAGCCGGACGACGCCCAGCCCGCCCAGGGCGTCGGCATCGCCGCGATTGCGGGCGAGCGCCCGCTCGAAGAGCGTGGCCGCCCCGGCGAGGTCGTTGCGTTCGAGCGCGCGAAAGCCCCCGGCGCGTGCGTCGCCGCCGGTGTC
>NZ_LFCT01000032.1 GCF_008692605.1 Sphingobium estronivorans
AGTCATTTTATGAGTTTACGGCCTAAGGCAGCCATCCAATATACTGCGAAATCTGAAAGGGAATTCAACTTTGAGCGAATTGGGCAAATTCCGGGCAAGCGCGCCGAGCCGATTCGCTATCAAATTGATTTTAAACAATAAAATCACAACCACCCATCGCATTGACATCGCAGGGGTCGCAAGTTCAATCCTTGCCTTATGCGGACCACGCATCTGCGATATCGATGGAGGCCGTATGAGAAAATTATCTCATTGCTGGGTTTTCTGAGGCGGAGAAGCGGGGTCGAACCCGCTTTACAAGCCTGAACGGGCAGGTGCATCGCCAAGCGCTTTGCCATGCAGCTATACCGGCCTGTCAGGAGAACGACCCTGGCAGTTTTGCACGGTCTTCATCAATACACGAGCACCACGGCCCACCTTAGAAATTCGCCCTCGACGCGCTGAAGGAATTGCCGACAGTGTCGGCAAAGCCGTCTTCACCCGCCCGAGACATGCCTAGGGCGCAGATGTGACCTAATTTGCCCAAGTGCAAAGGCTTCCTCTATCTGGCGGTCATCATGGATTGGGTGAGCCGGAAGGGGCTGACCTCGCTACCGATACGTGCTTAAGCGCATTTCGGGCCCGGCTGCCCTGCCCAGATGAACGAAGAGACGAAAAAGAGGGGACGACCATGGCCTGTGCCGCAACGATTGCCAACAAGCAAGTTCTGTTCGTCATGGCAGTGGAGAATGAATATGGCCCACACCTTAAGACCCGCTTCGATCCGCTGATGATCGGCGTCGGCCCGGTGGAGGCCGCGCTCAACACGGACCTTGCGCTTCAGCAACTGGATCAGGACCGAAACCTGCCCGATCTCGTCGTTTCGCTGGGATCGGCGGGATCGCGTGTCTGCGCCGTGGGTGACGTTTATCAGGTCGCCAGTGTGTCCTGGCGCGACATGGATGCTTCTCGCCTGGGCTTTCCGAAGGGCGTCACGCCCTTTTCCGATCATCCCGCCGAACTGCCGCTGCACACACCGCTGGAACTGCGCGCTGCGCGGCTTTCCACCGGCGCGAATATCGTGGGCGGCGAGGATTATGCCGCGATCGACGCCGACATGGTCGACATGGAAACCTTTGCGGTGGTCCGTGCCTGCCAGCGTTTCAGCGTGCCGGTCATGGGGCTGCGCGGCATTTCTGACGGCCCCGGCGAATTGTCGGACATGCTGGGATGGACGCAATTGCTGGCGCTGCTTGACCAACGGCTGGCAGAGGCGGTCGACATGCTGGCGGATGCCTTGCGGCCATAAACCCACCAAAAGGTGCACGACCGCCCGTTCAGTGCCCTTCAAAGGCGATGATCGCGGTCGATGACACGCCATCGGCTTCCAGAGCCGCCATTCCGCCCAGATCGGGCAGGTCGATGGCGAACAGCGCCATCAGCACCGACGCCCCCTGCTCACGAATCAACTGCGCCGCCGCCAGCGCCGTGCCGCCGGTCGCGATCAGATCATCGACCAGCAGCGCCCGTGCACCCTCGGGAATCTGCCCCTCATGAAGTTCCAGCCGGTCGGTGCCATATTCCAGCACATAATCGATGCCAACGGTCTTGCCCGGCAGCTTGCCTTTCTTGCGCACCGGCACAAAGCCCGCGCCCAGCGCATGGGCCAGCGCCGCCCCCAGGATAAAGCCCCGTGCCTCGATCCCGACGATCAGGTCCGGGTCCAGCGGTCGGGCAACCGCCGCCATGCGCTCGATCAGTTCGGCCAGCCCCTGCCCGTCCGCCAGCAAGGTGGTGATGTCCCGGAACTGGATACCCGGCTTGGGGAAGTCGGGAATGGTGCGGACCAGGGCCGCCAGACTGTCAGCGCTCATACAAGCCTTCAAAAGAAAAGGGGGCCCGGTTTCCCGTGCCCCCTGCGATGTTTCTGTTGCAGGCCGCGATCAGGCGGCCTTTTTCTTGTCCGCCCAGATATTCTGATAGGCCATATAAGCCAAGCCCGTTGCGATCAGCAGGAAGAAGATCGTCGCCAGGCCCGCACGGCGGCGGTTTTCCAGCTTGGGTTCGGCGGTCCACGTCAGGAAGGCCGCAACGTCCTGCGCCATCTGGTCGACGCTCGCCTTGGTGCCGTCGCCATAGGTCACCTGGCCATCGGCCGTCAGCGGCGGCGCCATGGCAAGGTTCAGGTTGGCGAAATAGGGATTGTAGTGCAGCCCCTGCGGCGTCTTGGCATCGGGAAATTCCTTCAGCAACTCTGCCGGCTGCGGCTGGAAGCCGGTGATCAGCGAATAGACATAGGCGCTGCCATGATGGCGGGCCTTGGTCATCAGCGACAGATCCGGCGGGATCGCATTGTTGTTCGCCGCGGCCGCCGCGACGTTGTTCGCGAAGGGCTTGGGGAAATAATCCGCCGGCACCGGCGCGCGGGTCGACATCTCGCCCGTCTTGGGATCGACGTCGGGGGTCTTGATCGCCCAGTTCTTGGCGATCGCCTTGATCTCCGCATCATTATAGCCAATGCCCTTGAGATCGCGGAACGCCACGAATTTCAGGCTGTGGCAGGCCGAGCAGACCTCCTTGAACACCTGGAACCCGCGCTGCAACTGCGCCTGATCGAACGTGCCGAAGGGCCCGTCGAACGAGAAGGACACATGTTTGGGATCGCGGTGGAATTCATGCTCCACCGTGACCGCCGGCGGCTCGGTGACATAGGCCACCGCGCCGACCAGGAAGGAAATCAGCAGCCAGCCGGAAAAGAAGAGGCCGACAAGAAATGCGCCGATGCGAACCATGTTCTGTCTACCCCCTTATTCGGCCGGGACCGCGACGGGTTCGCCGTCGGTCTTGCCATATTTCGCCAGCACTGCCTCGGTAATCGAATTGGGCAGCGGCAGCGGTTTTTCGAAGCGCGAGATAAGCGGCAGGATGATCAGGAAGTGCGCGAAATAATAGGCCGCGGCCACCTGCGAGATCATCACATAGGGTTCCGCCGCCGGCGCGCCGCCGCAATAGCCCAGGATCAGCACGTCAATGATCAGGATCCAGAAGAATTTGCGGAAGGTCGGCCGGTAGCTGCCCGAACGCACCGCCGAGGTATCGAGCCAGGGCAGGAAGAAGAGCAGCAGGATCGACGCGAACATCGCCAGCACGCCCAGCAGCTTCGCCGGCACGAAGAAGAAGTCCACCGTGAAGGCACGCAGGATCGCGTAGAAGGGCCAGAAATACCATTCCGGCACGATATGCGCAGGCGTCGAGAGCGGGTTCGCCTCGATATAGTTATCGGGGTGACCCAGATAGTTGGGCGCGTAGAACAGCAGGATCGCGAACAGGATCAGGAACACGCCCGCCCCGAAACCGTCCTTCGCGGTGTAATAGGGATGGAAGGGCACAGTGTCCTGCGGTCCCTTCACTTCCACGCCGGTCGGGTTGGACGAGCCGGGAATATGCAGCGCCCAGATGTGCAGGATCACGACCGCCGCGATCACGAAGGGCAGCAGGAAGTGCAGCGAGAAAAAGCGGTTCAGCGACGCGTTGCCGGGTGCGAAACCGCCTAGCAGCCAGGTCTGGATCGGCTCGCCCACTACGGGGATCGCGCCGAACAGGCCGGTGATGACCTTCGCGCCCCAATAGCTCATCTGTCCCCAGGGCAGCACATAGCCCATGAAGGCGGTCGCCATCATCAGCAGGAAGATGACGAGGCCCAGCAGCCACACCATTTCGCGCGGCGCCTTGTAGGACCCGAAATAGAGGCCGCGGAAAATGTGGAGATAGACCACGATGAAGAAGAAGCTGGCGCCGGTCGCATGGGCATAGCGCATCAGCCAGCCCGCGTTCACGTCGCGCATCGTCTGTTCGACAGTGGCGAAGGCCACGGCGGTATTGGCGCCATAATGCATCGCCATGATGATGCCGGTGACGATCTGGATCATCAGCGCCAGCCCTGCGAGCACGCCGAAATTCCAGAAATAGTTGAGGTTGCGCGGCACCGGATAGCCCGCGCCCACGGCGTTGTAGACGAGGCGCGGCAACGGCAGCTTCTCGTCGACCCACTGCATCACCGGATGCTTGGGGGTATATTGCTCAGCCCAAGGAAAGCTCATCTTCTACCCCCTCAACCCACAAGAATGGCAGTATCGGAAGTGAAGCTGTACTTCGGCACTTCCAGGTTCTTAGGCGCGGGGCCTTTGCGGATACGGGCGGCAGTGTCGTAGGAAGACCCGTGGCAGGGGCAGAAATAGCCACCGAATTCGCCGCGATTCTCACCCTCGCCCGCGCCCAGCGGCACGCAGCCGAGATGGGTGCAGACGCCCATGGTGATCAGCCACTGCTTCTTGCCGTCGACGGTCCGCTGCTCCAGCGTCTGCGGATCGCGCAGGGAGGCAATGTCGACCTTGTCGGCCTCGGCGATTTCCTTGTCGGTCAGATGCCGGACGAAGAGCGGCTGCGACCGGAAAGTCGTCTTGATCGCCTGTCCGGGCTGGATGGAGGAAAGATCAACTTCGGTCGACGCCAGCGCCAACACGTCCGCACTGGGGTTCATCTGATCGATCAGCGGCACCACGACCGCGACCGCGCCGACACCCGCGAAGCTCACGGCGGCGATGTTGATGAAATCGCGGCGGCGAACCCCGTCGCTGCCACTTCCACCGGAGACGGTGGCCCCTTCACTCTCCATATGTTCAACGATCGCCATGCACCTCAACCCTTGCAAGAACGTCTCTGGCCCCGCCGCATCGCCGTCTTCAGCTATGATGTTCGGAAGATCCGCAGACGCCCATGCAAATGGATGCCGCCTTTCCCCCTTTGGCGCGGTTTGAAGGCCTGATAACCGTAGGATGCGTCATTTGCCAAGCAATTTAGACGGGCTATGAGAATTTGCCGCGCTGTTCTATGGCGCGCGCCATGCGTATTGCCCTTTATCAACCCGAAATCGCCGGCAATGTCGGGGCCATTTTGCGCCTTGCCGCCTGTTTTTCCGTGCCGGTCGACATCATCATGCCGATGGGATTCGCCTTTTCCGACGCGAAGCTGAAGCGGGCCGCGATGGATTATGGCGCCTCCGCCGATGTCACGCGCCACGCCAATTTCGAGGCCTTCGATGCCGTTCGCCGGGCCGAGGGGCGGCGGCTGATGCTGATGAGCAGCCACGCCTCCCAACGCCTGCCCGATGTCGAATTTCGTGACGACGACATTCTTCTCATGGGGTCGGAGAGCGCCGGAGTCCCCGACGCTGTGCGCGATTTGGCCGATGTCCGCGTGCGTATTCCAATGGCGCCGGGCTTCCGGTCCTTGAACATCGCCGTTTCCACGGGCATCGCGGTTGCCGAAGCCCTTCGCCAGACTGGAAGTTTCCCGCAATGAGCCTGATCCTCGACCCGCAACAGCAAGCCGCCCGCACCTGGTTCGAGTCGCTGAGAGATCGCATCTGCGCCGAATTCGAGGCGATCGAGCGCGAGGCGGGATCGGACGCCCGCTTCGACTATCTCGCCTGGGACCGCGAAGCGCCCGACCTCGCCCCGGGAGAAGGCGGCGGCGGCGTGCGCGGCGTCATGAAGGGCAAGGTGTTCGAAAAGGTCGGCGTCAATGTCTCGACCGTGAGCGGCACCTTCTCGCCCGAATTCGCCAAGACCATCCATGGCGCGGGCGAGGACCCGAATTTCTTCGCCACCGGCATCAGCCTGGTCGCGCACATGGCCAATCCGCATGTCCCCGCCGTGCACATGAACACGCGCTATCTGGTGACATCGAAGCGCTGGTTCGGCGGCGGCGCGGACCTCAACCCCCCGCTTCCCCGCGATGAGGACACCGCCCATTTCCATGCCGTGCTGAAGGCCGCCTGCGACGCCCATGACGCGCATCATTATCCCCGCTTCAAGGCATGGGCCGACAATTATTTCTTCATTCCCCACCGCGGCGTCCATCGCGGCGTCGGCGGGATTTTCTACGATCATCTGGAATGCGCGGACGAAGCCGCTTTCGACGCCAATTTCGCCTTCACCCGCGATGTGGGCGAAGCCTTCCTCAAGGCGTTTCCGCCCATCGTCCGGCAGCGGATGCAGGAAAGCTGGTCGGAGGAGGATTATGCCCAGATGCTGGAATGGCGCGGGCGCTACGCCGAATTCAACCTGGTGCATGATCGCGGCACGCTCTTCGGGCTCAAGACCGGCGGCAATATCGACGCGATCCTGATGAGCCTGCCGCCCATGGCGAGCTGGAGCTGAGCCTTATATGAGCCTCAGCCCCGTCGCCAACGACCAGATCGCGACCATCGTCACCCATTTGGAGATGCGGGACAGGCCACGGCCTGCCCCCATCCCGCCCGCGCCGCTTCGGCTGGTGCCGTGGAAGGCGCCGACGCTGGAGAGCTATCGCGCACTGTTCCGGCGGGTGGGCGAACCGTGGCTCTGGTTCTCCCGTCTGGCGATGCCCGATGAGGAATTGAGTGCGATCGTCCATGATCCCGCCGTCGAGATCTACGCCATCACCGATCCGCGCGGCGTCGAGGTCGGGTTGCTGGAACTGGATTTCCGGTCGATGCCCGACTGCGAACTGGCCTTTTTCGGGCTGGTCCCGGATCTGAACGGCAAGGGCTTGGGCAAATGGCTGATGGCGCAGGCCAAGGCTTTGGCATGGCGCAAGGACGTAACCCGCTTTTGGGTGCACAGCTGCACGCTGGACAGTCCGGCGGCGCTCGGTTTCTACCGCAAGTCAGGCTTCGTCCCCACGAAGCGCGAGGTCGAAATGTTCGCCGACCCCCGCCTCGCCGGCCTGTTGCCGCGCGACGCCGCGCCGCATGTGCCGTTGCTGGGTTAGCGCTCCGACGCCTGACGGTACAGCCGGGACAGCATCACCAGCATATAGACCTGCACCACGGTGGAGACGGCGGCAGCCGCCACCCCGCCGATCAACCGCGCACCGTCGGTGCCCGCAATCAGGCGGCCCATAATGCCGAACACCGCCTGCGCGGCCGAACTGGCGATCAGCGACACCAGCGTCAGCACCGCGATCAGGCCCAGCAGATGCCAGAAATGGCCCTTGGTCAGCCCCCAGCTCCGCTTCAGCGAGGCGACGACGCCCTCCTGCCCATCGATCACCACCGGGTTGAGCAGCACTAGCCGCACGCCGACGAAAGCCAGCACCGCCACCATCGCCACCCCGAGCAACGGCGCCAGCAGACCGGGGGACACAGCGGCGATCACCATTCCCACGAGGGTCAGCACGATCAAAGCCAACGCAATCGCCCCCCCGGCGACAAAGCTGGTCCCGATCAGCACGGGCAAGCGCGCCAGACTGAGGCGCAGCGCCTCTCCCACGCTGATACCGGGCCGCAACGCCAGCGCGAACAGCGCCAACGATCCGAACCAGATGAGCAGCGCCGTCAGCAGCATCGCCAGCCCATAGCTGGCAGGTATCTGCGGCAGCGCGCCGCGCGGCTGCGACGCGGCCCAGGCGGTCAGTTCAGGCGGCGTCATCTCGCCCAATATGACACTGGGCAAGGCGATGAACAGCAGGGCGACGGGAAACAGCAGGCTGCTTTCGCGCGAGACGAAGGCGACCGCCTCCTCCCAAGCCTTGCCGATGGACATTGTCGCCATATCTTTACGCCCTGTGATACGATGGAAAAACGCGCAGGAGACTTGATCGCTCGCTCGCGCCAAGTCAAGGAACCGCCATGTCGTCCCTGCCCACATCCGCCGCCGTCCAAGGCATTGAATGGCGCGTCGAAAACACGCCCGTCGACTATCCCGTCGCGCTCGCGGACATGGAGGCGCGGGCGGCTGCGATCTTCGAAGGTCAGGCCAGCGAAAGGGTCTGGCTGCTGGAGCATCCGCCGCTCTACACGGCGGGTACCAGCGCCAATCCAGCCGAATTGCTCGACCCCCGCTTTCCCGTGCATGATGCCGGACGCGGAGGCCGATATACCTATCATGGTCCCGGCCAGCGTATCGGCTATCTCAACATCGACCTGCGCGAACGCGGCAAGGATGTGCGCAATTTCGTCCATCATCTGGAAGGCTGGATGATCGACGGCTTGAGCGATCTCGGCATCGCCGCCCGCCGCGCGGAGGGCCGCATCGGCATCTGGACCGATGACCGGGACGGGCGGGAGGCAAAGATCGGCGCGCTCGGCATCCGGGTGCGGCGCTGGGTCACGCTTCACGGTTTTTCGATCAATGTCGATCCCGACCTGTCCCATTTCGGGGGCATCGTGCCGTGCGGTATAGCCGAATATCCGGTGACCAGCATCGCCGCATTGGGCATGAAAGCGTCCATGGCGGAACTGGATGCAGCCCTTGAGCGTCATTTCCCTGCCTTTGTCAGCCGCCTGCGCCGCTGCCCCACCGACGATGGGGCGGGGGTTGAGCAATGCGGAACGGCCCGCTAGGGTCGCGGCTTTCGCCAGGTGGGGGGCTACCGGGCATGCTGAAACAGGCTTGATGGAGACCCGGATGCGCCTTGACGCGAAGATGGTTTGTACGACGCTGATTTTGTCCGGCTGCATGGCGCTGGCGGCCTGCGGCGGCAAGGAAAAGAACACGACCGCCGTTCCGATGAATCATATGGAGGTGGTCGACGGCACTGCCACGGACGCCATGACCGATCTGGACGGCGTGCAGAGCGAAGGCGGCGCCCTGGCGCTGCCCGCGAACCGCAGCGACAACGCCGCCGCGCGCACGACCGCGCCGAAGCCGAAGGGCGGCGAGGAAAAACCGGCGGCGGATACCGAAGTTCTCTCCGATCAATAGGCTGGCGCCGACATTCAGGCGTGATACAGACAGAGACAATATTTCTTGCAGCCTTGTTTCCAGAGGGGATTTCGATGACATTCCGTTCCACCGCGCGCCGCGCTGCTCTGGGATTGACGGCGTTGGCCATGCCCCTGCTCGCCCAACCGGCCACGGCGCAATTTTTCTGGTCGCCGCCCGATTTCTCGACCCCGCCGCTGACCGATGCGGAGGCGGCGACCGCGCTTGGCCTCCCCGGCGCCAATGCGGCGGAGATCAAGGCAGGGCTGGTGTGGAACCTGCGCGCGGCGCTCAATGTCGCGGCGCTGCAATGCCAGTTCGAACCCACGCTGCTGTCGATCAGCAATTATAACGCCATGATCGCCCATCACGACGCCGAACTTGATGCGGCGCAGACCGCGCTGCTCGGTTATTTCCAGCGCACCGTGGGCAAGGGCAAGCCCGGCCAGATGGCGTCCGACCAATATGGCACGCGCATCTATTCAGGCTATTCGACCGTGCAGGCGCAGCGCGGCTTCTGCCAGGCGGCGGCGCTGGTCGGGCGGCAGGCGATCTTCGCCCAGCGCGGCACGCTCAATGAAGTGGCCCGCAACGGTCTGGGTTCGATCAAGAAGTCGCTGATCCTTGCCGGCGAGCAATTTTACGGCGATCCGGGCCGCAGCTATTCGCTGGCATTGCCCTCCTTCGATCCCAAATGCTGGAAGAAGGGCAAGCTGCTGCCGGCCTGCCAGATGGCGTGGAACCAGAAAACCGGCGTTCAGCCCTAATAGCAAGGCGCGATGAGTTTGACTCATCGGACCTTGGTAAAGCCCGCGCGGCGCCTGAGCGAAACCCACTTGTGATCGGTCGAAGACCGAGCGCGATGGTATAAGCGGCAATTAACGCGCTCCTGCGCGAGCGGGAGCGTGTGCCGATGCGGCAAGCGGAAGCTTCTACCGCAATCCCAGATATTTATGGGATTGCAGGCTCAGCCGCCAGCGCGGCCGGTCCATCACCAGATCCACCGCCGCCTGCGCATTCCGCGCCGCATCCGGATCGTCCAGCGGCTGGATCAGCAGATGGTCGAAGGCCCAGCCCTCCATGTCCTCGACATCGGCCAGGCTGTGCCCCTGCCCCGGCTGGGGCCAGACCAGCTTCAGTTCGTTGCCGCTGCGCTGCACCACGTCGCTCCCGGCCTTTGGGCTGATGCAGACCCAGTCCAGCCCCGGATGCGCGGGCAAGGTGCCGTTGCTCTCGACCGCGATGGCAAAGCCCCGCTCATGCAGCGCATCGACCAGCGCATCGTCGATCTGGAGCATCGGCTCTCCGCCGGTCAGCACGATGTAGCGCCCGTCCTGCCCCTCGCCCCAAAAGGCAAGGGCCGCATCCGCCAGACCGTCCGCATCCGCGAACTTGCCGCCGCCATCGCCGTCCGTGCCGACGAAATCGGTGTCGCAGAACTGGCAGATCGCGCTCGCCCGGTCCTGCTCCCGCCCGGTCCACAGGTTGCATCCGGCAAAGCGCAGGAACACCGCCCGGCGCCCGGCATGGACGCCTTCGCCCTGAAGGGTGAGGAACATTTCCTTGACCGCATAGCTCATGGCGTCAGGGCTTCACCGCATAGATCGTCGGATCGGGCAGGCCCGCTTCCTCGAACCCCTTGGAGCGCAGGCGGCAGCTGTCGCACAGGCCGCAATGCTTGCCGTCGGGCGTCGGATCGTAGCAGGACCAGCTCAGTCCCGCGTCCAGCCCCAGCCGATGCGCCTCCCGCACGATGTCGGCCTTGCTCATATGCTGGAGCGGCGCGTTGATGTGGATGGGATTTCCCTCCACCCCAGCCTTGGTGGCCA
Source organism: Sphingobium estronivorans (assembly GCF_008692605.1). Classification (GTDB taxonomy): domain Bacteria; phylum Pseudomonadota; class Alphaproteobacteria; order Sphingomonadales; family Sphingomonadaceae; genus Sphingobium; species Sphingobium estronivorans. Next base: position 10,556 of record NZ_LFCT01000032.1, read on the forward strand.
GCGTCGCCATTTTCTGGAAGGCGTCGATGAATTCGGGGCGGCAATCGGGATAGCCCGAATAATCCAGCGCATTGACGCCGATGAACACGTCGCTCGCCCCAGCCACCTCGGCCAGACCCAGGGTCAGCGACAGGAAGATGGTGTTGCGCGCAGGCACATAGGTGATGGGAATATCGGGACCGACCCCCTCTTTGGGCACGGCAATGTCCGCGGTCAGCGCCGACCCGCCAAAAGCCGTCAGATCCAACGGCAGCACGATATGCGACATGGCGTTGAGCGCCGAAGCAATACGCCCCGCCGCCTGCAATTCCAGACGATGCCGCTGATTATAATCGATCGACAAAGCGAACAGCCGGTAACCGGCCTCGCGCGCCAGCCCGCCCGCGACCATGGAGTCGAGCCCGCCGGAGAGCAGGACGACGGCGAATTTTCCGCTATTGGCAACCATAAGCGTCGCGCTACCCTTCCCGGCGCGCCAGTGCAAGCGAGTCGGCCTTAATGGCAGGCCCCGACCCAGCGCCCCTCCAGAGCGAAATCGAAGGGCGCGCCATCGGCAATGCCCTGCGACATTATCTGCACCAGCCGGGACGTTTCGATGCGAAGGTCGGTCCGGCCATTGCCCGCCGCGCCGCATTCATAGGTGATAACAAGCCGCTTGGGCGTGTCGTTCACGGTAAAGCTCTTGCAGCCATGCCCGTCATGGCGGCGTTGCAGAAGCTGGCTCAGCTGAGACACGCAGAGCTTACGGACCGCGCCCGTCCCCCGCTCCCGCAATTCCCATTCCCCCGCTTCCAGCCCCTTGGCCAGGCGCGGCGCAGGACCCGCCGCGTGAACGGCGGCCGCCATCGCCATCATCAACACCGCCGCAAGGGCGCATCGTCCTGCCATCGTTCCGATCCCCCCGTCAGATCGCCTGTTCCGCATCAATCCTGCCCGCCAAATGCGGCAATTTGATAGCAGGGATTGCATCGGGCCGCGGGCTACTCCGCCGCCGCGAAACTGTCGAGCGCCACCGGGAACAGCCGCGAACAGAAAGCGCAATCGACCCCGATAATCCCCTGATCGTCGGCCATCTCCGCCCGCTCGGCCGCCGGAAACCGGCCGATGACGCTGCGGATATGGCCCAGATCGCAGCGACACCCCTTGGTCAGCACGGTCGGATCGGTGACCCGCACCTCATCCTCTTCATGAAACAGCCGCCAGACGATGTCGGTCAGTGGCAGATCGCCATCGGTCAGTTCCGCATCCTTCAGCGTGTGCGCCAGCGCCTGCACATGCTCCCATTCGGGATGGTCATGGCGGACATGCAGCCGTTCGCGTCCCACCTCGCCCTCGGGCAGATGCTGGAGCAACAGGCCGGCGGCCAGACACCCCTCGCCCGCATCATGGCGGGTCGCGATCTGGATGATGCTGGGGATCTGTTCGGACTGGAAGAAATAATGTTCCGCCGCGTCCGCCAGCGATTCGCCGTCGAGCGGCACAATCCCCTGATAGCGCTCGCCGCTCGCTGCCTGATCGAAAGTGACGGCGAGATAGCCCTTGCCGAACAGCCCGAACAGCGTCGGGTCGGCCCCCAGTTCGGCCAACCGGTCAGCGTCGAACTTGGCATAGCCGCGCAGTTCGCCGCCCTTATAGTCAGCGACCAGCAGGCTGACGACGCCATTTTCGGTCTGCGCCTGCAAGGTGAGCTGCCCGCCCGCATCCTTGAGCGTCGAACCGAGCAAGGCCGCCAGCACCAGGGCAGACGCGAGCAGCCGCTCGATCTGCGGCGGATAGGCATGGGCGGCGAGAACATCGTCGAGGACCGGCCCCAGCCGCACGATCCGCCCCCGCGTATGGCGTGAGGGGATGGTGAAGCCAAGGGCCTGGTCGAGTGAGGCGGTAGAGGTCAAATCAAGCTCCGTGCGGCCCACCGTCAGGCGGGCCAATCATATAAAGGCGCTAAGATAGGATCGCCGCCATCAAACTCAACCGAGACGGCCCAACGCCCACAGCAGCACCGACTTCTGGGCATGGATGCGGTTCTCCGCCTCGTCCCAGATCACCGATTGCGGCCCATCGATCACCGCTTCCACCACTTCCTCGCCGCGATGGGCAGGCAGGCAGTGCAGGAACTTGGCGGACGGCTTGGCCCGCGCCATCAATTCGGGCGTCACCTGATAGGGCATCATCGCCGCCAGCTTTTCCTCGGCATGGGCCTGTCCCATGGAAATCCAGGTGTCGGTGACCACGATGTCCGCGCCGCTGACCGCGGCCTGCGGATCGCGGCTGCGGGTGATGGTCGCGCCGCGCGTGCGGGCTTCGACCTCGAACGACGGATCGGGATCATAGCCCTCCGGCACGGCGATGCGCACGTCGAACTGCATCAGACCCGCCGCCTCCACAATCGAATGCAGCACATTATTGCCGTCGCCCAGCCAGGCCCACTGGCTGCCCGGCAAGGCCACGCCATGCTCCACCACGGTCAGCAGGTCCGCGACGATCTGGCAGGGATGCGACAGGTCGGTCAGGCCGTTGATGACCGGAACGCTGGCATGATGCGCCATTTCCTCGATCTTCGCATGATCGTCGGTGCGGATCATGATGGCGTCGCACATGCGGCTGAGCACGCGCGCCGTGTCGGCCACCGTCTCGCCCCGGCCCAACTGGCTGGTCGCGCCGTCCAGGATCAGCGAGGTGCCGCCCAGTTGGCGGATCGCCATGTCGAACGACACGCGGGTCCGGGTCGAATTCTTCTCGAAGATCATCGCCAGCGTATGGCCGGCCAGCGGCGCATCCGCATCGGCCTGCCCCTTGGGCCAGCTCTTGCGCGCCGCCTTCCGGTCGATGGCATCGGCAATCATGGCGGCAATCGCGTCACCGCCTGCGTCACTCAAATTCAGGAAATGTCTGGTCATGAGGAATCCCCCATCGGCCCGTTCGCTCACGCGAACGGGATTGGTTCAGGCCGCAGCCTCCGCAAAACTCCGCGCCCCGGCGGACAGCTTTTCGATGCATTCGGCGATATGGCTTTCCTCGATCACGAGGGGCGGCAGGATGCGCACGACATTCTGCCCCGCCGACACCGCGAGCAGGCCATGATGATCCCGCAGATGCGCCACGAAGTTGCGCGCATCGTAACCATCCGTCATCTTGACGCCCAGCATCAGGCCCATGCCGCGCACATCCTCGAACATGCCGTCATGATTGGGGATCAACTGCTCCAGCGCCGAACGCAGACGCGCGCCCATCGCCTTCACATGGTCGAGGAACCCCTCGCCCAACACCTCGTCCAGCACGGTCATGCCGACCGCCATGGCCAGCGGATTGCCGCCATAGGTCGAACCATGGGTGCCGAACACCATGCCCTTGGCCGCTTCCTCGGTCGCGAGGCAGGCGCCCAGCGGGAAGCCCGCGCCGATGCCCTTGGCGACCGCCATGATGTCCGGCGTCACGCCATATTGCTCATGGGCGAAGAAGGTGCCGGTGCGGGCATAGCCGCACTGCACTTCGTCCAGGATCAGCAGCATGCCCTTTTCGTCGCACAGCTTGCGCAGGCCGGAGAGGAACTCTTGCGTCGCCGGGGTTACGCCGCCTTCGCCCTGCACCGTTTCCACCAGGAAACCGGCGGTATTCTCATCGACGGCGGCCGTCGCGGCCTCCAGATCGTTGAACGGCACCACGGTGAAGCCGGGCAGCAGCGGCTCGAAGCCGTCGCGCATCTTGGGCTGGCTGGTCGCGGAGATCGTGCCCAGCGTCCGCCCATGGAAGGCGTTGTCGAAGCTGATGATCCTGTGCCGATGGGCCTCGCCATTGGCATAATGATAGCGGCGCGCGGTCTTGATCGCGCATTCCACCGCTTCGGCCCCCGAATTGGTGAAGAACACCGTATCGGCAAAGGTCGTGTCGACGAGACGCTGCGCGAACGTCTCGCCCAGCGGCATGCCGTAGAGGTTCGACGTGTGCATCAGCGTCGCGGCCTGATCGGCGATGGCCTTGACCAGCTTCGGATGGCCGTGCCCCAGCAGGTTGACCGCGATGCCGCTGGCGAAATCCAGATACCGCTCGCCGCGTTCCCCGATCAGGTAGCAGCCCTCGCCTCGGACCGGGCGTACATCACACCGGGGGTAAACGGGCATGAGCGGCGTAATCGACATGGGCCTTCCCTTCTGGGCTGATGTAAACAGGTTCCGAAACGCAAAAAGGCGGCCCCCGCCGGGCCGCCCTTTGCGAGCGCTGCCTATACAAGGACGCACCCTGAGGCGCAACCCGCTACGATAAAGCGCGGGTCAGGCGCTTATACCAACCCGCCAAGATGCCGACGCATCACGGATTGGAAATGCTCAAGCGCCGCACGGGCTTAATCAGGGCGCCATGAGTCAAGCTCATTGCCCCTTGCTATTATTGGCCGATCTGGCTCCAGGCGTCGGCGATTTCCCCGATCATCGCGCGGGCCTGCTCCACCGGCTCGGCGCTGTGCTCCTTGGCCCCGGCCAGCAGCAGGCGGCGCGCCTCGCGATAGATTTGCGCCAGGCCGGTCGCAATGTCGCCGCCCTTGTCGAAGTCCAGGCTCGATTCCAGCGCGAACAGGATCGACATGGCCCGGGCCTGCTTGTCCGACACCTTGAGCCGGTCGCCATTGCGTTCGGCCAGCGCCGTGGCGTCCAGCGCCAGCTGCAACTCGTCGAACAGCACCTTGACCAGGGCATGAGGGGTCGCGCCCTCGATCCGGCTGCCGGTGTGGACCGCCGCATAACGCCGCGCTGCCGCGCCGCCGAAACCGCCATGATTATAGAACATGATCTTCCTGACCCTCTTTTATCAATCGTTGCTCTTGGTCCACATCGCCACCTGTTGCGTCAGGTAGCTCTGCGTCGCCTTGAAGGCGGACAGCCGGTTTTCCATGACCGAATAGACCTTGGTCAGCTGCGTCTGATAGTCCGCCATCTGGGTGTCGAGCTTGTCGAGCTGGTCGCTCAGATTGCTCGCCAGCGCCTTGTACCTGGCCTGAGATGCGGCGAGCGGGCCGCCATCCTTCTGGCTATTGTCGCGCACCTTGTCCATCAGGCCGGCGAGACCGATATTGGTCGCGGTCTTGACCGAGGGATTCAGCATCTGCGTGATGGCCTTGGGGTCCGCCGCCATCACCTTGTCCAGCGCCGCCGTGTCCAGCGACAGCGTACCGTCGCGATTGGTGCTGACGCCCAGATCGTTCAGCGTCTTGTAGGGGCCGGTGGCGGTCAGTTGCGCCGACACCATCTGCGACAACTGCCGCTTCATGTCGCGGATCGACGCTTCGCCGTTCAGCACGCCCGCGGTCGATGCGTCGGTGCCGGTCGCCGTCGCCGTGTTCAGCGCCTTCATCAGCGTGTTATAGGCGTCGACGAACTCGACCATCAGGTCGCGCATGGAGGTGGTCGGCTCGGTCGTCGCCAGCGTGACGCTGGTGCCCGGCGCCGCCTTGTTAAGGTCGATGCGCAGATTGGGGATGGCGGTGTCGATGGTGTTGGCGGCATAATGCTGCTCCACCCCGTCGAGCAGGATGATCGCATCCTTGGGCTGCCCGGCCGAACTCATCGTGCTGCCGGAAACCGGGCCGGCCGAAGACCAGGCGAACCGGGACAGGTCCGCACCGGTCGTTGCATCCGTTGTCGAAGAAACGGTGGTCAGCGAGAAATCGTTCGCCGCGCCGGTCGGCCCCTTGAGCATCAGCCGCGTGCCCTGCGAATCCGTGACGACCGTCGCGGTAACGCCGGCCCCCGCATTGTTGATGGCAGCCGCCAGGCCCGTGTAGCTGTTATTGGTGGCGTCGATCTTGATGGAAACGGCATTGCCGCTCCCGACCTTCAGCGACAGCTCCCCGACGCCGACGGTGGCCGCCGCGCCCTGCGATGCGTCCTGATTGGCGTTGACCGCGGAAACCAGCGTCCGGGCCGAGGCCAGCTGCTGCACCTCAATCTGCGCGGGCAGGCCCGTCGGCGTCCCGCCGGGCAGCGCGCTGACCGCGACGATGCTGGTGTCGTTGGACGCAGGCGTGCCGGAATAGCCGGTGCCCGCCAGCAGGCTGTTCAGCGCATCGGCAAAGGTGTCGAGCGAACTGGAGGCGGAGGCCAGCGCGGAAATGCGCGCGCTGTTCAGCGACTGACGGCTGGTGATCGCATTCTGCTTCGGCTCCCTGGCCGCGCTGACCAGGCTGGACACGAGCGAGGAGGTATCGATGCCCGACCCCGCGCCAAGCGCCGTCAAGATGCTGCTGCTCACCGAAGTCATGGGCCGTCCTTTCACATGCAAGAACGGCCCTAGGCCCAAGACCTTTAGGAATGATTTTCATCGCCCGCCGCAAAAGCGGAAAAGCGCGCGTCATACCATCGCGCTCGGTCTTCGATCGATCACAAGTGGGTTTCGCTCAGGCGCCGCGCGGGCTTTACCAAGATTCGATGAGTCAAACTCATCGCGCCTTGGTATCAGACCCCGGCCGAGACGATCTGGTCGACGGCCCCGCGCCCCATATGGGCCTGCGCGGCATGGGCCAGCGCGGCCTGTTCGGCTATGCGCCGGGCAATGCGGATGGAACTTTCCACCGCTTCCTTCGAAGCGGGCGGCAGGGGCACCAGCACCTGCGGCGATGGCAGCATCGACTGGATTTCCTCCGCCGCGCCGTCCACCGTGGCGGTGCTGCCCTGCGTGCTCAGTTCCGCCAATATGCCCGCTATGCGGGCATGGACCCTGGCATATTCGGCGCTGCTGGCGATGCGGCCTTCCGGCGATGCCGGATCGTCAGTGGCGGCCTGCGACGCCGATCCGCCCTGCCGGCGCATCAGGGCGGCACCGGAAACCGGAGCGACCGGCGGCACGGCCGCCGGCGCACGGGTGTTGCTGCGCTCAACCGGCGGTAGTTCGCTCCGTGAAAAATAGTCGTTCATGACGCACCATCCTAATGCGTCCCCATGAACATTATACGGACAATAAGCCCTAAACTTGGGTTAAGCATCCGCCTGTTCCGCAAGCCAGCTGGATTTACGGCATTTTTTGGCCGTCCGCGTCGAAACGCAGATCGTCCGGCACGGTGATGAACGGCCGGTCCATCTCGCCAGCCATGCGATTCTCCACGCGAAAGACGAAGGCCAGCACGGTCGCAACCGCCATGTAGAGGCCCTCGTTCACGATCTGCCCGGCGCGCGAGGTGAAGTAGATGGCGCGCGCCAGTTCGGGATATTGCAGCACCGTCACGCCATTCTGGTCGGCCAGTTCGCGGATCGCCGCCGCCACCGCGTCGCAACCGCGCGCCACCACGACCGGCGCGGCGTCCTGCCCCGGCTTGTAGCGCAGTGCGACGGCGAAATGGGTCGGGTTGGTGATGATGACGCTGGCCTCGGCCACGGCCTGGCGGGTGGACCCGCTCAGCACCTCGAACTGGCGGCGGCGGATATGGCCTTTCAGTTCGGGCGAGCCTTCGCTTTCCTTATGCTCATCCTTGATTTCCTGCTTGCTCATCGACAGCCGCTTGGACCGCTGCATGAGCTGCGCGGGCACGTCGATGCCCGCGATCAGGAACAGCCCCCCCGCCATCACCAGGCAGGTCATGATGAACATATTGCCCAGGTCCGACATGGCGGGCGCCAGCCCGGATCGCCCAAGGCCGATGATCTCGCTCATCCGGTCCCAGATCATCCAGACGCCGATGGCGCCCAGCAACGACACCTTGGCGATCGACTTGAGGAGTTCGATAAGGCCCTGCATACCGAACATGCGCTTGAGACCGGAGGCGGGATTGAGCTTCGACGCCTTGGGCGCGAAGGCGCCGGGACGAAAGCCGAGCGACCCCAGCAGCGCCGGCCCGGCAATCGCCGCGATCAATGTCGCCAGCATGATCCCCGCCACCGGCAGCGCGATCCCCGACAACAGGCTGAAACCCCGGTCGGCGGGCGCGAAATTGACGATATCCTCGCGACTGAAGCGCAACGCCTGCACCAGCATGTGCGACAGCGATTTCACGACCGACGGTCCGGTGACCGCAATCCACCCGATTCCCGCCATCACCACCAGAGCGGTGGCGAGATCGCGGGACTGGAGGATGTCGCCGTTTTTCGCGGCGTCCTTGAGTTTCTTGGCTGTCGGTTTTTCGGTCTTTTCACCGCCGCCATTGCTCTCCGCCATGGTTCAGCGCCCTTCCGCCAGGCTTTGCGCCTGATCCAACCCGGCCTTGAGCGCGATGGTGATGCCCTCGCCCATGATCGGCACGGTCATCGCCAGCAGGATCAGCCCCGCCATCAGCGCCACCGGCATGCCCACCGCGAACAGGTTGAGCGCGGGCGCCGTGCGGGACAGCATCCCCATGACGATCTGCACCAGCACCAGCGCGAACCCGACCGGCAACGCGATGGTCAGCCCCGCGCCGAGCAAGGCGCCGCCAAATTCGACCAGATGCCAGACCGCATCATTGCTGAGCATCGCGCCGTTGGGCGGGATCGCCTGATAGCTCTGCACCACGAAACTCACCAGCATCAGATGCCCGTCCATGGCGAGCAGCAGGAAGGTGGAAAGGATCGAGAGGAACTGCCCTACCGCCTGCGTCGCCTGACCCGAGGACGGATCGACCATCGCCGCGAAATTCAGGCCCATGGTGTTGCCGATGGCCTCCCCCGCGACCAGCGCGGCGGCATAGCCGATCTGCACGGCAAAGCCCATGGCGAGGCCCGCCAGCACTTCGCCCGCGACCAGCATGATGCCCTCGAAACTGGCGACGCCATCGGCAGGAAGCTGGATATGCACGCTGTTGAGCGCCGCCATGCCCAGGGCCAGCGACAGGATCAGCCGCAATTGCAACGGCACCGCCGGCGCGCCGAAAACGGGCGCCGCCATGAAGGCCGCGCCCGGACGGATCATCGCGATCAGCCAGATCCACAGCTGGACTTCCACATGGGCGAAGCCCGGCGCGATCATTGCAGCAGGTCCGGAATGCGCTCGAAAATCTCGCGCGTGAAGTCCGCGATCAACACCATGATCGACCCGCCGAAGATCACCAGCATGGCGCCGACGATCAGGATCTTGGGGATGAAGCTCAGCGTCTGCTCGTTGATCGAGGTCGCCGCCTGGATCATGCCGATCAATACGCCCGCGACCAGCGCCGGAATCAGGATCGGCGCTGCCGCCAGCGCCGTGATCCACAGCGCCTGCTGCGCCAGCCCCATGAAGAAATCGGCGTTTTCCATGCCCGCGCGCCTATGTTGCGAAGGAGCCGGCCAGCGATCCCATGGTCAGCGCCCAGCCATCCACCAGCACGAACAGCAGCAGCTTGAACGGCATGGAGATGATCGTCGGGGACAGCATCATCATGCCCAGCGCCATCAGCGTGGAGGCCACGACAAGGTCGATGATGAGGAACGGCAGGAAGATCATGAAGCCGATCTGGAACGCGGTCTTCAGTTCCGACGTCACGAAGGCAGGCAGCAGGATCGAAAAGGGGATGTCGGCGGGCGACCTGAACGCGGGCGCCTCAGCCAGATTGGCGAACAGCTTGAGGTCGGTCTCGCGCGTCTGCTTGGTCATGAAGCCGTGCAGCACCTTGCCCGAACGGCCCACCGCCTCCTCAATGGAAATCTGCCCCTTGCCATAGGGATCGAAGGCCTGGGCGTTGATCTGGTCGACATAGGGCCGCATCACGAACAGCGACAGGAACAGGGTCAGCCCGACCAGCACCTGATTGGGCGGCGTCTGTTGCAGGCCGAGCGCCTGACGCAGCAGCGACAGGACGATGAGGATGCGGGTGAAGCTGGTCATCATGAGCACCAGCGACGGCAGCACCGTCAGCAGGCTCATCAGGATCAGGATTTGCAGGCTCAGCGACAGCGAACGGCCATCGCCCGAAATCTGCCCCATGGCCTTCGTCAGCGCGCCGCCATTGTCGACGGGCGCGGCCTGCGCGACCGTCTGCGCCAACGCCGGTTCCATCAGCAGCAGTGCGGCGGCCAGACCCAGGCCGCCGATCAGAAGCCGTTCAGCGCGCACGATAGGGGTCGCCTTCCGCGATCTTCTCAATGCGGCCACGGGTCACGGAGAGCAGGATTTTCTTCCCCTCGAACTCCACCACGGCGAGCTTGCCGAACGTCCCCATCGGCAAGGCTTCCAGCACTTTGAGGGAGCGGTCATTCTGCCCGGCCATCATGCCGGGTTGATATTTGCGCCACAGCCACAGCGCGCCGAAGGCCATGCCCCCCACCAGCGGCAACAAGATCAGCAGCTTGACGAAGTACCAGATCATGAACGGGCTTTCGAGATGATGGTTAATCCGTCACGCGGTCTGCCAATGTTGGCGCGCAAGGCAAGCGGTAATTCGTTCACCCGCGCCGTTCGACACCGGCAAGCCGCGTTTCGGTCGCCGCGATCTCAACGATGCGGATGCCGTAGCGACCATTGACCGTCACCACCTCGCCCTTGGCGATCAGCGCGCCATTGACCATGATGTCCAGCAGATCGTCGGCCTGCCGGTCCAGTTCCACCACGCTGCCTTCGGCAAGGTCCATGACCTCCGCCAGACGCAGCGAGGTCGACCCGACCTCCACCGACATGCGGACGGGAATGTCCGCCAGCAGACGAAATTGCCGGTTGTTCACCATGCGGCTGATGCTGTCCTCACCCCCATTGTCGAGGCGCGGGGCTTCACTCATATCGCTCATTGTCCGGGTTCCTGTGCAAGCTTTTCAATCTGGAATGCGGCGCGGCCGTCCTGTTCGCCAATGGAACCATGGGCGACAATGCGGTCGCCCACGATCAGCGGCAGGCTGCGGTTGATGGTCACGGGAATGACGTCCCCGGCCTTGAGCTGCATCAACTCGGCCAGAGACAGATTGGGACGCGCCAGCACAGTGCGGGCGGGCAGGCGGATGTCGCGCATCCGCGTGGCGATGCGCGCCTGCCAGACGGGATCGGTGCGTTCGTCATCGACCGGAACCTTCGCCCCCATCAGCGGCTCGACGGCGCGCAGTCCGGCCAGCGGAAACAACAGATCGATCGGCCATTCATGCTCTCGGCTGATGCTCAGGATAAAGCGTTGCAGCACCATCTGCTCGCCCGGCTGCGCGGCGGCGGCGAAGCCCACGCCCGTCTCGCGCACGATCAACCCCGGTTCGACCGTCAGCATGTCAGCCCAGCATTCCACCAGCCGGGCCATGAAGGCATCGGAAATGCGGGCGATCAGCCGGTCTTCGGTCGGCGTGAACTCGCCGCGCGCGGGCAGCGGCCGGTTGCCGATGCCGCCGTAGAAACAGTCGACCAGGGTCGAGATCATCGCCGCGTCCAGCCGCAGCAGCACCTGCCCCTTGAGCGGCGCGAGGCGATAGACGCCAATGCTGGAGGAAGCGGGCACATCGACGCTCCATGCGCCGAATTCCAGCGCCTTGGCGTCCCGCGCGGTGACAAGCGGACGCACCCCGGCAATCGGCTCGATCAAGGCACGAAGACGCCGGCCGAGCTTTTCGCCCAGCCGGTCCAGCCCTGACAGCATCAGCGGCGCCTGCGATTCCCCCCGCCCGAGGGCGTAGGCTTGAACGTCGGTCATTTCAGTCCCCTGCCGTCACGGGCGAGGGACGTCCCACGCGTTCAGGCAGCCCTATTGAATAACGAAATTGGTAAAATAAACGTTATCGACGCCACCATAGCCCGTCTTTTGCTTCAAAATGTCGTTAATGATGGTCTTGATCTTGCCCTGAAGCGCCCTTTTGCCCTCCGGGGTGGACAGCGTCTCGACCGGCTGTTCGGCCAGCATCATCAGCACCTGGCTGCGAATCGCCATCTCATGGGTCTTGATCGCCTCGACCACGCGAATGTCGTAATAGGTCGAAATGGCGATGGAGATCTGCGCGAACGCGTCCGTGTCCGACATGTTCGAGGTGAAGGGCGTCTGAAGCTGGAAATAGGTCGCCTGATAGGCCGCCGGATTGGCCGGGGTGGGCAGGTCGATGCCCTTGGCCGGGATGTGGATGCCGGAGGGCACGTGGCTGCTGCCGCCCCCGCCGCCGCCCCCATGGCCGCCTTCCTTCTCCCCGCCGCCGCTAAACCCATGGGCCTTGGCGACTTCTTCCGCGCTTTCGCCCGCCAGGACGAGCACGGGCTTGTTCGGGTCTTCCTTCGGCCCTTCTTCCTTGTGGCTGAAGAAACCGGCGGCATAGAGCCCGCCCGCCGCGCCGGCCCCACCGACCACCATGGCAATGACGATCAGCAGGATCATCTTCATGCCCCCGCCCTTTTTCTTCTTCGGCTTCGCGTCGTCACTCATGAAAATCGGTCCCCCGTCTTAATCAGGCATAGCGCGCGCGCACGGCGTCATTGCCCGCCCGGCGCGTGTCGTCATGGTTAAGAACGGCCGGATCGCCGGAATTTTTAGCGGCAAAGGCACTATTTTCGCGGCCTTGCCAGCGGCCCTGCCCCTGCGCCTGACCCTGTTGGGACTGCGCCATATTCTGGCTGTTATGGGCCCAGCCATGGGCGGTCTGCGAGGATTGCTGCTGAGACGATTGCGGGTTCGCGCTGTCAGTCCGCGCCGCTTCCGCGACAGGAGGGGCGCGCTCGACCTTCACCTCGGAAATGCGCACCGCCGAGAGGCTGGCATCGAGACGCAGCCGGTCGCTGTCCTGACGCAGCGCCATTTCCGCGGCCTCATTGGCGACGGTCAGGCTGACCGCCGCGCCGTCACTGCCCTGGCGGATGTCGACCTGCACCGGACCAAGCCGGTCGGCATTGATCTGGAACCGGCCCTGCGCACCATTGGCGGAAAGCCCCGCTATGTCGCGGGCCAGACCGTCGATCCACTGGCCCGACACGCCCATGTCGACCACCTGCGCGCCCAGGCTGGCGGACAGGTCGACCACCGGCTGGGCCGTGATTTGCGGCCCCGGCTGCGCGGTTTGCACGGCAGCGGGCTGGCTGGCGATAGGCGGCTGGTCGCCGGTCGGTGCCGACACGGGCAGGATGTCCCCGCGCTCCACCAAGCGATCGGCCTTGCCGCTGCCGGCAACGGTCTCGCCGGAGCGTTGTGCCGGGACGCGCTGGCCGAATTGTTCGCGCACAAGCTGCAACAGGGACAGCGCTTCGGATTTGACCGGCTTGGCCTTGCGGTTCGCGGCTGGCGGAATTGCGGCGGATGCCTCAGCTAAGACGGGCTGATCCGCAAGAGGATCGTCCACGGATGGCGCGCTCGCCGGGGAAACCGCTGGCACGGGAGCTTGCTTCTGCACGGCGACCGACGGGCTGACAGGCCCGGCGGTGGCCGGAACGGGCGCCGGACCGGCAGGCATGGACGGCGGTATCGGCAATGCCGCGTTCGACGCGGCCGCACGCTCCGCCTTCCCAGGCTGAAAGGCGGCGACGGGAACCGCCTGCGCCGTCACAGGCGAGGAATCGTCGACAGCTTTGGAAAGCGGCATATTTTGCGGAGCGGCAGGCGCACGCTCGGCAGGCAGCGGCGTGTCGCCCGAAGCGACCGGCCCAGGCACAGGCGCCGCTACGGGCGCCTGGGGCAGCGGCGGCATCGACGGGACCAGGACCAGCCGTTCCTTCTGCCCCTGCGGCGGGGGCGGCAGGGACTGATCCCGCACCGCGACCACGGCTGGCGGCACGGTCACCGGCATCGCCAGCGCAAGCGGCTGGGGCGCCGGATCGGCATCGGCGCGCTGGTCGTCGCGGTCCTCGACCTCGCCGTCGTCCTGCCTGTCCGGTTCAGCCTTTGCCGTCACGACGTCAGGATTCGGCGGCACGGGCAGCGCCCCGCCTTCCGGTTTCGGCGCAGCCTTGGTGGGGCCGGGAAGCGGTTCCTCGACGGGCGCGAGAGCCGCCATCACCGGAGAAGGAACCATCACGGGCTGCTGCTCGACCGGCGCTTCTGCGGAGGCCTCTACGAGTGGCATGGGCGTCGGCGCGGGAATGCCATCGGCCGCCGGGTCGAGCGGGACCGTCAAGGGGATGGGCGTCCGGGCCTGAAGCGCACCCAGCATCCGCGCCGTGCCCAACGGCAAAGTCGCGATTGCCGCTGCACCCGCGCCTTGCGTCCCATCACCATCCACCGTCTGCGGGAGGGGCAAAGGCAAGGCGGCGCCAGCGGTCGCCTCCCCCATGTCGCCAACCGCGCCGAACAGGGCGGCAAAATCCACCCCTTCGCCCGTCGGCGGCGCGGACACGCCCGGAGCAGCCGAGGGCGAAAGCTGCGTCGAGGCCGACGAAAAGAGCAGCGCCTTGAGGCTGGTCATCATATTCACGTCAGACATCTCCTGTCCTCTGCATCCGGCGATAGCGCGGCAGGGCCGCGAGCTTGTTTTCCCGCCATTCCTCCAGATCCGCGCGGGCGCGGTCCTTCAGCTTCACGGCGATTTCGCGATCCCGATTGGCCGCGAGGCTCAGGCCTTCCTTGACCTCCACCTTGCGGCGCGCATCGTAGAGCGCACCATCCAACTGACGCCCCGCCTGTTCCAGACGGCCCGCCAGTTCCTGCATCGCTGCAAAATTCGCGCCAGTTGCCACGCCCTGGCCAGAAACCTGCCCCTGAAAAAGATCATTGCGCACATTGCGCAGCCGCTCGACATTGCGGGCGAGGCCCTCCGCCTCGTCGCGGGCGCGGGCGGTTTCGGCGACCGCCATGGCATGCTGCACATGGCGGACGCGCAGCACGCGCTGGCGGCGGTCGACCTCTCCCTTCACGCGCCGAACTCAGCCATCAGGGCGTTGGCGCTGGTGTCGAGGTCGATGAAGCTCTTCTGATCCTGCCGGATGAAGTCGAGGATTTCCTGACGGCGCTGCACCGCCTCGTCGATCACCGGATCGTTGCCGGGGCGATAGGCGCCCATCAGGATCAGGTCGCGATTTTCCTCATAGGCGGCCCAGAGGCGCCGATAGGCAGCAGCAGCCAGCCGATGCTCCTCCGGCACGACATCGGCCATGACGCGCGACAGCGACTTGCCGATGTCGATGGCCGGGAAGATCGCCTGTTCCGACAGATGGCGCGACAGCACGAAATGCCCATCCACGATGGCGCGGGCCGCATCCACGATCGGATCGTCCGTGTCGTCGCCATCGGCCAGAACGGTATAAAGCGCCGTGATCGACCCCCCGGTCCGCGCGTCGACGCCCGCCCGCTCGACCAGACGCGGGATCAGCGCCAATGCGGAGGGCGGATAGCCCTTCATCGCCGGCGGCTCGCCCAGAGCGAGGCCGATTTCCCGCTGGGCATGGGCGCAGCGCGTCAGGCTGTCGATCAGCAGCAGCACCTTCTTGCCCCGCGCCCGGAAATATTCGGCAATCGCCGTCGCCCGCGCCGCCGCGCGCAGGCGCAGCACCGGCGGATGATCGGCGGGCACGGCAACGACGATGCTCTTGTGCATCGAATTTTTGAGCTTGGTTTCCAGAAAGTCGCTGACCTCGCGGCCACGCTCACCGATCAGGCCCGCGACGACGATGTCGGCCTCGGCCCCGGCGATCATCTGGCCCATCAGCACCGACTTCCCGACGCCCGACCCGGCGATGATCGCAATGCGCTGGCCGCGTCCTGCGGTCAGCAGCGCATTGACGGCCCGCACGCCCAGATCGAACGGCTCGGTCACGCGCCCCCGGTCCAGCACATTGCCCTTGACCCCGTTGAGCGGCCAGGACCCGCCCGCGATGATCGGCCCCTTGCGGTCGAGCGGCTGGCCCATGGCGTCGATGACCCGCCCGATCAGCCCGTCCCCCACCTGCACCATGGTCGCCTGCGAATCCGGTTCCACCCGCGCGCCATTCTCCAGCGGCGCGTCGGCATCCAGCGGCACCAGCAGGGTCTTGTCGCCGCGAAAGCCCACGACCTCGGCCCGGCAGACCGTGCCATCCGCCGCGATCACCCGCGCGCCGGCACCGATGGGGCGACGGAAGCCGGTGACTTCCAGCATCCCCGCATCATGGCTCACCAGCCGCCCGACATGGCGCGGCTGGCGATTCTGCACCTGCATATGGTCGAACAGCGTTTCCGCCTGAGCGAGCGCGGCGCGGATCATGCCTTCCCTTCCATATCGTCAAGCAAGGCGCGCAGGCGGGACAGGCGCACATCGGGCCCATCCTCGACCCAACCGTCAGCGGTTTCCAGCCGGACGCAGCCACGCTGCATATCCCGGTCCGCGATCAGCTTCACGCCGACCGCCTCACCCTCCAGCAACGCGGCATCATCAGGATGCAGGTGCAGCGCGCTCTTGTCCTCATTCTCCTCGATGAAGGCGGCCACGCTGTCGCAGCGCTGGACCAGCCGCTCAATGTCGATCTCGACCTCGCCGACGATCTGCTCGACCAGCCGGACCACGGTGGCGGAAAGCATGGTGGACAGCATGCCGCTGGGCGCGGGCGTCAGCAGCTCCAGCGCCTCGGCCAGCCGTTGGCGCGCCTCGCCATCGGCGCTGGCGGACTCGCCGGTCACGCGGCAACCTTCATCGAAACCCATGGCAAAGGCTTCGATCCGCGCCTGTTCGAGGATATCCTCCTCGCTTTCCGGCACGCTGTCATGAACCGCCTGGCCCGGCGCGGCATGAACCTCATTGAACAGGCTGCGGAACCCGCCGCTCTTGACATGCGCCACGCCGCCCAGGGGCACGCTGGCAACATCCGCATTGGCCCACAGCTTAGACAAAGTCGTTCCCCTTGCCGCCCAACATGATGGTGCCCGCATCGGCCATGCGGCGGGCGGTGGCGATGATGAGCTTCTGCGCGTCGATCACTTCGGCCAGGCGGATGGGCCCGCGCTCGTCGATCTCGTCGGAAATGGCCTGCGCCGCACGCGCCGACATCGACCCGAAGATCTTCGCCTTCAGCATGTCGTTCGCGCCCTTCAGAGCCACGACCAGCACGGCGCTGTCGACGGTGCGCATCAGCGTGCCCAGATTCTTGTCGTCCATGTCGATGAGGTTGTCGAAGACGAACATCTCCTCCTCGATCGTCTGGGCGACCATCTTGTCCCGCTTGGCGAGCGCCTTGATGATGCGCTGCTCATTGTCCTTGCGGACATTGTTCATGATCGCCGCCGCCTCGATGGTGCCGCCGCGCTGGGACGCGCCGCCCTGCTTCTTGGCCATGTTGCCGCGCAGCAAAAGCTGTTCCAGGTCATCCAGCGCCTCGTTCGACACCGGGCCGAGGGTGGCGATGCGATAGACGATCTCCTCCTGATATTCGGTCGGCAGCAATTGGAGCACATCGGCGGCGATCGGCGCCTCCAGATGGGCGAGCACGATCGCCATGATCTGCGGATGCTCCGCCTCGATCAGCGCGGCGATCTCCTTGCCGTCCATCCACTTCAGCATTTCCAGCTGGGTCGAACGGGTCGGCGGGGTGATGCGGGCCAGCATGTTCTCGGCCCGCTCCTCGCCCAGCGCCTTGGTCATCGCACCCCGGATATGGCGGGTCGCGCCATAGCCGATGGTGGTGCGCTTCTTCGCCTTGGTGACGAAATGGTCGAGCGCCTCGTTGACTTCCTCGACCGCGACGTCCGCGACATCGTACATCGCATAGCCAAGCTGGCGGACTTCCTCCGGCTCCAGGCGGGAGAGGATCTGCGCGGCTTCATCCTCGTCGAACAGCATCAGCAGGACGGCAGCGGCGGCGCTGCCCTTGAGCGCCTTGGCGGCTTCGGCGACCTCAGGCATTTTCCTTCTTCCCTTCCTTCAGAAGGTCACGGACGACGAGGGCGGCACGATCCGGGTCCTGCTTCACGAAATTGCGGATCAGGTCGGCGCGCTGGGCGTAATCATAGGTGGACGAGATCATGTCGAGCGTCACTGGCGTCGAGCCGTCAGGATTGACCGTCGCCTGACGGCCAATCTCGGTCGAGATTTCGCGGCCGATCTTCTGCCCTTCGGCGGCGGTCTGCTCGGCGGCGGCGGTCTGGGCAGCGGCGCGGCGCTTCAGCAGCGGACGACCGATGCCGAAGATCAGCAGCAGCGCGACCAGTAGCGCCGACACGTTGCGCACCAGCGGCGACACCCATTCGGCTTCATACCAGGGCGCCTTCACTTCCTCTTCCCTGGCGAAGCTGCGCGAGGACAGGGCCACCACGTCGCCACGGGCCTGATCGAAACCGACCGCGCCCTTCACCAAAGCCTCCAGAGCGGCGATTTCCTGCGCCGAGCGCGGCTTGCCGTCCGGGCCATTGTCGAGAGCAACGGCGACCGAGAGCCGCTTCACCGTGCCAATGGCATCCTTGGTCACGGACACTTCACGGCCCAGTTCGAAGCTGCGGTTGAAGGTCTCTTCCGTCTTCATCAGCGGATTGGGCGGCGTGCCGGGCTGGGCAGCGGTCTGCGCGCTGGCGGTGCCCTGAGCGACAGCCTGACCATTGGGATTGGTCTGGGTGACGGTCGGGTTGACCGGCGCCTGGTTGCTCAGCGCGCCGGGAATGCCGCTCGCCTCGCCACCATTGCCCTGACCACGCGGATCGGACTGCCAGCTGCCGGTTTCGGTGCGCAGGCGCGCCTCGTCCTGCGGATAGGTTTCACGGGTCGCCTGACGCTCGGCGAAGTTGAGTTCGGTATGCACCTCGGTCGAGAATTTGCCGGCGCCCAGGATCGGCGTCAGCAGCGCGATCACCGACTGGCGATAGCGATCCTCCATCCGGGTCTGGATGGCGATCTGGCGGTCATCGGCGGCATTGCTGTCATTGTTGCTGAGCAGGCGGCCATTCTGATCGACGACCGAAATATCCTCCGGGTTCAGTTCGGGGATCGAGGAAGCGACCAGATGCACGATGGCGCTCACCTGCTGGTCGGTCAACGACCGGCCCGAAGCGAGCCGCAGCATCACCGAGGCGGAGGGCTTGGACCGTTCGCGCAGAAAGACGCTCGGCGGCTCGACCGCGAGGTGGACCTTGGCGCTCTCGACGCTGTCGATGGCTTCGATGGTGCGGGCGAGGTCCATTTCGCGGGCCGAGCGCAGCTTTTCACCTTCCACGGCGCGGCTGGCGCCCATGGGCAGGCTGTCGATCATGCTGTTGCCGTCGGGCGCGCTCTTGGGCAGGCCCTGTGCGGCGAGCATCATCTTCGCCTTGAAATAATCGCCCTCGCCAACCGTCATGCCGCCGCTGTTATCGAAGTCGTAGCGGATGCCGCTCTGATCCAGCACCTGCGCGACCGCCGACTTGTCGGCATCGGGCAGGGCGCGGAACAGGTCGCGCTGTGGCGGCTCGCGCAGCGCCAGCCAGGCGGCCCCGGCCGTCGCGACGACGCCCAGCAGGCCCAGCAGCGGCAGGCTCTTCGCCACCGCCGGCTGCTTGATGAAGCCGGTGAAGCGCGCCTTCAGCGCATCCATGCCCTTCGCGCCGCCGAACGAGGCGGGGCTGGTGGCGGGGAGAGCGGCAGCGCCGCCAACGTGAGTGGAAAGTGCGTTCTCGCTCATATTACACCGGCATGCTCATGATGTCCTTGTAAGCGGACAACAATTTGTTGCGGACCTGAAGGGTGGCTTCGAAACTGACGGATGCCTGCTGCTTGGCGAGCATGACCCCGGCAATATCGGTGGTTTCCCCCCGTTCGAACGAGGCGGCTGCTTCACCCGCCTGAGTTTGCAGGCCGTTGACCTGCTCCAGCGCCGATTTCAGCGCATCGGTAAAGCCGCCAGGAGCGGTGGCGCCGTGGGTGCCGACCGCCGAACCCGTGCCGACAGTGCCGGTCTGGGCGACGTCGCGCAGCGCGGCGTTCTTCTGAAGGATGGCGTTGCGGATCGCCATCACGCTGTCGGTCGGAGAGATGCCGGACATGCCCTAGTCCCCCTTCAAGCCGCGGCCAGCTCGCGCATCTCGGCGAGCCGATAGCGCAAGGTGCGTTCGGAAATGCCCAGCTTGCGGGCAGCGGCGGCGCGATGGCCATCCGTCTCGCGCAGTGCGGCGCGGACAGCCTCCAGCTTCGAATGATGGGCGACGTCACGCAGGCGGATCGGCTCGGCGGGCGCGAGGAGCTGTTCCACCACGCGCAGTTGCGGGGCGCCGGTGATGTGCAGGTCGTCGGCATCGATGCGGTCGCCATCGCGCAGCACAACCGCGCGCTGAAGCACATTGCCCAGTTCGCGGGCATTGCCCGGCCAGACATGCGCGGCCAGCTTGGCCAGCGCATCGGCGGTCGGCCAGACGAAATCCTGCTGCCGCAGCAGCATGGCGGCGGCGATGGCGGTCACGTCGCCCGGCCGCTCGGCCAACGGGCGCAATTCCAGCGGCATGACGTTGAGCCGCCAGTAGAGATCCTCGCGGAAACGCCCGGCGGCGACCTCGGCAGCCAGGTTGCGGTTGCAGGCCGCGACGATGCGGACATTGACCGGAACCGGGTGAGTCGCGCCCACGGGCAGCACTTCGCCTTCCTGAAGCGCGCGCAGCAGCTTGGCCTGAAGGGCGAGCGGCAGTTCGGCGATTTCGTCGAGGAACAGCGTGCCGCCGTCCGCCGCGAGGAACAGCCCTTCCGACGCGTTGGCCGCGCCGGTGAAGCTGCCCTTCTTGTGACCGAAGAGCATGGCTTCCATCATGGTTTCGGGCAGCGCCGCGCAGTTGACGGCGATGAAGTCGTGGCTGACCCGGCCCGACTGGGCGTGCAGGAAACGCGCCATGCCTTCCTTGCCGGTGCCGGTGTCGCCCTGAATGAGCACGGTGGCGTCGCTGCGGGCGACGCGCCCCGCCAGCGTCATCAGCCGGGCGCTGGCCGCATCCCCCACGGCGGGCAATGCCGCCGGGCGGGCCAGTTCCGCGATCAGCGCGAAGGCAAAGCCCATATCCTCCAGGCCGAAGGCCACGCGGGCGGGGAGGCCGTTGGCGGCGGGCACCAGCGAGGGCGCGCCGTCGATCAGGGCGATGAGAATGTCGCGATGGGTCGCATGGCCGATTTCGGTCGCCAGCAAGACGCGGCGGTCTTCCCGCTCGCGCGGGCTTTGCGCGTCGACGATGCGCACGGTGAAGAACGCATTTTCCAGCCAGTGCCGCAGGCCCGGAACGAGCGCGCAGACCCCTCGGCTCACGTCCAGTGATGACATGAACTTGACCCCATGTTCTTGGCCGGCTTGTACCCCCGTACGTCCCAGCCCCCTTCGATGGGTTGAAACTGCCCGACCATGGTTAGCATATGGTTAATGCGGCAAACCACTTGCCGCAGAACGGCAATTTTTTTCCGCTCCTCCGGAACTTTTTGCCGATTTCTGTTTATGCAAACGCGTTCAGACCGTCGTAAAAGTCCGATTTTCCGGGCTTTTTCAAAGATTTTTCGAAAAAAATGACGCTGGTCCTAAAAGCTTTTTTCCAGCCGCCGTTATCCCCTTTCGAGGCCGCAAGCAGCCTGATGGCAGCGACCTGATTGAACGGAAAGGGAATCAAAATGACTGTTATCGGAACCAACTCCTCGGCGCTGCGGGCGATGAATTCTTCGGCTTCGGCCAACAAGGCGCTGAGCACCGCGATGGAACGCCTGTCGACCGGCAAGCGCATCAACTCGGCCAAGGACGACGCCGCCGGCCTCGCCATCGCCGCCACCATGACCTCGCAGATCAAGGGCATGACCCAGGGCATCCGCAACGCCAATGACGGCATCTCGCTGGCGCAGACGGCGGAAGGCGCGCTGGGCGAAGTCGACAATATGGTGCAGCGGATGCGCGAACTGACGGTCCAGGGCCTGAACGGCACCAACGACCTGGCGTCGAAGGCCAACATCCAGTCCGAACTGGATCAGCTGGCGGGCCAGATCAAGGACACGCTGACCAACACCAGCTTCAACGGTACCAAATTGTTCGACGCGGCCGGCACCGACATCACGATCCAGGCGGGCGCGAGCAAGTCCGACACCGTGACGATCACCGCGAACAAGCTGGCTGGCAACGCCGCGATCACCGATCTGGTCGACATGTCGACCGGCAAGGCGAAGATCACCGTGGCTGACATCAGCGGCGCGACACCGGCCGCCGGTACCGCAACCACGGCTGATCTTGACAAGTATGACGCTGGCGTTTCGGCAGTGGCCAACACTCGGGCCAACCTCGGCGCGGTCCAGAACCGCCTCGAATCGACGATCAACAATCTGACCGCGAACGTCACCAACCTGACCGACGCCCGCAGCCGCATCGAAGACGCCGACTTCTCGTCCGAGACGACCGCGCTCGCCAAGCAGCAGATCCTGAGCCAGGCCTCGACCGCGATGCTGGCCCAGGCGAACCAGAGCCAGCAGGGCGTGCTGAAGCTGATCAGCTAAGCCGCACGGAATTGACCGGCTGAGGGTTCTGGTCTCCTGACAGCCGATCATGTCGCCCCCGGCACATTAACGGTCCCCACCGTGCCGGTGGCAAACACTTCGATGAAACGACCAGAAACCGAAGCCTCCGTCCCCCCGGGCGGAGGCTTCATCGCATTTTGGGATCGGATCGGGATCGAAACGCTTGCATTGACGGTTGTCGCACCCATGATGCCACCATGTCCCAGGGTTCCATGACCAAGATCGACCGCCGCGCCATGATCGCCGGCACCGGCGCAGCGCTGCTGCTTCCCCGCTCTGCCCTTGCCCAGGGCAAGGCCGACGCCTTTTCCTGGGCCATGGTGATCGCCCGCGCGCAGCGGCTGACCCGCGCGCCCTTCGCGGTGGCGCCCTTTGTCCCTGGCGCGGACAAGATCGGTTATGACGCCTCCAACGAAGCCCGCTTCCGCGATGAGCGCACGATCTGGAACGATTTTCGGGACGACACCGGCATCCGCCTTTTCCCGTTGAGCAACACCGTGCAGCAGCCGGTCGAGATCGCGCTGGTGGAAAAAGGCCGGGCAACGCCGCTTCGCTACGACCCCCAAATGTTCGACGCCCCGCCTGGCAATGCGGTGCGCAGGCTTGGCCCCGGCGCCGGCTTTTCCGGCTTCCGCATCATGAACGCGGCACGGGACGGCGACTGGCTGTCCTTCCTGGGCGCGACCTATTTCCGGGCACCGGCGGAAAAGCAGTTCGGCCTTTCCGCCCGTGCCGTCGCGATCAACACCAGCATCGCGGGCAAGGAGGAGTTCCCCCGCTTCACCCATTTCTGGCTGGAACGGACCGGGCGCAGCAGCGTCACCATTTACGCACTGATGGACAGCGCCTCGCTCACCGGCGCCTTCCGCTTCGCCAGCACGCTGACGGCGCAGGGCGTGCGGCAGGATGTCGATGCCGTACTGTTCGCCCGCAAGGCGATCGCCGAACTGGGCCTGATGCCGATGACCAGCATGTTCTGGTACGATCAGGCCGACCGCGCCAAGCGCACCGACTGGCGCCCGGAAATCCATGACAGCGACATGCTGTCCATCGCCAGCGCCGACGGCACCGCCCATTGCCGTCCGCTGGTCAACCCCTCTGCGCCCCGTGTCGATGTCTTTGCGGAGCGCGATCCCAAGGGCTTCGGCCTGCTCCAGCGCGATCGCAATTTCGACCATTATCAGGACGACGGCGTGTTCTACGAAAGGCGCCCCTCGCTCTGGGCGACGTCGCGCAAACCGATGGGCGCCGGGCAGGTCCGGCTCTACGCCTTCCCGACCGACAGCGAATATACCGACAATGTCGCTGCCTATTGGACGCCCGCCGCGCCGACCCGCGCCGGCGCCCGGATCGAGGCAAGCTACCGGCTCGACTGGTCCTCGGCCCGCACGCCCGCCTCGACCGGCCTCGCCACGGTGGAGAATATCTGGACCGGGCAATCGGGTGAGGCCGGGGTCGAACGGTTCCTGGTCGATTTCGCGGGCGTTCCGGCGCAAGCCCGCCCCGATATCTGGGTCGATCTGGCGGGGGGCACGCTGGTCAAGAAAGCGGGCTATCCCGTCCTCCATCAAAAGGATATGTTCCGCATGGTCCTGGATATTCGTCGGGACAGGGGCAAGCCGACCGATATCCGCGCCCAACTCAGGTCCGGCAATCGTCCGTTCAGCGAATATGTGCATTACCCGCTGGGCGCCTGAACGACAGGCTAGCGGGAACCAGCCGGTCGGAAGGCGGTTCTGAATGACGGATTTCAGGCAAAAACGGAACAGGCATGAAGGCGACGGGTGGCGTGAACAGGGATAAGGCGAGCGGATCGGCGCCCGGCCCGGCGTTCGAGCATCTCCCCGCCGAAAGGCGGCTGGCCATGCCCGCGCAGGATTTCGCGGCGACTCCACGCGACCTGCCGCACCGTTCGTTCAACCTCGACATCTGGGCGCGGCGGATGCTGGTCGTGCTGCTGGCGCTGCTGCCTGCCTCCATGGCCGCCCATGAAATGCGGCGGTCCATCGGCCTGGACGGCATTTCCGGCTGGGAGGGGGTGTATCTGGCCCTCTTCATCCCGCTCTTCGCCTGGATCGCCTTCGGCTTCGCCACCAGCCTGATCGGTTTCCTGCTGCTGACCATGGGCAAGGGACAGGGCGTCCGCCCCTATCGCGCCCGCCCCGCAGCGCCCTTGCGCGGACGCACGGCGGTGCTGCTGCCCGTCTGCAATGAGGATTTTCAGGGCGTGCTGGGCCGCCTGTCGGTGATGGAACGCTCTCTGGCGCAGGTCATGGGCGGCGAACGTTTCGAATTTTTCATCCTGAGCGATTCCAATCCCGACAATGGCGAGATTGAGCGCGCCGCCTATCTGAAGATGCGCAAGGGCTTTTCCCGCCCCGTCCATTACCGCCGCCGCGCGCTCAACATCGGCCGCAAACCCGGCAACATCGCGGAATGGGTCGGACGCTTCGGCGGCGCCTATGACTATATGATCGTGCTGGACGCCGACAGCGTGATGAGCGGCCAGACCATGGCGCGCCTGGCCGCCGATATGGAACGGCATCCGCATGTCGGCCTGATCCAGACCGTGCCCAGCATCGTCGGCGCCTCGACCTTCTTCGCCCGCTGGCAGCAGTTCGCCAGCCGCCTCTTCGGCCCGATTTCCGCGGCTGGCATGATCTGGTGGTCGGGATCGGAAGGCATGTTCTGGGGCCATAATGCGATCCTGCGGACCAAGGCATTCGCGCAAAGCTGCGGCTTGCCCGAACTGCCCGGCCGGGCACCCTTTGGCGGGCACATCATGAGCCACGACATGGTCGAGGCCGCGCTGCTGCGCCGCCGCGGCTGGGACGTGCACATCGTCATGGCCGACGACAGTTTCGAGGAATTTCCGCCCTCCCTGCCCGATCTCGCCACCCGCGACCGGCGCTGGTGCCAGGGCAATATCCAGCACGTCCCGCTGCTCTCGAAGATCAAGGGCATGCACCCGGTCAGCAAGTTCCAGCTGTTCGTCGGCGCCTCGGCCTATTGCACCTCGCCGCTCTGGCTGGCGCTGATGCTGGTGGTGCTGGGCGGCGCAACGGCGGGCGTTTGGCCGCCCAGCGCCATCCTCCCCTCGGGCAGTCTGCTGGCATTGACCGCCGTGCTGCTGTTTGGGCCAAAGCTGCTGGCGCTGCTCTGGGCACTGGCCGATCCGGCGCGGCGTATCGGCTTTGGCGGGGGCGTGCGGATGATGCGCGGCGTGATCGCGGACATCGCACTCTCAATCCTGATGGCGCCGGTCAGCATGCTGACCCAGACGATCAACCTGTTCGGCATATTGATGGGCCGCAAGAGCAGTTGGAACGGCCAGACCCGCGACCGCGATGGCATGGCGATCCTGCCTGCCATCTGGCTGTTCAAATGGCATATCCTGCTGGGCGCGGGGCTGACGCTGCTGGCGGTCAAATCCCAGACGTCGCTGGGCTGGGTCATGCCGGTGGTGGCGGGGCTGGTGCTGGCGCCTTTCTTCGCGGCCTTCACCGCGCGCAAGGATCTGGGCACCCATGTCGCGAAAAGCGGGCTGTTCCAGGTGGCGGAACCCTGGTGGCGGACGCAGAATTACCAGAAGACGCGCTATCGCCAGTTGCAGCTCGACAATGCCCCCATGAAGGACTTTTCCAACGCGGCCAACGACAGTTGAGCCGATCTTTTCAGTCCCAGTCGCGCAATTTCTCACGCAGCTTGTCCAGCGCCGCCTTCTTGATCTGACACACCCGCGCCGCGCCAATATCCAGCGTCGCGCCGATTTCCTCCAGATTGAGTTCCTCGACGAAATACAGCTGAAGCACCAGCGCCTCGCGCTGCGGCAACTCTCCGATATATTTCGCCAGTGCGACCTTGAGCGACTCCCGCTCCAACACATCGTCGGCGCGGTCCTCGACATCGGCGAACCACATGGACTGGTCCGAATAGACCTCATCCATGCTGGTGTGCTGCACCATCTCGCACGCGTCAGCCGCTTCGCGATAGGCGGCCGCATCCAGACCCATTTCCGCCGACATCTCCGCTTCCAAGGGTGCGCGGCCCAATTTCTGTTCCAGCCGGTTGCGGATGCCCGCCATCGTCTTTCGCTGGGCCATGGCGGATCGCGTCATCGTCGCGCTGCGGCGCAGATGGTCGATCATCGCCCCGCGCACGCGCATCTGCGCATAGGAGGCAAAGCCCAGCCCCCGATCCTCGAACCCGTTGGCCGCCTCGACCAGCGCGACCATGCCGATCTGGAGCAAATCCTCGATCTCGATGGCGCTGGAAACCCGGCCATGGACATGCCAGGCGGTCTTGCGCACCAGCGGCATATATTGCCGGGCCAGCCGTTCGGGCGAGTTGGCATGGGCGGACCGGCCATAGGTGTTGGCATCGGAACCGGCGACGACCCTGTTCATGAACATGAGCTTGGCTCCTTATGCGACGCGTTCGCGAGTCGGCAGGGGATCGTGGCGGGGCGCGGGCCGCTGCTCGCCGCCGACCACGGCGACGACTTCCACACCCTTGCCATCGGGAATTTCCAGGAAAGACAGCACGGGCGTCTCCGGCAGATGTGGCTTGAACAGACGGGCCAGCGCGCGGCGCGCGATTGGCGACGTGACGATGGCGAAGTTGCGCGCCTGCCCCAGCAGCGGACGGGCCGCCGTGACCACCGCCTCGATAATGCGGTTGGCGAGCGCCGGTTCGATGGGATGACGGGCATCCCCGGCCATGCGCATCGCCTGCGCCAGCAACGCTTCGAGATCGCCGTCGAGCGTGATGACCGGCAACGGCATCTTCACCGGCACCAGCCCCTGAATGATGAGCGAACCGATGCGCTGGCGCACGGCTTCGACCAGCTGATCGAGGGTCATGTCAGGCCGCGCGGCATCGACCATCGCCTCGCAAATGCGGCGGAAGTCCTTGAGCGCAATGCCCTCGGCCAGCAGTGCACGGCAGAGCGCCGAAATCTGGGTGAGGTTCAACAGCCCCGGCGTCAGCCCTTCGACCAGTTGCGGCGCGGCATCCTTGAGGTTGTCGAGCAGCTTGCGCGCTTCGTCCAGACCGAACATCTCGCTCGCATTCATGGCGATCAACTGGTTGAGATGCGTTGCCACCACCGTCGGCGGATCGACCACGGTATAGCCCGCGACCACCGCTTCGCTGCGCTTGGCGGGCGAAATCCACACGGCCTCCAGCCCAAAGGTCGGGTCCTTGGCCTCACGCCCTGAAACCGTGCCTTCCAACGCCCCGCTATCGAGCGCCAGCAGATCGTCGGGGAAAATCTCATCCTCGCCCACGACGACGCCGGCGATGGTGATGCGATACTGGTTCGGCTCCAGCGCCAGATTGTCCTTCACGCGGACCATCGGCACGACAAAGCCCAGTTCCTTGGACAATTGGCGGCGGATGCCGGTGATGCGCGCCATCAGCGGTGCGCCCTTGCGCTCGTCGACCAGCCCGATCAGGCCATAGCCGATCTCCAGCCCCAGCACCGCGCCGTCGGATACGTCGTTCCATTCGATCAGCGCCGGATTGGGCGGCGGCGCAGCGGGTTCCGGCTCGGCCGCCTTGCGCTGGCTCGACTTGCGAAGCTGCCAGGCAATGCCCCCCGCAACCGCAGCGGCGGGCAGGATGATCATGTGCGGCATGCCGGGCAGCACACCCAGGAAAGTCAGGATCGCCGCGACCGGCATCCATGCCTTGCCCGAACCGAACTGGCTGGTGATCTGGTTCGACAGATCGTCCTCGCTGCCGACGCGGGTGACGATGGCCGCCGCCGCGATGGAGAGCAGCAACGCCGGAATCTGCGCCACCAGCGCATCGCCGATGGCGAGGATGATATAGGTCTGCGCGGCTTCCCCGATGGACAGCTTGTGGCTGACCACGCCCAAGATGATGCCGCCGACGATGTTGATGGCCAGGATCAGGATGCCCGCGACCGCGTCGCCCTTCACGAACTTGCTGGCACCGTCCATCGAACCGTAGAAATCCGCCTCGGTCGCGACTTCGCGGCGGCGGACCTTGGCTTCTTCCGGCGTCAGCAGCCCGGCATTGAGGTCTGCGTCGATCGCCATCTGCTTGCCCGGCAAGGCGTCCAGGGTGAAGCGCGCCGACACTTCCGACACGCGGCCCGCGCCCTTGGTGATGACCACCAGATTGATGATCATCAGGATCGCGAAGACGAAGATGCCGACGACATAATCGCCGCCGATCAGAAAATGGCCGAAAGCCTCGATCACATGGCCCGCCGAATCGGTGCCTTCATGGCCATTCACCAGCACCACGCGGGTCGACGCCACGTTCAGCGCCAGTCGCAGCAGGGTCGCGAACAGCAGCACCGTCGGAAAACTGGAGAAATCCAGTGGCTTGGCGGCGTTCAACGCCACCATCAGCACGGCCAGCGAGATCATGATGTTGGTGATGAACCCGATGTCCAGCATCACCGACGGCACCGGCACCATCATGAACAGCACGACCATCAGCGTCGCGAAGGGCAGCACCGCGCCCTTGGCGGCGCTCATCCAGATCTTCGCTTTGACTTGGGCAGGGGTCATTGTCGGCCGTTACCTTCCGAGGGTGGCGAGCATGAGATAGGCGAGGCGCGCCGTCTGCGGCTCCGGCCGGACGGTGACGTCGGCGGCGGTCGCAAGGCGCTGGGTTTCGATCCGCACATAGTCGGCGGGCTGCACGGTCTTCGCGCCGGAGGGCAGCGAGGCGTCGGCATATTGAATGTCGCCGGTCCCGACCGAATCGAAGCCCTTCTGGAGCTTGGCGGCAAAACGGTCGCGGATTTCGGCAAAGCTGCGGGCATTGCCCTGCTTGTCGTAGAAGATGGAGCGGTTGGCCCGCGCCGCCGCCGGGAACATGGAGGCGGCGGTCGCATGGGGCGCGCTATTCTCCATCGCCAGGAATTTGCTGGCCCCGCCGATGCCCAGGAAATGGGCCATGTAGAGATCGACCGGCTCTGCCTCGCGGCCCAGCTTCGATTCCAGATAGTTCTTGTTGTCGGCGGCATGCTCCGCCGCCATCACCGACGCCGTTTCGGGATGCTTGCGCAGGTCGAGAATCTGCTGGCGAAGGTCCGGGTCGGCCACATAATAGCGGCCATTGCTGCCCCGGCTGATCGCATCGGCGGCCCAGCCCAGACCATATTCGCTGCCATGCTTGTCGATGACGGCCAGCCAGCTCTGGTCGACGAACTGGTACAATCCGGTCGCGGACGATGTCGTCGCGCGGGCGGTGGGATTGAGGCTGCTCTCGATCTTGGCCTGGCCGAGCAGATAGGCGAAGTCCACGCCCGTCCGCCGGCTGGCCATGGCAATCGCGTTGGTCACGCGATTGGCCGCCGAAGCGCCTGTTGCTGTGATGTCTGCGAAAGCCGACACTGGTTGCCTGAAATCCCCGTTGGTACCGGGGGTCATTAGAGCAAGTGACGTGCCAAGATTTGGTTAACGCGCGCTCATAATTGCGCTTTCCCCATTCGACTCAACGAAAAAAGGCGCCCAGGAGCGCCTCGATAAACCACGGAGAATGAATGATTTTCAGCGCCCGTAGGTCAATGGCGCGGTTTCCGCCCCTTGCGCCGCCAACAGGGCCAAGCGCTGATTCGCGTGATCCGCCAGCAGGTTGGTGCGAATCCGCGAAGACTCCATCAAAGGCTGCAAAGCCTTGATTCGATCCTTCACCGCATCGTCCGACCGCCACACGCCGATCGCGCGCACCGCGGCTGCCGCTGTCGCAATCCGACGGGTCGCCGATTCGATTGCCGCCGGGTCGGTGCCGTCGAGAACGCCGCGCAGTTCTTCGAAAGCGGCGGTCAGTTCATCCAGCGCTGCCAGACCGAGCGGCATGGGTTCAGCCAGCCGCCGGCAGGTCGAGCGCCAACATGCGGTCGGCAATGGCCGAGGCATCGACCGGATAATTGCCCGACGCAATCGCCGCCTTGATCGCGGCCACACGGTCCATGTCGACCGGCGCGCCTTCCGCCGCCATGCGGGCAGCGGGGCTGGCCGAACTGGCCGAAGACGAAGCCGTGCCCGTCGAACCGACCGAAGAGGACGCACGCGTCTTGCCGCCCTCCTTCAGGCGGGCCGCCTCGATGGCGGCGCTGATATTCTGGCCGACAGACTTAATCATGGTTCCAATCCTTCATTCGTCCCGCACAGCCTATATACGGTCGGGTTCAAAAATTATTAAATCCCGGAATACGAACAATTCCCATTTCCACGACCTGCGCCAGAATCGGCGCGGATTTCTTGTCCTCGCGCACACGGATCGTCTCGCCCACGGCGCCATCCTCATCCGCGATCATCATGCGGGACACGCTGAAGGCCGCATTGCCCGCCATCAACTGGACCGGGTCGCCCTTCTTGACGATAGCCTCCTTCGGCGCCGCCCGCGCCGCGGGCGCATAGCGCGCCACCGGCCCCGAAGCCGCTGCCGCGCCACCCGCGACCAGAGGCACGCGAATCCGCCAGCCCAGCGCGTCGCATTTCACGATAGCCGCGCCGAACACCGGCCCATCGACGCTGGGCGTCGTCGGGCAGGCGGCCAGATGCAGGCGACGATCCACCGGCGCCATCGGCCCGCCCGGTTCGCCCAGATTGGCGCCGACGGTCATCGCGACCAGGCTGTCGATACGATCCAGATTCTCGAACTTCTGCTGCGCCAACGCCGGCTGCGACGCCGACACGGACAACGCAAGAAGGAGGATCTTGGGCATGATATTCACAGGTCTCTCCGGATGAAGCGGACAGGATTAACCATCAGTTACGCAATTATCGTGCCAGATAATGCTCAACTGGCCGCCATGATGCGCAGCACCTGCCCCTTGCCGCCTTCCCCGTCGAGTTGATCCAGCCCGCGCAGCACCAGCCGGTCCCGATCCACGCCATCGTCCCCCAGCGCTCGCGCCACCGCGCCCAGTCGCGCCGCCGCCAGATCCCAGCCGTCAAAGCGCTGCCGCCCCGGATCGCTTCCCCGGCTGCTGATTTCCAGGCGATTCTGTCCCATGGCGCGCCCTTTGGCAAAACGCGCCGCCAGCGCCTTCAGCCGCGCCTCGCCTGCCGGCGTCAGCATCGCCTCGCCCGGCAGGAACAGGTCGGCGGCCCGGATTTCCGTCGCCGCAGCAACCGCCCGCCCGCCAAATTGCTGACGCACCTGCGCCAGCATCGCGTCGCGCCGCTGCCCGCTCGCCTGCAACATCACGAAAAAACCGAGCAGCAACAGCAGCAGATCGGCAAAGCTGATCGCCCAGCGGCTGCGCCGGGCGCCGGAAAGAGTTGCGATGCTCATGCGACCTCGCGGATCGAGGCACGGCGCAGCGGCACATTTTCCCGCCGCGCAATCGCCGCCATGCGGTCGGCCACTTCCTTCTGCCAGGCGAGTTCCCGCTCGGACAGGTCGGCCAGCCGCGCCGCGACCGGCGCCGCGACGATATTGGCGATAACGACGCCATAGAAGGTGGTGAGCAGCGCCAGCGCCATGGAAGGCCCCAGCGATGCGGGATCGTTCATCCCCGCGAACATGCCGACCAGTCCGATGATCGTCCCCGCCATGCCCAGAGCAGGCGCGGCATCGGCGATGGACAGCCAGAGCTTGCACGCGCCGCCATGCCGCTCCGCGCGGTCGGCCATCGCCTGCGCCGCCCATAGCTCGAACTGTTCTGGTTTTTCGCAATTGGCGAGCTTGCGCGCCGCTTCGGTAAGGAAGGGATTGGCCGTCTTGACCCGGTCGGTGCAGGCCAGACCGCGCAGTTGCGCCACCTGGTCGATCTTCAGCATCGCCGCCCGCGCCGCCGCGCGATCCTTCGCCGGATCGGCCCGCAGCAACGGCCCCAGGGCGGCAAAGCCCCGCCCCATGCCGCGCCAGCCATTCTGGAACAGCGCCACTGCGCCGATCCCCGCCAGCATCGCCAGCAACGTCAGGGGATCGAAGAGATGCGCCATTGTTCCGATCATCGCCATTGTCCCCCGTCGATCATGCCCGGCGGGCGGCAAAGCCCTGCCACCACCCGGCAAATTCTTGCCGCCCTTGCCGATCGCGCTCCGCAATTCCCCGGATTTCCGCGATTTCCCGCCTTGCCGATGCGTCACCCACGCAAATTGGCACGGCTCTTGCGAATATCAGGCTGGATCACCCGCGGTTCACGCCATCAGGCTTCAGAACGGCGGAGGAACCCGAAGTTTTAGGCCCCTTCAGGCCAAAAAAAACGGAAGACGGAAAATGTCGCTGCAAGACGGATTGTTCGGGATACATGGAAAGGCGCTGGCGCTTCGCTCGCAGCGTCTGTCTCTGCTCGCGTCCAATATCGCGAACGCCTCGACCCCCGGCTACAAGGCGCGCGACATCGATTTCGAGTCCGCGCTGAAAGAAGCGACCACCCAGCAGAGCAAGTCCGCCGCCGACGTGTCCCAGGCCGTCGACGACAGCATGGGCTATCGCGTGCCGCTTCAGCCGAGCCTCGACGGCAACACCGTCGAACTCAGCACCGAACAGACGCTGTTCGCGGAAAATGCCGTCAAATATCGCACGACCCTCTCCTTCCTGGAGGGCCGCATCAACACCATCACCCGCGCCCTGAAGGGAGAATGAGCATGAGCGGCTCCGGTCCCCTGAACGTCTTCGACATCGCCGGTCGCGCCATGAGCGCGCAACTGGTGCGCCTCAACGCCACCGCGTCGAACATGGCCAATGCCGGCAATGTCACCGGCAGCGCCGCCGACGCCTATCGCGCGATCAAGCCGGTGTTCGAATCCGTCACCGACAGTCCCGGCGTCTCGACCGTGAAGGTCAAGAATGTCGTCACGACCAATGCGCAGCCCACCAAGCGCCACGATCCCAACCATCCGCTGGCCGACAAGAATGGCGATGTCTGGGAAGCGGCCGTGGATAGCAGCGCGGAGCTGGTCGACATGATCGAGACCGCCCGCATGTACCAGAATAATGTGCAGGTGCTGAACACCGCCAAATCCCTGATGATGGAAACCATAAGGATCGGCAAATGAGCACGACCACGACAGCCACCGACAGCGCGGGCCTGTCCGTCTATAACCCCTATGCCAATGTCGGCACGGGCAAGTCTGAAATGGGCCAGGCGGATTTCCTGCGCCTGCTTACCGCGCAGATGCAGACGCAGGACCCGTTCGAGCCGATGGATAACGCCCAGATGGTCTCGCAAATGGCGACCATCACCAACAGCAGCGGCATCGCGGAGATGAACCAGACGCTGAAGAATCTGGCGTCGGACATGAGCGGCTCACGGCTGGGCGATGCGGCAAGCTGGATCGGCAAGTCGATGCTGATCCAGAGCAACATCGCCGCGCCCGATGCGGCGGGCCAATATATGGGCCAGGTCAGCTTCGCCAACGCGACCAGCGGCGCGTCTGTCGATCTGGTCGACGGCAACGGCAATGTCGTGAAGACGATCGACCTGGGCAATCAGCCTGCGGGCGACATCAATTTCTTCTGGGACGGCAAGGACGATGCCGGCAACACCATCTCCACCGACGCGCTGAAGATCAAGGTCAACGGCGCCAACCCCAGCCGCGTCGCAAGCTGGGCCACCATCGCCGCCGTCCAGTCACCTGCTGACGGCAGCTCATCCAAGCTGATCACCGCGCTCGGCACCTACGCCCCGTCCGACGCCATTTCCCTCGCTTGATTTAAGCGAATCCTTTTCACCCCAAATTTCTTTTCACCCCCAAATTCCTTTTCACCCAAGGAGCAACGCCATGTCCTTCTACATCTCGCTTTCGGGCCTCAAGGCCGCCCAGGCCGATCTGTCGACCACGGCGAACAACGTCGCCAACGTCAATTCGACCGCCTTCAAGAAGAGCAAGGCCGTGTTCGGCGACATCTTCGCCGCCGCGCCGATGCAGACCACCACGCAGGTCGCCGGACAGGGCGTCCGCACGCTGGGCGTGAACCAGCAGTTCACCCAGGGCACCATCGAAACCACGGACAAGACGCTGGACCTCGCCATCACCGGCGAAGGCTTTTTCAGCGTCAAGCGCACCGCCGACAATCAGGTCAGCTATACCCGCAACGGCGCCTTCTCGGTGGATGAGAACCGCTTTGTCGTCGACACCACCGGCGCCCGTCTTCAGGTGATCCCGGTCGACGACGCCACCGGCCAGCCGAGCGCGGCCACCGCAACCGCCATCACCAACAACACGCTGGCGACCGGCGACCTCGTCGACCTTCAGGTTCCGACCAACTGGCCTTCGGGCGGCACCGGCAACCAGCTGACCAGCGTGGGCGTATCGGAAGAAGGCAAGATCACCGCCGTCTATGCCGACGGTTCCACCCATTATCTGGGCGCCGTCGCCATGGCCGCGTTCAACAGCCAGGAAGGGCTTCGCCAGCAGGGCGACGCGCACTGGACCTCCACCAACGCCAGTGGCCCGGCATTGTTGGGCATCGGCAACAGCGGCCTTTACGGCGCGGTGCGTTCCGGATCGCTGGAACGATCGAACGTGGACATCACCGAGGAACTGGTGAACCTCATCTCCGCCCAGCGCAATTTCCAGGCGAATTCGAAGGCGATCGAGGCGGCCAATACGCTGTCGACCACGATCGTCAACATGCGGTCCTAATGCTCAAGCTGCGGATGCTGACGCATCCGCACCTGGGTCAACCCAACATCCGCAAGAACAGGAATAACCCATGGACCGGCTCGTCAACACGGCTCTCACCGCGATGCGCGGCGCGATGGCGCGGCAGGCGGCGATCTCCAACAATCTGGCGAACGTCAACACCACCGGCTTTCGCGGCGAGATCGCCAATGCCGAGACGCGCTGGATCAAGGGCGATACCTTCGACACGCGGGCGCAAGCCTCAGAGCAAGTGATCGCCGCCGACATGGCGCAAGGCGCGGTCACGCAAACCGGCAATCCGCTGGACGTGGCGCTGAACGGCGATGCGATGCTCGCCGTTCAGGCCGCGGACGGCAGCGAAGCCTATACGCGCCGCGGCGACCTGAAGGTCACCGACAGCGGCCTGCTGACCACCGGCGACGGCTTGCCCGTGCTGGGCGAAGGCGGTCCCATCACCCTGCCGCAGATGGACAGCGTGTCCATCGCCAAGGACGGCAGCATCTGGGGCGTGCCTCAGGGCGGCGACCCCGCCAATCCGCAGCAGGTCGACAGGTTGAAGCTGGTCAGCCCGGTCGGCTCCAGCATCGCCAAGGGCACGGACGGCCTGTTCCGCGAGGTGAATGGCGGCGCCCTGCCCGACGACCCGCAGGCCAGCGTGACCGGCGGTGCGCTGGAAGGATCGAACGTCAACGCGACCGCCGCGCTGGTGCAGATGATCGAGGCCAGCCGCGCCTGGGAAACGCAGATCAAGATGATCGACACCGCCAAGCAGTTGGATGACGGCGGCGCGTCGCTGATGCGTCTTGATGGTTAATTCTTGGCACGGCTCTTGCTTTGCAGCCGATATGACCAAGTGTCGTGGAGATAAGAGACGATGACCAACGCAGCCCTTCATGTCGCCCGCACCGGCCTTGACGCGCAGAACACGAAGATGCGCGTGATCGCCAACAACCTGGCGAACGTCAACACCACCGGCTTCAAGCGCGACCGCGCCGATTTCGAAACGCTGGCCTATCAGCAGATCGTGGCGGCGGGCGCGAACAGCGACAGCGAGAACAAGTTTGCCACCGGCCTCAACCTCGGCTCGGGCGTCTCGCTCCAGGGCACCAGCAAGATCAACGAACAGGGTACGCTGAACCAGACCGGCAACACGCTGGACATGGCGGTCGAGGGTTCGGGCTATTTCCAGGTGCAGCAGCCGGACGGCTCCATCGCCTATACCCGCGCGGGCAATTTCACGACCACTGCGGAAGGCGTGGTCGTCACCAGCGAAGGCCTGCCGCTCATCCCGCAGATCACCGTGCCGCAGGGCGCGACCAGCATCTCCATCGGCAATGACGGCACCGTCTCCGCCACGCTTCAGGGCCAGAGCGAACCGACCCAGCTTGGACAGATCGAGCTGGCGAGCTTCATGAATCCGGGCGGCCTTCAGTCGGTCGG
This sequence comes from Sphingobium estronivorans, assembly GCF_008692605.1. Lineage (GTDB taxonomy): Bacteria > Pseudomonadota > Alphaproteobacteria > Sphingomonadales > Sphingomonadaceae > Sphingobium > Sphingobium estronivorans. The sequence continues at coordinate 46,794 of NZ_LFCT01000032.1, forward strand.
CGGCAATCTGCTCAAGGAAACGGCCGCCAGCGGCACGCCGCAGACGGGCGTCGCGGGTCTCGACGGGCGCGGCGCGATCCGCTCCGGCTATCTGGAAACCTCGAACGTCAATGTCGTCGAGGAACTGGTCGACATGATCGAGACCCAGCGCGCCTATGAGGTCAATTCGAAGATGATCAAGGCGACCGACGAAATGCTGCAATACGCCAATCAGCAGCTGTGAGGATGACGATGCGCTTCGCTTCCGCCTCCCTTTTCGCCGTGTCGCTGGTCGCTCTTGCCGCCTCCCCGGCACTGGCCGGCAAGAAGCGCGATGCCGAGCGGCAATTTTTTGCCCCCACGGTCATTGCCGCCCCTGCCGCTCCGCCGGCCAACGGCTCGATCTTTCAGGCGTCGATGGGCTACACCCCGCTGACCAGCGGCGCGCGGGCCACCAGCGTGGGCGACATCATCACCATCGTGCTCGTCGAAAAGACGCAGGCGACCAAGAGCAACAGCGCCGACACCAGCCGCGACGGCAGCATCGCGCTGAACCCGCCCAGCACCGGCCCGCTGTCCAAGCTCTTCTCTGCCAGCGACGTCGGCGCCAGCGGCAGCAACAGCTTCACCGGCAAGGGCGCCGCAACCCAGTCGAACGCGCTGAATGGCGAGATCACCGTGACCATCGCGGCGACCTATCCCAACGGCACGATGCTGGTGAAGGGCGAAAAGGCGCTGACGCTCAACCGCGGCGACGAGTTCATCCAGATCAGCGGTCTTGTCCGTCAGGCCGATATCGGCCCGGACAACCGCATCGCCTCGACCCGCGTGGCCGACGCCAAGATCATCTACACTGGCAAGGGGGAAATCGCCCGGGCCAGCCGTCAGGGCTGGTTGCAGCGCTTCTTCTCCATGATCAGCCCCTTCTGATGGACATGCCCGCCATGACCCGCCTGTTTCGCGTCCTGTTGCCGCTGATGGCCCTTTTCGCTGTTCCGGCCCATGCCGAGCGAATCAAGGACCTCGGCACCTTTCAGGGCGTGCGTCCCAACCAACTGACCGGCTATGGCATCGTCGTCGGCCTCGCGGGCACGGGCGACGACAGTCTGGACTATGCGACGCAGGGCATGAAGGGCGTGGTCTCGCGCTTCGGCCTGACCCTGCCGCAGGGGATCAACCCGGCGCTCAAGAACGCGGCGGCGGTGCTGGTGACGGCGGACCTGCCCGCCTTCGCCAAGCCCGGCCAGCGGCTGGACGTCACCGTCTCGGCGCTGGGCAAGGCCAAGTCGCTGCGCGGCGGCACCCTCATCATGACGCCCCTGCGCGGCGCGGATAACGAAATCTATGGCATGGCGCAGGGCAATCTTGCCGTTGGCGGCCTCGGCGTCTCCGGCGCGGACGGCAGCCAGGTCTCGGTGAACATCCCCTCGGCGGGCCGCATTCCGGGCGGCGCGACGGTCGAGCGCGCGGTCGCGACCGGCTTCGACACCGCGCCCACCCTCACCTTCAACCTCTCCGAAGCCGACCTCACCACGGCCCTGCGCGTGGCGGACGGCATCAACCGCACCTATGGCGACCATCGCGCCAGGGCCGTGGACGCCGTGTCGATCACCATCGACGCCGCGCCCGGCGCCACCGACCGCATCATGATGATGGGCATGATCGAGAATATCGAGGTTTCGCCCGCCGACGCCCCTGCCAAGGTGATCGTCAACGCCCGCACCGGCACGGTCGTCATCAACGGCGCGGTCAGGATCCACCCCGCCGCCATCGCGCACGGCAAGATCACCGTCAGCGTCAACGAATCGCCCCGCGTCGTTCAGCCCGCGCCCTTCTCCCAAGGCCAGACGGCGGTGGAGCAATCCAGTTCGATTTCGATCGACCAGGAAAAGAAACCGATGATTAATTTTAAAGGTGGAGCCTCCCTGGCCGATATAGTCAAAGCGGTGAACGCCATCGGCGCCTCCCCCGCGGACATGGTCGCGATCCTCGAAGCTTTGAAGCAGGCAGGCGCGCTGAAGGCTGAACTGGTGGTGTTGTGATGCAGGTAAACGCGACTTCGGCGGCAACGCCCCAGACCGGCGGAAAGCCGGACAAGGCATCGCTGGAAAAGGCGGCGCAGCAGTTCGAGGCGATCTTCCTGCGTCAGATGATGGGCGCGATGCGCTCGGCCAGCCTTGCCGAGGGCATCAACGATTCCAGCGCGACGGACCAGTTCCGCGACATGGCCGACGCCCGCACCGCGGACAGCATGGCGAACCGGGGTACGCTCGGCATCGCGGAAATGCTGATGCACCAGTTCGGCGCCCGGGTCAGCCCGGCCGCCACCCCGGCAGCAGGCGCTACGGACGCCTTTGCTGCGGACAAGGCCGAATGAGCGATCTCTTCATCATCGGCGCTTCGGGCACCAAGGCCTATCGCTCGGCGATGGCGGCGATTTCCGAGAATATCACCAATGCCAGCACCGAAGGCTATACCCGCCGCTCGGTCACGACGGTCGAAGCCGGTTCGTCGACCGCGACCATGGCCATGTACATTGCGCGCACCAATTTCGGCGGCACCGAGGTCAAGAGCGTCAACCGCGCGACCGATCCTTATCTCGACGCGGCGGTGCGCGCCACCAACATGGCGCTGGGCAGTTCGACCGCGCGGCTGCGCTGGCTGAGCGATTCGGAAACGGCGCTCAACGACACCGAAACCGGCGTCGGCCAGCTGCTGACCGGCATGTACCAGAATATGGACAAGCTGGCCGCCAGCCCCAATGACAATTCCCTGCGCGTGACGACGCTGGACGGCATAAGCCGCGTCGCCCAGGCGTTCCAGCAGACGGCGGGCGACCTGCAACAGGTGTCGAACGGCATCGCGACCGAGGCGCAATCCTCGGTCGCGACGATCAACCATGCGCTGTCCGTGCTGGCCGACATCAACAACAGCCTGCTGCGCGCGCAGCCCGGTACCTCCGCCTATGCCCAGCTGCTCGACAGCCGGGACGCGGCGCTGGGCACGCTGTCGTCCAACCTCAATATCGACATCGGCTTCGGCACGCACGATCAGGCCAATGTCACGCTGAACGGCCAATCGCTGGTCCAGGGCAGCACCGCCACCACCCTCGCCGTCACCGCCAACAGCGACGGCACGCTGGCGCTCGCCACGGGCGACGGCACGGCGCTGGCCGCGCCCGCCAACGGCACTTTGGGCGGCCTGTTTTCCGCTGCCGACACGGTGACGCAGCGCCGCACCAGCCTCGACGCGCTGGCGGTGCAGTTCGTGACCAAGATGAACGACTGGCACGCCCAGGGCGTCACCGATGCGGGCGCCGCCGGCGCGCCGCTGCTTTCCGGCACCAACGCCGCCACCGTGACCGCGCTGATCACCGATCCCAGGCAGTTCGCCACCAAATCGTCGGACGGCACGGCGAACGGCAATCTGCTGACCGTGTCCGCCACCCTGCGCGGCAATGGCAGCGTGGAACAGGGCTGGACCTCTCTGGTCGCCGCCCAGGCCAATCTGCTCTCCTCCACCAAGGCGGAGCAGACCACGGCCCAGAATCGCAGCGATCAGGCCGTCGCCGCCCGCGAGGCAGTGAGCGGCGTCGATCTCGACATGGAGGCGGCTGACCTGCTCCGGGTCCAGCAGGCCTATTCGGGGTGCGCGAAAATCCTTCAGGTGGCGAAGGAAACCGTCGACGCCATCCTCCAGATCATGTGAACGGAAAAGGGCTGACCCATGGTAGGCATCACCAATAAAGTCCTTCTGGCGGAAGTCCGGCGGCAGCAGCAACTCTCGCAGGACATTGTCGACGGCCAGACCGCGATTTCCAGCGGCAAGACGCTGACCAAACCGTCGGACAATGCGCTGGCGTGGGTGCAGGTGTCGGACATCGGCCGCGCGCAGGCGCAGCAGGCCGCCTGGCAATCCAATGTCAGCACCGGCTCGACGCGGGCCAACACCGCCGAATCGAACCTGGACGAAATGAACACCCTGCTGACCCGTGCGCAGGAACTGCTCACCTCCGCCCGCAACGGATCGATGAACGACACCGGCAAGGCCGCGATCATCGAGGAAATGAAGACGATCCGTTCGACCATCGATTCGCTGCTGAACCAGAAAGACTATAATGGCGTGCCCGCCTTCGACGATGGGCAGAGCATATTGGTCCCGGTCAGCCGTGGCCTCAATCTCGCCGTGGTCGGCACCCGGCAGGAAGTGTCCGAAGGGATCGACGTCAACGGCACGCCCATGTCGCTGGACGACATATTGGCGCAGAGCATCACGGCGCTGCAAACCGGCACCGACACGGATGTCGCCGCCAGCCTGGACGCGATCAAGGCAGGCCAGCAGCATGTCGTTCTGGAACAGACCAAGCAGGGCGTGCGCAGCGACCGGCTCGACACCATCGGCACGCGCCTGACCGATATCGACCTGGACCTGACCGATCGGCGCAACAACCTCGAATCGACGGATTTGACCAAGGTCATTTCCTCGGTCTCGGCCAAGCTGCTCCAATTGAACGCGGCGCAATCCTCCTTCGCGCGGATCAACCAGCAGACGCTGTTCGACCTGATCAAATAAGACCGCGCCATCGATCCCGAGGCTTGGGAACCGGACGCCCGCCTTCGCGGGCGTCCAGCGCGGCCATCGTCGGCGCGCGCATTCAACCCACTGAAACAAAATTATTTTCTTTTGAAAATTCGATGCCCGAATTTTCGACCGGCGGCCTAAACCACATCCTAACCAAGCCGTATTAACCAATCGGGAGCGTCGTTCATGCGACGCTGGAAACAAGACGGCGCCTTCGGGCGGATTTTTCGGGGATAGTCATGTTCGCAATCATCGGCCTGGTCGTGCTGCTCGCCATGGTGTTCGGCGGCTTCATTTTCACAGGCGGCGACATCGGCCCCGTGCTCGAGGCCCTGCCTCATGAAATGATCATCATCGGCGGCGCCGCCGCGGGCGCGCTGATCATCGGCAATTCGGGATCGGACCTGAAAGCGCTGGGCGGGGGCCTGGCCAAGGTGTTCAAGGGGCCGAAGTATAAGAAGCAGGATTTTCTCGACTGCATTTTCCTCGTCTCGCGCCTGATGAAGACGCTGCGCGTCGAAGGCCCGGTGGCGCTGGAACCGCATATCGAAGATCCGGGCAGTTCCGCGATCTTCTCCGAATATCCGCGCCTGATGGGCGACAAGACGCTGATCCACCTGATCAGCGACACGCTGCGACTCGTGGTCGTCTCCTCCGGCACGCTCGATCCACACGCGGTCGAGGAAGTGATGGATAATGCGCTCAAGACGCACCATCACGAAGCGTTGAAGCCTGCCGACAACCTCCAGGGCCTGGCCGACGCGCTCCCCGCGCTGGGCATCGTCGCGGCGGTTCTGGGCGTGGTCAAGACCATGGGCTCGATCGACCAGCCCCCGGCGATCCTGGGCGGCATGATCGGTTCGGCGCTGGTCGGCACCTTCCTGGGCGTGTTGCTGGCCTATGGCATGGTCAATCCCTTCGCCAACCGCTGCCGCGCCGTGATCGAGGCCGATGGTTCCATCTACCATGTGGTGAAGCAGATCATCGTCGCCTCGCTGCACGGCCATCCTCAGCCGCTGGTGATCGAAGCCGCGCGCTCCAGCCTGACCCATGCGAACCAGCCGGCCTTTGCCGAAGTGTTCGACGGCATGCGGGGCAAATAAGCCATGGCCGAGAAAAAGCGCGGGGCGAACGAGCCCGAACCCCGGCCGATCATCGTCAAGAAGATCATCGTCGACGGCCATGGCGGTCATCATGGCGGCGCGTGGAAGGTCGCCTATGCCGACTTCGTGACGGCAATGATGGCCTTCTTCCTGCTGATGTGGCTGCTGGGCGCGACCACGGAAAAGCAACGCAAGGGCCTCGCCGACTATTTCACGCCGACGCTGGTGCAGATGAAGGAAAATTCCGCAGGCTCCAACGGGCTGTTCGGCGGCGACAGCCTGATGGGCAAGGAAAATTATCCGACCACCGGCGGTCAGGGCAACCTTGCCATCACCATCCCGCGCGACGCTTCGGGCACCAAGGACCAGGGCGGCAAGGCCACCCGCTCCGCCGACCGGGCGAAGTTCGAATCGATCAAGCAGGAACTGGAAGCCCGCATGGCCCGGCGCCAGGGCATGGCGAATCTGCGCAAGAACATCCGCTTCACCGAAACCCGGGAGGGGCTGCGCATCGACCTGATCGACGAAGCCGATTTCGCGATGTTCGCCATGGGCACCGACCGCCTGCTGCCGCAGGCCCAGCAACTGGTCAATGAGGTCGCGCAGTCCATCAGGACCATGCCCAACCCGCTGATCGTGCGCGGCCATACCGATGGCCTGCCCTATAGTTCGGGTCAGACGATGAACAACTGGATGCTGTCATCCGCCCGCGCGGAAGCGACCCGCAAGGCGCTGGCCGGCAACGGCATCGGCAATGACCGCTTCGCCCGGATCGAGGGTGTCGCCGACCGCGAGCCCTTCGCCAAGGACGATGCCTACGATCCGCGCAACCGCCGCATGTCGATCATCCTGGGCTGGACGCGCGGCGCGGACAGCGATTCGGACGAGCAATCCGATGCGGAGACCAAGGCCGCGATCAAGGAACGCGACGATCCCAAGCACGTGGCCCAGGCCGAAGCGCAAAAGCTGGACATGGGTGGGACCGCCCTGCCCGCCGGCGCGATGCTGATCAATCCGACAGCCAAAGGCACGTCCAACAAGCCCGGTAAGCACTGATAGAGTGCGTGGTGCCGGAAGACGTCCGGCACAAGCTGGGGCAAGCCCCTTGCCTCTGCCGGTCAGTTTTTCCGCTGCGGCACCGTGAAGGTTCCGGACACGCGCCCGCCTGCGCCGCTGGTCACGCCCGAAGCGCCGCCTCCCGTCGCCCGCCCGTCCACGGTCGAGCGTCCGCTGGTCAGATCGATCACCAGTCGCCCTCCGGTCAGCCGGTTCGCCCCTTGCGTCAGCGACACATTGCCCAGCATGGTGATCAGCTTGCTGTTGAGATCGTAAATGGCGACATTGCCCCGCGCCGTCTCATCCGCCTTGGTGACGACGACATTGCCGGAGGCGTCGATCCGGTCGATCTGCACCCCGTTGGTTCCGGTCCCGCCGCCCGGCTGGTTCTTATAGGCCACCGTCATCCGCGCGGCGTTCAGCGTCATGCCCGCCTGCGTCACCTCGACATTGCCGGACACGATCACCCGGTCGGCGCGATCCTGCACCTCGATCCGGTCGGCGGTGAAGTTCACCGGCGCATTGCTGTCATGATTTTTCAGCACCTGCGCCCAGGCCTCGACACCGCCCCCTGTAGAAAGCAGGCCAGCCGCGCCAAGAGCGCCCAAAGACAGCAGGATAAGGGGCTTTTTCATCACTTCCGCCCTTTGAGGCCATTTTGTTCGATACGCAAGCTCGCTCGCCCATTGAGCGTCACCGTCCGCGCACCCAGATCCGCTTCCAGATGGTCGCCGCTGAAGGTGCCGATGGGAATGCGCCCATCGACCCGCCCCGCGCTCTGCATCCGCCGCGACTTGAGGTCGACGCCGACATCCCGCGTGGTCAGGCGATAGCCGCCCTCCGACTGGAACTGCACCGGCCCGTCGATCGCGACCCGCTCCGTATCCATGTCATAGCGTCCCCGCTGCGCCCGCAGCAGCGCCTGACCGTCCGTCAACAGGATTCGCGCCGACATGTCGTTCAGATCGACGATCGGTTCGCGCGAACTTTTCTGCACGGCGGACCCGGCCCGCAGCGAAAAGGGCTGCCCCTTGCTGTCTTCCCCGCGATAGAGTGCCTCGGTCACGCGCATGCGTTCCTTCGCGACCTCGACCTTGTTCTTGTCGAGCACGAAGCTGACCTTGTCGCCCCCGGTAAAGGGCGCGGTCGCCAGCAACGCCGCCAGCACGCCCACCGCCACCGGCAGCCAGTTCTTGAGCAGCCCGACCAACCGGTCATGGCTCCCTCCCGGCCTCGCCCAATGGCGGCGCACATCGCGTTGCTGATCGGCCTGAATCGACACCTGAACCTCACATATGCGCGAAGATGTCGATCTCCGGCCATCCCGCCAGGTCCAGCTGTGCGCGATGGGGCAAGAAATCGAAACAGGCCTGCGCCAGTTCCATCCGCCCCTCGCGAATCAGCCGCTTGTCGAGTTCGGCCTTGAGCTGGTGCAAATAGCGCACGTCCGAGGCGGCATAATCCTTCTGCGCATCCGACAGCACCGGCCCGCCCCAGTCGCTCGACTGCTGCTGCTTGCTGAGTTCCTGCCCCAGCAATTCGCGCACCAGTTCCTTCAGGCCATGGCGGTCCGTATAGGTCCGCACCAGTCGCGAGGCGATCTTGGTGCAATAGACCGGCGCCGCGACCACGCCCAGATAATGTTTGAGCGCGGCAATATCGAACCGCCCGAAATGATAGAGCTTCAACCGCTCCGGGTCGGCCAGCACGGCTTTCAGATTCGGCGCGGCATAATCGCTGCCGGGGTTGAAACGCACCAGATGTTCATGCCCCTGGCCGTCGCTGATCTGCACGACGCAGAGGCGATCGCGGGGCGTAATCAACCCCATGGTTTCGGTGTCGACGGCAATCGGGCCGGGGGCAAGGACGCCTGCGGGCAAATCTTCTTCATGGAAATAAACGGTCATGATTCCCCTCTATGGCGAATCCGTCCACGCCGCAATCATCCGCTGCACGCCGCACCCTCGCCCGGAAATCCCCTCGAAACCGCCGCACTCGCGCTTTTCCGCCCTGATTGACGCGAATATGTAAAATCATTCGCGCGCCTGAAAAAAGTTGATATAGTGAGTCCCAAACCGCGACTTGGCGGTGGATTCTGCATGTCATTCGCCCGACATGTTTGTCCGGTTTAATCTTGGGCGAAGCGAAAGTGACCAACAGGGCATGAGTTTTGATAGAGGTCGCCGCGGCGGGCGCGGCAAGGACAAGCGCGACGGTTTCGGCGACGACAATTTCTATGGCGGTGATCGCGGCGGCTTCGGTGGCGACCGTGGTGGCTTCGGTGGTGACCGATTCGGCGGTGGTGGCGGTTTTGGCGGTGATCGCGGCGGCTTCGGCGGTGGCGGCTTCGGCGGCGGCGGTCGCGGCGGCTTCGGCGGCGGCGGCGGTGGCGGTGGTTTTGGCGGCGGTGGCCGTGGCATGCCCGCCCAGGTCGTCGGTGAAGGCACCGGCGTCGTAAAGTTCTTCAACGGCCAGAAGGGTTTCGGCTTCATCGTCCGTGACGATGGCGGCGAAGACGTGTTCGTCCACATCAGCGCTGTGGAACAGGCAGGCCTGACCGGCCTGGCCGAAGGCCAGCAGCTCGGCTTCACGCTGGTCGATCGCGGCGGCAAGGTGTCGGCGACCGACCTCAAGATCGAGGGCGAACCGCTTCCCGTCACCGACCGTGCGCCCCGCGAACCGCGCGCCGGCGGCTTCGGCGATCGTCCGGGCGGCGACCGCGCCCCGCAGCGCCAGCTCACCGGTGAGCGTGCCAGCGGCACGGTCAAGTTCTTCAACGCCATGAAGGGCTTCGGCTTCATCCAGCGCGACGATGGCCAGCCCGACGCTTTCGTGCACATCAGCGCCGTCGAACGCGCCGGCATGAGCGCGCTCAATGAAGGCGACCGCCTCGACTTCGAACTCGAAGTCGACCGTCGCGGCAAATATGCGGCCGTGAACCTTCAGTCGAAGGCCGAGTAAGAAAAAACCTGCCCGCTTTTGGGAGAGGATAGAAGGGGTCGCCTGCCCGGCGGCCCCTTTTGTCATGCCACTTTGAGAAGTTAGCGGTGAGATCTCGCCGTGCCCTCAAACCGATAAGAAGATTCCGAGACAGAATGGCTGGTTCGCAGACGCCCGCCCCTCCGTCACGCCAACGGCCCCCATCGTCACCCCAACGCAGGCTGGGGTCTCAGGCCATGTCGCGCGCTACCTCCCGAGATCCCAGCCTGCGCTGGGATGACGAAAAGGGTGGTTAGGGGACTGGCGGGTATCGGATTAGTTTTAGGAAATCAGACGAAAAATCATCCGTCATGCCAGCGAAGGCTGGCATCTCAGGCCTGAACCCGCGACAATAGGGCGTGGCGGGAGGCGGCTACACCTACAT
>NZ_LFCT01000033.1 GCF_008692605.1 Sphingobium estronivorans
CATGGGCGCTGACGGCGGACAGTCGCGGCCTTCATCGTGAAGCCTACACATCGTTTCGAAGGTGCCGTTGAGCGTCCCACGATCATTTTCTGGAATAGCGAACCGCTGAAACACGGCGTTGAGCGAAGGTATGGCTGCACCCGGCTGCCGCGCTGACGCACGACCGGCCATCTCGTTTACCAACTGATCGAAGCGGCTTGCGTTCTCAAGCAACGTCGAGGGAAAGCGGAGATCTGATGTAAACAATTCTCCATTGTCATCGGCGTGGATGACCAGATTGCCCGCCGACCAAAGGTCGAGGTTTTGCTCTTGCCACTGGAGTGAATCTCCCAAGTAGACCGGGATCTGGATCGTCTGACGTGATGGATCGAGTAACCGCGTGCGACCGATGGCAAGAATGTAGGTGACCCGCGCAAGCGTGACGGCCACGGGATGCAGGTCCATTCCCAGCACGTGGCTGGTTACGCCTTCCAGCAGAACCGGAAGGGACTGGCGAGCCGCTTCGGCGGCAGCGATATAGGCGCGTACGGCATGAAAGAGGAAAGTTCCGGAGCCACAAGCCGGGTCGAGTGCTCGCGTTGAGAGGGGATTTGGTAGGCTCTCTGCGACGACGGCTTCCGCCAACCAATCCGGGGTGTAATACTCGCCAAGCCGCTTGCGCGTATCTGGACCGATAATGCTTTCGTAAAGCACTTTCAGGACGTCCTGCTCAACCTCACTCCAATCGAAGCGGGCTAGGCGGCGAGCCAGAGTGCGAATGAAGGTTTCCCCTCCCTCGACTTCAACGATCCAATCAAAGAAATCTGGCTCCACAACGCCATAAATACCGCTTTCATCAAAGCGCTGCCCAGATAGGAGCGAGGCAGGTGAAAGAACCTCGACATTGAGGCCCAGCACGGCGTGCGCAATAATTTCGGCTGAGTTCACGAGGAGCGTGTGTTCGATGAACAGCTCATCAGTATCTTCAAACTGCGTGCCGAGGGCAGAAGTGAGGAGTCGGGACCAGAGCTGGCGTTTCATTTGGACGGTTGGCTCATGGCCATAAGCGGTATAAATTGCCGCAAGGGATGCGCGGTCGAGAGCATAGGCGCTACTTCCAGCGCCGAGCCTCGCCTGAATCGCTTGAACAGTGGGTTGGATTTCATGGGTTGTGGCCAGAACCCCTTCAAGCCATACAACCAGCCGATCGGCCTCGCCAACGTGGCTGAGAGTGAAATCTGTCACGGGGCGCAGCTCGCCCTGTTGAAGGTCGTAGCAAACCCACCGGATTCCGTCGGTCAGCACGCCAACATAGCGTTGGTTCGTTTGATCGCGACGGGTAGTCACGTAACCTGAAAGTTGTTCTAGGGCATTCTGCCTGACGCGACCGGGCCTTATATCCCGCTTCACCTCTATCACGGTCGACCCGACTTCAATGTCGATCCGCCGTCGGTCACCAATCTGTGCTTCGAGGCTGACAACCTGCGCCTCATCGAGGGCGAACGGTGCCGTCAGAATGAGTTGGCGGACATCTGATTGGATATCAGCTTCGGTGCGCTGATTGCTGCCCTGGAGCAGCCGCTCAATAATCTCAAACACCGAACTTCATCGCCCCCATCACACAGCCCGATTTGGAACAACAACTTATCGGTGGCGATGGCAAGGAAAAATCGGGGTGATGTAGCCGCCTCGCTGAAACAGGGCCATTTCCAAAGCTGCGCTAACACACGCAAATTTAGCCAGTGCCGAGACCGTCTATCACCCAGCGATCGAACGCAAATTGTTCGATAACTGCGGTTATGTTTCGCGGTCGGTTAAGGTTGACGGATCTGCTGCAAATGCGCATATATGTGCGCATGAATTCGAGGAGGCTCTGATGGGCAGGCACGAGTATGATTTGGCGACGCAGGCCCGCAAGCCTACCAACGTATCGCTCGACATAGTGTTGGTAGCGGAAGCTAAGCGATTGGGTATCAACATTTCCCGCGCTTGCGAGGTCGGGCTGACCGAGCAGATCGCCAAAGAACGTGGCCGCCTTTGGAAAGAGGAAAATGCGTCCGCGCTGGAAAGCTCGAACAGCTATGTGGATCGTCGGGGCTTGCCCTTGGGTCAGTATCGTCGGTTTTAATGGCCAAGTTCGATGTGTGTCGGCAGAAGCAGGGCGGCTGCCATGTGCTTGATTGCCAAGCGGACCTGTTGAGCGATCTTAATACCCGCTTGGTCGTCCCGCTAATGTCGGTTGACGAAGCACCGAAACCTGCCATCCGATTGAACCCTATTTTCGATGTGGAGGGCGAACGGCTGGTGATGGTGACGCAGTTTGCTGCCAGCGTTCCAATTCGTGAATTGGGCGAGGTCGTACAATCCCTTAGTTCGGAGCAGGATGCAATAAGCGCCGCGCTGGACATGCTGATCATCGGCTTCTGAGAAGAGCATTTGCAGGTATAGCGCAGGTCGAATTTCGGGATCGCTTCCTACCAAAATGCTTTCACTAGGAAGCCACCCGAACCGGATTTCCGCTGCGCTTGGGTCTGCCGTGGGATGAGGCGGAAGTGCTTCCCCATTTCGTCCAAAAATTGGCGGAAAACCTGACTATTCCAGAAATGCGTCAGAGGCCTTCGTAATGCGGGGGTCACGTGTTCGAGTCACGTAGGCGGCACCACTAACCATCAGAAATATCAGTTTATTGCTTGCCTGATATGTCTGAGCCCGCGCACCATCCATGACCTCGCGAACTCGCAAACCGATCCTAGAAATTCTTGGCCACGGCTAGAGAGCCGCATTCTCCGGCAAGCTCGTAGCTATCGCATGAATCAAGGCGGTCTCATCCGCACCGATAGCGCGGACGACAATCAGAAACTCCACGAGATCTAGCCGCCTCTCGCCCCGTTCAATCTTTGAAACGAATGACTGCGGCTTGCCCAGTCTGTCAGCGAGATCGGTCTGACGCAGCCCAGCCTTCTGCCGCGCGTCAATCAATACGCGCAGCAGCACCCCATAGGGTTCGGAGAAGACGGAGCGAGGCATCGACCCGCATCGCTAGAACCCCTTTCGGGATATCCCAGAACGGTTTAACCCTATCAGAATCAAAGAAAAATCGCAATTTAAAGTGTCGCCCAAGGGTGTCGCCCAGAAGGCATACGGGGTTGTGGCGCGGAGGTGCGGTTTATCAATATCGGGTCCGTGTCGCATGCGATGTGGTGGGGTTGACCGGAAGATCGCGGATCAGTCGATCCCTGGGAACGGCTTCCTACGGCTAGGCAATTCGCCTGGTTCGAAAGATCGCGTTCGAGATGCAGAACCATTTCGACGATCTCAGGGCAAAGAGGGTAGGGGACGGAATTCCGAAGCCTGCACAGACGAAGGAAGTTGCGTTCGACCCGTCACCTCGGGGGCGGGTGATGACGATGCAGCAGGTCGTTGACCTGTATCTGGGTGATCCAACATCCTCGCGGACCGAGAAAAGCACGACGATTTACAGGACGACCTACGCGACGATCATGGCGAGCGTCGGCGCGGACACGCCGATGGCGGCAATCAACCGTAAGAGTTGGCGCGACATCCTCGGCGTCTTGCAGCATCTGCCGAGCAATTCGCGCAAAAAGTCATCTTCCTTGAACGCGTAGGTAACCGGGTAGGGCGGAGGCGCGACACCGCTCCAGTTGTCAATCCGCTCGCGGATGTTGAAATAGACCTTGCGGCCGCGCGTCACATTCGCCGTTTTCGCTGCCTCCAGCTTCGCCGGAGGCAGTGCCGGCGTGAATCGGATCGAATGCAGAACCGCGAGCGGAACCGCGCAAATGACTTCCTTGGCGCGATAAATAGCCCCGCCAGCCCTCACGATCGCCCCAGCTTCCGACTGCTCGACCGCGTCGACCGGGGTCGACAGCTTGAGGTCAACCGGCGCATCCGCGGCAATCGCGCGAGCCAGCGCGCCCGTTCCTTCGTGGATTTTGTAGCGCGCCTGCCGGTCGCCGAAATTCTGAAGGCTATAATCGTTGAGGGACCACCATTTGACCCAGTCCAGGAAGGCTCCCTGGTCGACCGTATTGGCGGCGCCCATCGCCATCAACGAGGCGGTAAGGTCCTTGATCTCCTGTGACACGGTAAGCTGGTCGAGGCGGTCCTGAATCGAAAGCTTGTCGAACTGACGGACGAGTTCGTCCTTGAAAAAGGGGGCATAGGGGCGGGGAAAGATGCTCCGTCCGCCCATCCCATCGACGTCGCAAAAGGCCTGGATGCCCTGCGACAATTTCTCGACGAATTCTGCAGCCGTCGTCTCTTTCAGTCGATTATTGGTAATCCAGGACGCCTTGCCCGACATGGAGTCGGGGCTCTCCTCCAGCGTCAGGCCGTAGCGGGAGAATTCTTCCCAGACATATCCTTGGGTCCAGTGCTTCGCTGGCGATGGGCTTGATCGGTATCCTTACGCGATGATTCCGCTGCCGCCATCAGCACGGCTATTCCCGGCCTGCGGGGCGTTCGATTGTTCGGCATGGACAGGGTTGATTGCCTCCCGCCGCCCGGCCCTATAGGTTGGCGTTCGACAGGCATCAGGAGGAGAGAAACGTCTGATGACAGTGCATGGGTCTGAGGAAGGCGCGGCTCCCGTCAGCATGCCGTCCGCATGGAGCGAGGAACGGCTGGCGACGACCGTGATCGAAGGCGCGGTCATCCGGCTGTGCGAGCCGGTCGGCGGCAGGTTCGCGGAGCGGTTGCGGGGCCGGGAGGCGACGCATCAGATCGGCTTCTGGACATCGGAGACCCATCGTCCGCGCGGACTCTTTCGCTATGGCAATTCCGGCGGTTTCGCGCCGATCCAGCGGATCAGCTATGTCCCCGCCGACATCGAATGGCGCGCCGAGATCAGCGACCACAAGCCGGTCAGGCCGGCGCTCTATTGCGATTTCGACAAAGCCTATTTCCGCGACCTGGTGGGCGTGGAGACCGATGACAATCCGCAGCATTTGCGCGCGTGCCTGTCGGTCTCGGGGCCGGTCATCACCCAGGCGCTCTCGCTGCTGCTGGGCGAGGTGCGCAATCCCGGCTTTTCGCACGACATTGCGGTGGACGCGTTGTGCCGGGTGATGCTGGTCGAACTGGGTCGGCATTTGCGCCATGCCCGCCGCGACGAAACGGGCGGCGGATCGTCCCCGCTCGCGCGCTGGCAGGTGGACCGCATCCGGCAATATGTCGAAGCGGTCGAGGGGCGGCCCGTCGTCATCGGCGAGCTTGCGGATATTTGCGATATCAGCGGATCGCACCTACGGCGGGTGTTCAAGGCAACGACCGGCATGTCGGTCGGCGCCTTTGTCGACCATATCCGGCTGGAGCGGGCCAAGACTTTGTTGCGGGATGACCGGCAGCCGTTGAAGCAGATCGCCCATCTGCTGGGTTTTTCCAATCCCAGCGCCTTTTCCACGGCGTTCCGGCGCGGCACGGGCGTCACGCCCCGGACGTTCCGGCAGATGGCCGTGTCGGCGGGAACAGGGTCCGCGTCGCGGCCGTGATCGCTTGAAGCAAGTTTGAGCGCTTGGGCGCAAACAATGCTGGTGGTTGGTCGTCCGCCCGACCGGCTATGCCGATGGCCCACGGCGTTCGGTGTCGAAAGGTGTGACCAGTGACCAATTCTTATCAGCATCTGCTTTCGCAAGGCCGCATCGGATCGCTGACGCTGCGCAACCGGATCGCGGTTCCGGCGATGGGCGTCAGCATGGCGCAGGCCGACGGCGTCTGCGGTGAGCGCATCATCCGCTATCATGAGGAACAGGCCAAGGGCGGCGTCGGGCTGATTATCACCGGGGTGGCGGGGGTCGCCTGGCCGATCGGCGGCAATCAGCTCAACCAGATCGCCATTTCCGACGATCGGTTCCTGCCGGGGCTGTCCGCCCTGACCGAGGCAGTGCACGCCCATGGCGCGAAGATCGCGGCGCAGTTGCACCATGGCGGCCTTGTCGCCGTGCTCGACATGCTGGCCGGACGGCCGATCTGGGCGCCGTCGGTACCCAAGCCGTCGAAGGCCGACTTTACCGCCGCCTTCCTCGCCGAAGAGATGGACGTCATGGCGAAGGGCACGGCGGCGATGGAGCTTAAAGTGATGACGCCGGACGACATCCGGCTGGTCGTCTCGCAATTCGCCGCGGCGGCCATCCGTGCCAAGCGCGCCGGTTTCGACGCGGTCGAAATCCATGGCGGGCACGGCTATCTGCTGTCGTCCTTCATTTCGCCGCTCACCAACCAGCGGACCGACGATTATGGCGGGTCGCGCGAGAACCGGATCCGCTTTCTGCTCGAAGTGCTGGCCGCGGTGCGCGAGGCGGTGGGGCCGGACTTTCCGATGTGGGTCAAGCTCGATTCCCGCGAAGTCGGCAAGGAAGGCGGGCTGACGATCGAGGACGCGATCTGGAATGCCCGCCAGGTCGAAGCGGCGGGCGCCAACGCCATCAGCGTGACGGCCTATCATGACACCGATCAGCCCAAACTGCATTCGGCATCGCATACCCCCCACGAGCCGGGCATCAACATTCCCTACGCCGCCCGGATCAAGGCGCAGATCGCCATCCCGGTGATCGTGTCCGGGCGGATCGAGCCGGAAGTCGGCGACACGGCGATCGCCCAGGGTAGCGCGGATTTCGTGGCGATGGGCCGCAAGACGCTGGCGGACCCGCACCTCGCCCGGAAACTGACCGAGGGTCGGCCGCAGGAGGTCCTGCCCTGCATCTACTGCTACACCTGCATCAGCGCGATCTACGTCAACGATTCCGCCCGCTGTGCGGTCAATCCCGAAACCGGGCTGGAATATGCGCGCCCTGTGGCGGCGGGCGGATCGGTTGCGCGCAAGCGGGTCGTCGTGGTCGGCGGCGGGCCGGGCGGGATGGAGACAGCGCGCCGGCTCGACGCGATGGGGCATGAGGTGATCCTGCTGGAAAAGGGCGGCCAGCTGGGCGGGACGCTGCGGTTCGCGTCGCTGGCCTATGCCGCGAACGAACGGCTGCTGGACTGGCTGAAGCGCCAGATCGACGCCTCCCGTGTCGATGTCCGGCTGGCCACCGAGGCGACCCTGGACCTCATTCGCCAGATCGCGCCCGATGACGTCGTCGTCGCGAGCGGCGCCATCCGCGCCATGCCGCCGATCCCCGGCGCCGATCAAGCGCACGTCCTGTCCGGCGATGACCTGCGCCAGATGATGCTGGGGCAGAGTTCGGATGAGCTCAAGCGCAAGACGAGCTGGCTGACCCGCGCGGCGACCAAGGTCGGCAGCGCCACGGGGCTGAGCGGCAATCTGGAGTTCGTCCGCAAGGCGACCCATGGGTGGATGCCGCTGGGGAAGCGCATCGTGATTATCGGCGGCGAGCTGGTCGGCCTGGAACTGGCCGAATTCCTGGGCGAACGCGGGCGGGAGGTGAGCGTGCTCGATGAGCAGCCCCGCCTCGGCCGGGGGCTGACGATCGTGCGGCGCATGCGCCTGCTGGAGGAGTTGCGCGAACATGGCATCCACCTCCATCCCAGCCTGTCGGATATCCGCATTGAGGGGAAGCAGGTGCGCTTCACCGACGACAAGGGCGTGGCGGGGGCCATCGACTGCGACCATGTCATCGTCGCCCAGGGCGCGCGCGACAATCTGACGCTCGCCGACCAGCTGAAGCGCGAGGGCCTGGCCGTGCAGGTGGTGGGCGATGCCGGCGGCGTCGGCTATATCGAGGGCGCGATGCGCGGGGCGCTCAAGGCGGCGCGGGCGATCGCGGGGCAGGCCGAGGGGTAGGAAGCCTGCCTCAATGGTGGGCAAAAAGTTCGATAACTGCGCTCGATATGCAGGGAAAATGACGGGTATAACAGTCGGCAAGCGTGAGGGGCCTTGATCTGCCGGGTCGGCCAATCCTGGCCAAAATTCAAGGGCTGCGATATGTTTCATCAGCGGGATGGCTGATGAAATTTCCATAAATGTGCACATTTCCGCGCGTGATTTGGAAGGTCGCAAAGGGACCGGTATCAATTCTGGCGCGCGCGAATGCTATCTTCTGCCAAAGCGCGATGAGCTTAACTCATCGCGCTTTGGTTCAGCCCGCGCGGCGCTTGAGCATGGCTGGATGGCATGGCGATTACTGTCGAAAGACTTTCCGCCATGGGTCAGGTCCGCTCTGCCCACAGGGCCGATGGCTCCGTGGTGTCGACATATTCGGCGCCGACATAACCCAGCTTCGCGCGGGCATCCTCCAGCGGCAGGTCGAAGACATCCTCATAGCGCGCCATGAAGAAGGGGCCGGATTCGCGCCCGACGCGCATGCCGCGCTCCACGGCGTTCTGGCATACCGGCCAGACCTGCGGATAGTGCAGCATCGTCCGAACAGTGTAGCGCAGGGTGACGAACATAGAGAGGACCGAGAGTTCGCCGGCGAGTTCGGGGCTGAAATGCTTGAAGTGGGACGTGATCCGCGCCCAGGCCGGCACCAGTTCCCCCATATAGTTGAAATCGCCGCCGGTCATGATGTGTTCCAGATCATGGGTCTGGCCGCTGCGGAAACGGAAATAGTCATATTGCGTCTTGGGTTGCGGCTGTTCGTAGATGATGAGGTCGAAATTCTTCGCGATCACGTCGCGGTAGAAGATGTGCCCCAAAGTGCCTTCATTGAAGTCGCTGAAGTCGTCGGCGCCGTATGACGACTGGAAACCCTGATTGAACCAGTCGTCGAGCGTGGGATTATGCTTGCGCTCTTCAGTAAACAGG
Organism: Sphingobium estronivorans; assembly: GCF_008692605.1. Classification (GTDB taxonomy): domain Bacteria; phylum Pseudomonadota; class Alphaproteobacteria; order Sphingomonadales; family Sphingomonadaceae; genus Sphingobium; species Sphingobium estronivorans. The sequence goes on from NZ_LFCT01000033.1 coordinate 8,705, forward strand.
TCTTCGATATGATCGAGATCCTGTATTTCATTCAATATGCCCACGACTTCATACATTTCGGCCTGAGCCGGGCGGTCGGATCCGTTGCGCTTGAGCGTGATCGTCGACATCCAGTCACGCATGCGCGGATGGTTCAGATATTTCGATGAACTGATGAGCACGCTGCTTTCGGTGGTCACCGGGGTTACGCCCCGCAGCAGATAGGGAATGTCGTCCATGGTCGTCCTCTTCCGCAATTCAGGCACCGTCCGCTTCTGCGGTTCTGTCCAAACGGTATGCGACCGTTCGCCTTTTTGCAAGCAGGCTTGTCATGCCGGAAAGAACGCTCCAAATGGGAAACATGTCCTTGAAAGCGGGTGGCCCTCTGCCATGTCGGTCTGCATGAAGATCGATGCCGACGAACGACAAGAGCGATTTCCAGGCGATCGGGAACGATCGCTGACCGAAAAATCGCGGCCAGCAAAAGGGGTGGAGCGGCGATCCAATCCCATCGGGTCGAACGCCGCTCTCAAGGGTTCGCAACGGCTCGATCATCTTCTTTTTGCGGCGCGCCATGCCTTCATGCAGCATGGTTATCAGCATGTCAGCATCGACGCCCTCGCACGCGCTTCGGGCGTCAGCAAGGAAACCATCTACCGGCATTTCGATGACAAGCAGGCGCTTTTCCGGGCAGCCATGAAAGGCGTGGCGGACGAATTCGCGCATGATTTTGCCGACATCTTCCGGGAGGACGCCGCGACCGAGATCGTCATGGCCCGATGCGCGCGCGCCATCTACGATCGGGCCGCCGATGCGCAGCATCCTTCGCCCAACTGGCTGGCGGTCGGGACCGCCGCCAGCTTTCCCGAACTGGCCCGTGCCGTCTCATCCGATGCCGTCGACAGTCTGCTTCCCCTTCAGGCGTTTCTGGAGCGTCTGGCGCGGGAGCGGGGAATGGCGGATCCGGTCCCGCTCGATACCGTCGCGCAATTCGGTGCCCTCGCGGCGGCGGGGCTGCGGCATTTGATGGGCGCTGCCGCATGGGATGAGGCGGAACGCGAGCGGGCGGCTCGGCGGGTGGCGGGCCTGTTCCTCCATGGCTGTGCCGCGGACGTTCGCGGCGTGGCGGGGGGGCGCGGTCCTTTCCGGGAATTCACGCTCGATCCGGCGCCTCCGGTCCCTCCGATGGCAAGCCATGTCGCGCATCTCATGGCCGTGGCGCGCGCCCATTTCCATGAACGGGGCTATAGAGGGGCGAGCCTGGATGAAATCGGCGTCGCAGCCCGGGTCGGGCGGGGCACGCTGTACCGGCATTTCGGCAGCAAGAAGGGGCTGTTCCAGGCGGTGATGGTACAGGCCGCCGGAGAGATCGTGGCGGAGGTGCCGCTCCGCCTGTCCACCGCCCGGCCGGTGGCCGACACTCTGCAATCGGCGGCGGTCGCGATCTCCGCCGCGATGCAGGGAGAGGCGGGCGTCCGCCTCTTTCGCACCGTCAGCGCCGAGGCGAAGGCGATGCCAGATGTCGCGCATGCGATCTATGACATGACGCGGAACAGGCTGGTCGGACCCCTGGTGGATTATCTGCGCTGCTGTGCGGCGGACGGCTTGCTGACGCTGGACGAGCCGGAATGGGCGGCCGATCAGTTCATGATATTGGCGACCGGCGGCAACCGATATCTTCTGCTCGACACGGTCCCGACCGAAGCGGAGCGCGCGGACCATGCCAACCTGGCCGTGTCGATCTTCCTGCATGGCTATCTGGGGGCGGAGCGGCCCGAACGATGACGATGCCGACGACGGATTTAACCGCAGGCGGGTTCCGACAGGGCGATCTCCATGTCGGCCTGCGCCAGCCGCAGCAGTTCCACCATGCTGGCGCGCGCGGCGGCAGTGTCGCGGGCGGCGATGGCGTGACAGACCGCCTGGTGATCGGGGAGCGGATCGCGCGGCAGCAATTTGCGGCGATGCTTGAACATGGTGGTCCAGCCCACCGCCGCGCCGACGGAACTGGCCAGTGCGGCCAGCGCGTCATTCTGCGTCGCAGCCAATAGGGCATGGTGGAAACGCTGGTCTGCCGCCCGGCCGTCCGGGGTGGACAGGCCGTGGCTTTCCATATCGGCCAGCGCCTGCGTCATGACGGCCAGTTGTTCGTCCGTGCGCCGCCGCGCGGCAAACTCCGCCGCCGCCGGTTCGATCACGCTGCGCAGTTCGAACAGGTCGCGGATGAAGTCGCGATCCGGCTCGCCCGCGAACATCCAGCCCAGCATTTCCGCGTCCAGCACATTCCAGCGGCTGCGCGGCAGCACGCGGGTTCCCGCCTTGGGCCGGCTGTCCAGCATGCCCTTGGCGATGAGGATGCGCACCGCCTCGCGATAGGCGGTGCGGGAGACGCGGAGCCGTTCCGACGCCTCGATCTCGCCTTCGAACAGGTCGCCCGGCTTGTGGATGCCCGTGAGGATCGCGGTGCCCAGTTGCCGGGCAATGGCCTGATGAATGCGGAGCGCGCCTTCCTGCGCCGCCGGTTTGCGTTCGGTCCCTTCCCTGCGCGCGCTCCCCAAATCCCGGCTCCTCGTTCAGTCTTCGAACCGCGTCCTAGGGGAATGCCGTTCGCAAGGAAAGGCGCCCGCCACCGGTGGGCGGCGTCATCGGCTTCTGCCGGGCGCCAACATCATCCAGCCTGCCGCTTATGGGCGCGATCCAGCATTTCGCGCACCTTGGCGGCGAGGTCGGCATAGGTGAACGGCTTGGTCAACAGTTCAACCCCCGGCTCGAGCCGCCCATGGTGGATGATCGCGTTGCGCGCATAGCCCGTCGCGAACAGCACCGTCAGCTCTGGATGCCGGTCCTGCGCCTCGCGCGCAATGTCGGCGCCGGTCATGCCGCCGGGCAGGATGACGTCGGTGAACAGCAGGTCGACGGGCGGCGAGGCGCGGTCCAGCGCCTCCAGCGCGGCGGCGCCATCGCCTGCCTCGATCACGTCATAGCCAAGCTCCAGCAGGACATCGACGGTGTAGGCGCGCACCTTTTCATCGTCCTCGCACACAAGGACCCGTTCCGTGCCCCGGCATTCGGGCGGGCAGCGAGTGGCCCCGCCGGTGTCGTTGTCCGGCAAGGGGCCGTAGAAGCGCGGCAGATAGATTTTCACCGTGGTCCCGTGCCCGGTCTCCGAATAGACGCGGATATGGCCGCCCGACTGCTTGATGAAGCCATAGACCATCGACAGGCCCAGGCCCGTGCCGCGCCCCACCTCCTTGGTGGTGAAGAAGGGCTCGATGGCATGGCTCAGCACATTCTCGTCCATGCCTTCCCCGGTATCGGACATGCAGATCAGCACATATTGGCCGGGCGTCACCTCCGCATCCTGCGCGGCATAGGCGGCGTCGATATGGGTGTTGGCGATTTCTATGGTCAGCTTGCCGCCCTGCGGCATGGCGTCGCGCGCGTTGACGGCCAGGTTCAGCAGCGCATTTTCCATCTGGTTGACGTCGATCTCGACCGGCCAGATGCGGGCGCTCTGGATTGTCTCGACCTCAATGGCCTCGCCCAGGGTCCGGCTCAGCAGGTCGGACATGCCGCTGACCAGCCGGTTGGGATCGACCCGCTCGGGCGCGAGCGGCTGGCGACGGGAAAAAGCGAGCAGCCGCTGGGTCAGCAGCGCCGCGCGCTCGGCCCCCGCCATGGCGTTGTCCGTCGCCCGGCGCAGCCGCGCCTGATCCTCGCCCAGGCCGCGCCGCACCAGTTCCAGATTGCCGCTGACGATCTGCAACAGATTGTTGAAGTCATGCGCCACGCCGCCGGTCAACTGGCCCAATGTCTCCATCTTCTGCGACTGCCGCAACGCTGCCTCCGCCTCCGCCAGGGCGCGGGCATGGGCGCGTTGCTCGGTCACGTCGCGGGCGACGCAGTAAAGAAGGTCGTTTTCCGGTACCGCCGTCCAGCTGAAAGTCCGATAGCTGCCGTCCTTCGCCCGAAAGCGGTTCTCGAACCGCAGCGTCGGAACCGCTTCGTCCATCGTCGCGATTGCGTCCCGCGTCGGAGCCGGATCGTCGGGATGTTCCATCCATTCGGAGGTGCGGCCGATCAGTTCCTGCTCGCTCCAGCCCAATATGTCGGTCCAGGCGGGGCTGGCGGCCAGCCATACGCCATCGCGGTCCGCAACCAGGAACGGATCGCGCGCCAGCGTCCACAGCCGCGCCCGGTCCGCCCGCATCTCCTGCTCGGCCAGGACGCGCCGGGTCGTCTCGCTGACGATACACAGCGCGCCGCCGATCGATCCGTCCGCCTCGAACACCGGGGAATAGCTGATGTCGAACCAGACATGCTCGCCCCGTCTGCTCCCCTCCGGCCCGCTGTTCCGCTCGATATAGAAGGGGCGGTCCCTGGCATGGATCGTTTCCCCCCGCTCCACCACCGATCGGAGCAGCGGTTCCAGATCGTCCCACAGTTCCGCCCATCCTTCCCGCGCCGGGCGGCCCAGGGCATCGGGATGCTTGTCGCCGATGGTCGGCGCATAGGCTTCGTTATAGAGCGCGCACAAATCCGGCCCCCAGAACAGGACGATCTCCGCCTGGGACGACAGCATGAGCCGGACGGTCGACACGAGGGCGGGGGACCAGCCCGCCACCGGACCCAGCGGCGACGCGGCGCCGATGCGCGCGGTCAGGACGCCCAGCGGCCCGTGCCCGGCGATCATGTCGACGGTGGGCGCGACACGGCTCATCCCTTATCCTCGGTTAATGTCATCATGAAGCAAGATACGCCTGTCCAACCATTTGTATCCTTTGGCGTGCTCGCCACCATGACCTTTTGTCCATGTTGGGCCTCGCCCTTGCAACCGGGCGGACAAGGGGGCATGGATCGGCCCTATGACTGCGCTGACCCTTGGCCGTCCGGCCATCGCCGTTCCACGTCCCGCCTCTATCGCGCGCTGGCTGCTGGCCGTCGCCGCGCTGGTCTTCTGCATGGTGGTCGTCGGCGGCATCACACGCCTGACCGAATCCGGCCTATCGATCACCCAATGGAAACCGATCACCGGCGCCATTCCGCCGCTCACCCATGACCAGTGGATGGACGCGTTCCACGATTATCAGCAGATTCCCGAATATCAGCAGTTGCGGCAGGGCATGACGCTCGGCGATTTCCAGTTCATCTTCTTCTGGGAATGGGTGCACCGGCTGCTCGGGCGGCTGATCGGCGTGGCCTTCGCGCTGCCGCTGCTGTGGTTCGCGTGGAAACGGGCGATCCCGCAGGGCTATGGCCTGCGTCTGGTGGCGCTGCTGGCGCTGGGCGGATTGCAGGGCGGGATCGGCTGGTGGATGGTGAAGTCGGGCCTGTCGGTGCGCACCGATGTCAGCCATTACCGGCTGGCCGTGCATCTGCTGACGGCGCTGTTCATCATGGGCGGTCTCATCTGGACCGCGCTCGACCTGCTGACCCGGTCGAGGACGCCCTTCGCCAAGCCGGCGATGCTGCACCCCTTTGCCATTGCGGCTCTTGCCGCATTGCTGGTGCAGCTTATGTTCGGGGCCTTCACCGCGGGGCTGGATGCAGGCTATGTCTCCAGCACCTGGCCGTTGATGAACGACCATTTCGTGCCGCAGGGGATTCAGTGGCTCGGCTCGCTCTGGGCAACGGTGTCGAGCGACCCCTATCTGGTGCATTTCATCCATCGCTGGTGGGCCTGGGTGGCCGCCGCCATGCTGATCCTGCTCGCGCGCATGGCCCGGCAGGCCGGGGAACGCGGCCCGTCCATCGCGCTCAATGCCGCCGTCGGCACGCAGATCGCGCTGGGCATCGCCACGGTGGTCAGCGGCATCGCGCTGCCGCTTGCCGTGCTGCACCAGGCGGTCGGCGCGCTGGTGGTCGCATCCGCGACATGGGCCGCGCACAGCCTGGGCGAGCGGCGGGGATGAGTGCCGTCGCGCTGGTCTACACGCTGTTCGGCTCTCGCGAGGCCGCGCTGGGGATGGCGCGCCAGTTGATCGAGGAACGGCTGATCGGCTGCGCCAATCTGCTGGGGGAGGCGACATCCCTTTACGAATGGAACGGCGTGCTGGAGGAGACGGCGGAAGTGCCCGTGCTCTTCAAGACCACGCCGTCGCGCCGCGACGCGCTGATGGAGCGGATCGCGCAGCTGCATGATTATGAGGTTCCCGCGATCCTCGCTCTGCCGGTGGAGGCCGCCGATAATGCCTTCGCGAAGTGGGTGGGCGATCAGCTCGCCAAGTGACAGGTATTATTTTACCCGTCAGCAAAGCCGCCGAATCTCTTGACTTGGGGCACGTCACCCGTCATTAGCGCGCATCTTCCGAAAGCCGGTGACGGCAATCGGTGTATGTTTTTCAACTGGAGATTGGCACCATGAAGGCGCTGATGAAGACCACGAAGCCGGCGACCCCGGCCACGGTCGAAAAGAAGTGGATCCTGATCGACGCGGAAGGCCTCGTCGTCGGCCGCCTCGCCTCGACCGTCGCGAACATCCTGCGCGGCAAGCACAAGCCGAGCTTCACCCCCCACGTCGATTGCGGTGACAATGTCATCATCATCAACGCGGAAAAGGTGAAGTTCACCGGCCGCAAGCTGACCGACAAGGTGTATTACAAGCACACCGGCTATGCCGGCGGCATCAAGGAAACCACCCCCCAGAAGGTTCTGGAAGGCCGTTTCCCCGAGCGCGTCCTGGAAAAGGCCGTTGAGCGCATGATCCCCCGTGGCCCGCTGGGCCGCCAGCAGATGCGCAACCTGCGCATCTTCGCCGGCGCCGAGCATCCCCACGAAGCGCAGAACCCCGAAGTGCTCGATTTCGCGTCGCGCAACCGCAAGAACAAGGTGGGTGCATAATGTCCGATAACCGCCAGTCCCTGTCCGACCTCGCGTCGCTGACCGCCAACGCTCCGGCTGCCGCGCCCGCCGCTGCCGAGACTGTCGCCGCCGATGCGCCCATCGCTCCGGTTCAGCCCTCTGCTCCGCTGCGCGATCAGGAAATCGACAGCCTCGGCCGCGCTTATGCGACCGGCCGTCGTAAGGACGCCGTCGCTCGCGTCTGGGTGAAGCCCGGCACCGGCAAGATCACGGTCAACGGCCGCGATCAGGAAATCTACTTCGCCCGCCCGACCCTGCGTCTGGTCATCAACCAGCCCTTCGGCGTCACTGAGCGCGAAGGTCAGTATGACGTGATCGCCACCGTCAAGGGCGGCGGTCTGTCGGGTCAGGCCGGTGCGGTGAAGCATGGCATCGCCCAGGCTCTGTCGAAGTACGAACCGGCGCTGCGCAGCGCGGTCAAGGCCGAAGGCTTCCTGACCCGCGACAGCCGCACCGTCGAGCGTAAGAAGTACGGCAAGGCCAAGGCCCGCCGCAGCTTCCAGTTCTCGAAGCGCTGATCGGTTCGATCGGAACGAATATGGGAAGGGGCCGGTTTTCCGGCCCCTTTTCTTTTGTCCTGCAGGAAAGGAAGCGGTCATGACATCCGCCTTCCCGTCTCTCATCACCGTTTCGTCTGCGCACCAAAAGCAACTTTTCCTTCCGCCCGCTGGTTAAACCCGCAACAGCAAGCGAAAGGAGAAGCTCCATGGGTGAACTGACCGACAAGGCAAAGGCCGCAGGAAACAAGGCGGCGGGCGCTGTGAAGGAAGCCGTCGGCAAGAACCGGCGTGACCCCGATCTGGTGGCGGAAGGCCAGGCGCAAAAGGCCAAGGGCACCATTCAGGACGTCAAGGGATCGGTGAAGGGCGCCTTGGGCGACAAGATCTGATCCAGCGCTGCATTTGTCACGGAAGGCCTCGCCAATTGGCGGGGCCTTTGCTGTATCACTGCCCTCATACGCCTCTTGCTGCTGTCGCCCTTTCATGCTCCTGTTCGGCGCAGCAAGGGAGGATTTTTCATGTATGATCGGCGGACCATGCTGGCAGGCGCTACGGCATCGTTGCTTCTTTCCACGCGACTCGGCGCGCAGACAATGCCGCCGCAGGGCTTTGCCACCCCGGCCGGCACGTCGCCCTTCCCCCCGGACGTGTTTCAAGAGCGCCGCCGCCGCGTTATGGAGATGCTGAAGGATGGTGTCGCGGTCGTCTATGGCGCCGGGCCGGTGGAGAGCAACGCGGCCGTCGCGCCGCCCTTCGTGCAGGATGGAGATTTCGCTTGGCTGACCGGCATCGTCGATGAACCCGGCGCGATCCTGGTGATGGCCCCGGCGGAGCGTACCATCCGGGAATGGCTGCTGCTCCCCTCCCGCGACCCGGAGGCGGAGCGCTGGGAGGTTGAACGTTTACCCCTCGGCACCGCCCTGGAGCGGCGCACGGGTTTTGCCCGCGTGTCCCGCACCGGCAGTTTGGGCAGCCTTGTGACGACCCTGGCCGAGCGATCCAAGACGCTGCATTTCCTCGGTCCTGTCGTCAGCGCCTCCGCGCCCGTGCCTCCGGCGCTGGAACTGTATGGCAAGGTCATGCAGCGGGTGCCGGGCGTCTCGCTCAAGGATGAGAGCGGCCTTCTGCCCGCGCTCCGCATCGTCAAGGAACCGCGTGAGCTCGACCTGATGCGCAAGGCCGAAGCGGCAACCGCGCGCGGCCATATCGCCGCGATGAAGCAGGCGCGGCCCGGCATGACCGAAAAGCAGGTGAAGGCGATCCTTGAGGACGCCTTCCGCGCCGGGGGCGGGGAAGGGCTGGCCTATGACAGCATCGTCGCCACTGGGCGCAACGCGGCTTCGCTGCACTATACCGGCGGGAGCGGGGTGATCGGGGCGAACGATCTGATCCTGATCGACGCGGCGGCATCGGTCGGCGGTTATGCCTGCGATGTCACGCGGACCTTCCCGGCGAGCGGCAGGTTCACCGCCGAACAGCGCGCCGCCTATGAACTGGTGCTCGCCGCGCAGGCCGCTGCCGTCGCGAAACTCAAGGCCGGGGTCTATTATGAAGATCTGGTCGAGGCGGCGAAGGACGTCTTCCGCAACGCCGGTCGGGTCGATGACTTCACCCATGGACTGGGCCATCTGGTCGGACTCGACGTTCATGATGTGGGAGATATGTCGAAGCCGCTGCCGGCGGGCGCGGTCATTACGGTCGAACCCGGCCTTTATGTCCAGTCCGCCAATGTCGGCATCCGCATCGAGGATCTCTACCTCATCAAGCAGAACGGGTCGGAGCGGCTGAGCGAAGGCATTCCCCGGACGGTGGAGGAAATCGAGGCGGCGATGGCGCGATAGGCTGCCTCAAGCCGCGCCGAATCCGTGCATTTATCAGGCGGCTGCCCGGTGGAAAGCTGGACAAAGATTGCTATGGGGGCGTCAGGCTTTTACCGCAAAGGCGGGGGTGAATGATGAGCAGAAAATATTTCGGCACCGACGGCATTCGCGGACGCACCAACCAATGGCCGATGACCGCCGAGCTGGCGATGAAGGTCGGCATGGCGGCGGGCAAGCATTTTCAGCGCGGCGCCCACCGCCATCGCGTAGTGATCGGCAAGGACACGCGCCTGTCGGGCTATATGGTGGAAAATGCGCTGGTCGCCGGCTTCACCGCCGTCGGCATGGACGTGGTGCAGTTCGGGCCGATTCCGACTCCCGCGGTGGCGCTGCTGGCCCATTCGATGCGCGCCGATCTGGGCGTCATGATCTCGGCCAGCCACAATCCCTATTATGACAATGGGATCAAGCTGTTCGGGCCGGATGGCTACAAGCTGTCCGACGAGGATGAGCTGAAGATCGAGGCGATGCTGGAGCAGGACATCGCGCTTGCCGCGTCGCAGGACATTGGCCGCGCCCGCCGGGTCGAGGACGCCCGCGGACGCTATATCCACGCCGTCAAGTCCAGCTTCCCCGCCGATCTGCGGCTGGATGGCTTGAAGATCGTGGTCGATTGCGCCAATGGCGCCGCCTATCAGGTGGCGCCGTCCGCCTTGTGGGAATTGGGAGCGGAGGTCGTCGCGATTGGCGTCACGCCCGATGGCACCAATATCAACGACCATTGCGGCTCGACCTCGCCGCAGCTTTTGCAGGAGACGGTGGTGTCGTCCGGCGCGGACATCGGCATCGCGCTGGATGGCGATGCCGACCGGCTGATCGTCGTGGACGAACATGGCACGATCGTTGACGGCGATCAGATCATGGCGCTGATCGCCGGGAATTTCGCCAAGGCCGGGACGCTGCGCGGCGGCGGGCTGGTGGCGACGGTGATGTCGAACCTGGGGCTGGAGCGTCATCTGTCCGGGCAGGGCATGGCGCTGGAGCGGACCAAGGTCGGCGACCGCTATGTGCTGGAACGGATGCGCGAGGGCGGTTTCAACGTCGGTGGCGAGCAGTCGGGACATATGATCCTGTCTGACTATGCGACGACCGGCGACGGCACGGTGGCGGCGTTGCAGGTGCTGGCCGCGCTGGTCCGGTCGGGCAAGCCCGCAAGCGAGGTGCTGCACCAGTTCGATCCGGTGCCGCAGCTTCTGAAAAATGTCCGCTTTTCCGGTGGCAAGCCGCTGGAGCATGAGGATGTAAAGCGCGTCATCGCGCAGGCCGAGGCCGAACTGAACGGCAGCGGGCGGCTGGTGATCCGGCCTTCGGGCACGGAACCTGTGATCCGCGTCATGGCCGAAGGCGACCGGGAGGATCAGGTCAAGGACGTGGTCGAGCGTATCTGCGACGCCGTGGCGAAGGCGGCGGCCTGATGCTGGAGATGCGGCCCGATTGCGAGCGGTGCGGCACAGACCTGCCCGCCGATGAGCCGGGGGCGTTCATCTGTTCGTTCGAATGCACATATTGCGCGCCTTGCGCCGAGTCACTGGATGATCGTTGCCCCAATTGCGGCGGGGAATTGATGGACCGGCCGACGCGGACCGGCGATGCGTTGAAGCGCCACCCCGCCTCGACCGAGCGCAAATATAAGGCATGAGCGTCGCGCGCATCCTCATCATTGCCGGGTCCGACAGCGGCGGCGGAGCCGGGATTCAGGCCGATATCCGCACGGTGACGCTGCTGGGCGGCCATGCCATGACCGCCGTCACCGCGATCACCGCCCAGAACACGCTGGGCGTGCAGGGCGTCCATCCCGTGCCGACCGCGATGGTGCTCCAGCAGATGGAAAGCGTCATCGGCGACATCGGCGTCGACGCGGTGAAGATCGGCATGATCGGATCGGCGGAGACAGCGGCGGCGGTGGCGGACCGGCTGGCGATGCTGGAGGGCGTGCCGATCGTCTTCGATCCCGTCATGGTGGCGACCAGCGGGGCGGCGCTGGCGGACGGGGCGACCATCGCGGCGTTCGAAAGGCTGATGGCGCTGGCGACGCTGGTGACGCCGAACATTCCTGAACTGGCAGCGCTGGGCGGGGAGGCGATCGCGATCCGTTTCGCCACCCATGTCCTGGCCAAGGGCGGCCATGGCGAGGGGCCGATGCTGACCGACCGGCTGATCGGGCCGCAGGGCGTGCGCAAGGCGTGGAGCAATGCGCGGATCGACACGCCGCATACGCACGGCACCGGCTGCACGCTGGCCAGTGCGATTGCAACCGGGGTGGGACAGGGGCTGGACCTGATCGACGCCATAGAGCGGGCGCGCAAATATGTGCGCGCGGCGCTGGAACTGGCGCCGGGGCTGGGGCAGGGGCATGGACCCATGGGCGCGCCGTTCGGGTTGCACGACCATGCCTGATTTCACCCATGAACTGCGCCATCATCCGGGGCTTGTCGCCGGGGTGGACGAAGCCGGGCGCGGGCCGCTGGCCGGGCCAGTGGTCGCGGCCGCCGTCATCCTGCGGCAGGAGGATTGCCCCGAGGGCCTCAACGACAGCAAGCAGTTGAGCGCGGCCAAGCGCGCGGTGCTGGAGGGGCAGATCAAGGCGCGGGCGCTCTGTTGGGGGCTGGGCGTCGCCTCGGTCGAGGAGATTGACAGCCTCAACATCCTCTGGGCGACGATGTTGGCGATGACGCGGGCGGTCGAGGCCTTGGCGCAGGATTGCGCCCATATCCTCGTGGACGGCAATCGCTGCCCGCAATGGCGCTGGGCGTCGACGGCGATTGTCGAAGGCGATGCCAAATGCCTGTCGATCGCGGCGGCCTCCATATTGGCGAAGGAAGCGCGCGACCGGATGATGATCGAGGCGGCGGCGGTCCATCCCCATTATGGCTGGGAAACGAATAAGGGCTATGGCAGCGCCCGGCATCTCGCCGCCTTGCGCGAACATGGGCCGACGCCGCTGCATCGCCGCAGCTTCGCGCCGGTCGCGCAACTCAGCCTGTTGTAACTCCGGTGCGATTCTGAAGGGCGGGTTGTAGAGCCGGAAAAGCCGGCCTGTCTCATGGCGGGATGACCGGGACGGTCGGCGGGGCTGGCGCTGCGGCGACTTGTGGTTAAAAAAGCCTTTATGCGCCGCGTTCGAACCTTTCTCGCTTTTGCCGCCTTCGCCCTGCTTGCGCCGGTTCAGCCCGCTGTGGCCCAGGATTTGGTGCCGGGCGGCTATCGCTGGCTGGCGGAGGGGCCGTTTACCGGGCCGCTCTACATGGTCATCAGCATCGAGCGGCAGAGGGTGCATGTCTATGATGGCGACCGGCTGGTCGGCCTGGCCAGCATATCGACGGGAATGCAGGGTCATCGCACCCCGACCGGCGAATTTCCGATCCTGCAAAAGCGCGAATGGCATCGGTCCAACATCTATTCCAATGCACCCATGCCCTTCATGCAGCGGCTGACCTGGGACGGGATTGCGCTGCATGCCGGGCATAATCCCGGCCATCCGGCAAGCCATGGCTGCATCCGCCTGCCCTATGCCTTCGCGCGCACGCTGTTCGGGCTGACGCAGATCGGTACGCTGGTCAGCGTGACATCGGATCGGCTGAGTCCGGCGCTGATGGTGGATGCGCTGGTGGTGGGCGATCCGGGCAGCGCCATCGTCACTTTCACGCCGCCGCAGCCCGCGACATTGCTGGCGCAGCGGGACGATAGGCCGCCCGTCGCCCCGACGTTGGCGGTCGATCCGGGCATTTTCCGGCCGCGACTGATGCGGCGGTAGGGTCTCAGCAGAAGCGCGCCGACTGTATCCAGTCGTTGCACATCAGACGGAGTTCGGCGCGGATCGCGGTGTCGATCGGGCGGGTGAGGGTCCCGGGTGGCAGCGCGCCATCCTGAGCACAGACATCATCCTGTGCAAAAAGCAACCGATCCCCCAAGGAATCGGCTGCTTTTCGGTCATGGTCTTGCGCGTGCCGGACGATCAGGCCGCTTCGGCCGTTTCCTCGCTGGCGGGCAGGCGGATCAGATAGTCGAAGGCGGACAGCGCCGCCGTCGATCCCGCGCCCATCGCGATGACGATCTGCTTGTAGGGGACCGTCGTGCAGTCGCCTGCCGCGAAGATACCCGGGACGCTCGTTTCCCCGCGCGCATCGATCTCAATCTCGCCGCGCGGGGAAAGGGCGATGCTGTCCTTCAGCCATTCGGTGTTGGGGACAAGGCCGATCTGGACGAAAATGCCCTCCAACTCGACTTCATGCTCCGCGCTGCTGTTGCGGTCCTTGTAGCGGAGGCCCGTCACCTTTTCGCCATTGCCGTTCACCTGCGTCGTGAGGGCCGAGGTGATGATGCGGACATTGGGCAGGCTGGCAAGCTTGCGCTGCAACACCGCGTCGGCCCGCAACTGGCTGTCGAACTCGATCAGCGTCACATGGGCGACAAGACCGGCAAGGTCGATGGCCGCTTCAACGCCGCTATTGCCGCCGCCGATCACTGCCACGCGCTTGCCCTTGAACAGCGGACCGTCGCAATGCGGGCAGTAGGCGACGCCCTTGTTGCGATAGTCGTCCTCGCCCGGCACGCCCATCTGCCGCCAGCGCGCGCCGGTGGAGAGGATGACGGTGCGGCCCTTCAGCGAGGCGCCATTTTCGAGGACGACTTCATGATAGCCGCCCTCGACCTTCGCCGGGATCAGCTTCGCCGCTTTCTGAAGGTTCATGATCTCCACATCATAATCCTTCACATGGGCTTCGAGGGCAGACGCCAGCTTGGGGCCTTCGGTGCGGCTGACCGAGATGAAATTCTCGATGTCCATGGTGTCGAGCACCTGCCCGCCGAAGCGTTCCGCCGCGACGCCGGTGCGGATGCCCTTGCGCGCCGCATAGATGGCCGAAGCCGCGCCAGCGGGGCCGCCGCCGACCACCAGCACCTCGAACGGGTCCTGGCGCTGGATCTTCTCGGCCGCGCGCGCTTCCGCGCCGCTGTCGATCTTTGCGACGATCTGTTCCAGTTCCATCCGGCCCGAGGCGAAGGGCTCGCCGTTCAGGAAGACGGTGGGAACGGCCATGACCTTGCGGGCGTCGACCTCCTCCTTGAACAGCCCGCCGTCGATGGCGGTGTGGCTGATGCGCGGGTTGAGGACGGCCATCAGGTTCAGCGCCTGCACCACGTCGGGGCAGTTCTGGCACGACAGCGAGAAATAGGTTTCGAAGGCGAAATCGCCATCAATGTCCTTGATCTGCTGGATCAGGTCCTGCGCCGCCTTGGACGGGTGGCCGCCGACTTGCAGCAGGGCGAGGACGAGCGAGGTGAATTCATGGCCCATCGGCAAGCCGGCGAAGGTGACGCCGATGTCCGTGCCGGTGCGGCGGATCATGAAGCTGGGGACGCGCTTATCCGAGCCGCTCACCACCGACACCTTGTCCGACAGTTCAGCGATTTCGTCCAGCAGCGTCTTGAGTTCACGGCTCTTCGCGCCATCGTCCAGCGACGCCACCAGCTCGATCGGCTGGGTGATGTTCGCCATATAAGCCTTGAGCTGGCCCTTGAGATTTGCGTCCAACATCTTGTTCTCCATGGGTTGGGCGCGCCGATCCGGGGCACGCGGCTATCCGTCCGCCGGGGTCCGGCGCTCGAAGATAGCGATGAATGTCTTGGATAAAACCCCGCCGGGCCGGGGAGGGTGCCTCGACCCAGCCCGCCGGAGTGCCAGGGTCTTGCCGCTATTCCGTCCATGCAGGCCTGCGAAGCGCCATTTTCTGCGTTCCGGTGCTCACGTACTGAGAGTACGCCGCGCTCCGTTACTCGAAAACCCCGCTTCTCGGCTCCGCTTGGCCGAAATATCGACAAGACCCTTGGTCTTTAGATCTTGCCGACGAGGTCGAGCGAGGGCGCCAGCGTGGCTTCGCCTTCTTCCCACTTGGCCGGGCAAACTTCGCCGGGGTTGGCGGCGACATATTGCGCAGCCTTGACCTTGCGGAGCAGTTCGGTCGCGTTGCGGCCGACGCCTTCCGACGTGATTTCCATGAACTGGATCACGCCTTCGGGATCGACCAGGAAGGTCGCGCGGTCAGCCAGGCCGACGCCCGGGCGCATCACGTCGAAATTGTTGGTGATGGTGCCCGACTGGTCGCCCAGCATGAAATAGTTGATCTTGCCGATGGCCGGCGAGGTGTCGTGCCAGGCCTTATGGCTGAAATGCGTGTCGGTCGAGACCGAGTACACTTCGACGTTCAGCTTCTGGAGCGTCGGGTAGATGTCGGCCAGATCCTCCAGCTCCGTCGGGCAGACGAAGGTGAAATCGGCGGGGTAGAAGAAGAAGACGGCCCACTTGCCCTTCACGTCGGCGTCGGTGACGTCGACGAACTTGCCCTGCTTATAGGCGGTGGCTTTGAACGGCTTGATGGTCGTATTGATGAGAGCCATGGGCTTTCCAGTTCCTTTTGAGGGGGTTGCTGTTGCCCGGCCTATCTAGGGAGGATGACAGTCCTGTGGAAATTGGTTTTATTGGCCGTGTTGATCGATAAAAACGATCACAGGCCATTTTATTGATCGATTGAACCATCTCTTGGCTTGTGCAGCACATAGTTCATCGTTTCCTCGACCATGCCCAGCGCTTCCTCGATGGTGAAGGTGGAGGAATCGAGACAAAGTTCCAGCCACAGGCCGTCGATCATCGCGGTGATGGCGATGGCGGCAATGCGCGCGGCAGGGCGGGGTATCTGGGGCGCCGCCTCACGCAGCAGCACCTCCATGCGCTCGCGCCCGCCGCCATAGGTTTCGGCATGGGTGGCGGCGATGGCGGGATTGGTCTTGTTGAGGCTCCAGAAGGAAATCCAGGTCGCGAGCAGATTGGGGTCCAGCACCGGCGGCTGGAAATTCGAGCGGATATAGGCCCAGATGCGGTCGCGTGGGTTGGGTCCGGCCTCCGCCACCGCCTTTTCCATCGCGGCGGCGACCTTTTCCCCGACGTCGCGATAGGTGGCGAGGATCAGCGCATCGACGCCGTCGAAATAATGGGTGAGCAGGCCCGCCGACACGCCCGCATAGGCGCAGATCGCCCGGACCGAAGTACCGCCCGCGCCCTTTTCGGCCAGGCAGCGCGCCGTTGCCTCGATCAATGCCTGCCGCCGCACATCGGCGGATTCCCGAACGAACCGCGCCCTTTCCGGGCGCCCCTCTGGCTTCAGTTCCATATCTCTTCCCCGCGGACTATCCTGCTCCTCATCGGATCGGCTGGCAAGCCGTCCGCCCCCTGCGTCGAGAAGATGGATCGAAGAGCCGCGTTCAGCCGTTTGACGTCATAAATGCAAGGAGAAATATGGATGAAGCGCAGGAAAGTTGCGTCTGTCCTCCTCCCGGCGGTGCTGCTGATCCCGGGACTTGGCGGCTGTGCCAAGAGCGTCGACAATGGTGCTTCGGGCAATGACGTCACGGCGGCGCCCAGCGTGGAGAATATCGAGGAACCCGATGCGGTGAACGCCGGGGCGAATGAAGCGGTGGGCCTGCCCACTGACGATTGGGTGGGACGGTGGAATGGCCCGGAAGGGCTGTTTCTGGACATCCAGCCCTCGCCAGACGGCAAGAGCGGCCATTATGCCATTGCAAACAAGGATAATCTCGACCGGCAGGGTGATTATGCCGGCGTGGCCGAGGGGACGACGATCCGCTTCGTGCGCGACGGCAAGGATCTGGCGATCCGGCCGGGGATCGGGAATGACACGGGCTTCAAATATCTGGCGGGCAAGACGGACTGTCTGATCGTTGTGCCGGGGAAAGAGGGCTATTGCCGATAAGGAACAGCTTGGCCGTCCGTGCATTGATGGCGTGGGTGGCAAGGTAAGAGGAGGATGAACATGGCGGATTATCAGGAGCGCCCGACGACGACCACGGTGATTGAAAAGCGTGGTGGCGGCGGCACCATGGTGGCCGTTCTCCTGCTGGTCGTGGTCGTGGCGATTGCCGCCTTCTTCCTGATCAGCAGTCAAACCCGCAAGGATAGCGCCGTGGAAGGCGCCGCGTCCCAGATCGGCCAGGCGGCGAGCGATGTCGGCGACGCGGCCAAGGATGCGGCCGGCTCGGTAAAGGATCAGCAATAACGCTGATCGATGATGGTTCCCTCTCTGCCCGCCCCGGACGCGGCAGGATGAGAAAAGGAAAAGGGCGCCCCGTTTAAGGGGCGCCCTTTTCTTTGGCCTGCCGTGGTCGGCTCGGCCCTGATATTGTCAGGCTTCGGCCTTCGCGTGCTTGGGCGCGGCTTCGTTGAGGATCCGAAGGATCTTCTTGAGTGCGCTCGGCTCGTCGGTCTCTTCCATCGCCGCGAGTTCGCGGGCGAGGCGGCTGGAGGCGGCCTCGAAAATCTGCCGTTCGGAATAGCTCTGTTCCGGCTGATCGTCGGCGCGGAACAGGTCGCGGGTCACTTCGGCGATCGACACCAGGTCGCCCGAATTGATCTTCGCTTCATATTCCTGGGCGCGGCGCGACCACATGGTGCGCTTCACCTTGGGCTTGCCCTTCAGGGTTTCGACGGCTTCCTCCAGCGTCTTGTTGGAGGACAGCTTGCGCATGCCGACGCCTTCGGCCTTGTTCGTGGGCACGCGGAGCGTCATCCGCTCCTTTTCGAAGCGGAGAACATAGAGCTCCAGCTCCATGCCCGCAATTTGCTCCTTCTGAAGCTCAATGACGCGGCCAACGCCATGCTTGGGGTAAACGACATAATCACCAACGTCAAAGGACAGCGCCTTGGCAGCCATTTGAAACCTTTCTATTCTACCGAGGGGGGAGCGGTGACATTCGCGTTGCAGGTGCGAAAAGCGCACGAGTCGGGGGAACGCGGCGTCACCATCAAAACATCAGGCATTTGTCTCCGTAGCGGACGCGACCATGTCCACTTGTTGGTGCCTGTTTACCAGATTCGTAACAAAATTGCCACCCCCGGACACAAAATCCGGGGATGGGGCATCAAATAAGGCGCAATCGGTAGTTTCGGAAGCATCGCCGGAAGCATTTCGCAACAGCGATGCGGCAATTGCGATGTGTCCTGCGATCAGTTGCCCGAGCCGGGTTCGGGCGAGAAGAACTGCTCCAGCTTGTTTTCCACGCCCTTCATGTCATCGGCGTCGGCGGGCGCTTCGCCCTTGACCGTGATATTCGGCCATTCGGCAGAATATTTGGTGTTCAGTTCCAGCCATTTTTCCAGGCCGTTTTCGGTGTCGGGCAGGATCGCCTCGGCGGGGCATTCCGGTTCGCACACGCCGCAGTCGATGCATTCGTTCGGGTTGATGACCAGCATGTTCTCGCCCTCGTAGAAACAGTCCACGGGGCAAACCTCGACGCAATCCATATATTTGCAGCGGATGCAGTTATCGGTCACGACGTAGGTCATGGGTCAGCACTCTTGGAATTGGGACAACGGGCGCCCTGCTATGCGCGGTCGGCGAGAAGGTCAATGAGGATATTGTTGGGCGGCTGATTAACGAGCTTCAGGCCCCGACCGTCAGTTCCTCGTAACAGGACTGCGCTTCGGGGGCAGGACCGCGCCTGCCCGGCAACTGGACGATGCGGACCACGCGCACGCCGCTGGGGTGGGGGAAGGTGATGAGGTCGCCCGCCCGTACCGGAGAATGCGCGCGCTCGATCCGGCGGCCGTTGAGGCGGATATGCCCCTCCTCCGCCATTTTCTGGGCAACCGACCGGCTCTTCGCGAGCCGCGCGAACCACAGGAATTTGTCGATGCGCAGGCTTGGCCCGTGGACCGGAGCCGTGCCCGCGTCAGCCATTGCGGCCCAGCAGTTCGGCGAGGCCCGCAAATGCGTGGTTGCCGGTGGCAGCAGTGGAGCCGGACGAGGCGGCGGGGCGGGGACCCCGGTCGCCGCGAGGCTTGCCCTCGGACTGGCGTTGCGGCCTGCCCTGGCCGGACCCGCGTGGGTCGCGATTGTTTTGATGGTGGTGCGGGCGGGGCTTCTGACGGCCGCGGAAGACCCAGTTGGGGCCGCCTTCTTCAGGGGCTTCCACGGCACGGAAGCCGGCAAGGCGCATCAGTTGCAGGAAAGCCTCTTCCGACAGGCCCAGCGAGACGATCTGCGGGCTTTGCGCGGTGAAGGCTTCGTTCTTGGCAATGGTCTCATGCGCGGTGCGGGCCATGCGTTCGGCCATGTCGATGCGCAGCATCTGTTCGCCGAAGCCCCGGAAACCGGCAATGCGGGCGCCCATCTGCTCGGGCTTTTCGCCTGCGGGGATCAGGGTGAGGCCGGGGCCGGGGAGGGGAAGGCAGGGCTTGGCGATCCGCGCGGCAAGCAAGGCGGCGCGCCAGCGGGCCGAACCGGGCTTCAAAAGGCCCGGATGATAAATGTCGAGCACGCCGATATCGATGCCCGCGCGGCGCAGCAGATGCCGCTGGTCCTTGTCGAGATGGCCGAGCGCCGAATCGAGATCGGTGCGCGCGATCACGCCGCCCGCGTCGGCAAGCTGCGCGAAGACGGCGCGGACGACGGCGGGGACTTCGGCGTCCTGCGAACTGGCGACCATCTTGGTCAGCGGGAGGAGATGCTTTTCCTTCTGCGCCTCGAACCAGGTCGCGAGGCGCGCCGAAATCTGCTTTTGCACATCCTGCCCAAGGGCCAGAACCGCGCGATCCAGCCGGATTTCCGGGGTCAGCAGCGTGGCGCCGCCATGCAGCGTGGCCACGGCATTGCCCTGCCAGCCGATGCCGGGGGCCTGTCCTACCTCGTCCATGAGCGCGAAATCAGTATCGGGTGCGCCCAGTAATTCTTCAGCCTTCACTCGCAATATCCTTCCAAGGCGCCGTTCCGCGGCCGCCAACAGCATCTTTCTGTCCTGATGCCGGGTAGCGGGATCGACCGAGAAACGAAATCCGTCAAGTCGCCCGATCGTCTCGCCATCGACGCAGACTGTCCCATCCGGCTCGATATCGACCGGCAGGTTGGCTGCGCTCTGGCCCATATCCCTTAGCAGAACCGTGGTGCGCCGGTCCACGAAGCGCTGCGTCAGCGCGGCGTGAAGGGCATCGGAGAGCTTTTCTTCCAACACCCGTGTACGCTCGGCCATTTCGGCGGGATGGGCCAGCCAGTCGGCGCGATGGGCGATATAGGACCATGTGCGCGCGGCGGCGATCCGGCCCGACAGTGTGTCGATGTCGCCCTGAACCGAATCGAGTCGCGCGATTTGCTGAGCGAACCAGTCGCGGGGAATGTGGCCCTGTCCTTCGGAGAGGAAGCGCCAGATGCGGCTGACCGTGCGGGCATGATGGTCCGCGCCCAGTTTCTGGAAATCGGGCAGGCCGCAGGCGGCCCAGAGGCGCTCGACCTGTTTCTGGCCCCTGGCGCGCTCGATCACGACAGGGTCGTCGGCAAGGCGCTTCAGGACCGCGAGGTCGACCGCTTCGGGCGCAGCGCGCAGTTCAGCACGCTCGGGCTTCTGTTCGAGGTCGACAATCAGATGATCCAGCCGGTCCGTGCGCGGCGTGCCGTCGCGCCAGAAAAGCTGTTCGACCGGGGGAAAGCGGTGGGATTCGATCGCCTCGATCTCTTCGGGGGTGAAGGCGGCGTCGCCATCTTCATGGCCCAGGCTGCCGAAGGTGCCGTCCTTGTGGTGACGACCGGCGCGGCCCGCGATCTGCGCCATTTCGCTGACCGTGAGGCGGCGGGTGCGGCGGCCGTCGAACTTGCGCAGGGACGCGAAGGCGACATGGGCGACGTCGAGGTTCAGACCCATGCCGATGGCGTCGGTGGCGACCAGATAGTCGACTTCGCCATTCAGGAACATCTGCACCTGCGCATTGCGGGTGCGCGGGGAAAGGGCGCCCATGACGACCGCCGCGCCGCCCCGGAAGCGGCGGAGCATTTCGGCCACGGCATAGACCTCCTCGGCGGAAAAGGCGACGATGGCGGAGCGCCTGGGCAGGCGGGAGAGTTTTTTCGCGCCTGCATAGGATAGGGTGGAGAAGCGCGGGCGGCCAATGATCTCGGCGTCGGGGACGAGGGATTTGACCACGCGGCTGATGCTGGCCGAACCGAGGATCATGGTTTCCTCGCGGCCTCTGGCGCGCAGCAGGCGGTCAGTGAAGACATGGCCGCGTTCCGGGTCGGCGCCGAGTTGGGCTTCGTCGAGGGCGACGAAGGCATAATCCTTGAGCCCCTCTTGTGCAGGCTCGCGGCCTCCACCGATCGGCATCGACTCCGCCGTGCAGAGGAAATAGCGCGCGCCGGGCGGGACGATCTTCTCCTCGCCGGTGATGAGGGCGACCTGTTGCGGCCCCTTCATGCCGACAACCCGGTCATAGACTTCGCGCGCCAACAGGCGGAGCGGAAAGCCCATCATCCCCGAGGAATGGCCGCACATGCGTTCGACGGCGAGGTGGGTCTTGCCGGTATTGGTGGGACCCAGAACGGCGGTCATGGGCGAGCGGGCGAACTGAGCCATGGTCTTCATGTCGGGGATGGAAGGGGCGAGGGCAAGGGGAAAGGGGCGGCAAATCCGCATCATGCCGCGAATCGGGGCGCCGGTCGGCTATCGGGCACGTCCGGTCGCGGAAAGACGGCTGGAAAAGGCGTCTTTATTTGACTTTAACCCTATGCCTTTACAAACACCCCGATGAACGCGCGGCGGGGGTCGTGGCGAACTTGCCCCGGGGGCCTTTTTACCGTGTTTCAAGCCAGTCAGATCCATGCCCATCAGGGCGGCGCCTCTGCGTCCCTATGGCTGACTGACTCCCTGCGCCATGCGGGACCGATGGCGGACCGGCGCGGCTGGCGGGAGAAGCTGCGCGACTGGGCCGAAGATGTGGAACTGGTCCCGGATCTGGGTCAGAGGGTCGGCAGTTTTACGTGGTTTCGCGGGCTTGCGACCTGTTTCGGGCTGTGCGCGGCGGCGCTCTATCTGTCACCGGGCTTTCATGCCCTGCCGGGCGAGCCGCAGCCGGTGATGACGCCCAAGCAGTTCGACGAAGTGCGCAGCCAGATGATCACGCCGCTTGCCATGGGCGCGGACAGCGGGCGGCGCATGGGGCCGACCGATGCGGTGCAGCCGCTGCGCGAGACGCCGGAGCGGCCGCAGATCGAACTGCGCGCGCAGATCGGCGGCAGCGATTCGCTGGGCCGGGCGCTGGCGCGGGCCGGGGTCAGTGGCGGCGACGCGGCGACGGTGACGAGCCTTGTCGCGGGCGACACCAGCGCCGGGCTGAAGCCGGGCACGCCGCTCGACATCGTGCTGGGGCGGCGGGCGAGCCGCGATATGCCGCGGCCGCTGGACAAGCTGGCCTTCCGGGCGCGGCTGGACCTGGGGATCGAGATCAAGCGGGTCGGCGGCGTGTTGCAGGTGCAGCGGACCGCCATCCATGTCGACGATACGCCGCTGCGCATTCAGGGGGTGGTGGGCGAAAGCCTCTATCGCTCGGCCCGGGCGGCGGGCGCGCCGCCCAAGGCGATCCAGAGCTTCCTGCGCGTCGTGGCGCAGCAGGTCGATCTGGGGTCGATCTCGGCGGGCGACCGTTATGACATCATTACCGAATATCATCGCGCCGATACGGGCGACGTGGAGGTGGGCGACCTGTTGTTCGCGGGGCTGCGCCGGGCCAATGGGCGCAGCGTCGATATGCTCAAATGGACCAGCGACGGCCACAGCCAATGGTTTGAGGCATCGGGCGTCGGCGAACGGCGCGGCGTGCTGTCATCGCCGGTGGCGGGGCGCATGTCGTCCGGCTTCGGCATGCGGCGGCACCCGATATTGGGCTATACGCGGATGCATGCGGGCGTCGATTTCGCCGCGCCTTACGGGTCGCCGATCTACGCCGTGACGGACGGCGTGGTGTCCTATGCCGGGCGGCATGGCGGACATGGCAATTATGTGCGGCTGGACCATGGTCATGGGCTGGCCACCGGCTATGCGCATATGAGCCGGATCGCGGCGTCGCCGGGCCAGCGGGTGCGGCAGGGGCAGGTGATCGGCTATGTCGGCTCGACGGGCCTCTCGACCGGGCCGCATCTGCATTACGAACTGTATCGCAGCGGGCGGGTGGTCAATCCGCTGTCGGTGCGGTTCACCACCACGTCGCAGCTTGCCGGGCGGGAACTGGCGGCGTTCCGGGCGCGGCTGGGGCAACTCAAGAGCCTGCGCGTCGGCTTGCCGGTGCAGATGGCGCAGAAGAGCGCGACGCCGGCCGCGAGCGGGAAATAGCAGGCTGTGGGCTGTCGGCTGTTCCAGCCGCCTGCATAATGTTCTAACGGGCGGGCATGACCGCACCGGCTTCCGATATCACCGCAATTTTATTGGCAGGATGGCGACCCGTGCCCGATCCTCTTGCGGTGGCGGCGGGCGTTGAGGCCAAGCCGCTGGCGCCGGTCGGCGGCGAGCCGATGATCAACCGTCCGGCGCGGGCCTTGCTGGCGCATCCGGCGATCGGGCGGCTGATCGTGCTGACGCAGGCGCCGGAGCTGTTCGCCAGCGATCCGGCCACAGCCTGGATCGCCGAGCATCCCAGGGTGCGGTTCGAGAGGAGCGGGGGCGGCATCGCCTCCTCGCTGATCGCGCTGCTGGACCGGGGGGATGTGCCCTTTCCAATGCTGATGACCACGGCGGACCATGTGCTGCTGGATGGCGCGATGCTCGACCAGATGGTGCGGGAGGGGTCGGGGACGGACATTGCCGTGGCGATGGTGGAGCGCCAGACGCTGCTGGCGCGCTATCCGAAGTCGCGCCGGACCTGGCTTAAATTTCGCGACGGCTGGTGGTCGGGGGCGAATATCTTCTGGTTCGGCAGCGCGAAGGCCCGCTCCGTGATCGCGCTATGGCAGGAGGTCGAGCAGGACCGGAAGAAGGGATGGAAGATCCTGTCCGCCTTCGGGCCTTTGGCTTTGCTGGGGGCGGTATTGCGGATTTCCACCTTGCGGGGCGGTATCGCGCGGGTGGGGCGGCGCTTTGGGCTGGTCGCCCGGCTGGTGGCGATGGACAAGGCGGAAGCCTGCATCGACGCCGACAAGCCGGACGATGTGGTGCTGATCGAGACGATCCTGGCTCAATAGCCTTCCAGATCCTCCAGCGCGGTGAAGCGCTGCGACCAGAGCGCGCCATAGACGGCCATCCACTGGACCACCGGTGCCAGCCCCTTGGCGCGGGCGGTGTAGAAGGTTTCGCGGCCTGCCCGGCGGGCCGTCACGAGGCTGGCCCGTTTCAGCTTGCCGAGGTGGCGCGACACCATGGGTTGCGATACGCCGGAAATGGCGGTCAGGGCGTGGACGCTCTGTTCGCCTTCGCGCACCAGATATTCCAGCAGCGCCCGCCGGGTGCCGTCGGACAGGGCCTTGAAAAGTTCGTCGCAGGAGGCGGAGCGATCTCCCCTCAAAATATGTTCTGTCATCGCTCGTTCATAATCAATGGGTTATGAATTGGTCAAGCGGAGCGCCATTTTTGCCGGGCCGGGCGGCGTTAACCAAAAAAACTTTTTCGGCCTTTGCCGTTGAGTCTTTTGAGTCACACTACTTCATCTTGAGTCCGGGGAGTCGCGACAGACTCAATATCTCGTGGCTACCCGGTTCGTTCCGGCCCGCGTTAACCATTTTCTGAGGCTCATATGCTAAGTTGCTGATCTTGACGGCGGACTCTCGAGGACTCATCGCTGGGCCTCAGAAGCAAACGGGGGTCATATAATGGGTGTCATGGAACGCGTCGCGCCGCGGCGGAAGAAGGCGATTGCGCCGGTCGAGATCGAGGCGAACCGTCTGCTGCGTGGCGACTGCATTTCCGAAATGGCGAAGCTGCCCGACGCCTGCATCGACATGATCTTCGCCGATCCGCCCTATAATCTTCAGCTGGGCGGCGACCTGTTCCGCCCCGAGGGCAGCCGCGTCGACGCGGTCGACAATGACTGGGACAAGTTCGACACGCTCAGCAGTTACGACCGTTTCACCAAGGCGTGGCTGCGCGAGGCGCGCCGCATCCTGAAGCCCAATGGCTCGATCTGGGTGATCGGCAGCTATCATAATATCTTCCGCGTCGGCACGGCGTTGCAGGATGAGGGCTTCTGGATTCTCAACGACATCATCTGGCGCAAGTCCAACCCCATGCCCAATTTCAAGGGCACCCGCTTCACCAATGCGCATGAGACGCTGATCTGGGCGAGCCAGGGCGAGGACGCAAAATATACGTTCAATTACAAGGCGATGAAGACGCTCAATGACGAGTTGCAGATGCGCTCCGACTGGGTGCTGCCGATCTGCGGCGGACAGGAGCGGCTGAAGCGCAACGGCACCAAGGCGCATCCGACGCAGAAGCCCGAGGCGCTGCTCTATCGCGTGCTGCTGGCCTGCACCAAGCCGGGCGATGTCGTGCTCGATCCCTTTTTCGGCACCGGGACGACCGGCGCGGTCGCGAAGCGTCTGGGCCGCAAGTGGATCGGCATCGAACGCGAGGACGATTATATCGAGGTGGCGCTGGAGCGGATCGAGGCGGCGCTGCCCCTGGACGAAAGCGCGCTCACCATCATGCAGACCGCGCGGCAGCAGCCCAAGGTGGCGTTCGGCACGCTGGTCGAAACCGGCTATTTGCAGCCTGGCGCGGTGCTGACCGACAGCAAGCGGCGCTGGCAGGCGGTGGTGCGGGCCGATGGTTCGCTCAGCGTCGGGACCGATACGGGATCGATCCACAAAATGGGGGCGACGTTGCAGGGCGCGCCGAGCTGCAATGGCTGGACCTTCTGGCATCATGAGGTCGAGGGCGGGCTGAAGCCCATCGATACGCTGCGTCAGACCTATTTGCTGGCCAACGAGCCCTAGTGACCTGCATCTGAAGTTCGTCACACGCCTGGGACGGCGCTGGACGAACTTCAGATTCATCAGGGTCACTAGCAAATATATGATTCTAGTGTGGTTTTTGGATTTGAAATACGCGCCGCATTTAGCGCTATAATGAGGCGTATTTCAAATCCACCACACTAAGGCCCTGATCGGCTGGCGGGTCGACAGGCAGGGTTCGGGCGGATTAGAGGGCGGGCATGACATTTTCCTCCATTCCCGCCGATGCGCGGCTTTATCTGCGCCCCACATGGTTCGTGCCGACGCCCATCGGCCTGCCCGACGGGGCGGCGGCGCGGATGGGCAATGGGCTGATCTGGTTCCAGGGCTATGAACTGACTGCGCGCCGCAATGGTCAGCGGGTGGCGCGGGTGACGATTCCGGTGGCGCAGTTTGCCGATGCCGTGGCAAGCCTGCCCGATCCTCTGGCGGAGCGGGCGCAGCGGCTCGCCGCCAATATTTCGGCTCAGCGCCCGCCCTTGGCGCTGGGCGCGCGTACCATCCGTTTCGATGCGCCGCAGGTGATGGCGATCCTCAACATCACGCCGGACAGTTTTTCCGATGGCGGCAAGCATATGGACGATCCGCAGGCGGCGGCCGATGCGGGTTTCGCCATGGCGGCGGCGGGGGCCGCGTTGATCGATGTCGGCGGGGAATCGACCCGGCCCAAGGCGCCGCGCCTGTGGGAAGGGGATGAGATCGCCCGCATCGTGCCGGTGATCGAGAAACTGGCGGCGGCGGGCGTCGCCCTGTCCGTCGATACGCGCAAGGCGGCGGTGATGGAGGCGGCGCTGGCGGCGGGCGCGCATGTCATTAACGATGTGAGCGCGCTGCTGCACGATCCACGGGCGATGGACGTCGTCGTGGCGGCGGGCTGCCCCGTCATCCTGATGCATGCCCCGTCCGCCGGTGACGATCCGCATGATCTCTCCGCGCTTGGGCCCAACGGCTATGGCGATGTCGTGGCCGATGTGTTCGACCATCTGGAGGCGCGGGTGGACGCCTGCCTCGCTGCAGGCATCCCGCGTGAGAAGATCATGGTCGATCCCGGTCTGGGCTTCGGCAAGTCGCTGGCCGACAATCTGGCCCTGGTGAATGGCGTCGCGACCTTCCAGGGATTGGGCGTGCCGCTGCTTTTCGCGGGCAGTCGCAAGCGGCTGATCGGTGCGCTGTCCCATGAGGCGCCTGCGCCGGAACGGCTGGGGGGATCGG
Organism: Sphingobium estronivorans; assembly: GCF_008692605.1. GTDB lineage: Bacteria > Pseudomonadota > Alphaproteobacteria > Sphingomonadales > Sphingomonadaceae > Sphingobium > Sphingobium estronivorans. Next base: position 35,912 of record NZ_LFCT01000033.1, read on the forward strand.
TGGCTCTGGCCTTCCGCGCGGCGGAACTGGGCGCGCAGATGGTGCGCGTGCATGACGTCAAGGAAAGCGTGCAGGCGCTGCATCTCTGGCGCGGTCTGGCGGATGCCGGATTGAGCGCGGTCTGATCGAGAGAAAAGTTCACAGGAATTTTATCGCGGACATCCAAAATTCAATTTGGAGACGTTGACTCGACTCGGCAGGATCGTCACTTTCCGCTACGGAATGCGCGAAAACAGCGCATCCGAATGGAGAGGATGCCACCATGGCAATTATCCAGCCACTTTCGACAAAGCTTTTTCATGCCCTGTTGATCCAGTGCATCGCGGAAGAGCGCAGTCCGACCGATGCCGAAATCGAGTCCGTGGCCTCGAAAATCTGGCGGGATAGCCATGGCGCGGCGACCGGACAGGATTGGCTGGACGTGGCGCGCGGCAGCGACGCTCATGCGCAGATGATCAATGCCGCGCGAATGGCCTTCGGTTGCCATCACGGCGTGGCGGCGGCCTGAATTCAGCCTCCATCCCGGCGGGACGGCCGTCGCATCAGGGGGTCGCGGCGTTGGCGGCGGCCTCGGGTGCCGGTGCGGCGCCTTCGGGCGTCTGCGCCTTGGGCGCGAAGACATGCAGGCTGTCCAGCGTCTTTTCGGCCATGGCGGAATATTGTTCGCTCAGCATTTCGGGATAGACGAAGCTGGCGGTGACGATGGACCCGTCCGGCTGCTTGATCAGGCGCAGCGCGACATTATTGCCTTCGCCGTCATTCGCCGTGCCGCGATATTCATTGTCGCCGACATAATCGCCGCTGACCCCTTCGGATCCCTGGCTCACGGTTTCGACAATCTGTTGCAGCGTCTGCTCGCCATCCTTCTTCTGCCAGAAGATGCGGACGTCCGCCCCCGCGCCGGGGTCCTGATAGACGACGCCATCGGCGTTGCTGGCCGACGCATCCTTTTCCCAGCCCTCCGGGAAGGTCACGGAAAAGCCCCGCTCGACATTCACATAGTTGCGGGAGGCCGGGGTGTCGTTCCTGGCCCTGGCCATCGCCTTGGCGGCGGCGCTATTGGCGGCATTGGCCAGTTCGTCCTGGCTCGGCAGATCCTCCACCGGCTCGGCGCGGCCGCAGGCGACCAGCAGCAGGAGAGGCGTGACGGCGGCAAGGGAGGCTTTGTTCATATTCCCTCCCAAAGCATAGCCGCCGCGACATTTCAACGCCGCAGCCGCAGCGCAAGCGACGGGGCGACGCTATGCCGCGCTGTCGATGCCCAGTTCCGCCAGCTTGCGATAGAGGGTCGAGCGGCCGATCCCCAGGCGGCGGGCCACTTCGGTCATGCGCCCGCGATAATGGCCGATGGCAAGGCGGATGACGTCCGCCTCGATCTCGGCCAGCTGGCGGACATGGCCGTCGCTTTCGAACAGGGTGATGCCGGCGGCCTCGCGATGCGGCTGTGGCACGGCGCGCAGCCGGTTCAAGCCTGTATCGCCATGGGCGCGGCCGTGGATCTGCGCGGCGATCTGCGGGAAATCCTGAGGCGTCAGCGCATCGCCCTCGCACAGCACGGCGGCGCGGAACAGGGCGTTCTGAAGCTGCCGGACATTGCCCGGCCAGTCATGCTGCATCAGCAGCGCCAACGCATCGTCGGTCAGGCCCAGCCCACGCAGCCCCGGCTGGGTCGCGATGCGGGCGAGCAGGTGGCGGCAGAGCGCGGGCACGTCGCCCAGCCGCTCGCGCAGCGGCGGGATGGTGAGTTGCACCACGTTCAGGCGGTAATAGAGATCCTCGCGGAAACGCCCGGCCTCGATCTCTTCATGCAACCGCTTGTTGGTGGCGGCGATGACACGCACGTCGACATGGATCGGGCGGCGCGCGCCGATGGGCTGGACCTCTCCATCCTGCAACACACGCAGCAGCTTCACCTGCGCGTCGAGCGGCATTTCGCTGACTTCGTCGAGGAAGATCGTGCCCATGTCGGCGGCGACGAATTTGCCCACCTGTCGGTCGAAGGCGCCGGTGAAGGCGCCGCGCTCATGACCGAACAGGTCCGATTCGACGAGATTGGCGGGAATGGCACCGCAATTGACCGTCACCATATTCTGCTTGTGCCGGGGGGAGGCGGCGTGGATGGCGCGGGCGATCACATCCTTGCCGACGCCGCTTTCGCCTTCGATCAACACGGGGACGCGGGCGCGGGCGGCCTTTGCCGCGATGGCGAGCGCGGCACGGAATTGCGGTGCGGCGCCGACCACATCCTCAAAGGAGAGGGACGCGGAAATCTTCTCGGTCAAAGGGCGCAATTCGCCCCGGCCGCCGTCGCTGCCGAGCGTCGCATTGAGCGCCGCGAGCAGGCGTTCGGGCGCAATCGGCTTGGCGAGATAGTCGGTGGCCCCGGCGCGCATCGCTTCCACCGCGACGGCGACATCATTGTGCGCGGTCAGCACCAGGATCGGCAGCGCCGGACGGCGCGCGTGCAGTTCCCGGATCAGGCCGGTCGGCTGATGGCTGGGACTCCACTGGTCGAGCAGCACGGCGTCGAGCCGCATCCCGTCCTGCGTGCCCAGCATGGCAATCGCCGTGTCGCCGTCATTGGCGAAGATCGTGCGCCAGCCCGCGCGGGCGGCCAGGGCCGACACCAGCCTGCGCTGCGCCGGCTCGTCATCGATCAACATCAGCATCGGAACGCCGTCGCGCGCCATTCTACCCCCTCATCTGCGAACTTGCCGCCGATGGTAGGGAAAAGGGGTAAAAAGCGGCTTAACCGGAAAGATTTTCTTGTTCGTTCCCGGCTTGAGGGGGGGAAGGCTTGACGATAAGAGGATGCCAGCAAACAGGTTTGAGGAGGGACCGGGCATGGCCACGGAAGGAAATATCGAAAACGCGACCCACACATATGAAGGGTTCGTGGCCCTGATGAAGTGGGGTACGATTGCCTGTGCCGTGGTCGGTGCTCTGGTCGTGGTGCTGATCGCTCATTGAAGCGGGCGGCAGCAGGGGGATATCCATGAAGATTGCGATTGTGAAGGAGCTTGCCGAGGGCGAGCGCCGCGTTTCCGGCACGCCGGAGACGGTGAAGAAGTTCAAGGCGCTGGGCGCCGATATTGCCGTGGAAGCGGGCGCGGGCATGACCGCCGCCATCGCCGACGCGGATTATGCCGCCATGGGCGCGACCGTGGCCGACCGTGCCGCCACGGTGGCGGGCGCGGACATCATCCTGGGCGTGCAGGGGCCGGATGTCGCCAGCATCGCGGGTGCGAAGCCCGGCGCATGGATCGTCGCGGGCCTCAACCCCTTTGTCGAGCGGGCGCGCGTCGACGCCTATGCGGCGGCGGGCTATGAAGCGCTGGCCATGGAGTTCATGCCGCGCATCACCCGCGCGCAGTCGATGGATATTCTTTCGTCGCAGTCGAATCTCTCCGGCTACAAGGCGGTGCTGGACGCCGCGGCGGAATATGGCCGGTCCTTCCCGATGATGATGACGGCGGCGGGTACGCTGTCGCCGGCCAAGGCCTTCATCATGGGTGTGGGCGTCGCAGGTTTGCAGGCGATCGCCACCGCCAAGCGGCTGGGCGCGCAGGTGTCCGCGACCGACGTGCGCTCTGCCACCAAGGAGCAGATTGAGAGCCTTGGCGCCAAGGCGATCTTCGTCGAGAGCGTCGCGGGCATCGAGGGCGAGGGCAAGGGCGGCTATGCCACCGAAATGTCCGAGGACTATCAGAAGGCGCAGGCCGAACTGGTGTCGGGCCATATCGCCAAGCAGGATATCGTCATCACCACCGCGCTGATCCCCGGTAAGCCCGCGCCGCGCCTGATTTCCGACGCCCAGATCGCGTCGATGAAGCCGGGCAGCGTGATCGTCGACCTGGCTGTCGAACAGGGCGGCAATGTCGAGGGCGCGGTGCTGGGCGAAGTGGTCGAGCGCCATGGCGTCAAGATCGTCGGCCACAAGAATGTGCCGTCGCGTCTGGCGGCCGATGCCTCGGCCCTGTTTGCGCGCAACCTCTATAATTTCCTCTCGGCCTTCTGGAACAAGGACCAGAACGCGCCGGTGCTGGACGAGGAAATCGGCAATGCCATCCGCATCACGCAGGGCGGCAAGGTCGTGAGCGAACGGCTGCTCTGAGCATTTGTTGGAAATCCGGCTGAAGCCGGATTTGCGGCACCGGCCCGGAAATGCGTTTTCGCGCATTTTCCAAACGGAACCTCAGCACCGGACGGCTCTGTCCGGTTCGGCGGGGCTTGACCATCGGCGACTTCCTGCAATGAGGAGGAACAGATGACCCTGTTCCTCCTCATTTCCTTTTTGGCCGCCTGCGCGTTCGGACTTGTCATTGGCTGGCGGGCGCGGGCGGAGGAGGGCTGGGCGCTGGTGGCGATCCTTCAACTCCTGTCGTCCGCCATCCTGATCGGCGCGATCATCGTCGCGGCGGAGGCGGGGAGCGCGTCGGCGCGGAGCCTGGGGTGGCTGGCGATAGTGGCGGGCAGCGCGGGCCTGAGCGGCGGCTTTATCGCGGCCCGACGGATGGAAACGCCGCGCCCGTGATGGAGCCTATCGATCCGACGATTGCAGCGGGCTGGTCCGTGGCGGCGTTGCTGTTCGGGTTGGCGCTGTTGGCGTCGCTGGACGGCGGGCTGCGGCGGGGTGCGAATCTGATGATGGCGGGGATGATGGTGATTGGGGCGGTGACGCTCTACAGCCATGATGTCATGGCCATGCCGCAGATTTGCGCGGCGTTGATAACAGGTGGAGCGATTGGGCTGGCGCTGGGGCAGGGCGTGCCGCGTTCGGCGATTCCGGCGCTGTTGACCGGGCTGGTCGGACAGGCGGGGCTGGCGGCGGTGTTTGTCGGGGGGGCGGCGTGGCGCAATCCCCATGCATTCGGCTTGCTGGACGAGGCGACCGACCGGCTGCTGGGCGACGCCGCCATCGCCATGGCGGCGACTGTCGCTTTGGGGGCGATGGCCTGCGCGGGGGCGGCGGCGATCCTGTGGCGCGGAACGGCGTGGCAAGGCGAACGGCGGCCGGGGCTGCCGCTGTTCGCAGCGGCGATGCTGGTGGCGACGGGCGGGACGATGGCGGGCTTCGTCGCGTCTCCCGGCAGCGCCGGGCTGCTGGTCTCTACCGGAGTCGCGTTGCTGGCCGGATGGGGGTTGGCGAGATGGGCGATAGGCGCGGGCGCCGGGCCTGCCATGGCATTGGTCGGCGGGCTGGCGGGCTGGGCCGTCGCGGCCTCGGCTTTCCTGCTGGAAAATACGGGGATGGCGGTGGCCGGCGGGCTGGCGGGCGCGGCCGGGAGCCTGCTGGGCCTGCGTCTTTGCGGGCGCGCGGGCAGGAAGGGGCTTGCCGATGCGCGGCGCCGTCCTTAACGATTTGCGGCAGGCAGTTTTGCATTGGGGTAAGCGGATTCATGAAGAAGCTCGGTCTGATAGGCGGTCTTAGCTGGACGTCGACGGCGCGCTATTATCAGATCATCAACCAGGCGGTGTATCGCGCCCGGGGCGGGCAGCACAGCGCGCCGCTGCTGATCGAGAGCCTGGATTTCGCGGACATCGGCCGGTCCACCACCGATGAGGAATGGGCGCATGCCGCAAAGGTGCTGACCGCGTCGGCCCGGCGGCTGGAGCAGGCGGGCGCCGCCGCGCTGCTGATCTGCGCCAACTCCATGCATCGCGTCTATGACGAGGTGCAGGCGGGCGTCGATATTCCGATCATCAACATTGCCGAGGCGGTCGGGCGCAAGATGCAGGCGGATGGCATCGAAAAGGCGGCGCTGATCGGCACGCGCAATGTGATGACGGAGAAATTCTATCGCCAGCGGCTGGTGGCGCACGGCATTTCGCTGCTGCCGCCCGACATGGACCTGGCCGAGCGGATCGACCGGATCGTCTATGACGAACTGACCATCGGCAAGATCAGCCGCGAATCCGAACGCTATATGAAGTCGGAACTGACCGACATCGCCAAGGAACATGTGCAGGCCGCGATCCTGGCCTGCACCGAGTTGGAGATGATCGTCGATGTGCGGGCGAATGTGCTGCCCATCTATGACGGCACCACCATCCATGCCCGCGCCGGCGTGGACGTGATCCTGGGAGAATAGGGGCGAGCGGACGTTCCGCTCCGCCCCACTCCAAATCCGGTTATCGCACGGGCGTCCAGATCTGCGTCTTGCAGAAGAACATGATGCAGCCCTGCACCTTCAGCGTGCCGTCGCCATTGCGGCTGACCTTGCTGTTATAGGTCTTGCCGCTTTCGGGGTCGTAGATCGACCCCTTCCAGAGATCGCCGCCATCGGTGAAGCCGGTGAGCAGCGCCAGACCGGCCAGCGGCTTGGACCGGAGCGCCGGATCGGGATTCTTGATGTCGGTCTGGGGGCGGCCGGGGGTGGGCTTCACGATCTTCTCGATCCGACCGCACAGCGTCTTGCCGCAATTGGCGATCTGGACGATGGCCTTGCCATCGACGGTGGCCCAGCGGCCGGTGATGGGCTGGGCCGCTTCCGCCGGCATAGCGGCGATCAGCGGCAGAATGAGCAGCGCGGCGCGGGCGGCGATGCGGGGGACAGCGACCATGAATCTCTCTCCAATTATGTATGTTTGCAGGACAGATAAGGCAGGATCGGGATCGCCGCCAAGGCGGAAAATCAACAGCTTTCGACGGATTTCGAAGGAACGCTACGGCAATGCCGGTGGCGCCCCTTCGAATTTTAGAAGGCCTTGCTGATCGAGCAGGCCGCCGGGCCCAGAATGACGACGAACAGCGTCGGCAGGATGAAGAGAATCAGCGGCACGGTCATGATCGCGGGCAGGCGCGCGGCCTTTTCCTCGGCGCGCATCATGCGTTCATGGCGAAACTCGGCGGACAGGACGCGCAGCGCCGAGGCGAGCGGGGTGCCGTATTTCTCCGTCTGGATCATGGTCGTCACCACGCCCTTCACCGCGTCCAGCTTGACGCGGCTGGCGAGATTCTCGAACGCCATGCGCCGTTCGGTGAGGAAGCTCAGTTCAATCGCCGTCAGGTGGAATTCGTCGCCCAGTTCCGGATAGGCCTTGCCCAGTTCGCGGGCGACGCGGCTGAAGGCGGAGTCGACGGTCAGGCCCGCCTCGGCGCAGATCACCAGCAGGTCGAGCGCGTCGGGCAACCCCTTGCGGATCGCGGCCGAGCGCTTGGCGATCTTGTTGTCGATGAACAGGTCGGGCGCCTTGTAGGCGAGCAGCAGCGCGCCCGCGAACGCCATGAAGCGCTTCGCGCCGCCCCATTCGGGATAGATGCCCACCGCATAGAGCAGCAGCGCCGCCGTGCCGCCGATCACCACCGGCAGGATCAGGCGGCCGAAAATCACCGCCACGGCCCAGTCCTTGGACCGGATGCCGGCCTGCGCCAGACGAATCTGCGCATCCTTGAGCTGGTCGTCCTGCAACACCTTCAGGCTGGACAGGAAGGACCGCATCCGGTCGGTCGCCTGGTTCTTCTGCACCAGCTTGGCGCGGCGGCGGCCGGTGGAGGCGGTGATGCCCGCCTTCAACTGCTCGCGCCGTTCGTTGAGCGCCTTGACGCGCTTGGCCATCGGATCGCGCACGGTCATCACCGTGTAGAGCGCGAACAGCACCGCCAGCGTCGCCAGCGCGGCCAGCAGCGTGCCGAAATCGGTGGCGGTCAGACCGAACAGGGTGCCGGCGGGGACGGGGTTGGTTTCCATCGGGCGGGCTTCCTCGTCAGATCTCGAAATTGATCATCTGCGCCATGATGAAGGCGCCGATCGCCATCCAGCACATGCCGCCAATGCCGATGACCTGCATGGTCGAAAGGCCGAACGCCCCCGCCGGATCGGGCGTGAAGAAGGGCGACATATAGCTATAGTTGATGTAGCAAATGAGTGCGAAGACCAGGAAGGGCAGCGCGCCGATGATATAGGCGGACGCCTTCGATTCCGACGACATGGCGCGGATCTTGAGCTTCATCTGCGCGCGCTGGCGCAGCACGGTGGCAAGGTTCGACAGGGTTTCGGCCAGATTGCCGCCGGTTTCCCGCTGGATCGCCAGGCTGATGACGAAGAACTGGAATTCCGGCGTGCCGAGGCGATCGGCGGTTTCCTGAAGCGCCTGATCCATGGACTTGCCGATCTTGATGCGTTCGGTGATGAGCTTGAATTCCTCGCCGACCGGACCCGGTACCTCGCTCGACACCACCGTCAGCGTTTCGGCGATGGGCAGGCCCGAGCGCAGGCCGCGCGTCAGCAGTTCCAGCGCATCCGGGAATTTGGCGTTGAATTTCTGGATGCGGCCCTTGATGAGCCGGCCGATCCACATATGCGGCAGGCCCAGGCCAGCGGCGAGGCCCACGAGCGCCGCGAAGAGCGGCGGAAAGCCGCGCAGCATCAGCAGCGCGCACAGGGCGAGAAAGATCACCGCGCAGGCCGTCATATATTGGCTGACGGTCCATTTCTTGCCGGTCATGCGGATGCGCTTGGCAAGATTTTCCGGATTGGGCACCAGCGATACCAGCATGGACGCTTCATTGCCGACCGGACGGTTGGAAATCGCCCGGCGCATGCGCGCTTCCAATATGGCGTCGGTCGAATCGCTGTGCCGCCCGCGGATCGTGTCGATGCGGCGCTTCTGCGCCTTTTCCGGCGACGGACCGGCAAAGGCCATGACAAGCAGGCCCAGCATGACCGAAAGCAGCACCGTTATCAGGATCAAATTGCCGTTCATCTGCCTGTCCGCTCCCAATCCGCGACCGTCAAAGAAGGTCTATCGGCGTCATGCCGAATGCTTGTCCTTGCGGCGCGAGGGGATCATGCTCTTGAGATCGCCGATCTTGCCGAGCAGGGAATCGCCCTTTTTCGCGGGCGCGCCGCTGTCGTTGGCCTCGCCCTCTTCCGCCGCGCCCAGCACGGCGTCGAGCATCGCGGCACAGGACGCACCGACCTTGCTGCCCTTGGCCGTTTCCGCCAGCGTCTTGCCCAGTTTCGCCGCCTGCGCCGCGATCTTGAGGTCGAAGGGGACGAGGATGTCGACCTTGCGCTCGATCGACTGTTCGAAATCCTTGCGGGTGATTTCCAGCGACCCGGCATGGACGCGGTTGGCAACCACCAGTACGCGCGTCTGCGGCGCATTGGTCTTGAGCCAGGAGAGGATGCGGATCGAATCGCGCGCCGCCGCCAGCGTCAGTTCCGTGGCCACCACGGCGACGTTGACGTCGCTCATCAGGTGCGGATGCTGGATCAGCATGTTGCGCGGCAGGTCGATGATGCTGCATTCGAAGGCGGTGCGGAATTCTTCCAGCAACTGGTAGAAGGCGCCGCCGTCGGTCAGCATCGGCTGGCTGATCGGCGCTTCGGCCGACAGGATCGCCAGATGGTCGCTGGCGCGGACCATGGCGCGTTCGATGAACAGCCCGTCGATGCGGCTGGGATTTTCGATGGCGTCGGTCAGGCCGCGCCCCGGCTCCAGATCCATCGCCAGCGCATTGGTGCCGAAATGCACGTCGAGGTCGAGCAGCGCGGTCGAGCGCTTCTTCTTCTCGCTCATCAGCCAGGCCAGCGAGGTGGCGAGGCTGGATGCCCCCACGCCGCCGCGCGTGCCGATGACCGCCATGGTCATGTGCGGATGTTCGGGTGCCGCATCGCGGGGGGCGAAGAACACCGCCTGCGCCTGCGCCAGCGCGTCGCGCAGCTGGTCGGCGCCGAAGGGCTTGAGCAGATAATCCTGAATGCCGCTGGCCAGAAGGTCGCGATAGAGGCGCACATCATTGACCTGCCCTGCCGCGATGACGACCGTGCCCGGTTCGCACACTTCGGCCAGGCTGTTGATGTCGCCCAGCGGATCGCCGCTTTCCGACATGTCGATGAACAGAATCTGGGGCGAAGCAGTGACGGACAGGCTCTGCACGGCGTTGCGCATGCCGCCCTTGCTCACCTTTTCCGGCGCCCAGCCCATTTCGGCCGCGACCACGCGCAGCAGGTCGAAGCTGTGATCGTCGCACACGAAGGCGTGGAAGGGATCGCGCTGGCCGGTCGCGCCGGGTCTCCAGGGAGCATTCATGTCACTTGCCTCCATATTGCGACTTGAGATCGCCCGCGCCGGTCGGGGCCTTTTCGCGATAGGTCGAAATCGCGCGGTTCGACGTCGCCGTGCGCAGGTCGCTGTCGGTGCTCTGGCCGCGGACGAGATCCTCCGGATTGGCGATCATGGCGGCGAGATTGCCGTTCACGCCGCAGCCGAAATTGCGGGATGCGGCCAGCTGCTGGTCGGCTTCGGCCTTGTCCGACCAGTCGGGGCAGCCCGGCACGCGGGCGATGGCCCGGCGCACGATCAGGCGGACGGCGCCCTGCGGCGCGGTGCCGGCGACGGCGGAACTATCCTCTCCCACCAACATGCCGTGGCGGGCGACGACATCGGCAATGCCGTCCCGCAGCGAGGGGCTGTAGCTGCCCGCGTCGGTCGCGACCGCGACCTGATCGCCATAGCCAAGGCCGATGGACACGAACCAGTCGTCCAGGCGGCGCGCTTCCTCGATGGTCATGCCGCCATCCGGGCCAGCCGCGACATCGTAGGTGAAGGCGGTGTGGCTGACGACCGGCTGATGAACCGATTCGACGCCGCGATTGGCGCCCTGGTCGGTCTGGCAGGCGGCGAGCGGCAGCGCCATCAGGGCGAGAGCGCCGAAGCGGACGATATTCTTGCGGGACAGAGAAGCCATGTCTTTCGTCCTTCGGATCAGAAGCTGAAGCCCGGCGCGGCGTCCTTCGAACGCTTGCCGGAATCTCGGGCTGCGTCACGGGCGGCGACGGGCGGCAGCGCGGCGGAGCTTTGCGGTCCCGGCATGGGGGCCGGATCGCCGGGCGCGCGGCGCGGCATCGGGGAGCGGGCGCCGCTGATCCCGTCCTGGCCCTGTTGCAGGAAGAGGCCCTGGCCCTCATTGGCGTTGCGGAAGCCATCGGTCGGCAGGCGCACGTCCGATGCATTCACCGGCTTCACCAGATAGGGGGTGACGACGATGACCAGTTCCGTTTCGTTGCGCTGGAACTGGCGCGACTTGAACAGGCTGCCCAGGATCGGCAGGTTGCCGAGGCCCGGCACCTTGTTGACCGTGTTGCCGGTGTCGGCGCTGAGCAGACCGGCGATCATGAAGGCCTGGCCGGAGCCGAGTTCGACCGTGGTTTCGGCGGTGCGAGTCTTCAGCGCGGGCTGGCTCGGCAGGATGGAGAAGTCGAGCGTCGATACGGTCGGACGGACGCGCAGCGAGATGCGGCCATCGGCCAGCACGGTCGGCGTGAAGGCCAACTGCACGCCATATTGTTTCCATTCCAGGCTGTTGCCCTGCGTGCCGTTGCTCACCGTATAGGGGAACTCGCCGCCCGCCAGGAAGCTGGCGGTTTCGCCCGAAAGCGAGGTCAGGTTGGGCTGGGCGAGAGTGGTCGCGAGGCCGCTCGATTCTGCGAGGTCGAGAGCCGCGGCAACGTCCATGCCCAGCAGGTGCGCCACGCCGCCGAGGCTGTAACTGCCGTCCGACGGATAGTTGAACGCCCATTCGGCGGGTTTGGTGATAAGGCCGGCGTCGTCACGGGTCGGTTTGGTGTAGGTGAAGAAATTGCGCGTGCCGCCGCCGGACAGGCCCAGGAACTTGCCGCCGCTCTGGTCGGCCGTTCCCCAGTTCATCCCGATCTTGTGCCCGATGTCGCGGGCGACTTCCGACACCTTGACCTGCAACATGACCTGAAGCGGCGTCGCGGTGCGCAACCGGCTCACCACGGTGACTTCCTTGCCCACGAAGGCCTGGGTCAGGCGTTCGGCCTCCGCTGCGTCCTCGGGGGCGGCGATGGTGCCGGTCAGCAGGACCATGCCGTTCATCTTGTTGACCGCAATGTCCGCGTTCGGCATCGCCAGCTTCAGCATCTCATCGATGCTGGTCAGGTTGTTGCCGACGCGCACCGTGCCGGAAAACAGCACCTTGCCGTTGGTCGCCGTCGCGAAGACGGTGGTTTCGCCCGCCTTCTTCGCAATCAGGTAAAGCTGGTTCTGGGAGCGGACATGGACGTCGACCACATCCGGATCGCCGATCACCACGTCGGACATTTTCGCGGGCAGGTTGATGACCTTGCTGCCGCCGACCGACATCAGGATCGCATTGTCCTGCATCGATACGGGCGCGGCGTTGAGCGCGGCGGTCGGCGCGGCCGCGGCGGCGATCGCCAGGCCCAGCGCGATGGCCGGGCCAAGCAGCGGCTTGGCCGCGCTGGCCGCGTGAACAGGAAACCCCTTCATCTTACTTCCCCCCGACCGGAACGACGGTCACATTGGTGCCGCGGGCGACGCGGATCACAGGGCCCTGGCTGACGATGACATTGGCAGGTGCGCCGGCCGTGGGAGCGCCGCCTGCGGGCAGGACCTGCACGGGCTTGGCGGGGACGCTGCTGCGCTGATAGCGCGAGACGTCGGCGCCGGTGGAATAGGTGCCGCCCTTGTCGACCGGGCGGGCGGCGATGCTGGCGAGCAGCGTTTTTTCGGCCTTGGGATTGCTGCCGTCGGGCAGGTCGACGTCGCTGCCGGCGATGGCCGCGTCCAGTTCCGAGCTGTTGTCGGCCAGCGAACGCAGCGAAAGCGAGAGCGAGCCGATGGTCTGGGCCACCGCGATCTTCTCCGCGATCTTCGGCGTCACTTCGATGGTGACGTTGGAATAGGTCTGCACCACGGGCTTGCCGTCCGCGCCCAGCGCATCCATGCGCTGGTCGGTGGCGAGCACGCGCAGGTTGCGCAGGATGGTTTCGGAGACCTTCAGCGGGTCGCCGTCGCCGCCGCCATTGACGCTCTGCGTCAGGACCAGGTCGACGCGGTCGCCCGGAAAGACGAAGCCCGCAACCGAATTCTGCGCCGACACCGGCACGGTCACGGCGCGCATTCCCGCCCCCAGCGCGGCGGCCAGGAAGCCGCGATCGCCCGGCTTGATGACCGAACCCAGCGTCATCGGCTGACCTGCGGAAATGGCGGTGCGGATCACGCTGCCCACCAACTTCTGCGGGTCGGACTGGCCCTTCAGATAATAGGCCTGTTCGATGAGATCCTTGGGCCAGGGCTGGAAGCGGAAGCTTTCCGCGTCCAGGATCGTGCCCACCGGCAGCGCCTTGGTCGCGACCAGCACATGGGGCTGGTCCGCCTCGACCGGCATGGACGACGCGCCCGCCTGGGGCGCGCCCGACGAACTCAGCATGTTGCGTGCAAGCAAGGCTGTAGTGATCGCTATGATGAGCGCCCCCACCAGCAGCACGATCTTCTTGGCATCCATGATGAAATTCGCCTCCCTCAATCAGACGAGTTGCGTCTGAGGCCCCCAGTTTTACGCAAATTGGTTAATATATCGTTCGCCAAGAAGCCAAAGCGCGGCGCACGAGATCGCAATGCCATAGGGGATTTGCGGCTGTCCCAGCCGCCGGGTCATGCGATGGTGCACGACGGTTATGATGGTGACGATGCCCCCCAGCACCGCCATCAGCATCAGCATCGACAGGGTCGCCTGCCACGGGAACCAGAGCGCCAGCGCGCCCAGCAGCTTCACGTCGCCCCCGCCCATGCAGCCAAAGGCAAAGAGCATCGCGAAGAGGAAGAACACGATCAGCGCCACCAGCAGCTGCACCGCCATGCCCGGCCAGAGCGGCAGCCCGCAGGCCAGCCACCAGAGCGGCGCCAGTCCGGCGACGCACAGGTTCAGCCGGTTGGAGATGATGCGCGACCGCAGGTCCGTAACGGACGCCACGATCAGCAGCGCGGCCAGGGCGCCGATCAGCGCCAATCTGAAAATATCCCCCGTCATAAGTTCGAAACTGTAGACCGGATGGCTTACCAAAGCGTAACCATGCCGCCGATGGATTCGCCCCGCTTCGTTGCCCCGCCATTTGATCGTCGTGCCTGGCCGATGGATGGGCGGCTCGACCATTGGTCGGCGCCCGATGGCTGGCCATTGCGGCGCTATCGGCTGGGCACGGGCGCGCGCGGGCGGATGCTGGTGCTGGGCGGCCGGGGCGACATGATCGAGAAGTATCTCGAGGTGATTCAGCATTGGGCCGCGCGCGACTGGGCCGTCACCAGCTTCGACTGGCGCGGACAAGGCGGGTCGGGACGGCTGACCGACGATCCGCTTTGCGGGCATATCGAGGATTTCGGCCAGTGGATCGCCGACCTGAAGGCCTTCGCCGCCGATTGGCGCGGCCAAGGGGAGGGGCCGGCGGCGATGGTCGCCCACAGCATGGGCGGGCATTTGCTGCTCCGCGCGCTGGTGGAGGGCATGGCGGCGCCCGATGCCGCGGTGACGGTGGCGCCGATGATGGGCGTGCACAGCGCGCCCCTGCCGCGCTGGCTGGCGGTGGCGATTGCCGAAACCATGTGCGCGCTGGGCTTTGGGCGCAAGCAGGCCTGGACGCAGAAAGAGGAGTCCGAACGCCAGCGGCACATAAGGCAGAAGCGGCTGACGCACGATCCGGACCGCTATGCCGACGAACTGTGGTGGCGCGACCATAGCCGGGACGTGGCGCTGGGATCGCCGAGCTGGAAATGGGTGGAGCAGGCGCTCTCCTCGACCCGCAGGCTCGCCACCCGGCCGGGGCTGGAGCGGATCGCCGTGCCGCTGCTGATGCTGGCGGCGCGGGATGACCGGCTGGTGTCGACTCCGGCCATTCGCAGGACGGCGGCGCGGATTCCCGGCGCGCGGCTGCACGTCTATGGGCGCGAGGCGGCGCATGAAATTTTGCGCGAACTGGATTCGGTGCGGCTGGACGCATTGGCGCGGATCGATGCTTTTCTGGATGAAGTCGCGCCCCGATGAAGCGGCCCGATATCGTCATTGTCGGGGGCGGGATCGCCGGGGCGAGTCTAGGCGCGGTGCTGGCGGAGCGCGCCCGCGTGCTGCTGCTGGAGATGGAGCCGAGCGCGGGCTATCATGCCACCGGGCGGGCGGTTTCCTTCTGGGAGGAGACCTATGGCGGGCTGGCGGTCCAGCCCTTGACCACGGCTTCCGGGCCGATGCTGGCCGCGCCCGATCCCGCCTTTTCCGAAAGGGCCTTCCTGTCGCCGCGCCGGACGCTCCATATCGGGCGGGCGGGCGATGCGGCGGCGCGGGACCGGTTGCTGGCGGAATTTGGCGGGAAGGTGGCCTTGCACCCGGTCGATCCGGCCGGGCTGGTGCCGGGCCTGCGAGCGGACTGGACGCTGGGCGTGCTGGAGCCGGGGGTGTGCGACATCGACGTGGCGGCGTTGCATCAGGCCTGGTTGCGGCGGTTCCGGCGGCTGGGCGGAGAGATTCGGCTGGGGACGCCGCTGCGGCGTGCCGAAGCGCGGGACGGCGGCTGGCGGATCGAAACGGATGGCGGCGCCATCGACTGCGGCCTGATCGTCAATGCGGCGGGCGCCTGGGCGGACGATGTGGCCAAGGCTTGCGGAGTGGCGCCCCTCGGCATCGCCCCCTTCCGGCGGACGGTGGTGCAGTTGCGCGTGCCCGCCATGCCCTCGGCGGCGCTGCCGCTGGTCATGGACCTCGCCTCGCAATTTTATTTCAAGCCCGAGGGGGAAGGGCGCATCTGGCTGACCCCGCATGACGAGGTGCCGTCCCCGCCCTGCGACGCCGCGCCGGAGGAGCTGGCGGTGGCCGAGGCGATTGCCCGGTTCGAGGCGGTGGTGGACTGGCCGGTCGCGGCGGTGGAACGCAAATGGGCCGGGCTGCGCAGCTTTTCCCGCGACCGGGCGCCAGTCTATGGCTTCGACCCTGCGGTGCCGGGCTTTTTCTGGTTCGCGGGGCAGGGGGGATTCGGCATCCAGACCTCACCGGCGGCGGCGCTGCTGGCGGGGAGCCTGCTGCGGCGGGAGGCACCGCCGCACGCCGTTGCCGGTATCGATGCGTCCACCTATTCTCCGGCGCGGTTTCGATAGGATTGGGGAAGGGCGGGCGGCGGACCGTCGCGCCTATGTCTGTCGCGTCTTAGATAAGATGCGAACACAAATCCCCAAAAATCATCATTTTCCACTCGATCTGCTTCCACATATCCTGTCGCTGCATGACCGGCATAAGTTGGCGATACCTTTGAACTGGACCGCCATAAGTTGGCGGCAAAAAACGACAAAGGGGTTATAGGACGCGGATTTGGATCTGGGTAGGGCGCTTGATCAGCATTGGTCCCTCGCGCCGAATGGCAAGAGAGCGGATCTCCGAAGATCACTTTTTGGTGGTAGGCCTAGCCCGACGCAGATGACAGAGCTGAAAAATAGCAGCGACGCGCCGCCATTTTTCCAGCTCGATCGCAATCTTTCAGATCAGAAAATCCGGATTGTAATACGTCAGACCCGAGTAGAGGCTGAAGGTCATATCCTCGAAGAAGACCTTGTCGATGTCGTACAGGTGGTCGGTACGATAGGTCTGCCCGTGGTCAGACGTCGTTTTGACATCGAACCAGCCGCCCATATCCTCGATGGAAACGAGGTCAGGGTCGACAGGATATCCTCCGCGAGCCGCGAAAGAGTAGTACATGGCACCTAGATCGGCCTCGCCATAAACTGTATTTTCGCCATAGCCGCCGGAATAGAAACGGTCGTATCCACCGCCGCCATGGAGCTCATTGTTGCCAGTGCCGCCAGACAGGACGTCAGCCATGGCACCACCCTGCAGATAGTCATCGCCGTCGTTCACCCATGTGACGGCCTGATCGGGATAGACGCCACCGTTCAGCTTGGCGCCCACTGTGTTGCCGGCGAAGAGGCGATCATTTCCCATCTCACCGTAGACAGATTCCAAGCCAGTGCTGTGGATGATATCGTCGCCGCCATAGGTCCTGACGTATCCACCAGTCCCTCCGACCGTCACGTTATCGACGCCGTTGCTCCCAGACACGGTGTTGTAACCTGTGCCAGCAGAGAAGGTGCCGGAGCCATGCAACTGTAGGGTGAGGTGGTGCCGGAAATTCGGAC
>NZ_LFCT01000034.1 GCF_008692605.1 Sphingobium estronivorans
ATGATCTGGATGTCCGCAACTGGTCGTTAATGACTATGCGCCCTCAAACCCGCCTGAACGGAAACGGCGCGACTGTTCGTTCATAGCCATGCAAGTCCAACGCCCGCGTCACCGGCGGCAGGGCGCGGTCAGGGCATCCCCTTCGCTCGCATAAATGACAGGTCGGCCCGACCTCCGTCGCCGCCCCCTTCTCCACATCGATCCCGTCGGCATGGACGATCCGGCCGGCATGCTTCGCCTCGCAGCCGAGAGCGAGCACCGATCGGCCCCGCGCCCCGCCGTCCTTCGGCAGACCGATGGCAAGGCTCACGAACCGTCGCCCGTCCATCGTCTCGATCAGCTGCGCGCCGACAGCGTCCGACTCCTGCGGCCCATGCGCGTCCCAGCGCGGGCAGGTGCCGCCCAGCCGCGCAAAGGGCCACGCCTCGCCATCGAAGCGCTTGGAAACAATCCCTGCCCGGTCGATCTTCGCCATGAAGAAGGGTACGCCCCGCGCGCCCGTCCGCCCCAGGCTGGTCAGCCGATGTGCCAGCTGCTCCAGGGACACGCCGAAGCGTGCGCGGAGCAGCATCAGGTCATGACGGCTCTGCTCGGCCGCCTTGGCGAAGCGGTCATAGGGCATGATCAGCGCCGCCGCCGCATAGTTGGTGAGCGCAATGCTCGCCAATCGCCGGCTGTCCTCATCCGGCGGGCCCGCCCGCGAAACCTGCGCCGCGATCCCGTCCGCCATCTCCTGCGCGCACAACTGATAGGCAAGCGCGAACAACCGCCCCGAGGACGCCAGCCGCTCACTCAACAACAACCGCCGCCGATGCATGTCATAATGGCGCAGCGTGCCCGCCAGCACATCTTCCCGCACGATCTGCACGCCCATGCCGTGACGCTCCTTGAGCCGGGCACGGATGCCCGCCTGCAAGGTTGAAGGGTCGTCGCCCAGTTCGGGCGATAACGCCTCCGCCTCCGCATCCAGTTCGGCAAAGTGATTACCCGCACGCGACACCGTCTCCCGCAACCAGTCGAGCGGCGCGTGCAGGGGGGCCGTTGAACCCGCCCCTGCCGTCACCTGTTCCGGCAAGCGCCGCAGATCGCTCAGCGCCCGATAGAAGCGCCCGATCGCCTCGCTGACCCCAGGATAGTTTTCCGCGACCTCCAGCACCTCATCCCTCGCGATGCCGATGTCCCGCACGAGCGCATCGGACAGGATCTCGCCCAAGGCCGTAGCCGCACCTTCCTGCGTGCTGGCGACGAAATCGCGAATGTCGATGTCATAGATGTTGGCAAGTCGCAGCAGCATCTGCGCGGTCAAAGGTCGCTGGTTGCGCTCCAGATGGTTCAGATAGCTGGGCGAAACACCCAGTTCCTCCGCCATGCGCGTCTGGTTCAGGCCCAATTCCCGCCGCAAGACGCGCAGTTTTGGGCCCAGATAGAGTTTCCGATCGTCCGCCATACTGTCATTATGTCAAATCATGACAGTATGAACAAGTCACTGCATGACACCGCCTCACTAATCGCCCTACCCTCCTGCCGCCAGCCATGGTTTGACAAGGCATCCGGTCAAGACGGCCGCACAGACAAGGAAGGGAATGACGAATGGACACGATAGAAGCGCCCCAGCCCGCTCGCTCCCGCGCGGTTTTCAGCCAGGAGGATTTCGGCCTGATCCGCACCGCCATCGCGCATTATCTGCGCGAGGTGCAGGACAAGCCGGAATCGGTCAAATATGCCAATCTCTACCACCGCCTGGGCCGGGTGAGCTGACGATCTTCAAAAGGTTCAGGAGAGGAAGGGCGCGGCGGGGAAACCGACCGCGCCCTCTTGGCATCAGAAAAACCGCGTCAGCCCGTAAAAGGCCGCTCCAATGGCGGCGGCGGCGGGCAGGGTCACGACCCAGGCCACGATGATGCTCGACGCCACGTTCCAGCGCACCGCGGACAGACGCCGTGACGCGCCGACGCCAACGATAGCGCCGGTGATGGTGTGGGTCGTCGACACCGGCACGCCCAGATGGTTCGCCATGAACAGCGTCAGCGCGCCGCCCGTTTCCGCGCAGAAACCCTGGGCCGGGGTTAGCCGGGTGATCTTTGACCCCATGGTGTGGACGATCTTCCATCCGCCCAGCATCGTGCCGATACCCATGGCCGCCTGACAGCTCAGCACCACCCAGAAGGGCACATGGAAACCGCCGGTCAGCATCCCCTGCGAATAGAGCAGCACGGCGATGATCCCCATCGT
Source organism: Sphingobium estronivorans (assembly GCF_008692605.1). Lineage (GTDB taxonomy): Bacteria > Pseudomonadota > Alphaproteobacteria > Sphingomonadales > Sphingomonadaceae > Sphingobium > Sphingobium estronivorans. Next base: position 2,233 of record NZ_LFCT01000034.1, read on the forward strand.
CTTCTGCGCATCATTGCCGCCATGGCCGAGCGAATAGAGCGAGGCGGAAACGAATTGCAGCTTGCGGAACACGCGGTCGGCGCCCTGCGGCGTGAACGTGCGGAAGACCCAACTGATGATGAGCACCAGCATCAGGGCCAGGAACAGCCCGATGGCCGGCGACATCACAATGGCGGCGCTGGTCGTGAACACACCGCTCCACACGATGGCGCCAAATCCCGCCTTGGCCGTCCCTGCGCCCAGCAGGCCGCCGATCAGCGCGTGGCTGCTGGAAGACGGTATGCCCAGTCCCCAGGTAATGAGGTTCCAGGCAATCGCCCCCATCAGTGCGCCGAAGATCACCTGCGCGTCGATGATGTCGGCATCGACAATCCCCTTGCCCACCGTTTCGGCCACATGCAGCCCGAAGAACAGAAAGGCGATGAAGTTGAAGAACGCCGCCCAGGCGACCGCATATTGGGGTTTCAACACCCGCGTCGACACGATGGTGGCGATCGAGTTCGCCGCATCGTGCAGGCCGTTCAGAAAGTCGAACAGCAGCGCGATGCCGACCAGGCCGACCAGCAGCGGAAAAGCGATATGGGCTTCCATGAAATCTGCTCGCGAACCGGATCAGGCGTGGTCGATGACCAGGCCGGAAACCTCATTGGCAACGTCCTCAAACCGGTCCGTCACCTTTTCCAGATGGCCGTAAATCTCCTTGCCGACGACGAAATCCATCGGATTGCCCTGCCGCGCCTGATTGTAGAGCGCCTTCAGGCCTGCCTCGTGCAGGATGTCGGCATGCCCCTCCAGCTTCACCAACCGTTCGGTCAGGTCATGCAGCCGCGCCGAATTGAGGTTGAGCGAACGCAGCAGCGGCATCGCCTCCGCCGTGATCCGCGCAGCCTCTACGATCAGCGCGCTCATGTCCTGCATCTGCGAAGGGAATTCCTTCACCTCGAACAGGGCAATCGCCTTCGCCGTCTGGTTCATCTGGTCGATGGCGTCGTCCATCACCCCGATCAGGCCGGTGATCGCACTCCGGTCAAAGGGCGTCACGAAGATGCGGCGAACGTCCTGAAGCACTTCACGGATGATGTCGTCCGCCTCATGCTCGCGGTCCGAAATCTCCTTGATATGGACGTCCATATCCGGCCCGCCCTTGAGCAGCCGGGCGAGCGCATCGGCACCGGTGACCAGGGTCGCCGCATGATCCTCAAACTGCTCGAAAAAGCGCCCCTGCTTGGGCATCAGCGCATGAAACCAGCGCAGCATTCCAGTCCTTTCGGTTTGCCATTCCTTGATCCGCAGCAACGTCCGCACGAACAGGCCCGGGTCCTTGGGCGGTTCGCGGAAGGCCGCGATAATGGATTGTAGATCGGGTTCGTCGACGGCCCTCGCCGCCTCGGCCACCGGGAACCAGCGCAGTTCGCGCTGCCCCTGTTCGGGCCATTGCGGCAATTGGCCGGTCACGGCGAGCGGGAACACCTCGACCGTCGCCTCGCGCACGTCGCCCTTGCGCCGTTTCTTGTCATAACGGTAGCGGCCGAGCGGCGCCGGGCAGGCAATGCCATGAATGCCCGCTTCCTCATAGGCTTCCAGTTCGGCGGCGCGATGGCCCGCCATGCCCTTGATGCGATTGCCCTTGGGAATCACCCAACGCCGCGTGTCGCGCGACGTGATCAGCAGGATGCGCATCGACCCGTCGGGATCGGTCGCATAGGGAAGGGCAGCGATCTGACGCATCAGCCGCCCTTATACGCCTTATGGCATACATGATCGAATATGGACCATCCCGGAATCATCGGCGCCTTGTAACGAAATTGTCACATTGCGCAATCGGCTGCGATCAGATCGACAACCGCATGGTGACGCGGATGTCGCGTCCCGCCAAGGGCGCGTAATCCTTGAGGAAACTCGCCGCGCGCCGCGCCTCCACGTCGAAGATGTTATTGGCGGACAGGCTGATCGTGGTGCGGTCATTCCCCTTGAAGGGCTTCACCGACAGCGAGGCATTGACCAGCGTGAAGCCGTCGGTCGGCGTTTCGGTGTCGGAAATCCGGTTCTGCGCAAAGCTATGCTCGACCTCACCGCGCAGGCTCATCCGGCTCCCCTGCAATTCCATCCCGCCCAACAGGCGCAGGGGCGGAATGCGCGGCGCGGGTCCCGTGCCGACGATGGTGGCGCGGACATAGTCGGCCACGCCGTCCAGATTGACCGAATAGCCGCCGATCTGACCGAGCTTCAGCGTAGCTTCGGCCTCAAAGCCAAGATAACGGGCATTGGCCTGGAGATTTTGATAGCAGGGAAAATCGAGCGGCGTGCCGCCATTGACCATCATGCAAACCGAGTCATCGGTCAGCGAATCGTAGATATAGCCGTCGAACCAATTGTGATAGGCGGACAAGGAGACGGTATAGCCGGCCCCCTGCCTGCGCAGCGTCCCTTCAATGCCCCAGCTTTTTTCCAGCCCGAAACCGGGATTGCCCAGTTCAAAAGCCTGCGTCCCGGCATGATTGCCGCGCGCGAACAGTTCTTCGGCCGAGGGTGCGCGCTCGGTGCGTGACAGGTTCAGCCCAGCGCGCCAGCCCGGCAGGATTTCCTGGCTGATCCCCAGCGATCCCGACAAGGCATCGAAGCTCCGGCGATAGGCGGGGTTGAGCAACGTCTCATCCGCGTCGGCGCGAACATTCGTATGTTCGTAGCGGCCGCCGATCTCCACGCGGGTCGACCCCAAATCGATCGATTGCAGCGTGAAAAAGCCCAGTTGCTCGGTGCGATTGCGGGGCAGGAATTTTTCTTCGCCGACGACATGAAAATCACGAGCGAAATATTGCGCGCCAATCGCCCCGTCCCAGCCGCCGCGCTTGGCCTGCACCAGTTCCAGCCGCGATTCCATGGACTGGTTGTAGAAGGTCGTGCCGACAGCGCCGCTCTCCTCGATTTCCTGATGCTGATAATCGGCAAAGCCCGCGCGCAGGCGAATGGACTCCAGGAAACCGCCATTGACCGGCAATTCGGCGCGCAGATCGGCGCGGTCCTGCTTCATGTGCAGCCGTACCTTTTCCGCCTCGCTATCGGGGTCGAACGAATAGCGCACCGGCACCCCATAGAAATTGTCGGTATGCGCGACCGAAAAGCCCAGATTGCCGCCATCGGTGACAAGCGCCGCGCCGCCTGCCACTTCCCAGGTGCGCGCCGCGCTGTTCGGCAGCTTTCCGCGCAGATTGGCGAGGTCCGCAATGGCGGGATCGCTGCTGGAGGCGGCCTGCGCGCGCAAGGCGGGGGTCAGGATATAATTGCCGGTGTCGAGGTTTCCGCTCTTCGAATAGCTGCCGTCGAAATGCACCACGAACTTGTCGCCGATCGGCGCCTCGATCTCGCCCGATGCCGTGCGTTCATTGGCGGCGCTGCCGTAGGTGGCGATGCCGTCGATATGAATGGGCTCGTCGGGCACGCGGCGCGGAATCCGGCTGTCGATGACGTTGACCACGCCGCCAATGGCCGAAGAACCGTAGAGCAACGCCGCCGGGCCGCGCAGCACCTCGATTCGGTCGGCGGTCAGCGGGTTGATCGCCACGGCATGATCGACCGAAGTATTGGACACGTCGAAGCTGCCGATGCCGTCGGTCAGGATGCGCACCCGCTCCCCCTGGAAGCCGCGCAGCACCGGGCGCGAGGCATTGGGACCGAAGGAGGTGGCGGAAACACCCGGCTGATGCGCCAGCGTGTCGCCGATGGTCGGGCGCAGGTCACGGGTCAGTTCCTCGCCCGACACGACCGAGGTGCCGGACAAGATATCGCCCTGCCGCCGGGGAATGATGGCGGTCACGACGATGTCCGATTTCGGTTGATCGTGATAGGCCTGCGGTACCGTGTCGACGGCAACGTCTTGCGCAAAGGCAGCACCGGCGAAGGAAAGTGCGGACATGGCGCAACCGGCACGCAGCAACGTGGAAAGGGACATGCGGCTCGTCATCCTTGAATCAGGGAGGTGATGCGGTCGCCCTAACGTTTATGATATAGTATATCAATACCTGAATACGACGAATGGAAGCGCAGGCCGCAAAATCCCGCCAGCCCGTCGCAAACCGTCCTAAAGGAAAAGGAATTCCGCCAGCGCCGCAGCAGCAGCAGGGCTTTGCGGGTTGACAGCCTGCCGCACTTCAATGGTGGGCAATGGGCGTTCCAGGGCCACGCGCCGGATGCCCGCCATCCGCCCCAGATCGCGCGCCAGAGGACCGAAGGCCGCGAAACATCCCGCGCCCTCGCGCAGGATGGTCATGATGTCGAAGAGATTGTCGGTTTCCAGCACCGGATCGCCCAACTGAATGCCGCCACCCGCCAGCGCCTCGTCGATGATCCGACGCAGGGCATTGCGCGGCTCCAGGCTCAGCGTCGGCATGATCGCCAGTTCCTGCGGCGCGACACTCTCCCGGCGGGCCAGCGGATGGTCGACGCCGGTATAAAGATTGATCTGTTCCGACCAGCCATAGCGGGAAGGCAGGCCGTCAACCTCCCCCAGCGCATAGAAATAGGCGATGTCGGCTTTGCCCCGACGCAGCGCAAGGCCAGCCTCATCGGCCAGATGCACCGTCAGGTCGAGCGTGATGGCGACATCCTCATTCGCCGCCTCGAAAGCCGCGAGCGCCTCCTGAAAATGACCGAAAACCGGCGCCGGCGCCGCCACGATGATGGATTCGCGCGAGGGAAGGGCAAGTTCGGGAGCGGGAGGAGGATCGGGCAGGACAGCCTCAGCCTCCTCCGCCTGCCAATGTTCGGACTGATGCTGCGACAACAGGGTCATGGCCTGCGCGGTCTTTCGCCCGGCGGCGGTCAGCCGGGCCCGCCCGGCCAGATCGTCGAACAACCGATAGCCCAGGCGCAATTCCAGCGAGGCCAGATCGCGCGCCACCGCATCGGCGGTCATGTCCAGATCGCGAGCGCAGCGCGACAGGCTGCCCGATGCCACCATCTGCGCGAATATATCCAACTGGCGCAGGGAAGGCGTGGCCATGGGTTCCTGATAGTGCAAATATCATGCAGGGTTAAGGCGGATAATGGGTGAATTTCGCTTTGCCATATTGACGAACGCCGTTCAAAGATGGCAGGGCGCTCCTCCTGACGGGCGGGTATAGCTCAATGGTAGAGCACTAGCCTTCCAAGCTTGTGATGCGGGTTCGATCCCCGCTACCCGCTCCACGTTTTCCGTCGTTTCTGCGGATCGCCCGTCAGTCCCCCACAATTGGAATGATCGTTGTACGCGGGAAAGCGGCGCCTGATCCCGGACCATCGAATTGCGCGGGATCATCTGGTCGATCTTCAGGCGCAATGCCTTGCCGATCGGGAACCCAGGCCTGCGGACGAAGGGCCATATTCCCGTTGATTTCCGCCAACGGTCGCCGCTATCCCCTCTTTTTTCCATGACCCGGTCGGCAGCTTATGGGCGATATCATCAATTTCTGGCAGGCCCGCAAAACCCGGGCCAGGGCGGATAAGGCGCGTCAGGCGGAGATTAATCGCGCGAAATTCGGTCGAACGAAGGCAGAGCGACAAGCCGAAGTTCTGGAAGAAGAGCGCAAGGCGCGATTGCTCGATGGCGCACATCTGGAAAGTCCAGACAAGGAAACGGAATGATTTCTTTGCTGGCTTTCCTCCATTACCAAGATCAAAGGTCCATGGCGATGATGAACATCTGTTCACATTTCGCCATATTTTTCTTTTCACCGAACGATTGCCTCCATTGATCGGGAATAAGGTCGGCCAGTTGCGCTGAATCGACGCGTATGTTGGTTGGTCTTGCGCTATGACTGGAAATCTTCGCATCATCCGCCCCGCCGGGACCGCGATCGCCGCTGTTCTGGCTCTCACCTCCACCTCGCTTCTGGCCCAGACGGTAACGCCGCCGCCGGTCATGCCTGAAGCTGCCGCGCCGCAGCCCACAGCACCGGTATTCGCACCGGCACAGCCAATGGTTCAGCCAACACCTTCGGTGGACGAGCGCCTGAACGCCGCCATTGCCGCGTCCGAGGCCGAAGCGACCGTCAAGCCCGCGCCCTCGGTCAAGGCTGCGCCCGTAAAGCATGTGGCAGAGAAGAAGGCCGTCATCGACCGGCCTGCATCCCCCAAGGCGGTTGCTCCGGCCGAACCGGCAATGACCACCCAGCCTGCCCGCACCGAGCCCGCGCCCGCGCCCGCTCCGGTGCCCATTGAAGCCCAGCCGCCGGTCGACACGCAAGCCACGCCCGCCCCCGCGCAAACCAGCGCCGCGCGCAGCCCGGCCATCGATCCGGCCCTGCTCTGGGCATTGGGCGGCGGCATACTGATTCTGGGCGGCTTCGCAGGAACCGCGATGATGCGCCGTCGCAAGAGTGAGGAAGAAATCGCCGCGATCAGTCCCGCCGTCCCGGTCGAGCCGGAACCGCTCAAGCCCGCTTCCATGCCGCTGATGGCTCCGCCGATCGCGCCCCGGCCCGTGGCAGGCGACATTGACAGCCGGCTGGAGGCCATGGTGGCCGCCCCACCCAGCCCGGAAAACCCGTTCAAAACCTATGGCAAGCGGATGACGCGGGCAAAGTTCCTGCTGGCCCAGCAGGAAAAGGCGCAGACCGCATCCGCCATGCCGGAACCGGCGGCCCCTGCCGTAAACCGCGCAAGTCCGGAATATACGCAGACGGTCTATCGCTTCGGGTCGGATCGGCCGGGACGCAAGAGCCTGTTCAATCCGCGCACCGGCTGAAAATAAGGATGGATTTACAGTATCGGGGGACGCCGCTTCACCGCTGGCGTCCCCTTTCTTGCGTGGACTCGGTTGCACTTGCGCGCGCGGCCTGATACCGGCCCGCCGGTAATTTCCTGGTCTTCCCGGCCAGTTTTTGAGGAAAGTCGCTTAAGCCATGTCCGACAAGATCAACCGCATCGTTCTTGCCTTCTCAGGTGGGCTGGATACCAGCGTGATCCTGAAATGGCTGCAACAGACTTATCAGTGCGAGGTCGTGACCTTCACCGCCGATCTCGGCCAGGGCGAGGAACTGGAACCCGCCCGCGCCAAGGCCCGGTTGATGGGCGTCAAGGAAGAACATATCTTCATCGACGACCTGCGCGAGGAGTTCGTGAAGGATTATGTCTTCCCGATGATGCGCGCCAATGCGCTGTATGAAGGCCTCTACCTGCTCGGCACCTCGATCGCGCGTCCGCTGATCGCCAAGCGCCAGATCGAAATCGCCAAGATGGTCGGCGCCGATGCCGTCAGCCACGGCGCGACCGGCAAGGGCAACGACCAGGTTCGCTTCGAGCTGGGCTATTACGCCCTGTCGCCCGACATCAAGGTGATCGCGCCGTGGCGCGAATGGGATCTGACCAGCCGCACCAAGCTGATCGAATTCGCCGAAAAGCACCAAATCCCGATCCCCCGCGACAAGCGTGGCGAAAGCCCCTTCTCGACCGACGCGAACATGCTGCACACCTCGTCCGAGGGTAAGGTGCTGGAAGATCCGTGGGAAGAGACCCCGGACTATGTCTATTCGCGCACGGTCAACCCGGAAGACGCGCCCGACGCGCCCGAATATATCACCATCGATTTCGAGCGCGGCGATGGCGTGGCGATCAACGGCGTCGGCATGAGCCCCGCGACCCTGCTCGAAACGCTCAATGAATATGGCCGCAAGCATGGCATCGGCCGCCTCGATCTGGTCGAGAATCGCTTCGTCGGCATGAAGTCGCGCGGCATGTACGAAACGCCGGGCGGCACCATCTATCATCTCGCCCATCGCGGCATCGAGCAGATCACGCTCGACCGTGGCGCCGCCCATCTGAAGGATGAACTGGCGCCCAAATATGCCGAACTCATCTATAACGGCTTCTGGTTCGCGCCCGAGCGCGAGATGCTTCAGGCCGCCATCGACTATAGCCAGGAGAAGGTCACCGGCACCGTTCGCCTGAAGCTCTACAAAGGCGGCGTCTATGTCGTCGGCCGCAAGTCGCCCAACAGCCTCTACAGCGAAAAGGTTGTCACCTTCGAGGACGATGCGGGTGCCTATGACCAGCGTGACGCGGCGGGCTTCATCAAGCTCAATGCGTTGCGTTTGCGCCTTCTGGGCCGCCGCGACCGCTGAACGCCAACCCCGTCACCCGATACAAATTGCGACATTTTATCGGGTGACGTGACAAATTTGCGGGACAAAATTCCCCGATAAGCGTCTTCAAGGACGGCAGGGCGCCGTTCGTGACAGACGCTTTGAAGGAAGATCCATGATCCGCAAATTCTTGACCTCGGTAGCGGTCGGTTCGCTGTTCGTCGGCGGACTTGCCGCCTCCCACCTCGCTCTCGCCCAGGATGGCGGCCCCCGGCAGGGCGGCGGTCGCGGCGGCATGCTGATGATGGCCGATGCCAATAAGGACGGCACCCTCACCAAGGCGGAACTGACCGCCGCACTGGAAGCGCGCTTCACCAGACTCGACGCCAATCGCGACGGCAAGATCGACCAGACGGATCGCGACATGCTGCGCCAGCAACGGCTCGACGAGCGTTTCGCGGCGATGGATAGCGACAAGAACGGCCAGATCAGCAAGGCGGAATTCATGGCCGCCCATCCGGGCCGCGACGGCATGCGGGATCATATGGGTCCGGGCGGTCGCGGTTGGGGTCATGGCGGGCCGGGGCGCGGCATGATGCGCGGCGGTCTCGATGGCGGGATGCAGAAGGACGGCGCGATGACCAAGGCCGAATTCATGGCCCGTCCGCTCGCCATGTTCGACAAAGCCGACACCAACCATGACGGCAAGGTGACGGCGGACGAGATGAAGGCCGCGCGCGCCGCCTTCCGCGACGGTTGGAAGGACCGCAAGGGTCCGACGCCCCCGCCGCCCGCCAACTGAACCGAACCGCCGCCGGCGCGGGGCGATCCCTCCCCTCCCCTGCGCCTCGCACCGGCCGCGAGAGGAAGGGCGAAGGTTCGGACCTCGTCCTTCGCCCTTCCAACCTGCGCGATGCCATGACAAGAAGCCCGTTATGAGCGAACGACCCCATTTGCTGCTCGTCGATGACGAGCGTTCGATCCGCGAGCCGCTGGCGCAATATCTGGTCCGCAACGGCTTCCGCGTGACCGCCGTGGAAAATGCGGCGGAGGCGCGGGTGCGGCTCAACGCCAATGCCATCGATCTGGTGGTACTGGACATCATGATGCCCGGCGAGGATGGGCTGTCGCTGTGCCGCCATATCCGGGAAACCAGCGAAATCCCGGTCATCCTGCTCACCGCGAAGTCGGAAGAGACGGACCGCATCGTCGGGCTGGAAATGGGCGCGGACGATTATGTGCTGAAGCCCTTCTCCCCGCGCGAACTGGTAGCGCGGATCAAGGTGATCTTCCGCCGCGTCGCCACGGGGGGCCAGCGCGTCACCGCGCCGGACGGCGCGACCTACGCCTTTGCCGACTGGCTGCTCAAGACGCAGGAACGCACGCTGGTCGACAGCGAGGGCGTGTCGCTGCCGCTGTCCACCGCCGAATATAATCTGATGCTGGCCTTTGCGACCCGGCCCAATCAGGTGCTGAGCCGCGACCAGTTGCTCGACATCACGCAGGGGCGGGAAGCCAACGCCTTCGACCGCGCCATCGACAATCAGATCAGCCGGCTGCGCAAGAAGATCGAACCGGATCCGAAAAGCCCGACGCTCATCAAGACCGTCTGGGGCGGCGGCTACACCTTGTCCGCCGACGTGCGCAAGCTGTGATGCCCTTTCGCCCTTGGCCCCGCAGTCTGGTGGGCCAGATCATCCTGCTCGTCGCCCTGGCCCTGTTCGTGGCGCAGGCGATCAATTTCGCCCTGCTGCTGCGTGAGCGGAACCGCTTCGAATTGGCGGCGCAGACCGCGCCTGGCGTCTATCGCATCGTCGACGCGCTCGACAACCGGAGCGCGCGCCCCAATGCCGATAATGGCAGGCCTGCCCGTGCCCAGTTTGTCGCCGCCAAACCGGCTATGACCGGGCAGGCGCGACCGGATGTCGAGCGCCGGGCCATGGCGATGTTCGCCGATCTGGGGCTGTCCATCCGGTCGGTGCAGGTGACGCAGGACAGTCAGCACCTGCCGCCGCGCCGTCGGGACGCGCTGCGGATGCGGGCGATGGGAGCCGTGCCGGACGGCCGGCACCCGACGCGGCTCATCATGGCGGCGGAATATGAGCCGGGGAAATGGATCGTCACACAGTCACGCAGCAGCGACCGGGCGCCCCGCGTCGGCGGCTGGCTGATCGGCCAGACGCTGATCCTCTATGTCATCGTGCTCGTGCCGCTGCTGTGGGTCGGGCGGCGACTGGCGCAGCCGCTGCGGCAATTGACCCGGTCGGCCGAACAATTTGCCCGCACCGGCTCCGCCGACCCGGTCGAGGAGCGCGGGCCGGGCGACGTGCGTCAGCTAACCACCGCCTTCAACGCGATGCGCAGCCGCATCTTCGCGATGCTGAATGAAAAGGACCGGATGCTGGGCGCCATCGGCCATGACCTGCGCACGCCTTTGGCTTCGTTACGGGTCCGGACCGAATCGGTGGAGGATGAGAGCGAGCGCGCCCGCATGTCCGAGACGATCGACGAGATGAACCGGATGCTGGAGGACATATTGTCTCTGGCCCGCGCCGGTCGCAGCAGCGAGGCCCAGCAGAAGGTCGACCTCGCCGCGCTCGCCGATGCGGTGGTCGAGGATTTTCTGGAACTGGGATCGCCGGTGGACCTGCGCGACAGCGGACGGGCGGTCGCCAATGTCCGGCCGCAGCAGATTCGCCGGGCGCTGCGCAACCTGATCGAGAACGCCGTCGTCTATGGCGAGCGGGCGCATGTCTCGGTGGAGCGAGGCGATGGGGCGATCCGCCTGATCGTCGCGGATGACGGCCCCGGCATCGCGGAATATCGGATGGAGGAGATGATGGAACCCTTCACCCGTCTGGAGGGATCGCGCAACCGGGAGACAGGTGGCGCTGGTCTGGGGTTGGCGCTGGTCCGGGCGATCATGGCCGAACATGGCGGCGTCCTGAGGCTGGCCAATCGCCCGCAAGGCGGGTTGGAGGCCAGTCTGGTCCTGCCCGCTTGAGAGGCAGTTCATCCTGATACCATCGCGCTCGGTCTTCGACCGATCACAAGTGGGTTTCGCTCAGGCGCCGCGCGGGTTTTACCAAGATCCGATGAGTCAAACTCATCGCGCCTTGGTATAAGGCCGCTCGTCCCATCGAACGAGTTCCGGTCGCCCCTTCCGATCGATCGACAGCTCGCCGAAAGCGCCTGTCCGCAACTTGAGCGAAGCGAGCGGCAGGCCCAGCGCCAGCAGCGCGAACCGCGCCGCGCCATTGCTGGTGACGAGCAGGTCGGCGCCCTCGCCCGCCAGCGCGAACCAGGCCTTCCAGGCGGCGATGCGGGTTTCGGCGTCGACTTTCCAGCCGTCCGGCGCGATGGCCTGCTCATCCCACGCCGTCAGGGCTTCCGGCCCCAGCCGGGCCAGCACTTCGGCTTCCGGACGGCCCTCATCGGGACCATGATCGATCTCATTGAGCCAGGGGAGCGGTCCGCCGACAGGCTCCCCCATGGCAGCCGCGATGCGGGTGGCGGTTTCCCGGGCGCGCCTCAGCGGACTGCTGTGCAGGCAGCGGACGGGAAGCGCGCGCGCGGCGAAATAATGGCCGAGGCGGTCGGCCTGGGCGCAGCCGCTCTCCACCAGCGGAATGTCCGTGCCGGCGCCGATCCGGCACGCTTCGGCACTGTTCACGAAGGTGTTGCCGTGGCGGATGATGAAGACGCGGCGCATGGAGAGCGATCAGCCCGGATCGAGAGGCGGCGTCGGATCGCCATGGGCGGCGATCAACGCCTCGACGCGCGTGATGTCGGCCTCCGTATCGATGCCGGAACTGTCGAAGCGCGGCGGCGCGACCGGAACGGTGGTGACGGGAATCCCCAGTTCCAGAAGGCGAAGCTGTTCCAACCCTTCGAGATTTTCCAGTGTGGTCGGTGCCGTCGCCTCGAAGCGGGTGAGGGCATCGAGCGTGTAGCCATATAAGCCGACATGGCGCCAGACCGGCGAGAGCGCCTGGCTCCGGCGCAGCGCATCCTCATCGCGGATGGCAGGAATGATGTTTTTCGAGAACCAGAGCGCCCGGCCATCGGGCGCGCGGGCGCAGGTCGTGCCGCTGAAGGGCGAACGCATCTTGTGTTCGCGCAACGCATCGAGCGCGGGCCAGTCGAGGGCGATGACGGGCGTGGCGACCTCCGCCCCCGTCTCCAGCGCGGCAATGACGGCGCGCAACGCGCCTTCTGGCTGGAACGGCGAATCGCCTTGAAGATTGACGATGAACCGGGGCGGCGTGGCGCTTTGCCGGGCGGCGGCGAGCGCCCGGCCGGAGCCAGTGGCAATCATGCTGTCGGTCATCGCCGCCTTGCAATTCACCGCCTGGGCATGGGCCGCGATTTCCTCGTCATCCGTCGCCACCAGCAGGTCCGCGTCGCGCAAGCCCGCCGTCGCCGCGCGGGCCATGGCGATGGTCCGGTGCAGCAAGGTACGGCCCGCAATCGGGCGCAGCGGCTTGCGCGGCAGGCGCGAAGAGCCTGCCCGCGCCGGAATCACGACGAGCGTTGGAGCAGTGGCCATTGAGTTCAGGCGGAGCCGAGAAGTGGGACTTGCAACTCAGGCGACGCCTGCGTGGAGAAGGTCATGCATATGGATGGCGCCGACCAGCCGGTTCTTCTCGCACACGAAAAGCAGCGTGATATTATGGTCGTGCATCAGGCGGAGCGCTTCGGACGCCAGTTCCTCCGGCCCCACCGCAAGCGGCTCGACGGTCATATGGTGCCCCACCGGCTCGTTCATGTGCCGGGTGCCGGTGACGGTGCGGCGCAGGTCGCCATCGGTGAAGGCGCCGATCAGTTCGCCCTTGCGGTTGACGACCGCCGTTCCGCCCAATCGGGCGCGGGTCATCTCGATTGTCGCATCAAGCAGCGAGGCGTCCTCCTCCACCCGCGGCACGTCCGCGCCCAGCGCCATGAGTTCGCGCACCTTGATCAGTTGCGCGCCCAACCGCCCATTGGGATGGAATTTGTGGAAATCGTCCGCCGAAAAGCCCCGCATTTCCATGAGCGCAATCGCCAACGCGTCGCCAAAGGCCATCTGGATGGTGGTCGATGTCGTCGGCGCCAGCGAGTTGGGGCAGGCTTCCCTGACATTCGGCATCAGGATGCAGATATCGGCAGCCGCGGCGACAGTGCTGCTGGCCCGCGCCGTCATCGCCAGCAGCGGAATGGCGAAACGCTTGCAATATTGGATGATCGGGCCAAGTTCGCTGGACTCGCCGGAATGCGACAGCATCAGCACGACATCGTCCGGCGTCACCATGCCCAGATCGCCATGCCCCGCATCGGCCGGATGCAGGAAGATGGCGGGCGTGCCGGTGGAGGTGAGCGTCGCCGTCATCTTGCGCGCGACGATGCCGCTCTTGCCGATACCGGTGACGATCACCCGACCGCGCACATTGATGATGACGCCGACCAGGCGCAGAAAGGTAGCGGAAAATTCCCGTTCGGCGAACTGGGATTCCAGAGCGTTCAGCCCCTCTGCTGCGATGGATAAGGTGCGGCGCGCGCTTTCGGCGATGCGTCCGCCTGAGCCGAATGGCACGATTTTCGATACTGTCGACACGCGTAAGCCCTTTTTTCCATCGTCGCCGCTGGCTTGCCCCAGCTGACGATAATGGCGACGGACCACCGCCCCACGGTGTCCCGTCCTATTTTCGTTCCGCGACCCATCCGGTTCGAACGAACCCGGACCCGGGCAAGAGGGATAGGCATTTTGGCCCGATAATGGCAATCGCTTTCGCGGGCGCGAACGAAGATTTGCGCGTATTTCATGCCACAATCGCCGAAAATGCGATCAACTTCACAAAAGCGCGTTCGTCCGCGGAACCTTTTCGCCCGATGCCGGTTCTGGGCGGCTTCAATCGTGATAGGCGCGATACCAGTCGACGAAGCGCGGCACGCCGATCTCGATCCCCGTGGTCGGCATGAAGCCGATATCGGTGGCGATGGCGCTGATGTCGGCATAGGTGGCGGGCACGTCGCCCGGCTGCATTGGCTGGAAGTCGATCTGCGCCTTGCGGCCGCAGGCCTCCTCCAGCACGGCGATAAGGTGCATCAACTCCTCCGGCCGGTTATTGCCGATATTGTAGAGCCGGTGCGGCGAGCGGCTGCCCCCGGCCTTCGCCGCGCCGTCATCCTCCGGCGCATGGTCGAGGCAGCCGATCACGCCGCTGACGATGTCGTCAATATAGGTGAAGTCACGCTGCATCCGGCCATGGTTGAACACCGGGATGGGCTGGCCTGCCAGAATCTTCGACGTGAAAATCCACATCGCCATGTCGGGACGCCCCCACGGACCGTAGACGGTGAAGAAGCGCAGGCCCGTCATCGGAATGCGGAACAGATGGGCGTAGGTCTCGCTCATCAGTTCGTCCGCCCGCTTGGTCGCGGCATAGAGCGAGACGGGGTGATCGGCGCGGTCCTCGACCCGGAAGGGCAGCGTGTCGTTGCCGCCATAGACCGAGGAGGAGGAGGCATAGACCATGTGCCGCACCCGCCGTTCGCGCGCCAGCTCCAGCATGTTGACATGGCCCGCCAGATTGGAGCGGACATAGGCATGGGGGTTGATCAGCGAATAGCGCACGCCCGCCTGGGCGCCCAGATGAACGATGGCGTCGATGGGGTGGTCATGGAGCGTCGCCTGCAACGCATCCATGTCGGCAAAGTCGAGTTCCGCGAAGGTGAACAGGCCGCCATGGCGTTCCTCCAACGCCGCGATCCGGTCGCGCTTCAGCGACACCGGATAATAGTCGTTCATATTGTCGACGCCGAACACGGCCCGGCCCTCCGACAGCAGCCGATCCGCCACGGCCATGCCGATGAACCCGGCGGCGCCGGTCACGAGGATTGTCATGGGGCGTCGTTCCTGTTCCTGTGCACTCGCCTGCTTCACAGACAATCCGGCGCGCGATGTAAAGGGCTTTCCCCATAAGGGCCTTGGTCCACCCCAAAAATCCCGGCGATTAGGCATTCCATAATCATTCCCGCCTATTGCCGGAAGCATGGACATGGCCTCCCACCCCGCCTTGGCGGCAGCCCGCCCCTATGCGCCCTCGCAGCGCGTGCGCTGGGCTGCGCTGGCCGAGGCGGCGGCCGAGGCCAATGCTTTCTACCTGCCCGAAATGCTGTGCGCGGCGCTGGATCATCTGGCCGACGGCGCGGTGCGCGTGCTGGAGGCGCAACAGGACGGCGAACTGATCGGCCTGATGCCGGTGACGGTCGCGGGGCATTATGGCCGGTTGCCCGCGGGCTGCGTCACCAACTGGATGCATGACCATTGCTTCTTCGGCGCGCCGCTGATTCGGCGGGGCGCGGAAATGGCGGCGTGGCGGGGGTTGCTGGAACAGTTGGACGAAGCGGCCTGGGCGCCGGGTTTCCTGCATTTGCGCGGTCTTGACGCGGCGGGCGCCAATGCGGCGGCGCTGGAGGCGCTGTGCGTCGAGCAGCGGCGCGGGCGGCGCGAGGTGCATCGCTATGACCGGGCGATGCTGCGTTCCGAATTGGACGCCGATGCCTATTGGGAAACCCATGTGCGGGCCAAGAAGCGCAAGGAATTGCGGCGCTTGCAAAAGCGGCTGGCCGATCTGGGGACGGTCGAGAGCCGGTTGCTGACCGACGCCGTCGACCTTTCGGGCTGGTGCGGCGAGTTTCTGGCGCTCGAGGCCGCCGGCTGGAAGGGCGCGGAAGGGACGGCACTGGCATCGCGACCGCAGGATGCGGCCTTTTTCCGGGCGGCCTGCGCGGCGGCGTTCGAAAATGGACGGCTCCATTTCCTGCGCCTGGACCTTGACGGGCGGACCATCGCCATGCTGGTCAATTTCCGCCATGGCGCGGGTGCCTTTTCCTTCAAGATCGCCTTTGACGAGGCGTTGGGCCGTTTTTCGCCGGGCGTGCTGATCGAGATCGCCAATCTGCATGCGGTGCAGGGCGATCCGGCGATCGGCTGGATGGACAGTTGCGCGGCGGCGGACCATCCGATGATCGACAGCCTGTGGGCGGAACGGCGGACCATCACCCAATATCGCATCGCCTTGCGGGGGCAGGGTCTGGCGCGGGCAAGGCGCGAAGCCGCTTTCGCGCTGGCCAATGGCGTCGAGGCGCTGAGCCGCCGCCTCAAAGGGCAAAGTTGAAGGGACAGCAATGAACGCGCTCAGGCCAATCGAAGCGGCGGTGTTTCCCCATGACGCGCGGGCGGCCTTTGCGGCGGCCTATCCCGACCGGGCGGCGAAGCTCAGCCATGGACTGGCGGGACATGAGCTGCTGACGCTGGAGGCATTGGCGGGGCTTGCGGAGCGGATGCCGTCGGCGTCGGTCGAATATAATCTCGGCAAATTGCCGCTCGGCGTACGGGCCGAGGATACGCCTTCGAACGGCCTGACGCTGGGCGAGACGATCCGCACCATCGAAACCAACGGCAGCTGGGCGGTGCTGAAGAATGTGGAGCGCGACGCAGCCTATGGCGCGCTGCTCGACCGGGCGCTGGACGAACTGCTGCCGCTGGTCGACAGGCGAACCGGGCCGATGCTGCATCGCGAGGCCTTCATCTTCCTCTCCTCGCCGGGCAGCGTGACGCCATTCCACATGGACCCGGAGCATAATATCCTGCTCCAGATCCGGGGGGAAAAGACCATGACGGTCTTTCCGGCGGGCGACGAGTTACTGGTGCCCGCGATCCAGAGCGAGCATTTCCATGCGGGCGGGCACCGCAATCTCCACTGGCGGGAGGACTTCCGGGGGCGTGGAACGGCGGTGACGCTGATGCCGGGCGATGCCATCCACGTGCCGGTGAAGGCCCCGCATTTCGTGGAAAACGGCCCTGCGGTCTCAGTCAGCCTGTCCGTTACCTGGCGGTCGGAACGGAGCGTGGCCGAGGGGGAGTTGCACAGCTTCAACGCGCTGCTGCGGCGGCGGAAGTTCCCCACCGGGCGGATCGGCGCGACACCCGAAAAGCAGGGGGTGCGGCGACTGGCCTATCGCCTCATGCGGAAATTGGGCGCCTAAGGACTTTGCGGAGCAGGGCTTCGGCCTCCAGCCGGGGGCTGAAGCGGTCGATCTGCCACCATTCGAGCGCCTCTTCGCGCGTGGCGAGGCTTTGCTTGTAGCGATCCTTGCCCGCGAGCAGCGAATAGAGCCCCAGACCGCGCCCGGCATAATGGTCGACGGCGGCGGCGTGGCAGAGCAGGCCGGGCTTGTCCTTCGCGCTGCGGGGCGACGCGAAGGCGGACTGGTAATTCATCGCGACGCCCTCGTGGATGAAGTTGAGGAGCAGGCCGACCACGCCCCCGCTGTCCGTGATACGGAGCAGTTCCACGGCATCGCCGCCCCGGGCCGCAAGCGTGGCGACGAAATGGCGGAAGGCGTCGCCGCCCCAGGCATTATCGGCGTGGCGGCCCCGATTGAGGGCCTGCATCTCCGCCAGCCAGGGAGCGATGTCGGCGGGCGTTGCCGCGGCGATGCGGGGCAGCGCGCCGCCATGATCCTTGATCGCGCGGCGGATCTGGCTGCGGCTGTTGGAACTGAGCAGGGACAGATAGTCGGAGGCGCGGACGGCGTCGAGATCGACCTGATAGACCGGGGACAGGTCAATCCGGCTCTTGCGGCGGGCGGGAATATTCAGCAGCGCCGATCCGGCCGCGATGCCGCTGAGGCGCAGGCTGCGCCAGTCCTTGCGCTTGCCGAGCGCCCGAAGCGCGACCTCCCTCGCCTCTCCTGCCCTGTCTCTGGCGGTGAGCAGGCCATTATATTCGATGAACGGCCGGTCGGTCGCCGGATCGCCGGACTGGTTCAACCAAAGGGTCGCGCTGCGTCCCAGCAGCCGGGATTGCATCGCCTGACCGAACAGGGCGAGCGCGACATCCTGCCCCCCATCATCGGTGATCGCGAGCAATTCGGGGCGGGCACCATAGCTTTCCAGCCACGCCCCCATCCAGGTCCAGCTCAGGAAGAAACCGCCATCGGCCCGCGCCTCCAGCGCCTGCCAGCGGGGACCGAGGGCCGCAAGATCGGGCAGGCGGAGGAACTGGGCGGTAAGGGCCATGGACCGCTCTTTTGGCAGAGCGGCGACAAGGGTCAAGCGGCGGCTTACAGTTCCCGGCGCAGGCGGGGGTCCACCGATCCATCGGGGCGAACGCCGGCCTGGGCCAACTCCTGTTTCATGCGCCCGGTCAGGAAGCGGAACCACATCACGAAATCGGCGCGCAGCGACAACAGGGGATGGCGGAAGGTGGCGGGGCGGTTGCGTTCGATCAGGCTGTGGCCAAGCCAGGCGAAACCATAACCGGCCAGCGGCACGGCGGGAAGCATCCACCATCGTCCGGCGACCGGCAAGGCCGCCGCCAGCAACACGACGATGCTGGTGCCGGCATAATGCATCGCCCGCGTGCCGGGATGCGCATGTTCCTGCAGATAATAGGGCCAAAAGTCCCCGAACGCCGCCTTGCCCTGCATGGCCTTATCCTTCCCTCAAGCGTCACGCGCTATCGAGCAAGATGATCGATGTTAAGCCCGATGCGTCAGGCCGTGTGCCGATCGGGGGCGAACAGGAAATAATCATAGGCGGCCCGCGCCGCTTCGGCCATGATGCGGTCGCGCATCTGGTGCCCTTTATAATCCTTCATCACGAAAACCGTAATGGCAAACAGCCGTCCGTCCGGCAAGGTGACGATGCCCACATCATTGCCGATGCCGTTCAGCGTCCCCGTCTTGTGCGCGATCCGGGTGCCGGGCGGCAGCATGGCGCGCAGCCGGTCCTTGCCGGTCTTGCACCGTTCCATGATCGACAGCAGCATCGCCGTGCTCTGCGGCTTCAGCGCCTTGCCCGATCGGATCGCGACCAGCAGGTCGTCCATGGCGCGCGGCGTCGCGGTATCGCGGGGGTCCATGGCAAAGCCCAGATTGGGCATGTCGCGGGCGTCCCGCTGGGCGGCGGAGAGGCCGGCTTCCATCGCGGCCTCATCGCCAAAGCCGCTGCCCGCGACCTTGGCGCGGGCGAGCAGGTCGCGGGTATTGCTGTCGACGCGCAGATTTTTGACCCCGATCGAGCGAACCCAGTCATTGACCGCCTGCGGCCCGCCCGTGCGGGCGACCAGCGCGTCGGTCGCTTCATTGTCGCTCTGCGTCAGGCTCATTTCGAGCAGGGTCCGCACCGGCAGTGGACGGCCGAGGCGCGTCAGCTTTTCATCGAGGTTGAGACTGCCCGCGTCGAGCAGGGAGAAGATCTTGGCCGCGACTGCCACCTTGTAGGTGCTGGCCATCGGGAACAGCGTGTCGCCATTATAGGCCAGCGTCTCGCCCGAGGAGAGGTCGCGCACGGCAATGCCCACCGTGCCGTCGGTCAGCGTTGCGAAGCGGGCGAATTCCCCCATCAGGCGGGATTCGGCGCTCTGCTGCACCGGATTGGGGGTCGGGCCGAAGGCGTCGGCGGTCGGCAAGGGGGCAAGGAACAGCGCGAGAAAGGCGCAATAACGGCTGGCGGTACGAAGGCGTGGCATCCCTCCCCTTTCCTCGATTCGCCGGTCGCAGGCAAGGGGCTGTTGACAGCGGTTCGGCGCCCGGTTCATCACGCCGGGCCATGAACGATACCATCAAGCTGGACGAGAGCTGGCGCGCGCCGCTGCTCGGGGAATTTGAAAGTCCCTATATGCAGGGACTGAAACAGTTTCTGGAGGCGGAAAAGGCCGCAGGGAAGCGCATTTTTCCCAAGGGCGGCGAATATTTCCGGGCGCTGGACCTGACCCCGCTCGACAAGGTGAAGGTCGTGGTGCTGGGGCAGGACCCCTATCATGGGGAGGGGCAGGCGCATGGTCTGTGCTTCTCGGTGAAGCCGGGGGTCCGGACCCCGCCTTCGCTGGTCAACATCTACAAGGAATTGCAGAGCGACCTGGGGCTGACGCCACGCCGCCATGGCTTTCTGGAGCATTGGGCGGAGCAGGGCGTCCTGCTGCTCAACAGCGTGCTGACGGTGGAGATGGGCAAGGCCGCGTCGCACCAGAAGCGCGGCTGGGAGCAGTTCACCGATGCGATCATCCGGCTGGTCAACCAGAAGAGCGAGCCGGTCGTGTTCCTGCTCTGGGGCGCCTATGCGCAGCGCAAGGGCGATTTCGTCGATGGCACGCGCCATCTGGTGCTGAAGGCGGCGCACCCCTCGCCGCTCTCCGCGCATAATGGCTTCCTGGGATGCCGGCATTTTTCGCAGGCCAATGCCTTTCTGGAGGAGAAAGGACGCGGGGCGATCGACTGGGGATTGCCGGAGCAGGTGTAGAGCGAAGGGCTCCTGCGCGGGCAGGAGCCCTTCCTGCCTAGAAGTATAGCTTCACGCCCAACCGCAAGGTGCGCGGCTCCATCACGCGGCTGAGGCGGCCTTCGACCGGCGCGCTGTCGAAAGCGGGAATATAGGATTCATAATGATAGGCGATGTCCTTGTCCCGGCTGTCGAAGATGTTGAGCAGTTCACCATAAAGCTCGATCCGCTTGCCCTTCCAGGCGGCGCGGGCGTTGACCACCGTGCTGCCCTTGTCGCGCATGCTATTGTCCTCGACCAGCGGATAGGGGCCGAGATGACGCAGGCGAATGCTCGCTTCCCAGGGATCGAGGATGATCGCCACACCCGCTGACGCGGCATTTTCGAAGGCGTTGGGAATCCGGTCTCCATTGTCGTAGCGCGAATGGCTGGCAGTGTAGTTGCCATCCAGCGCGAGCCAGGGCAGCGGACGCCAGAAGGCGACCAGTTCATAGCCGCGCCGCTTGCTGGCGCCGGTCGGTTCGACCGCGTTGCTGTCGCCCACGAAGCGCAGTTCGCTGCCGACATCCAGCCACCAATAGGTCGCGGTGAGCGAAAGGCTGCCATATTGGACGCGCCCGCCCAGTTCCTTGCCGGTGCCGCGCACCAGCACCGGGACCGGCGTGTCGACATTCACCGCGCCGCGCACATCGTTGGAATGAAAACCCCGGCCCCAATTGGCGTAAAGTTCCAGATGCGGCGCGACCCGATAGGCGACCGACGCCTTGGGCGAGAGGATGGCGTCATGGCCGCTGCCCTCGCCCAGCGCCTGCGCGGCGGCATCCCTGGCCCGGACGCTGTAATGATAATAATCGCCGCGCAACCCGCCGATCAGGCGCAGGCCCGGCAAAGGCTGCCAGTTCGCTTCGCCATGGAGGGCGGTGGACAGTTGCTCGACATGATAGCGGCCGAGCGAGAAGAGCCATTGCCGGTCCGCGCTGCGGTCGACGCCGACATTGCCGATATGGTCGAAGCGGTTTTCGGTGCCGATGCTGAGGGTGAGGGCCGAGGCGACATCCCAGTTCTTCGCGGCAGTGATGCCGGTGATCCAGCGGCGGTCATATTGGCGGATCTGCGCACTGGTGCCGTCCGGGTCGGCATAGGTGGGGTTGCTGAACATCGCCCAGTCATAGAACTGGACATAGGCATTGGCGCGCCAGCCCGGCTGGGTGACGGCGATATTGCCGACGATCCGCGTGGTTTCGCCGCGCGCCGAGGGATCGGGCGAGCAAAAGACATCGGGGCAGATGGGGGAACCGACGATCCGTTCGGGAATCTGCTCGGTCGGGTGCCAGGTGCCGCGATAGGCGTGCAGGGTCGCGTCCAGTTCGCCCCCGCCCAGCGGCAGGCGATATTTGGCGAAGCCGCTATAATGGCGCAGATGCTCCGCCTCTTCCCAGGGGCCGTCATAGCGCTTGGCCTGCGCCACCAGGGTCAGGTCGCCGGCGCCGACGCCCCTGATGGTGCCGCCCGCCGCCAGGCGGCGCGAGCCGTAGGAACCGCCCTCCGCCGCGATCCACGGGCGCGCGAAGCCGTCGATGGTGGTCATGTATGCCGCCCCGGCAAGCGCGAAATCGCCGCCATCGGCGCGATAGGGGCCTTTGCGGAAATCCTCCCGCGCGACGATCTCTGGAATGAGGCCGTTCAGGTCGAGATAGCCCTGACCATGGCCGTGCGAGCGGAAATTCATCTCCACGCCGTCAATGGTGGTGGTGAAGTCCGACCCATGGTCGAGGTTGAAGCCGCGCAGAAAATATTGGTTCGCCTTGCCGCTGCCCGAATGCTGGGCGGCGACCATGCCGGGCACGGCCTCCAGCAGTTCGGCGACGCGCAGCAGCGGGCGGACCAGCAGGTCGGCGCCGCCGACACTGCCCTCGCTCGCGGCATGGGCGACGCCGATCTTTTCCTCACCGCGTCCGAAGACGACGATAGTCGGTGCCGCCGCCTCTTCGGCAACGGGCGTGTCGGCCAGCGCCGGCTGGGCGAGGCCCGCGGCGATCAGGGTGGTTATCCATCCAATTTTCAAAACAATGTCCTCCGGCGCCAGCGACTGCCCGGGGGAGGCCTGCCGTCCGGGACGACCGGCGCGCGACAGCGGCCGGACGCCATCAAGCGGCCGCCACGCGAACCGAAGCGGCCTCCACCGCTCGTTCGTCGCTCAGACGGAAAGACACCGTGCCGCGGCCATCCCCTGGACCAGGGCAAGAGCGACCAGACGCTGGCAGGTCTCCTGGCTCACGGGTCATCGCTTGAAACATGGCCTTCCCAAGCCTCGCAGGATTTTGCGTCCGGCCCAGTGGCTGATCCCTCGCGCTCCGGAAGGATCGATATGCCTCTCGCTCACCGCTTACAGTTGCAGGGACAGCCGGGGATTTGCACCCCATTCCCTATTAAAAGTCCCTCTCGGGACGCCGGCGCGATCGAGGGCGTTCATAGGCACGCTTTGCGGCGATGGGAAGATGGGATAGAGGCGGCCCATGCATTTCGACGATCAACTCCACCGCTATTTCGGCGTCCGCGACCTGGATGCGCTCACCCCCGATGCGCTGGCCGCCGGGCTGGAGCATATGCGCGTCGATTTCGGGCTGGAAACGGACAGGGCCCGTCGCTTCGCGCTGTGGTCGCTGATGGTCCTGCTGGGCGCGGCACCCGATCTGGAGGAGGCGTTCGATGACCCGGCGGACCGCGACGCGGCGCGCGACTTCCTGGAAATGATGGAACGGGCCGATAGCGACGGGGACTAGACAGCCCTTGAAAAGAGGTGAAAATAATCGCCCGGGGACGGTTGCGCACACGGCTTGAGGAGGCAGCTTGAACATAGGGGAAGGATCGCCGGACTATCGGTTCGCGCCGCATGAGCGGCCGCTGATGCCGGGATCGCCCGCGACGCCCGATCATCCGACGTCGCGCCGGATCGGCTACTTCCTGATCGGCACATTACTGGGGCTCACGGGCGGTTTCATCAACGGGCTGTTGACCGCGAACCTGCCGCAGATCCAGGGCGCGCTGGGGCTCACCAATGTCGAGGGCGGCTGGCTGACCGCCGCCTATTCGATGACCAATATCTGCATGAGTCTGCTGCTCATCAAATTCCGCCAGCAATTCGGCATCCAGCGCTTCACCCGCATGGTGCTGGCCGGGTTCCTGGCGCTCAACCTGTCGCAAATCTTCGTCCACAGCTATGGCTTCGAACTGATCGTGCGCGGGGCGGGGGGCATGGTGGCGAGCGGGCTGTCGACGCTCTGCCTCTTCTATATGTCGCAGTCGATGCCGCCGGACAAGCGGCTGGGCGGGCTGGTGCTGGGCGTGGGCATGTCGCAGGTCGCCCTGCCGCTGGCGCGGGCCATCTCCCCTGCCCTGCTGATCCATGGCGACGTGCAGAACCTGTTCCTGTTCGAACTGGGACTGACGCTGCTGTGCCTGGCCTGCGTGTCGATCCTGCGCCTGCCGCCCAGCGAGCGGATCGAGGCGTTCGAGCCGCTCGATTTCCTGACCTTCGCGCTCTTTGCACCGGGCATGGCGCTGCTCTGCGCGGTGCTGGCGCAGGGCCGCATCGTCTGGTGGTCCACGCCCTGGCTGGGCCATGCGCTGGCCGGATCGCTGCTGCTGGTCGGCGCCGCACTCACGGTAGAGCACAACCGCGCCAATCCCTTGCTCAACACGCGCTGGATGGGGAGCGCGGCGATCGTCCGCTTCGCCATTATCGCAGCCAGCATGCGCGTGCTGCTGTCGGAACAGAATTACGGCGCGAGCGGGCTGCTGAACGTCGTCGGCATGGGGCAGGACCAGCTTGTCATCTTCTATGCCGTGATGACGCTGGCAACGATCGCGGGACTGGTCGCGAGTCTGGTGACGCTGAACCCCACGGACCTGTTGCGGCCGGTCATCGTCAGTTGCGCGCTGATCGCGGCGGCCGCCTTCATGGACATGGATGCCAGCAATCTGACGCGACCGGCGCAGCTTTACGGAACGCAGGTGATGATCGCCTTCGCCGCCATCTATTTTCTGGGGCCGGCGATGATGGGCGGGATGTTGCAGGCTCTGGCCCGGGGACCAAGCCATCTCGTCAGCTTTTCCGCGGTGTTCAGCATATCGCAGCAATTGGGCGGTCTGGGCGGCGCGGCCCTGTTGGGGAGCATCCAGATCGTTCGCGAACGCCTGCATTCCGAAGTGCTGGTGCAGTCGATCCTGCCGACCGATCCGCAGGCGGCATTGCGGCTGCAACAATTGGGCGGCGCCTATGCGCGAACCCTGGGCGACCCGGCGCTGCGACAGGCGGAGGGCACGATCCTGCTGGGCCAACAGGTCGCGCGGGAGGCGAATATTCTGGCCTTCAACGATGTGTTCGCGCTGGTGGGCGTGTTGGCGACGCTGGCCTTCCTCTATTTGCTGGCGCGGTGGGGCTATTTCAAATGGAAGGGGATCACCCCCCTTGGCAAGGAACTGGCGGCATTGGCTGCGATGAGGAACAAGGCCGCATCATGACGGAACCGCAAGACAAACGGTTGCACGACCCGGTCGAAGTGCCGGATGAAGCACCCGCAGCCGAATCGCCAAAAAGGGGCTGGGCGCCGCCCAGGGCGGGACGTGGGACGATGATCCTGACGGTGGCGTTCATCGTCGCGGGCGCACTGCTGATCCTCTATGCCTGGGGCCTGCCGCCCTTTTCCTCCGTCGTGCAGACCACCGACAATGCCTATGTGCGCGGCCAGACCACGGTGATCGCGCCGCAGGTCAGCGGCTATGTGGTCGAGGTCGCGGTGCAGGATTATGAGCGGGTCAGGAAGGGGCAGATACTCGCCCGGATCGACGACCGCATTTACCGCCAGCGGGTGGATCAGGCAAAGGCGCAGGTCGCGGCGCAGATCGCCAATCTGGACAATAGCGAGCAGAGCCAGCGGTCGAGCGAAGCGCAACTGGGTGGACAGCAAGCCAGCGTCGTCAACGCCAAAGCCCAACTGGCACGGGCGCAGGCGGACATGCGCCGGGTGAACGAACTGGTCGGCGAAGGCTCCGTGTCGATCCGCGAACGCGACCAGACCCTGGCCGCGCTCAAACAGGCCGAGGCGGCGCTGTTGCAGGCGCAGGCGCAACGCAGCGTCGCGCAGGAGCAGGTGCGCACCGTCACGGTCGGGCGCGGCGGGCTGCGCGCCGGCGTGGAGGCGGCGAAGGCCGCGTTGAAACTGGCGGAGATCGACCTCGCCAACACCCTCATCCGGGCGCCGCAGGACGGGCGGCTGGGCGAGGTCGGCGTGCGGCTGGGCCAATATGTGACGGCGGGCACGCAGCTCACCTTCCTGGTGCCGCCGGTCATCTGGGTGGCGGCCAATTACAAGGAGGCGCAGACCGCGCGCATGGCGCCGGGCCAGCCCGCGCGGATGCGCGTCGATGCGCTGGATCATGCCGAAATCCGGGGCAAGGTCGAACGGCTGGCCCCCGCGACGGGCAATGAGTTTCAGGTCATCAAGTCCGACAATGCCACCGGCAATTTCGTGAAAGTGCCACAGCGCATCACCGTGCGGATCGCGGTGGACCGCGGCGATCCGCTCTATGCGCGGCTGCGGCCGGGCATGTCGGTGGAGGCCTGGGTGGATACGACCGGCGGGCCGGAGCCGCGGTCGCGATGAGGCGCGCGGGCGTCCTGCTGGGCCTGGCGATAGCGGGCGCGCCCTTGGGTGGCTGCGTGCCGGCGCATCAGGCCGCCCCGCCCGAGGCGGCGGTGACGGCGCCCGCCGGCTGGCGCGACGCTTTGCCGGGGTCGGCGGCGGTCGATGCGGGCTGGTGGCGGCATTTCGGCGATCCGGCGCTGACCCGGGTCGTCGAGGCGGCGCTGGCGCATAATGTCGACATCGCCCTGGCGGTTGCACGGGTGCGGGAGGCGCGGGCGCAGGTCGGTCTGGCGCGGGCGGCGCTTTTCCCCGGCGTGGATGCCAGCGTGGCGGCGTCCCAGAGCCGGTCGGTCAGCGCCTTCGGCACCTCGACCGAAAGCACATCGGCGCAGCCCGGCGTGCAGGCCGCCTATGAGGTCGATCTGTTCGGCCGCATCGACGACCAGATATCGGCGGCGCGCAGCGCGTGGCTGGCAAGTGAAGCGGCGCGGGATTCAGCGCAACTCAGCGTCGCGGCGGCGGCAGCATCGGGCTATGTCACGCTGCTGGGGCTGGATGCGCGGCGCGCGGTGGTGCAGCAGACGATCCAGTCGCGGTCCGAAGCATTGCGGCTGGCGCGGTCGCGGGCAGAGGCGGGCTATACCTCACAGCTCGAACTGCGGCAGGCGGAATCGGAATATCAGGCAGCGGCGCTGATCCTGCCGCAGGTCGACCTTGCCATCGCCCGGGCGGAAAACGGTTTGCGGCTGCTGATCGGGGACGTTCCGGGACCGATCGGGCGCGGAACGTCGCTGGCCGGGTTGACCGCGCCGCCCTTGCCCGATGCCGGCCTGCCGTCGAACCTGCTGCGCCATCGGCCCGACATCGCGCAGTCGGAATTTGCGCTGGCGGCATCCGACAGTTCGCTCGCGGTGACGCGCAAGCAATTCCTGCCGACGCTGCGCCTGTCCGCTTCGACGGGGGCGGTGTTCAACAGCGCGCTGCCCGACACGCTCTCCATCTGGTCGCTGGGCGGCAGCATATTGGCGCCGCTGTTCGAGGGTGGGCGGCTGCGCGCCAATGCCGATGCAGCGACGGCGCGGCGCGATCAGGCCGCCTTCGCCTATCGCAGGACGGTGCTCACCGCCTTTCGCGAGGTGGAGGATGCGCTCGCCAATGTCGCCAGCCTGTCGCGCCAGCGCGCCGCGGCGGAAGCACAGCGCGTCGCCATCGCCGATGCGCTGCGCCATGCGACCAATCGTTATCAGGCGGGTTATAGCGGCTATCTGGAGCAATTGGATGCGCAGCGGGCCTTGCTCTCGGCCGACCTTGGGCTGGTGCAGTTGCGCGTCGATCAATTGAACGCGCTCGTCACGCTGTATCAGGTGCTGGGCGGCGGCTGGGAGGGATGATGAAGATCTTCACCATCGGCTATGAAGGCGCGACGCAGGCGGACGTGATCGCGGCGCTGAAGACGGCGGGCGTCACCTTGCTGGCCGATGTGCGCGCGGTCCCCCTCTCCCGCCGCCCGGGCTTTTCCAAGAATATCCTGGCCGCCGGGCTGCGCGAGGCAGGGATCGACTATGTTGGACTGAAGGCGCTGGGCACGCCCGCCGCCGGACGCGAGGCGGCGCGCAAGGGGCAGCACCAGCGGCTGGCGGAAATCTACGCGGGGCAACTCGAACTGCCCGAGGCGATGGTGCAGGCGGCGCAGCTTATCGACATGGCGCAGGCGCAGCCGACGGCGCTGCTGTGCTTCGAACGGGATGCAGCGGCCTGTCACCGGTCCCTGCTGCTCGACACGATCCTGCCGGACGCGGAAAGGGTGGACCTCACGCCCTAACCCGACGATATAAGCCGCTGTCTCGAACGCGCAGGCGGACATGGCCTTAACCCGAAGCGCGCGGGACAGTGACGATATGCGCCACCGGCAAGAATGACAGGGAGCGGACATATGAAGGAGCATCAGACGGCCCCGCTGGCGGACGGCTTCGTCTTTCTGGAAGGACCGCGCTGGCATCGGGGCGCGCTCTGGGTGTCCGACATGTGGGGGCATGAGGTGCTCCGTCTCTCCCAGGACGGCGCGCGCGAGACGGTGTGCGCCGTGCCGAACCGCCCGTCGGGCCTCGGCTTCCTGCCCGACGGCACGCCGCTGGTGGTTTCGATGGCGGATCGGCGGGTGATGCGGATCGAGGGGGGCGCTCTGGCGCTCCACGCCGACCTTTCCGCGCTGGCGAGCGGGGACTGCAACGATATGTGGGTCGATCCTCAGGGCCGCGCCTATGTCGGCCATTTCGGCTATGACCTCTTCAGCGGCGCGCCTCCGGCCAAAGCGGATTTGATCCTTGTCGAACCGGATGGCAGCGCGCGCGTCGCCGCGCCGCAGATGGATTTCCCGAACGGCACGGCGCTGCTGGAGGAGGGTCGGCTGCTGGTGGTCGCCGAAACCTGGGCGCAGCGGCTGATCGCCTTCGACCGCGATGCCGATGGCAGCCTTTCGGGTCGCCGGCTGTACGCCGGGCTGAAGGATCGCTCGCCGGACGGCATCTGCGCCGATGCAGAGGACGGCCTGTGGGTCGCCTGCTACGACACCAACGAGTTCATCCGCGTGGGCAAAGACGGGCAGATCACCGATCGCGTGGCCGTCGGCGAGCGCAATGCCGTCGCCTGCGCACTGGGTGGCGAGGATGGCCGGACCCTGTTCTGCTGCACCTTCGTGGGCGATTATGCCGGGGTGACAAGCGGCTCGCGCGGCGCGGCCGTCGAAACGGTGCGTGTGGAGGTGCCCGGACAGGGATTTTGACCCTCGCGGATCGCGGACTCGAGCATGTTCCGAGCCAGTAGATGATGCCATCTGCTTCGGAAATGCTCTCCCCCTCTTCAGATTCCCGTGATCAACGGCACACAGACGCGCCGTCGACGAGCATGCTGTCGCCCGAGACGAAGCTGGCGGCGTCCGAACAGAGCCAGACCGCCGCCCCGGCCACTTCCTCGGCCCGCGCCATGCGGCCGAACGGCAAGGTGTCGAGCATCATCCGTTCCAGTTCGGCGCTGCCTCCGATAAAATCCTGCATCATCGCCGTGTCGGTGACGCCCGGGCAGATCGCGTTCACCCGGATGCCAGCCCGCGCATATTCCTTCGCGGCAAGCTTGGTGAGACCCAGAACGCCGTGCTTGGCGGCGGTATAATGGGGCATGCCCGGCGCGGGCACGAACCCCGCCCCCGATGCGGTGTTGACGATCGCGCCGCGCCCCACCGCCGCCATGTGCGCCAGTTCATGCTTCATGCACAGGAACACGGAAGTGAGGTCGGCGGCGAGGATACGCTCCCAATCGGCGAGCGCAAGCTCGTGGAAGGGCGCATGAACGCCGCCCAGACCGGCATTGTTGAACGCGCAGTCGAGCGCGCCGAAATGAGCGACCGTCGCCGCGACCATCGCCGCGACCTCGGCCTCCACGGTGACGTCGGCGCGCAGGAAAATCGCCTCGCCGCCCCTGTCGCGGATGGCGGCCGCCGTCGCTTCGCCCTGCGCCACATCGACATCGCTTACCGCCACCTGGGCCTTCGCCTCGCCGAACAGCAGCGCGGCGGCGCGTCCGATCCCTTTTGCGCCGCCGGTGACCAGGGCGACCTTGCCCTCCAGCCCCGGCGATACGAATGATTTCATGACGCTTCTCCTTCCGCCCTTTCCCGCGGCCTCTTCACGGGTCGTCCCGATGTCTTTGCCATGCATTGACAGTGCTGAACGACCGCCGGACACCGATGGCGCTTGGACATTTTCATCCCCGTCCCCGCCGGCTGTACCACCGCGCAATTTCTGCCCTGGCAGCGCAGGAACCTTCCACCGGTGACAGGAGCTTCGCGCTGAACCCGGAGTTCACAAGGGCTCCGCCCCACCATGGGCATCGAGAACGAAGCTCATCTCCCAGTCCGATCCTTCGGTCAGATCGGCTGGACTGAAGGACCTGAGTTCGTCGAATCGGCCGGTGCGGACCTTCTCGACCCACGCGGCGTCCCCAATGGCGGCGCGGCCGACAGCGACAAGGTCGAACTCGTCATTGTTGAAGCGGCGCACCACGTCGGCGAGTCCGGCCAGGCCAGACGGATTGGCGATTTCGCCGAACAAATTGGTCATCAGGTCGGTGCTGAGGCCGACGCTGCCCACGGCGATCACCGGTTTGCGCGACAGCCGCTTTGTCCAGCCCGCCAGCCCCAGGTCCGACCCCTCCCAGGCAGGCGCGCTCAAGCGGCGCACGGATGGGTGGAAAATATCCGTCCCGGCCTCGGCCAAGAGGCGCAGCATCGTTTCGAGTTCGGCAGGGCCGGAGACGATGGCGCCATCATAATCGACCTCTTTCCATTGCGAAAAGCGGAAGGAAATGACGAAGTCGGGGCCCGTCCGTTCCCGGATACCGGCGATGATCTCGGCATGCAGCCGCGCCCTGTGCGCGATATCCGCGCCGCCATAGCCGTCATCGCGAATATTGGTTTCGGGCCAGAGGAACAGGTCCAGCAGATAGCCGTGACAGGCATGCACCTCGATGCCGTCGGCACCGGCGTCCTGCGCGGCGACCGCGCCCTTGATGAAGGCGTCCCGCAGATCGATGAGATCCGCCGCGCTCGCCGCCTTGCCATTGGGGACGCCCTTCCGGACGAGACCCGACGGACTGATCGAGGGTGCGTTGGGGAAGCGGCCGCCACTATTTTCCTTGCGCACCGCGCCTTCGTGCCAGAGCTGAAGGAACATCTTGCCGCCTGCGCCGTGCACGGCATCGATACAGCGTTTCCATCCTTTCATCGCATCGCCAAACACATGGGCGGCGGTGTGCTGCTGGGTGGCGGATGGGTGATCGACCGCCGAGGATTCGCCGATGACCAGGGAAAAGCCGCCCTCGATCCGCCGACGGAAATAATCCGCCATCTGCGGTGTCGGACAGCCGTCATCGCACCAATGGCGCTGCATGGCCGGCACGATGAAGCGGTTGGGCAGGGTCAGCGACCCCATGCGCCACGGCGTGAACAGCCTATTCAGATTCACCCTTGTCATGCCCTCGCCAAACTTTGGTACGCTTTCGATGATATGCCGGACGATCAGGCCCGCGCCGCATGCAAGGCGGGATCAATCGCTTCATCCGCCTGATGCCTCCCCGCGCTGTGCCGGGCGGCGACATAGCCAAAGGTCATGGCCTGGCCGAGCGTCGCGCCTGCGCCGGGATAGGACCGTCCCATGACCGACGCCGCGCAATTGCCGATCGCATAGAGGCCCTCAATCGGGTACCCCGCCGTATCGAGCACGCGGGCATGTTCATCGACGCTCAACCCGCCATTGGTGCCCAGATCGCCCGGATTGATCGGCATGGCATAGAAGGGCGCCTTGAGCAGCGGCGCGAGATTGGGATTGGGCGTCACCCTCGGATCGCCGAACAGACGATCATAGCCGTTCCCGCCCCGCCCGAACTCGCTATCCACGCCACGGACGGCATCCTGGTTGAAGCGTTCGACGGTCGCCTTGAGCGCGTCCGCCGGAACCCCGATCCGCGCCGCCAGCCTGTCCCAATCGCGGGTCTTCACCAGGATCGACCGCACCCCCTTCGAGAAGAAGGAATCGGGCACGAACGGGATGACCGGCCCCATCGGATATTTTTTCCGGAAGGTCGCATCGAAGAGGATATGGAAGCCCCCCTGCCCGCCTTCGCCGCGAACCGACGCCTGCATGTCGCCGGCCGCGACATGGTAGGAAGCAGACTCGTTGGTCACCCGCCGCCCATGGCGGTTGACGATGATCGAGCCGGGAAGCGAACGTTCATAGATGACCGGCCGCGCCCGATCCTCGCCGGGCACCTTGATCGTCGGCGTCCACCATGCCGAATCCAGCCGTTCGGTCGCCGCGCCGATCCGGGTTGCCGCCATCAGGCCGTCGCCGACATTATTTTCCTGCGCGCCGCTCCATTCGGGGTTGGGCGAACTGGGCAGATGGTGCGCCCGCAGCGCGGGATCGCGCTCGAAACCGCCGGAAGCCAGGATCACGCTCCGTTCCGCCCGGACGCGCAGCCGCTTGCCGTCCTGCTCGATCTCCGCGCCGATCACGCGCTGCCCGTCCCGGACGAGGTCGATCAACCGGCTGCGATAGTGGATCGCAACGCCGCGCTGGTCGAGCGACAGCTTCAACCGGCCGATCAGCGCGGTGCCGGTCGTCAGGAAGCGGTTGCGGGGCGACCTGAGCCGCTGCGGAATGTCGCCATAATAGCGCAGGATCACCTTCGCCAGCATGGCGATCCACCCCTTGCTCCGCGTGATGAGCGGCGCCGCCTCCGCAGCGGTCCATGCCATTTTCCCGAACAGCATCCCCGCCGGATGCGTCGGGCGCATCCGCTTGAGGTCGGCGCCGAGCCGGCGTCCGTCCAGCGTCAAAGGCTCGAGGCTGCGCCAGCCCATCTTCCCGCCGGGAAGCTCCGCATGATAATCGGGATAGGGGATCGGCACGTAGCGCACCTCTGTGGTGCGGCCGAGATAGTCGAGCATCTCCGGCCCGGCGGCGACGAACGCGCGCATGCGGGCATCGGCGACCTCGTCACCGGCCAACGCCTTGATATAGGCCAACCCCTCGTCCGCGCTGTCGGAGTGGCCGGCCTCCTGCGCGGCGCGGCTGGCGGGAATCCACACCACCCCGCCCGAGGTCGCCGACGTGCCGCCGAACTGATCGCTCTTTTCGATCAGCATGACGCGCAGCCGCTGATCCGCAGCGACAATCGCCGCCGTCAGCCCGCCCGCGCCGGTCCCGACGACGAGAACGTCAGTTACGACATCCCAGTCGGAAGCGGCCGACACCATATGAGCATCGTCCTCATCAACCTTGTTGATCACGACTGGCCTCCTCTGGGCGCGCATCTTTTATTACCGCCTCGGCACGCCATTTTTGGTAATAGTGGTACTGTAACAGGAGGAATGATCTGCATGTCAAGCGGAACCTTCGGCCTTTGCGGCCCTGACGGAGCCCGTTTGACAATCGGTACCGACGGTTTCATAATATGCAAGTACGGGAAGGAGAGATCGTGCAAGTCGACACGACGATGGTGATCGCAAACGCCCAGCTTGGCGCGCGCAACGCTATTGGCGACCATGCCAGAAAGCTGGAAACGCTCGGCTATGACGCAGCCTTTGCCTTCGAAGGCCAGCACGATCCCTTTCTGCCGCTCGCCTTGGCCGCGCAGGCCACCTCCACGCTGAAGCTCGGCACGGGCATTGCCGTGGCGTTCGCGCGCAATCCGATGAACCTCGCCAACCTCGGCTATGACCTGCAATTGATGACGCAAGGGCGGTTCATCCTCGGCCTGGGTTCACAGGTTCAGGCGCATATCGAGAAACGCTTCAGCATGCCTTGGTCGCGGCCGGCGGCGCGCATGCGCGAACTGATCCTGGCGATCCGCGCCATCTGGGACAGCTGGCAGAACGACGTCCCGCTGCGCTTCGAAGGCGAATTCTATCGCCATACGCTGATGACCCCCACCTTCAGCCCCGGTCCCAACCCCCACGGCATGGCCAAGATCGTCGCGGCCGGCGTCGGCAGCCGGATGACAGAGGCGGTGTGCGAAGTGGCCGACGGTTTTACTGTCCACCCATTCAATACGGCGCGCTCGCTGCGCGAAATCACCCTTCCCGCGATCGAGGCGGGCTTGCGGAAGAACCCTGTGGATCGCAGCGGATTCGATGTCTCCTGCAACGTCATCATCGCCACGGGCCGGGACGAGCGCGAGTTGGCGAAAGCGCGCGCGATCGTCAAAAAGCAGCTCGCCTTCTATGGCTCCACCCCGGCTTACCGCCCCGTTCTGGAATGCGAGGGCTGGGGCGACCTCCAACTGAACCTGAATCGCCTGTCCAAGGAAGGCCGATGGGACGACATGGCGGCGCTCATCGACGACGAGATGGTGGACGCCCTTGCGGTTGTGGCCCCGCGCGACGAGATCGCACAGCGCATCCACGTGAGATTGGCCGGGGTCGCCGATCGCGTGAACCTCGTGGCGCGCTACGCCGACGACGATCGGGACTGGGCCGACATCGTTCAGCAGCTGCACGCGTCCGGCGGGACGAGTGGCGCAGACCGACTTTGAGCGATCGATCGGACGCCGGTCATCGAGGGGCTACCGTGGATGCGAATCATGCTGAAAGCCCCAGAAAGCTGGGCTTTCGTGATTCGGAACGGATGTGAAAGGACAGGGGGTGGCGGTGCTAGCAGACAGGAGCGAATCGCTCTCCAAACGCTGCTCTTGACGTGAGCCTCGTCCAGGTGCCAGCGGAAGTGTCGGAGGAGCTTCGTGGCTCATCCACCATGTCACACTTGAAAGCGCATAATGGATCAGATTTCGCAAGTTGCTCGTGCGTTCCGGCAACGCGCCGAAGATGCAGACCGCTTTCTTGAAACCTGCGACGGCGGGGATCCAGGCGCGCCGGATAGGCAATCGATCTGGGTGTTGGGTATTGAGCCCGGGTGGTGCCTAGCGGATCAGGTCGCCGATGAACGGCGCAGCCCGGAAGCGGCTCAGCAGTTAGGTCGATACAGTATCGAACTGCAGCTCCAGTGGCCCTATAATCGGAATGCCTTCAAGCTGCTTGCAGCTCTCAATGGCACGCCCTCCGAGGAATATCGGCGATTCGCGGAACAGGCGCGGCCTTTCGAACGGGGCTCGACAGGATATTTCAAAGGCAATCTCTTCCCCGAGCCCTTCAACAACGTGGGCGTTTGGGATGCCAACGCCGTTGACGGCACCGGCTTTGCAACCAAGGCTGAATACCAGACTTGGCTACGCGCCGCGCGCTTTCCTGTCATGCGTGCGTGGATAGAGAAATGTCGGCCCAAACTGGTCATTGGTAAGCGCCGACGGAAGGCGGCCTT
>NZ_LFCT01000035.1 GCF_008692605.1 Sphingobium estronivorans
GTCCAAGAAGGCGAGGCCACCTCATTCGTCCCGCCACCCAGCCGATCGCTCAGGCACCGGCAACCAGCCCCACAACGACGATCAGCGATGCAAGGTCGGGCGCCTGTACGGCGCCCAGTCCCAGACGTTGGCTCCATTCATGCCAGTCCATCACAATGTCTCCAATCATGTGGTTCCATCCCTGCTCCCTGGCTTGCCGATCGGCGGACCGGACAAGAGCAAGAGAGGCGGCCACGGGTCAATCGAAGGCCACCAGCAAGGATGGTGGCCGCGAAAAGCCCGATGGCGCGGTGCCAGGCAGATGGGGCTGGGCAAGCGCAGCCTGCCAGTCGAATTCGGCGGCCTTTTCCGGCTCTGCCCGGTCGCTGTTCGCAGCGGGGCGGATCACCTGCTCTGTCACGGGCGCCAGAAGTTTGAACAATTGCGCCGGCAAGGCGCTCGTGAACCGGTAATGGGAAGCGGCGCTGCCCTCCACGAACGCCGTCACAGTACCGAAATAGCGATCGCCGATGAAGAAAGCGAAGGTGGCTGTGCGCGATCGCGCCTCTGACCCGACCAGCCTGTGTCCCGACCCATATCTCTGCTCGCGATTATCGCCCGTCCCTGTCTTGCCGCCGATCGCGATCACTTTGCCGTCCGGCCCGACGACAGCTTCATAGGCGCGCCTCGCCGTGCCATTTTCCACCACATCGATCAGACCGCGACGGACGGCCGCGGCAATCTCCGGGCGAAGCACCCGTTCGCCCTTTTCAGGCTTCGCCGTCATGATTGTTTCATAGGGCGTGCCTTCCGCGAAGTGCAGCCTCTCGATCAGTCTGGGCGCCAGCCGATAGCCGCCACTGGCAATGATGCCCATCAGTTCGGCCAGCGCGTCGGGACGATCTCCCGATGTGCCGATCGCCGTCGCATAGGAAGGAATGAGCGCGTCGAACGGATAACCGACACGCTGCCAGTCTTTATGGATCGGGATGAATGCCTGCTGCTCCAGCATGGTTCTGATCCGGCGGTTCTGGGCGGCAAAGCGGTTGGGCTTGAGCAGCCAGCGGTAGGATTCTTGCCGCACGTCGGCGCCGGCAGCAACGATGTCCCGCCAGGAGGCGCCGGGGTGCGCATAAAGATAACCGGCCAGCCATAGTTCGAGCGGATGAATATCGGCGATATAGGATCGGTCGGCCAGATCGAGCCGGTCGGGCGCATAGGTCTCGTACAGATCGCGCATCCCCTCATCATCTGTCGGCGGATGTGCCGCCCACCGACGAATGAAGGCGGAAAATTGATCGAAATCACCTTGGGGCAGCACTGTGCGGAACGCTGCTGCCAGCCGGGGCCGAAGATATTTGGCGCGCTCCGCCACGTGGGTCAGGATCGCCGCCCGGCCCAGATCGCGATAGGCGGGAAGGAAGCGGGCGAGATACTGGCGGCCTTCCATGTCGATGAAACGTCGCAGATATTCGCGCCGGGCGGGATGATCGGGGTTTTCGAGTATCCCTTCCGTGCCGGGGATGCGAGCGATATGATAGTCTACGATATCGCGCATCATGCGGATGAAGACGAGATTGACGCTCTGCTGGAGCGCATGGGACACGGTCATCATGCCGCCATCCCGGCGGCTGAAATTGGCGAAGCGGTGCATCCCACCCGCCGTGAAGAAGCGCTCGCCCGTCCCGGCGGAATATTCCTTCTCCATCGCCGCGTCGATGATGGCCGCAAGCCCACCGTCTCCCCTTTTAAGAACATCGCCCTTTTCAAGAAGCTGCCCGGCGACCCAGGCAGTCAATGCATCTCCCTTTTCGCTCAGGCGCGTCAGTTGTTCGGTTGACTGCCCTTTCAGCTTGCCATGCAGATCGGCGACGATGTCGAGATAGGTGATGAGGGTGCGAACCTTCGCGGTAGAACCCAATTCCAGCTTCGTTCCGGCATTCACGTCCAGCGGACCGTCAAGGCTGTCCGTGCGGATGCGGACATGGGTGGCGTCGGGACCGCGTTCATAAAGGGTGAAGCTGTAATTGACCTGGGCGGGCGCATCCCCGGCAAGCAAGCGCGGACCGATCAGGCCAAGTTCCGACAACCTACCGGGCTGCTTCAGGCTTCGCAGCAACGCCGTAGCCTCCTCCTGGGCCTTTTTGTCGATTGCCGTGTCGACAGTGAGATCCAGGCGGTGGAGATCATAGAAGCTTGGCGTTTTGATCAGCTTCGCAAGATCCAGTCTCAATGCATTCGCAGCCTTGGTGATGGAGTCAGGCAGAGGTGCCGGAACAGGCGGCGTTCTGTTGAACCGGAGCCGCGCAGCAATCGCGGCATCGCCAAGCTCGGACTGGATGACACCTTCAGAGGCCATCAGACGCAGATAGCTCTCCGTGAGCGCCTCCAGTTCGGTCCGCCCCTTCCCCAGATAATAAGCAGGGCGGCGTTGGGCGATCACAAGGCTGAGCACCTGCTTGAGAGCAAGGCCCTTCCGACCCCAGTCGGACGTCGACCGCACTGGCCCGCGAAGCGTCCGGTTCACGCTCGCAAAATCGGCTCCATACCAGAGTTGTAGCCCGTCGCCGAGGCCGGTGACCTCACCATGCCCCGGAAAGCCTGCCAGCGGTATCAGGTTAAGCGCATCGACCACCGTCTGTTTGCGGAATGCGATCGTATTGAGACCTGAATTATAGGCGCGCAGCGAGGCAGATGTCATCTGACGCAGCTTTTCGATAGCACCGGTTGTCCGTCCCTCGGGCGAGTGACGCAGCTTTTCCATCTGCGTGGCGATCGTGCTGCCGCCTGGACTGCGCTCGCCATCGGCGCGAGTGCCAAAGCTCACCAGCGCGAGGCCCAGCCGATCCCATTCTACCGCCGGATTGCGGCGAGGATGACGCAGATTGAGGAGTTCGCGATTTTCGACGAAGAGGAGGCTTCGCACCGCAAGGTCGGGTACGTCCATATAGGACGCATAGACGTGAGCCGGATCGCGATAGGAGAAGATCGGCCGACCTTTGTCGCCGATCAGCGTCAGGCCCGCCGAAGCCTTTTCACGATAGGGCGGAAATCCGCCGAGATTTTGGAATGCTCGCAACGTGGGCGACGGTCGCGCCTGCTTTTCGATCGCATATCCCTTGCGCGTTAGGCTGGCTATATAATCCGGCAATCGCGCATAGCCCAGTCGCCGGTTGAAGGGGCCGTGGCCAGGAAAAACGATGTCGTCATTCGCACCATCGCCCAGACTGAAATGCATCCGCCCAGCGACGTGAGAAAAAAGCTGAGACTGGATATAGGAGGTTCGCATCTCCAGAACCGCGAGCAGAAGGAAGACCAATGTTCCGATGAATGCGACTTTCAGCCAACGATGGTTCCACCATCGACGCCCCATGAACGCACCCAGGTCGGTCGCGCGCCGGGCCACGCCAGCCTTGATCTTCGCGGTTCCTGGAAATCCCGTCATCGCCCTCCTCACCTCAAGGCGACGCCGCAGCTTCACATCTCTGCCATCTAGAACAAACCGGAAACCGCACCCGCCGCAACGTTATTGCACATGAAAAAACGCACAGAAGTGAAATTCGTTTCATCGCAAATTCAATTCGCTTCGTCGCCCAATGTGCAGGCCGAAGCCCTTTTCAAAACTGATATGAACCCAATAATCCAGCGATGATGGTTGGCAGCCTCAGCCCGGTGTCTGTTTGCCCAGATATTTCGACAATGGCGTGGCTGAGCCCCGGAAATGGGCATGTTCGGGGTTCATCGCTTCATAGACCACGGCATTCTCCAGCACCCGCTGGACATAATTTTTGGTCTCGTAGATCGGGATCTGCTCGATCCAATGGAGCATGTCTGCGCCGGGCATACGGGGGTCGCCATTGGCCTTGATCCAGCGGTTCACATTGCCCGGCCCGGCATTATAGGCCGCCACCGCCAGCGGATAGCTGCCGCCATAATAGTTGAGCATCCGTTGGAAGTAGGAGGAGCCCAGCATGATGTTGTAATTGGGATCATTGAGAGCACTGGGATTGTAGCTCATGCCCAATTTCCCTGCCTGCTCGCGCGCCGTTCCGGGCATCAGCTGCATCAGGCC
Source organism: Sphingobium estronivorans (assembly GCF_008692605.1). Lineage (GTDB taxonomy): Bacteria > Pseudomonadota > Alphaproteobacteria > Sphingomonadales > Sphingomonadaceae > Sphingobium > Sphingobium estronivorans. Next base: position 4,052 of record NZ_LFCT01000035.1, read on the forward strand.
GCGGGCACCCGCATGGCTGACAATCTGCCGGTCAAACTGGCTTTCCTGCCGGGCGATGGCATGCACCATGGTCCAGTTATATTGCGCTTCGGACGGCACAGGCACGCGCGGGAAAGCGCTGGTGCCATAGCCGGCGAGGCCGCTCGACACGGCGCGGCGGCCGACCATCACACCCATGTCGGGACGGCCGATGCTCTGCGCCAGCTCGACCGCGAGATAATGGTCAGCGTCGCTGTCGGCATTATTGGCGATGGCGCGGGCGAATTTGCTCTGATCCTGCCAATAGCCCATTTCGCCCAAGGCCTTGACGGCGCGGACCACCGAACGGCTGGCGAAGGCGGTCCGCTCGGCGGCGGAGATTTCCACCGGGCGCTCGACAGCGGTAGGCGCGGGGATCGGGTGGCCCAGCCGTTCGAGCGCGAGCTGGCCATAGAACTGGTCGGGGAAGACGGCAGCGCGGGCGAAATAGCTGTTCGCACTGGCATTGTCGCCAGCCTGAAGCGCGGCGCGGCCCGCCCAGTAAAAGCCTTTTGATTGGGTCTGCGGCGATTTCGCGGCTTCCGCATAACGACGGAACATTTCCATCGCATCTTGTGGTTTGTTCAGATTATAGAAGGCCATCGATCCTGCCAACCAAGCGAGGCTGGTATAATCGTCGCGCTCACCAATCGGACGTATTCTCACGTCGGTGCCGGGCAGATAGGCATCGTCCAGCTTACTGGCGATGCCGTAAGCGAAGCTCCACTGGCTGTCATTCGCGGCGGCGCGGGCCTGGTTCAGCAGCACCTCATACCATTTTTCCGCGTCGCCCGGCCGGAAAGTCAGCGCCGGACGGTTGGCGAGATATTGCCGCCCTGCGATCCAGTTGCCAGTGTTCAGCAGCCAGTTCGCCTTGTCTGCGACAAAACCGGCGTCGGTGGCGCCCAGCGCGTCGGCCAGTTGCATCTTCATCGCGGCATCGGGTGCCTTCTGGCGGAAGGCTATGCGCGCCTCATAGATCGGACGGCGGGCGGGCGAGACATAGGCCAACATCCGCTGCGTGCCGATCGTGTCGCCTTTCCAAAGCAGGGCGTCAGCGCGTAGGTCATGCTCCACCGAGGTCCAGCTGGAACCGAAGAGGGCAAGCAGCCGAGCCTCGTCATCGGGGGTCAAAATGCCGCCGATCCATGCATTGCGCGCTGCAATCCGCGCCTCGCCCATGCGCCCCTGCTGCATCAGGGCGAGCGCATAGCGTGCATTGCCGGTCGCAGTGCGCGGCGGGAAGCGGGTGAAGAAGGGGACGACCTGCCCCGGATCATAGCTGTTGGGATTGATCCCCGTTTCCGCCAGCCGCCGCATCCGGTCCTCGCCCGGCCAGCCGGGATTGACCATGATGAAGTTCATATAGGTGGACGACCCAAGTGCATCGTTTTGCTGGAGCGCACGCCACTGGCTGATCGTGCCGGAGATGCTTGAATCGCTCACCACACCGATCCGGCTTTGCACCTGCCGCCATGGGCTTGGCTCGGTCGATTGGGGGATCGGCTGCACCACGGCGCCGGGGGGATAGGTTGCAGCGGGACTAAGAACCGAAGCTGCGTTCTGCGCGCTGGCCGCGACCATCATAAGCAGAATAGGGATCATTGTTGCGGGCACCATCAACGATATTCAAAAGCGCCGGAATTGCAGCGCTGCCAATTGCAGTTCGCTCATGTTACACAGGATCGGGATTGGGGGTTACTATAGCTTTTCTATGGCTCTGGAGCCTTTGCATCAGAGCATATAAAATCCGTGCATGTGGATTTTACCCAGAGCGGTCATTCCACGCTTTGGGTCCCGAAATTTGTACACGATACGGGAAGCGCGTAACCGCCTTGCTGCTCTATGGGCGTAAGCGCTGCCTTTTTTGGTTCATTCGCGGGCCTGCCGAGCGACGTTGCCGCAGCCATCACCGCTTCCGCCATATATAATTTCTTTCTCAGCGAATGCCTGCGGCGCTGGGGTCGGATGAATGGGCATCGGTGGAACCACCGGTCGGTGACCGCCAATTTACAAAACTGCTTAGCCTGACCGGCATCCTTGTTCACAGAGACACTATATAGGATTTACATATATGGACCTGCTGCCAGGCCAACTCTAGAATGCAGATGCTATGCCTTTCATGCCCTTGGAGAGGTATCAGCGACCCGACCACGGCGGCGGTTTTCTATTAAGCCCATAGCGCCGCCGCCGTGGCCTCAATTTGTCGGATTGTAAGTTCGGAAAACATCTCGTGGTGAACGGCACACCAGCTCTGGCTCGCCCGGCCGGGATGAGAGGAAGCGATGATGGAGAGATCATTTGATGCATAATTGGATGGAAGCGCCGACCATAACCTCAGTCCGCCCCAAGCTCGTCCAAGCGCTTTCAGCGGAGTTCGCGGAACTGGATTGCCAGACGGCGAGCGTGGAAACGCGGCGACAGCTTTATGCCGCGCTCGTGCAAGAGGCCATCGTGATCGCGCAGCGGCGTTTACCGGACAATGAGTATCTGGTTCAGGTCTTGATGCATCCGGTTAGCGCATGAGAAGCGGCGGACTTATTCGGATCGCCAAGTATGGCGTACCCACTGTATATTGAGTTGAACGCAACCGCACTCATGACTTTGCGTAAAGTGCCTGGTCCTCCCAGAATTCTCAAGGGTTAGGTCCAGAAGTTATCCAGATGAGCAGATGAGCCTAATTCCCGACAGCCTTCGTCGCCTCCCTTGGGACATGCTGATTGTCCTGTTCGCAATAACGGCTTTTGGTCTGGCCACCCTTTATTCGGCCGCAGGAGGTAGTGCCTCGCCATGGGCGCTTAATCAGGGTATCCGCTTTATCGCATTATTCGGCTTGATGTGCGCTGTTTCACTTGTGCCCGTATCGACATGGATGAAGGCCGCATATCCCTTCTACGTTATTACCCTGGGCCTGCTGCTTGTCGTAGAGCTGTTCGGCAAGATCGGCATGGGCGCGCAAAGATGGATTGAGCTGGGCATCATAAGGCTCCAGCCATCGGAATTCATGAAGATCGCCTTAGTCCTGACATTGGCACGTTTCTATCATCGGACGCCGCCAATGTTCACAAGCAGTCCGGCCATTGTGCTGGCAGGGGCAGCGATTGTGGGCGTCCCGGCAGGTTTGGTCATGTTGCAGCCTGATCTGGGCACAGCCATGATGATCACCTTTGCCGGCGTCTGCCTTATGTTCCTCGCGGGAACGGCGTGGCGCTATTTCATTGGCGCCGGGGCGGCGTTATTGGCCATGGCGCCGGTTGGTTGGGCTATGCTGCATGACTATCAAAAGAACCGCATCCTCATTTTTCTCGACCCAGACAGCGATCCTTTGGGAACGGGATATCACATCAGCCAATCTAAAATCGCCATTGGATCGGGTGGTGTGTGGGGGAAGGGCTTTTTGAGCGGCACCCAAAGCCACTTGGAATATCTCCCGGAAACGCACACCGACTTCATATTCGCTACCATGATGGAAGAATGGGGCATGATTGGAGGAATTTTCATAGTCCTCACCTATGGATATCTTATACGGTGGGGCTTGAGGATTGGCTTCAAGAGCAGATTTCGATTCACGCAGCTCACTGCGTCGGGACTGTCTTTCACCCTCTTCCTCTACCTGGGCATCAACCTGTCCATGGTGATGGGACTTGCACCTGTGGTCGGCATTCCGCTCCCGCTTATGTCCTATGGCGGTTCGGCAATGTTAACTGTGCTGATTCTTTTAGGGATATTGATGGCCTTCCATCGCGACGAGCAACGCTCAGCTGCAAGAAATGGCTTGGGGAAAAATTCGCTGCGATAATGCTGCGCATCACATCTGTTGGTTTTTATGAGAATTTTCTGAGAAGCCATCGATTTCGGTACCAGATCCCAACCGGCCAGATCGAAGCCAGTCAGACAGGTTGACGGCCACGCTCAGACCGCGCCTATCGTAACATAGGCGCCCACGGTCATCACCGTGAGGGCGAAGAGCCGCTCCAGCAGCCCCTTGCGCGCCGCAAGCCTGCGTCCCAGCAGGATGCCGATCCCGGAACCGCCGATCCCGCCCAGTATCATCACGCCCACCAGCAGCCAGTCGACATAGCCGGACAGCGCATAGGATGCCGCCGTAGTCAGCCCCAGCGCGGTGACGACCACCAGCGACGTGCCGACCGCATTTTTGAGCGGCATCGCCGTCGCCAACATCAGGCCGGGCACGATCAGGAAACCGCCGCCGATCCCGAAAAACCCTGCTGCCAGCCCAACGCCAAGACCGATAGGCAAAAGGCGGGGTAACAGTGTCGCAGCCGTCGCGCGCGACAGGCGGACGTCGGGCGCTTCGACGGTTCGTCTCTTGCGCAGCATGGAAAGGCCGACGCCGATCATCAGCAGGCCGAACAGCATCAGCAGTCTTTTGCCGTCCACCGCCTTGCCGATTTCCGCGCCGATGGCGGCCCCGGTCGCGCCCGCCGTCGCAAAGACGAGGGCGCAGGGCCATTTCACCGTGCCCGCACGGGCATGGCCGATCAGGCTGGCGGCGGCATTGGCGGCCACCGCGACGGCCGCCGTTCCGATGGCGGCATGAGGGGAGGCCACTCCCACGACATAGACCAGCAGCGGCACGGCAAGGATCGACCCGCCCCCGCCGACAAGGCCCAGGACGATGCCGATGACCCCGCCCGATGTCAGCGCGGCCGCGATCATGGCCTGGGGCATCATCGCCTCAGGCGCTCAGCGAGCGGCGGTTCCATGGCATCAGCCGCAACAGCTTCGCCATGCCGCACCAACCTGTGGCGCCCGCCATCATCAGCCCCGCGCCGACAAAGGCGGAAAGACCGAAAAAGGCCGGAGCAACCAGAAAGCCGAGCATGACGCCCAGCAGCACCAGCCCGCCCGCCACCAATTGCACCTGCCGCATGACCTCGATCGGCTGGTGGCGATCGACGCGGGTGGGCAAACCCGCCGCCCGCCACCCGTCGAGGCCGCCTTCCAATATCTGGCAGGGCGTGGCGCCCGCCGCCGCGGCAAGCACCTGCGCATTGGCCTGTGTCCGCATCCCGGATTTGCAATGGAAGATGATCGGCCCGTCGACTTTCGGCAGTTCTGCCAGGCGCGCCAGCGTGACGTGGATGGCGCCAGCTATGTTTTCGCGGACATGTTCGTCGGCATCACGAATGTCGACGAGCGTGGCGCCCGCCGCCATGGCCCTGGCCGCATCCTGCGGCGTGACGGTTGCAATCGGCATCGGAGTCATTCCTTGCAGAAGATGGTGTAGAGGCTGGCGAGCAATTGTTCCGTCCGGGGGTCGGCGATGCGATACCAGAGCGTCTGGCTTTCCCGGCGAAAGGCGACCAGCCCTTCCTCCCGCATCCGGGCAAGATGCTGCGACAAGGCGGATTGTGACAGGCCGACCTCCCGCGCGAGGTCGGTCACGGTCATCTCGCCATGTTCGACGAGCTTGCACAGCACCATCAGGCGTCGGGCATTGCCCATCGCCTTCAACAGGGCCGACACCTCCGCCGCCTTCTTCTCGAAAGTGGAAAGATCCATTGGCGGACGGATCATTATTGCACTCCATTAGATATTGCTAATTTAGCAAACTATAATATAATGTCAAGCGAAATGGAGGAGCCCATGGCAGCAAAGCCCCTGATCGAAGCTTTTTTCGACGAAGTGACCTTTACGGTCAGCTATCTGGTCGCCGACCCCGAAACGTGCGAGGCAGCCGTTATCGACCCGGTGATGGATTTCGACATCGCCAGCGGACAGGCGGACACGCGCTCTGCCGAACGGATGCTGGCCTTTGCGCGGGAACGCGGCTGGCGGATCGTCATGGTGCTGGAAACCCATGCCCATGCCGATCATCTGTCGGCCGCACCCTTCATCAAGGCGAAGACCGGCGCGCCTATCGGCATTGGTGAGCATATCCGCGATGTGCAGAAGATCTTTCGCCCCGTATTCGGGCTGGATGAATTGCGGACCGATGGCTCTGACTTTGACCGGCTGTTTCGCGACGGCGAGCAATTTTTTGTCGGCACGCTCCACTTCACCGTCATGCATGTTCCCGGCCATACGCCCGCCGACATTGCCTATCTGCTCGGTGATTCAGCCTTTGTCGGCGATACGCTGTTCATGCCCGACTATGGCACGGCCCGCGCCGATTTTCCCGGCGGTGACGCCCGCACTCTCTATCGTTCGATCCGCAGGCTGCTGAGTCTGCCGGGCGATACCCGCCTGTTTCTGTGCCATGATTACAAGGCGCCGGGCCGGGACGAATATCGCTGGGAAACGACGGTCGCCGAAGAACGGCAGGCCAGCGTCCATGTCCATGACGGCGTGGATGAGGACAGCTTCGTCGCCATGCGTGAGGCGCGGGACGCCGCGTTAGCTGTGCCCCGGCTGCTGTTGCCTTCCATCCAGGTGAACATCCGGGCCGGGCGCTTTCCGGAGGCGGAACATAATGGCGTACGCTACCTCAAAATCCCGGTCACGATGAAGAACGGCTGATTGCGGCTCCTGCCTATGCCATCCTTTGGCCGGCGCCCCCTAGAAACCAAAGAGCCATACCCAATGTTGATCCCGCTCGGTTTAGGACCGGTGTTCGTGCTGGCGACACTATTAGATGAGGCAGTCGAGCTTGCTGGTTTGCGATGTGAACAAGGCTTGCGAAGATGTGAACGCGCAACTCAACCGCGACCATGAAACGGCAGCTATAGCGGTCATCCTGCTCCGAAGCCGACATTCAGGAAAGTCCCATGGTTTGCCGATGAACAGCGGTTAGACGGACAAACTTCGCGGCAGCGGGGTCACTTTCGGATGCCCTTCAGCATGCGCGCCGCCGCATTGGAAGACGGCGCCAGTTTGCGCCCGTAGCGGAGCGCAGTAGCGGTCGAGGTCCAGCGCAGCGCCTGCGCGATCGGTCCGGCATCCTCGCCGCTGGCGAACAAGTCCTGGGTGAGCCCCACCCGCAGCGAATGGGTGCTCAGCGCCGACACCGCGTCGGCCAGATCGGCACCCATCAGCGTCACCAACCCTTGATCGGCCGCCGCGAGCGCCGTCCGCTTGATAATCAGCCGCACCGCCGCGGCGGTCAGCGTATCCTCCCCGATCGTGTAGGTCACGCTCGCGGCGCGCGCGGGCTGAGCCGCCATGCGCTCGCGATCGACCTGCGCGTTTGGGGCAAGATCGCGGATGGTGAGCGCGCGCCGCGCGGCACGGACCTTCGTCCGGGTCACCGCCACCCGGCGGAACAGCACGCCCGCGCGAATGGACCCGGCCTCCTGCCACCAGGCCAGCCGCCGCATCGTGTCGGGCGAGAGCCAGACGAAAGCCCCCTGCCCTTCCTGGTCGGTTTTCGAGCGCGGCAGCTCGAGCACGCCCGAACCATCCTCCTGCGGATCGATATGCTCGACCGCCACCGCCGCCAGCTCGGACACGCGCAGCCCCGCGTCATAGCCCAGCGACAGCAACGCCGCATCGCGCAGCCCCACAACATCGCCCCCGCAGGCTTCCAGCAGGACCGACAGGGTGAACCCCTTGTCGGGGGTCCGCCCAATGGCCTCGCCGAGCCGCAAAGGTCCGGCCTGGCGCTGCCGGACCCCGGCCCGGCGGCGCAGGCCGCGCAGGGCATCGCGGACCACGCCGGCACCAACGCAGCTGGGCACGCCCAGCAGGTGGTGGGCCACCGCCAGCGAGGACAGGCGCCGGGAAACCGTCGTGGGCTTGAGCTTCCGCGCCTCGCAATCGTCGATATAGGCCACGAGCCGAGCTTCGCTGGCGGGCAAGCCGATCCCGCCCTGCCCCGCCACAAAGCGCGCGTAGCAATCCAGGTCGACCGCGATCGCCTTGATGCTGGCGGGCGCCCGCGCCTCGAGGCTCTTCGTGAAGTTGAGTTCGACCAGACCGGCCCCCTCGCCGGTCAGCGCCTGGAGCAAGGCGACGAGCTGGGTTGCGCGATCCTGCGCGGCGCCGGACCGCCGTTGGGGCAGCCTGGCCTCGCCCGGCGCCAGGACCGTGACGATCTCGCCGGAGACCGCGGCCTTCGGCTGAGGCAGGCGCGGCGCCCGCGCGGCCATTCCCGGGGCGGATTTCGCCTTCATGGCCGGGCTCTGCCTGGCGTCGGGGAATAGCCCCCGCCACGCCAGTCCGGCGTTATGCGCAAGAATCCGGTGTTATGGGGAAAAAAATAGCGCGAAAAATGGCGAGAAAGCGCGGAGTCCGGTGTTTTACTCCCAAAAGCCATGAACGGCATTCTAGCGCCGAAAACGCTCCTGTCACTATCGATAATATTCCATTATCGATAGTGACATGGAGGATAAACCGAGCCTGCAAGAAGGAGTTCTGCCCTATTTTTCGAATGCCGCCGGCCCAAACCGTGCAACAAGCCGCCTGCCGACATTTTGGATATAGCGTGTATTCCTCCATCGAACTCGACTATGATAATGGCCGATCGCCTTCCAATAATCTTGGACGCTCTTTAATTCGGTCAGGAATATCCAGCGGGTGGCGTACACATTGAAGCAGGCGTCATGTTGAAGCCAAGTCCACACGTCGGATTCCGATCGATGAACCAAGACTGAAATTCGAGGCACCCACCAACTGTTGATCTGCAGTGGGCCCAAATCGTAACTGCCGTCAGCGTTCCTGATCTTGGCTCCAACCCACCCCGCTTCCTGATCGCGCAGCCCCCAAAGCGTCTTTTCCAACCAGCCCCTTCCATTTGATGCAAGCCGAATACACCGTGCCACCTCGACATCCCCCGCAAGCAGCGTTGCCTTAGCGGGAGTTGCATGCACGATTGACGCGCTCATGGCGATCATGGCTGCCGTCAGCAGGCCCCAAAGCCTGCTCATCGATCCTGCCCCCTCGTCTGATGACGCCCCTGATGATGGGTCGGCTCCGGCGTAGGCCGGTCACGTTCGATGAATGAACGCAAAAATGACTCGATCTGCTCGGTGACCGATCGCGCGCGACCCGCCAGCTTTTCGGGCAAACTCAACCCTTCCGCGCGCGATCTGGGTTTTGCCGAACCCAAATGTTCTCGCCTCTCCCGCCTCTGGATTTCCTGATCAATGCGCTGACGACGCAATTTCTCGCCATGACGCTCCATGAAGCTGCGCGGGCTGTCTCGATCAAGGCGGCCAAGACCTTCCAGGGACGACGTCTTTTCACCAGAGTTCCGTTCCAATTTCTTCGCCAGCTTATCCCTGTCTTCCGTCCAGAGCTTCACGCCAAGGCGCGCCCGGGTAATCGCCGTGTAAAAATTCTGTCCATTGACGAGACTTGACCCGATGGGAGCCAAAACATAGGCCCGGGCATAGGTCTTGGACTGCGACGAATACACGGTTTCGGCGTAGCCATGATCCCAGGTCTTGTGCATCGACAGGTCTACGGTCTGGACTCTGTCATCCCGATCCCATCGGATTGTTGTCAGCATCCCATCGAGCTTTTCCACCGTGCCCCGCTCGGCATTCTTCAGATCAAGCGCCTTGTTCGCCAATCGCCATTGAATGCGATCGCCGGCCGCCAATTCGCGCTCACCTTGTTCAAAGACATTGACCTGTCGGGGTCGGGTCGATCGCGGATTCCATAGGATAATCCGCCCCTGTTCATCGCTTAAGCGAACGATTTGCCGGCCGTTCTTATTGCGGCCAAGTCCTGCAACGCGATATTCCGCGTCCCGGACGATGCCGATCTCGGCAATGTCGCGCCCAAATTTCACGACCTGCCCACCCAAGTAAAAGCGCGCGAACCGCTTCTCTTCATCCGTCATGCCCGCCGGCGACAAAATCCGGACACGACTCTCCTCGATGGCGATGCCCCCCTCCTTCTGGAGCGCTTCCCGTATCTGGGCGTTCACAGCCAGACGAGTGGCATTTTCAAGCACGAGAATGTTCGTGCCAGCGCGATGCTCCGGTTTGAGCCGGGTCCACTCTCTCACCATGTCCTTGGCAAGCTCATCCACGCTTTCCCCGCTCACGACCTTATCGAGCGAGGCGATCGAAGCGCGATAGTCACCCTCGCGCGCGTATGTAACCGCCGCCTTCATCGACTTGGTTTCCTGCCGTACCGACTCCTTGAGTTCCGCAGTCGGTAATCCCAGTCGTTGCAGCAACCAGAACGCTTTGCCCTGCTCGATGGCGCCGGTCTGGTGATCGTCACCCAGGAGGAGAAGGCGAGCCCCCGTTTTCCGGCTGATCTTCAGCACACGGGCCGCTTGCCGATTGCCGAGCTGCCCGGCCTCATCCAGCACCAGAACATGGCGGTCGCTGATTCCATGACCGCCCCCGGCAAGCAGGCTGGCAACGGTCCGGGACTCGATGCCGGCATCCTGCCCAAGCTTCAATGTCGCCGACGAGGTCGGTGCGGTCGCGATGAGGATGGTCCCTGGTTCCGCAGCCTCTTTGAGCGTCTTGACCAGCGTCGATTTCCCCGAACCGGCCACCCCATGGATGCCATTCACCCGATCGCGCGAGATCGCGACATCCACCAGCGCCTGTTCCTGGGCAGGCGTCAAGCCTGCCTTTTCGAGCGCGACCAGCAGCCGGTCCGCAGACGCGATGGGCCGAGCATCGTTCAGCGCAAGCGCAAGATGCTGGGTCAATGCCAGCTCAAGACGGGCGGTTTTTCTCGTCGTGCGCCCCCGGGTTAGTATCCGGTCGCCCGTTTGCTCGTGCGTTGCCAGGAGCTTGCGCCGTGCCTCATGGGCTTCGATCATCGGGCGGACGTCAGACAAGCGCACTTCTCCAACATGGGAAGCGAGGCCAAGACGGAATATGCGTCCCAGATTGTTCACCGCTTCACGGCTTTCCGCCTGTCGCATGCCGAACAGGGCGGCCCGGCCGACGTCAGCGGCACGTGGAACGATCTCCCTGAGCTCCTTCCCGCTCAATAGGTCAAGACCTTCGCGATACCGTTCCGATCGTTGCTGCCATTGCTCCCGCAGCGCCTCGATATCGACCTTCTGCTTGGGGGGCCGGGTCGCATAGAAGGAGGCCTGGCGTCCGGCCTGCCCGGTCAGCCCCTGTTCCCGCGCATGGGCATCGATCTGCTCGGCGCGCTGGGAAAATGCCTTCACCAGATCCTGCTGGACACCTCCGATTTCAAAAAGGCCGGTGCGCGGATCATGCTCAATTTCATAACCCAGCTCCCGCAGGCTATGGGCGAGGTCATTCCGATACACCTGTCCCGCCGTCATCTGCTCGGCAAACATGGCGCGGGTTTCCAGACTTGCCATTTGCGCCTCGCCCTCCCTCCCGGTGATGTTCATGACAACCACATGGGTGTGGAGATGGGGGTCGAGTTCCCGGCTGGCATGTTCCGTGAAGCGGGCAAAGATCAGTCGCCCAGTCGTCTCGTGCACGATCTCCCCGGCAACGCGGCAACGCAGGGCGGCATGTTCCTCCAGATAGTCCAACGCCCTCCCAACGGCATTTTCATGTACAGCCAGTATCCGCTCGTCTCCCGCGACCAACGCCATGATGGAAACCGATTTGGGCGCACTGACCGCAAAATCCCAGCCGGGATGGTGCTCGATCTCCCCGCCCCCGCAATGCCTTCCAAGCTGCTGCTCCCCAACCCGGCCGGAAAGCAGTTGCTCGAATATCCTGGAATCCACCTTTCCTTCCAGACCAAGGTCACGCGCTATCGCCCCTCCCCATTCGGAACGCTCATCAGGCCCCTTTTTGTAATAATCACCGAGCGCATAATAGCGCGCGACGTTGCCGGGTTTGCCATATAGGCGGACGGGATTGATCATGCCGGCCTTGCCTCTTCGCGGGGACCATCGGCGCGGCCATGCTGGACAAGCTTCGACTGGATGCTGCCCTGTCGCGCCGCCAGCAAGGTCCAGGCATCGCGTGGCGGGATCGGCAATTCGCCCTGCTCCGCGCCAAGGATGGCATCGACCTGCAAGGCCCCAGTCTCGACCGCGGGCGACCCACCTACGCTCGGTGTGCCGGTAGCAGAAGCACCGGAGCCCTTCCCCTCTTTAGCGGGAGGACGCAGGTCATCACCCTGCTCCCTTTCCCGCTCGAGCGCCTCGCGCACCCGTGCTTCGGCCTGGGCCAGCTTGACCAGTTCGCTCGCCTTGCTGAGCCGTTCCGGCGGCCCTACACGTTCGACAAAGGCGGGTTCGTCCGACGAGACGTCATTATATCGGTCCGCGAACTTGACCACCGGAAGGTCACGCCCGAACCGGAGGAAGCCGGACAGGTTGGGAAGATTCGTGACCTCCGTATGCATGACAAGCGGACGGGTCACCTGCATCCGGGAGAGATTGACGCCGTCCCGCATGTCATTGACGCCATAGCTCATGCCTTCATTGGCTTCGACCTGTTCGACCTGGCCCAGATTCTCGGAGACATGCCTGGCGGTGGGGGTGTCATTGGCGCGCAAGGCCACCCAGGTCGAGCAATAGCCGGTGATGGCAGCGGCATCCTGAATGCCATAGGTCGCCTCAAGCTGAGGGTAGCTCTGATAACCCAATATGCCGCAGCCGCCATATTTGCGCGCCCGCGCCAAAAAGTCGCTCAGCGAGGGAAGCTTCTGAAGCGTCGGCAGTTCGTCGATGACGCAATAGAGGCGCCGGTCGCGATCCGGCATCAGGCTCATGATCGCGCTGATGGCAATATCGAGCCAGACCGTGATCAGGGGACGCAGCGAGGGAAGCTGGTCCGCCTTCACAGTGATGAACAGCCAGCTTCCCGGTTCCCCTTTTTCCACCCAGTCGCGGATGGAGAAACCATCCTCGGTGTCATCGAGATAGGAGAAGCTGCGCATGACCGAAGCCAGTTCCGCCTGGATGCCGGCCGACGTCCGGTCCCCCTCCATGCTGAGAAATGCGGCGGCATCGGTCCCCGCCACGAACGCCACAAGATCCTTGAGCTTGGATCGGAGCAACCGGTCCAGGAGCAGCGAGACGTAGGTGTGCTTCTGCCGGGCGAGCTTGCGCAGGACTGCCACCAGGGTCCCTCGCGCGGATTTCGCCCAGAAGGGATCGCCCCCTTTGTCCGGGATCGTGGACTCGGCGATCTGGTCATAATGATAGTCGCGCGGGACATCGACCCAGGGAGACCAGCGAGCGGTCCGCTGGTCGAGGGGATTGAGCAGCGTGTCATATTGGTGGCGATAGAATTTCTCGACGAAAGTGCCGGCCGTATCATAGACGATCGCCCGCCGACCCGAGGCGCGAATACCCTCCAGCATCTTGACGATGAGGTTTGTTTTGCCGGTGCCGGGCGCTCCGCACAGGAGGATGTGTTCGGGCTCGAAAGCCTCCGGCACGGGTACACCGCCGATCGTAAGCGCTCCCTTTTTCTGCCAGATCAGTGCCCGCTTCAATTGACCGACGGTGCCGAAGCGGGCGCCCCGCAGGAATTGATTGGAGCCCAGGCCGCGCCCCGTGCGGGTGAAATAGAACCAGGCCCAAAACAACATGGCCAGGGCGAAGACGCCCGACAAAGCAGCCCCATGCAAAAGATAGCCCTCGAAGGCCGCGAGGGTCTTGTGGGCAAGCCGGGAGTCGAGCAGCGCCTTGGGCGACGTCCAATATTGTTGGCCCGTCGGCGTCCTGAACAGGATGGGCGTGACATTGCCGGGAACAGCATCTCCCATGACAGTCGCCTGCCCGATCTTCACCAGCACGAAGCGCTCATAGTCGGACGATTTTTCGAGCGCGTACCAGAGGATGCCACCGATCCAGATCACCATCCCGGCAAGGCAGGTCTGATAGAAGACCTGGGTGGTCATGCGGACATTGTGAACGATGGCCTGCCCACCCCTGGTCCAGCTGCCAAGCGTATCGTTGCGAAAGATGCTCATGAGCGCCCCTCCTCGGCCAGCAGGCCCCGCTCATCGAGCAGCTGACGGGCATAGCCTTGCCCCTTTTCGAGGGCCTGCGGCGATCGCTCGCCGATCGCGGTCACGAGGAGCGCGAAGGTCTGGATTGCCACCGCGAGGATCTCGTCTTTGGACGAATAAATATAAGTGCGGTCAGGATCGGCGGCCCGGCTCAGGACCGATCGGATGAAGGCGGAAAGACTGAGATCGGCCCCATGGGCGCGACGCAACAGGCGCCGATGGAGGGCGTCGTCGAGACGAAAAGTAACCGTGACCATGCAGAAGCTCCGATGATGCGAAGCCCCTGCCGGGGAGAAGAAGCACGGCCTTTATAGTTGAAATGAAGGGATTTTTCAACGCCCAGAGGGCGGCGTGTTGAAAATGTCAGGATGCGGCAAAATAATACGGGTCATACCGCGTCATTTCAGTATCTTATCGAGAAAATGCGATGGTTCGGTCATACCGGTATGACGATCGTTGGTGCATCGGTCATACCCGTATGACGCCCGCAAAGCCGCAGAAATGCTGGAAAAAACGCCGCGCAGCACCCGTGCGTGGGGTGCATTACAAACGGCCTGCGGCCGTGCGTCCTTTCTTCGCAGCGCGCTTGCCCGCTGCGTTGCCTCGTGCCGGAAGGCGCGGGGCGCCCCCGCAGGGGGTCCTGTTCTTCCCGGCGGCACGCCGGGCAGCAACTCTTTGCTCGCCTGTGCGCGAGACCTGGATTGCAATCATGATGGTCTCCATCGATAAGGGAGGTTGGCGGGCAGACCATCCGATGAGGACAATGATCATGCCCAAATTGACTGACCGGGAACGGCTTGCCGACCTTGAAGCGCGACAGAAGAAGATCGCGCAGGATATCCTCGACGCCCGCCGCGCCTTGCGCGGCAAATATGTCGCCATGCTCGCCGACATGGAGATTGAGCGCCTTTCGGAACGGGAGTGCCGCGACATCCTTGCCCATGCGATCCGGGCGGGCGGGGCGGCCTCGATCGCTGCCCTGAAAAGCCTCCCTGCGCAACCACACGTCGAACCCGACAAGCGCCCGTAGGGCGTCCCTGCGACGAGCACGGCGGAGCCGCGCGCAGGAGGCCGGGGGTGCCCATCGGGCACCCCCGCATCGCTCCGCGACGGACCCGCCTGCGGGTCCCTGAGCGGGACGACACTTCCCATATGACAAATGAAAAAGAGGACCGGCCGGATGAACCGACCGGTCCCCATCAACCGTCCTCAGACGGCTTCGTGACGCCCGCGATACTGCGCTTCGATGCGTTGATCTGCAAGCCGGAAGAAATGCGCCGGCACACCCTGCGCCCGCACCATCCGGGCAAGATGGGATTGCAACCCGGAGCCTTCGCACACCAGCGCTTCCACCGGACGCAGCGCCAGCAATTGCTCGTTGCGGGCGAACCCGGCGCGTTGCCCCAGCTTGCGGTTGAGGGTGAAAGCAATAAGCGGCGTCCCGGTCCGCGCCGCCCAGGCTGCGGCGATGGCGTCGCAGCCCTTGTCCTGCGCGGTCGTCGCCAGCACCATGGTCGGCACCCGCGCGCGGATGCCATCGAGGGTTTGTGTGATCTGGCGATGGTCCTCCCAGAGCTGTCCCCCGGAGAAGATCACCACCGGCCCTTTGGGCGCGTGGCTCTCCACCCGACGCTCCCGGCGTGCCGCCAGGAAGTCGCTGGCGGCTACCACCGAGGCGGTACGCTTGGCAGACACCAGGGACCCGCGCGGCGAAGACCAGGGCTTTCCGGTTTCGGCGAGATAGGTGCCGGCTGCATGGTCGCGCATGCACGCCACGGCCTCGCGGGCTTCGTCGAGCGACTGGCAGATGCTTTGTGCTTCTTCCAGTTCGGCCATCATCACCTCGCTGCCGTCGGCATCCCGAATGAGATCCTTGACCTTGAGGGCAGCCTTGTCGGCTTCCCCCTCCAGTTGGTCGGCGACCTTGTGAAAGCTGTGCACGATCCCCCATGCAATACGCCCGGCCAGGCTTTCCAGTCGGGTGTCGCGCAGCACGTCGAAGAGCGTGCCGACCAGCAATTCCATGGCCTGCTGGACCTGCCATGCGTCGGGCATCGCCGCGTCGCACGTCTCCTCGGCATGACCCATCCGGAAACCGTCCACCGTCTCGACAAAGGCATCGGCAAAGCGGTCGGACAGTTGCCCGGTTTCGAGTGCGAGCAGGTCGGCAATTTCGGGGAAAGAGCGGGCGCTACGGAAAATCCTGGTCATGAAAACCTCCTCTGCAAGTTTGAGATTTTCTCCCCGGCACGGGCTCCGAGTGCCGGGGTCAAGGATCGGGCGCAGCCCGACCGCGTCAGCGGCGGTGGGGGTCACGATTTTTTCTGGCGGCCACCATGCTGGATGGAAGCGCGCACGTCAGACCCGCCGGGAAAAATGGTGGGGCCCCGCCGTCCTTGAGGCCGGTGCTGACCCCGTGCCACACTCAGAAGAGTTGAGAGAAGAGAGGAGGCTCCCGGACCGGGGGCTCGATGCCCCTGGTTCGGGAATGGGTCCTGGCATGACCTGGCGGTCATGCGCCCTGAACCCAGCCCGACATCAGCGAACAGGCCATCGTTGCGGCCCATCTCGGATTCAGGAAGGGTTTTTGGTCTCGTCCGAAATCGCAAACGGATCGACGATCACATGGATGGGCTGCGCCCGCCCCATCCAGGGTTCGGGTCGAATGCAGCGAACCCAATCAGCGAAAGATGGGATGTAGCCCAGATCCTCAATGACATGCTGTTCGGCGATCAGCCGCACTGGCACAACCCGCCCGGTCGACAGGGTGATGATGGGTCCGAAGAAATGTTCGGCCATGAAGATACCCTCGGCATGATGCCGGAGGCAGCGATGCCGATAATCGGCAATGATGCATTTTGATGGTTCATCAAACCATTGGTGGAGCGAGAGGTAATCTTCCACCGTCCCACCCCATTTTCTGACGCTCGAAAGCGCGTGGTGGTAGCAATGTCCCATTTCGCTCTCCCTCAATATTCGTGACTATAGTCTTCGATCGCGGTGTAGCGTTCATGATGGTCGAGCCGGATGGTACCGGCGGCGACATCGAAGCTGAGCTCGCCGAAGGCGCCATCATTATTTTCCCAGCCCGGATGGCTTGAGCCGAGGAGTCGATAGACATAGGCTTCCAGGGACTGATCGAGCGACATGACCTGCGCCCGCGCAATTTCACCATCCCATGGTAGATCGAGAATTTCTATCAAAGTGGCGGGTATCGTAAGGCTGACGCCCTGCCCGTCCCGAGCCTCCATCTCCTCGATCTGCCCGCTGTCACCGCAACCGTCGAAACGAATGACAACCGTGGCAATGCCCGCAGCCGCCAGTGCGGACAGGATGTTGGCTTTGTTGGCAGGAAGCAGTTGCGCCTCCAACGCCTCGCGGCGCGCCCATCTGGCTATGACATCGTCCATGGCGATGGGCGCGGCGGACGGCAGTCCGCTTTCCGTCGACTTGTCCATTTTATTGCACTCCTGGATTATTGGTGCGGCATCAAACGCCGCTCCCACTTCCTCCCCCCTCCCTCCTGGCGTGCGTTGATAATCTCACTGGTTGGTTCCAGATGCGTCAGGCACCGCCAGTCCTCTTTACTGCCTCCGATGTCTTCAATCCGGGTTTCCCGGCGGAATATAAGCGGCGAAGGGATCGCCATCATGCAGGTGACCAAAGGGGGTCATGATGAAATCGCCCCGCTCCCTTCCGACAGCGCAGATCACATAGCGTGGTTCACCGCTGGTGGCGTCGATGCATTCGAGCAGGGCCAGATTCCCATCGGCGGCTGCGCACAGCAGCGTCTCGAAATTGCGGCGATGAGCTTCTGGAATGGCCATGAACAGCTCCCATGAAAATGGGGACGGTCGCTCCCGCGCCGTCCCCCGGTTGATGTCTCGTCAGGGCTACAGTCAGCTGCGCCGGTTGCGCCAACTGGCCCTGGGACGGCCGACGGTTGCAGCGGCGGCCTGGTCCGCCTTGCGGAAGGCATGGATCGGAACGCTCGCCTTGCGCAGCGCCTGGTAGAGATTGGCCTGGATACCGGACCCTTCGCCCAGCACGGCTTCCACCGGTTGCAGTTCCACCATTTTCCGGTTGCGGGCGAAGGGCGCTTTGCGCCCCGCTCCCGGCAGAGTGTAGGCGACAAGGGGAACCTGACGGTCCCCCGCCCATGCCGCGACGATGGCGTCGAACCCCTTGCGCTGGGCGGTGGTCACCAGCGTCATATGCGGGATGCGCTCGAGAATCAGGTCGAGACGCTCCCAGATCGGTTGCCAGTCGTGCCAGTCGGCATGGCCCGACGCGATCACGATCGGTCCCCTGGGCAGATAGCGCTCGCGCGCGGCAAGATCACGGGCGCGCAGATAGTCCTGCACGGCGACCTGGGTTGCGCTCGATCCCTGCAGCGCGCGAGCCGGACGGCTCTTGCTGCCTTTCGAGGGAGACCAGGGCCAGCCAGACTGGGCGCGATACATCTCGGCGGCATAGTCGCGCATGCACTCGACCGCCTCGCGCTGTTCGGCGGTGGACTGGCAGAGGAGCTGCTTTTCCTCCAGTTGCTGATTATAGACTTCGGAAAGGTCCGGCCGGTTCGCCAGATCGCGCAACTCATCGGCAAGCGCATCCTCGCGCCGTTCGAGCTTATTGGCCACGAAGTGGAAGGAATTGACGAAGCCCCAGGCGATCTCCGCCGCCAGCGGTTCAAGCCGGGTGTCGGCGAGGAGGTCGAAAATGGTCGCGATCACCGCCCCGCATTCGGCCTGGGCAGCAAGCGGTTCGGGCATGTCGTGGTCGCCCGGTTCCTCCCCCGGTTCGATGATGGTGAGGGGGATGGGATCACCGAAGGCGCGCTGGAAATCGGGGCTGGCGGTGATCGCGGCATAGAGGCTCTTCAGGTCAGCGAGGCTGTCGACGCTGCGGGGATGCATGTCCGTCATGGGATCTCTCCTCATGGGATGAGGGCAAAGAAAAAGGGCTGGGGAAGCGATGCTCCTCCAGCCCCATTGCGACGATGATGAGGACCTTAGAAGGCAACCTCGTCATCGAAATCGGCCCCGGCGCCGACCAGCTGGCCGCCCGGTTCCGCGGTGCTTGCGCCAAAGCCGCCTTCGCCGCCCCGTTCATAGTCGGTGTCGCCACCGCCCATGCTGTCGTAATTGGCAGCACCAAAGCCGGCGCCGCCAAAGTCGGACCGGAGCGTATCGCGCCGCCAGGCGATGGAGTAGCCGCCATTCTCGATCGGGAACAGGGCAATCGCCAGCGGTTCGGGAAGGCTCGGGTCGTCGATATTCCCGGCGAGGAAGACCTCTCCGGACTTCTTGGCGACGGCTTCCCAGAGCGCGCCCACCTGCACCCAGCGCCGCGCGACATTGAGAGCGATGACTTCATAGGCAGGCGCCCTGGGGTTCATGCTCTCCACCTTGCGCAGCCCGATCCGGGGGAGATCGATCGTGCGGGTGGCGATGCGGCCTTCGAGACGACCATTGATTTCACGAACTTCACCGATGTTCATGGACTTGACCTTTCATTCTGTCGCTCGAAACCCATTTTCGGCGACAAAAATCTCAAATCCCTCTCTTCTCTGATCCCGGCGGCGCGGCTGGGCGCGCCCGTCGCCGCATCGGCACTACCTCTCCAGGCCACGCTCCCCATTCGCGCGCATGTGTCGCCCACTGACAGCCGCGCAATGTCTTCCCCCCACACGCCACCGCGGCAGGGATGAAAGCCCGCCAGGGCCGAGACCCGCGCAGCGGGGCTCGGGGCGCAGCCCGGCGCCCGCGTCATGCGCGGGCGGTCGCCCAGCCCCAAACCCCACACCGTTCCACCCTTGACGCCCTGCCCCATCTGGCGACAGACAGATTCCATGGCTTCTTCCAAAACCCTCAACCAGGCCAATCTCGAGGCGCTGGGCGCCAATCGGCTGGCCCAATTGCTGCTGGAGCTTGTGGCAGGGGATGCCCAAGCGAAACGGCGCCTGCGGCTGGAGCTTGCCAGCGCAAGCGGCAGCGGCGATGTGGCCGGAGAGGTCGCCAAGCGCCTCGCCACCATCGCCAAGGCGAAAGCCTTTGTCGACTGGAACAAGGTGAAGCCCCTCGCCCAGGATATCGAGGCACAGCGGCGCGCGATCCTGGAGCATGTCGCGCCGACCGATCCGGCGACGGCGCTGGATCTGCTGTGGAAGCTGATCGCGCTCGCGCGCCCAGTGCTCAGCCGGTGCGACGACAGCCATGGGACGCTGGGCACCGTGTTTGCAACGGCGCTCTCCGATCTTGGCTCGCTCGCCGCTGCTGCCCGCCTGCCCACTTACCGGCTTGTCGACCGGGTGTTCGACAGCGTCTGCGACAATGACCATGGCCAATTCGACGGCCTCGTCGCCCTGATGACGGAGCCGCTTGGCGAAGCAGGACTGAAAGCCCTCAGGCACAAGTTCGAGGCCATGGCGCGCGAAGGACCGCAGCGGCCACCCCAGGCCGAACGGCGCGTCATCGGCTATGGCTCAGGCGGCGTTTTCTACGAGGACGAGATGGAAGCCCGGCGCCATGAGCGGCTTGTCCGCCAGGCGCTGGTCGACATTGCCGATGCGCTGGGTGATGTCGATGCCTTCATCGCGCAATATCCAGTCGATCAGCGCCATAATCCCGCGATTGCCGCTGCCATTGCCGAGCGCCTGCTGGCTGCGGGCCGCGCGGCGGAGGCCATGACCGTGCTCGGCGCGGCCGAAGCAATACGGCGTCGGGGTGGCCATTGGCCGGACTGGGACCGGGTGCGGATCGCGGCGTTCGATGCGCTGGGCCACGCGGACGAGGCCCAGGCGGCTCGCTGGGAGCGGTTCGCCACCGCGCTCGACGCTGAATATCTCCGTGCTTATTTGAAACGCCTGCCCGACTTTGACGATCTGGAAGCAGAGAAGCGGGCGCTGGCCCATGTCCGCGCCTTCCCGTCGCTCCCGCACGCTTTACATTTCCTGCTCGCCTGGCCCGCTATCGACAGTGCTGCGACAATGCTGCTCGCCCGCGCCGACGAGCTGGATGGCGATCCCTATGAAATCCTCACGCCTGCCGCCGAGGCGTTGGAAGCAGGTCATCCTCTGGCCGCGGCGCTGGCGCTGCGCGCCATGATCAATTTCGCGCTCGATAAGGCCCGGGTCAAACGTTATCCGCATGCCGTGCGCCACCTGCAAAGTTGCGCGCATCTCGCGCGACGCATCGATGACTATGGCGGCCATCCCGACCATGATGCCTATGTAACGGAGCTCAAGGCAAAGCATGGCCGCAAGCGCGGCTTTTGGGAAAGCTAATCTGACGAAAGGATGGCGCCTATGTCGCGTGCGCCATGCAGAATGCGCTCAATGCGGATGACCGAAACCAAAACGCTGTAGAATATGACATAGCTGCCGTGCGGGCTTGGACCGGAGCCCGGCCCGAATCTCGGGCCGGGCAACGCCGGACAGGGGGAAGTCGGCGATCTTCGCACAAGCCCCTTCGAGTTCATCAACGAAGGTGACGGCCCGAGGAACATTGTCGCACGCGATAAAGCTGGCGATCGCGACAAGGTCGGCAGCAGCAGCCGGCGAAAATTCGAGACCCATCAACTATCGGTAGCGCCGCCGGCCATATTCGCGATCCGTTGCCGGACGTTCGCGAAAGCCTCACTGGCGGGAATGCCCGGGCCGCTGGCGGCGCCCTGTTCGATCTCGGCACGGAGCGCGTCAAGCCGAGCCTGGCGCATGGCGTCCTGCTCTTCGAGCAGCCGGAGGCTGTCGCGAACGACCTCGCTGGCAGACGCGTAACGGCCGCTGTTCACCTGCTGCTTGATGAAGCCCTCGAAATGGGCGCCCAGGGTGAAACTGGAAGGCATGGTCAAACTCCTCTGTCGATGAGGAATATCACTTTATGATATTGGCATGCAAGACACAGATTGACGAAGACTGCCGCGCTTGCGCCTGATAGCCTGGCAAAGAGTGATCGCCTCCGCTGACCATGTCGGAAAACGTCGAGACAGACGGACTGCCTTCATCATGCACGAACGAGGCAGCTCGTCATGCCGTCATCCTTTCCAGCGGATCGCCCGCGAATTTTGCGGGGGAACGCTGCCCATCGGGCTGAAAAAGCGCGTGAATCGACATATGTCATATCGCCAACAGAGCGCGGATTTTTCCCTGAACTTCCAGCATCGCCGCTTGCGATACTGTGCCTTTTTTTGTCGCCTTCCGTGCCATCCAGTCAACGCTTTTCAGCTGATCTGCCAATACAGCACTTGGTGGGTTCTGGCTGATTAACACCTCAAAGGGATAGCCTTTGACTTTGCTCGTCATAGGACAACAAATCATCATCCCGCGCACACGATTATAGGCTGCCGGTGACAGGACAAGGGCGGGTCGATGACCGGCCTGCTCATGTCCAGCCTGGGGATCAAAGTTTAGCCAGACGATATCGCCCATGTCGGGGATATATTTCGCCATCACCAAACCTCTTTGCCGACAGGCGCACCAAAATCGACGTTTTCAGGAAAGTTTTCAGGCTTCATCCCAGCCAGCAGCCCCTCAAGAGTAAAGGCAGGCGCGGCGATCGGCTCGATGATGACCCGACCCTCTTCTTCCCTGACGTCCACCTCCTGATCGATATGCAGCGCAGCAGCGGCCATGATCGAGGTAGGAATCCTGACCGAAGCACTGTTACCCCACTTTTTCACTTGCACACGCATGACCACCTCCACCGTATCGACATTCATGATACATTATCATGACACGAGCCCGTGTCAACATTGTATCGACTTTTGGTGCGTGGGGTGTGCACAAGTTGATCGGTCCCGATGTCGTCGGCAACCGATGCGGATTAGCCGGATCCGACCAGTCGATATTTTCGATCACCCAGTCGGGCACGAAATCCCAATCAAAGCAGAGCGGATAGGTTCCGCTGACTTCCTGCCAGTCTTTCTCGACCGTCCTCGTCCAGCCAACCACGATAAGGCGCAATGCAGCGGTCCCGACGACCTCGAAACTGCGCGCAATCGCCGCGGCCAAAAGCTTTGCGCCCGGATCGCCGCTGACCTGGTCCCGCAAAGCCAGCACGGCTTCCCAGAGGCAGGCCGCGGTTTCGAGACTGAACTCTTCGCTCTGATCCATATGGCGATCCTTTCGTGTGAATCTCAGGCCGCGTTTTGGGCGCAGCCCTGGTAAAGTCCGAGATCGCATGCCATCAGCGCATCGAGAGCCGGTTCGAGCCGATCGAATGCAGTTGCGAGGTCTATAATCGGAACGCAATGGCAGGCATCGCCCGTCTCATGATCGCCGCGATAATGGATCGGCAGCATATCGGCGGTCATTTCGGGAAAAACCGCCCGGACAACCAGCGTCTCGACCCGCCGGGCAACAAGACCGATGCGGCGGGCCAGATAGGAACGCTCAGGCTCCGACATGGCGAAATAGCGATCGGGCGCGATCAGCGGTGCAAGACGTACACATTGAGCCCGGCCGGCTATATGAGGACCACGGACCGGGGGCAGGATAGCCTGTCGGTCAGTTGAGAGTGCCGCCCATGGCACCAGCGCGCGATATTCGAATAGGAGCGCCGCGCCCGCAAGCCGGACGCGGGTAACGATAATGTCCATGATGGACCTCCGATGAAAGGGGTGACCACGCCACGAAAGACCGAAGAGGACGGATCAATCAGATTATCGCCGATCGCCGGCCAAGGGCGCCGTTGTCGTCTTGCGCATCAGATACTATTCTCGGCGCAGGCCGGACTCGGCGCCGATGGCAGTTGCGCCCGACCCGGCCATGCTCCAGGATTTCAACCACCCTCGGGATCGATACGGATCGGGGAGGATGTATGCGCGAACTTGACGAAGAGGAACGTGAGATACTCCGCATGTTGGACAGCGGAATCTCCACGCGGGATCTGATCATGATCGTCCGTGACCTTGGCGATGTACTGCGGCAACAAGGCTATGTGATCCAGGCCAATGTTGCCGAGCTTGCCGCCGATCGCTTGATCCATCTCGATGTTCGCCTGAAGGCGTTGTTGGCAGGACCAGCCGATTACCAGTCATGAACGGGCAGTTCCGCAAGGACCGGACCATCGCAATCGAAATGCAGCAGGCCTATGCCCCGGCTGCGGGCCAGGCGGATCGCGTCCAGAAGATCCTTGGGAAGCGAACATTCCCGCATGGGATCAAACTGCCTCGTCGCGACAAACCAGCCACGCGCGTTCCGGGCAACGGTAATCGGTGCCTCATGCGCGTGACCGTTGGTCCAACTGTCGAGCACCGCAGCGGTCGCCATGGAGAGATGGGTGGTGGCAAGGACGCAGTAACGCCCGATTTCCGCCCCTGGCAGCGCTGGGAGTTCGCCGTTCGGACTTCGCAACTCTGGATGGGTTCCGGTTGAGGATGGAGAAGCTGACAATAAGGATGCCAGCCCGCGAGAGGAACGGGACATGGGAAATGCTCCGGATTTGAGGAGACCGACACCGAGGCAGACGGGGGACCGATCGCGGGAGATCGATCCCTCCTTCTCAGACCTGCCTGGAAACAGCGCGGCGCCGCAAATCAGGGATCAGCGGGTTATCATAGACGCTCATCCCTGAGCGTTCGAGCGCATGCTGTTCGGCGCGATACCAGTTCGGCGCGTCAATGATGTAGAGTTCCATCCCATATTGCTCATCGCCGCTCAGGAACTGGACTTCGACAAGGAAGGTCTGGATTTGAGGAGAAGCGCCCATGACGGGATCCTTTCGCAAGAGTGTTTGCGGCCCCGGCGGGCGCCGGAACCGAAGGGGATCAAAAAAAGCGGATTGACGCCCGGCGCTCAGTGCGCCTTCTCGAGGAGCTTGCGCCCCTTGCCCTCGACGTCGAGGCGATTGTCCTGATGGGATTTCGTCCGTGCATGGGCGGTGATGCCCTGGACGAAATCGAAGAGACTGGCGGGCGGGTGGCCTTCCTCGGCCAGCACCGTGGAAATAATCTTGCCGGTTTCGGCCTTCGAAAAACCCTGCTTGCGCAGGAAGATCTCGCGATCCTCGTCGGTACGCGCCACGATCCGCTCGCGCGCGGTGCGAATGCCGTCGATAAAGTTTCGGGCTGAGGAATCCGCGAAATTTTCAAGCGCCGGCGCGGCTTCATGGGCGAAGCGATTGGCGGCGAATTTGGAGTGTCGGATCGAGATTTCCTCGAAATTCTCCACGCCCCAAAGGTTCCTGTTCATGCACACCGCGCGGAGGTAGAAGGTCGCCATGCCCAGGGTCTTGGAACCCACTTCAGAGTTCCAGCAATAAAATCCCCTGAAGAAGAGATCGGGATCGCCATTGGCCAGCAGGCCTGCTTCGATCGGGTGGGTGTCATCGACCAGGAACAGAAAGACGTCGCGATCGGACGCATAGAGCGTCGTCGTATCGCGGGTCACATCGACATAGGGGTTATAGTGCATGCTGCCCCAGTCAAGCACGCCCGGCACTTTCCAGCGCGTGTCGCCAACGCCATTGCCTGCGATCTTCATCACCGCGGAGACCAGTTCATGATCCCAGATACGGCCATAATCGGGCCCGGTAACAGCCCGCAGTTCCGTGCGGCCTTCTTCGGTCTGAAGCAGCTTCACCTGTTCACCGCGATGGGCGAGCAGGCCATGCTGGAGATTGATGCCAGCCAGAGCCGCCGGCAGCGAGCGGAGATAGGAAGCCGGCGCACCGACCAGGCTTGATAGCTGACCGAAAGACCAGTTGGTGGGCGCAACAGGACGGTCGTCGCCGGGAACAAACAGGCTGAGACGCTCGGGATCTTCCGACCGCGCAACGACCCGGACCGCCCTGCTTTCGACGATCCGGGTCGTTGCACGGTCGGCGCGGGCGCGGACACTGTCATAAAGGTCGGTCAGCGAGAGGAACTTCTCGTCATCAGGACGCGAATACCATTCGGAGGACACGCGGCCGATATTGCGGCCACGCGAGATGTCGACGCGATAGGCGCCGCCAACAGGCGACGCATCACTGTGCTGGACGAGATTGGACATGGGATGATCTCCTCATTCGGTCTGGACATCGGGCGCATCGACACCCGGTCCATATCCACCCCGCCCCCTTCCCTCCCGTTCCTGCCTCGCTGCCCGGTCCTACAGACCATCCAAGCGCGAATATTCGCGCCATATCCTCAGCGAAAAACGGCCCGGTTCAGGCACGCAATACAGGATCGATCAGCGCATCCTCTGCAAAGGCGGTAGACCAGACAATGGCGTCAACACAGTTCCTCCCGCGAGCGATGACTTCATTCTCTGGGAAGATGGCAATGCTGCCATCGACATCCTGGATGAGACAGAAGATCTCGCCGCTTTCGCGGGCACGGACCATCGCCCGCCGCTGCATCTGGTGAATGATCATGACAAAGTGCTCCCGGTAGCGGATGGGGCATGAAGTTCTGTATCCGGGGTTGTTTGATCGTGCGATTTGGCGCGATCAAACATGGCGACCATTGACCCAGCCCGTCGTCTTTCCTTTGACTCCTCGAACTGAACGGAGCATGGCTTTACCGTTTCGCAACTGACCCGAGTCCAGGGTCTCTTCCTTCTCAATATCCCAGGAAATGTCCTCATGGCCGACACCGAACAGACCGACACCACGACTTTGGCCGTTCAGTTGCTGAGCGCCTATGTCGCCAATAACAGGGTCGAGAGCTCTGACCTTGCCGCCCTCATCCAGTCGACGCGCGCAGCCCTTGTCGATGAGCCTGCCGCTACGGAAGCGGCACCCGTCGAATATGTTCCCGCGGTCAGCATTCGCAAGAGCCTCGCGTCGAAGGATCATCTGATCAGCCTCATTGACGGCAAGCCGTACAAGACGTTGAAGCGCCACCTGGCCGCAAACGGGCTTACACCAGAAGAATATCGCGCACGCTATGGTCTGCCCAAGGCCTATCCCATGGTAGCGCCCGCCTATGCGGAAATGCGCCGCGACGTGGCCCAGCGCAACGGTCTTGGTCAGCGGCCCGCCGCAGCCAAGGCAGCGGAAGCCGCACCGGCGGCAAAGGCAGTGACACCAGCTTCGAAGCCCACTTCGGGGAAGAAGGCAGGCGCGAAGGCGGCCGCTGCGCCGGCAAAGACCGCAGTAGCTTCTGAAAAGGCCGGGACGCCGGCTACGACGGCAGTCACTGACAATGGAGTGACGCAATCGACGCCGAAGGCCGTAGCCGCTTCCAGCAAGTTTTCCGTCAAGACGTCGAAGCCCAAGGCGGAAGCGAAGCCTGCAAAGACGGCCACGGCTGAAAAGGCAGCGAAGCCAAATGCGAAGGCAAGCCCGGCCACCGCGAAGACTGGCACGAAGCCGGTAGCGGTAAAGGCGGCGCCTGATGCCAAGGCAGCCCTTACGGCCGCGCGCAAGAAGCTTGGTATCAAGATTTCCTCGGCTGAACCGACATCGCCGGCAACTGGCGAAGCGGCGGCTCCTGCAACCGAAAAAACATGAGACTGCATGCCGCCTTCGGCTGTTTCAACAGGTCGAAGGCGGCATGATCGGAATGGAAACCGTGCGGCGCTGATCAGGATCGGTCAGCGATGACAGCGTTGAGGATCACCCCCGCTTTTTCGGGCGGCACGACATCTATCTCCATCATGATGCCATGATTGGGCGGTAGCCGGAGCCGTCGCCCATCTCGTCCGCCCAAACAGCCATCTGAAAATCGTCCAGTGTGACACCGCATTCCTCCAATATCCGCGCGGCCAAAAGCGGATGGTCCGCGACCGCTTCCGCGAGATCGTCGCGATAGCCGTGATAGCTTTCGAGCCAGCCCCATCGATCATCTTCCTGTACCGAGGGATCCCGCCCGATCACGAGCAAGGAAGCGTCGAGTTTCAGCATGGCGGCGAGAAGCTTCTCGCAATGATCGACGTCGAGCGTCTCTCTTGGTCCATGCTGGCCATGGTAACCCACCGACAGGTTGGTGCATTCGGGGATGATCCCTGCATATTCGTTGGTATCGGTAAAGACGCCCGTATCATCAGGGGCATATCGGAAGTCCTGGTTCAGATCGTTGAGTGCAGACGCCAGGCTGACTGCGAAGGCGTCCGAGCATGTCCGTCCGTAACTTTGATGCGTGATGACATCGTCAAAGCCGGCACGATCGAAGGCGATGGCGGCGTCGAGACCTTTTAGCAGTCCCGAATTGTTGCGCTGGATCCAATGCGATCCGAGACAACCGCGCTCCTCGCCGCGATGGAACAGGTAGAGGCCAGGGCGGTCGGCTGCGATCATGTTGAGCATGATCCATACTCCGGCCCCATCATCGGCGCCGAGCGACATGCCAGGCTTGCCATCGCACAGGCTGACGATGCCACGCTCGTCGATGCCCACGTCCTGCTGCCCGCCCCGGGCAGCCACGGTATCGACGTGGCAACTCCACATCACACGGGGACTGTCGCCGATGGCGAGCATCCTGTTACCGAAGGCGTCCGTGGTCATGCCGGGAATTGGGTCGAGAAATTCCCGACAGAAGGCACGTTCAATCGCGCTGTCATGGGGGCGTGCCCAGGACAGGATTTCCAGCAGGCCTGCCCGGCCCGCAACATCATAGGTCATGAGATCAGGCTCCTGCATGGGATGCGGTCGCGGCCGGGGCCGGTGCCGTCATTGCGGCGGCGGGAAGGAAGTTTTCGGAGAGGTGAGCGGGCTCGTACCGATCACTTTGGGAATGCTGTCCGTCGAGCGACGCATGGGCAGCATGCCGCTGCGCTTCGAGACGAAGGCGGTCCGCCTCCTCTCGTTCGCGCCTTAGCCTCTCGTCTCGAGCACGCTCGCCTGCGGCCTGCCACTTGGCGACATTCGCCCGGATCGCGGCCATCTCGTCATGGAACTGGCGGTAAGCCAGAATATGGGCGTTAAGGAGCGAGGCGTCGTCATCGTCGAGCGGTTCAGGCAGTTGTCCCTCGGATAACCATTCACCATGATATTCGGTGAGATCGTCTGCGTGAAACCATGCTCCAGAGGCATCACATTGTTGGCAGCAGCTACGGCCCCACCACTGTTAGCGATCTTCGAGATAGACGGCGCCGAAATCCTCCGCGTCGTCCTCGAGAACAGTATTCGAGCCACCATCATTATGAACAATGACGAAGGATTCATCATCGCAATAGTAACGTTGGTTATAATCACAGAAGGTGGCGTGGTCGTGAAAGCAGCTGTAGCACCATTCCTCTTCATCGCCATCTACGCCATGGACCGTCTCATAAGCTTCACCGTCGCTGTCGCAGCGTGGACAATACCAGGGAATGTCCGCCAGGCCGGTGGTTTTGTTGGATGATATGCCGCCCTGGCCGATAACGAGATGTTGGCCTTCGTCGTCAAGGTCGTCACCCTCATCGATATAGGGAACGACAAAATAGTCGTCATGGGGGATACGCCGGATGCGTGCGCCGTTCAGGGAGCCCGAGGTGTAGCCAGCCCCTTCAAGGAGCAATCTGAGGCGCGACACATCGCCATAAATGCTGGTATAGATTCGCCGGCTCGGCCACACGATGCTGCGGGCAGTGGCATCCTCCCGGGAACCAATATAGGCGAGCGCGGTGTCCGGTCCGGCATAGACTCGCACGGGATGACAGGGACTATCGAAATAGTCAGCCTTATGCGCCATGCAACTGTTGGGACCGCCGACATAGACATCTTCAATTTCGTCGGCATCCTGGGTAATTTTGAGGGCATCTTCCTCAAGCAGCACGGAGAGCCTGGCGCACCAGCCCTCGATCGCGTTGTTGTCCAGATGCTCGGAAAAGAAGCGATTCAAATAACGGCCGGGCGACATCACCAACTGACGATCGATCTGTCCCTTGGCGGCGTTTTCGGTAAACGCGACCTTGCCCGCCTGCTCCTTGGAGATATGGCAGAAATGCTCGCCGTGCCTCGCTTGGTACCAAGGTTCGTCATGCCAAGGCGTGAGCGAGTAGGTGCCATCGGCAAAGCGCAGCTTCTCGCGGATTTGCCAGTCGACGTCGCCGATATCGGTACCGGCGAGCGCGATGCGAAGCCCAGTGCCGGGCACGCGCGTGACAAGCTGCTGCAGGGCGGCCTCGGCCTCTTCGAAGGAAGGCCAGAGATATTGCTGGTCACCGCTTGGCGCCCAGCTCAGCTCGACCGTCACCGGCCGCCACTCGGTATCCGAGTACGGGAACAAGATTTGGAATTGTGCCATGGACGTGACTCCACGCAGCCGCGCACAGTTGGGCTCGGCTGGATTGTTGATGTGGATTGCAGGGGGCTCAGCGAAGCAGCGACGGCACCCGGTTGTTTACAAGGCCACCGACCAACGACCGGAAGCCGGGCAACAACGGAAGGAGCGGGGCCGCAGCGCGAGGCTGCGACCCCGGGGATGATCAAGGTGGCTTGTCAGGCCGCCTGGGTGATGTCGTCGTCCTCAGCCGGGGGCAGAGCTTGCGCATCCGCGGAAATATCTTCATCGCTTGCGCCCGGTTCGCTGTCATCTTCGACCAGCTTGACGAGCGGACTGAAGCGCATTGCGTCAGGCAGCCAGGCCAGCGCCTTTTCCTTGAGCTCCGCCTCAATGATCAGCGCGCCGGAGAAGAGCTTTTCGGCCGACAAGGCGAGATCATGCTTTTTCGAGGCACTATAGCGGCTGCTGAGTTCGATCCCGCCGATCCCCTCGAACTCCGACAGAATCGACGCCTTGCTGATCCGGTCGAAATAGTTGGTCGCGGTGGGCCGCCACCATGACGCGACGTCGATTTCCAGTTTCTGGCCGAGATGATCGACAAAGCGGCTCCCGGTGCGACCGGCGGGTATGGCCTGCATCGTTCGGGCAATCGACCAGCCGAACCAGGCGGCACGGGCTTCCTCGGCCAGCGCGCAGAAGGCGTCATAGCGGTCCCGTTCATCGGCATGTTCGGTCCAGCTGCGATCGAGTCCGGCGTCGAGTTTCATCCACTCCTCGGCCGCCAGCGTCCCGCTCTCATAGCCGGTGAGCCGGGAATAAGGCGCATTGGCGCGCAGTTCGGTGGCAAGATCGCTGCTGCCATATTTCCGGGTGGCGGCATCGGCCATGGTGAAGGTGGCAAGGTCGAGTGCGAAGCGGGGATCGCTGGCGACATGGATGCGGAGCAGTTCGGCCTTCATCTCGGCCAGTTCATCGGCAAGACGCTGGCTGATACGGGGCTGCCCCAGAGCCTCCTCGTCCGAAGCTGCCTCGATTTCCCCATCCTCACCGGACGGCTCGTCCTCGTCGACAGGCTCGGCCGATGGGGCGATATAGAGCTGCTCATCGATGCGCGGCTGGCCATCCTGGCCGATCACGACATAGGCGAGGGCGGAGGCCTTCTGTTCGTCGGTCAGGATCGGCGCGCGTTGCTGGATCGCCTCATATTCCGCATTCAGGCGATCATAGCGTTCCTCGGCCTCTTCCTCGCTTTCGTCGGTGTCGACGGGATTTTCGAAGCCTTCAAGTTCCGCTTCGATTTCCGCCAGGCGCTGCTCCTGCTCTTCCGTCAACGGCGGTTGCTCACCATCGACCGGTTTCAAATCCCAGGTCGCGCTATAGGCGATATGGGTGGTCGGCACGACGCGGATTTCTCCAAAGCCTTCCCGCTCCTGGATCGCCTCGGCGGCCTGCGCCAGTTTGTCGCTCGCCAATTGGCTGAGCAGGTCGCCATCGATCCACATCTCGGTGGCGTTGTCGGTGAAGAGATCGCTGTCGATCCGGCCACCGGCAGCCAGATAGGCTTCGCGCCCGACGAGCAGCGCCTTGGGATCGCTGCCCCGATAGCTGCCCTGCGCCAGCTGACGGCGGATCTCGCTCACATTGTCACGGTAATAGCCCTGGCCCAGTTCTTCGAAGACGCTCGCCTGGCGCACGGGATCGGGGCTGCTGCCATAGGCCATTGCCACCTCCAGACTGATCTCGCCGTCGCGCAGCGCGTCGAACACGCAGGGCGCGAGATCGGCGAGGCGAAGCCGGCCCAGCACGAACCGTTCGGTGAGGCCAAAGCGTTTGGCGATCTCGGCCGGCGTCCTGCCCTTGGTCTGGACAATATCCTGGAACGCCCTGCAGGTGTCCGCGGCCGACATGCTGAGCTTGAAGAAATTCTCCTCAAGGCTGGTCGCGATCGCATCCTTGGCTTCGCTAAGGACGAGGACGGGAACTTGATAATCCGCCGCGAAGATGCCCTTTTCGATCAGGCGATGGACCGCGTCGAGGCGGCGGCCGCCAGCGGCGATACGGTAATGCCCCTTCTTGCGGGAAACCGGCAGGCCGATGAGATTCTGCCGGATGCCCTTGGCCGCGATATTGGCCTCAAGTTGGGTATCGGCGACGGGGTCGCTGGCCTTGCGGACGTTGGACGGCGATTTGGTGAGGTTCGCCGCGGAAACGAGTATGGGAAGCTGGTTCATGGATATTCTCCTGGCGAGGGAAACCTGACCATCAGGTCCCCTCTCGCCACCCATTCCTCCCCCCACTTCCCTCCATCCTGTGGACATCGTTCCAGTCGTTCATGCCCATGGGCGGCCAGATCGTCTGGATGATCCGTCCGGGATATTCATAGGCGACAAGGGCTTTGGCCACGGCCCGTTGCCCTGCCTGGTCATTGTCGGGAAGAAGGATGAGGCGCGTCACCCGGGATGGCAGGGCGATGCGGTGGAGGCGTTCGCTGCCCAGCGTCGCCCAAACGGGAATGTCGAGCAGGGTCATGGCGGAGATCGCGGTTTCGAGACCCTCCGCCAGGCCCAGCATGTCGGTCGCCGGGGCCAGCATGACGGCACCTTGTCGTGGTCGCCCCAGCATTAACCGCGAGTCGGTCAGGTCATCGGCAATTCTTGGCGCGTTGAGCGCAAAAAATGTGCGGTGAACCGCCACAATTTGGCGGCGCT
>NZ_LFCT01000036.1 GCF_008692605.1 Sphingobium estronivorans
GGCAGCGGGATCATCGCGTCAGGATGCCGATCACCCGCGACAGGGCATCGGCATCG
Organism: Sphingobium estronivorans; assembly: GCF_008692605.1. Taxonomy (GTDB): domain Bacteria; phylum Pseudomonadota; class Alphaproteobacteria; order Sphingomonadales; family Sphingomonadaceae; genus Sphingobium; species Sphingobium estronivorans. The sequence goes on from NZ_LFCT01000036.1 coordinate 57, forward strand.
ACCGTGGCATCCACGCTTACCCTGATACCCGACGGCAACTCGATGCCAATCACGCCGCCGCTGCGCGCCGCGACCGTTGGGGCGGGTAAGGCTAGCTGCTCGCTGATCTGCACCTCCGCAAATGCCGGCTCGGCCAACTTGCGAACCCCGGCAAGCTCACCGGACATCGCCTGGCGCCGCCAGGTGTAGATCGAGCCGCTGCCGACATCATGGCGTTCACAGGCCGCGCGCACGCAGCCCTCCGGCCCGAATGCATCCCGCAGCACGGCCAGCTTCTGCTCTACCGTCCACCGCCGCCGGCCTGACACACGGCTAACGATCTCTATCCGACTACTCATACGACCGCTCGTATGAGTAGTCGCTGCGCCGCTCGCTGAATCCTCAATCTCGTCCGACACCGGCCACCCCGCTCAAAGAGCGGCAATCATCCCCGCGAATGGGCGCCGTGCAAGGCGGCCGTCAGACCTCGCTTACTCATTTGCCCTCTCCGTGACGGCGGCGCCCGCCTTTGCCCAGAACGCGTCGCCGTCCCAAAGGACGTCCGCCGATCAAGGGATACAGGATATCGTCGTTACGGCGCAGCGCCGCGAACAGCGCCTGCAGGATGTTCCGATATCGATTGCGGCCTATGACCGATCCTTCATTGAAGATCGCCAGATCAGCGACCTGAACGACCTGTCCGGCCTGGCTCCCAATGTGAAAATCTACTCGGTCGGCTATAATACGAATACGCAGGTCAGTATTCGTGGTGCGGTGCAGGGGCAGCCTCAACCGTTCACCGATCCGGCTGTTGGCCTTTACGTGGATGGTGTATTCATTGGCAAGTCCGCGGGGTCGGTTTTTGACGTTGCCGATCTGGAACGGGTGGAAGTGCTCAACGGCCCGCAGGGCACGCTATATGGCCGCAATACATTGGCCGGCGCGATCAATTTCGTTACCCAAAAGCCCACCGGAGAGTTGGGCGGGAAGATGGAGCTTGGCATTGGGAATTTCGGACGACGCTATGCGAGGGGCAGCTTGAACCTGCCAGCCTTGGGTCCTCTCAGTATAAAGCTCAGCGGCGTGATCGACAAACGTGACGGCACGGTCGATGTCGAAGCCAATCCTTTTGGAAATGTCCGAAATGCTCGCGCCCGTTCTGTAGACGAACTGGATAGCCTTAACACCAAGGCGTTCCGAGTTGCCGTCCGGTTGAAGCCCGCCAGCAACCTTACGGTCGATTATGCATTCGATTACAACGACACGAAGAGCCTGATGCAATATGGCAAGCTCGAATACCTCAACCCTGGCGGCATATTCGACCCCGCAGCGCCCGCTTATGTGGGCGGCAAGGTCGGCGGGCAATATTTAGGCCTGCCGCTCGACCTTTACCTGCAACCGCCGGGGCTTTCGTTGACGGCGATCATCGATGGCGGCCCATTCGGTCAAAAGCCGTTCGACAATCTCAAGTTAACGAGCCACAGCCTGACAGCCAGCTGGGATGTTGGCGATACGACATTCAAGTCTATCACCGCCTATCGTAAAATGGATGCCGACAACTCCATCGATTTGGACGGATCGCCATTGCTGGTGGCGGCCACGGACTATTTTGGTCATTACCAGTCCTTTTCCCAGGAGCTTCAAGCTGCGGGAACGGCTGGCAACCTCACCTATACAACCGGACTATATTATTTCTGGGACAAGGGGAACGATACAGGGCATCAGCAATATTTCGGCGGGGCGACCACTGTCATCAATAGCTTCCGCTACGGAACCGATGCTTATGCCGCTTATGCGCAGTTTGATTACGTCCCTCGTATGCTTTCCGACGCTGTCACGCTGACAGCGGGGCTGCGCTACAGCCGCGAGACCAAGAAAGGCGATCGCACGTCGTTCAAGCAGGGCACCGGTTTCACCATCCCGCCGGGAACGATGGCGGAAAAAACCTTCGATGCGTTTACGCCGATGGTTTCGATAAAATACGACTTTACCGACGACGCCAATATCTATGTGAAATATGCGCGCGGATTTAAAAGCGGCGGCATCAATCTCGTCGCCCCGACTGCGGCGGAGCTTCTCATTCCGTTCAAGCCGGAAACGGTGGATGAATATGAAGTTGGGTCGAAACTCCGCCTGTTCGACGGCAAATTGAACCTTGGCGCCGCGGCGTTCTGGAACGATCACAAGGATATGCAATTGAGCGTGTTTGTGCCGGTGGCCGGGGGCACCGCACAGACGGTGATCCGCAACGCGGGCAAGGCGCGCGTCCGTGGGCTGGAATTGAACATGCAGGCCCGTCCATTGGACTGGCTGCGACTCGACGGCGCTGCGGGGTATCTGGATGCCAAATTCAGGGAGTATATCGAGTTCGGCGTGAATGTTGCGAATGATCGCGCCGTGCCCTCAGCGCCAAAACTGACGGCAAGCATGAGTGCGGACGCGCGCCTGTGGCAAGGCTCTTCCTCGACCGGACATCTGATTATCGACTATCGGCATTCGGACGCCTATTACCAATATCCCTATTCCAAAACCATTGATCCACGACTTGGACAGAACGCGAATATTGTCAAACCAGATGCAATTGATCTCGTCAACGTCCGCTACAATGTCTCCGATATAAAGATGAATGGCGGGACTGCAGAGATATCCTTCTGGATGGATAATGTATTTGATACAAAATACCGGATCAGCGGTATTAATTTCGGGCCAAGCTTCGGCGGACTGGCACTGGGATATTATGGCCGCCCACGCACTTACGGCATTAACGTGAAATACAACTTCTGATACACTTTTACGCCCCTCTCCAAAAGAGAGGGGCGAATCCCTATCGGCTTCGGTCGAGCATGTTGCTGGCCCGCCTGGTTTTGTGACAGCCCAAGTGAATACAGATCGCCGGTTACTGAATCAGTCGTTGAAGGCGTTGAACCAATTTTTCAAAACCGATCGGGATAAATTTTGGTGACATCCTCGCTGTAGCCATCGACGCGATAGGGAAGCATCTGGGCGTTCCAGCTATCCCATTTCCTCTTGAGCGCTGCCGTCATGTCAGGATGCGCGTCGAACAGATTGGCGCGCTCTCGTTCATCAGCCGAAAAATCGAACAACATCTCTCTGCCACGCAGCTTCAGATATTTCCAATTCCCTTCGCGTATGGCGGCCTGCTCGCCGGCCTTGAAACGCCAGTAGAGAGTCCGGTCGACCAGCGGCGCCTTGCCCAGCAATTGCTTTGACAGATCCATTCCGTCGAACCGGCCCGCAGTCGCCGGATTTCCGCCCGCCATCGCAAGCAGCGTTGGCAGGAAATCCATCGAGATCATCATCTGTTCGCTATGTGAGCCGGCCGTTATTTGCCCCGGCCAGCTCACCAACAGGGGCACGCGTATGCCGCCTTCCAGCAGCTCGCCCTTGATCCCGGTGAAGGGCCAGGTCTGCGAAAAGCGTTCGCCGCCATTGTCGCTGGTGAAGACCAATATGCTATTATCGAGCTGTCCGGTCCGTTCGAGCGCGCCGAGCAGTTTTCCGACATTTTGGTCCATAGCCTCGACCATGGCCTTGTAAGTGGCAAGATTTCCGCCGTCATAATGGAAGGAAGATTCCAGTGTCCGGGCGAGCGCGGCGTCTTCGCGTCCCTCCCAGGGCCAGTGGGGCGCTGTGAAATGCAGGCTCATGAAAAAGGGTTTGCCCGCCGCCTGCTCGACGATCCTGACGGCACGGTCGCCCAATACATCGGTAAGATAGCCGTCCTGCGCGACCGGAACATTGCCTTCGGTCAATCCGAAGCCGATTTCCTTGCCTTCAATGACGATCTTGTGCCTGAAATAGTCGCTGGCGCCTTCGACAATGCCGAAGAAACTGTCATAGCCATGCGATAGTGGACCATGGTCAGGCGGTTCGCCAAGATGCCATTTGCCGATCAGATGCGTTGCATAGCCTGTGTCGCGCAGAGCCGATGCGATGGTCGGCCGGTCGCGCGGAACGCCAATGCCGGGCGGCGCATTGAGGGCGATGGGTTCCTCCAGCCCCACCGCGAAGCGCTGCTGATAGCAGCCGGTGAGCAAGGCGGTCCGGGTCGACGAACAGATGGCACTGTTGGCATAGCCTTGTCGTAACTGCACGCCACGCCGGGCAATGCTGTCGATGGCGGGCGTCCTGATATGCGAGGAGCCGGTGCAGGAAAGGTCCGCATAGCCCAGATCGTCCGCCATGATGAAAATGATGTTTGGGCGTTTCACGGAAGAGCGGGCCATGGCCAATCCGTTGCCGCCGAGCGCCGCCAGCGCTCCGGCCGTTCCGATCGCCTGCACGAATGACCTTCGATCCATTTTATGTCCCATGTTTTGCCTTGAAATCTGGATGGGAGCCGCCGGACGTCCTCGTCCGGCGGCGCCCCGGCTTGTTTGCCTACCAGCGATAGCTGAGTTGGAAGCTCACATTGCGCGGGCGCTCCAGCACGCAGGAATAGGAGCCCAGCGTTGCAGGCGTATCATAGCACCAGCTGGAAATCTTGCGGTTCGTGAGGTTGGAACCGATGACCGCCAGGTCCCACCCCTTCGCGGGCGACCCAAGCGACAGGCGCCCGTCGAGCCGCGCATAGCCACTCTGGCTCAGCATGGGGTCAAGGCTGTCCGCAAGGAAATAGCTGTCGGTGAAGAAGAGCGTCGTTGATGCCTTCAGCTCCAGCGTCCCGATCGGCTGGACATAGCTTGCATTGACCGTGCCACTCCATTTGGGCGCGCGCTGTGTCGGGCGACCGGCGAGGTCCTGCGAGGTTTGTCCATTGAGCGTCTGGAGCGCCGTGGGTGGCGCATCCGGATAGCGCTTATATTTGGACACGAGATAGGAAACCGAACCGCCCAGCCTCAGCCTGTCCGTCACGCGCCAGTCGAGTTCAAGTTCGGCGCCCTTGCTGACAGCCTTCGCGGCATTGCCGACGACGAAGGTGAGCGAGGTGCCCGCGACCAGAAGGCTTTTTTGAAGGTTGGTGTAATTATTGTGGAAAAGGGCAAGATTGGTGGTGAGCCGCCGGTCGAACCATTGTGCCTTCAGACCGAGTTCAAAGGCATCGACGGATTCCGGTTCGAACGTGATCGGATCGTAAAGCTCCTGCTGGCTGATCGTTCCGTCACCATTTGCATCGCCGCCAAGAGTATGCGTCGCGAACGAAAATCCACCCGCCTTGAAACCGTTCGCATAGCTGGCATAGACCATTGCATCGTCTGTCAGGTCATATTGGAGACTGACTGACGGCATCCAGTCGTCATTCCGTTTACGGATATTCGTGTCGAAGAGATCGATGCCGAGTACGCCTGCGGCAATGGCGCCCGTAACCGGATCGGCAAACGGCGCGAAGGACTCCAGATAAGGCAGCGAGGATGCCGTATCGGGATCTGTGAAGCCCACCTGTTCGCCCTTGTGCACTTTCTTGGTCACGTCGGTGTAGCGAAGACCAAGATTGACCCGCGCCCGATCGTTCAGATGCAGCGTTCCTGAAACAAACGCCGAAAAGACTTCGTCGCGCTGTTTGTTGAAGAAATTCTGTCCGACCGCCTGACCCGGTGCAATGCGCCCCGCCAGCGGGGGAATCATGGCAAAGGGAATGAAATTGAGGCCAAGCGTATTGCGCCAGTCGATCTTGCCCTTCTGATAATAGGCACCCAACATATATTCGAACGTACCGCCGCTCGGAGAGGTCAGGCGCAATTCTTGGGAGAATTGACGATATTTCTCGCGCTGGTCGGCTTCGAACAGCGTTGCACCCGGAACGAAGACTGAAGGGGCCGAAGTGTTGTCGAGATCAAAGACATTGGTGTAATCATAGCCGGTATAAGCAGTTACGCTGGTCAGGGTCAGCGCGCCGAGGCGCGCGTTCATCGTAAGGGCTGCCTCGCCGAAATCCGTGTCGGAGAAGGTGGGATCGCGGCTAAGGCTATAGTTGAGATCATCCTCGAAACCCGGCGTGCCGATCGACAGCGCGCAACCGACGCTGGGCGTAAAGGGTGCGGCGGGTGGGCAGGACAGGATTTCGGCGGGTACGGACCCGTTTTCGTGCGAGTTGCCGCCTTCCACGCGTAAAGTGGCGTCGAAATCGGCTGACGGTTCCCAAAGCAGGGTCACGCGGCCGAAATAGTCTTTCGATCGCGGCTCGTCCTTGTTCGTGAACCTGTTCTGGATATAGCCGTCCGATTTATTGTACCGGCCTGCAAGCCGGACGCCCAGCGTATCCGAAACGCGCAATGTCGTTGCTGCTTCCAGATTCCACTCATCGAAAGCGGGAAGGTAGGAAGCGTTGATATAGCCGTCATTATGCGCGCCAGGCTTCGCCGTCGTGATGTTGAGCGCACCCGCGATCGTGTTCATCCCGAAAAAGGTGCTCTGGGGTCCGCGTAGAACTTCGACCCGCTGGATATCGACGAAATTGCCCTTGGTGTAGCGAGCGCGTCCCCGATAGACATCATCGACGAACGTCCCCAAGGACTGCTCAAAGCCTGCATCTGCACCGGAACTGACGCCGCGCAAGCTGAGGAAGTTCGTATTTCCGCCTTCGCTGACCTGAAGCCCCGGTGTCGTCAGGCTGAAATCCTCAAGGGATTGCGTGCCTGTTTCGCGCAGGCTGGCGCCTGTTGTAACCGCGACCGAGATGGGAACATCCTGTCGGGTCTGTTCACGATGCTGTGCTGTGACGATGATTTCTTCGCCGAAAGAAGCTCGGCTGTCGGCGGCGTCCTGCGTCTGCGCTGCAGCCAGTGCCGGTGCCGAACAGGCGACCATCCATGACATGACGCGCAAACCGCGCTTGTTTAGGGGTGCCCAAGTCATTCATTCCCTCCCATCCTAAGCTCGCTCGGCTTATCGAGCCCGTTTCGGCCGTTGCGCTCCTTTGGCGCACGGTCCGTCGCGATCTTCGCAATTGGTATCTACGACGGACGGGACGAATCAATGTCATATTACAAATTGCTCATATCACTTTCATTCATGCTGGATGAGCATCTACCCATCAATTGAAGTGATATTACAATTTCAAAGAATTAATTTGTGTTGTTGATCCCCTCATGTTTTGCCTTGCGTCTGTCCCGGAGACCCGTCTCACCCACGTTGGCTCTGGATCAACATGACCACTTGTTGGAAGAGAGCCATGAACAGCCAGAACAGCCATGTCGAAACCGGTACGGTTTCGACCCTTGGATACATGACGCATTATTATGCTGCTGGTGAGGGTCGGCCGCTTATCCTGATCCACGGCGGGGGCGCGGGCGCCGACGCCTGGGGAAATTGGGGAGCGAACGCCATTCCGTTGTTTGCGCGACGGTTTCGAACCTTCGCCTATGACATGGTCGGCTTCGGACTTTCGAGCGCGCCTTCGCCTGATGAGTTTCAATATGATCAGGACGCTCGGATCGCCCAGCTGATCGCGTTCATCGAAGGGTTGAATCTGGGCCCAGTCGATGTCGTTGGCAATTCGATGGGTGGCGCCACCGCCCTTGGCGCAGCGATGCGCCGACCCGAACTTGTGCGAAGCGCCGTGTTGATGGGCAGCGCTGGTCTCAATCGTGGTCTCAATCCCGCGCTGGGTGCCATTGTGAATTATGATTTCACGGTTGAAGGCATGCGTCGCATGATCGCCGCACTGACCCATGACGGTTTCATGCCCAGTGAAGAAATGGTCGCCTATCGGCACGAGCTTTCCTGCCGTCCTGACATCCAGCAGGCTTATCGAGCGACCATGGGCTGGGTGAAGCAGCGGGGCGGGCTTTATTATGAGGATGACGAGATCGCTCAGGTAAAGAATCGCATTCTCGTCTTCCAGGGCAAGGACGATAAGGTCGTTCCGCTCACCGAGGGATACAAGTTCCTCGACCTTCTGGAGAATTCGTCCGGTTACTTCCTGGATCATTGCGGTCACTGGGCGATGATCGAGCATCCGCAGCTCTTTGCCCGGGTTGCCATCGATTTTCTCGAAAACGCCTGAAACGGACACACAGTCCGAAGGCACCTCTGATAATCCTGAAAGGAAATCGAGATGACAGCCCTCGATACCGTGAGCATTCCCCAGATTCCGACCGCACAAGAGTTGGTCGACCGCGCTATTGCCATGATTCCCCGCCTGCGTGAAACCATGCGTGAACATGACCGGCTGGGCCGTATTTCGGACGAGGCTATTGCCATGCTCCGCGATGCAGGATTTTTCCGCATTCTTCAGCCCAAGGCATTCGGTGGCTATGAAATGCACCCAAGCGTTTTTCTGCGCGTCCTGCATCAGGTGGCGCGCGGTGCTCCTGCTGCCGGCTGGGTATTGATGGTGATCGGCGTTCACAATTGGGAAGTCGCGCTGCTGGGCGAACGCGTGGCGAACGAGTTGTGGGGCGTCGACCCTGACATCCGGGTTTCATCCTCCTATGTCCCCTTTGGCGACGCGAAAAAGGTCGATGGCGGATATGAGCTATCCGGTCGCTGGAAATTTTCCAGCGGCTGCGACCATTGCGATTGGGCATTCCTCGGCGGATGGGTCGACTTGCCGGAGGGTGAGCGCGAATATCGCGTATTCCTGGTTTCACGACAGGATTATGCCATCGACGACAAAAGTTGGAACACCTTTGGTCTTCAGGGAACAGGCAGCAAGGATCTGCTGCTGGAAAAGGCATTTGTGCCCGACCACCGCACCCATGCGATGCGGGATTCGCTCAACTGCGACAATGTCGGCCTCAAGGATTTCACAGCCTCCTCATACAAATATCCGTTCGGCACGCTGTTCTCCTTCGGGGTGGTCTCTGCCATCATCGGCATGGCGATGGGCGCGCGCGACGTGTATCTGGAAGGTGTGCGGGGCAAGCGAGCCTCCTTCACCGGCGCCGAACTGGCGCAGGATGGCTTCGTCGTGCAGACGCTGGCAGCCGTCGATGCCGATATCCAGGCCTGCCTTGCCTTGCTTGATCGCATGACAGGGGAGATCGACGCCGATATCGACGCCAATATTGTGACGCCGGTCGAAAGGCGGGCGCAATATATGGCCTATTGCGCCGAAATGGGGGGCAGCGCGGTCGATGCGGTTGTGCGGCTGTTCCGTCGCTCCGGCGCGCGGGCCATCGCCCTTAACGGCGACCTGCAGCAATATGTCCGCGATATTCTGGCCGGTGGCAATCACATCACCATGGATGCGGTGCATATGGGCGCGAATGCGGGCGCCGTGACCCTGGGCGCGCCGAATCAGGTCGCGATCCTCTGAACCGGGAACAGGAGCGCAAAGCATGGTAAAGCCATTGACCGAGCCACGGGCATTCCACATCAACCAGATGCTGCAATCCATCCCGCATGATCCGACGGTGGCCGGCGGAATAATGACCGATCCGGAAGCGGTTTACGATCGCTTTGGATTGAGCGAGGCCGAACGCGCACCGTTCCGGTCCGGCGACGCGGCGGCGATCCGGGCGCTCGGCATCCATCCGCATCTGCTGATGCCCTGGACGCTGCTGACAAACGAGCGGGTAAGGGGTTTTCTTGCCATCGATCCCGCGCATTTCGCCAGGCTGCCTGGCAAGGGAAACTGACTTATGGGCAAGATTGTCGGTGGCTTTGCCACATCGCATGTGCTGTTTTCGCGCGCTGGCCACGAAGTGCAGGCGGATGCGGTTTTCGCGGGCATGGAGGAAATCGGGCGCCGCATCGACGCCCTTTCGCCTGACATCGTTGTGATTGTCAGCAACGATCACATGATCAATTTCAACACGCAGTTCCAGGCGCCGTTCGTCGTTGGCATCGGTGCGAGCTATACGGCGTTCGGAGACCTTGGCATCCCGAACGACTATAGCATTCCGGGTGAAGCGGATTTCGCCCAGGGCTTCGTCGATCACGCCAGTGCGTGCGATTATGATATGGGCGTCGTCCGTGCTGTGCGCTTCGATCACGGGATGGCGATCCCAGCTCTGTTCGCCAGTCCGCAGGGCGTGCGCCCCGTCGTCCCACTCTATACCAATGTCGACATGCGCCCGGTGCCGTCCGCGAAACGCTGCTATCGGCTGGGACAGGTGCTGGCGGACTATATTGAAAAGCACCGTCCGGCCGATGAACGTGTCGTGGTTCTGGGCGCTGGCGGCATGTCCCATTGGGTGGGTGTCGAACGGCAGGGCGACGTGAACGAAGAATTTGACCGCTGGCTCCTCGAACGGTTCGAGGCGGGCGATGCCGACGCGCTGACCGGCCTTTCCATTCAGGACATAGAAGCCCGATCCGGCAATGGCGGGGTCGAACTCATCAACTGGATCATCATGCTCGGCGCCCTTGGCGGCGCGAAAGCGAAAACCCTCTATTATGAGCCGATGGAAAGCTGGTGGACCGGCATGGGCGGCATAGCGATCGAGGCTTGAGGATCAGGAGTCGCCATTCTGCCGGATCGCCTTTCGCACAGCGTCCCGGAACCAGCTATGCGCCGGTTTACGCGATTGCGATTTGGCCCAGACCATCGCCAGCTTGATGGGTTCGAACTCGACTGGCGGCTCCAACACCTTGATCGGCAGGACCTTCGCATAAATATTGGCGATGGTTTCTGGAATGACGGCGATGTTCCGCGTCGCCGCGACGATCATCGGCAGCAGGGTGAATTCCTGCAAGAAAAGCTGGTTCTTCTGATGGAGCCCAAGTCTTTGCATGGTTTCGATCTCGACGCTCGCGTGAATTTCGCGACGCAGATAGAAGGATGCATGCTGTTTCGACAAATAGGTCGCCATGTCGATCCGATCGTCAATATCGGGGTCGTCCTGCGCGGCGATGCAGACCAGCCGGTCGTGCAGCAGGATTTCGTGGTCGAAGGGGGAGTCAGGTTCCTGGAATGGCATGTTGAGCCATTCGGCGATCTGATCGGGGGCTATGATGAGGTCGATGACGCCCTGCTGGATGTCGAGTGACGTGCGGGGGCCGCCGATCACGATCTGGATTGAAATTCCCGGCGCATGCTCGGCCAGATAGGGCAAGAGGCCGGGTGCGATCAGCGCCGTGATATAGTCCGCGGAGGCGATCCGGAACATCCGCTTTTCGGTCGCTGGATCGAATTCAGGTATGCCGATCAGATGTTCGGCCGATGCCATCAGGGCCTCAAGCGGTGCGACCAGATTTTCGGCCCGCTCCGTCAACACCATTTCGCGGCCGCGCATGACCAGCAATTCGTCGCTGAACAGCTCGCGCAGTTTGCGCAGCGAAGCGCTGATGGCGGATTGGGTGAGGTTGAGATCCTCAGCGGTCCGCGAGACGCTTCGGGTCTTGAGCAACTGGCGAAGCACCGGCAGGAGGTTGAGATTGACCAGCCGTAGCATCTTGGAATTGTCCATCGGCATCTCTTCCCCCACCGCCCGGCCATCGCCGTCGCATCCAAGGGACATAAAGGCGGTGCGACATGGGCGTCAATGACCCGCGCCGCTCCGATGCCTAGGGCTGGAAATCGGGCTGCTTGTCTGGCGCAGTATCGGCGAAGGCCGGTAGCGACAGGCAATGCGTCTCGATCTGTGCGAGATTATCCCAGACAATGTCCACGCCGAACCGTCGGGCATTGGCCATTTGCGGGATCAGGCAGATGTCGGCTATGGTAGGCCGATCACCAAAGCAGAACCGATCCCGATCGCGCGGCAGCATAGCGGCGCAGGCGGCCAGACCATCCCGGTTGGTATCCAGCGCCCAGCTGGCTGATGCTTCGGCGCTTCCCGTGAGTGCCCGAATGCGGTTCAGCACGCCGATATTCTGGAGCGGGTGGATCTCACAGGCAATCGCCAGCGAAAAAGCCCTGATGCGCGCCCGTTCGGCCGGGCTGTCGCCTAGCAACGACGCGCCCGGCCGGGTTTCATCCAGATATTCGATGATCGCCAGGGACTGGGTCAGCAGCAGATCGTCGATTTCCAGCGCTGGCACCAGCCCTTGTGGATTAAGCTGCAAATAGGCTTCCTGCCGCTGCTCACCTTCGCGCAACCTGTAGCTGCGTTGCGAATAGTCGAGCCCCTTGAGCGCCAGCGCGATACGGACGCGCCAGGATGCACTGGAACGGAAAAAGCCGTGCAGCCTGACATTTTCATTGGAAGTCATGGCGCTCACTCCCCAACGGTGATTGTCAGCGATGACAGACCCTCGATGCTGCAAGTCATGACATCGCCCGGCACGACCGGCCCTACGCCGGCGGGGGTCCCGGTGAATATCAGGTCGCCCGGTTGCAGGGTATAAAGTGTCGAAAGAAATTCGATCAGCCGGTCGAGCGGGTTGATGAGGTCGGCCAGATTGCCCTGCTGTTTCACTTCACCGTTCACGGTCAGCCGGATTTCGCCCTTGGTCGCGTCTCCAAGTGAAGCGGCGGCGGGATGCAGGAGGCCAAGCGGTGAGGATTCCTCGAAATTCTTGCCTGCATCCCAGGGGCGGCCCTTGCCTCGTGCCTCCATCTGCAGGTCGCGCCGGGTCATGTCGAGCCCGACCGCATAGCCCCAGACATGGGAGAGCGCATCCGTGCGTGCGATATCCCGTCCTGCCTTGCCGATGGCGGCGACCAGTTCGACCTCATAGTGAAAATTCGCCGTGCCTTGGGGATAGGCGATCGTCGCCCCGTCGCCAACGATGGTCTCGGCAAATTTCGTGAAGAAGAAGGGTGCTTCCGGATCGGCCTTGAAGCCCATTTCCTTGGCATGATCCTCATAATTGCGCCCGATGCAGAATATGCGACGCACCGGGAAAGCCTCCCCGGTCGATGTCGGCACAAGCGTGGGTGACTGCGGTTCGAAAACAAGGGTCATTCACAAGACTCCCGATAAAGGCACAATTTTTCCTGCACGACACGGTCAGAATAAGCGAAGAGGACGAGCGTGTCAGTGGCTCGCCAGCGTGCCGCCTTCCAGCTAGGCACGACGACGACATCGCGCTCTGCCAGGGCGAAGACTTCGCCATCGATTTCCACTTCTCCCCTGCCTTCCACGACCGTGAAGATGGCGCCCTCTGTCGATCGCCGCAGACGGGTTTCGAAGCCGGCCGGCAGCAGGCGGACATGGGCAGAGATTGTGGGCATGACCGCGCCGCCCGTGGCAGGGTTCAGAAATTCGAGCGCGTGGCCGATATGGGGATCCGGACGGTCGCTTTGGGCCATGGCGGCAAGCGCCGCCCGCCACTCTGCATAAGGGTAATGGAACAGGGGCTCGCGCACCGTCTCGATCCGCTGGCTGCCAGCCTGTAAGGGGCGCAGGCCACGGCCGAAACTGGCCCGATTGGTTCCGGCGGGAAAGGTTTCGGGATGGCTCGGTTGATCGAGCCGTTCGGCGAACTGGGCATCAAGCGCGCGGATCGTTGGAATGTCCAGGCCGTCGAGCCAGATGACAGGCCGGTCCGATGGATTGCCATGATCATGCCAGCGCCAGTTCGGCGTCAGGATCAGGTCATATTGCTTCATGAAGGCCTTTTCGCCGTCAACGGCGGTATAGGCGCCATCGCCTTCCATGATGAAGCGCAATGCCGATTGGCTGTGCCGATGACAGGGCGCGATTTCACCCGGCAGCACAAGTTGGAGCCCCGCATAAAGCCGCGGCGTGATCGCGCTCTGGCCTTCCAGGCCGGGATTTTCAAGGATGATGACGCGGCGTTCGGCCTGTTCGGCACTGATCAGGTCGCCAGCGCGCATCAGATATTCGCGGACGTCCGCATAGGACCAGCGAACGGCAACAGCGTCTGTTTGGGGCGTGGGCGTCACCAGCGCGCCAAGCACTTCCCAAAGCGGGTAAAGATGGCTGGGCCGCATTTGATCGTAGAGATTTGCAAGCTGTGCGTTTTGATCATTGGCAAGAGATTCAGACATGCTCAAGACTCCGGGGCAAAGCGACAATGTCTTCGGCGGCATAAAGCCAGTCGAGCGTCTCGAACCAATCCTCAGGCGTCTTGGCCTGCATGATCTGGTTGCGGAGCGCCGCGTGGGCGCCCGACGGATGATAGATATGATCGCCTACCTGCCGCGACTGAAGCACGACGCGCGCTGTTCGCAACGAGCGGCGCGCCTGATACCGTTGAAACGCAGAAGGAATATCGTCAGGCGATGCCGCGCATTCGATCGCCAGGACGACCGCATCCTCCATCGCCATGCATGCGCCTTGCGCGAGATATTGCATCGTGGGATGCGCCGCATCACCGAGCAGTGCGACGTTGGCATCGATCCAGTTCGACACGGGTTCGCGGTCGCACAGCACCCATTTCTTCCAGTCCTTGCCAATGCGGATGATCTGCTGGGCCTTGGGGTGGACATGTTCGAAGCCCCTGAGCACCTCGTCATGATCGACCGGCACGCCCGCGACCGGTTCCGGCGCATGATTATGATAGGTGACGACAAGATTGAACGATTTCCAGCCCGACAGCGGATAATGCACGATATGGCATTTTGGGCCCGCCCAAAGCGTCGCGGCGTTCCAGCGTAGTTCTTCGGGCATCGCCTCGATCGGAATGACGGACCGATAGGTGGTATGCCCGGACACGCGCGGTGCCCCGTCGCCGACCAGTTGCTGCCTGATCTTTGACCACAGCCCGTCCGCACCGATCAGGGCGCTACCATGCACGCGCTCGCCCGACGCAAGGAGGGCTTCGACAGCATGGCCGTCGCGCTCATGACCGATGACCTCGCTGTTGACGCGGAGGTCGATCATCTCGTTCGCCTGGCATTCGCGCAGCATGACGGCGTGAAGCTCGGCGCGATGAACCACCGCATAGGGATTGCCGTAACGGGCGCGAAAATCCTCCGTCAGCCAGATGGAAACGATTTCCTCAGCGCTCAGCGCGTCCATCAAGCGAAGCCGGTCCACATATACCGCCGTGCGACGAACTTCCTCACCAATGCCGAGGAAGTCGAATGCATGGAAAGCATTGGGTCCCAACTGGATACCGGCGCCGATTTCCTGAATGACCGGGGCGCGCTCAAGAACAACGGATCGGAATCCGAATTTCGCCAGTCCGAGCGCGGCGCTCAATCCGCCAATGCCACCGCCAGAAATAATGATTGGTTTACTGACCATATTGCCCTCCGACTCAGAAAATAGCTTTTCATGAGCCACAGAGGGCAAATTACATATTTAGTATGTATACAGTCAATATCTCATTTTGCGTCTGAGGGGCTGTTGGCGAATCCTGCCACGATACGCTTTAAAAGGGACATGAGCTGGGCCTGTTCTCCGGATGAAAGGGGCTGGAGAATGCGCTCCTGCACGCGTTCGATGTGGGGCATGCTAACCGACACCAATGCTCGTCCCGCCGGTGTGGCGACAAGCTCCTTGATGCGTTTGTCGGCTTGACTGACCCGCCGTTCAACGAGGCGCTTTCGTTCAAGCCTTTCGATTACGCCGCCGATCGTAGCCTTGTCGAAATCGATATATTCCGCCAGTCTGGTCGCATCCATTCCCGGCCGGTCGATGATTGTGGCCAACGCGATGAGTTGCACGGCGGTGAGTTCATATTCCACCATTTCCTCGCTGAAGATGGCGGAGGATATCTGATTGGCTCTGCGGATCAGATGACCGGGCATCTGCTTGAGGCGGCTGCTGTTCATGCAGAAGGGATAGGCTGCGCGGCGGTCGATTGGCAACTTTCCCGATCGCTCCATTCAAAATTAATATGCCTGCATATCAAATTTAGGAGTGGGACCATCTATCCGGTGAGGTGGTGCTGGAAATTTGGACAGGGTGTTAAGCGCATCCCGACCTGAAGGATGGACGGGAAAAGCGGAGCAGAACGGGGCGCGGGGCCGTTCGTGCGCGCGAGGCTGGTCAAGCTGCGCGATGTTCCCGCTTTGCTACCCGCCGGGTCCAAGCGCGTGGACGCCGCCGGTCTCGCCGCTCAACTGGCCGAACGCGCGCGCTATCCGGTCGGCCTCTGGACCATCGGATGCGGAGAACCGGACGGCCGACCCTGACAGCCTTGGACGCCCCATGATGACCGGCGAAACAGGACAATTGCGTTTCGTCGTCTTTTTCACTGAGGGGTTTTGCGCAAGCTGCCTCTAGGATAGAGGACCGGCTGTGATCGGTCGTGGGCCGAAAGAGGACGGGCAACCATGTCGCTTGGTTACGATCAGCAATGAAGGCGTCCAGAGATCGTTCGAGCCCGCCCCTCTCGTCGCCGGGTAGCTTTCTGCCCGCCCTGCGGCGCTTCTTTCAGCGCCGGGTGCCGCGCGAACATGTCGAGGATCTCGTCCAGGACGTCTTCGTCAATCTCCAGGCACGCAGGGCTGCAAGCCCGATCGAGAACAACGAAGCCTATCTCTTCACCGTCGCGCGTCATGTGCTGGCTCGTCATTGGAAACATGGCGGCCGCACGGCCGCTGATGGCCCGATGGAAGACGCAGAGCATGTTTGTGATGCAGCGCCGCTGCCGGACAGACGGCTGCTGGACAAGGAGGCCCTCAGTCAGGTGCTTCAAGCCATCGAGACCATGCCGTTGCGCACCCGCGATATTTTCCTCATGCACCGCTTCGAGGACATGACCTATTCGGCAATCGCCCGGCAGATCGGCGTCTCTACGAGCGCCGTTGAAAAGCACATCGCGGCGGCGCTGCGCATTCTGATCGAGGCGACGGGGCGCAGCCGATGAGCGATCATAAGCTTTCGTCGCGTCTGGCGGATGACCTCATGGCTGAGGCCACAGACTGGTTCGCGCGCCAGCGATCGGCCGACATGCAGGGGACGGACAGGCGGGCGCTGGATCGCTGGCTTGCGACCCCTGCCCATGCGGCGGCCTTTGCCGAAGTCGAGAGCTTGTGGCACGCCGTGGAAGGGCTGCATGACGATCCTCATTTGCTCGCTTTTCGCGAGGAGGCGCGGCGCAATGGCCGGGTGCGGCATTTCCGGCGCCTCGGCGCGATTGCCGCATCCTTCCTGATTCTGATCCTCGGGATGGGGCTCTTCTATCAATATGCCTTTGTCCCGGACCCCGTGCCCGCGCAAAGTCTTCGCTTCGCCACCACGACGGGTCAGCGCCTGCCGATCGCGTTGGCCGACGGTTCGACCATCCAGCTGGATGCCGACTCGGCGGTGCGCGTCGCCATCGATGACAACCACCGCGCCATCGAGATCGAAAAGGGACGTGCCTATTTTCAGGTGAGCCACGATCCACGCCGACCGTTCGTCGTCTCGGCTGGAGGGCGATCGGTAACGGCAGTTGGAACGGCATTTTCCGTCGACACGCTGGGCAACGGGCTGGACGTCGTCCTCGTCGAGGGCAGGGTGCGGGTGAGGGGCCGGTCGAACGAGGGGCGGCATGCCGTGGAGATGACCGCCGGCAGCCGTCTGTTGGCCTCGGCCGATGGCCGCTGGCGCGCTGGTCAGATCGATACTGGAAAGGCCACCGCCTGGCTGCATGGACAACTGGTGTTCGACAATGCGCGCCTGTCCGACGTCGTGGCCGAGATCAACCGCTATACCGACCGGACCATCGCGCTTGCCGATGACGGGACGGGCGAGAAGCGCCTCAGCGCGGTGCTGAACGCGGGCGACGTCAACAGCTTCGTGCAGGCTGTCGCGATGCTCAATCTGGCTCGGGCGCGGACGGAACCGGACGGTAGCCTCGTCCTCCGCCAAAAATAATTTTCAGCGTCTGCTGAGGTTCGGGCGCCAGCCTGCCTCTACAGGAGCAAGGCGGTCAATGAAACCGCCCGGCAAAATGGAGGGGACGGGATGAAAATGTTGTTCATGCTGATGGCCGGCGCAAGTGCGGCCGGAATGGTCGCAAGTCCGGCGCAGGCCGCGCCCAAATCCTACAATGTGCCCGCCCAGCCGCTGTCGAGCGCATTGCAGCAGTTCGCGCTCCAGGGGGGCCAGCAGGTCATATTCTCGCCTGAAGCATTGGTCGGCAAGCGATCGAGGGCCGTTTCGGGATCGCTGGAGTCCGAGGCGGCGCTCCGCCGCCTGCTCGACGGCGCGGGCGTGACCTATCGTCGCGCCGGTCGGTCCTATGTCATTGCGATGCGCGACACGCCCAGACCCCATGGCGCGGCGGTGCAGCCGCCCGTCGCGCCCGCTGCTCCTGTAACCGATGGCCCCGCCCCGGCGCTCGGCCTTGAGGAAATCGTGGTCACCGCGCAAAAGCGGGAACAGAATTTGCAGGACGTGCCGATCGCCATCTCCGCGCTGTCCTCCGCTTTTCTGGAAAAGCGCGACATTACGTCGATCAACAATCTCAGCGCTCTCGCACCCAATCTGAAGATCGATACCGCCGCCAACAGCCAGACCTCTTCGATCATCTCGATCCGGGGCGGCGTGCAGGGCAATCCGCAGCTGTATTTCGAGCCGTCGGTCGGCCTGTACATGGACGGCGTCTATATCGCCAAGGCCCAGGGGTCGCTGTTCGATATCGCGGATATCGAGCGGATCGAGGTGCTGCGCGGCCCGCAGGGCACGCTCTATGGCCGCAACGCCGTCGCGGGGGCGGTCAATCTGGTGACGCGCAAGCCCAGCGGCGAGTTCAACGGCCGGATCGAGGCCAGTTATGCCAATTATGATTTTTGGCGCCTGCGCGGCTCGATCGACCTGCCGCGCCTTGGCATCTTCAGCGCGAAGATATCGGGGCAGATCGCCAAGCGGGACGGCTTCTATCATGTGCGCGGCAACGCCTTCACCGACGAAGCCAACAGCCTCGATTCCAAGAGTGCGATGATCCAGGTGCGCGCCGAACCGTTCGAGGCGCTGACGCTGGATTATGTGTTCGACATCAGCGACATCAAGATGCAGACGGGCTATGCGCAGCCGGTGTCGGGTACGGGATCGCTGGCGCCTTACATCCTGCCGCGCAGGCGGGTTCAGAATGTCAGTTTCGACAGCCCCAATTTCGAGAATAGCCGCAACTGGGGCCATGCCCTGACGGCGACGCTGGATCTGGGCGCGATCGGCACGTTCAAGGCGATCACGGCGTTGCGCAAGCAGAATTCGCCGCAGGCGCTGGATCTGGACGGAACGCCGGTTCCCTTTGCCACCGCCACCCGCGATTCCCATTATCGCCAGTTCAGCCAGGAACTTCAACTGACCGGGCAGACGGGGCCGCTCAACTATGTCCTGGGCGCCTATTATTTCGACGACAAGGGTAATACCGACAGTTTTCAATCCTTCCTGAGTGGACTGTCTCGGACTGAGACCAATTACGCGTTCACGACCAAGGCCTACGCCGCCTACGCGCAGCTCGACTATAAACTCACCGATGCCCTGACCCTAACCGGCGGCCTGCGCTATACGCATGAGAAAAAGACGGTCGAACGCTATCTTGCGCGCCTGACGGCGGCAGGGCCTGTCGTCGTCATCAATCTGCCGGCTGGCGCGACGCCGCCTGCGACATTTGAGAAAGTCTCGCCCACCGCGACGCTGGCCTATGAATTCGGGCCGGGCCTCAATGTCTATGCCCGATACGCCCAAGGGTTTCGCAGCGGCGGGTTCAACGCCACGGCCAACACGACCGCCGACGTGCGGCGGGTGTTCAGGCCGCAGGTCCAGAATACCTATGAGGTCGGTTTCAAATCGCGGCTGCTCGACAACCGCCTCCAGCTGAATGTCGCAGCCTTTCAGAACGATGTGAGCGATCTGCAATTGTCGGTTTTCCTGCCCGGCATCTCCGCGTCGAGCATCCTCGTGAATGCGGGCAAGGCGCGAATTCGCGGCGTGGAGATCGAAGCCGTGGCCCGTCCCGACGATCGGCTGACGGTTCAGGCGGGACTGGGCTATCTTCAGAGCAAATTCCTGCAATATCTGGATAATGGCGCGAATGTGGCGGACAATCGTGCCTTTCCTCATGCGCCCCGATATACCGTGTCGACCAGCGTGGATTGGACCGCGATGGAAACGGATATGGGCAAGCTGAACCTGATCGCGGATCTGAACATGACGTCGGAATATTATGTGTCGCCCTTGCCGATCGTGCCGACCGCGCCGACGCAGACCGCCGCCTATCTGGTCCGTACGCCCGGACGCGTGATGCTCGGCGCGCGTGCCGTGCTCAGTCAGATCCCGATGGGCAGTATCAAGGGCACCTTGTCGGTTTGGGGGAAAAATCTGCTCAATGAGAAGAACCCCAATTTCTTCATCGATTACGGAGCAAGCCTCCAGCGGTTGATCACCGCCTATTTCCCCGATCCGCGAACCTATGGCCTCACGCTGGGCATACGGTTCTGATCCTGCGGCCCCAATCCCCTCTTATATTGGAGTTATCAATGATGCCTGATCGTCGGATGATGAGCCATACGGCCTGCGCCGTACCCGTGCTGGCGATGGCGATGGCGATGGGATTGGGGCTGTCGACGCCCGCGTCGGCCGCACCCGCGCCCCATGCCGCCATGCCCGCCAAGGCCAGCACCCTCGGCAATGCCCGCCAGATCAAGCTGGAAGCCCAGGCCCTGCGGATATTGGCAAGCCCGCCGATGGTGGAGGAAATTCAGCGGGTCGAGGCGCTGTACGCAGCGGACCCGCAAGGGAAAACCCCGACCGGCAAGGCGACGATCAAGCGCGCCGCCCGGTCGATCGCGATGGCGGCGATCCAATATGCGGTGGGCGAGGACACGGACCGACCAGCGGTGATGTGGGTGGTGAACGCGCCGCACGACTGGTCTGGCCTTGCCGTGCCGCGATCGGGCTATGGGATCGACAATCCCGACAATGTCTACCGCAACATCATGGTCGATGGCGCGGCCCGCTATGTCATTCACGGTCGAGTCAAAAAGCCCGGCCCGGCGGAACTGCATTTCGAACTGCGCGATTCGATCCCCGGCACCACGGCGATGGCGGCGGAAGGGGGCAAGCAACTGGCCACGCTGCGCAGCGATGCGATGCAGATTGCCGCCGATGGCCGTTTCACCATCACCGTCGACAGCGAACCCGCCAATGGCCGGCCCAATCATCTCCAGACCCCGGCCAATGGCAAGCCGCTGCTCGTCGTCCGCGACCTGTTCACCGACTGGGCAACGCAGAATCCGGTCGCGTTGGAGATTGAGCGGGTCGGCGGCCCCGCCATCACCGCGCCGCCGTCTGACGACCGGATCGCGCGCCGCGCGGCGACGTTGCTATCGCAGATGGCGCCCTATTGGGTGGCCTATGACAATCAATATGTCTTTGCCAAGTCCGCCAACCAGATCGTGACGCCGCGCGTGCGGCCCGGCGGGCGCGGCTTTTCGACATCCGGCCATTTCAGCCTGGCCGACGATCAGGCCTGGGTCATCACGCTCGCGCCGCTGGGTGCGGTTTCGCTGGGATTTCAGCTGACCGATCCCTGGGGCGTCGCCTATGAATATGCCGACCGTACGAGCAGCCTCAGCACCGCGCAGGCCAAACCCAATGCGGATGGCAGCATCACCTATGTGATCTCGAAAAAAGACCCCGGCGTTTACAACTGGCTGGATCCTGAAGGCCATGCCGCCGGAATTTACGCCGTTCGCTGGCAATCGCTGCCTCCGGGCGCGAGGGCCGAAGACGCCGTGCGGGCGTCGAAGGTCGTCGCGCTCGGTCAGTTGAAGCAGGAACTGCCCAACGGCACGCAGTTCGTCAACCCCGCCGAGCGCAAGGTCCAACGGGCCGAGCGCGCCAGAAGCTATGCCCGCAGGCTTTCGGAATGAATGGCAAAGAGGGCGCGCCGCATGACGCGTGAACAGCGTGGAGATGGGCCGATGAGGGTTCGATCGACCAGCGCGACTTGGAAAATGGCCCTGGGCGGAATGACCTTGGCCTTGGCGGGGATCATGTCTGCGCCATCGGCGGCAGCGGTCAGGCAGAATGCAACCACGCTGGGCACGCCGACGCAGATCGAACGCGAAGCGATGGCTCTGCGCGTGCTGGAAACCGCGCAGGTGCAAAATGAACTGAAGCGCGTCGAGGCGCTCTACGCCGTAGACCCGCAAGGGGCCACGGCCACGGGCAAGGCCACCATTCAGCGGGCGGCGCATTCGATCACCATGGCGGCGATCTATATGGCGATCGCCGAGGATGTGAGCCGGCCCTATGCCTTCTGGTCGGTCAATGCGCCGCATACATGGTTTGGCCTGACGGTACCGCGCTCGGGCTATGGCATCGACAACCCGGACAATATCTATCGCCCTGTCCGTCTGGAGGGCGGCGCGCGGTATGAAATCCACGGCAAGGTAAGACAACCGGGACCGATCGAACTGCATCTGGAACTGCGCGACTCCGTGCCGGGCACCGGCGCGATGGCGGCGGAGGGCGGCAAGCAGCTCGCGACGCTCAGAAGCGACCAGATTATATTCGCACCGGACGGTTCCTTCATCATCACCATTGACAGCGATCCCGCCAATGGCCGGTCCAACCATATGCAGATGCCGCCGCAGGGCAGCTTCCACATGTCGATACGCCAGTTGCTCACCGATTGGGCAACGCAAAATTCCATCGCACTGGATGTTCGGCGCGTCGGCGGCCCTGCCGCTGGGCCTCCCCCATCCGAAGACCCGATCGCGCGGCGCGCCGTTGACTTCCTCTCCCGGATCGCGCCCTATTGGCTGGCCTACGACAATCACTATGTCTTCACCAAGCCCGCCAATCAGATTGACGCCCCACGCGCGCGTCCGGGCGGACGCGGTTTTTCCAGTGGCGGGCATTTCGCCCTGGCAGACGATCAGGCTTGGATCATTACCCTCAGTCCGTTGGGCGCGGCGTCGATGGGATTTCAGCTGACGGATCCCTGGGGCGTGGCTTATGACTATGTGGATCGCACAAGCAGCCTCAACCACACGCAGGCCAAACCCAATGCGGACGGCAGCTATAGCTTCGTGATCTCGAAAAAGGACCCTGGCGTTTACAACTGGCTGGACCCGGAGGATCATGCCGCCGGCATGTTCGCTGTGCGCTGGCAAGCGCTGCCCGCCGCCGCCAGGCCCGAAGACGCCGTGCGGGGATCGAAGGTCGTCGCGCTCGACCAACTGAAACGGGAACTGCCGGCCGGAACGCTTTTCGTCACGCCCGCCCAGCGCGACGCCCAGCGCGCCGAGCGTGCGAGAAACTATGCGCGCAGGCTCTCGGAATAGGGGCGTAAGCCGTCGGGGGTCTTGTGTAAAAGGAGAGGAATGCATGGAGAAGGATCGCCCGCTGCTTGACCGGCGGAATTTTTTCGCCGGCACCGGGGCTTTGACACTGGCCGCGCTGGGGACATTTGCCGCAGTCGCTCAGCCGACAGGCGACGGCACGGTTGGCCTTGCCGGACAGGCGGACGGGCTGGACCTTGCGATGGGGCGTTTGGCGGATACCGCGCGCCGCTTTTCGGCGGAGTTCGCTTCGCTGAACGCACCGGGTACGGAGATTGATCGCGCGGAAGGCTATCGCCTGTTCATGCGCTATCTCTCGATCGGCATCGATGTCCATATTCAGTTCGGGGACCCCGCCTTTCCGGCCTTTTTCCAGCCCTCGCGCGACGGCGTGCGCAAATTGGCGGGCGACAGTCCGGGGCAGCTGTACGACAAGGCCACGGTTTCGGGCGATTATGATTATGAAATCACCGGGAATATGCGCGAAACCGCGTTGATCGAATTCACGCTCTATTCCGGCGCGCTCAACACGGGTTCCGCCCAGCGTCGCCTGATCGCCAGCCTCACCGACGAGGATCTGGTCACTGACCGGAACGGCGATTTTACTGTTCGCCTGAGCAAAACGGCCGAAGGCCGGAACCTGCTGCGGATGGCGGACGATGCGAGTTCTCTGCTGGTGCGACGCTATCTGCGCGATCCATGGAAGGACCGGCCGCGTCCGCTCGCCATCCGGCGGACGAGCGGCAATCCCGTGCTCCAGCCGCTCACGGCCGATCATATGAGCAAGGCAATCGAGCAGGCCGCAGACTTCGCCCTCTGGAATGTGCGGACTTGGGCGAAATGGGTGACGCGCGACCGGGAGGGAAAGCTGAACAGGTTCGCCAGCTTCGACGATAGCGGCGACATCTACACGCCAGCCGGGCATCGCTACCTTTCGGCTTATTGGCGGCTCAAACCGGAAGAAGCGTTGCTGATCGAGTTCACGCCCCCGAAAGACGCCTATTGGACCATCGTCCCGATGAATTTCTGGATGGAATCCTTCGAATGGCGGTTCGGCAATACTGTCTTCGCCAGCAGCTTTCAAAACCCGCCCGGCAAGGATGGCCGCGTACGGCTCGCCCTGTCCGGGATCAATCCGAACTTGCCCGGGGTGCGATGGCTGGAGACGCTTGGCCACAGCGAAGGCCCCATGTCATTCCGCCTCGCGCGTCACAAAGGAGCATTGCCGCAGCTTGACTGCAAGGTCATTCCGGTGGCGCCGTCGCGGAACGGATGAGGGCGACAACATCCTATTCCAAACCGGTCAGACTGGAAAAAGCTGCCTTTCCGGACCGGAGTATCGAAACTCGCCCTCTGAATGGCCGCAAAGGGCCGGCCTCCGCGCCCAGGAATATCGGCGTGGGCATAACTTCGCTTTGCACAAGGTCCAGCGGTTCGTCTAAAGGCCGACCGTCAGGATTTTGAACCACAATGAATTATCGCCATTCCTTCCATGCTGGCAACAGCGCCGACGTCGTGAAACACAGCCTACTGATCGCCTTGGTGCGGGCCTTGCAGCATAAGCAGGGCGCTCTGACCCTGATCGACACCCATGCCGGCTGCGGGCTGTACGACCTTGGCGGCGACGAAGCTCAACGCACGGGCGAGGCGACGCAGGGCGTGCTGCGGGCCTTTGCCGACCATGACCCCTTGCTGGACGACTATCGCGCCGCCGTGCAGGCGGTGAATGTGGGTGACGAACCGCAGCTTTACCCCGGCTCGCCGCGGTTTCTGGCGCAGCTTTTGCGCCCGCAGGATTTCCTGATCCTCAACGAAAAGCATCCGAAAGATGCTTACACCCTGCGCGGCGTGATGCGGGACACCAGCGCGGCCGTGCATGAACGCGATGCCTACGAACTGTGGCTGGCTCTGTTGCCGCCCCGCACCGCGCGCGGCGTGGTGGTGGTCGACCCGCCCTACGAGCAGCCGGACGAACGCACCCGCATCACCGCCACGCTCGCCGCCGCTCACCGCAAATGGGCGCATGGCGTGACGGTGATCTGGTATCCGCTGAAAGACCGGGCCACGCATCGGCAGTGGAAGGCGCGGCTACGCAAGCTTGGCATCCCGAAATTGCTGGTGGTGGAGCATTGGCTATACGATAGCGAGCAACCCGGCATCTATAACGGCGCGGGCCTCTATATCGTCAATCCGCCCTACGCTTTCACCCAGGCACTGCCACCCCTGCTGGAAGCTTTGCGCGCGGTTCTGGCGCCCGAAGGGCATAAGGGCGAGATCATATCCGGCTGGCTGGGAGATTAGGATAAACCCACATCCCTTCTCTCGGAGAGGGAATTGCCGGGCTTTAAGGGACGCCGCCTGCACAGGCAATCAGGCTGCGTTAGCCCCGCGCCTCAAGGAACTGGCCGAGGATCAGGCGACGCGCGCGAGATAGGGGTGGAGTGCGGCCACTGGCATGCTAAAGGCTTGTCATGCTTCATACACCCGGCCGCAGCGGCACTGTCGAGATCGACGGTTTCAAATATGAGTGGGAACTCCTCAGCGAACCTCAGTTGTCATCTTCCGATGGCTGGAAGGGAATGACGGTTTCCCTGCGTCAGCAAGACATGCCGCGTCAAGCAGTGCTGGAATTTCCAGCGCCAAAGCGCCTGTTGAAAGGATTGCCGAAAGGACGTTTGCATATCAACGACGCGATTGCTTCGCGAGGCGTGCGGGCAGCATTGTCCGCAGGATGGGATCCGGCGTCGCGAGGCAAAACCATTATATTCATGGTCGATGCCAACGGCGATTAAGCGGACGGAAATCGTGCGCTCCTACCAACGCAGATATAGACTTGGTCGGACAGAGGGACAGCGCGGCTGCGCCTTGCCCGACGCACGGCCGATCGCCTGGGTCAACAGCGAGAATGGACGGCATCTCCCCACACCCTTCTGCGGGATGAAGGCAAGCGGCATCGGTCGCGACGGCGGCGACTGGAGTTTCGATTTCTGTATGGAAACTAAAAATGTCGCACGGGCTTATGGTACGCATAACGTGCCGCAACTCGGCCTTTGATGGGAGCGACCCGATGGAACTGAAACGCGAAGCCTGCCTGATCGGGGGCGAATGGGTAACCGGTGAGGACTGGATTGAGGTCGACAATCCCGCCACCGGCGCCATAATCGGCAAGGTGCCTCAGTTCGGTCGGGAGGCCACCGCCCGCGCCATCGCCGCTGCCCAGCAGGCGATGCCTGACTGGGCAGCCCGTACCGCGAAGGAACGGGCCGCCATCCTCCGCCGCTTTTTCGAACTGATGATGGAACATCAGGAGCCGCTTGCCCGGCTCCTCACGGAGGAACAGGGCAAGCCGCTCGCCGAAGCGCGGGGAGAGATCGCCTATGCCGCTTCCTTCCTCGAATGGTTCGGTGAGGAAGCAAAGCGCGTCTATGGCGATGTCATCCCGTCGCACGCAGCCGACCGGCGCATCATGGTCCTAAAGCAGCCGGTGGGCGTCGTGGCGGCCATCACGCCCTGGAATTTCCCGTCGGCGATGATCACGCGCAAGATCGCGCCCGCTCTGGCAGCCGGCTGCGGCGTCGTTGTAAAGCCCGCCGCGCAGACGCCGTTCAGTGCGTTGGCGCTGGGCATATTGGCCGAACAGGCTGGTCTGCCCAAGGGGCTGCTCAACATCGTCACCGGTAGCGCGACGGAGATCGGCGCGGAAATCACTGAAAATCCGGCGGTGCGCAAGATCAGTTTCACCGGGTCTACCCGCGTCGGCGCCAAGCTGATGGCCCAATCGGCTCCCGGCATCAAGAAATTGAGCCTGGAGCTTGGCGGCAATGCTCCCTTCATCGTGTTCGACGATGCCGATCTCGATGCCGCGGTCGAAGGTGCCATCGTTTCCAAATTCCGTAACGCCGGGCAGACCTGCGTGTGCGCCAACCGGATCTATGTCCAATCGGGTATATATGACCTGTTTGTCGAAAAGCTGGTCGCGGCAACCCGGAAGCTGGTCGTCGGCAACGGCGCTGCGGACGGGACGACCATTGGCCCGATGATCGACGATGCCGCGCTGGCCAAAGTCCAGCAGCATATTGCCGATGCGACCGCGCGTGGCGCGACGGTGCTCGAAGGGGGTGTCCCCCACCCCCTTGGCGGACGTTTCTTCACCCCCACTGTCTTGCGCGACGTCACCCCCGACATGCTCGTCACGCGTGAGGAAACCTTTGGTCCGCTCGCGCCGGTCATATGTTTCGACAGCGATGCCGACGCCATCCGCCTTGCCAACGCGACCGAATTCGGGCTCGCCGCCTATTTTTATGCGCGCGATCTGGGCCGGGTCTGGCGGGTGGCCGAAGCGATCGAAGCCGGTATTGTCGGCGTCAATACGGGCCTGATCTCGACCGAGGTCGCACCCTTTGGCGGCGTCAAAGCCTCCGGTCTGGGTCGGGAAGGATCGAAATATGGGATCGAGGACTATCTCGAAATCAAATATCTGTGCCTGGGATTGTAAATGGCAGCAATCGCGGCTCCGGCAGCCTGGCGGTTTCTTCGTCTCCATGCGGACAGCGACTCTGCGCTGCCTGCGCGGTCGTGTCGGATCGAGCAGGGCAAGTCGGGCGGCAGCGACGTCGCTTCGCCACCAGGATAATATGTCAAATCACTCGGATCACACATAATCATTCCCAAATTGGCATCGACCCCCTCCCCCTTCCCTCCTGCACCATTCCCACCCCGGTCAGGGAGAAGATAGAGCGTCTCGCCATTGCCCAGACAACAGCCAGATTGGCTTGATCCGGTCCCTGTCATTGCCGCGCGGGTCGTGCGCCTCTATGAGAGAGGCGGTTTGCATATTGCATTCGAAACGAGGGGATCATGCCGACAGACCGCTTCCCGCTTTTGCAGGGGGACAACGACCGGATCGCCTTGATCGATGGCGAGCGCCGCGTCACCTATGGAGCGCTCAGCGGCCTTGCGGACCGCCTTGCCACCGGATTGCTGGACGGCATGGAGGATCTGGCCGAAGAGCGGATCGCCTTCTTCCTGCCCGCCAGCCCGGACTATGTCGCGGTGATGCACGGCGTCTGGCGCGCGGGCGGGATCGCCGTTCCCCTGAATGTCGGCGCGACCATCGCCGAACTGGATCATTATCTGCGCTGCGCGCGGGTGACCCGACTGGTCGCCCAGGCCAAGCATCACGCCATGCTGGGCGCATTGTGCGCGCAACTGGGCATCCGTCTGTTGCAGCCGGACGAGCTTATGGCCGATGCGGCAGGCGTTCTGCCGGACATCGCCGACAGCCGGCGTGCGATGATGGTCTTCACCAGCGGCACCACCAGCAAGCCCAAAGGCGTGGTGACGACCCATGGCAATATCCGGGCGCAAATCACCGTGCTGCTGGAAGCCTGGGGCTGGTCGGACAGCGACCGCATCCCCCTGTTCCTGCCGCTGCATCATGTCCATGGCATCATCAACGTGCTGAGCTGCGCCCTATGGGCGGGCGCGACGGTGCATCTCTTCCCCCGGTTCGACGCAGCGGCCATCTGCAACAATGTCGCGGCGGGCGACTATTCGGTCTTCATGGCGGTGCCAACCATCTATGTGAAGCTGCTCGACCATCTCGAAAGGCTGGAAGGGGCTGAGGCGAAAAGGGTCTGCGACGGCTTTGCCGCCATGCGCCTCAATGTGTCCGGTTCCGCAGCCTGCCCGGTTCCCTTGTTCGAGCAATGGCAGGCGCGCACCGGCCAGATCCTGCTCGAACGGTACGGCATGACCGAGATCGGCATGGCCCTGTCCAATCCCTATCTTGGCGAGCGGCGGGCGGGGCATGTCGGCCAGCCCCTGCCGGGCGTCGAGGTACGTCTCTATGGTGAGGATGAGCAACCCATCACCGAAGCGGGACAGCCGGGCGAAATCCGCATCAAGGGACCCAATGTCTTCCTGGAATATTGGGACAATGCGGAGGCCACGGTGAAGAGCTTCCGCGACGGCTGGTTCTGCACCGGCGACATGGCGGTGGTCGAGGAAGGCAGCTACCGGATCATGGGGCGTACCTCGATCGATATCATCAAGTCGGGCGGCTATAAATTGTCCGCGCTGGAGATTGAGGCAGCGCTGTTGGCCCATCCCGCCGTCGCGGAAGTGGCGGTGATCGGGGTCGAGGACGCGACTTGGGGCGAGAAGATCGTGGCCTTCGTCGTGCCACGGCCGGGCCGGAAAGCGGATGCCGAAGAGATTATCGACTGGTCGGCGGGGCAATTGTCCATCTACAAAATCCCGCGGTTGATCCATTTCGTCGACAGCCTGCCCCGCAACGCCATGGGCAAGGTGACCAAGCCGGACTTGAAAGCGCTGCTCAGCACCACCTCAGCGTAAACTTTCCTGGATAGGCCGACGTCCTGATGAAGGCGATCGCATCCGCCGGCATAGCGGTCATTGAGCAACCCAGAGGAGATCACGATAGCCGGTTAGCAGGATGAGATGCACCGTGATGCCTCCCTTGCGCCGGCGTTCACCACCTCGAGAACAGGTAACTGAACAGCGTGAGGTTGAAACGCTGGAAAATCGGCCTCTGAAAGGCCGCAAAGGGTTGATCGCTGGCACCCTGTTGCTCAGGCGGAACTATTGCGATGCCGAACCATTAGTCGTGCAGCACTTGCGCTCATGGGAGACGGATATGTTGTGGACCATCATTCTCATCCTTCTGGTCCTCTGGGTACTGGGAGCTTTCGTGGTGCCAGTTGGCGGTGGCCTTATTCACCTGCTGCTCGTGCTGGCCGTCATCGTCCTGCTGTTCCAGTTCTTGAGCGGACGGCGCGTTCCCTAGCGACCTTGCTTGACCTGCTTCGCAGGCAGCGGACGGCTGAAGTCGCCAACCCACACTATTATCTGCGAGAATAGCGTCTGATCCAGATCAAGGTGTCAATCGCGGAATGATCCTATGACCCTGATAGCGCATGAAGGAAAATCTCTGGCAATGGAAACTGCGAATTCTGCTCCTACAGGTGTTGCGGGCCTGGATGAGGTCCTGATGGGCGGCTTGACCAGAAGCAGGGTGTTCTTGCTGGAAGGGAGCCCGGGAACAGGGAAGACCACGGTAGCGACCCAGTTCCTGATCGAAGGCGCCGCCCGTAACGAACGGTGCCTGTATATCAGCCTGTCCGAAACCGAAGAGGAAATGCGCGAAAGCGCCTATTCCCACGGCTGGGACCTCAAAGGGATTGATCTGTTCGAACTCGTCCCGCCGGAAAGCCTGCTAGACGAGCAACAGCAGCAGAGCCTGCTCTATTCCTCCGACCTCGAACTGGGGGAAACTACGCGGCGCATTTTCGATGCGTTCGAGCGGGTGAGACCCGATCGGGTCGTGCTGGACAGCCTTTCGGAAATCCGCTTGCTGGCGCAGAGCTCGCTGCGTTATCGTCGGCAGATACTGGCGCTCAAGCATTTTTTCGCGACGCAGAAAGCGACTGTGCTGATGCTCGATGACCTCACCGCAGAGGTGGCCAACAAGACTGTCCACAGCGTGGCACATGGCGTGATCCGGCTGGAGGAGTTGGCACCGGAATATGGCCCGGAGCGCCGGCGGGCCCGGATCATCAAATATCGCGGGCGCCCTTTCCGGGGCGGTTATCATGATTTCGTCATTGAGACGGGCGGCGTGCGAATGTTTCCCCGCCTTGTATCGGCTGAACACAAAACGAGCTTCGCGCGGGACGTCCTGACAAGTGACTCCGCCGAACTCGACGCCTTGCTCGGGGGCGGCGTGGAGCGCGGATCGAGCGTCCTGGTGCTCGGGCCGGCGGGCACGGGCAAATCGCTGCTCACCCTTACTTTCGTCGCCGCCGCGGTCGCGCGCGGCGAGCGGGCGGCGATGTTCATCTTCGACGAAGAAATCGACCTTCTCTTCGACCGGGCAAAAGGCCTTGGCATCGACATGAAGGCGATGACCGACCAGGGTCATTTGTTCGTCGAGCAGGTCGATGCGTCCGAGCTCTCACCCGGAGAATTCTCGCAGCGTGTGCGGCAATGCGTCGAAACTCACGGTGTCCGCACGATCATCGTAGATAGCCTGAACGGCTATCAGGCGGCCATGCCGGAGGAAAAGGCGTTAATCCTGCACATGCACGAATTGCTGCAATATCTGAACCGGCAAGGCGCGACCACCTTTCTTACCGTAGCGCAGCACGGGTTGGTGGGCGACATGAAGGCGCCTGTTGACGTCACCTATTTGGCCGATACGGTGGTGCTGCTGCGCTATTTTGAAGCATTGGGGCGCGTCCGCCGCGCCATTTCCATTATCAAGAAGCGCACGGGCGCGCATGAAGACACGATCCGTGAATATCGCATCGGCAGCTTTGGCATCCGCCTGGGCGAACCGCTCGTCGGTTTCCAGGGGGTGTTGCGCGGCGTGCCTACTTTCATCGGCGAAACGCCCAAGTTGCTGGAAAACGAATAGGAGTGATACCGCACCTTTCCGAGCGAGCTCTCATTGTAGCTCCCCATGGCCGCGATGCGGACATTGCCGCCTCCATGCTCAAGGAAGCGGGGCTGCTGACGGAGATTTGCAGCGGTCTCGAGATGCTGTTGCAGGGCATCGAACGAGGTGCGGGTTTTGCGCTGATCACGGAAGAGGCGTTGCTCACAGCCGATCTCAACCCGTTGTCGCTCTGGCTCCGCCAACAGGCTGAATGGTCTGATTTTCCCTTCGTGCTGGTGACGCGGCGCGGCGGCGGTCTGGAGCGCAATCCGGCCGCCCGCCGATTTCTGGACATGTTGGGGAACGTCACTTTCCTGGAACGACCCTTTCATCCCACGACGCTCATCAGCCTCGCCCAGTCGGCCCTGCGGGGGCGTCGCCGCCAATATGAGGCGCGCGCGCGGCTTGAGGAATTGCACATGGGTGCTGAGAAGTACCGTTCCCTGTTCAATTCGATCGAGGTCGGCTTTTGCGTGATCGAAATGATTTTCGACACGCAGGACAATCCGGTCGACTATCGCTTTGTGGAGACCAATCCTGCCTTCGTCCAGCAGACCGGCCTTGCCGATGCTGTGGGCCGGACTATGCGGTCCATGGTTCCCGGCCACGAGCAGCATTGGTTCGACATCTACGGCAAGGTGGCGACCACCGGCAATAGCATCCGTTTCGAAAACGGGGCCGAAGCACTGGGCGGATATTGGTACGACGTCCATGCCTTCAGGGTGGGCGAGCCCGGATCGTATCGCGTGGCCATTCTGTTCAACGACATTACCCACCGTAAGCAGGTGGAAGCCGCATTGCGGGCCAGCGAGGATCATCTTCGTCAGCTGAACGAGACGCTGGAAGAACGGGTCGCCGAGCGGTCCCATGAACTGGAGCAGGCACAGCAAGCCTTGCGGCAAGCCCAGAAACTTGAATCCATGGGCCAGCTGACAGGGGGCGTTGCGCATGATTTCAACAATCTGCTCACGCCGATCATCGGCTCTCTGGACCTGCTCATGCGCCGGGACGTCGGCACCGAACGAGAAAGGCGGTTGATCGGGGGCGCGCTTCAGTCGGCCGACCGCGCCAAGACTTTGGTGCAACGGCTGCTTGCCTTCGCCCGCCGCCAACCGCTCCAGGCCGTGGCGATCGACATCGCGCAGCTGGTGAGAGACATGACCGATCTCGTCGCCAGCACGGTCGGGCCGCGCATCGACGTCCAGGTCGAGATTGACGACGACGCGCCGCTGGCGGAGGCCGATGGCAACCAGATCGAGATGGCCCTGCTCAATCTGGCGGTGAATGCGCGCGATGCGATGCCGGACGGCGGCACGCTTTCGATCCGCGTGAGGCGCGAACAGGTTGCGGCCAGCAATGATCTGGGACTGACTGCGGCGGATTATATCCGGCTCGCGGTGTCAGACACAGGCGTCGGCATGGACGAAGATACCATCGCAAAGGCGATCGAGCCTTTTTTCACGACGAAGGGGATCGGACGCGGAACCGGCCTCGGCCTTTCCATGGTGCATGGTCTTGTGGCGCAACTGGGCGGCGCACTGGCGATCGAAAGCGAGGTGGGTGCCGGGACCAGCATCAGCCTGTGGCTGCCTGTCAGCGATCGGCCTCGCGCCGTCCCGGCGTCACCGTCACGCCCCGATCTGGGCCAGTCCGATCATCGCCGGGTCCTCGTCGTCGATGATGAGGATCTGGTGCGGGCCAGCACCGCCGACATGCTGCGAGAACTCGGATATGATGTCTTGGAAGCGAGCTCAGGCGAAAAAGCACTCGAAATGCTGGATGAGGAAAAGCAGATCGACGTGCTGGTGACGGATCATCTGATGCCGGGGCTGACCGGCATTGATCTTGCGGGGCGCGCGAGAAAGAAGAGGCCGGGTATACGCGTGCTGCTTATCTCCGGCTATGCGGAAGGCAAGGGCATCTCGGCCGACTTCCCCCACTTGACGAAGCCGTTCAAGCATGACGAGCTCGCCACCTCTATGACTCTGCTCTAGGCCGTAAACTCATAAAATGAC
>NZ_LFCT01000037.1 GCF_008692605.1 Sphingobium estronivorans
CGGGCGCCGGCTGCGGCGCGGGCTTGGGCGCTGCGGCGGTCGGCACGGCCACCGCCGGGCGGCTGGCGAAGCTGAACGGCTGGGTCAGGGGCGCAGCCGATGCGCCGACCTCGCTGTCGATGCCGGTGGCGACCACGGACACGCGAATCTTGCCGTTCAGACCGTCGTTGAAGGCCGAACCCCAGATGATGTTCGCGTCCGGATCGACCAGTTCGCGGATATGGTTGGCGGCTTCGTCCACTTCCATCAGGCGCATGTCGTCGCCGCCGACGATCGAGACGATGACGCCCTTCGCGCCGCGCATCGACACGCCGTCGAGCAGCGGGTTGGCAATCGCCTTTTCAGCGGCCTGCAACGCACGGCCGTCGCCTTCGGCTTCGCCGGTGCCCATCATCGCCTTGCCCATTTCGCCCATCACCGAACGGACGTCGGCAAAGTCGAGGTTGATGAGGCCCGGCATGATCATCAGGTCGGTGATGCTGCGCACGCCCTGCTGCAACACCTCGTCCGCCATCTGGAAGGCTTCCTTGAAGGTGGTGTTCGGGTTGGCGATCAGGAACAGGTTCTGGTTCGGAATGACGATGAGGGTATCGACATGCTTCTGCAGTTCCTCGATGCCGGACTCCGCCGACTTCATGCGGCGATTGCCCTCGAAGGTGAAGGGCTTGGTCACGACGCCGACGGTCAGGATGCCGCGATCGCGCGCGGCCTTGGCGATGACGGGCGCTGCGCCGGTGCCGGTGCCGCCGCCCATGCCGGCGGTGATGAAGCACATATGCGCGCCGTTCAGAGCCTCTTCGACCGAGGCGATGGTTTCCTCAGCGGCTGCCTTGCCGATTTCCGGGCGCGAGCCGGCGCCCAGGCCTTCGGTGATCTGCGGGCCAAGCTGGATGCGGCGTTCCGCCGGGGAGGAGTTGAGCGCCTGCGCGTCGGTGTTGGCGACGATGAAATCCACGCCCTCGACCGAAGCGGCGATCATGTTCGCGATGGCGTTGCCGCCCGCGCCGCCGACGCCGATCACCGCGATGCGTGGCTTCAATTCGTCCACATGCGGTGGGCTGATTTCAATGCTCATAAATTTTAGCTCCCTCCAGCTTCGATGACGTGAGCGAAACTGTCAACGAAGGTTAATGCAACAGATAATGGCGAGTTTCACTAGGTAATTTCGCCGGATTTCACTTTATTTCAATAGTTCGTCTTCATCGCCTTGACCATTCTTTGCCACCAGGCGGGCGCTCCGATACGATGAACCGTCTGAGGAGCAGGCGCTATCGTTCTAAGATCAACCGGGTTTGAAGCGCCGTAAAGCGCAAGACCGGCCAGCGTCGCGAAGGCCGGGCCGCTATGCGCCTCCGGCAAGGCCGCCAGTCCGCGCGGCCGCCCGATCCGCACGGCGCGCCCTAACGCACCCTGCGCATAATCGGCAATGCCCTTCATCTCCGCGCCGCCGCCGGTCAGCACGACCTGCCGCCCGGTCGGCGTGTTGAAGCCCATGCCCGCCAGCGCCCCGTTCACCTCGACCATGATCTGGTTCAGCCGCTCGCAGATCACCGCCACCAGCGCGGCGCGGGTGATCTTGCCGCCATCGGCATTGGGACCGGCGCTCTGCCCCGGAATGGCGACATCGCCATGGGGCGCGGCGATCTCGATCATGTCGCGGAAATCGCGGCGGTTCTGCATCGCGGAGCCGTAGAAGCATTTGATCCGCTCCGCCTGGCTGCGGCGGATGCCGAAAGCCGACGCGATGTCGTCGGTGATGTCGGACGCGCCGATGGGGATGCTGTGCAGCCCGACCAGCATCCCGCCCGCATAGAGCGAGACATTGGTCACGCCCGCGCCCAGTTCGACCAGCGCCACGCCCAGATCCCGTTCCTCCTCGGACAGGCAGGCAAGGCCGGTGGCGATGGGCGAGGCGACGATGGAGTTGACGTTGAGATAGGCTCCGCGCACGCACAGGTCGAGATTGGCGAGCGGCGCGCCATCGGCCAGCACCACATGGATGTCGACGCCCAGCAGGTCGGCGTGCATCCCCAGCGGCTTCTTCACCGGCACGCGGCCATTGATGGTGAAGCAGGTCGGCTGGGCATGGAGCACCACCCGGCCATCGGGGTCGATCCCCTGCTGACCGGTGGTGAGGAGATCGTCGATATCCGCTTGCTCGACGCGATAGCCGCCCATGTCGCGCTCGACCGTGACGACATCGCTGACCAGGCTGCCGCCCGAGAAGCTGACCCAGACATCCTCGATATTGGTGCCCGCGACGCGCTCGGCCTGCTCGACCGTCTCGCGCACGGCGAGTTCGGTGCGCTCCATGTCCGCGATGAAGCCGCGCCGCACGCCCCGGCTCTCCCGCTGGCCCGTGCCCAAAATCGCCAGCTCGCCATTTTCGGTGCGCCCCGCAATCAGCGCGGACACCTTCCACGATCCGATGTCGATCGCGGTGACGAGCTTATCGACCTTGGGTTGTGCCATGGCGCTTAGCCTTCCTCGCCCTTTGCGGGCGCATCAGCGCTCGCGGCGGGCTTTTCACTGGACGTTCCGGTTCCCTGGCCCTGCGGCAAACGCAGCACGAAACGATCCGGATCACGCATGTCGAACTTGACGATGCCCCGGCCCAGCAGCCGGTTCACGCCATCCATGCGCGCGAAATTGACGAGCGCCGTCGCGGAGGGCTTGTCCCCCTCGGGCAGCGACAGCGTCTCCCCCGACTGAAAGCGCAGGTCCCAGCGCCGGTTCCCGACCCAGGTGGCGCCGGCCAGCATCGGCTTCAGCGCAGGCGCATTCTCCATCAGCTTGTTCAGCCCTGCGGTCTGGAGATTGGCGTTCGGCCCCACCACCAGCGGCAGGTCGGGCATCGCGCCGGGCGACACCGATTGCAGCACCACGCCCGCCACGTCGATCAGGTGAAGCTGGCCGTCATGCTGCCACACCGCGACGGGATCGCGTTCCACGACATCGACCACCAGCGTATCGGGCAGGCGCCGGGAAATGCGCGCATCCTTGACCCAGCCAAGCTTCAGCATCTCATCGCGCACCTTGGGCAGGTCGAGCGAGAGCATGGAACGGTTCACCTGCCCCAGCGCGATATTGTAGATCGGCAGCTCGTCCATCCGTTCGACGCCGCGCACCTCCACCTTCTCGACCTCGAAACCGGCGTTCGCGGCGAGTTCGGACGCCTTCTGCCCGGCCATGGCGGGCAGGCCCAGCAGCATCGCAATGCCGACGACGCCCGCCAGCACAATCCCGACGATCGCCCAACTGGCGATGCGTTGCAGCGTCTCTTCGCTGAAGGGGAGCAGGTCGAGCAGGCCGTCGACCCAGCTGCGGCGCTTGACCGTGCGGCCCCTTCCCCCGCTGCGGCCGCGCGCGCCGGTCGCGCGCGTCAGCCGCGCCGTCCCGCCACGCCGGATGCGTGCTTCAGCCATGCTTTGCCCCCATCTGTGCGCCCTTTTGCGCCTCCTCCAGCGCCTGCTCGACAATACGCTCCACCAGCTCCGCATAGTCAATGCCCAGCTTTGCCGCCTGTTCGGGAACGAGGCTCAAGGGCGTCATGCCCGGCTGGGTGTTGACCTCCAGCAGGAACAGCCCCTCGATCCCCTGCGTGTCGTCCCAGCGGAAATCGGAGCGCGACGCGCCCTTGCAGCCCAGCAACTGATGGGCGCGCAAGGCAATCGCCTTGCAGGCTTCGCTAATCTCATTGGGAATTTCCGCCGGGCAAACATGCTCGGTCATGCCGTCGGTATATTTGGCGTCGAAATCATAGAAGCCGCTTTTCGGGCGCAGTTCCGTCACCAGCAGCGCCTCGTCGCCCAGCACGGCGGTCGTCAGTTCCCGGCCGCGAATATAGGGTTCGGCCAGAAGCTGGTCGAAATGCTGCCAAGGCCCCTCGACATCGCGGCCGATGGGCGAGCCGGCATTGCCGCCCTCCGTCACGATGGCGACGCCGACCGAACTGCCCTCATTGACCGGCTTCACCACATAGGGGCGCGGCAGGGGGTCGCTCTCATACAGGCTGGCGCTCTCGACGATATGACCACCGGGCATGGGGATGCCATGGGGAACGAGCGCCTGCTTGGTCAGTTGCTTGTCGATGGCGATGACCGAGGTGGCAAGGCCGCTATGGGTATAGGTGAGGCCCATCAGGTCCATCATGCCCTGCACCGTGCCATCTTCGCCGGGGACGCCATGAAGGGCGTTGAACACCACATCGGCCCCGGTCTCGGCCAGCCGTGCAGCGACGTCGCGGTCCATGTCGATCCGCGTGACCCTGTGCCCGCGCGATTCCAGCGCCTTGGCGACGCCCTCGCCCGACGACAGCGAAACAGGCCGCTCAGCCGACCAGCCACCCATCAGGACGGCAACATGCCAGGGACCACGGCTCATTTCGACGACCTCACTAGATTTTCCTGATTGGCGTCGCCGGCAAACCGGCCGACACGCTGAATTTCCCATTCCAGTTCGACGCCGCTCCTGTCCTTGACGCGGCGGCGGACTTCCTCGCCCAAAGCCTCGATATCCGCGCTGGTCGCGTCGCCCAGGTTGAGGAGGAAATTGGTATGCTTCTCCGACACCTGCGCCCCGCCCCATTGCAGGCCACGGCAACCGGCTTCGTCCACAAGCTGCCAGGCTTTATGGCCATCCGGGTTCTTGAAGGTCGACCCGCCGGTCTTGCTGCGAAGCGGCTGGCTTTCCTCACGAGCGGCGGCGATGCGGTCCATCTCCGCCTGGATCGCGGCGGATTCGCCGGGCACGCCCCGGAACACGGCGCTCACCACCACCGCGCCTTCGGGCAGGGTGCTGTGGCGGTAGGTATAGCCCAGCGCATCGAGCGGCAGCGTCACGCATTCGCCGGAACGCAGCACGACTTCGCACTCCACCAATATGTCGCAGGTCTCGCGGCCATAAGCGCCCCCGTTCATGCGCACGAAGCCGCCGACCGTGCCGGGGATCGAACGCAGGAACTCCAGCCCCGCAATCCCGGCATCGCGCGCCGTCGAGGAGACGAGAATACCCGAGGCCCCTCCCCCGCAGCGCAGGCTGGTCGCATCGACCTGCTCGACCTTGGCGAAGGGCTTGCCAAGGCGCACGACCACCCCCGGAACGCCACCGTCGCGGACGATCAGGTTGGAACCGAGGCCGAGCGCCATGACCGGAATAGCCGGATCAAGATCGCGCAGAAAATCGGACAGGTCTTGGCGGTCCTTCGGCTCGAACAGCCATTGCGCAAGGCCCCCCGCCTTGAACCAGACGAGGGGACCCAGCGGCGCATCAGCTTTCAGCGAACCGCGAACCGAAGGAAGGGGCGCCGTCGCAACCGTCAATCGCGCATCCCCCAGAGCCGCATCCAGCCCTTCATCGCCTTCATGCCCGCTTCGCCGGCCGGATTGGCGGCCAGCCCGGCGTCCACATTGCGCTGGGCCGCGTCCACCATCTGCTGCGCGACCTCGATGCCCTGCATCTGCATGTCGATCATGCGTTTCTGCATTTCGAGACCGACATTGAACAGTTCGAACATCAGGCCGCTTCCCCCCGGCTCTTTGGCGCCGCCACGGCAGAGGCCAGGCCAGCGGCCCATTTGGTGATGTCACCCGCGCCAAGGCAGATAATCATGTCGTCGGCCTGAAGATCGGCGGCAATCGCGCGGGCGAGATCGTCGGCGCCCTCGATGGTCGCGGCATGGCGATGGCCCCGGCGCTTCAAACCGGCGACCAGTTCGGCGCTGTCCACGCCCTCGATCGGCTGCTCGCCCGCCGGATAGACCGGGGCGGCATAGACGAGATCGGCGTCGTTGAACGCCTGCTGGAACTCGTCCATCAGATCGCGCAAGCGGGTGAAGCGGTGCGGCTGAACCACGGCGATGACGCGGCCCTTCGCGCCTTCGCGCGCGGCGGCGAGCACCGCCTTGATCTCGACCGGGTGGTGGCCGTAATCGTCGATGACCGTCGCAACGCCATCTCCCGCCGGGATTTCCCCGACCTTGGTGAAGCGGCGTTTCACGCCCCCGAACTTGGCAAAGCCGGTCTGGATCGTTGCGTCATCAATGCCCATTTGCAGCGCCACGCCGATGGCGGCCATGGCGTTCAGCACATTATGGCGGCCCGGCATCGGCATTTCGATCCCTTCGATGCGGCGGAGCGACCCGTCGCGCTCGCGGATCTGCACGTCGAAGCGGTTGCCGCCGGGAATAGGCTGGACATTCTCGCCGCGAATATCGGCCTGCGCCGAGAAACCGTAAGTGACAATGCGCCGGTCCTGCACGCGGGGCAGGATCGCCTGCACCTCCGGGTGATCGAGGCACAGCATCGCCGCGCCGTAAAAGGGCACATTCTCGACAAATTCGACAAAGGCGTCCTTCACCTTGTCGAAGCTGCCATAATGGTCGAGATGTTCGGGATCGATATTGGTCACGACCGCCAGCGTGCCGTCGAGGCGCAGGAAGCTGCCGTCGCTCTCATCGGCTTCGACCACCATCCAGTCGCTCTTGCCGAGCCGGGCGTTGGACCCGTAACTGTTGATGATGCCGCCGTTGATGACGGTCGGGTCGACCCCGCCCGCGTCCAGCAGCGCCGCGACCATCGAGGTGGTCGTGGTCTTGCCGTGCGTGCCCGCGACCGCGACGGTCGATTTCAGGCGCATCAGTTCCGCCAGCATTTCCGCGCGGCGGATGACGGGAACGCGTTTTTCCAGCGCCAGATCGACTTCGGGATTGCCCTTCTTGATCGCGGTGGAGGTCACGACCACGGCGGCATCGCCCAGATTTTCGGCCTTGTGGCCGATCATCACGTCGATGCCCTTCTTGCGCAATCCTTCCACGACATAGCCCTCGGCTACGTCCGACCCCTGAACCTTGTAACCCAGATTATGCATCACTTCGGCGATGCCGGACATGCCGATGCCGCCAATGCCGATGAAATGGATCGTGCCGATGTCGGTGCCGACACCCTTCATGCGGGAACTCCCTGGAGATTGAGGCTGGTGGGCGTCGGGCCGACACGCAGCGGGTCGTTGACGATGGGCGCAGGGCCGATGCTTTCGAGCAGGTCGGCCATGTCGCGCGCGGCATTGGGACGGCCGCAGGCGCGGGCGCGCCTGGCGGCGTTCTGGAGGGCGCCGGGTTCCAGCGCCATTTTCTGCATCTGCTTGGCGAGTTCGACCGCCGTGAAGCGGGCCTGCGGGATGGTCCGCGCACCCCCTGCCTCGGTCATTTCGCGGGCATTGGCGGTCTGATGGTCGTCCATGGCGCTGGGCAGCGGGATCAGGATCGCCGGGCGGCCCGCGCAGGTCAGTTCCGCCAGCGTCGAAGCCCCTGCCCGCGCAATCACCAGATGCGACCAGCCGAGCTTTTCCGGCACATCGTTGAAATAGGTCGCGAGATCCGCCGGGATTTCGAGGTCGGCATAGAGCTTGCGGACCCGCTCAATATCCTCGGCGCGGCATTGCTGCGTCACCTGCAAACGGCGGCGCAGGCTCAAGGGCAACATGCCCAGGCCATCGGGCACCACGGAGGAGAGGATCGTCGCGCCCTGGCTCCCGCCGATCACCAGCACGCGGAACACGCTCTCGTCCGTCAGCGCCGGAAATTCCTCTTCCCGAAGCTGCTTCACTTCCTCACGCACCGGATTGCCGATCAGATGCACCTTGTCGGCATATTTGTCCCTGAGCCGTTCCACATTGGGATAGGCCGTGGCAATCGCATCGACCCGCCCCGCCAGATAGCGGTTCACCCGGCCCAGCACGGCATTTTGCTCATGGATCGCGGTCGGAATGCCATCGGCCAGCGCGCCCAGCAGCGCGGGCATGGCGGGATAGCCGCCAAAGCCCACCACGGCGGTGGGGCGGAACGTCTCGTTCAGCCGCCGGGACATGGCGCGCCCCGCCATGATCGCCTTCAACGCGCCCGCCCAGCTGCCGGGATTCCTGGTCATCCGCCCGGCGGGCATGACATGAACCTGCGCCTTGTCGAAGATTCCGGGAATCTTCGCGCCGCGCTCATCCGTCACCAGCGCGACATGATGGCCACGCGCCATCAGCTCTTCCGCGACGGCATGCGCGGGAATCATATGACCGCCCGTCCCGCCTGCGGCGAGGACGAAGTGACGGGAAATGCTCATCGACCACTCCATTTGACGACCGTGTGCCGACCCATGAAGGGATTGCGCCGCGTGAACGCGAGCAGCAGGCCGACGCCGATACAAAGCGCCAGCATAGAGGAGCCGCCATAGCTGATAAAGGGCAGCGTCATGCCCTTGGACGGAAATATCTGCGCATTGACGCCCATGTTGATGATCGCCTGCAACCCGAACTGGGTGGTGAGGCCCGCCGCCGCGAGGATGGTGAAATTATCGTCCTCGTCCAGCATCCGCAGGAACACGCGGACCACGATCGCCAGATAGACGCAGGCGATGCCGATGCAGGCCAGCAGCCCGAACTCCTCCCCGATGACGGAGAAGATATAGTCGGTATGCGCTTCGGGCAGGCGGAACTTGGCCTGCCCGCCGCCGGGACCCACGCCCAGGAAGCCGCCATGGGAAATGGTGCGGAAGGCCAGTTCGGTCTGGTCCGGCCCCATGTCCTGGGCAACGCCGATCCCCAGAAAGTCGTTGATGCGCTGACGGCCATTCTCATAGAACATGTACATCAGCACCAGCCCGCCCAGCGCCGCTCCGGCCAAGGCGCCAATGGCCCGCATCGACACGCCCGACAGCAGCAGCAGCCCGCCCCAGCAGGCGAGGAAGATCACCGTCTGCCCGAAGTCCGGCTGCTTCATCAGGATCGCCGCGATCAGCGCGGTCGTCACTCCGGTCAGCGGGATCACCGGCAGCGTCATGTCCTTGCCGCGCAGCGACAACAGCCAGGCCATGGTCACCACATAGACCGGCTTCAGAAACTCCGACGGCTGGAAACGGAAGCCCGGCAGGTCGATCCAGCGCTTCGCCCCGTTCACCACGGACCCCAGCACCGGCACCAGCAGCAACGCCAGCGCGAAGACAATGCACAGGCAGAAGGCCAGCCGCCGCGCCTGCGTCCGGGGCAGCATGGAAATGACCAGCATGATCGGCAGGCCGATGAACACCCACATCAGCTGGCGGTAGAAATAGAGGAGCGGCGTCACGGCAACGGCGCTGGTCGACCGATCGATCGCCGCCACGGGCGAGGCCGCCGCCACCGCCACCAGCCCGATCGCCATCAGCGCGACGATCAGCGACAGCAGGACGCGGTCGATTTCCCAGAACCAGATGGCCAGCGCCGTGCGTTCCCGCGGGACGGTGCGGTTCCTGAACTCCTTGACCAGTTCACCAGCCCTGAACATGCCCCTTTTGCCCCTCTATTCCAGCGCGGCGACGGCGGCGGCGAAGGCATCGCCCCTCGCCTCGAAATCGCGAAACTGGTCGAAACTCGCGCAGGCGGGCGACAGCAGCACCACATCCCCCGGCTGGGCCACCCGCGCCGCGCGGCGAACGGCGGCCGATAGCATCTCGCTATCGTCCACAGCCATAGCGGGGCGCAACAGTTCAGCGAACATAGGCCCCGCTTCACCGATGGTATAGGCGTGCGCCACATGGCCGAACCAGGGCGCGCACTCGTCCAGATTGTCCGTCTTGGCAAGCCCGCCAACGATCCAGTGCAGGCGCTTGCGCCCATCCACCGGCGGATAGGCGGCCAGAGCCGGCGCGGTCGAAGCCGCGTTGGTCGCCTTGCTGTCGTTGACGTAGAGGACGCCGTTCAACTCGCGCACCCGCTGCATCCGGTGCGGCAGGCTGGCATAGCTTTGCAGGCCCCGTTCGACGACCGCTTCATCGATGCCCAGCGCGCGCGCCACGGCGATGGCGACAGCGGCGTTCTGGGCATTGTGCGGGCCTTGCAGCGCGGGCCAACCGGCCTGCGCCATGGGATCGATGTCGGCGGCCGTCACTGCCACCCGGCGCGCGCCGGTCTGGGCAGCGATGGAGCGGCTCGGTTCGTCCTCGGTCGCGATCACGGCGACATGATCGGGCGACTGCATTTCGAACAGCCGGGCCTTGGACGCGACATAGCCCTCAAAGCCATTATAACGGTCCAGATGATCGGGCGTGATGTTGAGCAGCACCGCCACATCGCAATCCAGGCTCTGCGTCAGGTCGATCTGATAGCTCGACAGTTCCAGCACATAGACGCCCCCCTCCGGCAGTGGGTCCTGCCCCAGGATCGGCAGGCCGATATTGCCGCCCATGCGGGTCGGAATGCCCGCCGTCTCGATGATGTGATGGACCAGCGCCGTGGTGGTCGACTTGCCGTTGGTGCCGGTGATGCCGACCACCCGATGCTTGGGCAAGGAGGGCCGAGCGAGCGCGAAAAGCTCTATGTCGCCGAT
Organism: Sphingobium estronivorans; assembly: GCF_008692605.1. GTDB lineage: Bacteria > Pseudomonadota > Alphaproteobacteria > Sphingomonadales > Sphingomonadaceae > Sphingobium > Sphingobium estronivorans. The sequence goes on from NZ_LFCT01000037.1 coordinate 10,352, forward strand.
GACCGGCACGCCCGCGAGCTTGGCATGCATGGCGATGGGATGCTTGTTGAGCGGCACGCCGGGCGACACGGCCACGCCGTCAAAGCCCTTGAGGTCGATCTCCGCCGGATCGGCCAGTTCCGCCTTGCCCGCGACCGCAGCGCGGGCCTCATCCCGGCTGTCCCAGGCGACGACCTGCGCCCCGCTGGCGGCCAGACATTCGACCGTGGCGAGGCCCGACCGCGCGAGCCCCAGCACCGCATATTTCTTGCCCGCAAAGACGTCCGAAACAATCCCCATGGCGCTCACCGCAACTTCAGCGTGGCAAGGCCGGCAAGCGCCAGCACGAAGGAGATGATCCAGAAACGGATCACGACGGTCGGCTCGGCCCAGCCCAATTGCTCGAAATGATGGTGGATCGGTGCCATCTTGAACACGCGCTTGCCGGTCCGCTTGTAGAAGAAGACCTGGATGATGACCGACATCGCCTCCACGACGAACAGCCCGCCGATCACGCCCAGCACGATTTCATGGTGCGCGGTCACCGCGATCACGCCGATGGTGCCGCCCAGCGCGAGGCTGCCGGTGTCGCCCATGAACACGGCGGCGGGCGGCGCGTTGAACCACAGGAAGGCCAGCCCCGCCCCAATGATCGCGCCGCACAATATGGTCAGGTTGCCCGCGCCGGGCACATGGGGAATGCCCAGATAAGCGGCGAAGTCCGCGCGCCCGACCAGATAGACGATCGCCATGAAGGCCAGGCAGGCGATGATGACCGGCATGGTGGCAAGGCCGTCCAGACCATCGGTCAGGTTCACCGCATTGCCGAACGCCACGATCACGAAGGCCGCGAACAGGAAGTAGAACGGCCCCAACTCGATCGCCGGACCATTGTAGAAGGGCACATAGAGCGCGGTATTGCCATGCTGACTGACGATCAGCCACGCCGCGAAGCCCGCGATCAGGAACTCGAACGCCAGCCGCATCTTGCCCGAAAGCCCCTTGTGGCTGGCCTTGGTCACCTTGTCATAATCGTCGAGGAAGCCGATGGCGCCGAAGCCCAGCGTCACGAACAGGCAGGCCCAGACATAGATGGACGACAGGTCCATCCACAACAGCACCGATGTCACCATGGAGGTCAGGATCATCAACCCGCCCATGGTCGGCGTGCCCCGCTTGGCAAGGTGCGTCTGCGGGCCGTCGTCGCGGATCGGCTGCCCCTTGCCCTGCCGTACCCGCAGCCAGCCGATGAAGCGCGGCCCGATGACCAGCCCGATGATGAGCGCGGTCGCGATCGCGGCCCCGGCGCGGAAGCTCAAATAGCGGATGAGGTTGAACACACCCGCGAAATCCATGGTCTGGGCAAGCCAGTAGAGCATCAGTTCGTCTTTTCCTGTAGCGCGGCGACGAGGCGCGACAGGCCGATGCCGTTCGAACCTTTCACCAATATCGCGTCGCCCGCGCGCATTTCACTTTGAATGAGATCGGTCGCCTTCGCCGCGTCCGGCACATGGTCGAAGGCCATCACGCCGCCGAGCGCTTCGGCCAGCGGCTGCATTTCATCCCCGACCAATATGGCATAGTCGACTTTGCTCCCTGTCAGCGGCTCGACCAGCCTGGCATGGAGGTCCCGGCTGCGGTCGCCCAGTTCGCGCATCCCGCCCAGCACGGCGATGCGGCGGTCGGCCTGCTCCCGGCCCAATTGCTTCAGCGTGGCAGCCATGCTCAGCGGATTGGCGTTGTAGCTTTCGTCGATCAGCAGCGCCTCGCCGCCAACGACCCGCACCATGCGCCGCTCGCCCCGGCCCGGCAGGCCCGGCATTTCCGCCAGCGCCAGCCCCGCCGCCGCCAGATCGCCGCCCAGCGCCTCTACCGCGGCCAGCACCGCCAGAGCATTGGACACCCAATGTTCGCCCGGCGCGCCGACGGTGAAACACAGCTCCACGCCCGGCAGCGTCGCGGTGACCAACGTGCCGCCGCCCGCCGCCGGCACCATGTCGCGGGCGCGGACATCGGCCTCCGGGTCGAAGCCGAAGGTCAGGATGCGCGCGGCATGCCGCTCCGCCTTGGCATAAAGGGTCGCGACATGCGGGCTGTCATAGGGGATGACGGCCGTGCCGCCGGGCTCCAGCCCCTCGAAAATCTCTGCCTTGGCCTCGGCGATCTTCTCTTCGGTGCCGAAAAATTCGATATGGGCGGGCGCGATGGCGGTGACGATGGCGACATGCGGCCGCACCTGCTGCGTCAGCGCGGCCAGTTCGCCCGCATGGTTCATGCCCATTTCGAACACGCCGAAAGCCGACTCGCGCGGCATGCGCGACAGGCTGAGCGGCACGCCGACATGGTTGTTATAGCTCTTGACCGACCGATGCACCGCGCCGGGGGCGATGCGGTCCAGCGCATGGAACAGCGCTTCCTTGGTGCCGGTCTTGCCGACCGAGCCGGTGACGCCGACCACCTTGCCCCGCATCCGGGCGCGCGAGGCGCGGCCCAAAGCCTCCAGCGCCGCCGCGCTGTCGGGCACCAGCACATGCGGCTGGGCAATGGCTTCGCTGACGATGGCGCCCGTCGCCCCCTGCCCGAAAGCCTTGTCGACGAAGCGATGGCCGTCGGTCGCCTCCCCCTTCATCGCGACGAACAGGTCGCCGCCCGTCACCTCCCGGCTGTCGAACGCCACGCCAGAAACGGCAAAGGGCGTCGAAGCGACGCCCCCCGTGGCCTGCGCGATCTCCTCGGAGGTCCAGAGCGCGCTCATCCGGCGCATTCCCGCGCCACGGTCACATCGTCAAAGGGCAACACACGGTCCCCGATAATCTGCCCCTGCTCATGCCCCTTGCCAGCGAGCAGCACGATATCATCCGCACCGGCCTGCGCAATGGCGGCGGCAATCGCGGCCCGGCGCCCGCCGATTTCCTCTGCCCCCGGCGCGCCCGCCATGACAGCGGCGCGGATGGAGGAAGGCTCCTCCGAACGGGGATTATCGTCGGTCACGATCACATGATCGGCGAGTTCGGCGGCAACCTTGCCCATTTGCGGCCGCTTGCCCGCGTCACGATCGCCGCCCGCGCCGAACAGCGCAATCAGCTTGCCCCGCGTATGCGGCCGCAGCGCTTCGATGGCGGCGCGCAGACCATCGGGCGTATGCGCATAGTCGACATAGACCGGCGCGCCCGCCCGCGTGATGACCGCCCGCTCCAGCCGCCCGCGCACCGGCTGCACCCGGCCGAGCAGTTCCAGCACCTTGCCCGCATCCTCGCCGCCCGCGATGACCAGGCCCGCAGCGGTCAGCGCATTGGCGGCCTGATAGGCGCCGATCAGCGGCAGGTTGACCTTGTAGGACTGGCCCTCAACCTCGATTTCCAGCGTCTGGCCCAACTGGGTCGGGGTGCGGTTGGCCAAGCGCAATGCCTGCCCCTGCACCCCGACGCTCAGCACACGAAGCCCCCGCTTCGTAGCTCGCTGGATGACCTTGTCCGACCATTCATCGTCCGCCCAGACGACCGCCGCGCCCTGCGGCGCGACCACTTCGTCGAACAGCCGCATCTTGGCCTCGAAATAGCTCTCCATATCGCCATGATAATCGAGATGGTCGCGCGACAGGTTGGTGAAGGCCGCCACCGACACCGGCAGCCCTTCCGTGCGATATTGCGCCAGACCATGGCTCGACGCCTCGAACGCGGCATGGGTGACGCCCTCGCGCTTCAGCCCCGCCATGTTGGACAGGAACGTCACGATGTCCGGCGTGGTGAGGCCGGTCGACACCTGATCGACCGAGGTGGTGACGCCCAAAGTCCCGATGGATGCCGAATGATGCCCCAGCATCCGCCACAATTGCCGCGCCAGTTCCACGGTGGAGGTCTTGCCGTTGGTCCCGGTGACGGCCACGGTCACATCCGGGAAAGGCGCGAAATAGCGCGCGGCCATCTGCGCGAACAGGCGGCGCGGATTGTCATGGGCGATGTGGATCGCGCCCTCGACCTTCGCTTGCCGTGAGGCGACCACCGCCACGGCCCCGGCGTGCACGGCGGCGGGGATAAAATCCTCGCCATTCGCCCGTGCCCCCTGGAAGGCCCCGAACACCGTGCCCGGCGCGACCTTCCTGTTATCGATTGCAAAGCCCGACACCGATTGTTCTAGATTTGGCGCATCTAACGGCGCTTTGGTGTCGAGCTTTGCATCCAGCCCCTCGATTAGCGACCCGAGGCGCATCTTATTCTTTCTCCTTGTCGCCGTGCAGCAACGGCATGAGGTCGGAAATATCGACGTCGCGCCGCTCGTCGGGCAGGACGCCCAGCATCGGCCCGGTGCGCTCCACCACCCGCTTCACCACCGGCGCGGCGGTCCACGCCGCCGTGCGCAAGCCATATTGGCCCGTCGCCTCGTCCATGGTGACGAGGACCACATAGCGCGGATTGTCCATCGGGAAAGCAGAAGCGAAAGTCGTCACCAGCGAAGTCTTGTTATACCGGCCCTCTTGCGGTTTTTCGGCCGAACCCGTCTTGCCGCCCACCCGGTATCCCTTGGCGTCGGCGCTGCGTCCTGTACCCGCCGCGACGATCATGCGCAACAGTTGCCGCATCCGCGCGCTGGTGGCGGCGGAAAAGACCCGGCGCCCTTCGGGAACCTCATCCGCCTTCAATTTGCGCAGCGTAGCGGGCCGCCACAGGCCGCCATTGACCAGCGCCGCATAAGCCGAAGCGAGATGCAAAGGCGTTACAGCGATGCCATGGCCATAGGAAACGGTGAGCGTGGTGATGCGCCCCCAATTGACCGGCCACAGCGTCCCCGCACGTTCATTCAGTTCAATCGGCGCGCGATCGTTGAAGTGCAACTCGCGGAAAAGATGCTGCAAAGGCTCCGCGCCCATCTGGTCCGCGATCCGCGCCGTGCCGATGTTGGAACTGTGCACGAGGATTTCGGGCACGTTGATCCAGCGGCCGAGCGGATGATCGTCCTTGATCCGGAACCCGGCAATGGCAAGCGGCGTGGTCGCGTCATAGGTCTTGGACATGGAGGTAACGATCCCCCGGTCCATGGCCGCACCGATGGAAAGCGGCTTGAACGCCGACCCCAGTTCGTAGCGCGCCTGCACCATATGGTTGCAGAGCGGCGATTCGCTGCACGTCTTGCCCGCGTAATTTTCCAGCTTGTTGGGATCGAACACCGGAATCGAGGCCATGGCGATCACTTCGCCGGTGTTCGCGTCCAGAATGACGCCGCCGGCGCCCTTGGCGCGGGTCTGCACCAGCTGCGCATACAGCTCGCTCTCCAGCGCGCCCTGCACCCGGCTGTCGATGGACATGGCGAAGGGCTGGCCGCGCAATGCCGGATCGGTCAGCCGGTCGTTGAACGCCGCCTCGACGCCCATGCCGCCCTTGCCGTCCGCATTGGGCGCGAAGCCCAATATATGGGCCGCCAGCGTGCGCTGCGGATAGAGCCGTTCCTTCTCGCGCGGAAACTCGATGCCGATCTCGCCCAGCGCGTTCACCGCCGCCACCTCTTCAGGCAGCGCGCGGCGGCGCAGATAGGCCCAGCCCTTGCCGGTCAGCTTCTTGTAGAAGCCCGCTTCCGGTTCGTCGGGGAAGATTTCATGCAGCTTGCGCGCGAGGTCGGACGGATCGCTGATCAGCTTCGACGGGCGTACGGCGATGGAATAGGCATCCATGGTGCGCGCCAGCGGCACGCCGTTGCGATCCACAATGTCGGCACGGGCAGGCACGCCGGACATCACGTCGCCGCTCCGTCCGCTGCCCGCGAAAATCCCTACCCAGGTCAGGCGCAGGATCACCACCGCCGTGATGACCATGAAGAGGATCAGCAGCAGCATCAGCCGGTTATGCGCGATCGCCGTCAGGTCGACGCGTTGCTTGCCCGCCCTTGCCCCGCCCGGCTGGACGATGATCGTCGCCATTTAACGATCCCCCTTGCGGCGTTCGCGCTTGGCCTGCGCGCTGATGTCGCCGATGGTGCTGTCATCCAGCAGCTTCGCGTCCAGCATCGCCATCCGCTCGGCGCGGCGGGCGACGGGATTGGGCTTCGACGTGTCGGCGTCGTCCTTCGCCTTTTCCCTGGCGGTCTTGACCGGCGCCGCCTTGGCGATCTTCTCGACATTGTCGGCCGCATGGGCTTCGCGGATCACGGCGATGTCGCTGCGAATCTGCGTCGCGGCCGGGCTGGCAGGGGCAGCCTGCGGCGCGGAGGGCAGATCGGCGGGCGTCTGCACCATCGCCACCATCACCGGCGGCGCGACATAGTCCGGCCCGTTGGGCTGCACCCCGTCCAGATGCGCCAGCGCCCGCTCGCCCGCCAGATATTGCTGGGCGGTCGGCGTCGCATACATGAAATCGTCCTGGTTCCAGCGCTCCAGCTGGCGCATGTTCGCCCGTGCGCTGAACTCCGTCTCCAGATACCGGATATCGGCCTTCGCCCGCGCGATCTGCACCCGCACCTTCATCAGTTCGTTGCGCTCGGTCGCCACTTTGAGCGACACCATATAGGCCCCCAGCGCACCCAGCGCGACGAGCAGGATCCAGATCAGGCTCTGCAATCTCTTGACCGCGATCATGAGCGAGGACTCCGGGAAGAAACAGGGGCGGAAGTACGAATGGCGCTGCGCAAGGTGGCGGATCGGGCTCGGGGGTTGCGGGCCAGTTCCGCCTCTCCGGGCCGCACCGCCTTGGCGGGCTTGTGGAACGTGGGCGCATCGCCCGCCTTCTTCTCGGGCAGGTGGCGCGATCCGCTTCCCTCCCCGCCGCTCCGCTTGCGCAGGAACTGCTTGACGATGCGGTCCTCCAGCGAGTGGAAGGTCACCACCGCCAAACGGCCACCCTCTTCCAGAATCGCCTCGGCCGCTTCCAGCCCGCGCTCCAGTTCCTCCAGTTCGCGGTTCACATGGATGCGGATCGCCTGGAAGGTCCGGGTCGCCGGGTCCTTCTTGTCATGCGGCTTGTGACCCAGGGCCCGGCGCACGACGCTCGCCAACTGCCCGGTGCGCTCCAGCGGACGCGCCTCGACAATCGCCTTCGCCACCCGGCGCGAACGCGGCTCCTCGCCATAGAGATAGAGGACGTCGGCAATTTCCTGCTCAGGGGCATTGTTCAGGAAATCGGCGGCATTCATCCCGCTCTGGCTCATCGTCATGTCGAGCGGCCCGTCCGCCTGGAAGGAAAAGCCCCGCTCCGCCCGGTCGAGCTGCATCGAGGATACCCCGATATCCAGCGTCACGCCCGCAACCGACGTCACGCCACGCTCCGCCAGCAAGGCTTCCATGCGCGAAAACTCGCCGGCGATCAGGGTGATGCCCTTTTCGTCCGCCAGCCCCTGCCCTTCCCGAATCGCATCGGGATCGCGGTCGAAGGCGAACACTTTCGCCCCCTTCGCCGCCATCGCGCTCGAATAGCCGCCCGCCCCGAACGTGCCGTCGACATGCGCCTCGCCGGGGTTGATGGCGAGGGCGTCGAGAACTTCGTCGATGAGCACCGGGATATGGCGATCAGGGGAAGCGCTCACTTCGCGCCTCCCGCCGCCCGCTGGTCCAGCCAGCGGCGCACCTTGTTGCGGATCAGTTCCGGCCGGTCCTTGCTGTCGACCAGCGTTTCGGGCTTCCAGATCTGGATGTAGCGACCCACGCCATAGAAGAACACGGCGTCGGTGATGCCATATTCATCCTTGATGTCGGGGTGCATGGCGAAGCGGCCGCCTTCGTCGAAATTGACCTCCTCGATGGTGCCGAGGCGGCGTTCCAGTTCCAGATCGGCATCATAGTCGCGCCCTTGGGCACGCGCTTCGCGGGCCAGGTCCTCGACCTCGGTGAACAGAAAGCGGCGATGCGACTCCCCAAAAGCCGTGGCGCAGGGGTTGCCGCCATGGACCGAGAGGAAAAGCCGGGTTTCATTGCTGCTGGACAGCTTGACCTGCCGGCGCATCTCCAGGGGCAGCACGAAACGGCCCTTGCCGTCCGCGACGCTGAATGCGTTGCCCGTATAGAGAATGAGTTCCGACACTTTTGGACTGCTGCCCCTCTGTTTCCAGGGCGCAGGCCGTCGCCGACCGGATTCGCGCAAAGGCGAACCGGATCACAGGACCAACAAAGCCTGACAAACCCCTATGGCCTTTAAATACCAAGCCACGGGGTTCAAGAAAAGGGATATTTTGGGAGAAACCGGGAAATCCTGTTTTGTTCTGGTATTTAGTCTTTTCTTTCGGGTTTTTGCCGGGCCAGACGTGGTCGCACGAGGCCGAAACGAGGCCCATTCCACGGCCCAAACAGCGCCGTTCCCAAAGCGGCCCAGAAAAACCCGACCAGAACCGCCCAGCGCACCGCCCCGGCCAGCACAGCCCCGGTCCGCACCCAGCGCCGCCCATCCGGCAACGCCTGCCCCAGCGTCTCCGCCACAAATTGCGGCGTGTCGGCGGTCCATTGCGCCGGGTCGAGCGGCGCGGCAGGATCGGCCAGCCACAGCCGGTCGTCGATCAGGTCGGCATCGGCGACCATGGTCGCGCTGCCCTTCCCCACCGCGCATCGCGCCACCCGCCCGCGCCCGACGATCCGGCAATCGGCAGAGGCTTTTTCGAAACCCGAAGCGGCAAAGAGGGTCAGCATCCGCCCATCGCCCAGAAAATGACGCACTTCCCCCGCGTCAGGACGGGGAAGCAGTGTCACCCCCAGCAGCTCGATCATGGCGGACAACAACGTCACCGAAGGGGGCCTGCGCCGGTCCCCCAGCGGCAGATCGAGCGGCCAGCGCAATTGCGGGTCGGCAAGGATCAGAGCGGTCCCGCCCCGGCTGATCCAGCCATGAAGCGCGACCAGCTCCTCCATCGAAAAGGCGCGCGGCTGGGCGAGCAGCAGCAGCTTCGCCTTGCCCAGCCGCAATGGACTATCGACCGGCTGGACATCGAAACGCTGGCGCAAAACAGTGATGATCGGCGCATCGACCCTGGCCGCAAGCCCCTTCTCGCCTGCGCGCCAGAATAGTGGAAGGCCGCTCATGACCGCCAGTTGCGGCCGTGGTCCGGGGGTCGGCGCGATCCGCGGTTCCTTCGCCAGCCACCATGCAGCCAAGGTCAGCAAGACGAGCGCCGACGCGCCGCCATAGCGGACGCCTGCCTTTCCCGGCGCGCGAACAGCCTGGGTCCAAAGCCCCGCGAACGTCGCCAGCAGCACCGCCGCCAGAAACCACAGCACCGGCCCCAGCGCAGGCACCCGCCACGTCGCCAGAAAGGCGCAAGACAGCACCGTCCCAGCCGCACCCATGCTTGCCCAAAAAGCCGCATATTGCCCGTCATGCCGTCCGAGCCAGGCAGCGACCGGCGCCAGCAGCAGGGCCGCCAGCATCCACCCGCGCGGATCGACCTGCCCGGTCGCCAGCAGAACCGGCAGCCCGCAGAGCAGCACCAGCACAGCCGGCAGCCAGAGCATCACCCATGTCCGAAGCGCCGCCCCCACAGCCCGATCAGGCCAGTTCAGCGCGAAGCCGGCGGAATCTCACGATCCATGGGTTTCTTGAGATTGGGGTCCGGCTGCAAGTCCGGCACGATCGGCGCCTGTTCCGGCGCGGGCTGCACGCCCAGTTCCGCCAGCGGCTCCTTGGGCGCCACGGCGTTCACGTCCAGCGTCGGCACGGTGGGCGGCGGCACGGTCGGATCGTCGATCCGCGCCTTGTCGATCACGATATTCGCCAGACCCACGAGCAACACCACGCCCGCCAGCCCGGTGAGGCCAATCTGGACACGCTGCAACCCTTCCTGTTGGCGGGGTGTTTCAGCCATGAAGCGCTCTTTTTCTTCGCCGCCGCGACCCGTGTCGGCGGTCAACGATTGTGCGCGAGCCAGGGGAAGACCGTCAAGCCTTTCGATTCCAGCCATTCGCGATTGTAGAGCGTTGAAAGATAACGGAATCCGGTGTCGCACAAAATAGTGACGATCCGCTTGCCCGGCCCCAGCTGCTTCGCCAGAGCCACCGCGCCCGCGACATTGATGCCCGACGACAGGCCGAGACACAGCCCTTCCTCGGCCAGCAGACGGCGCACCCAGAGCAGCCCGTCCTCATCGGAAATGCGGAACTGGGTGTCGATCGGCGCGCCTTCCAGATTGGCGGTGATCCGGCCCTGCCCGATGCCCTCGGCGACCGAAGACCCCTCCGCCTTCAATTCGCCATGGGCATAATAATTGTACAGCGCCGCGCCATGCGGATCGCTGAGCGCAATGGTGATATTCTCGTCATGCGCCTTGAGGCCCAGCCCGACGCCCGCAATCGTGCCGCCGGTCCCCGCCGCGCAGGTAAAACCGTCGATCTGCCCGTCCATCTGCGTCCAGATTTCTTCGGCCGTACCGACGATATGCGCCTTGCGATTAGCGATGTTGTCGAACTGATTGGCCCAGATCGCCCCTTCCGTTTCCTCGGCCAGACGGCGCGACGTGTGCACGAAATGACCTGGGTTGGAATAGGGCGCCGCCGGCACCGTCACCAGTTCCGCGCCCAAGGCGCGCAACGTGTCCATCTTTTCCCGGCTCTGGGTTTCGGGCATCACGATGATCGATTTATAGCCCTTGGCATTGGCGACCAGCGCCAGCCCGATGCCGGTATTGCCCGCCGTGCCTTCGACAATCGTGCCGCCGGGCTGGAGCAGCCCCTTTTCCTCGGCGTCGTTGACGATGAACAGCGCGGCGCGATCCTTCACCGAAGCGCCCGGATTGGCGAATTCGCATTTGGCGTAAATGTCGCAACCCGTCTCTTCGGAAGGGCCGGTGAGGCGCACCATCGGCGTGTTGCCAATCAGTGCAAGGCTATCTTTCTGAACCAGCATGTCCTCCGCATAGCGGACCAAAGGCAGGCTTGCCAAGCAAGGGAATGATGATGGGGCGAAAGTCCGGGTTTTTTTCCGCCGCCTTTCCCTTTTTTACCCTTCGTCCCAGGACGGGACAGGCCGGAATCCGCAGAGGAATTGGCAAGGCTTTTCCCTTATGGGCGGTGCGGGGCACGGATTTTCGAAGGAAACAGGCGTGACGGGCAGCAGCATGGGGGCAAGACAGGGCGCGGTCGTCGCGGCGGCGCTCGTCGCGGTCGTCGCGCCGCGCTGCATCACCGCCGCGCCGCTCGACCTTCTGGCGGCATCGGAAACCGCCGACGATCCCGCGGAAAAATCCGGCGAAAACTGGCCCGGATCAGCCTTTTTCTTCGCCCGGGATGCGTTCGATCCCGTTCCCGGCGCGCTGCGAAGCGAGCATGTCCTCGGCCTCGACAGGGTGCAGGCCGCCCCCGCCACGGCCTTTCGGGGCCTGACCGCGCTCGACAGCTACAGGGCGCTCCATTGCCTGACCTCCGCCATCTATTATGAGGCCGGCAGCGAACCGGAGGACGGCCAGCGCGCGGTGGCGCAGGTGGTGCTGAACCGCGTGCGCCACCCGGCCTGGCCCAAAAGCATCTGCGGCGTCATCTATCAGGGATCGGAGCGGACCGACAGCCGCTGCCAGTTCACCTTCAGTTGCGACGGCTCCATGACGCGCCTCGCAAGCATCGAGGGCTGGGTCCGCGCCCGCCGGATCGCGAGCCAGGCGCTCGCCGGGCTGGTCTATCGCCCGGTCGGCCTGGCCACCTATTATCACAGCCTGGCGGTTCGCCCCGACTGGGCCGCGACGATGCGGCCGGTCGCGGTCATCGGCGCGCATATTTTCTATCGTCCGCCGGGGATCGAAGGCACCCCAGCCGCCTTCCGCATTTCCTACCCGGGTCGGGAAACGCAGTCCGGCCCCAGCCGTCCGATCTGGTCGATAAAGCCCCTTCCGCTCGACCCCATCCCGGCGCCGACCGCCCCGCTCCCGGCGCCCGCCCCCGCGAGCCGTCCCCCCGCCCCCGAAGCGGGCCTTCCCCAATCGGATATCCGGCCCGAATATCGCACCAGCGGCCGCCCGCTGATCTGACCGTCGCGGTTTTTCCCGAAAACGGACGAGATATTTACGGTTAGCCGCTCATAAACCATTCAAGACACTGAAAAACAACGATATAAAAATCAGAGGAATTTTTTGCCCCTCGGGAACCTAATCCTCTCTCCGATAGTTCTGTAGTGCGGATAGCAAATCTTTTGCCCCCCGCTCTTGCTATCCAAAAAAACATGAGCCCGGAACGCATCTCCCCCCCCCCGACGCGTTCCGGGCTCAGATTTTTTGGGGCCACCGCCAACATCCCCGATATTTTCGCTTTCGGAACGCTTTTCCCGTCGGCGGGTTGTTTCCCCGTCCCGGCATCGCGTTGCCCTCAGGGGCGATGCCCATGAGCAAAGGGTCTGAAGAGGAGATGATGATGACCAGAAAAATTCTCGCGGCGCTCCTGCTGACTGGATCGCTGTTGGTGGCAGCGTGCAACACGGTGGAAGGCGCCGGCAAGGATGTGCAGAGCGCAGGCGAGGCCGTCGAAAACGCCGCCAATTAAGCGCGGAAAGGGTTCGCCGCTGGGCGAACCCTTTGTTTTCAGTTGGCCGCGTCGGCGGATTCGGTGGCGGCCAGTTCCTTCGCCTGTTTCCGGTCCGTGAACCAGATGGCGATGATCGTGATCTCGTAAAGCGCCAGCAGCGGCACCGCGAGCATGAGCTGCGACACCACATCGGGCGGCGTCAGCACCGCCGCTAGGATGAAGGCCGCGACGATCATGTAACGGCGCAGGCCGATCAATTGCGCCCGGCTGACGAACCCCGCCCGATTGAGCAGCATCAGCAGCACCGGCATCAGGAAGCTGATGCCGAAGGCCAGGATGAACTGCATCACCAGCCCCAGATAGGCATCGGCGCTCGGCAGCGCCTCCACCTGCAAACCGCTGCTGTTCCCCTGAAATTCCAGGAAGAAATGGAAGGCGGTCGGCATCACCACGAAATAGGCGAGGCTCGCCCCCATGGCGAAAAGGAAGGGCGTGGCGATGATGAAGGGCAGCAGCGCCTTCTTCTCCTTCGCATAGAGACCCGGCGCGACAAAAGCCCAGAGCTGGTTCGCGATGATCGGGAAGGACAGGCAAAAGGCGCCGAAAACCGCGATCTTCACCTGCACGAAAAAGGCTTCATAGAGCTTGGTGTAGACCAGTCGCCCGCCGCCGTCGCCAAAGGCTTCCTTCAGCGGATGGACGAGGATCGCAAACAGCTGCTCCGAAAAATAGAAACAGATCGCGCCGGTGATGAACAGCGCGTAGACGCATTTCAGCAGCCGTCCGCGCAGTTCGATCAGATGGTCGAGCAGCGGCGCCTTGCTATCGTCAATATCCTTCATGCCGCCGCATCGCCCTTTCGCACGGGTTCCTGCGCCACATAAGGCGGGCCGTCCGTCGCGGGCCGGACCTCCGCAGGCGGCGCCGCGCTGGGCGCCGGGGCGGATTCAGCGATGAAGGGCGGCTTCGCTTCCACCTCGTCCACCGGAATTTCCGGGGGCGGCGCGGGCAGCGGCTCCATCGGCTGGCCGGTCGGTTCGGACGGATGCTCTTCCATGATCCGCTTGTTCTGCGCGGCCCATTTCCGTTCCAGCTCCTCCAGTTCGACCTCGCGAACCATCGCGTCGATGCCGGTGCGGAAATGGCGCGCCATGGACTGCGCCTTGCCCACGATCTGCCCCACCTTGTACAGGGCGCGCGGCAGGTCTTTCGGGCCGATGACGATCACCGCAATGATCACGATCACCAAAAGTTCAGACGAATCGATACCAAACATGCGTGCCTACCGCCCAGGCCGGAGGAAAATCAGGCCTTGGTCTTTTCTTCCGTGGCGGTCGGGGCATCCTGTTCGGGAACGCGATGGCCCTCGATGCGCGTCGCGGGCTTGGCGGGAACGTCGTCATCGTCCTCCATGCCCTTCTTGAAGCTCTTGATGCCCTTGGCGACGTCACCCATCAGCCCGGAAATCCGGCCGCCGCCGAACAGCAGCATGACCACCAGGAGAACGATGACCCAGTGCATCAGCGAAAAGGAACCCATTTGAACACACTCCTGAAACTCCGCCTATCTAGGCATCTTCCTCATCATTTTCCACAACCGATTGGGCGCCGAGACCTTCAAGCGCCAAATCCACCGGATCGAGCAGACCCGCCGCGCGCAGGTCGTCCAGCCCCGGCAGGTCGCGGCGGCTGCCAAGGCCGAAATGTGACAGGAATTCTACCGTCGTCGCGTAAATCAGCGGCCGTCCCGGCACTTCCCGCCGTCCCGCGGGCCGCACCCAGCCCGCTTCCATCAGCACGTCCAGCGTGCCCTTCGCCACCTGCACCCCGCGAATGGCCTCGATCTCGGCGCGGCTCACCGGCTCATGATAGGCGATGATCGCCAGCGTTTCCATCGCCGCGCGGGACAGCTTGCGCGTCTCGTCCTTTTCGCGGCGCAGGATATGGGCGAGGTCCGCCGCCGTCTGGAAATGCCAGCGCCCGCCGCGCTCGACCAGATTGATGCCCCGCCCGGCATAGCGGTCGCCGAGCGCCGCCAGCGCGCGGGGCAGGTCGCCCGCCTCCCCCACATGCAGGCGGAGTTCCGCCGGGGACATGGGCTGTTCCGACACGAACAGCACAGCCTCCACGGCGCGGAGAAAATCGTCCGGTTCCTCGATCACAATAAACGCCCCGCAGTTGGTTCCGGCACCGCGGCGCGCAGGAAAATGGGTTCGAAAATCCCATCCTGCTGGATTTCCAGCCGCCCCTGCCGCGCCAGTTCCAGCGCGGCGACGAAGCTGCTGGCGAGCGCCGATTTCGCCATCGGCCCATCCTGCCCGCTCGGCAGAAAGGCTTCCAGCGCGGTCCAGTCGATCGCTGCGCCGACCAGAGCGCCGACCCGCTGGATCGCATCGTCCAGCGTCATGACCGGCCGCACCGCGACCATATGCACGACCGGCTGGGTGCGGGCCCGGATCTGCCCATAGGACTGGATCAGGTCGAACAGGCTCGCCGCCCATTTCGCCTTACGGACAAGGCGCAGGCCTTCCGGCTTTTCGCGCACGAACACATCGCGCCCGATCCGGTCCCGCGCCATCAGCCGCGCGCCGGCTTCGCGCATGGCGTGCAGGCGCTGGAGCCGCAATTGCAGGCGCAGGGCCAGATCCTCGGGACTGGGTTCGGGCTGCGCCTCCTTCGGCAGCAGCAGCGCGGATTTGAGATAGGCGAGCCAGGCCGCCATCACCAGATAGTCGGCCGCCAGTTCCAGCTTCAGCTTCCGCGCCCCGTCGACATAGGCGAGATATTGCTCGACCAGCGCGAGGATCGAGATTTCGCGCAGGTCGACCTTCTGCGTCCGCGCCAACGCCAGCAGCAGGTCGAGCGGCCCTTCCCAGCTTTCGAAGTTGAGCATCAGGGTTTCCGGCAGCGTTTCAGGCCGGGGACCGGCTTGCGGCGTGAACAGATCGTCCACCTGTCACACCATGACCGGCGCCAGCAGCGCGTCGCGGGTGGCGAGCAAGTCCTCCAGCGGCGGCCCGGCCTTCGACCTGTGCGCCGCTGCCATCGCCCGGTCGAGCCGCGCCTTGCCCTGCGGCGTGATTTCCGGCAGCAGATCGGCGATGCCGGTCATGTCCTCCATCCGGCCCCAGCAGTTGAGCGCCAGATCGCATCCCGCCGCGACCGTCGCCGCCGCCAGTTCGGGGATGCTGCCCTTCAGCGCCTTCATGTCGAGATCGTCGGACATCAGCAGCCCGTCGAAGCCGATGCGCCCGCGAATGATCGTCTCGATCACCGAAGGCGACAGGCTGGCGGGCAGGTCCGGGTCCCAGGCCGTATAGACGACATGCGCGGTCATTCCCATGGGCGCGTCCTTGAGCGTCTGGAACGGCGCGAGATCGACCGCCAGCGCGTCCTCGTCTGCGGTGACGATGGGCAATTCATGGTGGCTGTCGACCAGCGCCCGGCCATGGCCCGGCATATGCTTGACGATGCCGGTCACGCCGCCGTCGGCCAGCCCCTCGATCACGGCACGGCCCAGCGCCGCGACGCGCATCGGCTCGGCGCCCAGCGTCCGGTCGCCCATAATATCGCTCGCCCCCTCCTGCCGCACATCGAGCAGGGGGAGCGCATCGACGGTGATGCCGACCTCGGCCAGCGTGGTCGCAATGGCGCGGGCATTGGCCCGGGCGGCGGCGATGGCGCTGGACGGCGCCACCTCATACAGCCGGTCGAACACGGCGCCGGGCGGGAAATCGGGCCAGACCGGCGGCTGCATCCGCGCGACGCGCCCGCCTTCCTGATCGATCATGATCAGCAGGTCGTCGCGGCCGTGCAGCGCCCGCAGATCGTCGGTCAGCGCGCGAAGCTGGGGCTTGTCGACGATATTGCGGCGGAATAGGATATACCCCGCCGGATTGGCAGCGGCGAAGAAGGCGCGCTCATCCGCGCTCAGGATTTCGCCCGAAAGGCCGAAGATAACGGGTTTCATGGGAGCAATGGTAGCCGCTGAACGCCCCGCTGTCGAAGGGCTTTGTCCCTTAATTGACCACCATGCAGCTCTCGCCCGCGACCTTCAGCTTGCCGCAGAGCGTGCTGGCCTGCCCGCCTGCCGCCGCGCGCAGGCGATAGACGGTGCTGCCGCCCACCTGCGCTTCCTCGATCGTCATGGGCAGCGGCTCCAGATAGGTGAAGCGTTTGGACAGGCGCTTCCACGCATCCCTGGCGAAGGCCTGGTTGCCATAGGCGCCCAGCTGGATCATCCCGCCACCGGCAGGCCGGGCCGCCGCCGCCGCCGGCTTGGCGTTGGTTTCGTCCGTCACCCGCGCCGTGACGCTCTGCGCAGGCTTGCCCTGCGCCACAGGCTTGGCGGGACCGGCCGCGCCGCTGGCCGTGATCGGCGCCTCAGGCACACGAGTCGGATCGATTCGGCCATCGCGCGCCACGCCCTCGCTCGCGGCATAGCTGGCGTCGCCCTCGCCCTCGAACTTCTTGGCGTCGGCTTCCTTGGCGGCGATCTTGTAATCCCCTTCCGGCGCGGCGATCAGCTTGCCCTCGCCGCCGCCGCCGCCCGAGCGGTTCTGGATCAGCCACACCCCGGCGACGACCGCGCCGATCAGCGCCAGCCCGAACAGGATGAAGCCCAGCAGCCGCAATGGCGACAGCCCCTGCTCCTCCTCATCCTCCATGGCGGGTTCCAGCCAGGGCAGACGATCCTCATCGTCCAGGTCCAGCCGTCCCCGCGCAAAGTCGCCCATCTTGTCCGTGCCTCCGCCGGTTACTGCATCTCGGTCAAGGCCGCGACGCCCATCAGCGCCAGCCCGTTCCGGATGATCTGCCCGATTCCCCGGCTTAAGAAAAGCCGCGCAGACGTGGTGGCCGGATCATCCGTCAGGATGACCCGCGCCTGCGGATTGTCGTTGCCAAGGTTCCACCAGCTATGGAAGGCGGAAGCCAAGTCATTGAGATAGAAGGCAATACGATGCGGCTCGCGGGCCGAAGCAGCGCCCTCCACCACGCGCGGGAACTGCGCGGCGAGCTTCACCAGCCCCAGTTCCTCCGTCCCAAGGCGGGACAGGTCGGGCGCGGGAAGCTCGATCCCGGCTTCCTCGGCACGCCGGCCGAGCGAGCTGATCCGGGCATGGGCATATTGCACATAGAAAACCGGATTGTCCTTCGATGCTTCCACCACCTTGGCGAAGTCGAAGTCCATCTGCGCGTCGGCCTTGCGGGTCAGCATGGTGAAGCGGACGACATCCTTGCCCACTTCGCGCACCACATCGGCCAGCGTCACGAAATTGCCCGCCCGCTTGGACATCTTCACCGGCTCGCCGTCGCGCAGCAGGCGGACCATCTGGATCAGCTTGACGTCGAAGCGCGCGCGCCCCTCCGTCAGCGCGGCGACGGCGGCCTGAATCCGCTTCACCGTGCCGCCATGGTCGGCGCCCCAAATGTCGATCAACTGATCGGCGGTCTGCGCCTTCTGATAATGATAGGCCATGTCGGCGCCGAAATAGGTCCAGCTGCCGTTGGATTTCTTGATCGGCCGATCCTGATCGTCGCCGAACTTCGTCGAGCGGAACAGCGGCAGTTCGACCGGCTCCCAATCCTCCGGCGTCTCGCCCTTGGGCGCTTCCAGCACGCCGTCATAGACGAGGTCATGGTCGCGCAGCCATTTTTCGGCCGCGTCCGGCTTGCCCGCCGCCTGCAATTCGGCTTCGGACGAGAAGATGTCGTGATGGATGCCCAGCAGCGCGAGGTCGCTGCGGATCATGTCCATCATCGCGGCAACCGCCTTGGTGCGGAACGGCACCAGCCATTCGCTTTCCGGCGCGCCGACATAGGCGTCGCCATATTCGGCGGCCAGCGCCTGCCCCACCGGCACCAGATAGTCGCCCGGGTAGAGGCCTTCGGGAATGTCGCCCACAGCCTCGCCCAGCGCCTCACGATAACGGACATGCGCCGACCGGGCGAGCACATCGACCTGACCGCCCGCATCGTTGATATAATATTCGCGGATGACCTTATGCCCGACATGTTCGAGCAGGGTCGCCAGCGCATCGCCCACCACCGCGCCCCGGCAATGGCCCATATGCATGGGGCCGGTCGGATTGGCGGAGACATATTCGACGTTCACCGTCACGCCCTCGCCCGTGGCGGAGCGGCCATAATCGGCCGCCTCGGCATGGAGCGCGGACAGTTCGGCGCGCCATGTGGCGTCGGTCAGCCTGAGGTTGATGAAGCCGGGTCCGGCGATCGACGCGCCCTCGACCTCGTCCAGCTTTTCCAGGCCGGCGACGATCTTTTCCGCCAGCGCGCGCGGATTGGTGCCCGCCGGCTTGGCCAGCACCATCGCGGCATTGGTGGCAAGGTCGCCATGGCTGGCGTCGCGCGGCGGCTCGACCGTGACCGGCTTGCGATTGAGGCCGGCAGGCAGCGTGCCGTCAGCCTCCAGTGCGTCGAGCACGGCGTCGAGATGGGCGGTGAAGCGGTTATACAGGGACAAGGGACGAACTTTCCTTCAACTCCGTTCGCCCTGAGCGAAGTCGAAGGGCCGTCCTTTCTGCAAAAGTACCGGGGCCTCGGCCTGGCTCAGCCCGAACGGGAAAATGGGCTTAGCGGGTAGCGTTGTAACGGAGCTGATCCTGGGTCAGGTTGAAACCCACGAGCAACTCGAAGCTGGTTCGTTGCAGGGCCGCCTTGACGTCCGGCTGCGCGAAGGGATCGATCGCCGCGTCGGCATCGCCCGCCTTGCGCTTTTCCGTGATCTTGCGCTGGATATCGTCGGGCAGCGTGGCCGCCGCCTTGCTGACATAGGACCCTGCCTTGGCGGTCGCGGTGGCGCGATACTGCCCGGCGGGAAAGTCCAGCACGACCTGGCCGATCCGCTTGGCGACCACGGCATTGCCGCCGCGCACCACGGCGGAATAATAAGGCAGCGTCACCTGCCGCGCCGCCCCCGCGTCGCTGCGGCGGGCGTTCACGGTGAAGGACGCTTCGGTATAAAGCTGTTCGCCATCCGCGCAGGTGGAACGCAAGTCGGTGATGTTCGCCACCACGTCGATGGCCCGGGCGTCCGTGCTGCCCGCCGGATTGAACAGGGTGACATCGCCGGTCTGGGCCGGGATCGCCGCCACCGGGCAGGCCGAACGCACGGCAACGATGCCGCCGGTCGGGTCGATTTCACCCCGCCGCGAACAGCCCGCGAGGGCCAGGGCGAGCATTCCGGTCAGCGCAATTCGAGAAAAGGTCACAGGCAATCCCTTGGGAACAGGCGTTGGGCTTCTTATCCATAGGCTGCTCACCGCGCAACCGAAACTGGCGCACCATAAAGGAAGCGGCTTTCATATGAAGCCACATTCGCCTAAGCGGCAACCCATGACTGCGCTACCGCCCCTGAAGCTCCTGATTGCCGCCCCGCGCGGCTTTTGCGCAGGTGTCGACCGCGCCATCACCATCGTCGAGCGGGCGATCGAAAAATATGGCGCGCCGGTCTATGTCCGGCATGAAATCGTCCATAACAAATATGTGGTCGACAGCCTGAAGGCCAAGGGCGCGATCTTCGTGGAGGAACTGGATCAGGTGCCCGATGGCCTGCCGGTGGTCTTTTCCGCCCATGGCGTGCCCAAGGCGGTGCCGGCGAAGGCGGAGGAACGCGGCCTCGACTATCTCGACGCGACCTGCCCACTGGTGAGCAAGGTTCATCGCCATGCCGAACGGCAGGTGGACGCCGGACGCCATATCCTGTTCATCGGGCATAAGGGCCATCCCGAAGTCATCGGCACCTTCGGACAGGTGGATGCGGGCCACATGACCCTGATCGAAACGGTCGAGGATGCCGAGGCATTCACGCCCGCCGATCCGGACAATCTCGCCTTCCTGACGCAGACGACGCTCTCCGTCGATGACACCGCCGCGATCAGGGCAACGCTCCAGCGCCGCTTCCCCGCGATCCACGCGCCCAGGGGGGAGGACATCTGCTACGCCACCTCCAACCGGCAGGCAGCGGTCAAGGCGATCGCCGCCCATTGCGACGCGCTCTATGTGATCGGCGCGCCCAACAGCTCCAATTCGGTGCGATTGGTCGAGGTGGCCGAACGGGAAGGCACCCCCGCCCGCCTGATCGGGCGCGCTGACGATATTGACTTCGCCTGGCTGAACGGGGTCCGCACATTGGGCCTCACCGCCGGCGCTTCCGCACCCGAAGTTCTGGTGCGCGAAGTGGTGGACCGGATCGGCGAACGCTTTGCGGTGACGGAGGAGCAGGTGGAAACCGCCCGCGAAAGCATTGCCTTCAAACTCCCCCGCGGACTGGAGGCGGCGTAAGTCCATGGCCGTCTATACCCAGGTTCCCGCCGAAGAGATCGACGCTTTCCTCACCCGCTACGACGCCGGACGCCTCGTCTCCGCCAAGGGCATTGCGGAAGGGGTGGAGAACAGCAACTACCTGCTCGAAACCACCGGCCACGACGGCAACGGCCACCGCTATATCCTGACGCTTTATGAAAAGCGGGTGGATGAAGCGGACCTCCCCTTCTTCATGGACCTGCTCGATCATCTCGGCGCGCGCGGTTGCCTCGTCCCGCGTTTCATCGCGGATCGTGAGGGACGGCGGCTCCAGCAGCTCGCTGGGCGCCCCGCCTGCCTGATCGAGTTCCTCACCGGCATTTCCCTGACCGAGCCGACTGTGGGCCAGGCCCGCGCGGCCGGCGCGGCGCTGGGCGAAATGCACCGCGCCGCCGAAGGCTTCCCCGCTGAGCGCCGGAACGCGCTCGACCTCCCCGGCTGGCACGACCTCGCGGCGAAATGCGGCGAGGATTTCGACCGGATCGCACCGGGGCTTGGCGCTCGGGTAACGCAGGAACTCGCCTTCCTCGACGCCCACTGGCCCGCTGACCTGCCGCGCTCGGTGATCCATGCCGACCTCTTTCCCGACAATGTGCTGATGCTGGGCGATGAGGTGACGGGCCTCATCGACTTTTACTTCAGCTGCACCGATATCCGCGCCTATGACCTTGCCGTCACACACAGCGCATGGTGCTTTAGCAATGACGGCGCAACATGGTATGGCGAACGCGCCGCAGCCCTGTGCGCGGGCTATACCGCCACCCACGGCCTCTCCGACGCAGAGCGGGCGGCTTTCCCGATCCTCTGCCGGGGCGCCGCGCTGCGGTTCCTGCTGACGCGGGCCTATGACTGGATCAACACGCCCGCCGATGCGATGGTGACGCGCAAGGACCCGCTGGCCTATCTGCGCCGCCTCGATTTCTACGCCAGCGCCGATCCGGCGGACCTGCTCGGCGCATGAGCGACCTGCCGCAAGTCGACATCTTTACCGACGGCGCGTGTAAGGGCAATCCCGGCCCCGGCGGCTGGGGCGCGGTGCTGCGCTTTGGGACCACGGAGAAGGAAATCTCCGGCGGGGAGGCGCAGACCACCAACAACCGCATGGAAATGATGGCGGCGGTGCAGGCGCTGGAAACCCTGAAACGTCCCTGTCAGGTGACGCTCTATACCGACAGCAAATATGTGATGGACGGCATCACCAAATGGGTGTTCGGCTGGCAGAAGAACGGCTGGAAGACGGCAGACAGGAAGCCGGTCAAAAATGCCGAAATCTGGCAGTTGCTGGTGAAGGCCGCAGCCCGCCACACGGTGAGATGGCAATGGGTGAAGGGCCATGCCGGCCACCCGGAAAATGAACGCGCCGACCAGTTGGCCTGCGCCGCAGCGGAGCGTTTTCGGACATTGTCGCGTCCGGCATAAGTTGTCGACGAGACCCGGCATAAGATGTCGATAGGTTACGGCTCGGACTGATGTTCGAGCCGTAACTACTTAAAATGCAATAATATTGTGATATGGATCGCATAAGTTGGCGACGACGCCTCAAAAGGTTCCCGTCACTTAAAAATAATTTTGGGTCACCTGAATCCAAATCCGTTCTTCTTACGTTCCCGCTTTCCGGATGACATTCTCATCCAGAAACCGCAGCCGGCTAAGTCGTCGGCGAACGTGGGGAGAAACCCATGCGTAACTTTGCCCTCGAGGGCGAGATCGCGGCGCAGTCGCTGCATCTCGTCGGATCACTAAGCTACTGGCGGACCCTGCCCGCCCCGACATTCCACCAGCATAGGCGGGTCGTCGAGACATCGGTCGCGAGCATCGTGTCCGTAAGCCGCCTTGCACCAGACTGTCCGTCGTCAGAACATTTGGC